>JOKI01000011.1 GCA_000722615.1 Pseudorhizobium pelagicum | reverse complement strand
CCGTCGTTGCCCAGGAAGTCCGCGAGCTTGCACAGCGCTCGGCCAATGCGGCCAAGGAGATCAAGACGCTGATCAGCAATTCCGGACGGGAAGTGGAGAGCGGCGTGGCGCTCGTTCGCTCCACCGGCGAGGCGCTGGTGGAGATCGCCCAGCTCGTCGAGCGGGTGAACGCCCACGTCGAGACCATCGCCACCGCGTCCAGGGAACAGGCGACGGCGCTGCAGGAAATCAATTCGTCGGTCAACCAGATGGACCAGATGACCCAGCAGAACGCGGCCATGGTGGAGGAGACCACGGCGGCCAGCCAGACGCTGGCCGAGCAGAGCGTGCAGCTGCAGCATCTGCTCTCCGCCTTCCGGATGGACGGCCATGCGACATCGGGATCCTACGGATCCGCGGGTGCCCGCGCGGCCTGAGCCACACCGTCAACAGAGACAGGCCCGTCGGCAGCGATGCCGGCGGGCCTTTTGATTCCGGTCAACGAGAAGGGTGATCGCCGCTGCTAACGTGCCGCCAGGGCACAGGGGAGCGGGCAATGCGGAAGATCGTGATCATCCAGGGGCATCCGGACAGCAGCGAGCGGCATCTCTGTCATGCCCTGGCCGACGCCTATGCCGCCGGCGCAGGGCGGGCTGGCCACGCGGTCGAGCGGATCGATCTCGCGACGATGACCATTCCGTTCCTGCACTCGCAGCAGGAGCAGGAGGAGGGCGTCGTCGGCCCGGCCATCGCGCAGGCGCAGACGGCGATCGCGGCAGCCGATCATCTCGTCTTCGTCTATCCGCTCTGGCTGGGCGAGATGCCGGCGCTCATGAAGGCCTTTCTGGAGCAGGTGGCGCGTCCGGGCTTCGCCTACGACATCGACGGGCCGCCGTTGCGCAACGGGCTGCTGGCCGGTAAGTCGGCCCGCGTGATCATCACCATGGGCATGCCCGCCTGGTTCTATCGCTTTTACTACGGCAGCCACAGCCTGAAGGCGTTCAAGATCGGCATCCTGCGCTTCGTCGGTATCAAGCCGGTGAGGGCGACCCTGATCGGCGGCGTCGGCGGCGTCAGGTTCCGAGGCGAGCCTTGGCTGGAGCGGATGAAAAGGCTCGGTGCGGCCGGCACCTGAGCCGGGGCTGACAGGCCGGTCGACCGGCCCGTGCCACGAACATACCTTGATGTCGTCACCTTTGCGAAAGCCTTCATTTACCTCGTTCGCATACCCTTGCCGAATGTGCCATTTCGGCACCGAGAGCGGCAACTGGTATGGCGTATGCTTCCCTTTCGCGGCAGGCCCTGGCCTCGCTGATGATCACGACGATGCTGGTGAGCTGCACCGCCGAAGGGCTGGTGCCGCAAGCCGGCATCGACGGTGAGACGCGGGTCAGCGCCATCGGTCCGATGTCGCAGCCGATCGCCTCGCAGCAGAGCTACCCGGCACCGGCCGCCCCCGTGTCGCAGGCCGGCGCTGCCGACTACAGCCAGCCTTACCCTGGGATGAATGCGCCGATGCAGCCGGCTCCGGTGCAGTCGGGCGCGCTGCCGATGATCGACAGCGACGAGGCGCTTGCGCAGCCCGCATCCGGCGGCAATTTCCTGCGCGTCCCCGACGAGGGCGTCAACATGGACGCGCAGTTCGGTTTCACCGATGCCTCCGCCGGAAGCGAGGTGGTCGGGCTGGCGCAGGAGCAGGACCTGATGATCGCCGAGGGTGCGACCAGCCAGCCGGTGGTCGACGGCATCGGCACCGACAGCCCCATGGCGCTTGGCGCTTCCACGGTCGCCGCGCCCGCCCAGGACGACCAGATGATCATGATCCCGCCGAAGCGCCAGGGCGAGGGCTTGCAGCCCGCCGGCGGCGGCAACCAGACGATGGTCTGGGGCGACCAGACGCCGGTGGTGGCGCCGACGCGCCTGCCGCCGGAGGAGCCGCAGCAGGTGGCCATGCTGGCACCAAGCAATCCCATGACCGAGCGTGCGCCGATTCAGCCGCGCGCGGTGATGCCGCAGTCGGAGGTCAGCTGCCGCGCCGAGCTGCGCCGCCTCGGCGTCGAATTCCGCGACATCCAGCGGATCGCCGACGGGCCGAGCTGCGGCATCGATTATCCCGTGCTGCTCAGCGGCTTTTCCGGCAACATCGACCTGAAGCCGGCAACCAAGCTCAACTGCCAGACGACGCTGGCGCTGGCGAAATGGGTCAAGTTCGAACTCGCGCCATCCTCGCGCTACCGCTACCTCTCCGGCGTCAAGACGATCGAATCCATGGGCGGCTATTCCTGCCGGCGCATGAACAACAGCCGCCAGAAGCGCAACCCGATGTCGGAGCATGCCCGCGGCAATGCCATCGACCTGGGCAAGTTCGTGCTGAAGAACGGCAAGCGCATCGACGTGCGCAAGAAGAGCATCTTCGCCTTCCGCGAGCGCGGCCTGCTCAACACGGTGCGCGACGACAGCTGCAAGTACTTCCACACGGTGCTCGGCCCCGGCAGCAACAAGGAGCACTGGAACCACTTCCACTTCGACCTGCGCTCGCGCAAGTCCGGCTCCCGGTTCTGCGACTAGCGCGACGGCTGCAGGCCGTCGTACCGGGATGCGGCAGGGCCGACTTGTCTGACAAGTGACTTGGTGCCACAAGTCGTGCTTCCGCAGTCCATGCGCGGCCGTTCGGCCGCTTCGAGCGAGCCGCCATGCCCCCGATTTCCGAAATCCTTCCCTTCGTCCTCGCTCTGGCCGCGGCCGGTGTCGTCGCCGGCCTGCTGGCCGGTATGTTCGGCATCGGCGGCGGGGCGATCCTCGTGCCGATCTTCTTCCACGTCTTCGGCCTGCTCGGCGTGCCGGAGGAGGTGCGCATGCATCTGGCGCTCGGCACTTCGCTGGCGATCATCGTGCCGACTTCGATCCGCTCCTTCATGGCGCACCGGCAGCGCGGCGCCGTCGACATGCAGCTGCTGAAGGGCTGGGCGATCGCCGTACCGCTCGGCACGCTGCTTGCGGCGGCCGTCGCGGCCAAGGCCTCGAGCACGGAGCTGCGGCTGATCTTTGCGGTGATCGCGCTGGTGCTCGCCTTCCGGATGATCTTCAACCGCGCCAGCTGGCAGCTCGGCGAAGACCTGCCGCGCAATCCGTTCAAGTTCCTCGTCGGCGTTGCGATCGGCATCCTGTCGGGCCTGATGGGGATCGGCGGCGGCGTGCTCAACAACACCTTCATGACCCTCTACGGGCGGCCGATCCACCAGGCGGTGGCGACCTCGTCCGGCGTCGGCGTGCTGATCTCGCTGCCCGGGCTGTTCGGCTATCTCTGGGCCGGCTGGGGCGAGGCGGGCCTGCCGCCCTTTTCCACCGGCTATATCAACTGGCTGGCGGTCGCGCTGCTGATCCCGATCACGCTGCTGATGGCGCCCTATGGCGCGCGGCTGGCGCATGCCATGAGCAAGCGGCAGCTGGAGATGGGTTTCGGGATCTTCCTGATCGTCGTCTCGGCACAGTTCTTCCTCAGCGTCTACAGCTGACCGGCAGAGGCATTGGCGAACCCGGGGGGGGGCAAAACAACCCGGGACGAAACACAGTGTTTTGATTACGGGGATGGTTTCGCCGCCCGCCGCGCCTATATTGGCGACCTCACCCCCTAAGTCCTTGAAGGTCCCCCCTTGGCGCCCATCGTTTCCATTCGCAATCTCACCAAAGTCTACGGCAACGGCTTCCAGGCGCTCAAAGGCGTCGACCTCGAGATCGAGGAGGGCGAGATCCTCGCGCTGCTCGGCCCGAACGGCGCCGGCAAGACGACGCTGATCTCGATCGTCTGCGGCCTCGTCAATCCGAGCGGCGGCCAGGTGCTGGTCGGCGGCAACGACGTGGTCAAGGATTTCCGCAAGACGCGGGCCATGATCGGCCTCGTGCCGCAGGAGCTGACGACCGACCAGTTCGAAACGGTCTGGAACACGGTCACCTTCTCGCGCGGCGTGCACGGCAAGAAGGCCGACCCGGCCCGCATCGAGGCGGTTCTGAAGGATCTGTCGCTGTGGGAGAAGCGCAACAACACGCTGCGCGAACTCTCCGGCGGCATGAAACGGCGGGTGCTGATCGCCAAGGCTCTGGCGCACGACCCGCGCATCCTCTTCCTCGACGAGCCGACGGCCGGCGTCGACGTGACGCTCAGGCGTGAGATGTGGCAGGTGGTCGAGAAGCTGCGCCAGGACGGCGTGACGATCATCCTCACCACCCACTATATCGAGGAGGCCGAGGAGATCGCCGACCGCGTCGGCGTCATCAGCGGCGGCGAGCTGCTGCTCGTCGAGGCGAAGGCGGCGCTGATGAAGAAGCTCGGCCGCAAGGAACTGCGCCTCGAACTCACCGAACCCATGACCGCCCTGCCGGAGGCGCTGGGCGCCTACAACGTCTCGCTTGCCGAGAACGGCGGGGCGCTGATCTACGAATACCAGGGCGAGGGGGAGCAGGGGCGCATTGCCATGCTGCTCGGCGCGCTCACCGCACAGGGCATCGAATTCCGTGATCTGTCGACGCGGCAGAGCTCGCTCGAGGACATCTTCGTCGAACTGGTGGAGAAAAAGGCATGAACTTCGAAGCCGTAAAAGCAATCTACCTGTTCGAAATGGCGCGCATGCGCCGCACGCTCCTGCAGAGCGTCGTTTCGCCGGTGCTCACCACATCTCTGTACTTCATCGTTTTCGGCACCGCGATCGGGTCGCGGATCGAGCAGATCGACGGAATTTCCTACGGCGCCTTCATCACGCCGGGACTGATCATGCTGACGCTGCTGACGCAGTGCATCGCCAACGGCTCGATCGGGATCTATTTCCCGAAGTTCACCGGGACGATCTACGAGATTCTCTCGGCGCCGGTCGCGATGACGGAAATCCTGCTCGGCTATGTCGGTGCGGCGGCGAGCAAGGGGCTGATCATCGGACTGATCATCCTGGGCACCGCGTCCTTCTTCGTCGACATCTCCATTGCCCATCCGGTGATGATGGTGGTCTTCCTGGTGCTGACGGCCATCACCTTCAGCCTGGCCGGGTTCATCATCGGCATCTGGGCGAAGAACTTCGAGCAGCTCAACATCATGCCGATGCTGGTGGTGCCGCCGCTCACCTTCCTCGGCGGCAGCTTCTACTCGATCGACATGCTGCCGCCCTTCTGGCAGACGGTCAGCCATTTCAATCCGGTGCTCTACCTGGTGAGCGGCTTCCGCTGGAGCTTCTACGAGATCGCCGATGTGAACCCGGTGATCAGCCTCGCCATGATCGGGCTTTTCCTGGTAATCTGCCTGTCGCTGGTTGCCTGGATCTTCCGCACCGGCTACCGGCTGCGCAACTAGCCCCGAAGTCGCCCGGTGGATTTGTCGGCTAACGTACAGTCGGCCTCTTTCCCGTTACATGCTGCTAAATTATAGTTTCGTTAAACATTCCGGTTGCCGGTTCGCCGCGACGATGGATGAAGGAAAAGCACGTGCAGCCAAAATTCCAGGCGTTCCGGACCTCGATTTTCACGCCCCAGGACGTGAGCGCCATGCGCGACGCATTTCTGCTGGTGGTCACGGAGCGCGCACCGCAGGAAGTTTCCTCGGACGACGCGCCTTTGGGGCGTGCCATCATCCGTCTGTACCGCATGGGGTTGGTCGACCCTATGAAGCTTGCTGCCGCGGCGGCTCTGCTGAGCACGTCCAAGACCTTTTCCAACCCGGATCTGTTCCAGCTATCGTGATTGAGGGAGCAGAGGCATGACGGTCGAGACCAGACGGCGGATTGTGGAGCGGGTGCTTGCACGGCTGGAATCGCATGGCGCCGAATTCGAGACCGAACCGCAGTTCCTGTCCCATGTGGAAGACTGGATCGAGGGCAGGATCGACATGCCGGAGCTGAGGGCGCGGTATGTCGATTTCCTCCATTCCCGCCGCAACGGCGACGGCCGCGGAGCATCGCAATCCCTAGTCGCTGAGCCGCAGTTCGTCGGTCTGGATCTGCAGGGAGCTGAGCGTCGAGAGGAAGCTCATGCCGAGCAGGCTCTGGTCGAGCCTTCCCTCCTCGGTGACCATGGCCCGGATGTCGCGGCGGACGATCGGACCGATTGAGATGTCCGACAGGCGCACCGGCGCGGCACTGGCGCGGCCGTTCGCCGTCTGCACGACCACCGTATAGGACAGCTGCCGCGGGTTGAGCCCGATGCGCTCCGCGTCGGCGTAGGAGAGAACGACGGCGCTGGCGCCGGTATCGACGAGCATGTCGACCGACTGGCCGTTGACGTCCACCGGAGCCTGGAAATGCCCGCTCATTCCTCGATGGATGATGACTTCGCGGGCGCCGCCGCTGGTGCTGACCTCGACGGCGCTGCCGGGCATCAGCCCGGCCGACAGACGCGCGCCGACCTGCTGCAGGTCAAAGCGGTAGAGATAGGCCGCTACGAGCGCCATGATGATCACCAGCCAGATGGCGATGTAGCGCAGGATTTGGGAGAGGTTTCCGCGCTGGCCGGCGAGGATGCCGACCGAGAGCAGGCCGGCGATCGGCAGCAGGTAGAGCAACTGGCCGAAATCCTCGTTGGCCATGCCGAAGGTCTGGCCGCTGTCGTGGTTGAAGACCAGCAGCACGAGCCCGGCGCCGAGGACCAGCAGGACGAAGGTGAGGCCGTTCATTGCGGCTGCTCCCGCGCCAGCCGCCGTTTCGTCTGGCGGCGCGGCTTGCGCTCGATGGCCTCGAGGCGGGCCGGCAGAGCGTCCATCAGCGACCGGCGGTCGCCGTCGCTGAAGTTCATCCAGCCCGCGATCTCATCGCGCGTGCGTCCGCAGCCGAAGCAGAAACCGGTCGTGTCGTCGATGGCGCAGAGAAGGACGCAGGGCGAAAGCATGGGGGTCATATCGGCGGTTCAGGCGGCGAGCGCAAGGGCGATGAGAAACACGATTTCGCCAGCCTGCTGGGCCGCTCCGATGGTGTCGCCGGTATGGCCGCCGATCCTGCCGCGGGCGTAGCGGGTGAAGCCGTAGACGGCAAGTGCGGCGAGCGCCAGGGCGGAGAGAATGGGAAGGAGACCGATGGCGGGAAGCAGCAGGATCAGGCAGACGAGCACCGCGCTGGCGAGCGCGATGTTGCGGGCCTCGGTTTGCGGGCTGCCGGCGCCGGCCGCCACGCCCCCCGGACGCGCCGGCGGCAGGGCATGCCAGTGGAAGACCATCAGGGCGCGACTGAGCGTCGCGGCCGAGAGAACCGCCAGGGCCGGCAGGGCAAGCGAACCATGGGCGAGGGCGGCCAATGCCGTCGCCCGCAGGCCGAAGGACAGGATCAGCGCGATCACGCCGTAGCTGCCGATGCGGCTGTCCTTCATGATCGACAGGACGTTCTCCGTGTCGCGTCCGCCGCCAAAGCCGTCGGCCGTGTCCGCCAGCCCGTCCTCGTGAAGCGCGCCGGAGAGCAGCGTCATAACCGAAAGCGCAATCAATGCGGCAAGGAGAGGCTCCGCCTCCCATTCGAGAAGCAGCCAGAGCAGCAGCCCCGCGGGCAGGGCCAGCACCAGACCGGCGAGCGGAAAGGCACGCACGGCACGGCTGACGGTGCCGTCGTGGCCCTCGAAGAACCGGGACGGGATCGGCAGGCGGCTCAGAAAACCGAGCGAGCGGGCCAGGTCGGCCACGAAGTCCATCACGTTTGGCAGTTGTCCCTCCCGGAATGCCCGACTAAGAGAGCAGCAGCAAATCTTGATTTGCCGGTAAACACAAGCGCCGGCAGCAGACGAGAGAGAAGATGTCCATGAGCGTGAGCGGCCTGCCCTTTGACGATTTCCGAGCCCTGCTGCAGAATCTGCCGGGCCCCGACCCGCGGTCGCTGGTGGCGGCGCGCGAGCGCGACGCGCAGCTGACCAAGCCGCCGGGCTCGCTCGGGCGGCTGGAGGAAATCGCCATGTGGCTGGCGGCCTGGACCGGGCGTCCCCCGGCGGTGACACGGCCGCTGGTGGCGATCTTTGCCGGCAACCACGGCGTGACCAAGCATGGCATCACGCCGTTCCCGTCCTCCGTGACCCAGCAGATGGTGGAGAATTTTGCGGCCGGTGGTGCGGCGATCAACCAGATCTGCGTCACCCACGACCTCGGCCTGAAGATCTTCGACCTGGCACTCGACTATCCGACCGGCGACATCACCTGCGAACCGGCGCTCTCGGAGCGCGACTGCGCCGCGACCATGGCGTTCGGCATGGAGGCAATTGCCGGCGGCACGGATCTTCTCTGCATCGGCGAAATGGGCATCGGCAACACGACGATTGCTGCCGCCATCAACCTGGCGCTCTATGGCGGCGAGGCGGAGGACTGGGTCGGCCCGGGCACCGGTTCGCACGGCGAGCTGCTGGAGCGGAAGATTGCCGCGGTGAAGACGGCGGTGGAATTCCACAAGGACCACCTGAAGGATCCGTTCGAGGTGCTGCGCCGGCTCGGCGGCCGCGAGATCGCGGCGATCGCCGGCGCGATTCTGGCGGCGCGCGTGGAGAAGATCCCGGTGCTGCTCGATGGCTACGTGGTGACGGCCGCGGCATCCATCCTGAAGGCCGCCAATCCCGCCGCGCTCGATCACTGCCTGCTCGGCCATGTCTCGGGCGAGCCCGGCCACCTGAAGGCGATCGAGATGCTCGGCAAGACGCCGCTCCTGGCGCTCGGCATGCGGCTGGGCGAGGGGACGGGCGCGGCCCTTGCCGCCGGCATCGTCAAGGCCGCCGCCGCCTGCCATTCGGGCATGGCGACCTTCGAGCAGGCGGGTGTCAGCGCAGGGACGTGAGCGTGGAACGAGCGCCCCGGGACCGGGAGAGTGACATCAGGAAGGCGAGCGGCCCGCGACGGCTGCTGGCCGCAACGCGCTATTCGATGCAGGGCCTGCGCCGCTGCTGGCAGGAGGAGGCCTTCCGCACGGAGGTGGTGGCCTTCCTGCTGGGGCTCGTGCTGTTTGCCGTGATCGGCGCCGAGCCTGCCGATTATCTCGTCTTCGTCGTGCTGATGCTGGTGCTGTTTGCCGTGGAGGCGCTCAACACGGCAATCGAGGAACTGGTCGATCGCATCTCCCCGGAGATATCCACCGTCGGCCGGCACGCCAAGGATCTCGGCTCGTTTGCGGTCTTCTGCCTGTTGTGCGCCAACGGGCTGTTTGTGCTGTGGTGCGTGTGGAAGGCCCTTCTCGCCTCAGGTCCGTCTGCATTCTAAAACGAGCCGGTTGACTTTTAGACCCCTTATGGTTGTATTGCTTAATGAGCGCAACCGGAGGGGTCGACATGTTGCAGTCATTGGCGGGGCTGAGGGCGGTCAGTCCGGAATCGCGTGAGCGAGATCAGCGTGCGGCCTTTCTGGGGCTTGTGGGACTGATCGGCGCGGCAACGACGGCCATCTGCTTGGTCCTCTCCCAATTCGGCGGCGTCGCCAGTGCTATCGGTTTGGGCGGGCTCATTCTCTTTGCGTCCGCAGCGGCCGGCGCCGCGCTGGGCTTCCTGTTTTCGGTCCCGCGCGTGTTGTCGACCGGCGAAGATCCCACCGTCACAGCCGGTGGCAAGCGGGGCAGCGCAAACAACCGGTTGATGAGCACCAATACGAATATGGAGCGGATTTCGGAATGGCTGACCACGATGATCGTCGGGGTGGGGCTGAGCCAGATCACCTCCGTCGGCGGCTATATCCAGTCGTTCACGGGCTTTCTCCAAGTGCGCAGCGGCGCCACGCTCGCGGCAGCCGGCCCCTTCATCCTGGTGGTCGGACTGGTGTCCGGTTTCGTGTTTCTCTACCTCTACACGCGGTTGTATCTGTCCTCGCTGTTCCTGCATGTCGAACAGCTGATGAGCCGGGTTGGACTTCAGGACCTGCCGAAGGCGATCGACCAGATCCGCGTGATCGCGAAGGAGCTTGCCGAGCGCGACAACGCCTCGATGATGAAATACATCGCCAGCGTCGACCAGCCTTCTTTCGACCACACCATGTATGTCCTGAACGCGCTCCTCTATGAGGATCGAGGCTACGAGAAGGTCCTGGAGATCGGTGACGAACTGGAGGATACGGCGGCCACCGAGATGGCCCGCTACTGGCTGATCATGGCAGCGGCCAATGGCCAGCGGCACCATAATCTGGCAAGCTTGGGGGCGAGCGACGAAGAACGGGCGGAGGCGCGCAAGGCGGCGCTGCGGGCAAGTCGCAAGGCCGTACTGCTGGACAATACCTACAAGCGGCGCTTGAAGGAGCTTTCAAACCCGAAGGCCAGCGACAATGACCTGCAGGACTTCGTCAAGGACCCGGAGTTCATGAAGATCGTCGGCCAATAGCCCGGCGACGGTTCAGGCAAACGTCTTGCGACGCCGTTGCACCGGCGCGGCGTCGTCGAAGGCCGGCAGGCTCTGGAGGACGCGGGTGGCGGGCAGGATGGCGATCGCCTCTGTGCCCTCGCGCAGCTTGGAGCGCAGGATGAACTGGCCGTCGTGCTTGGCAAGGATCGCCTGGACGATCGGCAGGCCGAGGCCGGTGCCCTGTTCGGCGCTCTTGATGGCGATCGAGCCCTGGCCGAAGGCCGACAGCACGATCGGGATTTCCTCTTCCGGAATGCCCGGGCCATTGTCCTTGATCGCGACATATTGCCCGCCGCCCGCCGTCCAGCCGACCTTGACGGTGACCTCGCCGCCCTGCGGCGTGAACTTCACGGCATTCGACAAAAGGTTGAGCACCACCTGGCGGATGGCTTTCTCGTCGGCCCAGATCTGCGGAAGGGTCGGCTCGAACTGCTGGTGGAAGCTGATGCTCTTGCCGGCGGCGCGCAGCTGCACCATGCCGATGCAGTCCTCGGCGATCTCCAGCAGCGACAGGGCATCCTCGTTCAACTCGTAGCGGCCGGCCTCGATGCGGGACAGGTCGAGGATCTCGTTGATCAGGTCGAGCAGGTGCTGGCCGGAGCGATGGATGTCGCCGGCATATTCCCGGTAGGTGGGGTTGGACAGCGGACCGAGCACCTCCGAGTGCATCACCTCCGAAAAGCCGAGGATGGCGTTGAGCGGCGTGCGCAGCTCGTGCGACATCGAGGCGAGGAAGCGGGATTTCGCAAGGTTTGCCTCCTCGGCGCGCCGGCGGGCCTCGTCGGACATGGATTTCGCCACTTCGAGCTCGGCGATCAGCTCGTCCTTCTCCGACTGGTAGGACATCAGGGTGAGGTTCGAGCGGTACTGGCGATCGGCGATATAGTGGAAGAAGACCACCGCGATCGAGCACATCGCCGTCATGCCGATGTCGAGCATGTGGCGCGACAGGACCGCCGAGACGAGCAGCGTCAGGATCAGCGGCACGAAGCCGAACAGCACGCCCTGGCGCAGCATGACGCCGTTCATGGCGCTGATGGAGATGGCGACCAGCAGCACCGCGCCTTTGTAGAAGTAGAAGCTGTCGCCGGAACAGGTCTCGCAGCCCTGCAGCGAGAACAAGGCCCAGCTGCAGCCGACCAGGATCTGGCCGCAGAGCAGGCGCATGCGCCAGGACGCGGTGTTGAGCGTGGTGATCTCGATGCGGCTGGCGCGGCGCGCCGCCAGCACGTTGATGGCATGGGTGCTCAGCGCGAGCAGGGCCCAGGCGATCAGGTTGGAGGCAGGGTTGATGTAGAGGCCGATCGCCGTAACGACGGCGACGAAGATCGGCGTCACCAGCGCGCTCTGGAGCATGGCGTTGACATGCAGCGCCAGCGCGTCGCGATCGAAGAACTTCGTGCTGTTGCCGGTGGTCTGGAGACGCTCACGGGTCGCGCGAACCGTCTTCGAGACCGCTCTGTTGCGGTTGCTCCGTGACAGGTCGACGATGTTCTTATCGGTCGAGGTGCTGACGCCGTTACTCATAACCACTGGATCGATATCCCCAATGGTTGTGAGACTAGGCGGGAAATCTTAAGAAGATGCTGCCAGGCAAGGATTTGTTTGCCATTTCCCTGAAGCTTCTGTTCTTGATTAAGGCGGGATCGTGACATCACTCATCCGGAAACTGCGCGGTTCGGGCCTGCTGCTGGCCCTGGTCTTCCTGGGCGCGCTGCTCGCCGCCAAGCTCGACGACGTCGCGTCCCTGCATCTGAACGGCCCCTTTGTCGCCATCGACGGCGACACGCTGGCGGCGGGCGCCGAGCGGCTGCGGCTCTTGGGGCTCGACGCACCGGAGGCACGCCAGGTCTGCCAGGATGCGTCCGGCGACGACTGGTCCTGCGGCGAAGAGGCGCGGGCGGCCCTCGAAGGCCTTAGTTCTGCCGCCTCGGTGGTGTGCAGCGGATCGGACCGGGACCGCTACGAGCGGCTGCTGGTGACCTGCCGCGATGGCGCGCTCGACATCAATGCCGAACTGGTGCGCCTCGGCCTGGCCGTCGCCTCCGGCGATTATTCGTCGCAGGAGCGGGAGGCGCGCACGGCCGAGCATGGGCTTTGGGCCGGCACGTTCGAGAGACCGAGAGACTGGCGGATACGGCACGGGATGATGGACGACCCGGCCGCTGCGGAAGGGTTGATGGCTTGGCTGAAAGGACTGTTTGGCGGGTGACCGAGATAGAGGCCGCAGCGAGATCGGATGACGGGCTCGACGCCCTGCGCGCGGCGATCTCCGACTGTCGGCTTTGCGTCGACGGCCCCGCGCGCGGGCCGCAGGATCGCCTGCCGCATCTGCCGCGGCCCGTCGCCATCCTGTCGCGCAAGGCAAGAATCCTGATTGCCGGGCAGGCGCCGGGGCTTCGGGTCCACGAGAGCGGACTTCCCTTCGATGATGCCTCCGGAGACCGGCTGCGCGGCTGGCTCGGCGTGACGCGCGAGGCCTTCTACGACCGCGACCGCTTTGCGATCGTGCCGATGGGCTTCTGCTTTCCGGGCTATGATGCCAAGGGCAGCGACCTGCCGCCGCGCCGCGAATGCGCGCCGCTCTGGCGCCGGCCGGTGATCGACGCCATGCCGCAGGTTGAACTGGTGCTGGCGATCGGCCAGTATGCGCAGGCTTGGCATCTCGGCGCCCGCCGGCGCAGCCGCATGACAGAGACCGTGCGGAACTGGCGCGAGTACGCCTTCGCTAACGAAGGGCCGCGCATTCTGCCGCTGCCGCATCCCAGCTGGCGCAACAGCGGCTGGCTGAAGCGCAACCCGTGGTTCGAGGAGGAGGTCCTGCCTTTCCTGAAAGAGGGTGTGGATAGACTGGCGCGTTGAAACATAATGCGCCCAATTGTGCTAAATGGAGCTATGCAGGAGAAAATCATTTCGAAAGACCGTGTGATGGATCGTCTCGACCGCAAAATCCTCCGTATCCTCCAGGAAGACTCGACGCTTGCCGTGGCCGACCTCGCCAAGAAGGTGGGACTGTCGACCACGCCGTGCTGGCGCCGTATCCAGCGCATGGAGGAGGACGGCGTCATCCGTCGCCGGGTGGCGCTGCTCGATCCGGTCAAGGTCAACACCAAGGTCACCGTGTTCGTCTCGATCCGCACCGCCAGCCATTCGGTGGAATGGCTGAAGCGCTTCTCGGAAGTGGTGGTGGATTTCCCGGAGGTCGTCGAATTCTACCGGATGAGCGGCGACGTCGACTACCTGCTGCGCGTCGTGGTGCCGGATATCGCCGCCTATGACGCCTTCTACAAGCGGCTGATCGCCAAGATCGAGATCCGCGACGTCTCCTCCGTCTTCGCCATGGAGCAGATCAAATACACGACCGAACTGCCGCTCGACTACATGACGCTCGACAACCAGAAGGCCGGCGAGGACTGAGTGCGGCTGCAGATGGCCACGGACATGGTGATGTCCGCCGGCCGGCGCTGACCTCAGCCCTTCAGCCGTGCCAAAAGCTTGTCGCTCTTCAGTTCGCGCACCGCGTCCTTGCCGATCCAGCGGGCCGTCCTGTCGGACGAGGCGGCGAGGTTTTCGGCGAGCGCCAGGGCCGGGACATGGCAGAAGCGGTTGCGCTTGCCGATATTGCGCAGCGCCCAGTTCACGGCCTTCCTGACGAAGTTTCGCGGGTCGCCGGCGTGCGTTTCGATCAGCGGCAGGTGGGCGATGAAGGTCTCGTCCGGTTCCTGCTTGTTGTGCACGGTTGCTCCGGCGATCATGGCGAACGCAGTGCGGCGAACAAATTCCCGGTCGTCCGCGGCAAACTCCGCCACCAGATCCTGCCAGAAGGGCGTTTGCGTGAAGAGGTCGGCGGCGGTATCGACGACCTCCCACGAGTTGAACTCGCCGGCCCAGGTGCGGACCTCCTGCTTCGTCAGTTGCCGAGGGTCGGCGGTGAGGATCGCCGCCATGCGCGCGTCCCGCAGTCCCGTCGACCAGAGATCGAGCGCGCGCTCGTGGCTGCGTCCGGCCTGTCGGGCAATCGCCTGCATCTGCGGAGTCGTGATGCCGAGCGCCGTGGACGTGTCGATGCCGAAGCGTGCCATTCCGGCAATATTGCCTTCGTTGCGCAGCGTGTTCAGATGCGCAACGATGTCGTCTGCAGAGGATGCAGGCGTGAGGGTCATTTCTGCAGGCGCGCCAGCAGCGAGGATGTGTCCCAGCGGTTGCCGCCCATCGACTGGACGTCGCCGTAGAACTGGTCGACGAGGGCGGTGACCGGCAGCTTGGCGCCGTTGCGGCGGGCTTCGGCGAGCACGATGCCGAGATCCTTGCGCATCCAGTCGACCGCGAACCCGAAGTCGTATTTCTCCTGGTTCATGGTCTTGTGGCGGTTTTCCATCTGCCAGGAGCCGGCCGCCCCCTTGGAGATGACTTCGACCACCTTCTCAATGTCGAGGCCCGCCTGCTTGCCGAAATGGATGCCCTCGGCCAGTCCCTGGACGAGGCCGGCGATGCAGATCTGGTTGATCATCTTCGTCAGCTGCCCGGCGCCGACAGGGCCCATAAGGCCGACCATGCGGGCATAGGCGTCGATGACCGGCTTTGCCCGGTCGAACACCGGCTGGTCGCCGCCGCACATGACGGTGAGGACGCCGTTCTCGGCGCCCGCCTGTCCGCCGGAGACGGGCGCATCGATGAAGTCGACGTCCTTCGCGCGGGCCGCCTCGTAGAGTTCGCGGGCGACTTCGGCGCTGGCGGTGGTGTTGTCGATCAGGACGGCACCCGCCGTCATGCCGGCAAGCGCGCCGGTCTCGCCGATCGTGACGGAGCGCAGGTCGTCGTCATAGCCGACGCAGGTGAAGACGAAATCGGCGTCCCTTGCCGCTTCGGCGGGGGTGGGGGCGGACGTGCCGCCGTATGTCTTGACCCATTCCTCGGCCTTGGCCGCGGTGCGGTTGTAGACGGTCACGTCGTGGCCGCCCTTTTCCCGCAGATGCCCGGCCATCGGAAACCCCATCACGCCCAGACCGATGAATGCCACTTTCGCCATGTTCTTTCCTCCTCGATTGATAAGACAGACCTACCGGAAAGGCCGCAGGGCCTCAATGGTCGAAGCCTAGAACGGCTTGACGACGGCCAGCAGCACGACGACGACGACCGAAACGAGTACGATCGGCATTGCGACGCGCACGAAGGCCGGCGGGTCGAGGTGCGGGTCGGCTTCCATGCGGCGCAGCCATGCGCTCTGCATGCCGTGCAGCGCCGACAGCATGACGACGATCAGAAGCTTCAGGTGCAGCCAGCCGCCGGAGAAGCCGACATAGCCGAACGCCAGGATCAGGCCGAAGATCCAGGCGCCGGCAAGGCCCGCGGTGGTGACGCGGCGGTCATAGGGACGAAGCGCGGTGATGACGCCGGTGCGGATCGTCGGAGGCACCATGGCGATGACGAAGGCATTGATCAGCATGCCGCCGATCCAGACGATGTCGGATATGATGTGCAGGGACTTCAGGACGGTATAAAGCATTGTCAGCTCCAGATGAGGGCTTCGGAGAAGCCGAGTTCGGCGAAATCAGCGCGGCGCAGCGCCTGTTCGGAGGGATCGGCGGGAAAGAATTCGTCCAGCTGCGGCGGCGCCACCGAGGTGCCGGCGAGCATGGCATGCACCTGGCCCCGGTGATGGATCTGATGCTGGAAGAGATGCAGCAGGATGCGGCCCGCGCTTTCGATCTGGACATGGGTGTCGCGCGGGATCTCGACCCTGGCTTCCAGCATCTCGCGGTCGAGCAGTCGACAGTGATCGATGAGGCGCCGGTCGGCGGCGCGCTGCTCCCGCTCGAGATCGACGATCAGCGTGAAGGGAATCTCTGGCTCGAAGGCCTGGGCGCCGAGACAGTGTCCTTCGAGCGCGCTGATGTAGAGCCAGTCCACCGTCAGGATGTGGTTGAGCGTATGGATGATGGAGGGAAAGAAGCTCGTGCGTGGCGCTGAAAGCTCCTCGCGGTGCAGCCGCTTGCAGGCCTTCAGCAGCCGGTGGTTGGCCCAGGCATTGTTATAGGCCTGGGCAAGAAAATAGCGCTGTGGCGTCATGGGATACCTCCTGGCGGGAGACCCTAGCCTTTGAACTTCGCAATGACCAGATGCCCGGGCGTCGGATGGCCCTCCTGCATGCGCACGTTGATCTCGCCGATCTCCAGCACCTCGAATCCGGTCGCGGCAAGGCGCTCGCGCACATAGGTTTCGGAATGGGCGAAGCGCTGGTGCGGGCCGACGATATAGGCACGGCCGGCCATGGCGTCCTCGGGCAAGGTCTCAGACGAGAAGACGAAGATGCCGTCCTTCAGCATGTTCTCCGAAGCGCCGAAGAACAGCGGCTCGAGCGCGCCGAGATAGGGCAGCACGTCGGTTGCGGTGATCAGGTCGAAGGGCTCGTCGTCGTTGTCCTCGAGGAAATCCTCGACTTCCGCCACGTAGAGCGTCTCGTAGAGGTCCTTCTCGTGGGCGATCTCGATCATGTTTTCGGAGATGTCGAGACCGGTGATGTCGTCGACCATGTCGCGCAGGGTGCCGCCGGTGAGGCCGGTGCCGCAGCCGAGGTCGAGCATGCGCTTGAACGGCCCGAGGCCAAGCTCCTGCAGGCGCTGGCGCACCATCACGGGGACCGCGTAGCCGAGCTGCTCGACGAGAATGTCCTCGAAGCTTTCGGCATGCTGGTCGAACAGCGTCTCGACATAGGCGTCCGGTGCCCTGGGTGGCGCTTCGCCACGGCCAAGCGAGGCAATCCGTACGGCGGCGCCGCCGTGGTCTTCCGGATCGATCTCCAGAACCTCGCGGTAGGCGGCGACGGCGGCATCGATGTCGCCGGCCTTCTCGAGCCCGAGCGCGCGGTTGTAAGCCTCGGCCAGCGCTTCCTCGTCGATCTTCTTCATGGTGCATCTCCGTGTATGCCAGCCGTTTAGGCGTCTTGCCCCGGTTTGGCAACGTCGGAGGCGGAACACGAGGATGCGCCATCTCGTTTGACCTGCGCGATCAGCCGGCTATCCGGCACGTGGGAGAAGAGATCATGTCCGCAAGCCAAGCCCCGACGGCCCTGGAGGAGAACATCGAACGGCGGGCGCCGTCGCTGCCGATCACCTCGGCCGAAAAATCCAACATGATCATCCACTACTACCGCGGCGAGATCGGCCGGATGACGAGTTGGCGCGACCGCATCGACCGCACCACCAACTGGGCGATCACGGTGGTGGCGGCGCTGCTCTCGGTCTCGCTGTCGACGTCGTCGTCACACCACGGGGTGGTGCTGTTTGCCATGCTGCTGGTCTCGCTGCTGCTGCTGATCGAGGCGCGGCGCTATCGCTTCTTCGACGTCTACCGCGCCAGGGTGCGCAAGCTGGAGCGCTACTACTTTGCGCAGGCGCTCTATCCGGAGAGCGACCTAGAGCCGAACTGGGCGGAAGCGATCGCCAAGAGCCTGCGCCATCCGAGCTTCCTCATGAGCTACCGGGAGGCTCTGTATCGGAGGGTGCGTCGCAATTATTCCTGGATGTATCTGATCCTGCTGCTGGCCTGGGGCCTGAAGATCTCGACGCCGAAACTCCTGCCCGACGGCGAGCAGGCGGACGTCGTCTTCTCTTGGCGCGAGGCGGTGGAAAATGCGGCCTTCGGTCCGCTGCCGGGCTGGACAGTCCTGGCAGGGGTGGTGGTCTTCTACGGCTTCGTCTTCTTCGCCTCGCTGCACCAGGCCTCCGACGAGGGCGAGCTGGCCCACGGCGAGGTGCATGTGTGACGGTGGGCGTGTCAGTGCAGGATGAACTCGCCTTTCAGCGCGCGCCATTCGCTGGCGGAGATCATCTTGTGGTGAACGTAGCGGACGGAATGCAGCGGCCCGTCCAGCTTCTCCTGCCAGAACTTCAGAAAGCCCTTCATCTGGGGGAAGTCCGGGGCGAGGTCATACTCCTGCCAGAGGTAGCTCTGCAGCAGGATGGGGTGGTCGGGCAGGCGGTAGAGGATCTGGGCAGTGGTTAGCCCGTAGCCCTTCAGCATCATTTCCATCTCTGTGTTCATGGTCGTTCCCGCTCTTCTTGTCGTGACGACGCAAGTTGCGTCATCCACAGGAGAACACCGGAGGATTAACGATTTCTTTAAGGGCTGGCCGCTAGAAGCTTTGCCCCCGCCGTTTCAGGGCAGCGTCAGCGCTTCAGGTGGCGGGTGAGCCGGGCCTCCAGCAGCGCCCAGACCTGGCGCAGCGTCTCGACGATGGCGAGATAGAAGATCGCCGCCCAGAGATAGGTCTGGTAGTCGAAGGTGCGCGAGAAGGCATAGCGGGTCTCGCCCATCAGGTCGTAGACGGTGACGACGGCCACGACGGCGGAGCCCTTGATCAGCAGCACGATCTCGTTGCCATAGGGTCGCAGCGCCACGATCAGCGCCTGCGGCAGGACGATCTTGCGGAAGGCGACCGATTTCGAAATGCCGAGTGCCGCCGCACCCTCGTGCTGGCCGCGCGGCACGCTCTCGATGGCGCCGCGCAGGATTTCCGCCTGATAGGCGGCGGTGTTGAGGGTGAGCGACAGCAAGCCGCAATACCAGGCTTCCCGGAAGAACCACCAGAGCCCGACCGATTCCAGCTGCGGCCGGAAACCGCCGAGGCCGTAGTAGATCAGGAAGAGCTGGGCGAGCAGCGGCGTGCCACGGAAGACGTAGACGTAGGAATAGGCGATGGCGCCGATCACCCGGTTCTGCGACATGCGCGCAAACGACAGCGGCAGCGACAGGATGGCGCCGAGGATGACGGCGATCCCGACGAGAGAGACTGTCGTCCACAGACCCGAAAGGTAGCGCGGGCCGTAGCGCAGGAACTTGGCTTCATCCCAGCCGGTGATCACCAGCCAGACCATGGCGACCGCGAGCGCCGCCCAGATCGCCAGAATGGCGAGCGCGGTGACGCGGGAGGCGTTCAACGGTTTGGACGGGACGGGCGGCGCGGGGCGCGGTTCGATCAGTTCGCGGGAATAACTCATCGGCGCACCTCGCCGCGCCGCGCCCAGCGCTCGATGAAGCCGAGGCCGAAGGAAGAGATGATCGCCAGCACCAGATAGAGGAGACAGGCGAGGAAGTAGAAGAAGAAGGCTTCCTTGCTGACGCGCGCGGCGATGCCGGTCTGCCGCACGATGTCGGAAAGTCCGACGATCGAGACATAGGCGGTGTCCTTCAGCAGGATCATCCAGAGATTGCCAAGGCCGGGCAGGGCGATGCGGATCAGCTGCGGCAGGACGACGAGCATCATGGTCTGCCCGCGGCCGAGCCCGAGCGCGTCGCCGGCCTCGTACTGGCCCTTGGGAATGGCCCGGAAGGCGGAGAGCAGCACTTCCGAGGAATAGGAGGAGAAGACGACGGCAAGCGCGATCATTCCGGCGACGAAGGCGTTGATCTCGACGCGCTGCTCGAAGCCGGCCCAGGCAAATACCGACTGGATGAGGATCTGCAGGCCATAGTAGACGATGAACAGCGTCAGCAGTTCGGGCAGTCCGCGGAAGATCGTCGTGTAGATGCCGACGGCCACGCGCAGCAGCCTGTCCTGCGACTGCGCCGCAAGCGCGATCAGGAAGCCGAGAGCCAGGCCGATCGGCAAGGTGGCGACGGCAAGCGTGACGGTGACCTTGACGCCGAAGGCGATTTCATCGCCCCAGCCCGCATCGCCGCAGGCTACCACGGTCCCCTGTCCCAACAGCGAGAAGATCCCGACAGGTCCGCAAAGCGGATCGAGCGCCGTGGCGAGGGCGGAGAACCATCCGCTCATCAAACTGCTTTCCCCTTGCGGCTATGCCGCTTGTTATCGTTGACCTGTTGTAGAAAGAAAATTGGCGGAAGGGCAAGCCTTCCGCCAACAATGGCGTTTGCAGTCCCGGGCCTTATTCGCCGTAGACGTCGAAGTCGAAGTACTTGTCGTTGATTTCCTTGTACTTGCCGTTCTCGCGGATGGCGAGGATGGCAGCGGAGAAGCGGTCGGCGAGTTCCGTTTCGCCCTTGCGCACGGCAATGCCGGCGCCTTCGCCGTTGATCTCGACGTCGACCGGCAGCGCGCCGAGGACCTTGCAGCAGGCGCCGGCGTCGGACTTCACCCACTCGGAGAGAACGACGATGTCGTCGATGACGGCATCGACGCGGCCGTTTTCGATGTCGAGCTTGTACTCGTCAGCGGTCGGATAGAGCTTCAGGTCCGATTCCGCCATGTGCTTTTCGGCATAATTGGCGTGGGTCGTGGAGCCCTGGGCGCCGAGCGCCTTGCCGGCCAGCGCTTCCGGGGTGGCTTCGGTGATGTCGCTGTCCTTCGGCACGGCGATCGCCGGCGGCGTGTTGTAGTACTTCTTGGAGAAGTCGACCTGCTCGAGGCGTTCCGGCGTGATCGACATGGAGGCGATGATGGCGTCGAACTTCTTGGACTGCAGCGCGGGAATGATGCCGTCCCAGTCGTTGGTGACGAAGTCGCAGGTGACCTTCATCTCGTCGCAAAGGGCCCGGGCGATCTCGACGTCGAAACCGGTGAGCGTGCCGTCGGATTCCAGGCTGTTGAAGGGCGGATAGGCGCCTTCCGTGCCGATGACGATCTTTTCCTGTGCCGATGCGGAGCCGGCGAACAGGGCAACTGCGGCAATCGATGCGGCGGCGAAAAAGTGAGTGGCGATACGCATGATGATCCTCTCTGTTGGTGGCCGGCGTGCTGTTGATCTTGTCTTCTCACGCCTGGCGGGCTCGGAGCGGGCTCCGTCCGTGGGTTTTTTAGATACCGGCGCGGTGGAAAATGCAACGGCATTTTACGTCCACTGCGCGGCCGATCCGCAGTCTGGATGAGGAGCCGGTGTCGGAGTCTCGCGGGACCTGGCCCCGCTCATGGCCATTCAGACGCGGTTCAGACGCGGGGGGCCATCTTGCGGGAACAAAAGCAGGGGCCTCCCGTTGTGGCTCCGCGCTAGATGCGCCGACGTCCGGTCAACAAGGACGCGGGAAGAAGGGATGACATCCCAAGTCGAGGAGATATCGATGTCAATGAAATCCAGACTGTTCGCCAGTGTTGCTGCGCCGCTCGTGTCGCTGCCGCTGATGATGCAGCCGGCATTCGCCGTACCACCGAAGATCGCGATCCCGGCCGCAAGCGCAGGCGACGTCATTCGCGTCCAGGGCACCGTGATCCTGCCGCCGGGTGCTGTCCCGGAAGAGGAACAGGCGCCGGAAGAAGCACCTGCCGAAGAAGCACCTGCCGAAGAAGCGCCTGCCGAAGAAGCGCCTGCGGAAGAGGCGCCGGCCGAGGCCACCCCTGAACCCGCTCCGGAAGTGATCCAGGAAGCACCGGCGGAAGTGCAGCCCGAGGCACCGGCGCCCGAACCCGAGCCCGAGGCAGCCCCGGCACCCGAGCCAGAGCCAGAGGCCGCTCCCGAGGTAGCCCCCGAGCCCGCACCGGAGCCGGAAGTGACGCCAGAGGAAGCGCCCGCCGAGGCCGCTCCGGAAGCCGCGCCCGCCGAGGAGGCTCCTGCAGCCGAGACCGCCCCTGAGGCCGAGCAGGCTCCAGCGGAGGAACAGGCACCGGCTGCGGCCGCTGAGCAGCCTGCCGAAGAGACGGCACCGGCCAGCGAGGAAACCGCCCCGGCGGCTGAAACCACGGAACAGCCATCTGAGCAGCCTGCCGAGGCTCCCGCCGATGGCGAACAGGATGCGGCTGACGCTCCTGTCGTTCTGCCTGAAGGCGAAGCTCCCGCCGCCGCAACGGAGGGCGCTGCCGAGACGGCTCCGGCCGAAGGTGCGACCGACGCTCCGGCAGCGGAGACGACGACAGAGGGTGCTGCCGCAACAGGCGAAGCCGCCCCGGCCGGCGAGCCGCCGGTCGCGACGACCACCGAAGATGTGCAGCGCGCGCAGGAGATTGCGGACGATCCGTCTGCGGCCCAGGACGGCGAGACCGCGGTCCTGCCGATCGAGAATGGCGCTGCCGTGCTCGACAGCCAGAAGGAAGCCGCACCGGTTGAAACCGCGCCGGCCGGCACGACAGCCGCACCGGCTGACGGTACCGCTGCCCCGGCGCCCGCTCAGGCACCCGCACAGGCGACTGCACCCGTCGCCGCACCGACCTCCGATGCCGAGGCGCAAGCCCCGATGCAGGCACGGCAGCGGTCCGAGTTCCGTGCCGCTACCGCCGAGGAAGGCGAGCGTATCGAAGGTCGTCCAGAGTACCGCCGCACCGAAGGCTGGGGTTATCGTGACGGCGACCGCGACTGGCGTGACGGCGACCGGCGTGACGGACGCCGCGACCGGGACGGTCGCAATGATCGCGACAGCGAAGCCCGCATCATCATCTCGATCGGCGAACGGCCGGTGGTCTACCACGACGATACATCGCGCTTCTACGGTGACGATGGCGGCGTCTACTACGAGCGTCTGCCGGGTGACCGCTATCGCGAGGTCGTGGAACGTCCGGGCGGCGTGCAGGTGGTGACCATCCGCAACAGCTCCGGCTCGGTGGTCCAGCGTTCGCGCATCGTGGACGGCGAGGAATACGTCCTCTACTACGCACCGGAACTTTACGAAGATGCCGACTATGTCTGGCGCGATCCGGCTCTCGACCTGCCGCCGATGCGGCTGAGCGTGCCGCTCGACCAGTACATCATCGACACGTCCAGCGATCCGGACCGTGACTACTACGAGTTCCTGGATCAGCCGCCGGTCGAACAGGTCGAACGCGTCTATTCCCTGGATGAGGTCCGCTACTCGGCCCGTATCCGCGACAAGGCGCGCCGCATCGATCTCGACACGGTCAAGTTCGCAACCGGCAGTGCCGAAATCCCGATGAACGAGGCAAGCTCGCTGCGCAAGGTCGCCGAAGCGATGAACCAGATTCTGAAGGAAAACCCGGCGGAAACCTTCCTGATCGAAGGCCATACCGACGCGGTCGGCTCTGACGAAAGCAACCTGATCCTCTCGGACGAGCGGGCGGAATCGGTTGCAGTGGTCCTCACGGATGCCTTCGGCATTCCGCCGGAGAACCTCGCGACCCAGGGCTATGGCGAGCGCTTCCTGAAGATCCGGACCGAAGGTGCGGAACAGGACAACCGCCGCGTCACCATCCGGCGCATCACGCCGCTGGTGAAGCCGGTCGCTTCCAACCAGTAAGCAATGCCACATGACGAAGAGAGGCCGCCGGAGCGATCCGGCGGCTTCTTCTATTTCGGGGGAAGCGCTGTCGCCACGGCGATGAAGTCGGCGATGGCTACGGTGTCGTCGAGGTCGAAGACCGGCAGAGTGGCGTCCGCGACCGGATGATCGGCGGCAACGGCGACGATGTGCGGATCCGAAGGCGCCAGCGGCTCCCGGTTCTTCGCCTCAAGTCGGCGCGCCTCGATCTTCGGCACCGGCTCGCGCTTGTAGCCCTCGATCAGCACGAGGTCGCAGGGCCCCAGCCGGGCGAGGATCTCCTCGAAAGCCGGCTCCGGTTCACCCCGCAGTTCGTGCATGATCGCAAACCGCGTCCCGGAAACGAGCGCCACCTCGTGGGCACCCGCCTGACGGTGGCGGTAGCTGTCGGCGCCGACCTTGTCGATGTCGAAGTCGTGGTGGGCGTGCTTGATCGTCGAAATGCGGTAGCCGCGGCGGGTGAACTCCTCGACCAGGCGGACGGCGAGCCCTGTCTTGCCGGAATTCTTCCAGCCGGCGATGCCAAAGACGCGGGGGCCTGTCACGGTTCAACCTCCAGGAAACGGCGCGCCTCGTCGATATCGGCCGGCGTGTTGACGTTCATGAAGGGATCAAGCATGCCGACCGGCGTCTCCACAAGATCCCAGGGGACCGCGACGGTCGGGTGGCGCGCAAGGAAGGCCGACATCCGCCGGTTCTGCGGCTCCCGGATCCACTCCTCCAGATCGTCGGCCAGCGCCACCGGCCAGAGGCCGAAGACGGGATGCGTCCGGCCATCGGAGGCGGCGATGGTGATGCCTTTGGGATCCAGGGCCGGTTGCTGCAGGCGCGCCACCAGATCGGATGGGAAGAACGGGACGTCGGAGGGAACCGACAGCAGATGGGTTTCTCCCGTGGCGCGCTCGGCCAGGTCGCGCAATCCGGCCAGCACACCGGCCAACGGGCCGGGCTGTCCGGGAACCGTGTCGGGTACGAGGCGGATGTCGTGAGCCGGCGTAAGATCGGGGCTCGCGTTCAACGCGATGTCCGAGACCTGCGGCGCGAGGCGGGCAAGGATATGCGTCAGCAACGTGCCCTTGCCAAAAGGCAGCAGGAGCTTGTCGGAGCCCATCCGGCTTGACCGGCCGCCGGCAAGGATCAGAGCTGGCGGGCGAGGGGCGGTCACAGCCTGCCCCCATCGTCGACCGCGCCTTCGCGGCGGTCGATCCAGCGGACGTATTCGGTCGAGAGGAGCGCGAAGATGACCGTCACCAGCATGACCAGGAGGAGAGGCAGGGTGCCGGTCTGCGGCGTCAGGACCGAGCCTGCAAGTACCGAAAGCGCCGCACCCCCGCCCAGCGTGATGGCGCCGCCGAGGCCGGAGGCGGAGCCGGCGAGATGCGGCCGGACGCTGACCATGCCGGCATTGGCGCTCGGCAGCGTCAGGCCGTTGCCGACGCCGATCAGCGACAGGGGACCGAAGAAGGCGAAGGGATGGCCGGTGTCGACGGTGAGGAAGAGGAAGGTTGCGACGATCCCGATCAGGCTGACCACATTGCCCGACAGCATCATCGGACCGATCCCGACGCGGCGCGCGTATCGGCCGGACAGGAAGTTTCCCAGCATGTAGCCGGCAGCCATGGTGAAGAAATAGAGGCCGAGCGTCGAGGGCGACAGCTTGAAGATGACGCTGCCGACAAAGGGCGCGCCACCGAGGAAGCTGAAGAAGATGCCGGAGGAGAACATCGCGGTCAGCGTGTAGCCCCAGAAGCGGCGGGAGCGCAGAAGCTGCGGCCAGCTGCGGAACTGCGCGCCGAAGCTCGCCGATTGCGCGGTGTTGGTTTCGCCAAGATCGCGCCAGACGAGAAGCAGCACGAAAATGCCGGCGAGGAAGAGGACGACGAAGCTGGCCTGCCAGCCGAACAGGTCGTTCAAGACGCCGCCGAGCGTCGGCGCGATCATCGGCACGACCGACATGCCCATCGTCACATAGCCGATCATCGAGGCGGCCTCGTCCATCGGCACCATGTCGCGGACGACGGCGCGCGACAGGACGATGCCGGCGATCACGCCGGTCTGCAGGATCCGCCCGATCATGAAGACGGTGACGTTGGGAGCCAGAAGGCAGATGACGGTGCCCAGAAGAAGCAGCACGACGCCGCCGAGCATCACCGGCCGGCGGCCGAAAAGATCCGACAGCGGGCCGATGGCGATCTGGATGACGGCGGTTCCGGCCAGATAGCCGGAGACGGCAAGCTGCATGACGGCGTAGCTGGTGCCGAAATGTTCGGCCATCGTCGCCAGCGACGGCAGGAAGATGTTCATCGACATCGCCGCAAGGCCGGCCGCCAGGACCAGCGTGGCGATATGCGGCGGGGTGGCCCGGTCCAGAAAGCGGGTTTCATTCATGGGCGTCGCTCCTGTGCGGACACGTGCGGCATGATCATGGTGCTGCCGGCGGCACGGGGCCCGCCTCCGCGGCGATCCGGTTCCGGCGCTTGCCTTCGCGGTAGAAGCTGTAGAGGCCGGAACCGATGATGATCGCGGCACCGCCATAGACGAAGGCGTCCGGGCGCTCGCCGAAGAAGAGGACGCTGAGCACCAGTCCCCAGATCAGGCCGGTATAGCGGAAGGGCGCGACGAAGGAGATCTCTCCCGTCCGCATCGACATGATCACGGCCTGATAGCCGGCGAAGACCAGCAGGGCCGCAATCACCAGCGGCAGGAAGTTCTCCGCGTTCATCGGCTGCCAGCCGCCCATCGGCACGATCAGCAGGGCGCCGACCACCGTATTGGCCAGTGCGGTGAACAGGGTGATCGTCAGGGACGGCACATCGGCGACGATGCGTCGGGTGACGAGATCGCGGCCCGAGGTGAAGAAGACGGCGGCGAGAACCAGCAGCGATTCTGGAGCAAAGCCACCGGTGGTGGGCCTCAGGATGATCAGCACGCCGATAAAGCCGACGATGATCGCCGTCCAGCGGCGCCAGCCGACGGGCTCTGCGAGAAAGAGTGCCGCACCAAGTGTCACGGCAAGCGGCAGCGATTGCATGATCGACGAGATGTTGGCGAAATCGATGCGGCCGAGCGCGCTGATGAAGGTGAGCGTCGCGCCGATCTCAAAGAAGGTCCTGAGCAGGATCAGAGGTTGCAGGACGACCGACAGCGGCCGGAGTGCGCCAAGACGGCGGGCGACCAGATAGACAAGCACCGTCGTCATCACACCCCGGACGGTGATGATCTGCGCAACACTGAGCGATGCGGTCACGGACTTCACCAGGGCGTCGTTGCAGGTGAAGGAGGCCATGGCGAGCGACATGTAGATCGCGCCCCTGGAATTGTCGGAGGATGCCATGCGTGATTCCTTGCCGCTGCAGCAGCAGAAGTCACTAATGCATTCCGCCCGAGGCGGCCAGACCAGTTGTGGCGCAGGCGGTACTCACAGAGCGTCTTGAACAGGCTGTCTGACCAATTTGCAGGCACCTTATTCTGTTGCCGCCGGATTAACCGTTGTTAAATCGAATTCCCTGATGGTGCAGCGACTCCCGCATGATGCAGGATGATGCACGCAGCCACCTGCAGATGCTTTGGCATGGTCGGCGAGGTTTCCCAGCGGAGCACGCATGTCCTTCATCGACCGTCTTCTTCAGAGCCGCAGGATCGTCACCAAGGTCCTGCTTTTCGTCATTCCCCTCGTGCTCCTGATCGCCGGTGTCGGCCTGGCCGGCTACTATACCTCCAACATGCTGAACGGCCACATGACCGTGACGCGCGCGACGATCGAGAACATCGGCGATTTCGAGCGCCTGCAGACCGTGCTCCAGGACTTCAGCGAGCAGCCGGACGAGGCGACGCTCGCGGCCCTGAACGACGGGATCGACCGGCAGGAGAAGGGTGTCCAGGTGCTCGGGGGCCTGCTGGTCAGCGAGGCGGACCGGCAGCGCATCGACGCGGTCGCGACGCTGGCGCCGGCGATGCGACGGCACACCGAGACGCTCTGGGCGATCAAGCAGCAGCGGGACGCCAACCGCGCCGAGATCACCGCGCAGCTCGCCGCCGTCCAGGAGACGACTGCCGGCATCGACCAGCGGCTCGGCAACCTGCGCAAGAAATTCGACGGCCAGGAGCGGTTCGCCAAGAGCGCGCTGTTTGAATCCTTCGCCTACAAGTCGATTGCCGACAGGCTCGATACCATGCGCAACGCGGTCCGCAATGCGGGCTCCGACGAGGGCACGGCCAAGGCCGCCGAGGTGCAGGCCCAGGCGGTACTGGACGAGTTCGAGGCCATCAAATCCGTCGCGACCGACAAGGTCCTGGAGGCCATGGCGCCCATCCGCGAGGGTGCCGAGCGCCTGCTTGCCGTCGCGACCGCCGGTCCATCGGGCCCTGAAAAGGCGCAGGCCCTGCGCATCGGCGCCAGCGGCTTCACCCGTTTCCAGAGCGAGTTGCAGCAGAACGTGCTGACGAAATCCGGCGACGCGGCGGAGCGGTTTGCCAATCTTGAAGGCGAAGTGACGACGCTGAAGAACCTGCTGGCGGAAGTGGAGACATCGCTGACGGTGGGCGACGCGCTGCAACTGCACATGGAGCGCCTGCGCAGCGAACTGACGGACGAGGCCCGCCAGGTGGTGCTGGCCGATATTGCAGCCATGCGGTCGTCGGCCGCCCGGGTCTCCGAACTGGGCAATAGCAATGCGGCGATGAGCGCATTCGCGACGAGCCTCGAGACGCCGCTTGCCGCGCTGGACGCGGCTTCGGCGGCCATGCTGGCGATCGAGACCCAGTGGCGCGAGGCGCGTGCTGCGGCATCGCAGACGCTGTCGGACGCCATGGCCGGCCTGAAGGCCTTCGTGGCCGAAGCGCAGGAAGTCGGCAAGGAAGACAGCGAACGCTCCGCCAACCTGTCGATGATCGCCATGATCGTCGGCACGCTGCTGGCAATCGCCGGCGGACTGATGCTGGTCGAGACGCTGCGCGCGCCGCTCCGACGCGTCACCGACGTGATGAAGCGGCTGGCCGACGGCGACCTGGAGGTCAGCATCGAAGGCCGCGAGCGCGGCGACGAGATCGGCGACATGGTGCGCTCAGTCACCGTGTTCCGCGATGCGGCGGTCGAGAACGTCCGGCTGGAGCAGGAGGCGGCGGCAGCCCGCGAACAGTCCGGCGCCGAATCGGCGCGGCGGGCCGAGGAGCGTGCGCGCATCGCCGCCGAGCAGCATGCGGCCCTCGAGGCTCTCTCCCACGCGCTTGCACAGCTTGCCGAGGGGGACCTGCAGCAGACCATGAACGAGAACCTCGCCCAAGATTTCGTGCCGATGGCAAAGACCTACAACACCGCCGTGGAGGCCCTGCGGACGACGCTTGCCGACGTGCGGGCGACCACCGGCGAGATCAATGGCGGCACCGGCAACCTGGCCGCCTCCGCCGACGACCTGGCGCGACGCACCGAACAGCAGGCGGCAGCGCTGGAGCAGAGCTCGCGGGCGCTTCGCCAGCTGAGCGAGATCGTCGGATCGACCGCCGAAAGCGCCCGCAGGACGGCTTCCTCCATCAACGAGACGGAGGAATTCGCCGTGCGCTCGGGTGAAATCGTCTCCCGCGCGGTCGGCGCCATGGGCGAGATCAGCCGCTCCTCCGACAAGATTGCCACGATCATCTCGGTGATCGACGAGATCGCCTTCCAGACCAATCTGCTGGCGCTGAACGCGGGCGTCGAGGCGGCCCGCGCCGGCGAGGCAGGGCGGGGTTTCGCGGTCGTTGCCCAGGAGGTTCGCGAACTGGCCCAGCGTTGCGCCGGTGCGGCCCGCGAGATCAAGGGCCTGATCTCCGCAAGCTCGACGCAGGTCAACGACGGCGTGCAGCTGGTCGAGCAGACCGGTGAGGCGCTGAGCCAGATCATCACCCACGTCAGTGACGTGCGCAAACTGGTCGCCGCGATCTCTGCCGCCACGGCCGAGCAGTCGACGGGCATCAACGAGGTGACGCACGCGGTGCACGAGGTGGAGCTGATCACGCAGCAGAACGCCGCGATGGTCGAGGAGAACAACGCCGAGATCCACGGGTTGCGCCAGCGCGTCGAGATCCTGACCGACAAGATCGACCGGTTCAAGACCGGCGACGATCTCCAGTATCGTGCCCCCAGGACGGGCCGGGCCGCTTAGAGCCGGCCGAATCGACCTATCAGATCAGGCCGTCGCGATGCCTTGCTCGCGGCGGCCTTCGTCGTTCTGCACCGTATTCGGTTCGACCTTGAACACCGCGTCGCCGACGAAGACGATGACATAGCCACCGGAGGACTCGGCCTGCGCGGCGAGATGGCGAAGCTGGGACGCATGGGGCTCGTTCTTCCAGGCATCCGGGTAGGCGGGGTCGACGAGCACCGTCGTCTGCGGGCCCTGGGCGTAGACCATCATGTGGGCCGTCGACGGCGTCCATTCGGGACCGAGCGACCTGGAAGTCATCCAAAGACAGAGGAAATCCCGGCAAAGCGACGGACGGGTTGCGTAAATGGCGCAGCCCTGTCCGGGCAGGCAATGGCTGCACCAGGCGTTGGCGGGCTTTGCGAGGGCCTCGATGTCGGGAAGCCGGCAGCACAGCGTGCAGGTGCCGCAGGCGCGGCCGGGCAGGGCGGATGACAAGGCTATCTTCTTCCGTTCAGCCGCCGGTGACGCTCATGTGGCGGGCAACGGCCGGGCGCTGGCGATCGCGGTCGATGATGAAATCATGGCCCTTGGGCTTGCGCGAGATCGCCTCGTCCATGGCAGCCGTCAGATAGGCGTCGTCATCGGAGGCCCGCAAGGCGGTGCGCAGGTCGGCGGCATCGTTCTGGCCGAGACACATGTAGAGGGTGCCGGTGCAGGTGAGGCGGACGCGGTTGCAGCTCTCGCAGAAGTTATGCGTCATCGGCGTGATGAAGCCGAGCCGACCGCCGGTCTCCGCAACCTCGACATAGCGCGCGGGACCCCCCGTTTTATAGGAGATATCGGTGAGGGTGAACTGCTGTTCGAGATCCGCCTTGAGCTTGGAGAGCGGCAGGTAGCGGTCGGTGCGGTCTTCCTCGATCTCGCCCATCGGCATGGTCTCGATCACCGTCATGTCCATGCCGCGGCCATGGGCGAAGCGCAGCATGTCGGCGATCTCGTGCTCGTTGAAGTCCTTCAGCGCCACCGCGTTGAGCTTGATCTTCAGGCCTGCCTTCTGGGCGGCGTCGATCCCCTCCATGACCTTGGAGAAGTCGCCCCAGCGGGTGATTTCCTTGAACTTGACCGGGTCAAGCGTGTCGAGCGAGACATTGATGCGGCGCACGCCGCTGTCGTAAAGTTCGTCGGCATAGCGGGCGAGCTGGGAGCCGTTGGTGGTCAGCGTCAGTTCGTCGAGATGGCCGGCCTCGATCTGGCGGCCCAGCGCGCGCACGAGATGCATGATGTTCTTGCGCACCAGCGGTTCGCCGCCCGTCAGGCGCAGCTTGCGCACGCCCTTGGCGATGAAGGCGGAACAGAGCCGTTCGAGCTCTTCGAGCGTCAGCAGGTCCTTCTTCGGCAGGAATGTCATGTTCTCCGCCATGCAGTAGGTGCAGCGGAAATCGCAGCGATCGGTCACCGACACGCGCAGATAGGTGACCGCCCGTTGAAACGGATCGATCATCGGCGTCTTCTGGGTCGTGAAAGGGCGTGCGTTGCCCAGTGGTCCTGCCAGAGTGTTCAAAGCGCATTCTCCTGAATGCTGAAAGTGGGCGGGATCGGTCGCTTCGTCAAGGGTGGAAGCGGGTTGCGACGCGGACAGCAAGCTTCTAATCGTGGGGCGCAATCAATACGGAGCGAAAGCGACATGACCGATATATGGCCGACGGAGTTGCGGGTCTCCAAGGACCGGCGGGTGCTCAACGTCACCTTCAACGACGGGCGCGCCTTCCCGCTGCCCGCGGAGATGATGCGTGTCCTGTCGCCGTCCGCAGAGGTTCAGGGGCATGGGCCGGGCCAGAAGGTGACGGTGCCGGGCAAGCGGAACGTCGCGATCGGCAGTGTGACACCGGCCGGAAACTACGCCGTGCGGATCGGCTTCGACGACGGTCACAACAGCGGCATCTTCACCTGGCGCTACCTTCGCGAGCTCGGCGAGGACGGCGAACGCCTCTTTGCCGACTACGAGCGGGAGCTGGCGCAAAAAGGCCTCAGCCGCGATCCGCGGCGCTGAGTTCGGTTTCGAGGTTCATGCCTCGTCGTTCTCGGCCTGCAGCGCCAGGATGATGCGTTCCATGGCCTCCGCGGTTCCCAGGCACTGCTCGAGCGAGGTTGCCGACAGCGAGCGCTCGATCACGGCGGTCTGGATCTGCATCGCGCGTTCGGCCAGTTGCCGTCCGTCGGCTGTCAGGTGGAGCCGCAGCACGCGCTTGTCACGGCTGTCGCCGCGCCGTTCGATCAGCCCCCGCCGCTCCATCTGCGGCAGCGTCATGCTGATGTTGGAGCGGCCGACGAGGAGCTTGCGCGCCAGCTCCTGCTGCGACAGGCCCTCGTAACGGTAGAGGTTGGCGAGAATGTCGAGATGCGGCGGCTTGATGTCGAGCGGCGCCAGTTCCCGCGTCAGAGTGGCCTGCATCAGTTGGCAGGCGCGGGCGACGCTGACCCAGCTCTTGAAGCGCGGATGATCCCACGGCAGGGATTGATTTTTGTTCATCGTTGTACTTTATTGTTCAATATTGAACATTATCGGGATGTCCCACCATGCCATCATTTGCGTTGAAGGTCATCCGTCCCATTCTGGCGCTCGGCGGAAAACTTGCCCCGCGCGCCACCAGCCGGCTGGCGTTCGCGCTCTTTTGCGCAACGCCCTCGCGACGTCCGGCGGGCGACAAGGCGCGCCAGGTGCACGCCGAGGGCCGCAAGCGCCTGTCGCTCGCGCAAGCCACGCCCTTTCCCGTCGGCAAGTCGAACGTGATGGCCTACCGCTTCCACGGGAGGGGTGCAGAGCCGCGCCGTCGCTTCCTGATCGTGCATGGCTGGGGGTCTGCGGCCGCCTATATCTCGGCCTTGGCGCAAGGGCTTGCGGCGGACGGCGCGGAGGTGGTCGTCCTCGACTTTCCCGGACATGGGCAATCGAGCGGCCGGGGACTGCACATGCGCATGGCGGTCGATGCGATGGTGGAGGCGGAGCGTCGGTTCGGACCCTTCGACGGAGCTGTCGGCCATTCCTTCGGCGGCGCCAGCCTGATGCTGGCGGCCGGCGGGGTGATGCGGCAAGCCGGCATGATTTCGCCCCGGCGCCTGGTGGTGATCGGTGCGCCGACCCGCATCGAATGGCTCTTCGACGCATTCGCGCGGCAGCTAGGGCTGAGCGCCGCCGTCAAGCACGGACTGATACGGCATGCCGAGGAGGTCGCCGGCGCCAGCCTTGCGGATTTCGACACGGTGAGGGTGGCAGACCGGCTCGGCACGCCGCTTCTCGTGGTGCATGCCGAAGACGACAAGGAGGTCGATGCCGACCATGCCCGGCGCTATGCCGCGGTGTCCTCGGCCCGGATTCACTGGGCCAACGGCTTCGGCCATCGCCGCATCATCAGCGCGCCGGAGGTCATCGAGACGATCCGCGGCTTTCTGACGGACGAGCCGGCGGAAGGGAGCCGCAGCTCGGCCGCGTGAGGCGTTGTTCCGCACTTCTTGTCATTCTAGTGTCGCACGGCGCGAGCAAAGAGACCGCGACGAGGGCACAATGACAATCATCCAGACCATCGAACAGTTGCAGCAGATCTACGCGGACGTGTCGGAGGCATCGGTGGCCAAGGTCACCAGGGCGCTGACGCCGGAATACAGGCGCATGATCGAAGCCTCGCCCTTCATGGCGTTGGCGACGGTCGGTCCGGAGGGGCTCGACTGCTCGCCGCGCGGCGACGCCGGCAGCTGCGTCCGGGTCCAGGACACGACGACGCTGCTGTTGCCGGACTGGCGGGGCAACAACCGGATCGATTCGCTCCTCAACATCGTCCGCGACCCCCGCGTGGCGCTGATGTTCCTCATTCCCGGCTCCGCAACGGCCATGCGCGTCAACGGCCGCGCCGTGATCTCGGTGGAGCCCGGCCTGCTGGAAAGCTTCGAGATGGACGGGCGCCATCCGCGCAGCGTCGCCGTGATCACCATCGGGGAGGTCTACTTCCAGTGCGCCCGCGCCATCATGCGCGCCGGGCTGTGGGACCCGGAGCGATTCGTGGAGGTCTCAAGCCTGCCCACGCCCGGACAGCTTCTGAAGGCGGCGAAGGCCGGCTTCGACCAGGAAAGCTATGACCGGGAATGGGCGGGGCGCGCCGCCGCCACGATGTGGTAGGGGTCAGCCCCGGTAGATCAGCCAGTTCTTGCCGGCATAATCGTTGCGCATCGCTTCATCGAAGAACACGCTCCGGTTCCGGCCCGCATGCTTGGCATGGTAAAGGGCGATATCGGCGTTGGCATAGAGCCCGCTGGGATCATCCGCCTGCGACCCCATCGAATAGCCGAGCGAAATGGTGATCGGGCCATATTGCACGCCAGAGCGCGAATTGCGGAAGCTGCGGGTCTCGAGCGCGCAGCGAATGCGTTCGCAGATCACCATGACCTCGTCGGGGGTGTTGCCCTCGACGATGATGGCGAACTCCTCGCCTCCGGTGCGGGCTACGAAGAGATCCTTGCGGACGTTTGCGCGGATGACCGATGCGACGGTGGCGAGGATCTTGTCGCCCACCGGATGACCAAAGCTGTCGTTGATCTTTTTGAAATTGTCGATGTCGGCGAGGATCAGTGCGGCGACCGGAAGATTGCCGGCGGCGTCGTAGAGCCCTGCGAGCTTCTCGTCGAAGGCACGGCGGTTCGAAAGCCTGGTCAGAGAATCGGTGTTGGCGATCCGCTTGTACTCGTCGAGTTCGCGGCGGACCTCGTCCATCTCCTGCGAATGCTCGGTCATCGTCTCCACCGTCCGCTCCCCATGGGCCATCTGGCCGCCTGTTGCGTCCGTGAGAAGATTGATGGCGCTGCGAACGATGTCGGACGAAATGCTGGCCTTGGAGTTGATACGGGTGGCGGTTTCACCCAGCAGCTTCGTATAGCTTTCCATCGAACGCTGCTCCTGTCGAAGCAGGGTCAGAAGGGCTTCGAGCTCCCCGATCAGCTTGCCATGCACCCGTTCGATGACCTCGACCTGATGCGTCCCCAGAAATTCCGACGCCAGGGCGTCCAATTCCTCCTGGCTGGCATAGCTTCCGAGAGCAGCCAACTTCTGGGTCAGCGCGCCATTGGCTCCGATGTAGGCTTCGTAGAACAGCTGGTAGTTCCGGGGGATCGGGGCGACACCCATCGCCCTTAGAGCATAGACGATCTGACTGACGACATCTGTCGCTTGCGCCTTCGGCGCGCTAGCCGTGGTCATCGACTCCTCCATAGATTCTCATGATCTGCTTTAGCGCAAAATTATATGAGAAATATTGGAAAAGAATTAAGGGCGGAGGGTGCCTCCGAAGCAGGGAAATCCCGATCCCACGGGCGCCCTGCCTCGTATTGTGTCGAAAAATACAGTGAAATCAACTATATGAAGACAAGATCACGCGACGCGCGCAAGGCTTGAGGCGTGAGCGGCGGCAACCACAGGATGAAAAATTCTCTGCGCCGGCCGCCGCGGTGAGTCGACTGTGAAAATCCGGTTAACGAGGGCCGATCATGTTTTCCGGGCGTACGTAGTGGTCGAACTCCTCGTTCGTGAGGTAGCCCCCGCCGACGGCCTCTTCACGAAGCGTGGTGCCGTTCTTGTGTGCCGTCTTGGCGATCTTGGCGCAGGTGTCGTAGCCGAGCTTGCTGTTGAGGGCCGTCACCAGCATCAGCGAGTTCTCGACGCCCTTGCGGATGTTGTCCTCGCGGGCCTCGATGCCGACGACGCAGTTGTCGGTGAAGGAGACGGCGGCGTCGCCGAGCAGCTGCACCGACTGCAGGAAGTTGTAGGCCATCATCGGATTGTAGACGTTGAGCTCGAAGTGGCCCTGGCTGCCGGCGAAGGTAATGGCGGCATTGTTGCCGAAGATGTGGGCGCAGACCTGCGTCAGGGCTTCCGACTGGGTCGGATTGACCTTGCCCGGCATGATCGACGAGCCCGGCTCGTTTTCCGGCAAGGCCAGTTCGCCGAGGCCGGCGCGCGGGCCTGAGCCGAGGAAGCGGATGTCGTTGGCGATCTTGAAGAGGGCCGCCGCCGCGGCATTGATCGCGCCATGGGCAAAGACCATGGCGTCATGGGCGGCCAGCGCCTCGAACTTGTTCGGCGCCGTGATGAAGGGCAGGCCGGTGATCTTGGCGATCTCCTCGGCGACCTTCTTGTCGAAGCCGACCGGCGCATTCAGGCCGGTGCCGACGGCGGTGCCGCCTTGGGCGAGCTCGTAGAGGCCGGGAAGCGTGAGTTCGATACGCTTGATCGCCGAGGCGACCTGGGCGGCGTAGCCGGAGAATTCCTGGCCGAGCGTCAGGGGTGTCGCGTCCTGCGTATGCGTGCGGCCGATCTTGATGATATGGGCGAAGGCCTTCGCCTTGGCGTCGAGGGCCGCGTGCAGATGCGTCAGCGACGGAACGAGATGGCGGACGATCTCCTCGGCGCAGGCAATATGCATCGCCGTCGGATAGGTGTCGTTCGACGACTGGCTCATGTTGACGTGGTCGTTCGGATGCACCGGCTTCTTGGAGCCCATGGTGCCGCCGAGCGCCTCGATGGCGCGGTTCGAGATCACCTCGTTGGCATTCATGTTCGACTGCGTGCCCGAGCCCGTCTGCCACACGACCAGCGGAAAATGCTCGTTGAGCTTGCCGTCGATGACTTCCTGCGCGGCGTCCACGATCGCCTGGCCGAGGTCCTTGTCCAGACCGCCCAGATCCATGTTGGCGCGGGCAGCTGCCTGCTTGACGATCCCGAGCGCGCGGATCACGGCAACCGGCTGCTTCTCCCATCCGATCTTGAAGTTGCCGAGCGAGCGCTGGGCCTGGGCTCCCCAGTAACGGTCGCTGGCGACCTCGATGGGGCCGAAGGTGTCGGATTCGGAGCGGGTCGATGCCATGTCTTTGCCTCTGTTGCGCGCAATGATCGTGCCGGAGTTATTCAACAAATCGCCGGGGCGCAAGGCCGCAGGCGGGATTTCTATACCTTTGTCTGATGGCGGCAAAGGTCGATTCGAAGGCCCCTCGGAAGGGGGGGCAGAGGCGACGTGGCTTTTATGGCACGCGGGCTGCTTTCCGGACCTGACCGGAGGCAGGTCATGGGCCGAAATTGCAGATGATGAACAAAAATTTAACGAATAGTTTCTTAACCTTGTGCATGCGGATCGGGCCTTGCCTGAGGCGACGGGCGCCGTCGCCTTGAGAAGGGCCTCTTCCTTTTCATCCACCACGCGATCCGCTACAGCGTGGAGACAGACCGGTGAATGGCCAATTCAGTCGACGGGGATTATATTCAACATGACATTCAAACGAACTTCGATTGCACTGGCTCTCGTGTCCGCCGTTTCCACGATCGCAGCCGGCACGGCGCCGGCCCATGCCATTACCCTAATGGACATCATTCGCGGCGGTCCCGGCCGGGAACCGGCCCGCGACGGCTTGTCGGGCGTGCGCACCTACCAGCAGGCGGCCGAGCCGCGCGACATCGATCCGCAGCCGCTGCCGAAGGTCGCCGGTCCGAAGTACAACGTCTACAAGCCGGATGCGGCGCGGGCGGTGAAGACGGCCGGCTTTGCTGCCGCCGGCGCCACCGGGCCTGAGCGGTTCCTCGTCGACGCGGAGGTTTCCGCGCCCGCCGATATCGCGACCGCCCTCGAAGCCTTCTATGGCAAGAATTCGACGCTCCTCTGGGTTGCCGCCGGCGACATCAGCGACAAGGCGCGCGACGTGCTGGCGCTCTTCGAGCGGGCCGGCGACTATGGCCTCGATCCCGCCGACTACCGTGTCGCGGCGCCGGAGCTGATGACGGCCAGTGTCCAGCCCGTCTCGGCGACGGCAAGCGACGCCACGCCCACGGGTGCTGATGCGCAGGAACAGGCGCTGATGCAGTTCGAGCTGGCGCTGTCGGCAAAGGCGCTGACCTTTGCGCAGGACATGGTGCGCGGCCGGATCGACCCGAACCGGATCTCCGGCTACCACGATTTCAAGCGCAAGGACGTCAAGCTCTCCTTCGTCCTGCCCTTCGTCAGGTCGGACGACAATGCCTCCGCATATCTTGAAGGCCTTGCGCCGCAGGGTGCGCATTTCACTGCCCTGAAGGCGGAGCTTGCCAAGCTCAGGGCAGAGCAGGGCGAGGAGCGTCAGCGCATCTCGCTTCCGGAGAACCTGCTGCTGAAGCCGGGCAAGAGCAGCCCGGAGGTGGCAAACCTCGTGGCGGCGATCCGCAAGAACGGATCGGAAGCCTTGAGGGAGACCCATTCCGTCACCTTCGCCACCTACCAGCAGGGCACCGACTACACGCCCGAGCTCGTCGAGCTGGTGAGGGCGTTCCAGGAAGAGGCCGGGCTGAAATCGGATGGCGTCGTCGGCCCTGCCACCGTGCGCGCCATCGTCGGCGACAGCCTCGAGGGCAAGATCGACAAGCTCGTCGTTGCCATGGAGCAGGCGCGCTGGCTGCCGGCGGACCTGGGCGACCGCTATGTCTTCATCAATCAGCCGGCCTACCGGGCCTCTTACCACGACAAGGGCGCCGAGCAGTTCTCGATGCGCGTCGTCGTCGGTTCGAAGGCCAACCAGACCTATTTCTTCCAGGACCAGATCGAGACGGTCGAGTTCAATCCCTACTGGGGCGTGCCGCAGTCGATCATCATCAACGAGATGCTGCCGCATCTGCGCCAGGATCCGTCCTATCTCGACCGGATGGGCTATCAGGTCGAGGTGAACGGCCGGCCGGTGTCGTCGTCGAGCGTCAACTGGTACGGTTCGACCCAGTCGATCGCCGTCCGGCAGCCGCCGTCGAGCGACAATGCACTGGGCGAGCTGAAGATCCTGTTCCCTAACGCGCATGCCATCTACATGCACGACACGCCCTCGAAGAGCTTCTTCCAGCGCGACAATCGCGCACTCAGCCATGGCTGCGTCCGCCTGGCGGAGCCGCGCAAGATGGCGGCGGCCGTGCTCGGCATCACCGAGCAGGAGGTTGGCGCCCGGATCGCGCAGGGCAAGAATGCCGGCGAGAAGGTTTCGGCGAAGATCCCGGTCTATGTGGCCTATTTCACGGCCTGGCCGAACAAGGACGGCGTGGTCGAGTATTTCGGCGACGTCTACGACCGCGATGCCGCGACGCTGAAGGCGCTGGCGGCGACCAGCCAGGCCCGCGCCTCCTGATCATTGCATCCTTGAACGACGAAAAAGGCGGCTCGCGGGCCGCCTTTTTTCTATTGCCGTTTGCTAGCGCTGCGACTGCACGGCGCTGGCAACCGGGTTGCGTCCGATCAGGCTCTGCACCAGCTCCACCGTCAGGTCGGAGAAGCGATCGATGACATGGCCGGGGTCGAGGGTGGCGACCGGCACGTCGGAATAGCCGAAGGTCACCGCGATCGAGGGGATGCCGGCGTTGCGCGCCGCCAGGATGTCGTTGATGCTGTCGCCGATCATGACGCTGTTGGACGGGTCGCCGCCGGCGCGTTCGATCGTGCCGAGAATGTGGCGGGCATCGGGCTTGCGGACCGGGAAGGTGTCGCCGCAGGTCATCACGCGGAAGCGTTCGGCAAGGCCCAGCGTGTCCATCAGGGGCACCGCCAGCTCCTCGAGCTTGTTGGTGCAGACGGCGGTCGTCATCCCGGCGGCGGAAAGGCGGTCGAGAGCCTCGATGACGCCCGGATAGGGCCTGCTGGCGCCGGGCATTTCCCGCTTGTAGTGGGCGAGGAAGCGCGCCAGCAGCGGCTCGACCTCGGCTTCCTCGATCGTCGCGCCCCGCAGCTGGTACGCACGGCGGATCATCACGCGCGCGCCCTGGCCGACCAGATGCGTCAGATCCTCATAGGTCACCGGCGCCAGGTCGGCGGCGGCGATCGTGTAGTTCAGGCTGGCAACGAGGTCGGGCGCCGTATCGATGAGCGTGCCGTCCAGATCGAAGATTACCAGGGGAGCCGTCATGAATGCCTCTTGGTATGAATTGCTGGTAGCGGCGGCTTAGGACGGCGGACCGGTAAATGCAAATCGTAGGGACTTTCCCTCCTCCGGACAGGCGTGTAAACAGCTTCGGCGAAACAGCGGGGAGCTTCTGGCGCATGGACGCCCGGGAAATGAAGATAAAGGCTGCGGAAGCAGCCCTGGCCTATGTCGAGAATGGCATGCGGCTCGGTATCGGTACCGGGTCCACGGCGGAGGAATTCGTTCGGCTGCTGGCGGAAAAGGTGGCCGACGGCCTGCAGGTGCAGGGCGTGCCGACCTCCGAGCGCACGGCGCGACTGTGCCTCGAGCTCGGCGTGCCGTTGAAGTCTCTGGACGAGCTGCCGGAACTCGACCTGACGGTCGACGGCGCCGACGAGCTGGACCTGCAGCTGCGGCTGATCAAGGGCGGCGGCGGCGCATTGCTGCGCGAGAAGATCGTCGCGGCGGCATCGCAGCGCATGATCGTGATTGCGGACGAGACGAAGCTGGTCGACACGCTTGGCGCCTTTCCGCTGCCGATCGAGGTGAATGCCTTCGGATTGACGGCGACGCGCATTGCGGTGGAACGGGCGGCAGATCGGCTGGGTCTGAGCGGCGATCTGAAGCTCCGCAGGTCTGGCGAGGCCGTCTTCACGACCGATGGCGGCCACCATATTCTGGACGCATCTTTTGGCCGTATTCCTGATGCAGAGGCACTCGCGAACCGACTGAATTCCATACCGGGTGTCGTCGAGCACGGGCTGTTTATCAATCTGGCGTCCTTTGCCATCATCGCCGGTGAGGCCGGTGCGCGGACCCTGAAGGCACAATGAAAGACAGGAGCACTATTTCCATGATCAATTTCGCGGTTCTCGGGCGCGCTACCGCTCTTGCCGTCCTCGTCGCAGGCAGCCTTTCGATGCCGGCCCGCGCACAGGAGATCTCCGAAGATCATCTGAACGCCGCCCGCCAGGCGATCGCCGCCATCAACGCGACCAATCGCTACGACAACATCCTGCCGGGCCTCGCCGAGCGCCTCAAGGCCCAGTACATCCAGGGTTCTCCGAACTTCCAGGAAGACATCGCACGGGTTGTCGACGAGGAAGCGCTGGCGCTTGCCGTCCGCCGCGCCGATCTGGAACGCGAAGCCGCGACGATCTACGCCAAGGCCTTCACCCAGGAAGAACTGCAGGCGATCTCCGCCTTCTACGCCACCGAACCCGGCAAGAAGCTTCTCTCGACCGGCCCGCTGGTCGCGCGCGAGTTGACGAAGGCTGCGGAAATCTGGGCGAACGGCATCTCGCGCGATCTGACCAACCAGACCGCGGAAAAGCTGCGCACGATCATCGATGCCAATCCGATCGAAGCGCCGACCGCCGAGATCGAGGCGCCGGCAGAAGTCGCACCGGCACAGCAATAACAGCGCGGCAATTTGCCTTTCAGCAAGCCCGGAGCAATCCGGGCTTTTGCTTTTTCAGCAGTCTCCTTATATGGCGGAGACCCATCGTCCCGATAAGGAGCCTCCCATGACCGCATTCGACTACGACCTTTTCGTGATCGGTGGAGGCTCCGGCGGCGTGCGCGCGGCGCGGCTGGCCGGTTCGCTTGGAAAGCGCGTCGCCATCGCCGAGGAGTATCGCTTCGGCGGCACCTGCGTCATCCGCGGCTGCGTGCCGAAGAAGCTCTTCGTCTACGCCTCGCAGTTTCCCGAGCACTTCGAGGATGCCGCCGGCTTCGGCTGGCAGGTGGGGGAAGCAAGCTTCGACTGGAAGAAACTGGTCGCGGCCAAGGACCGGGAGATCTCCCGCCTGGAAGGGCTCTATCGCCGCGGGCTGGAGAACGCCGGCACCGAGATCCTGGAGAGCCGCGCCGAACTCGTCGATGCCCATACGATCCGGCTGGTGAAGACGGGCCAGACGGTGACGGCCGAGCGGATCCTGATCGCAACGGGCGGTTCTGCCAATCCGCATGCGGCTCTGCCCGGACACGAACTCTGCATCACCTCCAACGAAGCCTTCGACCTGCCGGAACTGCCGCGGTCGATCCTGATCGCGGGCGGCGGCTATATCGCGGTCGAGTTCGCCAACATCTTCCATGGCCTCGGCGTCGACACGACGCTGATCTATCGCGGCAAGGAGATCCTGTCGCGCTTCGACAGCGACATGCGCCAGGGCCTGCACAAGGCCATGGAGGAGAAGGGCATCCGCATCATCTTAACCGATGTGATCCAGGAGGTGCAGAAGGCGCCGGCCGGCGGGCTGATCGCGCGCACGCTGGAAGGACAGAGGCTGGCAGTCGACGCCGTGATGTTGGCCCTTGGCCGTGATCCGAACACGCAAGGTCTGGGGCTGGAAGCCGCCGGCGTCGCGGTGGACGAAAAGGGCGCCATCGTCGTCGACGATTATTCGCGCACCAGCGTCGCCCACATCCATGCGCTTGGCGACGTCACCGACCGGGTACAGCTGACGCCGGTCGCCATCCACGAGGCGATGTGCTTCATCGAGACCGAGTTTCGCAACAACCCCACCAAGCCCGACCACGATCTGATCGCCACCGCAGTCTTCTCGCAGCCGGAGATCGGCACCGTCGGACTGTCGGAGGAGGCGGCCTGCAGGAAATATCCGGAAATCGAGGTCTACCGCGCCGAATTCCGGCCGATGAAGGCGACCCTGTCCGGCCGCAGCGAGAAGATGATCATGAAGCTGATCGTCGATGCGGCAAGCCGCAAGGTGGTCGGCGCCCATATCCTCGGCCACGACGCCGGCGAGATGGCGCAGCTTCTGGGCATCACGCTGAAGGCCGGCTGCACCAAGGACGATTTCGACCGCACCATGGCGGTGCATCCGACCGCCGCCGAAGAGCTGGTGACCATGTACCAGCCCTCCTACCGGGTGCGCGACGGCGAGCGGATCTAGCCGCCAGAGGGAATGTCAGGTCGGCGCAAGCCAGGGCCGCTTGCGTTGCCAGATACTAGGCAAGCCCGGCCAGAAGGTTTATAAGCCGCCGCAAAATGAAGAACGGAAGCCCGGGAAGTGACGCCGGGACGAGAACAGGTGAGCGAAATGGTACAGAACTGGACCCCGAGCACGTGGCGGCAGAAACCGATTCAGCAGGTTCCGGATTATCCGGATGCGGCTGCACTGGCTGCAACCGAGGCCCAGCTGGCAACCTTTCCGCCGCTGGTGTTTGCCGGTGAAGCCCGCCGCCTGAAGAAGCACCTCGCCAACGTGGCCGAGGGCAACGGCTTCCTGATGCAGGGCGGTGACTGCGCCGAGAGCTTCATGGAGCATGGCGCCGACAACATCCGCGACTTCTTCCGCGCCTTCCTGCAGATGGCCGTGGTCCTGACCTTCGGGGCGCAGCAGCCGGTGGTGAAGGTCGGCCGCATTGCCGGCCAGTTCGCCAAGCCGCGCTCCTCCAACATTGAGAAGATCGGCGACGTCGAGCTTCCGAGCTACCGCGGCGACATCATCAACGGCATCGAGTTCAATGCGGAGTCCCGCATCCCGAACCCCGAGCGGCAGATGATGGCCTACCGCCAGTCGGCCGCGACGCTGAACCTGCTGCGGGCCTTCGCGATGGGTGGCTATGCCAACCTCGAGAACGTCCACCAGTGGATGCTGGGCTTCGTCAAGGATAGCCCCCAGGGCGAGCGCTACAAGAAGCTTGCCGACCGCATCAGCGAAACCATGGACTTCATGAAGGCCGTCGGCATCAACGCCGAGAACAACCCGAGCCTGCGCGAGACCGATTTCTTCACCAGCCATGAAGCCCTGCTTCTCGGCTACGAGGAGGCGCTGACGCGCGTCGATTCGACGTCCGGCGACTGGTATGCCACCTCCGGCCACATGATCTGGATCGGTGACCGCACCCGCCAGCTCGACCACGCCCATGTGGAATACTGCCGCGGCATCAAGAACCCGATCGGCCTAAAATGCGGTCCCTCGCTGCAGCCGGACGACCTGCTGCAACTGATCGATACGCTGAACCCGGCAAACGAAGCCGGCCGCCTGACGCTGATCTGCCGTTTCGGCCACGAGAAGGTCGCAGACCATCTGCCGAAGCTGATCCGCGCCGTCGAGCGCGAGGGTCGCAAGGTCGTCTGGTCCTGCGATCCGATGCACGGCAACACGATCACGCTCAACAACTACAAGACCAGGCCCTTCGACCGGATCCTGTCGGAGGTGGAAAGCTTCTTCCAGATCCACCGCGCCGAAGGCACGCATCCGGGCGGCATCCACATCGAGATGACCGGCAAGGACGTGACGGAATGCACCGGCGGCGCCCGCGCCGTCTCGGCCGGCGATCTGCAGGACCGCTACCACACCCACTGCGACCCGCGCCTCAACGCTGACCAGGCGCTGGAGCTGGCCTTCCTTTTGGCCGAGCGGATGAAGAGCGGACGCGACGAGAAGCGGATGGTCGCCGTCGGCTGATTGCCGCAGCTTAGAGCCAATGAAATGGGTCGGCCTTGCCGGCCCATTTTCATTTGGTTGGACCAAGTTTCGCTCAAGCTTAGCGTCAGCCGAATGCGTTTGACGGGAGACGCATCGGCTCTAGGTTCGGGCGCAGACCAGGTCAGGAGACGGACGATGGATCGGCACAATTTCGGGGGCTGCCTGTGCGGCGCCGTGCGCTTCGAGACGCGCGGGGAACTGCGCGAGGTGATCGGCTGCCACTGCTCGCAGTGCCGGCGCCAGACCGGGCTCTACTATGCCGCGACCGATGTCGCGCTGGAGAGGTTCCATCTTCTGGAGGAGGCGACGCTCGCCTGGTACAGCGCCAGCGCCAGCGCGCGCCGCGGTTTCTGCTCCACATGCGGATCGGCGCTGTTCTGGCAGGCGGAGGGCAGCGACAAGATCTCGATCCTTGCCGGCGCCTTCGACCAGCCGAGCGGACTGAAGATGGGCTACCACATCTATTGCAACGACAAGCCGGACTTCTACGATCTGCCGAACGACGGTTTGCTACGCCACCCGCAAGGGCGGCCCTAACTGAGGGAAGCAGATACGCCATGCCACGCAGCTCCATCGAGATCTTCGATCTTCGCACGCGCGAAAGCCGGGTGGTCTGGCAGACGGAGGCCCTGTTCGAGGCGCCGAACTGGTCGCCCTGCGGCCGATACCTGCTGCTCAACAGCGACGGCCGGATGTATCGGCTGGCACTTGAGGGGCAGCCTCTGCCGGAGCCGCTGGAGACCGGCTTTGCCACCCTCTGCAACAACGACCACGGCATCTCGCCGGACGGGGAATGGATGGCGGTGTCCGACAAGGTCGAATTCGGCAAGTCCGCCATCTACATCCTGCCGGCCGGCGGCGGCGACCCGCGGCTCGTGACCCGGAACCTGCCGTCCTACTGGCACGGCTGGTCGCCGGATGGCCAAAGCTTCGCCTACTGCGGCATCCGCGACGACCTGTTCGACATCTACACCATCGGTGTCGGGGGCGGCGAGGAACTGCGGCTGACCTTCGGCGAGGGCCGCAACGACGGCCCGGACTATTCCCCCGACGGTCGCTGGATCTACTTCAACTCCAGCCGCAGCGGCCGAATGCAGATCTGGCGGGTGCCGGCGGAGGGTGGGGAGGCCGAACGGATCACCGACAGCCCCTATGGCGACTGGTTTCCGCATCCGTCACCCCTTGGTGACAAGGTCGTCTTCCTCTCCTACGACGGCGACGTCTTCGATCATCCGCGCGACCACGCGGTCCGCATCCGGCTGATGGATGTCGACGGCAGCAATGCCGAGACGCTGTTCGAGCTCTTCGGCGGGCAGGGGACGATGAACTCGCCGAACTGGGCGCCCGACGGCCACCGGTTTGCCTATGTCCGCTATTTCCCGATCGCCTGATCGGGCTTGCCCCGCCGGCGATGCTGAGGCATGGGTGGGGCAAGAGGTGCCGACCGGTCGCGCCTGCCATTGTTGGGGATTGTCGATGCGACCTGATCCTGTTGCTGAACCGCAAGGCCCGGTGGCGGCCTCGCCGTTTTCCACCGAGGAGCGCGACGCCGTCTACAAGGCGATCGAGACGCGCCGTGACGTGCGGGACCAGTTCCTGCCCGATCCTCTGCCGGACGATCTGGTCGGGCGGCTGCTGGGGGCTGCCCATGCGGCGCCCTCGGTCGGCTTCATGCAGCCCTGGAACTTCCTGCTGATCCGCGACCGTGATGTCCTCCAGGGGGCATGGGAGGCGTTTGCACGGGCCAATGAGGAGGCCGCCGCCCTGTTTGCGGACGAGCGGCAGGCGCTTTACCGCAGCCTGAAACTGGAGGGCATCCGCAAGGCGCCGCTCAGCATCTGCGTCACCTGCGACCCTGACCGTGCCGGCCCCGTCGTGCTGGGGCGCACGCACAACCCGCGGATGGACGTCTATTCCACCGTCTGCGCCGTTCAGAACCTCTGGCTGGCAGCACGGGCGGAAGGCGTCGGGGTCGGCTGGGTCAGCATCTTCCACGACCGCGACGTGCGCGCACTGCTGGGGATACCCGAGCGGGTCGAGATCGTCGCATGGCTCTGCCTCGGCTATGTCAGCGAGCTCTATGACCAGCCGGAACTGGCGGCCAAGGGCTGGCGGCAACGCCTGCCGCTCGAGGACCTCGTCTTCCGCGACCGCTGGGGCAATCGCTGAGCGTTACTGCCGGGTCTGGGCGCCGCCGGCCGCCGGATTGGCAAGATCGATCGAACTGTCGTCGGGTAGGAAGGTGGGGCCGACGCTGCGGACGTTTGTCGAGGGATCATAGGGCCGTTCGGGCGGCGGTGGTGGCGCGGCCGCGGTTTTCGCAGGTGGCGGATCCTTCGGCGAAATGCTCGTGATGCTCGACCCGGACTGCGGCAGGACATCCGGCACGGTGACGGCCGGAGTGTCTGCCGGCGGTTCGACGGCAGACGAAAGCGGCATGGTGGCGATGTCGCGGCACTGGTTGGCCTCGATGGCGGCGATGATGGCATTGCGCTCGCCATCCGGCCGTACGAGCGAGCGGGACCCCTGCCGCGACCGGATCGTATCGCGCGCCGCCTGTGCCCGGCGCAGCTCATCCGTGATCTGGAAGCAGACGTCGTCCGAGCGGCCATAGCTGACGATGCTGCCGGAACCGCAGCCGGCGCGGCGCATCTCGGTGCGGAGATAGCGGATGTCGTCGTCAATCTGGCGCAAGGCATCGGCCTGGCGGCGAACCTCCGCCGTGCTGCCGATGATCGTCGGGATGGCCGCGAGCCGCCGGTAGAGCGACTGGCAGATTGCCGTCTGATCGGCTGCAGCGGCGCCGGGAAGCACCACGAGCAGGGCGGCAGCGACAAGGCGCGTGTTCATGAACGTCTCCGGGTGGATCGACCTGCAGGCCCGACATCATCGGACCCACCCGTTGAGAATATCATAATTTCCAAGCCCTCAGGGGTTGGAAGCCTCCACGACGGCAAGGGCCGCCATGTTGACCACGCCGCGGGAGGTGACGGACGGCGACAGGATGTGGGCGGGCAGGGCGGTGCCGAGCAGGATCGGGCCGACATGCAGCGCATCCAGCATGTTGCGCACGACGCCGAGCGAGATGTTTGCCGCGTCCAGGTTCGGGAACACCAGCAGGTTCGCCTCGCCGGTCAGCGTGCTGTCGGGCATCGCCCGCTTGCGCAGCGGCTCGGACAGCGCCGAACCGCCCTGCATCTCGCCGTCGACCTCCAGATCCGGCGCCCGCTGGCGCACCAGGGCGAGAGCCTCGCGCATCTTGCGGGCGCTTTCGGAATCGCGCGAACCGAAGTTCGAGTGACTGACGAGTGCAGCCTTGGGGACGATGCCGAAGCGCTGGATGGCCTCTGCCGCGAGAATCGTCATCTCGGCGATTTCGGCGGCCGTCGGATTGTAGCTGACGAAGGTATCGGTGAAGAAGATCGCGCCGCGCTGCGAGATCAAGAGGCTCATGCCGGAGAAGGCGCAGACGCCTTCGCGCTTGCCGATGATCTGGTTGACGTCGCGCAGATGGCGGTCGTAGCGTCCTTCGACGCCGCAGACCAGCGCATCGGCCTCGCCACGCCTGACGGCGAGCGCGCCGATCACGGTGGTATTGGTGCGCACGATCGTGCGGGCCGCCTCCGGGTTGACGCCGGCGCGGCCGACGAGCGCGAAATAGTCGTCGACGTAATCGCGGTAGCGCGGATCGTCCTCCGGATTGATCACCTCGAAATCGACGTTCGGGCGGATGCGGATGCCGAAGCGCTTCAGCCGCGCCTCGATGACGCTGGGGCGACCGATCAGGATCGGCCGCGCCGTCTGGTCTTCGAGCAGGACCTGGGCGGCGCGCAGCACGCGCTCGTCCTCGCCCTCGGCAAAGATGACGCGGTTCTTCTCGGCATTCTTCGCAGCGTTGAAGATCGGCTTCATGATGAAGCCGGACCGCCAGACGAACCGGTTCAGCTGGTCCATGTAGGCGTCGTAGTCCTGGATCGGACGTCCGGCGACACCACTCTCGGCGGCAGCCCGGGCAACGGCCGGCGCAATGCGCAGGATCAGCCGCGGGTCGAAGGGCGAGGGGATCAGGTAGTCGGGGCCGAAGATCGGCGTCTCGCCGGAATAGGCGCGGGCGGCGACATCGGAGACCTCCTCGCGGGCGAGCGCCGCGATGGCCTTGACCGCCGCCATCTTCATTTCTTCGTTGATGGTGCGGGCGCCGCAGTCCAGGGCACCCCTGAAAATATAGGGGAAGCAGAGAACGTTGTTGACCTGGTTCGGGAAGTCGGAGCGGCCGGTGCAGATCATGGCGTCAGGGCGTGCAGCGCGCGCCAGCTCCGGCATGATCTCCGGCGTCGGATTGGCGAGCGCCATGATCAGCGGCTTTTCGGCCATCTTGGCCAGCAGTTCCGGCTTCAGGACGCCGGCGGCCGACAGGCCGAGGAAGACGTCCGCACCGTCGATGCTCTCGGCCAGGGTGCGCTTCTCGCTGTCCTGGCAGTAGATCGACTTCCACTGGTCCATCAGCGTCTCGCGGCCGAGGTAGACGAGGCCCTCGATGTCGTGGACCCAGATGTTTTCCTTGCGCGCGCCGAGCAGGACCAGGAGGTTGAGGCAGGCGAGTGCCGCGGCGCCGGCACCGGAGGCGACGATCTTGACGTCCGAAAGCGTCTTGCCGGCGAGTTCGAGCCCGTTGAGGATTGCCGCCGCGACGATGATCGCCGTCCCGTGCTGGTCGTCGTGGAAGACCGGGATGTTCATTTTCTCGCGCAGCTGGCGCTCGACCTCGAAGCATTCCGGGGCCTTGATGTCTTCGAGGTTGATACCGCCGAAGGTCGGCTCCAGCGCCGAAATGGTCGAGACCATCGAATCGATGTCGTTGGCGTCGATCTCGATGTCGAAGACGTCGATGGCGGCGAACTTCTTGAAGAGCACCGCCTTGCCCTCCATCACCGGCTTGGAGGCGAGCGGTCCGATGTTGCCGAGGCCGAGCACGGCCGTGCCGTTGGAGATCACCGCAACGAGGTTAGCGCGCCCGGTATAGTCGGCAGCGGTGTTGGGATCGTCGCGAATCGCAAGGCAGGGCGCGGCGACGCCCGGCGAATAGGCGAGCGCCAGGTCGCGCTGGTTGCCGAGCGGCTTGGTCGGCTGGATCTCCAGCTTGCCGGGGCGCGGATAGCGGTGGAAGAACAGGGCCTGCTCGTCGAGATCGCCGGACTTGTTGTTGCCGTCTTCGTTCGCCTTGTCCTGCATGCCCTGAGCGCCTCCGATTATTCGTCTTTAGTCGAGTGTCTGTGTGAGTGTCTTCCTTACAACAATCGGCGCCCGGGAACAGCAGAATTTCCGAGGGGAGACATGGCGGCGCCAGGTCACGATCTGTCCGAAGCCCCCGGTTGTCATGCTCCTGAAACACGAGTCTGATTTTGGAAGGGCTGCGGCAGCGTTAGGCAACAGGGGACCAGTGACCGTGATGGCGAACAGCAGGCATTTCCGGACGATCTTCATCTCTGACGTGCATCTCGGCTCCAAGGCCGCGCAGACAGATCTTCTGCTTGATTTCCTGCGCCACCATGAGGCTGACACCATCATCCTGGTCGGCGACATCGTCGACGGTTGGCGGCTGAAGCGGAGCTGGCACTGGCCGCAAGGCTGCAATGATGTCGTGCAGAAGCTGCTGCGCAAGGCGCGCAAGGGCTGCCGCATCGTCTATATTCCCGGCAATCACGACGAGTTCCTGCGCGATTTCCCGGGCATGCATTTCGGCGGCATCGAAGTGGCCGATCGCATCATTCACGAGGCCGCCGACGGCAAGAAGTACCTCGTCCTGCATGGCGACGAATTCGATGTGGTGGTGCGCAACGCGCGCCTGCTCGCCTACCTGGGCGACTGGGCCTATGACGCGGCCATCGCGCTCAACGTGGTGCTCGCCGCCATCCGCCGCCGGCTCGGCATGCCCTACTGGTCGTTTTCGGCCTGGGCCAAGCTGCAGGTGAAGCAGGCGGTCAACTTCATCGGCGAGTTTCAGCATGTGGTGGCCGAAGAAGCCCGCAAGAGCGGCGTCGACGGCGTCATCTGCGGCCATATCCACCACGCGGTCATCGAAGACATCGACGGCATCCGCTACATCAACACCGGCGACTGGGTCGAAAGCTGCACGGCAGTTGTCGAACGCCAGGACGGCACGATGGAGATGATCACCTGGCAGAAGCCTGCCGCCGTACCGGCGCTGCAGCAGCTCGAGGACGAGGTTCTCGAGGACATGCAGGCCGCCTGAGTGCGGCGATTGTGCCGGCCCATGGCAAATGTACCATAGGCTGCGGGCAGGGCGCGTGCTAGATCCGGAGGACCCCTTCGGATCCAGTTGCTCCCGTGACACCAGCCAATCCCCATGAACTGCCGCCGCCTCGACACTTTCAACTGCGGTGCGCCCTGGCCTATGCCGCCCCGATCGGGGTGAATGGCATCATCCTTCCGTATTTTCCGGTCTGGCTGGATTCGCTGCGGTTCAGCGACGTGGAGATCGGCGTCATTCTCGCCCTGCCGATGATCGTCAGGATCATTGCGGCCCCCGTGGTCGGCGCCATTGCCGACCGGCTGCAGGAGCGCGCCAATGTTCTCTACTGGTCCGGCGGACTGTCGCTGCTGACCGCCATTGCGCTCTTCGTCGCGACCGGCTTCTGGCCGGTGCTGATCATCTACAGCCTGCAGGCGGCCGTCTTCGCCGCCTATGTGCCGGTTGTCGATTCCATGGCGGTCAGCGGGGTCCGGCGCTGGGGCTTCCAGTATGGTGCGCTGCGGGTCTGGGGCTCCGTCGGCTTCGTCGTCATGAGCCTGCTGATGGGGCAGCTGATCGGGCTCTGGGGCGGCGGGATCCTGCCGCTCGTGGCGGCCATCGCCTTTGCCTTCACGCTGGTGGCAGCCTATGTCGCGCCGCGGCTGGGGCGAAAGCGGCAGCGGCCGGAAACAGCAGCGCAGGGAAGGCGGCTCGCCTGGGGTGCATGGGGACGGCTCGACCTGCACCTGCTGATGATCGGTGCCTCGATCGCCCAGGCCGGCCACGCCATGTTCTACGCCTTCGGTGCCATCCACTGGCAGGAGCAGGGCTTTTCGGGCACGGAAATCGGCATCCTGTGGAGCACGGCGGTGATCGCCGAAATCATGGTCTTCTTCGCCTCCGGCATCATTGCCCGGCGGCTGACGCCCTGGACGATGATGCGGCTCGGCTGCGCGGTCGGCGTGCTCCGCTGGATGCTCTTTCCCATGCCGCTCGGTTTTGCCGGCTATCTGGCGCTACAGTCGATGCACGCCTTCACCTTCACCTTCCTGCACATAGGAGTGCAGCACAAGCTGGTGGAGATGGTGCAGGAGGAGCAGGAGTCGTCGATGCAGGGCATCTACTTCTTCTACAACGGCGCCTTCCTGGCGCTGGCGACGCTCCTGTCCGGCGTCCTCTACAAGTACTATGGCGCCGCGAGCTTCCCCGCCATGGCGATCGCTGCGGTCGCGGGCCTCGCCACCATCGCCCTGGCTGCGAGGCTTCAGCCCCAGAGGTCGGCAGCCGGCGGAAAGACCGTGGAGCCTTCGTAGCGCAGCCCCGGCTGGCGGTCGCGGGCCAGGAGCAGCGGTCCGTCGAGATCGGCATATTCCACTTCCTGGGCCAGCAGGACGGCCGGTGCCATCGCCAGAGAGGTGCCGACCATGCAGCCGACCATCACCTGGAAGCCGAGCCGCTTGGCCTCCGCCTTCATGCGCAGGCCCTCGGTCAGCCCGCCGGTCTTGTCGAGCTTGATGTTGACGGCGTCGTAGCGGCCGCGCAGCGCCTCCAGATCTTCCGTCGCGTGAACGCTTTCGTCGGCGCAGACGGGAACGACCCGATGCACCCGCGCAAGAGCCTCGTCGCGGCCTGCCGGAAGCGGCTGCTCGATCAGGGCAATCCGGAGATCTTCCGCAATCTGCAGGTGGCGCTCGAGGTTGTCCTCGGTCCATCCCTCGTTGGCGTCGATGATGATGGCAGACTGCGGCGCCGCCAGCCGGACGGCACGCATGCGGGCCTCGTCGTCGGCCGTCCCGAGCTTCACCTTGAGCAGCGGCCGGTGCCCGTTTTTGGCCGCTTCGGCAGCCATCGCTTCCGGCTCCCCCAGCGACAGCGTGAAGGCGGTGGTGAGCGGGCGGGGCGTGATGCCGAGCAGCGCCGACACGGACTGGCCGGCCTGCTTTGCCTCGAGATCCCAGAGCGCGCAATCGACGGCATTGCGGGCGGCGCCGGGCTTCAGGATTCGTTGCAGCCCGGCCCGGTCGGCACCCTCGAAGATCGCTTCGGAAACCGAACGGACGTCCTCCAGCACGCCTTCGATCGTCTCGCCGTAGCGCCTGTAGGGCACGCATTCGCCGCGGCCGATCAGGCCACCTGCTCGGATCGTGCAGGTCACGACCTCTGCCTCCGTCTTCGATCCGCGGGAGATGGTGAAAACCCCGGCAATCGGAAATCTCTCGATTGTGGCTTCAAGGTTACGGCGCATGCTTTTGAGCGTCCTGTCGTGGTATTTCCTGAGGAGCCGACTATATTGCCGGTTGATAGCCGCGATCAATCGAGCGGCGTCGCCAATTCGCCCAGTTCACGAAAGATACCAGTGCCATCATTGACCGCCGACACCCGGGCCGCCGAAATGGCTGCCGAGCAGACCTCCGGGGGCGATGGCGAGCGATTCGTCGCGCGTGGCGATTGGCGCAACCACAGCATCACAAGCGTCCTGCCGACGCTGGAGGGGCTGGAGACGAGCACCGGGCGCGGCCGGATTGAGATCGATCTCTCCGGCGTCGATGCCATGGACACCGCCGGCGCCTGGCTGATCCGGCGCCTGATCACCGCAAAACAGACGCAGGGACGCGATGTGGCGCTGGTCGGGGCAACCAGCAATATCGACGAGCTGATCGCCGTTCTTCCGGAACGGGCACCCGCACCCGCCGCTCCAACCGGCCCACGGCCCTCGCTGTTCGAGCGGACATTCACGCCGGTCGGGCGGATCGTCACAGATGTCGCCGGCGATCTGGTCGCTGCCATGCACATCCTGGGCTCGGCCGTCCGGGGCGCGCAGATGAAGTTCGGCAAGGGCGGCGGCATCTCGCCGGCCTCCGTGGTCAACCAGATCGACCACATGGGCGTCCGGGCCGTCCCGATCATCGCGTTGATGTCCTTCCTGATCGGGGCGATCATCGCCCAGCAGGGCGCCTTCCAGCTTCGCTATTTCGGCGCCGAGATCTTCGTCGTCGACCTCGTCGGCATCCTGCAGCTGCGCGAGGTCGGCGTGCTTCTGACGGCGATCATGATCGCCGGCCGCTCCGGCAGCGCGATCACCGCCGAGATCGGCTCGATGAAGATGCGCGAGGAGATCGACGCGCTGACGGTGATCGGGCTGAACCCGGTGGGCGTGCTGATCTTTCCGAGGCTGGTGGCATTGACCATCATTCTGCCACTCCTGACGATTATCGCAAACTTTGCAGCGCTTTACGGTGCCGCCGTCGTCACCTGGACCTATTCCGGCATTACCTTCGAAACTTTCCTGGCGCGCCTTCATCAAGCGGTCGACCATACCTCGGTGGCATCCGGCATGATCAAGGCGCCGTTCATGGCGCTCGCCATCGGCATCGTTGCCGCGGTCGAGGGCATGAAGGTCGGCGGCAGTGCGGAATCGCTCGGCAAGCACGTGACGGCCTCGGTGGTGAAGTCGATCTTCGCCGTGATCGTCATGGATTCCTTCTTCGCCATCTTCTACTCAGCGATCGATTTCTAGGAGCGACCGCGTGGCGGGAACACAAAAAGATGCGGCCCAGAAAGAAAGGCAGGTTGTCCTGTCGGTGCACGACCTGACGGTGGGCTTCGGCTCCACCATCGTGCTCGACAACCTCAACCTCGATATCTATCGCGGCGAGATCCTGGGTTTCGTCGGCGCTTCGGGCACGGGTAAATCGGTGCTGATGCGCACGGTGCTGCGTCTTCTGCCGCGGCGCGGCGGAAGCATCAAGATCCTTGGGACGGACTACGACGAGGCGACCGACGAGCAGAGAGTTGCTCTCGACACGCGGCTCGGGGTGCTCTTCCAGCATGGCGCGCTGTTTTCCTCGCTGACGGTCAAGGAGAACATCCAACTGCCCATGCGGGAATATCTCGACCTGCCGCAGTCGCTGATGGACGAGCTTGCGTTTCTGAAGATCGAGATGGTCGGGCTCGCACCGGAAGCGGCCGACAAATATCCGTCGGAACTGTCCGGGGGCATGATCAAGCGTGCGGCGCTCGCAAGGGCGCTGGCGCTGGATCCGGACCTCGTCTTCCTCGACGAGCCGACCTCGGGTCTCGACCCGATCGGCGCGGCCGAATTCGACATGCTGATCGCCCGGCTGCGAGACACCCTCGGGCTGACGGTCTACATGGTAACCCACGACCTCGACAGCCTTTTTTCAGTTTGCGACCGTATTGCCGTGCTCGGACAGAAGCGGGTATTGGTGGAAGGCACGCTGGAGGATATGTTCGCGTTCGACGATCCGTGGGTTCAATCCTACTTCCGCGGCAAGCGGGCCCGTTCCGTGGTGACCACGGAACAGGACGCGACGCCAACTGCACAGAGTGACTGAGGCCATGGAAACCAAAGCAAATTACGCAATCGTCGGGTTCTTCACCTTGCTGGTGATCGCCGCCGCATTCGGTTTCGTCTACTGGATGGCCCAGTCGGGGCGGGGTGGTCCGGTGGCCGAGCTGGCGATCCGCATCCCCGGGTCCGCAAACGGTCTGTCGGTGGGCTCGCCGGTGCGCTTCAACGGCATTCCGGTGGGCTCGGTGCGCAACCTCTCCATCGACCCGGACGATCCGCAATATTCGATCGCCTTCACCGAAGTGCGCGCCGACGCGCCCGTCTTTCCCTCGACCAAGGCGGTGCTGGAAGTGCAGGGCCTGACGGGGGCTGCCTATATAGAGCTCTCCGGCGGCAACAAGGGCGAAGAGAGCATCCTTCGGCAGGCAATAGATACCGGCCGTCCGGCGGTGCTGATCGCCGATCAGTCGAGCGTCACCAACCTTTTGGCAACCGCCGACAAGATTCTGGAGCGCGCCAATGACGCGATCGGCGATCTGCAGGGCTTTGTCGCGGATGCACGCGGTCCGCTGACGCAGACGATCCGTAACGCCGAGGTCTTCTCGGCATCGCTCAGCAGCAATGCGGGTGCGATCGACGACTTCCTGGAGAGCATGTCGGCGCTGTCGGTGACCTTCAACGGCGTTTCACAGCGCGTGGACTCCACGCTTGCCGCAGCCGAGGAACTGGTGCGTGCGGTCGATGCAGAAAAGATCAACGCGGTGGTCACCAATGCCGAACGCGTCAGCCTCAATGTCGCCAATGCCTCCGACAATCTCGACGAGATCGCCCAGAACATCCGGTCGGCTTCTTCCAGCTTCCAGCAGGTGACGACGGATGCGCGGTCTGTGGTCCAACGGGCCGATACACTGATGGCGGCGATCAACCCGCAGAATGTCGGAACCGCGGTCAACAACCTGACGGCAGCCAGCGAGGACGCACGCAGTGCGCTATCATCGGCACGTGAGGTCGTCGACGGGGTGGCCAACCAGCGCGACGACATCAATCGGGCGATCAACGACTTCACGGAGCTGGCGCAGAAGCTCAACAACGCGTCGAACCGCGTCGACGGCATTCTCGCCAAGGTCGACACCATGCTGTCGGGCGACGATTCCGAGTCGCTGTTTGCGGAAGCCAGCAGAACGCTGCAGTCCTTCCGCACGGTTGCCGACAACATCAATGGCCGCGTGGGGCCGATTGCAGACAGCCTGCAGCGCTTCTCGGCCTCCGGCCTGCGCGACATCCAGACGCTGGTGGAAGACACCCGGCGCACGGTTCGCAGCCTCGACAGCACGATCACCAATTTCGACGAGAACCCGCAGCGCCTGATCTTTGGTGGCGAGACGGTAAAACAGTATGACGGCAGAACGCGGCGATAGGGACTGAGTACTCATGACAGGTTTGACGTTCTTCAACACGGGTCCGCTTCGCCCCGGCGCGCTGATGGTGCTGCCGATGATCGCCGCCCTGGCGGCGGGCTGCGGCACGAAGGCCAACAATGACACTTTCGACCTTTCCATCACCCCCTCCAGCACGGGGCCTTCCGCGCGCGGAAGGCAGATCCTGGTGCCGGAGCCGACGGCACTGAAGTCGATTGCGAGCGACCAGGTCGTGGTCCGGGTCTCGCCGTCGGAAATCCAGTATCTGGCGGAATCGCAGTGGGGCGATACCCTGCCGCGCATGGTTCAGGCCAAGCTCGTGGCGGCGTTCGAAAACAGCGGTCGTCTTGGCGGCGTCGGCCAGCCGGGGCAGGGCCTGGCGATCGACTATCAGGTGGTGGCCGAAATTCGTGCGTTCGAAGTCGACACCAGCGGTGCCGATGTCGCCAATGTCGAGATCTTCGTGAAGATCCTCAACGACCGAAACGGCACCGTCCGCGCCCAGCGCGCCTTCCGGGCGACCGTGCCGGTCTCCGGGACGGAGAACCGGGATTTCGTCGCGGCGCTCAACAACGCCTTTGCCGCCGTCGGTGCCGAGATCGTCGACTGGTCGCTGCAGTCCATGTAGCCGCCTCGGGTCTGACGGCACGACGCACCTACATCCCGAACGAAAATGGCCGCCCTCGGGGCGGCCATTTTCGTTTTCTCAATCAGCAGTCGGATCGCTTCAGTTGAAGCGCCCGGCCGCATGCGCCAGCATGGTATAGACCTTGCCGGTATCGGAGGTCAGGTAGCTCTGGGTGACCGACTTGTCGCGGTCGGTGCGGGCCACGTCGCTGAGCAGCTTCTCGAAGTCGGCGATGTAGCGATCCACCGCGGTGCGGAACTCCGGCTCGCGTTCGTACTTGCGCTTGATCTCGTCGAAGGTCTGCTGACCCTTCAGCGTGTAGAGGCGGCGGGTGAAGACATCCCGCTCGCCGCGCTGATAGCGGCGCCAGAGGTCCACCGAGGCGTCATGATCGATGGCGCGCGCGATATCCACCGACAGCGAGTTCAGCGATTCCACCATGTGCCGCGGATTGCGGTTGTCGCCATTGCCGCGCGGAGCCGGCTGTTCGGGCTGGCGCGGTGCCTGACGGGCCGGTGCCTCTGCCCCTTCGGACGCACCGCGCAGGAGGTCGCTGATCCAGCCACCCTCATCCCGTCGCCCAGTCGAGGGCTCGGAAGGACGCGGCTGCAACGGTTGTGCCGGACGATCGACATTGATCGAACCGCGCAGGCCCGATGACAGCAGGTCGCTGCGCGGAGCCGCTACTGGCTGCTGCGGCAGGGCTGCGACCGGCTGCGGCCGTGGTGCTGGCGCGGGCGCCGGTGCTGGGGCACGCGCCGGAGCAGGCTGCGAGACCTCGAGCTGCTGCGTCGAGCGACCGACGAGCTGCGAGAGGTCCTGGAGCGCCTTGATCTGCTCGGAGACCGCGCGCCGCATCGCAGCCGCGCTTTCCTTGGCTTCTTCCGGAAGGTCGAACGCGCCGCGCTTCAGCTCGGAGCGGGTGCTGTCGAGCTCTTCGCGGATCTCGTTGGCCGAGCGACGGATTTCGTCCGTTGCGCCCGCGAAGCGTCCGACGGCCTCTTCCACCGACTGGCGCAATGTCTCGCGCAGGTGGGAGGCAGCGGTGTCGGACCGGTTGGCGGCTTCGCCTAGCATCCGCTCGACATCGCCGAACGAGCTTTCGACACTGCCGCGGATGCGCTCGGACAGACCCTTGGCGCGGTTCTCGGCATTCGACAAGGTCTGGTCGATGGCACGATTGGCTTCTTCGCCGGCGCCCGTCAGTGCCTCGCGCATCGCCTGTGCCGTGATGTCGGCCCGCTGCTGCGTTTCGCCGAGCGTGCGGCCGATGTCTGCAAAGGCGCCGTGCAGGCTTTCGCGCAGATGGGAGGCAACCTGCGAAGACCGCTCGCCGGCGCGCTCGAACGAGCCCTCCACCAGCGTCGTCAGGTTGCGCATGGTCGCTTCGATTTCTTCCGACTGCTTGACCAGTCCGATCGACAGGCTGCGGAGCGCGTTCTGGCGCTCGCCCAGCGTGTTGGCGAGGTTCGACTGGGCTGCACCCAGCAGTTCCGACGCCTGGGCAAGCACCTTGGAGTGCTCATCAAAGCGCCCGACGATGCCGCCGACCTGATTGAGCGTCTGTCCGGAGATGCTGGCCAGCCGATCGATGTTGTTTTCCAGGAGCCGGCTCGAGCCGGACACCATGTCTGCTGCATGGCTTGCCGATTCCTGGAAGCGGTTGGCCGTGGCATCGAGCTTTTCATCGACGCCGGCAAGACGGGCCGATGCCTGGTCGGCTGCGGATGTGATGTTGCGGGTCGCCCGCTCGACGATGTCGGTGATCCCGGAATTGCTTTCCGCGAGCCGGTCGATCAGGGCGTTGACGTTGCCGGTGAGGCCGCGTTCGACCGCGAGAATCGCACCGGCGGTATTCTCCGCCCGCTGCGTGAGGGCCGACAGCGCCTCGTTGGTCCGCGATGCGATCGCATCGACGAGCGCATTGTTCTCGTTGCGGATCCGGCCGGCGCTCTCGTTGACGGCGGCAGCGAGGCGATCGGTGCCTTCCTGGGTGGCGACGGCAATCTGGTCGGCGGCGGACTGGCTGGCGACCGCATATTCCTCGACGACCGGCTTGGCCTGTTCCTCGATGATGCGCGACAGTTCCGTGGTGCGGCTGGCCAGCATCGAATTGAGGTCGCGAGCGCGGCTGTCGAGTGCCGAGCGGATCGCATCGCCGCGGGCGGCAAGCGCCTTGTCGACGTTGTCCATGGCCGCCTGCAGTTCGGCGGCGGTGTTGGACAGCGTGCCGCGCAATGCGCCGCCGCGGGCTTCCAGAGCCTGCTCTGCTTCGCCCAGCGCCTGCGAGATCGCGTTCACCTGTCGTTTGACGAGAGAATCGGCCTCGGCCACCTTGTTGACGATGGAATTGCCGGCCTCGGAGAAGGCTTGCGCCACCGTGGCGGCCTGGCCTGCAAGGCGGCTCTGAGTTTCGGAAATCCGTGTGACGATCTCGTTCGAGCGCTCCTCGATCGATTTGGTGAACTCCGCATTGCGGTTCGAGAGCTCGTCCGTGAACTCGGCGCCGGCGCGTGTCAGCATCTCTGCGGAGCGCATGGCTTCGCTGTCCATGCCCTCTGCGGCAGCGGTCACGGCTTCCCGCAGCGTCGCGGCAAGGCCTGCAGCCTTGCCCTCGATGGTCCGCGAGACATTGTCGAGGCCGATCGTCAGGGCGCGATCCATGGTCGAAAGGCGTTCGTCGAGACGTGCTGTGCCGCTGTCCATCGTGCCGGCGATCCGGTCGTGGGCATCGGTGCTGACGCGCTCGAGATCGGCGGTGCGCTGGGCGAGCGTATCGCCGAGATTGCGTCCGGCACCATCGACCAGCTCCGTGACGCCCGCCAGTTCGTCGCGGATCCGGCCTTCGAGACCGCCGAACGTGGTTTCGATCTTGCTGCCGCTGTCGTTGAGGGCGGCGGCAACGCTGCCGACCGTATGTTCGATGCGGCCGGAAAACTCGTCGGCAGAGCGGGTAATTTCCTGCGCGGCGTCGTTCAGTTTGGCGGCGATGGTGCCGGCGGTGGAGCTGAGACGCTGCTCCAGGTCTGTGCCGGCGCCGTCGATGGCGGCCCGGAACTCTTCCTGCTGCAGCTCCAGCGACATTTCCAGCAGGCCGGCGCTGGTGGCGATCGTCGTGCCGATGGTCGTCACCTGGTCGGACATCAGGTCGACGATCTGGTCGTGGGCCTGGGTGAGGGCGACCGAGATCATGTCGCCACGCTTCTCGAGCGTGGAGCGCAGGCGATCGTAGTTGGAGCCGAGGGTCTCTTCCAACTGCTGGTTCGCAGCGGTGACCGTGGCGGCAAATTGATCATGCATCGTCGACAGAGTCTCGGCGACACGCTCGTGTCCGCTGCCGAGCGTCGTCCCGAGCCGGTCCGTTCCTGCCGCAAGATTGCTCTCCAGCCGGCTGGCGCCTTCGCCGAGCACCGTTTCGATCCGTTCCGACACCTGGCCGACCGATGCCTCGATCCGGCTGCCTGCGTCGGAAGCGCTGGCGACGAGCTTGTCGGTCCGCTCGTCGAGCATGCCGGCCAGCCGGTCTTCGCCAAGGGCAAAGGCGGTGCTGAGTTCGAGGGCCTTGTCGTCAAGCAGCTCGCCAATCCGCTCGCCGTTCGACGATACGGTCTGCGCGAAGCCGGCAACGCGCTGGTCGAGGCTTTCGCCGAGGCGCTGCTCGCCATCCTCGATGTGCCGAAGGATTGCCGCTGCTCTTTCGTCGAGAACCGCAGACAGGCGCTCCGGCGTATCGGCGACGCTGCTCAGGATTCCGGAGATGCGGTGTTCGCCAAGCGCAAAGGCAGTGCTGAGTTCCATCGTCTTGTCGTCGAGCATTTCGCCGATCTTGTCGCCATTGGCGGCGACGATCTCGGCAAATCCGGCAACCCGCTGGTCTAGGGTCTTGCCGAGGCGGGCTTCGCCCTGCTCGATATGCTGCGCGATGGCGCTGGCGCGCTCGTCGAGCACGCTGGAGAGGCGCTCTGGCGTATCGGCAAGATTGCTGAGAATGCCGGCGATCCGGTCTTCCCCGAGCGCAAAAGCGGTGCTGATCTCCATCGTCTTGTCGTCGAGGAGCTCGCCGAGACGGTCACCATTGGCAGAGAGTGCCTCGGTGAGACCCGCAACCCGCCGATCGACGCTGTCACCGAGGCGTTGTTCGCCTTCCTCGATGTGACGCGCGATGGCTGCGGCGCGTTCGTCGAGGACGCTCGAAACACGCTCCGGCGTGTCGGCAAGATTGCCGAGGATGCCGGCGATGCGGTCTTCGCCAAGGGCAAATGCGGTGCTGATCTCCATCGTCTTGTCGTCGAGAAGCTCGCCGAGGCGTTCACCGTTCGTCGAGAGCGTCTCCGCAATCACGGCGGCCCGTTCGTCGAGCACGGTCGCGACACGTTCCGGCGTCTCGGCAAGCGTGCCGAGGATGCTCGAGATCCGGTCTTCGCCGAGCGCGAAGGTGGTGCTGATGTCCATCGTCTTGTCGTCGAAGAGTTCGCCGAGACGGTCGCCGTTGGACGACAGGGTCTGGGCAATGGCGGCGACGCGACGGTCGAGGTCTTCGCCGATCCGCTGTTCGCCATCCTCGATATGACGGGCAAAGACGGCCGCGCGTTCGTCGAGCACGGTGGTGATGCGCTCCGGTGTCTCGGCAAGACCGGTCAGGATGCCGGCGATGCGATCTTCGCCGAGCGCAAGGGCCGTGCTGATGTCCATGGTCTTGTCGTCGAGGAGTTCGCCGATCCTGTCGCCGTTCGACGACAGCGTCTGGCCCAGGGTGGCGACGCGTTGGTCGAAGCTGTCGGCGATGCGCTGCTCGCCATCCTCAAGGTGGCGGGCAATGGTGGATGCCCGCTCGTCGAGCAGCTGGGCAAGCCGTTCCGGCGCGTCAGAGACGGCGCCTTCGATGGCGGCGGTCCGCTGGTCGAGAGCCTCGACGAAGCGCTGCTGCCCACCTTCCAGCGCGCTGATGACGGCACCCGAGCGCTCGCCCAGCGTCTGGTCGAACTGCTTCTGGCTCTCCGTCAGCGCGCCGATCAGCACGCTGCTGCGGCCGGCCAGGACCGCATCGATGTTCTCGTGGGTGTTGCCGAAGGCGCTGGTGATTTCGCTGGTGCGGGCGGCAAGAGCGTCGCCGAGCTCGCGCGTGCGGCTCTCCAGCATCGAATCCAGCACTTCCTGACCCGTGCCGAGCGTGGTGGCCAGCGACAGCGACTGGTCGGTCAGTGCCGCGCCGATCCGCGCGATGCTGGTGCTGAGAATGCCTTCGATGGACTCCGAGCCGCCGGCGACCGTTTCGTTGATGCGCGCAAGGCTGTCCATGAGCTTGCTGTCGAGATTGCCCGCGCGCTGGTCGAAGGCCGTGGCAAACTGCGTCAGACCCTCGTCGAACGTGGCGCTGAGCTGGCCGACGGTCGCCTGCAGCCGCTCCTCGAAGAGGCCGGTGCGCAGGTCGAGGTCCATGACCGCATCGTCTGCGGCAGACTGGAGATTGCGGCGGAACGAGGTGCCCTTGTCGTCCAGCGACTGGTTCAGCGACGCCAGCACGGCATCGAGCGAACCGGTGATGCTGCGTTCGCCTTCGGCCAGACCTTCGGTGATTTCCCGCGTGCGGGCCACCAGTGTCTCGTTCAGCTGCCGGGTACGGTCCGCGAGCGCTGCATTCAACCGTTCGGTATTGGCGTCGAGCGTCGAGGCACGCGTCTCGAATTCTCCGAGGAGAGCCTCGCCGCGTTCGGCAAGCGTGGACGTCAGGGTCTGGAGGCGCTCGTCGAACTCGCTCGCCAGCGCAAAGCCGGACGAACTGAGGGTGTCGACAAGATCCTGGGCCTTGGCCGACAGGAGCGAGCCGAGGGCCTCGCCGGCGGCATTGGTCTTGTCGGTGAGGGCGGCCGCGCGCGTGTCGATCATCGACGCGAAGGCTTCTCCGGACGTCGCCAGGCGAATCGAGATCTCTTCGGTGGCCAGCGAAAGCTCTTCCTTGAGCTGTTCGTGGGCGCCGACGATCGACGACCGGATGCGTTCGGCATGGTTGACGATCGCGTCGCGCTCCGAGCCGAGTTCGTGGACGAGACCGCGAACCCGCAGTTCGTTGTCCGTATAGCTGCGCTCCAGCGCGTTGACCTCGGAATGAACCAGCGTCTCGAGCTCGGTCGCCCGCGCGATCGTCCGTTCGATGCCTTCGTTCATGGCCGAGACTTCGCGGCGAACGGCCTGGCCGACGGTCATGATGCGCTCGGCGGCAACGGTCTCCGGTTCGGAGAGGCGAAGCGCCACTTCTGCCATGGAGCGCGCGGCATTGCGCAGGTCCTGCGCACGAGCCATCATGATCGCGAAGGCGAAGAACAGCAGGATCGGGACGATGATGCCCACGACGATCGCAACGATCCCGGGAGCGGAAATCAGACCGGCGACGGATCCCATCTGCCACAGCGCGCTGCCGTAGAGCAGCTGGGCAAGGCCGAGGCCGCCGATTGCCCAGAACGCCGAAACGATGGCGGCGTTGCGCAGCGATGCACGCATCGAGCCGCCTTCCAGCGATTTCAGCATGTTCAGCGTATTGCGCCGGCTGCCGTCGTTTGCCGGCTCGAAGGCGGGTGCCCGCGCCACGGGCTCGCCCGATGCCTGGGAGCGGGGCGGCTGGGCAGGATTGTCTTGCCGTGCGGTTGAGGAACGCTGCTTGGGTGTGTCAGACACTCTGGTCTCCGAGGCGTGGGGCGCGGACCTGCGACGGGCGTCTTGCTCGTCATTGAAATCGATCTTCAGAGCGTCTTCCAAAGCCTGGAAGGCCGTTTCGTCGACCGTTTCACTCGTGGTGTTCTTTGCCATGCGGTTACGCCTCGTTACGGACTCGCCCGGCTATTTCCCTGCTGATCAACCGCCCATTGATCTACCCGGAAATCATGCCTGCCGGATTCCTTGTGTCGTCATGACATTTGGAATCCAATTACAATCAGTTGGATGGCGTTCTTGCAAACGGATGATAAGGAAAGCTTACCAGCGCGCCATCGGGGATGACAGGAGCGGACTCCTGCCCATCCAATCGTGTTGTAGTGGCACATCTGTCGTGCCTTAACAATTCGCGGGCCCTTTCAGCGCGCGCAGAGCAAACCCTTGTTAACAGAATTTAAACCATAAAACCGTCCGAAACGCCTGTAAATCGGGAGGCTTAGGCGAAATTAACCATAGCCGAAGATTCCAGCCGCGTTTGTGCCGGAATTTAACGGGATAGAGCGGGCCTTCCGTCACCATCGTGACAGTTCAAGTTCAAAGGAATGGCACCTCTCATGGCTGCTCTCAGCATCGCGTTCGAAGCCCCCGTCACCCTCCGCGGCCTGTCTCCCTCGCAGTCTCGGCCCATCGACCTCGTCCACCTCGCGGCGCAGACCCTGGGTGACAAGGGTCGCGAGATCGATGCCCTGCAGGCCTTCGTCCGGCAGGCGCGCCAGGCGCTGCGGGACGTCGCGAACGGCGACGCAGCCGGCATCACTGCCGCCGCCCACCGGTTGCAGGGTGCCGCAGCCGGGGTCGGCGCCTTCAAGGTTGCCGATGCTGCCGCACGCCTGGAAGAGAATGGCGCCGACGCGGCCGCGATGGCCAAGCTCGGCGCGGCGGTCCTGGAAACCGAGAACTTCGTCCTGAAGCTCTGCCGCTGACAAACGCACCGCGGACAATCCCGTGGCGGCATTGCCGCCCGGGCAGGTGCACCCTATGTTTGGCGGGCTCCGGGATTTGTCGGCTGACAGATCCTCCCTCGCATCAGACTGACCGGATCTCCACACCATGACGAAAATCACCATCGTCGCCTTCGACGGAACGCGCTTTGACCTGGATGCTGCCAACGGATCGACCGTGATGGAGAATGCCGTGCGCAACTCCGTGCCCGGCATCGAAGCCGAATGCGGCGGCGCCTGCGCCTGTGCGACCTGTCACGTCTATGTCGATGACGCCTGGTCCGAGCGGGTCGGACCGCCGTCGCCCATGGAAGAGGACATGCTCGACTTTGCCTATGAAGTGAAGCCGACCTCGCGACTGTCCTGTCAGATCAAGATGTCCGATGCGCTCGATGGGCTCGTCGTGAACGTTCCCGAGCGGCAGGCCTAGCCGGCGGGCGACCGTTTCCGGGCCGCCCTCAGCCGCCGTTCTGCTGCTGACGGTATTTCAGGAGGCGCATCATCCGGCTGTCGAAATTCGTCGATTCCACCCGATCGAAGCGGACCTGTTCCCGGTCGTGCGATTCCAGCACGCGCCGGGTCGTGGCGCCGACCTGCCTTTCCAGTTGCTCGCAGTTGGATGCAGGGCGGAGGTTCTGAAGCTCCTGTTCCAAAGTGCGTGCATAATTGCGTGCGATCTCGGCATGGCGCTCCTCGTGCCGCTTGATGTCGGCGGACAAGGTATCCCAGATGAAGCGTAGGTCCTGTTCCGCGCGGCGGCGGTTGCTCCAGCGCGGCAGGATGATATGCGTCTTGAGAGTGACCTTGGCAGCCCCGACCGAGCAGCGGCCGCTGCGTTCCACATAGGTGACTTCGCCGCCGAAGCTGATCTCCGTCGCGCCGGGGTGGCGATGGCCGGTCGCCTGGGTGAGGGGACCGCGTCGTTCCAGCTCGCTGTCCAGGTCTTCGGCCGTGCGGCCGCCGATGCTGAAGTAACCGTATGTCTTGCTGATCAGGGGATCGGCGTTGGCCGCAGTCACCGTCAGGCACAAAGCGACTGTTCCGCCGAGCAGGCAGCGGAATCTTGTAATCAGGGGCATTCTTCAGCCTGCAGACGTTGAACTTTGGAGGAGCTTGCGGCATAGGCGTCGGCAGCGCAACAAGAAGGCACAAAAATTTGCGTTACTCCTGGACAAAGGCCGCCTCGGCCGCGCCAGACCAGACCATCCTGTGGCAGGTCCGCACGCGCAACCTTGAACTGGGCAACCACGGCCATATCATGGCCATCGTCAATGTTACGCCTGATTCCTTCTCCGATGGGGGCCGCTTCGTCGACAGCGCCCAGGCGATCGACTTTGCTCTGTCCTGCGTGAAGAAGGGGGCGTCGATCCTGGATATCGGCGGCGAATCAACCCGCCCGGGCGCCGACGAGGTGAGTGCGGCACAGGAGCAGGACCGGGTCCTTCCGGTGATCGAACGGCTCTCGCGCGAAACCGAAGCCTTGATTTCCATCGACACCTACCGGGCGGAGACGGCGCGGCTGGCGGTGGCGGCGGGCGCCCATATCATCAACGACGTCCATGGACTGCAGCGGGAGCCGGAGATCGCCCAGGTGGCGGCGCAGACGGGTGCCGGGCTCTGCATCATGCACACGGGGCGCGGCCGTGATGGACGCAGACACGCCGACCTGATCGCCGACCAGCTGGAATTCTTCGGACAATCTCTCGCCATCGCCCGTGACGCCGGGGTCGGGCGCGACAGTCTCGTCCTCGATCCGGGATTCGGCTTTGCCAAGAATGCCGAGGACAATCTTGAACTCATGGCCCGCTTCGAAGAGCTGCACGTGCTGGGCCTACCCTGGCTGGTGGGCACGTCGCGAAAACGGTTCCTCGGGTCGGTAACCGGCCATGACGTGGCCGCCGATCGCGATATCGCCACGGCAGCCACCACGGCCATGCTGCGGCTTGCCGGTGCCTCGATCTTTCGTGTCCACGATGTGGCGGCCAGCCGGGATGCGCTGGCCATGGCCGATGCCGTCATCGCGGCAGCCTCCAGAAACGGCGGGAACGCAACATGACGACCTATACGATCACCCTCAAGAACTGCGCCTTCTTCGCGCGGCACGGCGTCCTGGACCAGGAGAATACGCTCGGCCAGCGCTTCTTCGTGGATGCCGCCATGGAGGTGGAAGCCGGCGATGCACTGGAAACGGACCTTGTGGAGCAGACCGTCGACTACGGGCTGGCGTTCGCCCTGATCGAGCGGGTGGTGACGGGGCAGCAGCGCAAGCTGATCGAGACGCTGGCCTTCGACATCGCCAAGGCGCTGTGCGCCCGGTTCGCGCAGATCCGCCACGTCGAGATCACCGTGCGCAAGCCAAGCGCGCCGGTACAGGGTGTTCTCGATCATGCCGAGGTGCGGGTTGAATACCGTCCAGTCTGAAATGCGCTTCACCGCAGCCCTTGGCCTTGGCGGCAATATCGGCGATCCGCCGGCGGCGATGGGATTCGCGCTGCGGCAACTCGACCAGCATCCGGACTGCCGGGTGCTGGCGGTATCGCGCCTCTACAAGACGCCGCCCTGGGGCAAGACCGACCAGGCTGACTTCTTCAACTGCTGTGCTCTGGTCGGCACCGCGCTGGCGCCCGAAGCACTGCTCGACCTCTGCCTCGACATCGAGCGCGACATGAAGCGCGAGCGCGTCGAGCGCTGGGGACCGCGCACCATCGATATTGATATCCTGACCTATGGCACGCTGGCGCAGGAGACGGAGCGCCTGCAACTGCCCCATCCGCGCATGACGCAGCGCGCCTTTGTGCTGATGCCGCTCAGCGAGATCGCGCCGGACCTGATGGTCGACGATCAGACGGTTGCGGAGTGGCTGGACAAGGCCGACCAGGCCGGGATCCGCCTGGCGCGGGAAAATCGTGACTGGTGGCAAGAGGCCTAGCTCTCGCCACGCAGCGATCAGTCAATCGAGCCGACAGCGATGGCGTCAAGGTCACGGTCCAGCGTCAGGCCGATCACGGGGACCATCTGCTCTTCCACCTTCACGGAAATCGTGATGTTCATGGTGTTGTTGCCCCGCAGGCTGGCGACCATCGCGCCGTTCAGCTGGGCGCGATTAATGCCGACGACGACCTTGTCGCCGTTGACGGCACCGGAGATGATGTCGAGGCCCTTGCCCTCGGCGCCGTCCAGGAACTGGCCTTGATAGCCGCGGCCGTTCTGCGTGATCACGGCCGACATCGGCTGCTTGAAGACGCCGACGCGGCAGGTGCCGTCGAGCTTGATGCCCGTCTCGCCGCTCGGCGTCGGTTCGCCGATCAGGTTGCAGTTGAACTTGGTGCCCTTGTATTTTCCGGCGACGATCTCGCCCGGACCCTTCCAGGTGCCGGCGACCTGCTGGAAGAAGGCCTTGTCTCGAGGAGCAGCGGTTGCTTCGGGAGCCGTGGCGGAGGTGGCGCCAAGGGCGACGGCGATCACGCCGAACAGGGAGAATATGCGCAGGTTCATCGATGATTCCTTGGCCAATCAAGAGCCGTTTCGAGCCGCAAGGGTACGGTGAAACTGGTTAATGACTGGTAACCATGGTCCCGGAACTATCGGTCCGGACGCGAGAAATCATTCGCTCCTGCCGCCGCCGACGGCGGCGATATCCGACAGGAAATCGCCGATCCCGGGCCGCCTGACGGCGCGGAAGGGCAGCGGCCGGCAGAGGTCCATGGCGGCAATTCCGATGCGGGCGGTCAAAAGGCCGTTGATGACGCCTTCGCCGAGACGCTTGGAGAGCTTGGCTGCCAGTCCATGCCCCAGAACCTGCTGCGCCAGCCCGTCTCCGACGGCGATCGAACCGGTGACGGCGAGATGACCGATGACGTCGCGCATCAGGCGCAGCAGGCCGAGACGGCCTGGCCTGCCGCCGTAGAGTTCGGCCATCGCGCGGATGAGGCGGGCGACTTCGAAGACGACATAGGCGAGATCGACGATCGCCCGCGGGCTGATGGCCGTCACCACGGAGACCCGCTTCGAGGCATTGAGGATCAGCGCCCGCGCCTGGCGGTCGAGCGGTGACAGGAGTTCCTTCTCCGCAAGATCGAGCAGCTGCGGCCCGTCGATGATCTCGTCCTTCGTGGCGTCGAGGACGGCACGCCCCTTGGCCGTTTCGGCGCGGTGCGACAGCAGCGTCGTCAGGGTCGCCACCACGGCGCGGGCACTGCCCGGCAGCGGTGCCGCCGCGGCCGCCTCGGCTTCGGCCTTGAGGCTCTGCACGGCAGAGAGGCGCAGCAGACCGGCCACCTCCCGCGCGACGACGATCAGAACGGCAAGAAGTCCGACGGCCAGTGCGGTCAGCGCCGCATAGCCGAGCCAGTCGTTGCGGGAAAACAGGTCACGTACGACACCGTCCGCCCAGAGCCCGAAGGCGAGCGACAGGAAGGTGCCGAAGGCCGCAAGGGCCAGATTGGCGAAGGAGAACCCCTTGCGCCGCCGCGGCTCGGCCACCGGCAGGGCATCGGACGCGAGCTCCGGCGGCGAGAGGAAGGGATCCTGCTCCTGTGGGGTCAGCATCGCGCCGTCGTCGAAGCTGCGCGGCGGGCGGGCAGCCGTCGGCGCGGTGTCCAGCCGGCGGTCGTCGCCGACGTCGAAGGCGCCGGGCCGGCGCGGCCCGCGGCCGGGGGGGAAGTCGGAGGAGGTCATGCGAGGCGATCTCCAAAAAGAAACTGCATGGCGCGGTCGAGGCGAATATGGGGAACCGAGAGCCGGATGCCCCCGCCCGACTCCTCCACGGCCGGCGGCCGGAAGCGGACGAAATTGATCTCCGGCAATTCGCCGACACCTTCTCCAAGCTGCTTGAAGAACAGCTCGGGGTCCTTGGGCAGGTCGCCGGGGAAAATGGCCGTCTTGCGGTTACCGTCGAATGTCTCCGCACCGATCCGTTCGCCGGACATCGGCGTGCCGACGATGACGGGAAGGGCCTGGCCTCCCTCGTTCACCGTCGCCTCGCGGGTCGCCCTGACGGAGGCGATCGCCATGACGTCGATCCCGGCCCCGGACATGCCGATGCGGTGCATGGCGCGGTCGACGAGTCGGGCCGTCACCTTTTCCAGCGCCTCGTGGCTTTCGTGGTGGATATGGTCGGCCTTGGTCGCGGCCACGAGCACCTTGTCGATGCGGCGTCCGAGGAGCGACGACAGCAGGCTGTTGTTGCCCGGGCGGAAGCAGGCCAGCACATCCGCCAGTGCCCGCTCCAGATCCTGGACGGCCTCCCGGCCCCTGTTGATGGCCTGCAGGGCGTCGATCAGGACGATCTGCCGGTCGAGGCGGGCGAAATGATCGCGGAAGAAGGGCTTCACGACGACGGATTTATACGCCTCGTAGCGGCGCTCCATCATCGCCCGCAGGGACCCTTTCGGAGCCCGCTCGGCCGAGAGGTTCGGAAGAGGTGCGAAGGTGAGGGCGGGGGACCCGTCCAGATCGCCCGGCATCAGGAAACGGCCGGGCGGGAGCGTCGACAGCGATCGCTCGTCCGACTTGCAGGCCTTGAGATAGGCCGCGAAGGCCTCCGACAGCCGCCGCGCCGTCATCTCGTCGGCGGGGCCATCCGGATCGATGCTGGCGCAGAGGGCCATCCACTCCCGCGCCAGTTCCGCGCGGATGCCGGTTCGCGCCAGCGTCACGGTATTTTCGCTGAAGGTCCGGTAGTCCTGCCCGAGGAGAGGAAGATCCAGCAGCCATTCACCCGGATAATCGACGATGTCGATCGACAGCCGCCCCGCCGAAAACATGCGGCTCCAGCCGCTGGCGCTCTGGTAGTCCAGGGTGATGCGCAGTTCGGAGATGGCGCGCGTCGAATCGGGCCAGACCCGGTCGCGGACCAGCGCCTGGATATGGTCCTCGTACTGGAAGCGGGGGATGGCATCGTCCGGCTGGGGCTCGAGCCGGATCGCCGAGACCCGTCCCGACCGCACCGGCTCAAACAGCGGCAGGCGTCCACCGTTCAGGAGGTTGTGAACGAGGGAGGAAATGAACACCGTCTTGCCGGCGCGCGACAGGCCCGTGACGCCAAGCCGCACCGTCGGGTGAACCAAGCCCGCCGCGCGGTCGGCAAGGTTGTCGATGGCAATGCGGGCATCGTCCGTGAAGCTCGTGAGGGAGGGCGGCAAGGCTGGATCCTTCTTTTCGGCCTATATAGGTTCGCCGGGGGAGGCTGAAAAGAAGTGGTTTCTCAGAGGGCGCTCCGGCAGCCTCCGACGGCGGCAACCCTCATGCCGTGAGGAAATCCACGAGACGCCAGTGAGGACCCGTGGGCTCGCCGGGCCGGTCGAGAACCGCAAGGCCGGCCGTCGGATACCCCATGGGAATGGCGCCGGCGGCCTCGTCGGCGCCGATCAGCCGCTCCATGGCCTCTTCGATGGTCGGATTGTGTCCGATCAGCATCAGCGATCCCGCGCTTCCATTGGACGACAGGAGCTCGAGATAGACGTCGACCGGGGCATTGTAGAGATCGTCGACGAAAGCCAGCTCCAGATCTTCGTCGATCGCGCGGCGGACGGCCTCGGCCGTCTGGCGGCAGCGCACGGCGGTGGAGCTGATCACCCGCTCGGGGCGATAGCCTCGGTCGGCCGCTTTTTCGGCGACAAGCTCCGCTTCCGCGAAGCCTTCGCCGTCGAGCGGACGATCGAAATCGCGCTCCCCAGGCTGTGCCCAGCCGGATTTCGCATGACGGAGCAGATAGATTCGGGAAGGAAAGCTGGAGGTCATCGTTCTGCTGCCGAAGGAATGCGCTGGCCGGATGCGTAGCTCTTTGCCGGCCGGTCCGTCAACCATGACCATCGTCACAGGCGAACGGGTTCCCATGGGCTATCGCGCCAGTGCCGATATCGGCACAAGCCTAGAATAAAGATGAATTTATAGCCGTTTAGCCTAATATTGTGACAGGTTTAAAAATGGTTTTCTCGTGTCTAACAGGCTTGAACCGGCGTGGATGAATGGGATATAGAGCGCGCCTTGAGATGTTCTTCGGGAGAATCGCGTTGAGTGAGAAGATCGATCTTAGCAATTATGTCCTGTCGGAAACCGACGAGTTCATGAATGCGAACCAGAAGGCGTATTTCCGGGCCAAGCTTGTAGCGTGGCGGAACGACATCCTGCGGGAGGCGCGCGAGACGCTTGGTCATCTCGCAGAGGAAAGCGCAAACCATCCCGACCTCGCCGACAGGGCGTCCTCCGAAACGGACCGGGCCATCGAGCTGCGTGCTCGCGACCGGCAGCGGAAACTGATCGGGAAAATCGATTCGGCCCTGCAGCGGATTGAGGACGGCACCTACGGTTATTGCGAAGAGACGGGAGAGCCGATCGGGCTGAAGCGTCTTGACGCCCGCCCCATCGCGACCCTCTCGATCGAGGCGCAGGAGCGTCACGAGCGCCGGGAAAAGGTCTACCGCGACGAATAGGCGGGAAGCCGGGCCGTCGATGTTCAAGGCGCGGCACTGCCGCGCCATTTTTTTGATCCGTGGTGCGCCCAGACGCTGAGCCGCGCCGCTATTTGTCGCGCGTGACGGACATCTCCCCGAAGATACGGGCCATTTCGTCCTGCAGCGACGGCTCGGGCCTGGCGCCCGTGACCCGCGGCTTTTCCCCGGCGGGGGCGGCGAAAGCCTGAGGCGCTGTCTCCCCGGCCGCAAGATTGCTGGCCATTTCCTCCTCGAGAATACGTTCGAAATCGCTGCCAAACGACTTCGGCGGCGCCGCGTCCGACACGCCGGGATTGGCCGGCACGGCGCGCACCGGCTGTGTCGGTCCCTGGAATACGCGGCCCCGGGCTGCGTCCAGAATGTCGGCTGCCTCCGTCAGAGCGGGCTCGCGACGGATATCGATCGGCTCGACAGGTGGCGGGGTTTTTGTCGCTGCGGCAAGCGACGATTCGCTCGGAGGCGTCCGGGAGACGGGTGGAGCCGCTGATCTCGGTGCGGCAGGTATGGGCACGGTCGGCTGCGGGGATAGGGCCTGGGCCTCAAATGCCGGGTCCGCAGGCTTCGTCTTCTGCCGTCCCTGGTCTTCTGCAGGCGTCGCGGGTGGTGGGGCCTGGGCGGCATCCCGTTGCGCACGTGGTCGGGCCTTTGCCGCGATAGCCGCTTCGGCCGACATATCCGCGGGCACGGAGATGCCGCTTTCGATGACAATGTCGGTCGGCCCCCCGATCATGATCAGATGCTCGACGTCATCGCGGCGAACCAGCACCAGGCGCCGGCGCGCATCCACGGCCGCCGCATCGAGCACCTGAAGGCGCGGCTGACGGTTGCGGCCACCGCGGATGAAGGGGGAAGGACCTCGGCGCCCGCGCAAGAGCCAGAGGACGCCAATCAGGCAGACAAACCCGACGCCGACGCCGAGGACTGCGATCACCAGCCGAAGGCCATATTCGCTAATCACCTGATCGATCATCGTCCTGCGCTCCTGCGAGATTGTGCCGAGTAGAAGTGCGCTTTTTTTTTGCCGCGGCAAGATGCAGACCCGGCTCCCGGGAGCTTAGGCGTCGCTATCCCGGGTTTTCTGCACTTCGGCGCTTTTTGCATCAACCGCAACTTGCTAAGAAAGAATCGCGGCGGTTTGCCGAGAGTTTCCAGAGTTGCGCCTTCTTCGGGCGGCCGAATAGTGAGGACTTGATGACGAGGTTGCAGCAGGGCGGCAACTACGAGGAGCCCCTGGTCGACCGCGGAGCGCGGGGTGGAACCGTGATCCGGATCCTCCTGCTAGCCCTGGTGCTGATCGGCGTGGCGATCGCCTTCGTCTTTTTCCAGCAGGCTTTGGACAACGAGATCGTGCTCGGGCTGCTCGGCGTTCTGGCCATGGTCGGCATCTTCTTCATGGTGTCGTCGATCATCGGCTTCGTCGAGGTCATGCCGCAGTCCCGTTCGGATGAACTGACGCGCGGTTACCTCGGAACGCACCCGGACGGGATACTCGTCACCGATTCCCGCGGTCGGATCGTCTATGCCAATGCCGCCTACGGCCGCCTGACGGGCGCCAGCAAGGGCAGCAATGTCCAGGCACTGGAACCGCTTCTGTCGCGCAACCGGGAATCGAGCGAGGCGCTCTACCGCCTGACCAACGGGCTTCGCGAGGGGCGCGAGGGCCACGAGGAGTTCCGCCTCGCCCAGCCGCTCGGCCGCGGCACGACCAACGGTTCGGGGGCGCACTGGTACCGGCTGAAGGCCCGTCACCTGCGGCCCGGAAAGAGCGCGAGCAATCAGCTGGACATCTGGCAGCTGACCGACATTACCTCGGAGCGGGACGACCAGGAGCGCTTCTTCCGGGAACTTCAGAATGCCATCGACTACCTCGACCACGCGCCGGCCGGCTTCTTCTCGGCAGGACGCAAGGGCGAGGTCTTCTATATCAATGCGACGCTGGCGGAATGGCTTGGCCTCGATCTCACGAAATTCGTGCCGCGGTCGATGACGATCGCCGATTTCGTCGCCGGCGAAGGCATGGCGCTGATCCAGTCGGTGCAGGCGGCGCCGGGACTGAAGCGAACGGAAACGCTGGACCTCGATCTTCGCCGCACCAACGGCCAGAGCCTGCCGGTGCGGCTGGTCCACTCCGTGACCTCGATGCGGGACGGCGCGCCGGGCGAGAGCCGCACCATTGTGCTGAACCGGCCCAAGGGCGGCGAGGGCGACCAGTCGGCCTCGGCCATGCGCTTCACGCGCTTCTTCAACAACACGCCGATGGCCATCGCTTCGGTGGATGGCGAAGGCAAGATCCTGCGCATCAATGCGCCCTTCCTGCGCCTGTTTGCCGGTGTCGTGTCGCGCGACGAGGTCGATGCGGGCGCCCATCTCGAAGCGATCGTCCACGAGACGGCGCGGCCACAGCTGATGCAGGCGCTGGCGGCGGCGACCGATCGCCAGGGCGACATCGCCCCGATCGACTGCCGCCATCCGGGCGATGACAGCCGCTACGTCCGCTTCTACGTCAATGCCGTGATCGACGAGAGCGACGAGGCGCCGGAGGAAGCGGCGATCGTCTACGCGGTCGAGACGACCGAGCAGAAGGCGCTCGAGACGCAAATGGCGCAGACGCAGAAGATGAACGCGGTCGGCACGCTGGCGGGCGGTATCGCCCACGATTTCAACAACGTGCTGACGGCGATCCTGCTGTCGTCCGATCATTTGCTCCTCCAGGCGCGCCCCTCGGATGCGAGTTTTGCGGACCTGATGGAGATCAAGCGCAACGCCAACCGCGCCGCAGTCCTCGTGCGCCAGCTGCTGGCCTTCTCGCGCAAGCAGACGATGCGGCCGGTGGTGCTCAACCTGACCGACGTGGTCGGTGACCTGCGCATGCTGGTGGACCGGCTGATCTCCGGAACCAATGTGAAGCTGGAGGTGGATTACGGCCGCGACCTGTGGACGGTTCGCACCGACCTGTCGCAGTTCGAGCAGGTGCTGATCAACCTCTGCGTCAATGCGCGCGATGCCATGCCGCAGGGCGGCACGCTGGTGATCAAGACGCGCAACGTCGATGCGGGCGACACGGCCAATTTCCCGCAGGCCGATCTGCCGGCGGAGGATTTCGTCATGGTGGAAGTGTCCGACAGCGGCACCGGCATCCCGCCGGAGATCATGGACAAGATCTTCGAGCCCTTCTTCACCACCAAGGAAGTCGGCAAGGGAACCGGCCTCGGCCTCTCGATGGTCTACGGCATCGTCAAGCAGTCGGGCGGCCACATCTATCCCGAATCGGAAGTCGGCCGCGGAACCACCTTCCGCCTGTTCCTGCCGCGCCACATCCCGGAGGCCCAGGTGCTGCAGGAAATGCAGCCGACCCCGGACGCCGCGCCACCGGCCGAAGCGATCGCTTCCAAGGAGCCGGTCGATCTCACGGGCAATTCCGCCGTCGTGCTGCTCGTCGAGGACGAGGAAGCGGTGCGCCGGGGCGGCAAGCGGATGCTGGAAACCCGCGGCTACACCGTCCACGAGGCCGGCTCCGGGGTCGAGGCGCTGGAGATCATGGCGGAGCTCGAGGGCAAGGTCGACATCGTCGTCTCCGACGTGGTCATGCCGGAAATGGATGGCCCGACGCTTCTGGGCGAACTGCGCAAGACCTATCCGGACCTGAAGTTCATCTTCGTCTCCGGTTATGCGGAAGATGCCTTTGCCCGCAACCTGCCGGCGGATGCCAAGTTCGGCTTCCTGCCAAAACCCTTCTCGCTGAAGCAGCTGGCGGTCGCCGTGCGGGAAATGCTGGACAACTGAAGACGTCCCGCCGGAGGCTTCGGCGGGCAAGGGCGGCCCATCGCTAGCCGCCGCGGCGCGCGACGAGAATGCCGGCAAGCACGATGGCACCGCCGATGGCCTGCAGCGGGCCGATCGCTTCGGCCAGTATGAGCCAGGCGAGGATTGCCGCCACCACCGGCTGAAGCAGAAGCGTCAGTGACGAGAAGGCAGCCGGCAGGAAGGCCAGCGCATAGGTGATCGCCACCTGCCCGCCGGCATGGCTGATGAAGGCGAGGCCGAAGAGGATCGCCCAGCCGTAGAGGCTGGGGGGTAAGATGTTCCCCTCGAAATAGAGCGCGAAGGGCAGGATCGCGGCCGCGGCGGTGGCCGTCGACCAGATCATGATCCGCACCGTGTCGAAGCGGCTGCGCAGCCGGCCTATCGCCAGGATGTAGCAGGCGTAGAAGACGGCCGCGAGCGTGGCGATGGCATCGCCGGCAAGATTGCCGTCCCCCAGTGCGGCGGGTCCGCCCTTCAGCGTGATGACGCCGGCGATCGCAAGCCCGAGGCCGACGAGGAAGATGCGCGTCACCGCCGTCCGGAACAGCAGGAAGCCGATCAGCGTCACGAAGACCGGCGCCAGATTGGCCAGCAGAGTGGCATTGGCGACCGATGTCATGTGCAGCGACAGGTGCCAGGCGACGAGATCGATCGCGAGCGCCAGGCCCGGCAGAACCAGCAGCGGCCAGTCGCGACGGGTGATGGTCACCTTCGGTCCGGCCTGAGGCCGCAGCAGGCTCCACAGCGACAGCGGGATCAGGGCAAGTGCCAGACGCCAGAAGCCGGTGGAGATCGGTCCGACCTCCGAGAGCCGCACGAAGATCGGCGAGGCGCCGATGGCGATGCCGCCGAGCACAAGCGCGGCAAGAGCCGCACGATGCTCCGGAGCCCGGACGATGTGCTGAATTGCAGGCAAGATCTTACTCCGGAAAATGATGGCGGCGTGGCTGCGCGCGCGTCAGCGCGCGAGCGCGACGGCGATGCCGGCTGCCAGCCGGGCATTGTTTTCGACGAGCGCGATATTGGTCTTCAGGCTGCGCCCGCCGGTCTGGTGGAAGATGTGGTCGAGCAGGAAGGGCGTGACGGCCTTGGCCGCCACATGCTGCTCGGCCGCCGCCTGGAGCGCGATCTGGATATAGCCTTCCATTTCCTCGCGGGAAATCTCGTCTTCCGCCGGCACGGGGTTGGCCACGAGGATGCCGCCGCGCACGCCGAGCGCCTGGCGGGCCGCCTCGAACCTGGCGATGTCGTCGGCAGTCTCGACGGAGAGGGGGCTCGGCAGGCCGGACACGCGCGACCAGAAGGCTGGGAAATCCGTCGAGCCACAGGTCACCACCGGCACGCCGCGGGTTTCCAGGACCTCCAGCGTCTTGGGGATGTCGAGGATCGCCTTGGCGCCGGCGCAGACGACGATGACGTCCGTCTTGGCCAGTTCCTCCAGGTCGGCGGAAATGTCGAAGCTTTCTTCGGCGCCCCGGTGAACGCCGCCGATGCCGCCCGTCGCGAAGACACGGATGCCGGCGAGGGCCGCGGCAATCATCGTGGCGGCAACCGTGGTGGCACCGGTGCGGCCGGTGGCAAGGGCAAAGGCGAAGTCCGCCCGGGACAGCTTCATCACGTTCTTGGCCTGGGCAAGCTGCTCGAGCTGGTCCTCCTCCAGGCCGACATGCAGCACGCCGTTCAGCACCGCGATCGTTGCCGGCACGGCGCCGCCATCGAGAATGATCGTCTCGACGCTGCGGGCCATCTCGATGTTGCCGGGATAGGGCATGCCATGGGTGATGATGGTCGATTCGAGCGCCACAAGCGGCAGGCCTGCGGCGCGGGCCGCCTCGACCTCGCGCGAGAAAACGATGGGCAGGGCAGGGGTGGCGGTCTGGGTCATGTCTGTCTCCGGATTGTTGGTCCCTCAGAACACCTTTTGAGGCGTGCCGACAAGGGTCGTTTCATCGTCCAAGGCATCGGGCGTGAGGTCGGGCGCCACCGCATGCGGCGAGCGTAGCGTGATCCGCGACGCGGCAATGCCGCAGCGGATCGCCTCCGGCAACTCCTTGTGGCGCAGCAGCGCGTCGAGGGTGCCGGCGGCAAGCGCGTCGCCGGCACCGGTGACATCGGCGGTATAGGTGAGCGGTGGCGGCGCCATGGTCAGGCTCTCGGCGGCGTCAAAGGCCGCAAGCTTGTGGCCACCGTCGGTTACCACGCCCGCCCGCAAACCCTTGCGCCGCAGATGCACCGGCCAGGTTGCGGCCGTGGCCGCCTGGGTGCCACACAGAGCGGCAGCCTCGGCCGCGTTCATGAACAGATAGCCGAGGGCCGGAAGGGCTGCAGAAAAGCGAACGACCTTGGCGGGCGAAATGGCGATTCCGGCAACCGGAACGCCGGCCAGGCTGGCTGCCGCGCAAAGGGCCGTCAGCGTCTCTGCCGGAAGGTTGGCGTCGCAGACGATCAGTTCCGCCTCCTCGATGGACTGCCGCAGCGCACGCACCTGCAGGCGCCGCGGGCCGAACAGGCGGTAGAGATCCATATCGGCGAGCGCCACGACGAGATTGCCGTCGTGTTCGAGGATGGCGGTGTAGCTCGGCGTTGCCCTGTCGAGAAAGACGAAGGGACGATCGATGACGCCGGCGGCCTCCGCGGCGGCGGCGATCTTGTCGGCCGTCATGTCGCCGCCGCGCGGCGAGACCATGGTGACCTGATGACCGAGGAGCGCGAGGTTGCGGGCGACATTGAAGGCGCCGCCGCCGATCTCCTCCATCCAGGCGCCCGGATTGCTGGCGCCCATGGCGGTGTCTCCGGAAATCCGGCCGCGGCGATCGAGATGGGCGCCACCGAGGACGAGAACGCGCCGGCTCATAGGGTTGCCTTTACGGGCGTCATAGCGGGTCCGATTCGATGCTTCTCGCCGAATGCGAGGGGGACGTGGTCACTGCCTTGTCCACACCGGCTGAGGCGTGAACGGAATGCGAACTTGTCAGGAAAAACGACGGTAATTCAAGCGCTGCGACGCTACTTGCATAATGAGAACAAAAAGAGTACATAATCTTTATCGGCCGCTTCGTTGCCTGCGGGGCGTCAATAACCTAAAGGTGGATCAGATGGCACAAAATTCGTTGCGGCTCGTAGAGGATAAGACAGTGGACAAGAGCAAGGCGCTGGACGCAGCACTTTCGCAGATCGAGAGATCCTTCGGCAAGGGCTCGATCATGAAGCTCGGCGCGAACGATAGCGTGGTTGAAGTCGAGACGGTCTCCACCGGCTCCCTCAGCCTCGACATCGCCCTGGGCATCGGCGGCCTGCCGAAGGGTCGCATCATCGAGATCTATGGTCCGGAAAGCTCGGGCAAGACGACGCTGGCCCTGCAGACCATTGCGGAAGCGCAGAAGAAGGGCGGCATCTGCGCCTTCGTCGACGCCGAACACGCGCTCGATCCGGTCTATGCCCGCAAGCTTGGCGTCGACCTCCAGAACCTTCTGATCTCGCAGCCGGACACCGGCGAGCAGGCGCTCGAGATTACCGATACGCTGGTGCGCTCCGGCGCCATCGACGTTCTGGTGATCGATTCGGTCGCCGCGCTGACGCCGCGCGCCGAAATCGAAGGTGAGATGGGTGACAGCCTGCCGGGCCTGCAGGCGCGCCTGATGAGCCAGGCGCTGCGCAAGCTGACCGCCTCGATCTCGCGCTCCAACACCATGGTCATCTTCATCAACCAGATCCGCATGAAGATCGGCGTCATGTTCGGTTCGCCGGAAACCACCACCGGCGGCAACGCGCTGAAGTTCTACGCCTCCGTCCGCCTCGACATCCGCCGCATCGGCGCGGTCAAGGAGCGCGAAGAGGTCGTCGGCAACCAGACGCGCGTCAAGGTCGTCAAGAACAAGATGGCGCCGCCCTTCAAGCAGGTCGAATTCGACATCATGTATGGCGAAGGCGTCTCGAAGACGGGCGAACTGGTCGATCTCGGCGTCAAGGCCGGCATCGTCGAGAAGGCCGGCGCCTGGTTCTCCTACAACAGCCAGCGGCTCGGGCAGGGGCGTGAGAACGCCAAGACCTTCCTGCGCGACAACCCGGAAATGGCCCGCGAGATCGAACTGTCACTGCGCCAGAACGCCGGCCTGATCGCCGACCGCTTCCTGCAGAACGGCGGCCCGGACGCCGGCGACGACGGCGATGAATCGGCCGAGATGTAGTCCTTCGTCTCATTGTGAGATTGTTCGAGCCGGCCGCCATCTGGAAAGATGCGCGGCCGGTTCCGCGTTTGGCTGGACAGTCAGGGACACGGGCGATAAAAGCCAGTGGTTTTCAGTGACGGACCCGCATTCGGCGGAACAAAGGGCGTAGCATGAGCGGCGTGAATGACATCCGGTCGACCTTCCTCGACTATTTCCGAAAGAATGGCCACGAGGTGGTGTCCTCGAGCCCGCTCGTGCCGCGTAACGACCCGACGCTGATGTTCACGAACGCCGGCATGGTGCAGTTCAAGAATGTCTTCACCGGTCTGGAGAGCCGCCCCTATTCCACGGCCACGACCTCGCAGAAATGCGTGCGCGCCGGCGGCAAGCACAACGATCTGGACAATGTCGGCTACACCGCCCGGCACCTGACCTTCTTCGAGATGCTCGGAAACTTCTCCTTCGGCGACTACTTCAAGGAACAGGCGATCGAATACGCCTGGAATCTCGTCACCAAGGGGTTCGACCTGCCGAAGCACCGTCTGCTGGTCACCGTCTATTCCGAGGACGAGGAAGCGGCCGATCTGTGGAAGAAGATCGCCGGTTTCTCCGACGACAAGATCATCCGCATTCCCACTTCCGACAACTTCTGGCAGATGGGCGATACCGGCCCCTGCGGCCCCTGCTCGGAAATCTTCATCGACCAGGGCGAGCATGTCTGGGGCGGACCGCCCGGCACGCCGGAAGAGGATGGCGACCGCTTCCTGGAGTTCTGGAACCTCGTCTTCATGCAGTTCGACCAGACCGCGCCCGGCGAACGTACGCCGCTGCCGCGCCCGTCGATCGATACCGGCATGGGCCTGGAGCGCATGGCCTGCATCCTGCAGGGCGTTTCGAGCGTCTTCGAAACCGACCTGTTCAAGACGCTGATCGCGGCGACCGAAGAGGTGGTTGGTGCGAAGGCGGAAGGTGAGCAGGCGGCAAGTTTCCGCGTCATCGCCGACCATCTGCGCTCCTCCGCCTTCCTGATCGCCGACGGCGTGCTGCCCTCCAACGAAGGCCGCGGCTATGTGCTGCGCCGTATCATGCGCCGCGCCATGCGCCACATGCAGCTGCTCGGCGCCCGCGAGCCGCTGATGTACACGCTGCTGCCGACGCTGGTGCAGGAGATGGGCCGCGCCTATCCGGAGCTCGTGCGCGCCGAGGCGCTGACGTCCGAAACGCTGAAGCTCGAGGAAACCCGCTTCCGCAAGACGCTGGACCGCGGGCTGACGCTGCTCTCTGACGCGACCGCCGATCTCTCGGAAGGCGACAGCCTCGACGGCGAGACCGCCTTCAAGCTCTACGACACCTATGGCTTCCCGCTGGACCTGACGCAGGACGCCCTGCGCGCCCGCAACATCGGCGTGGATCTCACCAGCTTCAACGACGCCATGCAGCGCCAGAAGGCCGAAGCGCGCTCGCATTGGGCCGGATCCGGCGACACGGCGACGGAGACGATCTGGTTCGAGCTGCGCGAGAAGCACGGCGCCACCGAATTCCTCGGCTATGACACCGAGTCGGCCGAAGGCGTGGTGCAGGCGCTCGTCCGCGACGGCGCCGTGGTCGATTCGGTCAGTGCCGGCGACACGGTCCAGGTGGTCGTGAACCAGACCCCATTCTACGGCGAGTCGGGCGGCCAGATGGGCGACACCGGCGTTATCAGCACCGATCATGCCCGGCTGGAAGTCACCGATACCCAGAAGAAGGGTGAGGGCGTCTTCGTCCATATCGCGAAGGTGGTCTCCGGCACGCTGAAGACGAACGAACCGGTCGCGCTGACGGTCGATCATGCCCGCCGCTCGCGCCTGCGCTCCAACCACTCCGCAACGCACCTGCTGCACGAGGCACTGCGCGAGGTCCTGGGAACACATGTCGCCCAGAAGGGCTCGCTGGTAGCGCCCGAGCGCCTGCGCTTCGACATCTCGCACCCGAAGCCGCTGACGGTGGAGGAAATGCAGAGGGTCGAGGAGATGGCGAACGCCATCGTGCTGCAGAACGCGCCGGTGACGACCCGCCTGATGAGCGTCGACGATGCGATTGCGGAAGGCGCCATGGCGCTCTTCGGCGAAAAATACGGCGACGAGGTTCGCGTCGTGTCGATGGGCGTGTCCACGGACGGTGACAAGGCCGGCAAGGCCTATTCGATCGAGCTCTGCGGCGGCACGCATGTGAACGCCACCGGCGATATCGGTCTCGTCCGGGTGCTGTCCGAAAGTGCGGTCGGCGCCGGCGTGCGCCGCGTCGAGGCGGTGACGGGGGCTGCGGCCCTTGCCTATCTCGCCGAACAGGACGAGCGGGTGAAGACGCTGGCCTCCACCCTCAAGGTGCAGCCGGCCGACGTCGTCTCGCGCGTCGAGGCGCTGATGGACGAACGCCGCAAGCTGGAGCGTGAGCTCGGCGACGCCAAGCGGCGCCTTGCCATGGGTGGTGCCAGCCAGGACGGCGGCGCGAGCGACATCCGCGAGGTCTCCGGCATCAAATATCTCGGCAAGGTTCTGGAAGGCATCGACGCCAAGGACCTGAAGGGACTGGCCGACGACAGCAAGGCAAGCCTCGGTTCCGGCGTCGTCAGCCTCATCGGCGTCTCTGCCGATGGCAAGGCCAGCGCCGTCGTGGCCGTGACGCAGGACCTGACGGACCGCTTCAGCGCCGTCGATCTCGTCCGCATCGCCTCGGTGGCGCTCGGCGGCAAGGGTGGCGGTGGCCGCCCCGACATGGCGCAGGCCGGCGGACCGGATGGCACAAAGGCGCAGGCGGCCGTCGATGCCGTTGCAGAAGCGCTCGGCGCCTGACCAAAGGCGCGGACCGCCAGGAACGCTAGGAGATGGCATGGGACTGGTTGGCCCGATAGACGATCAGCTGGATCTGGAAGGCGAGGGGCAGCGTCCCTCGCTGTTTGCCGATGCTCCCCAGTCGGTCGGCTTCAACAAGCTGAGGAAGCGTCTGCTGCGGCAGGTTCGCCAGGCGCTCGACGATTTCCAGATGCTGAAGGACCAGAAGCGCTGGCTGATCGGCGTGTCCGGCGGCAAGGATTCCTATTCGCTGCTGGCAATCCTGATGGACCTGCAGTGGCGGGGCCTGCTGCCGGTCGAGCTGATCGCCTGCAACCTCGACCAGGGCCAGCCGAATTTTCCCAAGCACGTGCTGCCCGACTACCTGTCGTCACTCGGCATCAAGCACCGGATCGAATACCGCGACACCTATTCGATCGTGAAGGAGAAGGTGCCGGAGGGCGCCACCTATTGCGCGCTCTGTTCGCGGTTGCGGCGGGGCAATCTCTATCGTGTCGCCCGCGAGGAAGGCTGTGATGCCCTCATTCTCGGGCACCATCGCGAGGACATCCTCGAAACCTTCTTCATGAACTTCTTCCACGGCGGCCGGCTTGCCGCCATGCCGGCAAAGCTGCTCAACGACGAGGGGGACCTGTTCGTGATGCGGCCGCTCGCCTATTGCGCCGAGGACGATCTCGCGCGGTTTTCCGCGGCCATGGCCTTCCCGATCATCCCCTGCGACCTCTGCGGCTCGCAGGACGGTCTCCAGCGCAATGCGATGAAGACGATGCTCGCGGACATCGAGGCGCGCATGCCGGGCCGCAAGGAGGCGATGCTGCGCGCGCTCTCGCACGTCAACCCGTCGCATCTGCTCGATCCCGCTCTTTTCGATTTCTCCGGCCTCTCGGCCAACAACCGCTCCTGAGTGTTCTCCATGACCCTGCCGCTCGACGTCTCAAAGCTCGCCGATTGCCTGCGCCTGGCCGCAAGGGCCGAAGTGCTTCCCAGGTTTCGCCGACTGGGGGAGGGTGATGTCCGCTCCAAGAGCGAGCCGACGGACCTAGTGACGGAAGCCGACGAAGCGGCCGAGCGCTTCATCCGCAAGGCGATGGAAGCAATCGCGCCGGACGCCCTGTTCATCGGTGAGGAGTCGGTCGCGGCAGATCCCGATCTGCTCGGCAAGCTGGCGTCGGCGGAATTTGCCGTGATCGTCGACCCGATCGACGGGACCTTCAATTTCGCATCCGGAATACCCGCCTTTGGCGTCATGGCCTCCGTCGTCTGGAAGGGCGAGACGGTGGCCGGGATCATCTACGACCCGATGGGCGACGACTGGGTGATTGCCGAGAAGGGGGCGGGCGCCTATCTGCGCCGCCCGGACGGCGCGGCGATCCGCCTCTCGGTCGCTGCGCCGGCGCCGATCGACGCCATGGTGGGCATGGCATCGGCCGGGTATTTCTACGGGGACGTGCGCGAGCGGGTTCTCGCCAATCTCGCCAAGGTGCGCTTCGTCGCGAGCTATCGCTGTGCGGCGCATGAATACCGAACCTTTGCCGGCGGCCACGTCCACTTCGCCATGTACAACAAGCTGATGCCCTGGGACCATCTGGCCGGCACCCTGATTGCACAGGAAGCCGGCGGCTATGTCGCCCGCTTCGACGGTTCAGCCTATCTTCCCCACCATGTGGAGGGCGGTCTCCTGGTTGCGACCGACAAGGAGAGCTGGCAGCTGCTGCGCCGGGAAATCCTCCAGCACTAGAGCAAAAAAAAGCGGCCCGAGGGCCGCTTCTTTGTCTGTCGCTTCCGTCGCAACCCTCATACTGGAGGGTTCTGAGACCGGAACAGGCGACCGCGCTCCCCGATCAGTACGAAGATCAGACCGATGATGGAAACGGCGAAGAAGCCGGCGACCATCGGCAGCGCCGTGCCGTCGAAAGCCTGTCCGATCATGGCGCCGATCAAGGCGCCGCCGAGCGTTCCCATGAAGCCGAGCACCGAGGAGGCGGTTCCCGCCACATGGCCGAGCGGCTCCATGGCCAGCGAATTGAAGTTCGAGCCGATCCAGCCGAACTGGAACATGGCCAGTCCGAAGAAGGCCAGAAACAACGGGAACGGCATGGGCTGCGGGCCAAAATACTGCACGAGCAGCCACAGGAACGTAATGCCGATGAAGCCGAGCAGCGAGGCGTGCGACAGGCGGCGCATTCCGAAACGGCCGACAAAGGTGGCATTCACGAAGGACGACACGGCCATGAGAGCGCCGATCGCTGCGAACGCCAGGGCAAACCAGGCGCCGAGCTCGTAGATACCGACATAGACCTGCTGGGCCGAGTTGATGAAGCCGAACAAGGCTCCGAAGATGAACATGCTGGCGACCGCATAGCAGAGCGCCAGACGGTTCGTCAGCACGATCCGGAAGCCGTCCAGAACCGAACGCAGGGTAAACGGCCGGACATCCTCGGGCCTCAGCGTCTCGGGGATCCGGATGTACATCCAGATGCCGATGGCAATCGCGATGACGGCCATGAAGAGGAAGATCAGGTGCCAGTCGCCGAAGAACAGGATGACCTGCCCGGTGCCCGGCGCGATCACCGGAACGACCATGAAGACCATCATGATCAGCGACATGACCTCCGCCATCGCCCGGCCGCCATAGATATCGCGGACGATCGAGATGGTGATGACGCGCATGGCGGCAGAGCCGATGCCCTGGATGAATCGAAGCGCAAGCAGGCCGGCAAAGGTTGGAACGGCGACGGCGGCCAGCGAGGCCAGCACATAGACGGTAAGACCGAAGAGCATCGGCTTCCTGCGGCCGAAGCGGTCCGAAATCGGCCCATAGGCGAGCTGCGCCAGGCCGAAGCCGAAGAGATAGGCCGAGACGACGAACTGGCGCTGATTTTCGTCTTCGACGCCGAGAGCGGCGCCGATCTGCTGCAGTCCCGGCAGCATGATGTCGATGGCGAGCGCGTTGAGCGCCATCAACGCCGCCATTAGTGCAATGAATTCAATCTTGCCCATTCCGCCCAGACGGGCGGCAGTGGCTTTGGAATGTTCGGTCACGGTAAAGTTTCCCACAGAAAGAGAAGGCGCCGGAACGCGGCGCCTTCGGAATAAAATATCAATTACTCAGTTTTTCCTCAGGCCGCCCCGCGAACGGTGATGCCCTTCTCCGTCAGGTGGCTCTGAAGTTCGCCGGACTGGAACATCTCGCGGATGATGTCACATCCGCCGACGAACTCGCCCTTGACATAGAGCTGCGGAATGGTCGGCCAGTTCGAGTAGTCCTTGATACCCTGACGGATCTCCTGGTCGGCGAGGACGTTGACGCCCTTGTAGTCAAGACCCAGGTAATCCAGGATCTGCACCACCTGTCCGGAGAAGCCACACTGCGGGAACTGCGGCGTACCCTTCATGAAGACCACGACATCGTTGGTTTTCACCTCGTTGTCGATGAATTCGTTGATTCCGCTCATATCCATATCCTTATTCATCCGGGTTCAAGGTCCAGACTGCCAACCGCTTAGATAGCATGTGATCGCCGAATATCCAGCGCGGCGAAGAGATCCGGGGATCAATTCTGCTGATGGTTGCGCGACACGCGGCGCAAGGATCCGGCTTGCAGCCTAGTCGGGTGCGGAGGTCTGCAGCGCCAGAGCGTGCAGGACGCCGCCCATGTTGCCCTTCAGCGCCTCGTAAACCATCTGGTGCTGCTGCACCCGGGTCTTGCCCCGGAATGCTTCTGCAACGACCTCTGCTGCGTAGTGGTCGCCGTCGCCGGCGAGGTCACGGATCGTCACCCTGGCGCCCGGTATGCCGGACTTGATCATGTCTTCTATGTCGCCGGGGCTCATGGGCATGGTGTCTTCCTTTTCTCTATCGCCTGTCTTTTATGCCGATTCGAGAGTGCCTCAAAGGCGTTGCTCGGTCAAAGGGGCCTGCCCGGTCATCCCACACGTCGGCGTGTCCGGAACGGTCTCTCCCGCGGCGGATGACCTGCGGACTTGACGGCACAAGAGCAAGCCAGGCGGCACCGAGCATCAGTACCGCGTAGCCGTAGAGCTCGAGCGTCTCTTCCACCACGACCATGTGCAGCCCTTCGGCCATTTGGCTGAGCGCCAGCAAGACCGCTGCAAAGGCGAGTGGCCACGAGAAGCGGGGGTGGATTGCCTTCATGAACGTGCCACGGCGCCGAAACTCGATAACGAGGGTCGCGACCAGAAGAACCACCGCACTGGCGGTTATCAGCGAGCCCCGCGTATCGGCGGATGCACAGAAGACCATGACATCGCCACGGCAATTGGGCGTTTCGCGAACAAAGCCTATGGCGCTGATCCCAGCGGTGACGAGTGCCGCATAGCGGTTCAACGCGTTGGACCGGAAGATACCGCCAACGCCGACGATGAGGGCAATTCCCAGCAGGGCGGATTGCGCCAGTTCATGGGCGGCATTTTCCGCAAATACCTCGGATAAGGTGAGGCCGACTGCGGTGCCGAGTGCCCAGATCATGACAGTGAGACCGACCGCCGCCAACAGGGCGTGCAGCCAAATGCGATTATAACGCCAACGCGGCCCATCAGCCATGAGCCAGGCCAGCAAAAGATTGAACATGCAATTTTATCCTAGAGCGCTTCGTAAAGCGGGGCTCTGTAGGATTCAAATGCTACGACATAAAGGCGGGGAACCAACTTTCACTGGCGTTGACGAGGTCGACGACGGCGATGCTGACGACGTCGTCCACCATCAGCCGATCGCCGCCGACTGTTCCAAGCCGACGGAACGGCACGCCGGCGCTTTCGGCGCTGGCACGGAGGAAGTCGGCAAGATCGGCCGGCACAGCGATGATGTAACGGGCCTGGTCCTCGCCAAACAGCAGCGCATGCGTCGGCCCGCGCTGGTCGGAAAGGCTGACGGACAAGCCCCTGGTCGCCGCCATCGCCATTTCCGCCAGGGCCAGCACCAGCCCGCCGGACGAAAGATCATGGCAAGCCGTAACCTGACCGTTGCGGATGAGGCCACGAACGAAGTCGCCATGGCGACGTTCCGCAGCGAGATCGACGACAGGTGGCGGGCCTTCGCTGGAACCCAGCACGTCGCGCAGGTAGATCGATTGCCCGAGATGGCTTCCGTCAACGCCGATCATGATCAGCTCGTCGCCATCCTGCATGCCGCCGATTCGCGCCATCTTCGACCAGTCGGGCAGGAGCCCGACGCCGGCGATCGTGGGCGTGGGCAGGATCGCCGTGCCGTTGGTTTCGTTGTAGAGCGAGACATTGCCGGACACGATCGGGAAATCGAGCGCCTTGCAGGCCTCGCCGATGCCCTGGATCGCGCCGACCAGCTGGCCCATGATCTCCGGTCTTTCGGGATTTCCGAAGTTCAGGTTGTCGGTCGCCGCCAGCGGTTCTGCACCGGTGGCGGTAATGTTGCGCCAGCATTCGGCAACCGCCTGCTTGCCGCCTTCGAAAGGGTCGGCTTCCACGTAGCGCGGCGTCACGTCGGACGAGAAGGCCAGCGCCTTGCTGCGGTGTCCGTCCACGCGCACGACGCCCGCATCGCCGCCGGGGCGCTGCAGGGAGTTGCCCTGGATGATGGTGTCATACTGTTCCCAGACCCAGCGACGGCTGGACTGGTTGGGCGATCCGACGAGTGTCAGCACCGCGGCATTGTAGTCGTCTGGCTCCGCCACGTCCGAAGCGGCAAGCGGGGCGCGGGGGGTAGTGGCCACCCAGGGACGGTCGTATTCCGGAGCCTCGTCGCCCAGTTCCTTGATCGGCAGATTGGCGACCTCGTCGCCCTGATGCAGGACGCGGAAGCGCAGGTCGTCGGTGGTCTTGCCGACGATGGCAAAGTCGAGGCCCCATTTCACGAAGATGGCCTTGGCGACGTCTTCCTTGGACGGCTCCAGCACCATGAGCATGCGCTCCTGGCTTTCCGACAGCATCATTTCATAGGCTGTCATCCGCTCCTCGCGGACGGGCACCTTGTCGAGGTCGAGCTCGATGCCGAGGTCGCCCTTGGCGCCCATTTCGACGGCGGAGCAGGTGAGGCCGGCCGCACCCATGTCCTGGATGGCGATCACCGCACCGGTCTTCATGAGCTCTAGGCAGGCTTCGAGCAGGCATTTTTCCGTGAAGGGATCGCCGACCTGCACCGTCGGGCGCTTTTCCTCGATCGATTCGTCGAATTCGGCAGAGGCCATGGTCGCCCCGCCGACGCCGTCGCGGCCGGTCTTCGCCCCGAGATAAACGACCGGCAGACCGACGCCCTTGGCTTCCGACAGGAAGATCCCGTCGGACTTTGCCAGGCCCGCTGCAAATGCATTGACGAGGATGTTGCCGTTGTAGCGTTCGTCGAATTCCACTTCGCCGCCGACCGTCGGCACGCCGAAGGAATTGCCGTAGCCGCCGACGCCGGCGACCACACCGGAGACCAGGTGTTTTGTCTTCGGATGATCCGGCGCACCGAAGCGCAGCGCGTTCATCGCGGCAATCGGCCGGGCGCCCATGGTGAAGACGTCGCGCAGGATGCCGCCGACGCCGGTCGCCGCACCCTGATAGGGCTCGATGTAGGAGGGGTGGTTGTGGCTTTCCATCTTGAACACCACGACGTCGCCGTCATCGATGTCAACCACGCCGGCGTTTTCGCCTGGGCCCTGGATGACGCGCGGACCCGTAGTCGGCAGCGTGCGCAGCCAGCGCTTGGAGGACTTGTACGAGCAGTGCTCGTTCCACATTGCCGAGAAGATGCCAAGCTCCGTGAAGCTTGGTTCGCGTCCGATCAGGTCCAGGATACGCTGGTATTCGTCGGGCTTCAGGCCGTGCGAAGCAACGAGTTCGGGCGTGATCGCGATACGGTTCGGAATGTTCATGATCTACTCTGGCTGAGGGCGTCGTTTTTCGATGTCTTTAGCCTAAGCAGGCAAAAGGCGCGACAGGAAAATTCCCGCCGCGCCGGGTTCCGGCCGCTTCTTGCTCAAGCATCAGAACTTGTAGCCAACCATGACGCCGGCGCGCGAGAGGCCGTTGTTCGGGCCGTCGCAGAGATTGGCATGGGAAGAATGTTCGATTTGGGCGATCACGCTCCACCTCTCGGTGACGTTCAGGCCAGCGGCAACATATTCGTGAAAGAGGGTACGGCAGCCGAGCTTCGGACCGTCGCCACCATCGTTGGCGCCGAGATCACCGTCATGCACCGTGCCGCCAAAGCCGAGCTCCAGGAAGAACCGGTCATTGAGGTCTGCCGTCCAGGACAAGCCGGCGTAGACCTGATTGGCTTCATCCTCGGTTGCGACCGTTCCGCCGACGTGAATTCGGGGGCGAAGAAGCCGGTCGAAGCCTTGCGCCTCCCTGTGCCCCCATGGGTCGAAGAAGAACACGCCTGTGATGAACTGGCCGTCTTCCTCGTTGACTTCGGAATTGTCGGCGGACGTGAGAACGCCGAACCGGACCTCGTCGAAGATATTGCCGGACTCTCGTAGCGGCGCGTCAGAGTTCGCCGGCACCGCCGGTGAGGCAGGATCTGCAGCGAACGAGGGCGTGGAAAAGAACAAGAAGGAAATGAATGATGCAGAGATGAAATGTCTCATGACCGTATAGAAGTCCCCTGTCCGGGCAAGCGAACACGTAACCGCGAACCCGAGTCGCCACTATACTGAAACTAGACTGGCAGATCCGGGTCGTGCAATGGGCGCGGCGCAAGTAGAGAATTACTGCGCGTCAGCGTGACAAATCCACAACGTTTCGGCGCAGGGACGTCAGCAGCCCGAGCCGCCGGACGACCATTTCAGAACGTCGCGGCGGATGCGTTCGCCGGATGCACCGGCCATCATCGGACCGAAGGCGTCGACCTTGGCGGGGGTGCCTTCCGCCTGAACGACGAGGGCCGGACGCGATTCGGGGCTGTTGCGCGGGACCGCCAGAATGCGGGGGCGTCCGGAGAAGGAGTTGAGTTCCGGGGCAAGCCGGTAGGCCGCAAACATCGGGTCGCCGGATTTGAACCAGCAGGCGTTCGCGCTCAGCGCCACGCGCTCCATCGTCGCCAGGGCGGCTCGGTTGGGCGCAGGAGCCGAAACCGGGGCGGATTGGCAAGCGGACAACAGGGCCGCCGCTGCGGCAAGCCCCACGGGACCGCGGCTGATGCGAGTAAACGCCATGGAATGGGTTCCTGGGTGCTGTTCGCCGTACGTCCGGCGTCGCTTGCGGATTGAGGTTAGGCTGCGATCACATCCAGCGCGGAGGCAAACAGAGCACGCCCGTCGGTGCCGCCGTGGGCAGCTTCGATGAGATTTTCCGGATGCGGCATCATGCCGAGGACATTGCCTCTCGCATTGATAACCCCGGCAATGTCGCTGAGCGAGCCGTTCGGATTTGTGCCGCCGGCATAGCGGAAGACGATCTGACGCTTGTCTTCCATGGCCGAAAGGGTGGCGTCGTCGACGAAGTAGTTGCCGTCATGGTGCGCCACCGGGCAGCGGATGACCTGACCCTGACCATAGGCGCGGGTGAAATCCGTATCGGCATTGACCACTTCCAGCAGCACTTCCTTGCAGACGAAGCGCAGCGAGGTGTTGCGCATCAGCGCGCCCGGCAGAAGTCCCGCTTCCACCAGGATCTGGAACCCGTTGCAGACGCCGAGCACCTTGACGCCCTGTTCGGCCTTTTCGCGGATGGCCTGCATCACCGGCATCCGCGCGGCGATGGCGCCGCAGCGCAGATAGTCGCCGTAGGAAAACCCACCGGGAATGACGATCAGGTCGACATCGGGAATCTCGGTCTCCGTCTGCCACACGGTGACGGGGGCATGACCGGAGATCTTGGTCAGGGCGTCGACCATGTCGCGATCGCGATTGAGGCCTGGAAGCTGGACAACGGCAGATTTCATGGGTGGGGCTCAAACCTTGATTGGGCTTCCTGGAGCTCCCGCAGCTCCAGTCGATTTTCGATACGGTCGAGGCGTAGTTCGTGCCTCGAGAGCGTCGTATAGATGTTATGGACGTCTTGCTGGATGGCAATCATCGTGCCACGCAAGCTGTTGGCTTCGGCGCGCAATTCGGCGAGGGAAGAGTCGACCCTGTCGAACCGAGCATTCAGCTTCTTCAGCAGTTCATACATCAGCTCGTTCGTCACTTCGGCCATCACAGGCTCCGCAACCGTCAGTCGATGGCGACAGTATAGTTCTCGATCACCGTGTTCGCCAGCAGCTTCTCGCACATCGCCTTGATGTCCGATTCCGCTTTGGCCTTGTCGGCGCCGTCCAGTTCGATGTCGAAGACCTTGCCCTGGCGGACATGGCCGACGCCGTCGAAACCGAGGCTGGACAGCGCGCCTTCGATCGCCTTCCCCTGCGGATCGAGAACGCCGTTCTTCAACGTTACCGTTACCCGTGCCTTGATCACTTCAAACCCCTTGTCTTACTTCACCAGGACCGGGCCGGTGCCACGGAGCGGTTCGTTCTCATTGATGATGCCAAGCCTGCGGGCCACTTCCGAATAGGCTTCGACCAGCCCGCCCAGATCGCGACGGAAGCGGTCCTTGTCCATCTTTTCCTTGGTCTCGATGTCCCAGAGACGGCAGCTGTCCGGCGAAATCTCGTCGGCGAGGATGATGCGCATCATGTCGCCCTCGTAAAGGCGGCCGCACTCGATCTTGAAGTCGACGAGCTGGATGCCGACGCCGAGGAAGAGGCCCGAGAGGAAGTCGTTGACGCGGATGGCGAGCGCCATGATGTCGTCGAGCTCGGCGGGGTTGGCCCAGCCGAAGGCGGTGATGTGCTCTTCGGAGACCATCGGATCGTTGAGCTGGTCCGACTTGTAGTAGAATTCGATGATGGACCGTGGGAGGACGGTGCCTTCCTCGATGCCGAGCCGCGTGGACAGGGAACCGGCGGCGACATTGCGCACGACGATCTCCAGCGGAATCATCTCGACTTCCTTGATCAGCTGCTCGCGCATGTTGAGGCGGCGGATGAAGTGCGTCGGAATGCCGATCTTGTTCAGATGCGTGAACACGTATTCGGAGATACGGTTGTTCAACACGCCCTTGCCGTCGATGACATCGTGCTTCTTCTTGTTGAAGGCGGTGGCATCGTCCTTGAAGAACTGGATCAGCGTACCGGGCTCGGGGCCTTCATAAAGGATCTTGGCCTTGCCTTCGTAGATACGGCGGCGACGGTTCATATTGAATGTCTCGTTGTTGGCGCCCGCTGGGCGCAGTGGAATATCGGTTGAGCGGTCCCATAAAGGAAAAGAACGGATTTCACAATGACAACGGTCCCAGGCCCGGCGGGGACCTGACAGGTTAGAATCGCACCTCTTGATCATACAGGATGCTGTGGTCCTTACGTCATGCCGATTTCGGGCGGCAGCATCCATAGTCAATACTCAGAGTGGATGGCCATTGGCTGCGGCTGCGTCGTGATTTCAGCTCTTCCTGCGGGCAGGGAAGTTTGACAAATCGCATTGCACATCAACAGGCATTTTGCTCTATGATCCCGCCATAACCGATAGCGGGAGATTGAAGATGAACGGCATGAAAGATCGCGAACGCGCGTTTGAAAACAAGTACGCCCTTGACGAGGAGCAGAAGTTCAAGGCTCTGGTTCGACGCAACAAGTCGCTCGGCCGATGGGCCGCAGGCCTGCTCGACCGCGATGCGGAAGCCTATGCGACGGAAGTCGTCGAGGCGGACTTCGAAGAGGCCGGCGACGAGGACGTCTTCCGCAAGCTGCGAGGCGATTTCGATGCCGCAGGCGTTTCTGTCTCCGATGAAGAAATCCGCCAGAAGATGTTTGCCTTCCTGCAGGACGCCGTTGCCGAGCTTGCCCGGTAACGAGCCCGCAGCTTCAGGCGACCTGAGCCCGCGTCTTCTGGCGCGGGCTTTTTCGTTCTCGCCGCGTCGGTGCGACTAGGGCTGCAGCCGTGAAAGGAACTGGGCAAAGACCATGGTTCCCTCGGGCCAGGGTCCAAATCCCGCCTCGGCGTTGATGTGGCCCGATTCACCGGCATCGATCAGAAGCGATCCCCAGGCACTGGCAATCTCGTCAGCGTGCTCGTACGAGCCGAAAGGATCGTTTCTGCTGGCGACTGTCAGCGTCGGGAACGGCAGGGGATCGCGAGGATAGGGGCCGAAGCTCATCAGGTGGCGCGGGCGGATGGCCGGATTGTCCACCTCCGGCGGGGCGACGAAGAAGGCGCCGGCCACCTGCTTCCGAAACAGCGGGACAGCATGCACCACCGAGGGAATGCCGAGCGAATGGGCGACGAGCACCACCGGGCGGCTGCAGGCGTTGACTTCATCCGCGACCTTGGCAACCCAGTCCTCCCGCACGGGCTTCGACCATTCCGCCTGCTCGACGCGCCGTGCGGAGGACAGCTTCGCCTCCCACCGGCTCTGCCAGTGATCGGGTCCGGAGTTTGTGTAACCGGGAATGATGAGGATTTCGGCGTCTGCTACTTTCATGATGGCCGGATTTGAGAAACCGGGACGCGGATGTCAAGGAAAGACGCGACAGTTACGCCAAAAATCGGTAATATGGGCCATGGCGCCGCCGTGAGCATTGCTCGTGAGCCATTGCCGTGGCCGTCGTCCTAACCTGCCGAACTTCGCTCTGCTTTTGCCCAGGCGGCCAAAGCCGCCGCTGCGTTGACCCGACGTCCGGACCTGCCGGATGAGGCAGTGCAGTCAGCCGATGAGGAGAATGCTATGGCTGGATTTCATGTCATCGCCGGTGCCGAGAGCCAGCTCGTCCGCCCGGTCGTCCGCAAGATAGACGTGAGCGACGTGATCGACGCGCTGAGGCTCGGGATCGCCGATTTCAACCGAAGACCGTCGCACTACGCCTTCCTGTGTCTCATCTATCCGGTCGCCGGCATCTTCCTGGCGGTCTGGAGCGCCGGGGCGAACCTGCTGCCGCTGCTCTTTCCGCTGATGTCGGGTTTTGCGTTGCTGGGGCCGCTGGCGGCCCTCGGCCTCTACGAGATCAGCCGCCGCGAGGAGCGGGGCGGGGAACCGTCGTGGCAAGACGCCCTGGAGGTCTTCCGATCGCCGGCGCTGCCGTCCATCCTTGCCGTCGGCCTCATGCTGCTGGCGCTTTTCACGGCCTGGCTGCTGGTTGCCCAGGCGATCTACACGTCGTCTTTCGGGGAAGCGGCGCCGGCGTCGCTCTCGGCTTTCGTGTCCGACGTCCTGACGACGCAGGAGGGGCGGCAGATGATGCTCTGGGGAAATCTCGCCGGGTTCGTGTTTGCGGTGTTCGTGCTGGCGACGACGGTCGTGGCGTTCCCCCTGCTGCTCGACCGTGACGTGGGAGCGGCCGCTGCCGTGGATGCGAGCATCCGGGCGACGCTGGCCAACCCGCTGCCGGTTGCCCTGTGGGGACTAATCGTGGCGGCAATGCTGGCAATCGGCACGGTCCCGGTGTTCGCGGGCCTCGTGGTCGTGATGCCGATTTTAGGCCACTCGACCTGGCATCTCTACCGCAAGCTGGTTGCTCCAGAGATCCGGTAGCAGGCAGATGAGGCGCCGCCGCAGTCATGGCGGCGCCGGAGTTCTCGGAGGCTGCTCAGCCGAAGACGCGGTTGAAGATCGTGTCGACGTGCTTCGTGTGGTAGGCGAGGTCGAACTTCTCGCGGATTTCCTCTTCCGGCAGCGCTGCACGAACCTCTTCGTCGGCCAGCAGCTCTTCGAGGAAATCCTTGCCCTCTTCCCAGACCTTCATCGCGTTGCGCTGGACCAGACGGTAGCTATCTTCCCGCGACAGGCCGGCCTGCGTCAGCGCCAGGAGGACGCGCTGGCTGTGAACAAGTCCGCGGAACTTGTTCATGTTCTTCATCATCGTCTCTGGATAGACCAGCAGCTTGTCGATGACCGTGGTCAGCCGCGCCAGCGCGAAGTCGAGCGTCACGGTGGCGTCCGGGCCGATCATCCGCTCGACCGACGAATGCGAAATATCCCGCTCGTGCCACAGCGCCACGTTCTCCATGGCCGGCAGCGCATAGGACCGCACCATGCGGGCGAGGCCCGTCAGGTTCTCGGTGAGCACCGGATTGCGCTTGTGCGGCATGGCCGAAGAGCCCTTCTGGCCCGGCGAGAAATACTCCTCCGCCTCCAGCACTTCGGTGCGCTGCAGGTGGCGGATCTCGATGGAGAGGCGCTCGACCGAGGAGGCGATGACGGCCAGCGTCGAGAAGAACATCGCGTGGCGGTCGCGTGGAATGACCTGCGTCGAGACCGGTTCGGCCTTCAGCCCCATGGCCGCGGCGACATGCTCCTCGACCCGCGGGTCGATGTTGGCAAAGGTGCCGACGGCACCGGAGATAGCGCAGGTGGCAACCTCTTCGCGGGCCGTCATCAGGCGGGTCTTGTTGCGGTCGAATTCCGCATAGGCGAGCGCGAGCTTGATGCCGAAGGTCGTCGGCTCGGCGTGGATGCCGTGGCTGCGGCCGATGGTGATGGTGTCCTTGTGCTCGTAGGCGCGGCGCTTCAACGCGTCGAGCAGCTTGTCCATGCCGGCGAGCAGCAGGTCGGTCGCGCGCACGAGCTGGACGTTGAAACAGGTGTCGAGCACGTCCGACGAGGTCATGCCCTGGTGGATGAAGCGGCTGTCCGGGCCGACGAACTCGGCAAGATGGGTCAGGAAGGCGATCACGTCATGCTTGGTGACGGCCTCGATCTCGTCGATGCGGTCCACGTCGAAGGTCGCCGAACCACCCTTTTCCCAGATCGTCTCGGCGGCAGACTTCGGAATGACGCCGATGGCGGCAAGCGCGTCGCAGGCATGTGCCTCGATCTCGAACCAGATGCGGTACTTGGTTTCCGGCGACCAGATTGAAACCATCTCGGGCCGCGAATAACGGGGGATCATGGGGGTAAGCCTTCCATCGATACAAGGAGTTGGGGCTGCTTTATCAACAAGCGGCGGAAAGCTCAATGTAATGTCGCGTTGGACCTATCCGGCCGCGGAGCGGAGCGCGTCGATGCGCTGCCGGTAGCTTTCCACGCCGTTGCCCTGGAAGACGGCGGAGCCGGCAACGAAGACATTGGCGCCGGCCGCGGTCGCCGCGCCGATCGTCTCTGCCGTGATGCCGCCGTCCACCTCGAGCTCGATCGGGCGGGCGCCGATCATGGCCTTCGCGGCCGCGATCTTGTCGACCATCGCCGGAATGAACTTCTGTCCGCCGAACCCGGGGTTGACGCTCATGATCAGGATCAGGTCGATGTCATCGAGCACGTTCTCGATCACCGAGAGCGGGGTCGCGGGATTGAGCGTGACGCCGACCTTCTTCCCGAGGTTGCGGATGGTCTGCAGAGAGCGATGCAGGTGCGGCCCCGACTCGGCATGGACGGTGATCCCGTCGCATCCGGCCTTGGCGAAGGCTTCCAGATAAGGATCGGCCGGCGTGATCATCAGGTGGCAGTCGAAGAAGGCTGTGGTGTGCGGACGCAGTGCCTTGATGACATCCGGGCCGTAGGAAATGTTGGGGACGAAGTGTCCGTCCATGACGTCGAGGTGGATCCAGTCGGCACCCGCTTCGGTCACGTCCCGGACTTCCTGTCCAAGCTTGGCAAAGTCCGCGGCGAGGATGGAAGGCGCGATACGGATAGGCAGCGTCATGATGTCGGATCTCCGGAGGTATTGGTGGCCCTGTAGCACCGCACCACCTTGGGAACAATCATTCGGTGGGCACGTCCACCGCAACGAAGCGATCCCCCCGCCATTCCTGCAGGCGGAGCGGATTGCGGGTCAATTCATGACGCTCGTCGAAGTCCACCGTGCCGATCGCGCTCTGGAACTGCGTTGCCAGCAGCACCTCCGTCAATGGCTGCGAGCCGCCTGCCGAGACCGCCTGACCGACGATCTGGACTGCCGCATAGGCGGGCAGGGCGTATCCCTCGGGCACGACGCCGCGTCCTCTGAGCGTCGTCGCGGCATCCGCTGCGGAAGGCAGGGCGGAGTAGTCCGGCAGGGCCACCGCCATCGCGCCGTCGGGCAAGGGAACCGGGCGATCGGCGGCGCGCATCGTGTCGCCACCGAGGATCTGAAGCGGAACGTTCTCCTGGGCGGCGTCGCGGGCAATGACGGCGGCGTCGTTGCGGTCGCCGCCGACGATGATCCGTCTCGCGCCCGCCTGCGCCAGCCGCCGCACGAGGGCGAGTTGCTGCTCCTGGCCGGGACGATAGGTGTCGACGAAGACCGGCGTCAGTCCGCTGCTTTCGATCTGGCGGCGAATGCTGCTGGTCAATTCGCGGCCGTAGATCGTGCCGTCGTCGATCAGCGCGATCGGCTCGGCGCTCCATCGCTCGAGGATGATCTCGCTGATCCGTTCGGCCTCGTCGCCGTCGGCCGGCGACAGCCGAAAGAGCGGCCAGTCCTCGCGAAGAGCGTCCTCCATCAGGATGTTGGAGCGCACGGAGAGGGTGATGACGGGAATCCCGGCCGTGGCCAGCTGCGGCAAGGCGCCGGTCAGCGTTTCACCGCAGAGAAAGCCGATGGCGGCGTCAGCGTCCGCCTCGACAAGCCGTTGGGCGACGCCTGCCGCCGGCGCATCGGCTTCGCAATCCTCGCCGATCTCGACCAGCGTGTCGCCGGTCGCTTCCGCAGCAGCCCGCGCTCCGGCAATCACCTGGGCGCCGAGGAGGGCGTAGGGGCCGGACGTCGGCGCCACCACGCCGATGGTGGCCGCGGATGCGGCAAGCGGCGGGAAAAGCAGGGGAAGCGCGACAGTCGCCGCGAGGGACCAGGTGCGTGACATGTTTCCGGTGTTTCTCCTTTGCGGAACACATTTAGACTCCTGCTCGCAGGCGTCAAAGAGAATCGGCCAGGGAAGTGCACAATCCAAAATCACCAACGAGGCGTAGACAAGCCGAGCCGGTTTATCCATATCCGGTTGAACGCAACACCGGCGTCCCACGGAGAGGTTTTTGACGGAAAAACAGCATGTCGATCCCAAGGCCTATCGGGACGGGATGGCGCGGTACGCAGGTCACGTGCAGGTGGTGACGACGGAGCACGACGGGGTCAAGCGCGGCGTCACGGTGACCGCAGCCTGCTCCGTATCCGACGATCCGCCAAGCCTGCTCGTCTGCCTCAACCGTAGCAACCCAAACAACGAGATCTTCCTCAAAAGCGGGGAGTTTGCCCTCAACGCGCTGGCGTCTCATCACCAGTCGCTGGCCGCAGGCTTTGCCGGAATGGGCGGTCTGACCGGAGATGACCGCTTTGCCGGCGCCGACTGGCAGACCCTGGTGACCGGCGCGCCGATCCTTTCCGATGCGATGGTTGCCTTCGACTGCCGAGTCACCGAGGTGAAGCCGGTGGCGAGCCACCTGGTTCTGTTCGGCGAGGTGGTCGGCCTGCACCTCGGCCCGCCCAACCCGCCTCTCATCTATCTGGACCGCGGGTTCCGGACGCTCTAGATTGGCGCCAGGAGGCGGCATGACAGACGATATCGCAAGACCGATCCCGAGTTCCATCGACGAGACGGTGGAGCTTCTCGAGCAACAGGATTATCTCGCCGACCGGCGGCTGGCGACGGTGATCTTTCTTTCGCTGCGCATGCGGCGGCCGCTGTTTCTCGAGGGTGAAGCGGGGGTTGGCAAGACCGAGATCGCCAAGACGCTGTCCAGGGCGCTCGGCCGTCCGCTGATCCGGCTGCAGTGCTACGAGGGGCTGGATGTCTCCTCGGCCGTTTACGAATGGAACTATGCGGCGCAGATGCTGGAGATCCGGCTGGCGGAGGCGACTGGCATCCAGGATCGGCAGCGGCTGGAAACCGACATATTCTCTGAACGCCACCTGATCCGCCGCCCGGTGCTGCAGGCGCTCGGGCAGGCGGGCATGCCGGCTCCGGTCTTTCTCATCGACGAACTGGACCGCACGGACGAGGCCTTCGAGGCGTTTCTGCTGGAAGTCCTGTCGGATTTTCAGGTGACCATTCCGGAACTCGGCACGATCAAGGCTACCGAGCCGCCGATCGTCATCATCACCACCAATCGTACCCGCGAGATCCACGACGCGCTGAAGCGCCGCTGCCTCTACCATTGGGTGGATTACCCGAATGCAGCGCAGGAGCTGGAGATCATCCGCCGCAAGGTCCCCGGCTGCAACGCAGCGCTGTCGCAGCAGGTGGTCGCCTATGTGCAGAAGCTGCGGACGCTCGACCTGTTCAAGAGTCCCGGCGTTGCGGAGACGATCGACTGGGCGACGGCGCTCACCGAACTCGACCGGATCGCGCTCGACCCGGAAACGATCGCCGACACGCTGGGGACGCTGCTCAAATACCAGGACGACATAGCCCGTCTGCAGGGCGGCGAGGGCGAGCGGGTCCTGTCCGAGGTGAAGGCCGATCTTCGGGTGGCAGGATAGGGCGATGCAGGAGACCGGCTCCGGCGATGGCTTCGTTTTCCCCGGAGAGGGACACGACGAAGGTCGGCTTGCCGACAACCTCGTCCATTTTTCCCGAGTGCTTCGCCGCGCCGGCATCAGGACAGGCACGGGAGCCAGTGTCGACGCCATCGCGGCGGTCAAAGCCATAGGTATCGGGTCGCGGGAAGAATTCCACGCCGCCCTGTCGGCCGTCTTTCTGCAGCGTCGCGAGGACCAGGCGGTCTTCAACGAGGCCTTCGACCTCTTCTGGCGCTCGCGCGACCTCGTTGGCAAGATGATCGCCCTGATGTCGCCGAAGGCCGCCGACAACCGCGAGCGGGAGAAGCCGCGCGCCGGGCACAGCCGCGTCGCCGATGCGCTGACCGCCGAGAAAGCGCCGCAGACCTCGCAGGCCGCGCCGGAGGTCGAGGTCGATGCGAGGCTCACGGCATCGGCGCGCGAGCTGTTCAAGCGCATGGATTTCGCCCAGATGAGTGCTTCCGAGCTCGCCATGGCCAGGCGCGAGATCGCCCGCCTCGTCATGCCGCTGGACGAGGCGTCAACGCGGCGCTGGCGGCCGTCGCCGAGGCCAGGCCGTATCGATCCGCGGGCCACCATGCGGTGCGCCATGCGCAGCGGCGGCGACCTGATGCTGCCGCGCTTCCGGCAGCGCCGCCACGCGCCGCCACCGCTCGTCGTGCTGGCCGACATCTCCGGCTCCATGCATCAGTACACCCGCATCTTTCTGCACTTTCTGCACGCCCTGACGGAGAAGCGGACGCGGGTGCAGACATTTCTCTTCGGAACCCGGCTGACGAACGTGACGCGACAGATGCGCCGCCGCGATCCCGACGAAGCGCTGTCCGCCTGTTCGGACGCGGTCGCCGACTGGTCGGGTGGAACCCGGATCGGCGCGGCGCTGGCGGACTTCAACCGGCTCTGGGCAAGGCGCGTCCTGGGGCAGGGCGCGATCGTCCTGCTGATCACGGACGGGCTTGAACGGGAAGGTGTCGAGGAACTGGAAAAGGAGGTTGCGCGCCTGCACCGGTCCTGCCGGCGGCTGATCTGGCTCAATCCGCTCCTGCGGTTCGACGGTTTCGAGCCGCGGGCGCGCGGGGTCCAGGCGATGCTTCCGCATGTGCATGAACTGCGGCCGGTTCACAATCTTCAGTCTGTAGCCGACCTTGCATCCGCCCTGAACGAACATATCTCTTCCGAGGGTGACCCACGCCGTTTTCTCTCCAGGAGTTCCGTCCATGAGCGATCTCGATCCGCTTGACCCCTTGCAGATCGCCGAGGAATGGCGGACGCAGGGCCGGTCCGTGGCCATTGCCACCGTCATCGACACCTGGGGATCGGCGCCGAGGGCCGCCGGCAGCCATCTCGTCATCGACGAGAACGGCAACTTCGAGGGTTCCGTCTCCGGTGGCTGCGTCGAAGGCGCGGTGATCGCCGAGGCGCAGGAGGTCATCGGCAGCGGCGAGCCGAAGATGCTGGAGTTCGGCGTAGCGGACGAAACCGCCTGGCGGGTCGGACTGTCCTGCGGCGGCACGATCCGCGTCTATGTCGAAAGGCTCGGCTGATGGATATCGGATCGCTGCGCACCCTGAACGCCGCTCGCAAGAACCGGCAGGCCGCCGTGCTCGTGACCGACATGGACGCCGGAGGATCGCGGGTCATCCTCGAGGGTGAGGTCGTGGCGGGCAGCCTGGGCGATCATGTCGCCGCTGCCTTTCGGTCCGGCAAGGCCGCTGCCGTCGATGTCGCCGGCCGCAATCTCTTCCTCAACGTCTATCTGCCGCCGCCGCGGATCGTGGTGATCGGCGCCGTTCACATCAGCCAGGCACTGGCACGGCTGGCGCCGATCGCCGGATATGATCTCGCGATCATCGATCCGCGGACGGCCTTTGCGACGCCCGAGCGTTTCGCAGATGTCGAACTCACCGCCGACTGGCCCGAAGACGTCCTGACGGCTCGGCCGCTCGATGCCTATAGCGCCCTCGTCGCCGTCACCCACGACCCGAAGATCGACGACTTTCCGATCGCCGACGCGCTCCATAAGGGCTGCTTCTACGTCGGCGCTCTCGGCAGCCGCAAGACACACGCAAAACGCGTCGCCCGGCTGCAGGAACAGGGCCTGAGCGACGCCGCCATCGCCCGGATCGCAGCGCCGATCGGTCTCGACATCGGGGCCGCAACGCCGCAGGAGATCGCGGTGGCGATCCTGGCGCAGATCGTGCAGGCCTACCGCCGGCGCGACATCGTCACCACGGAGTGACAATGCAATTTTGCAATCTCGAGATCGAGGAGGCGGTGGGATGCGTGCTCGTCCACAGCATCCGCTTGCCGAGCGGGCGGTTCGCCAAGGGGACCGTTTTGAGTACGGAGCACATCGAGGCGCTTGCCGCTGCCGGCACGGAGCAGGTCACGGTCGTTCGGCTTGAAGACGGTGATATGCTGGAGGACGAGGCGGCGGCCGCCATTGCCGCAGCCTTCTTCCTCGACGCCATCCGTCTTTCGGATGCGGCGACCGGACGGGTCAATCTCCATGCCACGGCGAGCGGTCTCTTCGTCGTCGACCGCGATATCGTCGATGCTCTGAACCGGGTCGATCCGGCCATCACCCTTGCCACACTCGCCGATCACGCGCCGGTTCAGGCCGGCGACATGGTGGCCACGGTCAAGATCATCCCGCTGGCTGTGTCCGGCGCGACGGTGGAAGCCGCGGTCGACCTGCTCAAAGGTCGGAAGGCCTTTTCCGTCAGACCCTTCAGGCCATGCAAGGTGCTGCTGATCGCGACCGAGCTTCCGGCACTGAAGACGTCGGTCATGGACCGGACGGCGAAACTGCTGCAGCGCCGGCTGGATCCGTCGGAAAGCCGGCTGATCGAGGAGCTGCGCATTCCCCACGACCAGAACCGGCTGACCGAGGCGCTGGTTGAAGGTCTGGCCCGGCCGGAGCAGCCTGATCTCATGATCGTCTTCGGCGCATCGGCTGTTGCAGACCCGCAGGATGTCATCCCAGCAGCCATTCGCGCTGCCGGCGGCACGGTCGAGCACGTCGGCATGCCCGTCGATCCCGGCAACCTTCTGATTCTTGGGCAGATCGACGATGTCCCGGTCATCGGCGCACCGGGCTGCGCCCGCTCGCCGAAGGAAAACGGCTTCGACTGGATCCTGAACCGCATCCTCGCCGGCGAACGACCAACGCGTCACGATATCACCGGCATGGGCGTGGGAGGCCTGTTGATGGAAATCGCCAGCCGACCGCTGCCGCGCGAGGCCGCGGACCGACCACCCAGCGCGCTGCGCGTCGGCGGCTTGCTTCTGGCCGCCGGTCAGGCGCGCAGGATGGGCGAGGGCGGCCCGCACAAGCTGCTGGCCGAGTTTGAGGGCGTCCCGCTGGTGCGCAGGAGCGCGGAGGTCCTGCAGGCGTCACAGGCCGAGCCCTTGGTCGTCGTCAGCGGCCATCGTCGCGATGAGATCGAGGCCGCCCTGAGCGGCCTCGGCCTGACGTTCCGGTTCAATCCCGAGTATTCGTCTGGGCTCGGCAGTTCCCTGGTCAGCGGCTTTTCCGCGCCCGAGCTTGGTGGCTGCGATGGCGTGCTGGTGATGCTGGCCGACATGCCGGGTGTCACGACCGCGCACATCGACCAGCTCATCGGTGCCTTCCGCGAATCCGGCGGGCATGCGATCGTGCGGGCGACCTACCAGGGCAAGCGCGGCAACCCGATCATTCTGCCCCGGGCAACCTTCGGGGCTGTGCGGAAGCTGGAGGGCGATGTCGGCGCGCGGGCCATCATCGAAAGCTCCGGGCTGCCGATCGTCGAGATCGACATCGGGCCGGCGGCACATCTGGATGTCGACACGCCGGAAGCGGTGACGGCCGCGGGTGGGATCCTGAAGGAGTAGGCGATGGACAATGCCGCGATCGAGGAGATGTTCGAGCCGCTCGGACCGGTCTCGATCCGCCGCATGTTCGGCGGCAAGGGCATCTATCACAACGGACTGATCCTGGCGCTGGAGGTTTCCGGGGAGATCCTGTTGAAGGCCGATGCCGCGACAGCGCCGCACTTCGAGTCCGCTGGCGCGCGTCAATGGTCCTACGAGAGCAAGAAGGGCAAGCCGGTCGCCATGCCCTATTGGAGCATACCGGACGAAGCGCTCGATGATCCCGAAGAAATGGCCAAATGGCTGCGGCTTGCCTATGAGGCTGCGGTCCGCGCGCAGAAGTGAAGGCCGCTAGGCGGTTTTCAGCGCCGCGAAGGCGGTCCGCGTGAATGTCGACAGCGGTTCAGGCGGCGCTTCGGGTGAAAACCAGCCGAAGTCGCTGAGCTTGTCCGGTTCCGTCAGTTGCGGCTCTCCGGAAAAATCGGTCGTCGTGTAGATGAGGGAGATCCAGTGCTGGCCGTCGGCGGCAATGATGCCTTCGGCGGAGCAGAGGAATTCGACGCGCCCGATACGCAGCCCGGTTTCCTCTTCGGCCTCGCGCCTTGCCGCATCGGCGGCCGTTTCCATGAGGTCGACCTTGCCGCCAACGATATTCCAGTGGCCGGCTTCCGGCGCGTTCAAGCGCCGGTAAAGCAGCACCATGCCGTCCTCGCGCCGGATCAGAAGACCGGCGCCGACACCAGGAAAATCAATGCCTGGCTTGGCGGACACGGAAGGTCAGACCTTGCCGGCGCTGGCAACGATCAGCATGAAGGCGGGAATGTCGTCGCCGAAGCCGACCGGGGTCGGGCCGCCGTCGTCATGGTCGCGATGGCGGCTGCGCCGTTCGCGACGGTCGTCATTTGCAGGGCTTGGCTGGCTCGGCTGGCGAACGCTGCGAGCGGGAGCCGCTGGCCGACGATCAGACTTGCGCTCACGCTCGGGAGCCACGTTTTCCGCTGTTGCTTCCACGACGACTTCTTCCTGTGTCTCGATCTCGGCTTCAACCGCTGCCTTCGGGGCAGATTCACTGCGTCTGCCTCGGCTGCTGCCGCTGCTGCGATCCTTGTCGCGGCTGCCGCGACCTTTGCGGGCGCGCTCGCCGCTCTCCTGGCTTTCCATCGGAGCCGGCAACGCTGAAATGTCGCCGTCCAGCCACTCGATCTTCTTGTCGATCAGCTTCTCGATCGCGTCCAGATACTTAGTGTCCGAACGTGTCACCAGCGTGAAGGCCTTGCCAGAGCGACCGGCGCGGCCGGTGCGGCCGATGCGGTGGACGTAGTCTTCCGCATGGATCGGCACATCGAAATTGAACACGTGGCCGACGTCGGGGAGGTCGAGGCCGCGCGCGGCGACGTCGGAGGCCACCAGCAGCTGGATCTCGCCGTCACGGAAGCTCTGCAGCATGGTGGTGCGCGAACGCTGGTCCATGTCGCCGTGCAGGGCGCCGACCGAAAAGCCGTGGCGTTCCAGCGAACGGAACAGATCCGCGACATCCTTCTTGCGGTTGCAGAAGATGATGGCGTTCTTCAGGTCGTCCTGGGCCTTGATGACATCGCGCAGGGTGGCGCGCTTCTCATAGTCCTTGTTGTGCGCGGCGACGAGGCGCTGCGTCACGGTGGTCGCCGTCGAGGACGGCAGCGACACTTCGATGCGTTCCGGGTTCTGCAGGAAGCGATCGGCCAGCTTCTGGATTTCCGGCGGCATGGTCGCCGAGAAGAACAGTGTCTGGCGCGTGAACGGGATCATCTTGGCGATCCGCTCGATGTCCGGGATGAAGCCCATGTCGAGCATGCGGTCGGCTTCGTCGATGACGAGGATCTCGACGCCGGTCATCAGCAATTTGCCGCGTTCGCAATGGTCGAGCAGGCGGCCGGGGGTGCAGATCAGCACGTCGGCGCCACGTTCCAGCTTGCGGTTCTGCTCGTCGAACGATACGCCGCCGATCAGCAGCGCGACGTTGAGCTTGTGGTTCTTGCCGTATTTTTCGAAATTCTCGGCGACCTGGGCGGCGAGCTCCCGCGTCGGCTCGAGGATCAGCGTGCGCGGCATGCGCGCCCGGGCTCGACCCTTTTCCAGAAGCGTCAGCATCGGCAGCACGAAGGACGCCGTCTTGCCTGTGCCGGTCTGCGCGATGCCGCAAATGTCGCGGCGCTGCAGCGCGAAGGGGATGGCGCCCGCCTGGATTGGCGTGGGTACCGTGTAACCCGCGTCGGTCACAGCAGAGAGGACTTTCTGGCTCAGGCCAAGATCAGCGAATGTTGTCAAAGGGAAATCTGTATCCGTTCCGGTTCTACATAGAACTCAAGCGTCGGCGCAAAGTGTCTGCCCGACAGTTGGGTGCCAAATAGGAGGAAACAGCTGCAAAGTCAAGGAAACCAAGCCTCCTTTGCCGTCACGTGGTGAACAATGGGGCAATGCGGTGACGTTTCCCAAGAAATAGTCATTCCGACGCTGTCAGTTCAGGTAGGTACCTAGTTTCATGCCGGCGTTCAGGAAGTGGACCGGGTCGATGGCGCGACCGTCGCGCCGGACCTCGTAGTGGATATGCGGGCCTGTCGACCGGCCTGTCGATCCGGCCCTGCCGATCACCGCGCCTGCAGCGACCTCATCGCCCGCGGAGACCAGAATGCGCGACAGGTGACCATAGCGCGTGGTGATGCCGTAGCCATGGTCGATCTCGACCAGATTTCCGTAACCGCCCGAGAATTCGGCGGCCACGACGGTGCCCGCGCCGGCGCTGAACACCTTCTCGCCCGTGCTGGCCCGAAAATCGATGCCGGCGTGCAGCGCAAGCCTGCCCAGGAAGGGATCCACGCGGTTGCCATAACGGCTCGTCATCGTCCGTCCGGGCGCCGGACTGCCATAGGGCAGGGCCTTTGCCGTTTCGCGTACCGCTTCGAGGCGGCTGAGCGCCGCATCCAGGCCGTGCACCGAATCATCGAATGCTGCAACGGCGGTCTCCGGCTCCAGAAGGGGCCCGCCCACGCCTTCGTCGCTGGCCGTGGTGAGGGCGTCAATGTTGACGCCGGTCCTCTTCAGAATGCTGGCAATCGCGTCGGCCGTCTGAGACGCATCCACCGTAAGGCCGGCGATCTTCGCCAATTGCTCCTGCTCGATATCTCTCAGCGACGAATCGACCCTAGAGAACACGAGATCAGTCCGCTCCGCCCTGCTTTCGCGCAACGGAGCATAGGCGAGGCCCGGCGCGCTTGCTGCTGCCGTGTAGCCGAGCAGGGCGTCGATGGCCTGTATGCCACCGCCGACCGATGCCTGACGCTCCGGATCTTCACCGCCGGTACTGTCGCTGCCGGCGGGCATCAACCCTGATTCCTGCGCACGTTCCAGGAGCGGCCCGAGCTTGCCGTGCCGGGAAAACAGCGCATCCTGCTGCTCCAGCAGCTTCTCGACCTTCTGCTGCAGAACCTGCTGATCCATGAGGTGCCGCGACGTCACGCTGTCCAGCTGCGTGCGCAGCGCTGCTATCCGATCCTCATATTCCTGCTGGATGTGCGACTGCCGCGCGACCGCGACTCGAATCAGGTCGTCGCGAAAAAAGAGATAGGCGGTCGCCGCGAGATAGGCGACCGAGAGAACGGCGATCAAGCAGACGGTCACTGCAGCCATCCAGGGGCGGATGGTCATGTGGCGGATCTTGTCGCCTCTGGCGAGGATCACGACATGCTCGGGCCGTTTCTGAGCAAATCCTCTTCTGTCTCCCGGCTGCGTCAATATCGTCCCCTGATCGATCCGCTTGGCATTCGATCAGGGGATTACACCTGGTTAAGGTTAATGGAGCCTTTCCTGCGACCCGGAAAAATGCCTGCTGATTACCCCCTGAGGGCAGCCAGGACGTCCTGCGCATGCCCGGCCACCTTCACCTTCGGCCAGACGGCTCGCAGATGGCCGTCAGGCCCGATGAGAAAGGTCGAGCGCTCAATCCCCATGTAGGTGCGCCCATACATGCTTTTCTCCTTCCAAACGCCGTAGGCGAGGGCCGCGGCATTGTCTTCATCCGAGGCGAGGATGATCTTCAAGCCGTGTTTGGCGGCGAACTTGTCATGCTTTGACACCGGATCGGGCGAGACGCCGATGACGGTTGCTCCGGCGTCTGTAAACTGCGGCAGCAGCTCCGTGAAGGCCAGCGCCTCGGTCGTGCAGCCGCTCGTGTCGTCCTTGGGGTAGAAATAGAGAACGACGTTCTGGCCCTTCAAGTCGCCCAGGGCGACCGATCCGTTTCCCGCTGTGGGCAGGTTGAATTCGGGGGCAGCGTCGCCGGCTTTCAATTCGGTCATCGTAGTCCTTTCTTTCGCCAGTATGTTGAGGGATGAGGCCGCAAATCATGTATACTGATTTGGTCGGTGACCAGATCATTGGCGCACCAGAGGCGAGTTTATTCAGGAATGGCGGAAATTCGCGGCGAAAAGGTCAGCTTCGGCAGAAATGAATTCACGCCGCTGCACACCTTGCCTTCGGCGCAGGCCGAAGACCCGATGATCGTTCATTGCCCGCCGTCGCGTTCCCGCATGCGCAGGCTCTGGCGCATGTGCACCGTCGTAACGTTTCTGGTTCTGGCAGCGGTCGCAAGCGCCTTCTTCGCCATCGAGGGTGGTGCTGTCGATGGCGCGCTGTCGGCACGGGCAAACGACGCGCTGAACAGCGCGCTGGGACCCCGGTACACGGCCACGGTCGGCTCCGCCGCGATCCGCTTCGATTCCGATTTTCGCCTCGCCCTGGAGGCCCGCGACGTGCACATCGTCGAACAGGCGTCCGGGCAGCACCTGACGCGGGCTGCCGCCCTGCGCATGGCGATCGATCCGCTTGCCCTTGCCGCGGGCCGGATTTCCATTCGGCATATGGAGGCCGATGGCATCCAGCTCGATACGGGTGCTCTGCCGCCCGGGGACCCGATGGCGCTTGCAAAGGTGCGTGTCGATGCCCTGCCGGCGGTTCTCGAGCAGGCGTTCCAGCGTCTCGACGAAGCGCGTGGACTGATGGAGCGCACCGGCACCAACACGATCAGCCTGTCGGGTATCGAGGTGCTCATGCCCGCCGCGCCGGGGCGCAAGCCGATTGCACTGGAAGTGGCTGGCCTCGACCTCACCCGCACCGCTCCGGGGGAGATCTCCGTCGTAGGTGACGTCGCGCTCGATGGGCAGCCCGCACGGCTGCAGGCCACCGCTGCCGTGATCGACGGCGTCTCGTCGTCGCTGAAGGCCACCCTGACAGGACTGGAAACGACGCCCTTTCTCCTGCGCCGGGCCGACGACGGGGCGCCCCGTGACGGCGTGCAGGGGACGATCGATCTCGATGTCGAGGCGGTGCGCGCACGCGAAACGACGACGCCGTCGATCAAGGCGACGTTGCGGCCCTCCACCGGCCTCTTCTATTTCGACGGGCTGGCCCAGGAGCTTTCCGGCGGGTTGATCAAGGCGACCTATGACTTCGGCAAGAATTCTCTCGAGATCCTGGATTCGGAGGTGCGCTTCGGAACCACCATCCTTCCGCTCAACGGAGCCGTGGTCGACCTCAATCGGCTCGATCCCGCAGACACCCGGCCAGGATTCGGCCTCAGCCTGCTCGTCAGCGGCGGGAAGGCGACCGCAGCAGGCTCCGGCGAAGCGCCAGCCGTCTTCGACCTCAGGGCTTCGGGACGCTACCTGTCGGCCGACCGTCAGCTGCAGGTGAACGACATGCTGCTGTCGAGCCCGCTGGGCTCGATGGCCGGTTCGCTGATGATCCAGCTGGGAGATGCATCCCCGGAGATCAGTTTCGGCGGTCAGCTCCCGACGATGGAAGTCGCAGGGATCAAGCAGTTCTGGCCGTTCTGGATGGCCAACAAGCCGCGGACATGGGTGCTGGAGAATGTCTACGGCGGCACGGCCACCAACGGCTCGATCGCCGTCTTCATTCCGGCCGGCCGGATGAAGGGACCCGGCCATCCGCTGGATCTCAATGCCAATGAATTGCGCATCGCCTTCAACATGCAGGACGCCCGCCTGAACCTGCCGGGTGATATTCCGCCGCTGCGCGATCTGGACGCGAGCTTCGACCTCAAGGGCGAGCGGCTGAACGTGGCGATCGAAAGCGGCGCCTCCTATTTCCCGTCCGGGCGATCGGTGAAGGTGGCTGAAGGCCAGTTCACCGTTGCGTCCACCTATACCAAGCCGCTCATGGCCGATCTTGCCATCCAGATATCCGGGGATGCCAATGCCGTGGCCGAACTGGCCAACTTCCGCCCCCTGAACGCGCTGAAGGAAACCGAATTCAAGCCGGATGATTTCGGCGGAACGGCAACGGCCAGGGTCAAGGCGCGTCTGGGGCTGATCTCCGACCAGAAGCCGCCGGAGCCGGAATGGAGCGCCGAGATCGAGCTGGCCGACGTCGACGTCGGGCCGGCGTTCTCCGGTCGCCAGATCAGCGATGTCAACGGCCTGTTGAACGTCGACATGAAGGCCGCCCGACTGACGGCCAAGGCAGCCATCGACGGCGTGCCTGCTGAGGTGACGCTGGTCGAGCCGATCGGCAAAGCGTCGACGGTCGCCAAGGAACGGATCATCAAGGCGACCCTGGACAACCAGCAGCGCGAGAAGCTCGTGCCCGGTCTGTCCGACATCGTCGACGGGACGATCCAGGCGGAGATTACCCGTGTCGACGACAGCCGCCAGAGCGTCTCTCTCGACCTGACCCGCTCGACGCTTTCGGTGCCGTGGATCGGGTGGACGAAGGGCAATGGCATTCCGACAACAGCCGATTTCGAGATCGCCAGCGACGGCACCAAGGAAAGCATCAGCAATTTTCGCCTGGATGGGGACGGATTTGGTGCCCAGGGCGAGATGGCGCTGTCGGGTGGACAGCTTCAGTCGGCGCAATTGTCGGGCGTTCAGCTGTCGCCGGGCGATGACTTTCAGGTGTCTCTGAAGCAGAGGAAAGGCGGCTTCGACGTCTCCATCTCGGGGGCCTCGGCAGACATGCGCCCGGTACTGACGCGTCTGCGCGCCGGCGGATCGTCGGGCAGCGGCGATAACGGCAGCGCCACGATCAAGGCTGAACTGGGCCAGATGATCGGCTTCGGCGACGAGCGTCTCTCGAATGTGACGATGCTGTTTGAAACCAGCAACGGAACGATCTCCAAGGCCGACTTCTCTGCCGTCACGAAAAGCGGCGCGGCGGTCGTCAGCAGCATGAATCAATCCGAAACGATTTCTGTCACCAGTGGCGATGCCGGCGCGGTGGCACGCTTTGCCAACCTCTACGACCGGATCCAGGGTGGTCTGCTCAATGTCAGCCTGAGAGCCCAGCGCGACAACGTCTGGAGCGGTTCGCTGGACCTGCGCAATTTCGCGTTGATGAACGAGGAGCGGCTGCAGTCGCTCGTGTCGACGCCGGTGGGTGAACAGCAGCGAAGCCTGAACGCGGCGGTCAAGCGCGACATCGACGTCAGTTCGGCGAAGTTCCAGCGCGGGTTCGCACGCGTCGTCTATCAGGGCGGTGCATTGTCTGTCGAAAACGGCATCGTCCGGGGAGAGCAGATCGGCGCGAGCTTCCAGGGCGTCCTGCGCGATTCGCGCGGCAACATGGACATGACCGGCACCTTCATGCCGGCCTATGGCCTGAACCGGCTCTTTGCGGAACTGCCGATCATCGGGGTCATCCTCGGCAATGGGCGCGACCGCGGTCTGCTCGGGATCACCTTCAAGATGGAAGGGCCGTTCGATCAGCCTCGGCTGACGATCAACCCGCTGTCGATCATCGCACCGGGCATCTTCCGCCAGATCTTCGAGTTTCAATAGGCCCGGCGGTGACCGGGCCTATCAGTCCTGAGCAAGACCTGCGAATGTTCAGGACGGCCGTACGAGAATGTGCTTCTTCTTGCCGAGCGACAGCTTGATGACGCCGTCGGCCATCAGCTGACCGTCGCCGACGGTCATGCGTTCGTCGGTCACCGGCTCGTCGTTGATCCGCACGCCGCCGCCCTGGACGTGGCGACGCGCCTCGCCGTTGGAGGCGGCAAGCCCGGCCCGCACGATCAGCGACAGCAGCCCGAGGCCCGCTTCCAGCTCCGCCTGCGGCACGTCGATCGACGGCAGGTTGTCCGAGAGCGAACCTTCCTCGAAGGTCCGCCGTGCCGTTTCCGCGGCCTCTTCGGCGGCTTGCCGTCCGTGCAGGATCGCCGTGACTTCCGTCGCCAGGATCTTCTTCGCCTCGTTGATCTCAGAGCCGCCCAGCTGCGAAAGCTTCTCGATCTCGTCCATCGGCAGCGTCGTGAACAGTTTGGCGAAGCGGACGACATCGCCATCCTCGGTGTTGCGCCAGTACTGCCAGAAGTCATAGACCGGCAGCAGATCCTTGTTCAACCAGATGGCGCCGGAGGCTGACTTGCCCATCTTGGCGCCCGACGAGGTGGTCAGCAGCGGCGAGGTCAGCGCGTAGAGCTGCGGCGTCCCCATCCGGTGACCGAGGTCGATGCCGTTGATGATATTGCCCCACTGGTCCGAGCCGCCCATCTGCAGGCGGCAGCCGTAGCGCTGCGAGAGCTCGACGAAGTCGTAGGCCTGGAGGATCATATAGTTGAATTCCAGGAATGACAGCGACTGCTCGCGGTCGAGGCGAGTCTTCACGCTGTCGAAGGAGAGCATCCGGTTGACGGAGAAGTGCCGCCCGACGTCGCGCAGGAACTCGAGGTAGTTGAGCGGCCGCAGCCAGTCGGCATTGTTGATCATCAGCGCCGGATTGGGCTTGCGGTCATAGTCCAGGTAGTTGGCGAAGACATGCTTCAGCGAGGTGATGTTGTCCTCGATCATGTCGACGGTCATCAGCTTGCGGGCTTCCTCCTTGAAGGAGGGATCGCCGACCATGCCGGTGCCGCCGCCCATCAGCGAGATCGGCTGATGACCGGTCTGTTGCATCCAGTGCAGCATCATGATCTGGGTGAGATGACCGACATGCAGGCTCGATGCCGTCGGATCATAGCCGATATAGGCGGTAACCGTTTCCTTGGCGAACAACGCGTCGAGACCTGCCTCGTCGGAGATCTGGTGGATGAAGCCGCGCTCGTCGAGCGTACGGAGGAAATCGGACTTGAACCTGGACATCTCTTATCTCTGTGGATGTGTTTTCATTTGCGAGGCGGCGTCTAGCACTGTTTCTGACCTTAATCACTTCAAAATTGATTCTGAGTGTCATCAATGGATGGAATGAAAACGGCAATCGGACTGATGAGCGGGACGTCGATGGATGGCATCGACGTGGCGCTGCTGCGCACCGACGGGCAAGGTCGGGTGGAGCGCGGCGCCTTTCTGGGCGTCGCCTACGAGCCGGCTTTCCGCGAGAAACTGAAGCAGGCGCTGCAGGATGCAACGGCGATCCGCGAGCGGGCGGAGCGGCCAGGCACCCTTACGGCGGTTGAACGGGAACTGACGGAACGGCACGCCGTCGCCATCCGCGATTTCCTCCGCCAGAACGATCTGTCGGCATCCGACATCCACGTCATCGGCTTTCACGGGCAGACGGTGCTGCATCGTCCTGACGAGGCGCTGACCGTCCAGCTGGGCGACGGCCAGCGGCTGGCGGATCTGACCGGTATCGCCGTGGTCTCCGATATGCGGGCCAACGACATGGTCCATGGCGGGCAGGGTGCCCCCCTGGTCCCGGCCTATCATGCGGCGCTTGCAGAGGGGCTGGTTGTGCCGGAGCGCCCGGTCTGTTTCGTCAATATCGGCGGCATCTCCAACCTCACCTTCATCGGCCGCGACGGCGCGCTGATGGCTTTCGACAGCGGCCCCGGGAATAACCTGATCGACCAGTGGGTCGAGGCGCAGGCGGGCATCCCCTTCGATCAGGGCGGTATGATCGCATCGGAGGGGCAGGTGATGGCCGCACTGGCCGAGAGCTATCTGGCCAGCCCCTTCTTCACGGCCGAGACCCGCCGGTCGCTGGACCGCAACGATTTCCTGCCACCGCGCGGTGATCAGGCGGAGCTCGCCGATGGGGCGCGGACGCTTGCCTATGTGGCGGCGGCCGCGATCATGACTTCGGCAGGCCATCTGCCGGAAGCGCCGGCGCTGTATGTGATCTGCGGAGGCGGACGGCTGAACGCGGTCCTGATGGCGGATCTCGCAAGGCTGGCGGGGGAGCGCGGCGCAAAGGTGGTCTCGGCCGAGGACGTAAGCCTGGACGGTGACGCCATGGAGGCCGAGGCCTGGGCGTATCTGGCGGTGCGGGCGATGCAGGGGCTGCCTTTGACCTTTCCGAACACGACAGGCACGTCCGCGCCTGTCTCGGGCGGCCGCATCACCACCCCGCAGAAGATCGGTTGAATCGAAGCCTCCGAATTAACCTTTGATTTGGCCGGCAGGTGTAGGCGCTGTGTGAGCGCCAACATGGACGTCTGCAGGGTGATGAGACTGGGTCTGGGAACATGAACGGCACGAACTTCCTGCTGGGGGTGAACTTCGTCATCGCCATGTCCTTCTGCCTCGCCTTCTTCGTGGTCTCCACCCGGAGCAGGTCGAAGATCGCTGCGCGCTGGATTGCAGCGGGCTTTGCCGTAGCGTCGCTCTCGGCACTCTGCGAGCTTGCCGTGGCTCATACGGAATGGGTGAAGGCCTTTGCCATTGGTGCATTCTGTGCGGTCCTGGGCGGTCTGCAACTGCTGCAGGTCGGCGTCGCCCGGCTCTATTCCCACAGGATCAACCCGCACCGGCAGATACTGTTCTTTCTTGGCTGGACCATCGTCGACCTGATCATCTACGACCTTCCCCGCGGCAGCGTCACGCACTCGGTTCTCTACCAGGCGCCCTTCGGGCTTATTGCCCTGATGGCAGCGCGTTCGGTATTCCAGCAGCGGAGCCGTGCGGGGATCGATCAGGCGCTGGCGCTGCTTCTGGCCTTCACCGGTCTGCATTTCTTCGCCAAGGCCCTTGTCGCCGTTACCGTTGGCGCGGGAGGCACGGCAAAAGATTACATTCAGACCAATTACGCCATCATCTCGCAGAGCTCGACGGCCATTATGATTGTCGCCGTCGGATTGATGCTTCTGTCTGTGCTGGTTCTGGACATCATGACAGACGAGCGGAGCAATTCCGAGACGGACATGCTGTCATCGCTCCTCAACCGCCGCGGGTTCGAGAAGCGGACGCTGCAGATCATCCGTCGATTTCCCAAGGAGCCGCACGCGGTGATCATGTGTGACCTGGACCACTTCAAGAGCATCAATGACACCTATGGCCATTACCATGGCGATCGGGTCATCGAAGCCTTCGGACAGCTGCTGACGGCCGCCGCTCCCGCTGATGCGGTGGTCGGCCGGATGGGTGGGGAAGAGTTCGCGCTTTTCCTGCCGCACGTAACGGTTGGAGCCGCGGTGGGCGTCGCAAACGAGCTGCGGCGCCGGATCAGCGCCCTGGTTGTCGCAGGTCTCCCGCAAGAGTTCCGGACCACGGCGAGTTTCGGAGTTGCCCCTTGGGAGCCAGAGCTGTCTCTGGCGCAGAACCTGCAGCGGGCGGATATGGCTCTTTATCAGGCGAAGAAATCAGGGCGGAACTGCGTCAGGACCGTCGGCCCCGAAGCCACCACTCTCTCTGTGGCCGCCCGGTAGCGGTCGGCAGGCGGCGGCGTTGCCACCGCCTGGATCGATGCCCGGTCTGCTAGCGGATCCGCTTGGCAGCCGGCTCCGGAACCAGTTCGCCCTCGAGGCGGCGGTCCAGGTAGTCTTCGCATTCGGCCATCAGCGTATCGACCTGGCCGTTGAAGAAGTGGTTGGCGCCTTCCATCGTGCGATGGGTGATCAGGATGCCCTTCTGGGTCTTCAGCTTCTCCACCAGTCCCACCACATCCTTCTCCGGCGCGACCCTGTCGGCATTGCCGTGAATGATCAGGCCCGACGACGGGCAGGGCGCCAGGAAGGAGAAGTCATAGGTGTTCGGCTGCGGCGCGATGGACATGAAGCCTTCGATCTCCGGGCGGCGCATCAGAAGCTGCATGCCGATCCAGGCGCCGAAGGAATAGCCGGCAACCCAGCAGCTTTTGGAATCCGGGTGCAGGCTCTGTACCCAGTCGAGCGCGGAAGCCGCATCTGACAGCTCGCCGGCGCCGTGGTCGAATTCACCCTGGCTGCGGCCGATGCCGCGGAAGTTGAAGCGGAGCGTCGTGAAGCCGCGCTTCTGGAACATGTAGAAAAGCTGGTAGACGATCTGGTTGTTCATCGTGCCGCCGAACTGCGGGTGCGGATGCAGGATGATGGCGATCGGGGCGTTTTTTTCCTTGGAGGGCTGATATCGTCCCTCGAGGCGGCCAGCGGGGCCGTTGAAGATCACTTCGGGCATCGGTACTCCGGTCAGATGTTCAGGTTGCCCACTAAGCGCCAACTCGAGACTTGACGAAGCCGGTCAGCTTTTCTAGAACTCAGTTTAGAACCATTCGAAACTTTTGAGGGGCCGTCTCGTGGCCCGGCTGATGTCTCATAAGGCAAGGCCGTTCGAAAATTCAAGAAAAATGCTGTTCTTGTTCGCGGCTTTGGACTTGAAGGCTATCTAGGAAGGAATGCTGGTCGGACAATGGTGGTCTCACGCGTCTACATGGACTGGAATGCCACGGCGCCGCTTGGTGAGCCGGCGCGCCTTGCCATGATTGACGCCTTGACCGTCCCCGGCAATGCCTCGTCGGTACACGCCGAGGGACGCACTGCGCGTGCCGGCATCGACAAGGCTCGGCGACAGGTGGCTGCTCTGGTCGCTGCGGAGCCTGCCAACGTCATCTTCACGAGCGGTGCCACGGAAGCGGCAAACCATGTCCTGACGCCGGATTTCCGGATGGGGCGTTCGCCGCTTCTCGTCAGCCATCTCTATGTTTCGGCGATCGAGCATCCGGCGGTGCGCGAGGGCGGACGCTTCACGCCCGAGCAGGTGTCGGAGCTTGCCGTAACCCGGCAGGGCATCCTCGATCTCCAGGTGTTGGAAGCCGCATTGGCGGCGCACGATCGCGCCGAGGGCCTGCCGCTTGTGGCGCTGATGCTGGTCAACAATGAAACGGGGATCCTTCAGCCCGTTGCGGAGGCGGCGCGCCTCGTGCACCGCTACGGCGGCCTGATGATCGTCGACGCAGTGCAGGCAGTTGGCCGAATTCCTGTCGACATCGCAGAGCTCGACGCCGATTTCATGATGGTTTCGTCCCACAAGATCGGCGGCCCGAAGGGCGTCGGCGCGCTGATCTCGCGCGGCGCGGCCTTGATGCCCGCTGCCCTGATCCGCGGCGGCGGACAGGAAAAGGGTCATCGGTCGGGAACCGAAAATTTCCATGGCATCATCGGCTTCGGAGCCGCTGCTGATGCGGCACTTGAAGACAACGGTGCAAATCGCCTCCGGCTTGAGGGAATGCGCGATGCGCTGGAAGCCGGAATGACTGCGGTGGCGCCGGATGTGATCATCCATGGGCGGGATGTGGAGCGGGTCGGCAACACCTGCTTCTTCACCCTTCCCGGACTGAAGTCGGAAACCGGCCAGATCGCCTTCGACATCGAGGGTGTGGCGCTGTCGGCCGGGTCGGCCTGCTCGTCCGGCAAGGTCGGCCAGAGCCACGTGCTGACGGCCATGGGTCTCGACGCCGATCTCGGCGCGCTTCGCATGTCCATCGGACCGACGACGACATCGGCAGACATCGACGCCGCGCTTGCGGCGTTCAAGAGAATTTCCGGTCGGCGTCGCTCGGCCGGGGAAGCCGCGTAAGCGGCAAGAAACTGCGGAAAGACAATTTTCCGCTTGCCCGGAGGTGTGAAAACCGCCTTTTGGCCACTACATACCGGCGGAACTTCCCGCCCGGAAAAAAGAGGTGCCGGCCTGACTGCCGGCGAGAGTTGGAGAACGCGCATGGCTGCGGTGCAGGAGACAATCGATCAGGTTCGCCAGATCGACGTGGACCAGTACAAATACGGCTTCGAAACGATCATCGAAGTGGACAAGGCTCCAAAGGGCCTGTCCGAGGACATCATCCGTTTCATCTCGGCCAAGAAGCAGGAGCCGGAATGGATGCTGGAGTGGCGCCTCGACGCCTATCAGCGCTGGCTGACGATGGAAGAGCCCACCTGGGCGCGCGTCGACTACCCGAAGATCGATTTCAACGAACTCTACTACTATGCCGCTCCGAAGAACATGACGGGCCCGAGCTCCCTCGAGGAGGTCGATCCGGAGCTGCTGCGGGTTTACGAGAAGCTTGGCATTCCGCTGCAGGAGCAGGAAATGCTCGCTGGCGTCCAGAAGCCACGCGTCGCCGTCGATGCCGTTTTCGATTCGGTGTCCGTCGTGACGACCTTCAAGAAGGAACTGCAGAAGGCCGGCGTGATCTTCATGTCGATCTCCGAGGCAATCCGCGAGCATCCGGAGCTGATCAAGCAGTATCTCGGCAGCGTCGTTCCGACCACCGACAACTACTATGCGACGTTGAACGCCGCCGTCTTCACCGACGGTTCCTTCGTCTTCGTGCCGAAGGGCGTCCGCTGCCCGATGGAGCTGTCGACCTACTTCCGCATCAACGAGAAGAACACGGGCCAGTTCGAACGGACCCTGATCATCGCCGAGGAAGGCGCCTACGTCTCCTATCTCGAAGGCTGCACGGCGCCGCAGCGCGACGAGAACCAGCTGCATGCCGCGGTCGTCGAACTCGTCGCTCTCGACGACGCCGAGATCAAATACTCCACGGTTCAGAACTGGTACCCGGGCGATGCCCAGGGCAAGGGCGGCATCTACAACTTCGTCACCAAGCGCGGCGATTGCCGCGGTCACCGGTCGAAGATCTCCTGGACCCAGGTCGAGACCGGTTCGGCGATCACCTGGAAATATCCGAGCTGCATCCTGCGCGGTGACGACAGCCGCGGCGAGTTCTACTCGATCGCCGTCTCGAACGGTTACCAGCAGATCGACTCGGGCACCAAGATGATCCATCTCGGCAAGAACACCTCGAGCCGTATCATCTCCAAGGGGATCTCGGCCGGACGCTCGAACAACACCTATCGCGGCCAGGTCTCGATCCACCGCCGGGCGGAAAATGCCCGCAACTTCACCAACTGCGATTCGCTCCTCATCGGCGACAAGTGCGGTGCCCACACGGTGCCCTACATCGAGGTGAAGAACGCATCGGCCCAGGTGGAGCACGAGGCGACCACCTCGAAGATCTCCGACGACCAGAAGTTCTACGTCATGCAGCGCGGCATCCCTGAAGAGGAAGCCATCGCCCTCATCGTCAACGGTTTCGTCAAGGACGTCATCCAGGAACTGCCGATGGAATTTGCCGTGGAAGCCCAAAAGCTGATCGGTATTTCACTCGAAGGTTCCGTCGGTTAAGGCGATCCGTTCATAAATCACGTGCGCTGCACGAAACACTATTTCGTCCGAGAGGATATAAGATGCTTGAGATCAAGAACCTGCATGCCCGCATTGCCGAAGACGGCACCGAGATCATCCGCGGCCTGAACCTGACGGTAAAGGCGGGCGAAGTCGCCGCCATCATGGGACCGAATGGGTCGGGAAAGTCGACGCTGTCCTACATCCTGTCCGGCCGCGAGGACTATGAAGTCACCGAAGGCGACATCCTCTACAACGGCGAGAGCATTCTCGATCTCGATCCGGCCGAGCGTGCCTCCAAGGGCATCTTCCTCGCCTTCCAGTATCCGGTGGAAATCCCCGGCGTCGCGACCATGCAGTTTCTGAAGGTGGCGATGAACGAGCAGCGCAAGGCGCGCGGCGAAGAGGAGCTGACGACGCCGGACTTCATTCGTCGCGTCAAGGAAGCCGCCGCGGAATTGAAGATCGACCCGGCCATGCTGCGCCGTCCGCTCAACGTCGGCTTTTCCGGCGGCGAGAAGAAGCGCGCCGAAATCCTGCAGATGGCGCTGCTCGAGCCGAAGCTCTGCATCCTCGACGAGACCGATTCCGGCCTCGACATCGATGCGCTGAAGATCGTCGCCGATGGCGTCAACGCGCTGAAGTCGCCGGATCGTGCCGTGATCGTCATCACCCACTACCAGCGCCTGCTGGAATACATCGTTCCGGACACCGTCCACGTTCTCTACAAGGGACAGGTCATCCGGTCCGGCGATAAGGATCTGGCGCTTGAGCTGGAAGCCAACGGCTACGCCGACATCATCGGGAAAGCAGCCTGATTCCCGGAAAGGACGTAGACATGAACATTCACACGCCCATCCGCCTGACACCGGCCGAGACGGCTCTGGTGGAAACCTATACGGCGCAGGTCGGCGATCTGCCGGGCGACGGCGCCGTCACCGTCACGCGCGACCGCCTGCTCAACGACATCAAGACCTCCGGCCTGCCGACGCGCCGCGTCGAAGCCTGGCACTATACGGACCTGCGCACGCTGTTGCGCAACGTCCCGGCACCCCTGGCGGCGGCGCCGTCGCTTGCGACCATCGCTCCTCTCGTCGAGGGCGCGCAGGTGCTGCCGGTTCTACACGGCGCCGTAGATGCCGCGACCTCGATCGATGGCGTGGAGGTTGCCTCCTTCGCCGACAGCCTCGTCAACGGCACGGCGGCAGCAGGTCTGGCAGCACTCGACAAGGATGACGCGATCGGAAAGATCAACGGCAGCCTGGTTCGCGACGGCTACAGCATCGCCATTCCCGCCGGATCCACCGTCGAGGCACCGATCGAACTTCAGGCGCTGCATGGGGCAGGGCAGGTCCACACACGCTTCCCCGTGACCTTCGGCGCAGGCTCCAGGGCGACCTTCATCGAGCGTCACCGCTCGGCGACGGGCGAGGCGGCCCTGGTCTCCAGCATCAGCGACATCATGCTGGAAGAGGGCGCGGAAGCTGTCTGGATCATCCTGCAGGAACAGGGTGCGGAGGACACGCATCTCGGCCAGGTCCGGGTGAAGTTCGGTACCGATTCGAAACTGAGGCTTTTCGTCATCAATGCCGGCGGCAAGCTGGTGCGCCAGGAACTGCGCATCGATGTCGACGGCGAGGGCAGCGAGCTGACGCTTCGCGGCGTCAACCTGCTCGGCGGTGAGACACACACCGACGTGACGCTCGTGCTCGGCCACAATGTGCCGAACACGAATTCGACCGAAATCTTCCGCAACGTCGTCTTCGACCGCGCCAGGGGCGTTTTCCAAGGAATGATCCGGGTCGCACCGGATGCCCAGAAGACCGACGCCAAGATGGCCTGCAACACGCTGCTCCTGACCGACGACGGCGAGTTCTCGGTCAAGCCGGAGCTGGAGATCTTTGCCGACGACGTCATCTGCGGTCACGGCGCGACGGTGTCCGATATCGACAACAACCACCTCTACTATCTTCAGTCCCGCGGGATCCCCGAGAACAAGGCGCGCGCCATGCTGGTCAACGCCTTCGTGGCCGAGGTGGTTGAAGAGCTCGAGGATGAAAAGCTGGTCGAGGCGCTGGAAGGCGTCATCTCGGCCTGGCTGGAAAAGCACGCCTGACATGGACCAGATCACACCAGCGACCAACTACGACGTCGAAGCCATCCGGCGGGATTTCCCGATCCTGTCGCGCGAGGTCTATGGCAAGCCGCTGGTGTATCTGGACAATGGCGCCTCGGCGCAGAAGCCACAGGTGGTAATCGACGCCATCTCGAACGCCTATTCCAGCGAATATGCCAACGTCCATCGCGGCCTGCATTTCCTCTCGAATGCCGCGACCGACGCCTATGAGGCCTCCCGCGAGACGGTGCGCCGCTTCCTGAACGCAGGTTCGGTCGACGAGATCGTCTTCACCAAATCCTCCACGGAAGCGATCAACACCGTCGCCTATGGCTGGGGCATGCCGAAGATCGGTGAGGACGACGAGATCGTCATCACCATCATGGAGCATCACTCCAATATCGTGCCATGGCACTTCATCCGCGAACGGCAGGGCGCCAAGCTCGTCTGGGTCCCGGTGGACGAGGACGGCGCGTTCCACATCGAGGCCTTCGAGAAGAGCCTGACGGAAAAGACCAAGCTCGTCGCGATCACGCACATGTCGAATGCGCTCGGCACCGTGGTGCCGGTAAAGGAAGTCTGCCGCATCGCCCACGAGCGCGGCATTCCGGTGCTGGTCGACGGCAGCCAGGGCGCCGTCCACCTGCCGGTCGACGTGCAGGACATCGACTGCGACTGGTATGTGATGACCGGGCACAAGCTTTACGGACCTTCCGGCATCGGCGTGCTCTACGGCAAGATGGACCGGCTGAAGGAGATGCGTCCCTTCCAGGGCGGCGGCGAGATGATCGTCGACGTCTCCGAGGACGAGGTGACCTACAACGATCCGCCGCATCGCTTCGAGGCCGGCACGCCGCCGATCGTGCAGGCGATCGGGCTGGGCTATGCCCTGGACTACATGGACAAGATCGGACGCGACGCGATCGCCAGGCACGAGGCCGATCTGGCCGCCTATGCCGAGGAACGGCTGCGGGCCATCAACTCGCTCCGGATCATCGGCAATGCGCCCGGCAAGGGTGCCATCTTCTCGTTCGAGCTCGCCGGCATCCATGCCCATGACGTTTCCATGGTTATCGACCGCCGCGGCGTCGCCGTGCGTGCCGGCACCCATTGCGCCATGCCGCTCTTGAAGCGCTTCGGCGTGACCTCCACATGCCGTGCATCGTTCGGCATGTACAATACGCGTGCCGAGGTCGATGCGCTTGCCGATGCGCTCGACTACGCCCGTACATTCTTTGCCTGAGGATATTGCCATGGCCGTGGAAGACAGCGAACTGAAATGGGACGCCCGCGAGGGGATCGTCCAGTCGTCGATCCCGCAGGAGGAATTGGCGCGCCTGAGCGACGATATCATCGCCGCCCTCAAGACGGTCTATGATCCCGAAATCCCGTCGGACATCTTCGAGCTCGGCCTGATCTACAAGATCGACATCGAGGACGACCGCATGGTCAAGATCGCCATGACGCTGACGGCCCCCGGCTGCCCCGTCGCCGGCGAGATGCCGGGCTGGGTGGAAAATGCCGTTGGTGCCGTGGAGGGCGTGTCCGGTGTCGAGGTCGAGATGACCTTCGATCCGCCATGGACGCCGGAGCGGATGTCGGAAGAGGCGCAGGTCGCCGTCGGCTGGTATTGATCCGTTCGCGGGCTGCCCTTACATTCAATCCAACAACACCGGGCCTTGAACCCGGCTGTAGAAGGAGCATGAGCCGATGGGCTTTGCAGTAATGACCATGACCGAAGCCGCCGCCGACCGCGTGAAAGCGATCGTCGGCAATTCCGGACCGGATGCGAAGGGCGTACGCGTCGGTATCAAGAAGGGCGGCTGCGCCGGCATGGAATACACCATCGACCTGGTGACCGAGCCGAACGGCAAGGACGACCTCATCGAGCATGCCGGTGCCAGGGTCTGGATCGAGCCGTCGGCCGTCCTCTATCTCCTCGGCACGCAGATGGATTTCGAGACGACCCAGATGCGCGCGGGCTTCACCTTCGTGAACCCCAACCAGACTTCCGCATGCGGCTGCGGCGAGTCCGTCGAACTGAAGCCGGTCGACCTGGCGGCACTCGCCAGGCAGCGTGACGCCCAGTCCCACGCCGGCTGATCCCAGCCCTTTTCAAAGTTTGATCCGAGAATCCGGTTGGCGTGCTCCGCCTACTCGTGGCGGAGCGCGTCGATCGGGTTGAGTTGTGCCGCGCGCCGGGCCGGGAAATAGCCGAAGACGACGCCGATGATGGCCGAGAAGGCGAACGCCACGAAGATGATCATCGGGCTCGTCACGAAGGGCACGTTCAAGAGCGATACGACGCCATAGGCCAGCGATAGCCCGGTCAGGATGCCCGCGACGCCGCCGAAGATCGACAGCATCACGGCCTCGACGAGGAACTGCGTCAGCACCTGCCGTTCGAGAGCGCCGATCGCCAGCCGGATGCCGATCTCCCGCGTCCGCTCCGTCACCGAGACCAGCATGATGTTCATGATGCCGATGCCGCCGACAAGCAGGCTGACGGCAGCCACTGCGCCGAGCAGGCCCGTTAGCAGCGTCGTCGTGCCGGTCATGGCGGCGGCCATCTGCGACATGTCGGCGACCGAGAAGTCGTCGTCGCGACCGACGCCGATGCGCCGACGCTCCCGCAGCAGGCTTTCCACGTCGGACTGCACCTTGGCCGTCGACACCCCGTCCTGAGCCGAGAGGATGACGCTGGAGATCGTGTTCGTGCCGCCGATGCGCCGCTGGTGCAGCTTCAGCGGCATGATCACGGTGTCGTCCTGGTCGTCCCCCATGCCGGACTGGCCCTTGGCAGAGAGAAGACCGACCACCGGGCAGGAGATATTGCTGACCCGGATCGTCTGGCCGACCGGATCGGCTGCGCCGAAGAGCTCGCGCCGCACGGTTTCACCGACGATGCAGGCCGCCTGGCCGCGTTCCTCCGCCGGCAGGAAGCTGCGGCCGGAGGCAAGATCCCAGTCCTGGGCGACGAGATAGTCGTTGGTGGTGCCGATGACGCTCGACGAGCGGTTCTCGCCGCCGGCAATGACGGTCGCCGATCCCCGGTTCAGCGGTGCCACCGCACGAAGACCGGAGATCTGGTTGCGCATGGCCTCGATGTCGCGGTCCTCGAAGCGCTTGGCTTCCGTGCTGGCACGGCCGGGACCCCATTGCCCGGGTCGCACGAAGAGGGTGTTGGTGCCCAGCCGCGCCAGTTCCGACTGGACCTGCGCCGTCGTGCCGTTGCCGATCGTCACCATGGCGATGACTGCCGCGACCCCGATCACCACGCCGAGCACAGTCAGGAAGGAGCGCAGCAGATTGCGGCTGATGGCGCGCCAGGCAAGCTTGGCCGTTTCAAAGAACATGAGCCGCCTCCCTGGCCTGAACCTCATCGCCAGCCAGCCGCCCGTCGACGAACCGCAGCAGCCGTCGGCCATAGGCGGCAATGTCTTCCTCGTGGGTCACCATGATGACGGTGATGCCGTTCTCGCGGTTGAGGCGCGAGATCAGTTCCATGATTTCGCGGCTGGTCTTGGTGTCGAGGTTGCCCGTGGGTTCGTCGGCGAGAAGCACCGCGGGATCCGTGACGATGGCGCGGGCGATCGCGACGCGCTGCTGCTGGCCGCCGGACAATTCCTGCGTCGTGTGCCCCTCGCGGCCCTTGAGACCCACCTGTTCCAGCGCAAGCCTGGCACGCTCCCGCCGTTCTCCGACCGCCATGCCGCGGTAGACCAGCGGCAGTTCCACGTTCTCGACCGCCGAGGTGCGGGCAAGCAGGTTAAATCCCTGGAAGACGAAGCCGAGCATGTGGCGGCGCAGCAGCGTCAGCTGCGTCCGGTTGAAGTTGGTGGTCGGGATGCCCTGGAACAGATATTCGCCGGAAGAGGGGACGTCGAGGCCGCCGATGACGTTCATCGAGGTCGACTTGCCCGAACCGGACGGGCCCATGATGGCGACGAACTCGCCGGCGTCGATAGACAGATCCACCCGATCCAGAGCCCGGATCGTCGCTTCCCCGCTTCCGTAGAACTTGGAAACCTGACGGAATTCGATGAGCGGGGTATGAGCCATGCGAGCCTCAGCCATTGCGGGCCGTAGCGTCGGTAATCACCAGGTCGCCTTCCTGCAGTTCGCCGTCGCGAACGACCGTCGATTGGCCGTCGGAGGGACCCGTCTGGAGAGCAACGCGCTCGGGGCTGCCGTTGCGCAGGACCCAGACGCTGCGGTTCGTGCCGTCTCCGGCGGGCTGGCGGTTGCCGCCCATCCTCGGGGCCCGGAACAGGCGCGTGAGAACGCTGCCGCTGCTGCTGCCCGATGCGGCAGGCGGCGAATAGCGCAGGGCGGCGTTCGGGACCAGCAGCGCGTCCTCGACCGACTGCACCACGACATCGGCGGTCGCCGTCATGCCCGGACGCAGCAGCAGGTCGTCATTGTCGACGGTGAGGATGGCCTTGTAGGTCACGACGTTGGAAACGGTCTCGGAGGCAAAGCGCACCGTCTGGATCTTCGCCGGGAAGGACCGTTCGGGATAGGCATCGACGGAGAAGGTGGCCGACTGCCCCTCCTGGACCTGGCCGACATCCGCTTCGTCAACGGCGACCTGCAACTCCATGCGCCGCAGGTCGCCGGCAATGGTGAAGAGGACAGGAGCGTTGAGCGAGGATGCGACCGTCTGGCCGGGCTCGGCGCCGCGCGTCAGGATGACGCCGTCGATCGGCGAGATGATCTTGGCCTTGGCGAGATTGACTTCGGCAAGACGAAGGCTGGCCTCGGCGGACTGGACCGAGGCTTCGCTGACGGCCTGGGAGGCGATGGCGGAATCCTGGGCATAGCGGGCCGCGTCGAGGTCCTGCTGGCTGGTGACGTTGCGATCCGCAAGTGCCGTCAGCCGGTCGAGGGTCGTCTTCGTCGAGGCCACATCGGTCTCGGCCTTCATCAGATTGGCGCGGGCGGAAGCGAGCTGGGCCCGGGCATTCTCCAGGTCGGCCTGCAGCTTGCTCGTATCCAGCTCCGCAAGAACCTCGCCGGAGGTGACTGTGGAATTATAGGTGACGTTCACGGCCCGGATCGTCCCGGACAGCTCGCTCGAGATATCCACCTGATCCGTCGGCTGGACCGAGCCGGTTGCGGTGACGATAACCTGGAGATTGCCGCGCTGCAGGGGCTGCGTCGTGTAGTTATATGTCTGGCCGTCGCCCTGCAGGTAGAGATAGCCGCCCGCTGCGCCACCCAGCAGAAGAAGGGCCAGCGCCGTCCACTTGAGCTTGCGGCCTCGTGGCTTGCGTCCCTGTTCGGTGAGAATGGCGGCAAGATCGGGAACGCTGCTCGCCTGCTTTCCGGCAATATCGGTCTCGGCTTTCACTTGGTTTTTTTCCTCTTTCGACAATCCCCATAGCGCCTCAGTCCGGATAGGCCTCTGCGCCAGATCAAATGGGCTGTCGTTACATGGGGTCTGCCATCGCATGAGGGGCGGGCAAATCCAACTTAAACTTCCGTAACCTGCGGCCATGCACGGGCTTCGTCCTTGGTCGGGGGGAGCTTGTCAGTGCCTTGCTTCCTGCTATGGAACAAATGCCCGATCATGGGCAGGAGACTCTCTCGTGAACAAGCTTACTGTTGCTGCCGTCACTACGCTGGCGGCCCTCTTTACATCTGCAGTTACATCGCAGGCGGAAGATCTGGTCTTCACGCTGACCAATTCCACCAACTCCACCCTTGAGCGCTTCTACACGTCTCCGACCGGTGTCGATGAGTGGGAAGAAGACGTTTTCGGCCAGGACGTCCTCAGCCCCGGCGACAGCATCGAAATCACCATCGCCGACGGACGCAGCGTCTGCGAATACGACATGCGGTTCGAGTTCTCGGAAGACTCCGATCTCGACACCACCGAAGACACGCAGAACCTCTGCGAGATGGGATCCTACGAAATTCACGAGTGATACAGATCAACCTGCATCCAATCATCTCCTCGTACGTTGAGTCCGTGCGAAAGGAGATCCACATGATTGATTCAGGACTCATCAAGGAACACGCGAAGGTCATCGGTGCTGACGGCGTCCCAATCGGGACGGTCGATCGCGTCGAGAATGGCCGCATCAAGTTGACCAAGGCGGACGCCGGCGAAGGTCACCATAAGGGCCATCACCACTTCATTCCGCTCGATCTGGTGGCGGACATCGAAGGCGACAATGTCAGGCTCAGTGCCAATGGCGACGTCGCCGTGATGCACGAGGAAGAAGAAAGCGGCAAAACCGTCTTCTGAAAAAATGCCCCGCAATGCGGGGCATTTTTTACTCTATCCGGGTTGCGTTCTGATCAGGCGACGGGACTCCAAACCGCTCCGACAGGAAGGCCGTCTCCGCCGGAGGGCCCGCAAGCCGCGCACTCTTGTCGAGAGTGTCGATGCTGGAAGGCCACAGGAACACGGTCACCACGTAGACGGCCATCGCCAACACGAATGTCAGTATGATCTCTCTTTGGTTCACGACTGTTCCTCCTGCATTGGTTCCGGCCGGGAACTCCAGCCGATCGACCCCTAGTTCTCGGCAGACATTTCCATGGGAGAAGCCATCAGGTCGGACTCCCCGATCGACCGGTCCACATATTTGAACGCAAGAATACTCAGGACCGAGGCAAGCATGACGACGAAGATGATCCGCATGTGAAACTCCTTAGGGCCCCATAACCCGCAGTCGCCGATGTGGTTCCTCGAATATCGCGGTGCTTTCATCACGAATTGGTGCTGCGGTCACAGCCGCAGGAGATCGGCAGCTGCTTCTGGCGCCGTCGGAAGATTCCGATCAGCGTCATCGGCCCTGGTAGATGCGGTCGATCACCTTGGCGGTCGTAATGTATTCCTCGCAAGCGGCGTCGTACCGAAGGCCGGATCTCAGCCGTTCCGCCCAGTCGGCCGCGGCACGGCCTCCCCAGTCGTCGGGCGGGTCGATCAGGAGCTCGCGGCTCGTGCCGTGGAACCGCTCGGCCCTGAAATCGTAGAAGGAACCGTCCGTATTGCCCATCTGGGCGCCGCCCTTGGTGCCGTAGAACGTCGCGCCGATGAGGGCATCGCGCCCGGCCTGCAGGCGCCAGGAGCAGGTCAGGCGCAGGACGGTGCCGGTCGAAAGCTCGATGGTGGCCGTCGCGAAATCCTCGACCTGTTCGGCAGTCCCCCTGATACGCTGCCCCTGATGAAAGAGTTGCGACGTAACCTTTTCGACTTCCGGGAAGTCCAGCGCCCAGAGAGCAAGATCCGCCAGATGGATGCCGAGATCCATGACGCAGCCGCCACCGGAAAGCGATTTGTCATAGAACCACGGCTTGTCGGGGCCATAGGCGTTGTGGAACACGAGATCTGCGGCGAACACGTCGCCAAGCTCTCCGGCCTTCAGCAGGCTGCGGATCTGGCGCATGCCTTCGGTGTGGCGGTAGGACAGATCGACGCCGAGGAGGCGATCGGCGGCGCGTGCGGCGGCTACCACCGCTTCGACTTCGTCCGCGTTGCGGCCAAGCGGCTTCTGGCAGAAGACGGCGACGCCGGCCTGCAGTGCCTGAATCGACTGGGCCGCATGTTGAGCACTGGGGGTTGCGATCACCACGCCGTCCAGATCCAGCGTCAGGAGGTCCTCCAGGCTACCGAGGATCTCGGCATTGGGAGCAAGCTTCCGGGCCTCTGCGGCCATCTCCGGGGAGGGATCGGCGACGGCGACGGCTTCGGCTGCACCGGAGGCGAGAATCGCCTCCATGCGGTGACGGCCGATCCAGCCGACGCCCAGGAAGCCCAGACGGGCCGGTCTGGTGGTGGCGGGGAGCGTAATAAGGTCTGCAATCATCTCGTTCATTTGTAGGTCACCAGTGCCTTGAGAAATCCGTCCGGCCGATCGCGGGTCGCATCCAGCGCCGCGTCGAGCTGCTCCAGAGGGAAGCTGTGCGTGTAGAGCGAGGAAGGGTCGAGCCGTCCGGCGACCACCGCGTCGACGGCCTCACGGATGCCGCGGATGTACTCCCCCGGATCGCGCTCATGGGCGTTGATGACGTCGATGCCGCGCCAGTTCCAGAGCTGCATGTTGACCTGCCGCGCACCATCCTGGTGATAGCCGGCGACCACCAGCCGTCCGCGCTCCCGGGTCAGTTCGGCGGCGAGATCAAGCGGCCACTGCTTGCCGACCGCTTCGATGACGCAGTCGCACATCGTTCCGTCGGTGAGCGTCTTCACCTCCTCGATGATCTGCCAGTGGTCCTCCATGGGAATGCAGTGTGCGGCGCCCATCTGTCTTGCGACGTCCAGCGAATAGGGCCGGCGCGAGATGGCGATCACGCGGGCTCCCGCGGATGTGGCGAGCTGCGTCAGCAGCGCCCCGAGAAAGCCGATGCCGATGATGGCGACCGTCTGCCCGGCCTTGATCTCGCTGCGGCGGAAGATGTTCATGGCGCAGCCGAGTGGTTCGCCGGGAAACGGCTGTCCGTCCAGCGCGGCGGGAAGAGGCACGACCTTATCGGCGTCCGCCACGTCGTGGGTCGCATAGGCGTGGAAGGAGAGGGCGGCAACGCGGTCGCCGATCTTCAGGCACTCAACGTCGTCACCCACGGCGTCGACAACACCCCAGCCTTCATGCCCGAGCCCGCCGGGCTCTGTCGGGAACTGCATCCACTCCGGCCCCGCCCAGGGCGTGAGGTTGGAGGCGCAGACGCCGCAGCCTTCGAGCCTGATCCTGACCTGTCCGGCACCGGGTTGGGGAAGGAGAAGGGCTTCGGTCACCGTCTTGCCGGGTCCGGTGATGATGGCGGCATCCATCATGAGGCCAGCGTCCGGCATCGTCATCACATTCATCCTGAAATATCTCCATCGTCTGGATTCGGCTGCCGTTCCCTGAGGGCGGGCAGCTCTGGACGCTAACTGTGGGGGCGCCGGGGAGTTCCTGAAGAAGATGAAGAAGAAGAAGCTCGATGGTCGTCGATGTGGTCGGCGAGGCGCCGGCCTCTACCGTCTGGGCAAACGGCGATCTCCATCAATGGGTTCCCGCCGCCCGCCCTTCGGTTGTTGATGAAGACATTGATGACAAAGATGTTGCTGAAGCAGGAACTTTTGCATGGGGCCACTGTTCGAAGGTCACCTCGCAGTCATGTTCCAGGGAAGAGTAAATCAGAATGTCGACAATTCTTGTAACCGGTGGTTGTGGTTTCATCGGTCGTCACGTGGCCGAAGATCTTCTTGCGGCGGGCTACCAGGTCCGCATTCTCGACGCAATGATCGACCAGGTTCACGCGGAAGCGGAAGCCGAGGTTCCCGATCAGGCTGAAGTCATTCGGGCGGATGTGCGCGACAAGGAGGCCGTCAGCCAGGCTCTCGTCGGCGTCGACGGTGTCATCCATCTGGCCGCGGAGGTCGGCGTCGGCCAGTCAATGTATGAAATCGCCCGCTATGTCGGCGGCAACGATCTCGGCACCGCCGTGCTGCTGGAAGCAATGATCGGCCTGCCGATCCGGCGCATCGTCGTTGCATCCTCGATGAGCGTCTATGGCGAAGGGCTCTATGCCACCGACAGCGGCGCCACCACCGGCTTCATCCGCCGCAAGCCGGAACAGGTCAAGCAGGGCCGCTGGGAGCCGCAAGGCCCCAATGGCGAGACGCTGACGCCGATTGCCACGGACGAGAGCAAGCCCGTCGATCTCGCCTCGATCTATGCGCTGACGAAATATGCGCAGGAAAAGCAGGTGCTGATCTTCGGCGAGGCCTACAATGTTGAAGCGGTGGCGCTTCGCCTGTTCAATGTCTTTGGCGCAGGACAGGCCCTTTCCAATCCCTATACCGGCGTGCTCGCCAATTTCGCGTCCAGGCTCGCGAACGGCCAGCCGCCGACGATCTTCGAGGACGGCCAGCAGCGGCGCGATTTCGTGCATGTCCGTGACGTCGCCCGTGCCTTCCGGCTGGCGCTGGAGCAGCCGAGCGCCAACGGCCATGTCATCAATATCGGCAGCGGACAGGCCTATACGGTGGAGGAAGTCGCCAACCTTCTCGCCGAGGCCATGGGCGTGCCGGAGATCAAGCCGGAGATCATGCAGAAGGCCCGTTCCGGCGATATCCGCAACTGCTTTGCCGATATCTCCAAGGCCCGCGACCTGCTCGGCTTTGAGCCCCAGTACAAGCTGGAAAACTCCCTCGGTCCCTTCGTCGAATGGGTGCGCACGACCGGTGCCGTCGATCGCGGCGCGGAAATGCGACGCCACCTGGAAGAACGGGGGCTTGTATCATGAAGGCATCCGGATCTGCAGCAACCGAACGGACGAAGAAGCAGTTCGGCTTCGTTGAATGGTTTCGCCCGGGAGAATATGAGCGGACGGAGGAGCTCTTTCCGTCGATCCTAGCGAGCGGCGCCAGCCATCTCCGGACTCATCTTTCCTGGGCCGAATATCTGGCACCGGGCGGCGAGGAATGGTTCGACTGGCTTATTCCGAAGCTCGGTTCGCAGATAGACCTGCTCCCTTGCGTGCATTACACGCCGCCGTCGATGTCGCGCACCGGACGATCTTCCGGTGCGCCGCAGGATCTGAAATCCTACGCTGATTTCATCGACCATGTGCTGACGCGCTACGGCAAGCACTTCCGCCACATCGAACTGTGGAACGAGCCGAACAACCTGCTGGATTGGGACTGGCGCGAGGACGGCGATTTCCAGCTGTTCTGCGAGATGGTCGGTGGCGCCGCCTATTGGGCGCAGCAGCGCGGCTTCAAACCGGTGCTCGGCGGGCCATGCCCCTTCGATCCCTACTGGCTGAATCTGATGGGCGAGCGCGGCGTCCTGGGCGTTGTCGATGCCGTCGGCTTCCACGGATTTCCCGGCACCTGGGACAGCGAGGAGGGCAGCTGGGGCGGCTGGGACATGCATCTCGGCGAGATGCGTCGCATCCTGGACCGCTACAACCCTCAGACCGAGATCTGGGTCACCGAAACCGGATATTCCACCTGGCGCAAGGACGAGACCGAACAGGTGCGCCGCTTCTCCAATGCGCTCGATGTGCCTGCCGATCGCATCTACTGGTATTCCTGGGCAGACGTTCCCCCCGATATCGCCGTTCAGGAGGGCCTCTGGTTCGATCCGAGACATTATCATCTCGGCGCCGTGACCCATGACCGGCAGCCCAAGCTGCTGGCACGGCTGCTGATGGAGGGCGGTGTCGATCGCGTCCGCGAGGTGACCTCTCTTCCGAGCCCCAACATCGCCAATGGTGCAGCCCCGATCGTCATCACCGGCGGTAGCGGTTTCATCGGCTCCAATCTCGCCGACAGTTTCCTGAAGGATGGCGAGGACGTCGTCATCCTCGACAACCTCGGACGTCCCGGCGTCGACCAGAACCTCGCGTGGCTGCGAGATCGATACGGCGACCGGGTTCATCCCTACCTCGCCGACATTCGCGACATGCGCGGCATCGAAGATGCCTTCACGGATGCCAAGGCCGTCTTTCATCTGGCCGCACAGACGGCCGTCACCACCAGCCTGGTGCATCCGATCGACGACTTCGAGGCCAATGCCCGCGGCACGGTGAATGTGCTGGAGGCTGTTCGAAAAGCCGGCAGGAAGGCGCCGGTGATCTTTGCCAGCACGAACAAGGTCTATGGCGCACTCGAAGACATCGCCATGCTGGAACTCGACGACCGCTACATCCCGGCGGATGAGGCGGTGCGCGCCCACGGCATCGACGAGCAGCGGCCGCTCTCCTTCTGCACGCCCTATGGCTGCTCCAAAGGGGTCGCCGACCAGTATGTCATCGACTACGCCAAGTCCTACGGGATCCCCAGCGCCGTCCTCAGGATGAGCTGCATCTATGGCCCGCGACAGTTCGGCACCGAGGACCAAGGGTGGGTTGCCCACTTCCTGATCCGCGCCCTGGCCGGGGAGGAGATCTCGATCTACGGCGATGGCAAGCAGGTCCGCGACATTCTTCACGTCGGTGATGCGGTTGGCGCCTATCGCGCCGTTCTGGCCTCGATCGACGGCCTGAAGGGCAGCGTCTTCAACCTGGGTGGCGGTCCGCGCAATTCCGTCAGTCTCCTCGGTGTGCTGCGGGAGATCGAGAAGCTCACCGGCAGGCCGTTGCGGACGTCGTTCGGGCCGTGGCGGGCCGGTGACCAGGCCTTCTTCGTCGCCGATACCCGCAAACTCGAAAGCGAACTCGGCTGGCAGGCCAAGGTGCGCTGGCGCGACGGGATGCGCCATCTTGCCGAGTGGCTCGTGGAGAACCGCTTTGGTGGTCAGCCCAGCCTCAGCGACAAGAAGAGGATGCCGGCGTGATGCAGGTGCCATCGTTGAGAGGCCTGCGGCTGCTGATGACCGTGGACGCCATCGGTGGCGTCTGGCGCTATGCGATGGATCTTGCCGCCGAACTGAAAGTGCTCGGCGTCGAGACGGTGTTCGTCTGCCTGGGGCCTGCGCCCTCGGCGCAGAAGGCGCGGGAAGCCAATTCGATCGGCCGTCTCCTTGTTCTGGACGCCCCGCTCGATTGGCTTGTCGAGAGCGCCGAGGCCGTCTCCGGACTGCCTTCGATGATCGCGGATCTCGCCCGTCGGGAGCAAGCGGATCTCCTTCATCTGAACCTGCCATCGCAGGCCGCCGGACTGGAGACGGGCATTCCGGTCCTCACCGTTTCGCATTCCTGCGTCGTCACCTGGTTTGCAGGCGTGCGGCAGTCGGGCGTGCCCGAAGCCTGGGAGTGGCAGCTTGATCTCAACCGTTCCGGCTTCCAATGCGCCGATGCGGTCATTTCTCCCAGCCGCAGCCACGCGGAGATGCTGGAACGGGCCTACGGGGCCATCCCGCAGCTTCAGGTGGTCTATAACGGCAGCCGCATCGAAAACGAGCTGACGGAAAAGCGGGACATGGTCTTCGCCGCCGGACGCTGGTGGGACGACGGCAAGAACGGTGCCGTCCTCGACGCGGCAGCAAGATCACTGGACTGGCCGCTGATCATGGCGGGTTCGAACACCGGGCCGAACGGACAGCATCTGCCGATCGCCCATGCCTCGCACCAAGGGGAACTTACCCATGACGAGACGGTCGCCCTGATGCGGGAGGCCAAGATCGTCGTGTCGCCGTCGATCTATGAACCCTTCGGTCTCGCGCCGCTGGAAGCGGCTCGCGCCGGCGCGGCTCTCGTCCTGTCGGACGTCCCGACCTACCGGGAGCTCTGGGACGGCTGTGCGCTGTTTGCCGATCCACGAGACCCCGAGGCCTTCCGGACTGCCATCTCGCGGCTGTCGTCGGACGCGGGTCTGAGGGCGGTGCTGGCGGTGCGGGCCTACGAGCGCTCGCTGCATTTCACCGTCTCCGCGCAGGCGCGAGCAATGGCGGCGATTTACGAGCGACTGGCCACCCGAGGCAAAACTTTAAGCGCTGCGGAGTAGATATGCGTTTCATCTTCTATACCCATTCCCTGATTTCCGACTGGAACCACGGCAACGCCCATTTCCTCCGTGGCGTGATGCGTGACCTCATCCGCCGCGGGCATGAGGCGCTGGCCCTTGAGCCGGAAGGTGCCTGGAGCCGCGACAATCTGCTGCGCGACCAGGGAGAGGGGGCAATCGACCGCTTCCACGCGACGTTCCCGGATCTGCAGTCTGAGGTCTACGGCCCGGAATTCGATCACGGTGCAGCGCTTTCCGACGCCGACGTGGTGATCGTCCACGAGTGGACGGACCCAAATCTGGTCGAGCAGATCGGCCGCATTCGCCGCGACGGTGCAAACTTCACGCTGCTCTTTCACGACACCCATCATCGGGCGGTGTCGGCGCAGGACGACATCGCCGGGCTGGAGCTTGCCGACTACGACGGTGTGCTGGCCTTCGGCGAGACGCTGCGCGAGCGCTATCTGAAAGCCGGCTGGGGGCGCAATGTCTTCACCTGGCACGAAGCCGCCGACATGACGCTCTTCAAGCCCATGCCGGAGGTCGAGAGGACCGGAGACCTCATCTGGATCGGCAACTGGGGCGACGATGAGCGCACCGCGGAGATCGCCGAGTTCCTGGTGCGGCCTGTGAAGGAACTCGCTCTGAACGCGACCGTGCGCGGCGTCCGCTATCCCGACACGGCACTGGCGGCGCTGGAGGATGCCGGGATCCGCTATGGCGGCTGGATTGCCAACGCCGATGCGCCACGGGCCTTTGCCGAGCACAGGGTGACGATGCATATCCCGCGCCGCCCCTATGTCGAGAACCTGCCGGGCATTCCGACCATCCGCGTCTTCGAGGCGTTGGCCTGCGGCATTCCGCTGATTTCCGCGCCGTGGGACGATGCCGAACAGCTGTTCCGTCCCGGCACCGACTATTTGGTTGCCCGCGACGGCGACGAGATGAAGGACCGCCTGAAGCAGGTTCTTGCCGATCCGCAGATGGCAGGTGATCTCGCCATTTCGGGTCTCGAAACGGTGAGGTCACGCCATACCTGCCGGCACCGGGTCGACGAGCTGCTCGCCGTGCTTGGCGAATGCGGCACCCAGCGTGTCGTCCAGAAGCTTGCAACAGCGGAGGCCGCAGAATGAAGATCGCCTTTTATGGATCAAGTCTCGTATCCGCCTACTGGAACGGCGCGGCCACCTACTATCGGGGTCTCCTGCGGGCGCTTGCGCAGAAGGGCTACGACATCACCTTCTACGAGCCGGACGTCTACGATCGCCAGAAGAACCGCGACATGGACCCGCCGGACTGGTGCAGGGTCGTCGTCTACGATGGCACGGTCGAAGCCCTGAAGGCGGTCACCGCGCAAGCCGCCGCAGCCGACGTCGTGGTCAAGGCGAGCGGTGTCGGGTTCGAGGACGACCTGCTGCTGGCGGAAGTTCTGCGCAACGCGCGCAGCGACGCACTGAAGATCTTCTGGGACGTCGACGCCCCCGCCACCCTGGCGGAGGTTCGCACCGCCCCCGATCACCCGCTGCGCGGTGCCCTGAGAGAGCTGGACCTGGTGCTGACCTACGGCGGCGGCGATCCGGTGATCGACGCCTACCGCGCCATCGGGGCAAGGGACTGCATCCCGATCTACAATGCTCTGGATCCGCAGACGCATCATCCGGTGGCAGCGGACCGACGCTTCGGCGCCGACCTCGGCTTTCTCGGCAACCGCCTTCCGGATCGCGAGGCGCGCGTCGAGCATTTCTTCCTGGAGCCTGCGTCTCGACTTCCGGGCCAGACGTTTCTGCTGGGAGGGTCCGGCTGGCAGGACAAGCCGATGTCGGCCAACATCAACTACATCGGCCATGTCTCGACGCGGGATCACAACGCCTTCAACGTCACGCCGAAGGCGGTGCTCAATATTTCCCGCGCCAGCATGGCAGAGAACGGCTTCTCGCCCGCCACGCGCGTCTTTGAGGCGGCCGGCGCCGGCGGCTGCCTGATCACCGATCACTGGGAAGGCATCGAGCTCTTCCTGAAGCCCGACGAGGAAGTTCTGGTGGCGCGTGACGGCCAGGACGTGGCCGACATCCTCGCCGGCTTGACCGACGAGAGGGCGGACGACATCGGACACGCCGCACTGCAGCGTGTTCTCGGGGAGCACACCTATGCCCACCGGGCCGAGACCGTGGATGCACTCTTCAAGAGCCACGCGGAAAAGCGGGAGGCCGCGGAATGAGCAAGCCTCTCAACATCGTCATTCTCGGGCTCTCGCTTTCCTCCTCCTGGGGCAATGGCCATGCCACCACCTTTCGTGCGCTGTTGCGCGGACTGCATGAGCAGGGACATCGTGTCCTGTTTCTCGAGCGGGATGTGCCCTGGTACGCCAGCCATCGCGATCTGCCGAACCCGGAGTTCTGCGATCTGCAGTATTACGCAAGCCTGGACGGCCTGATCGCGGGACACGCCGATCACATCCGGCAGGCGGATGCGGTCATCATCGGCTCCTATGTCCCGGAGGGTGTCGCGGTCATCGGAGCGGTCGCAGCGCTTTCGCCGCAGCGTCTCTGCTTCTACGACATCGACACGCCGGTGACGCTGGCTAGGCTCGATGCGGGCGACGAGGAATATCTGGCACGGCGGCAGATCCCGCTGTTCGACGCATACTTTTCATTTTCCGGCGGCGAAGTGCTGGATCGGCTGGAGAAGAACTACGGCTCCCGCAATGCCGTTGCGCTCTATTGCTCCGTCGACGCCGATCGATACGGCAATACCGGCGAAGCGCACCAGTGGGACCTCGGCTACCTCGGCACCTACAGCCCAGACCGTCAGCCGACGGTGGAGCGGCTTCTGATCGACGTGGCCCGTCGCCTGCCGGACAAGCGGTTCGTCGTCGCCGGCCCGCAGTACCCGGAGGACATCGACTGGCCGCAGAACGTCGATCGCATCGATCATCTGCCGCCGGCCGAGCACGCCTCCTTCTACAGCCGGCAGCGCTTCACCCTCAATGTCACGCGCGCCGACATGATCGCGGCCGGTTGGTCGCCGAGCGTGCGCCTGTTCGAAGCCGCCGCCTGCGGAACGCCGATCGTCAGCGACCACTGGCGCGGCCTCGACGAGCTCTTGCCGCACGGCGAAGCGATCATCATCGCCCACGGCACGGACGACGTGGTGGCGGCGCTGTCGCAGACCAGCGACGCTCGGCGCCAGGAGCTGGCAGCCAGTGCCCGCAGCCGCGTGCTGGCGGGGCACACGGGGCTCGCCCGGGCACAGGAACTGGTGGCGGCGCTTCTGGCGCTGCAGCCGCAGGCGAGGGTGGAACATCCTGGCCAACACCGCATTTCGGCATAGAGGAAAGCACAGATGCTCCAACGGATGGGTTCGAAACAGCCAGGAACGGCGCTGGTGGCAGGCGGTGCCGGCTTCGTCGGCTCTCACCTCTGCGACGCACTGCTTGCACGCGGACATCGGGTGATCTGCGTCGACAGCTATCTGACGGGGTCGGAGACCAACGTCCGGCCGCTGATGAACCACCCCGGTTTCAGGGTGATCGAGCAGGACATCTGCGACAGGGTCGTCCCGGAGGAGCCGGTCGACTACATCTATAATCTGGCGTGCGCAGCCTCTCCGCCGCAGTACCAGGCCGATCCCATGCATACGATGATGACCTGCGTCGTGGGAACCGGCAACCTCCTGACGCTGGCCGAAGAGCAGGGCGCCTCTTTCCTGCAAGCCTCGACCAGCGAGGTCTACGGCGACCCGGAGGAGCACCCGCAGCGCGAGGACTACCGCGGCAACGTCAATTGCACCGGCCCCCGGGCCTGCTACGACGAGGGCAAGCGGGCAGCCGAAGCGCTCTGCTTCGATCTCCTGCGGGCGGGCCGCGTCGATGCCCGTGTCGCCCGCATCTTCAACACCTACGGTCCCCGCATGCAGCCGAACGACGGCCGCATCGTCTCCAACCTGATCGTCCAGGCCCTGTCGGGCAAGCCCATGACCATCTATGGCACCGGCGAGCAGACCCGGTCCTTCTGCTATGTCAGCGACCTCGTCGAGGGGCTGATCAGGCTGATGATGGTCTCGCCCAATCCGGAAGTACCCGTCAATCTCGGCAATCCCGGCGAGTTCACCATCAACGAACTGGCGCAGATGGTTCTGGTGATGGTGCCGAGCGCGGCGGGCCTGACCCGGCACCCCTTGCCGATGGACGATCCGCAGCGCCGCCGGCCCGACATTTCACGCGCTAAGGACCTGCTGGACTGGGAGCCCGCCGTGCCCCTGGCAGAGGGCCTGCAGCAGACGGTCGACTGGTTTGCCGGCAGCCTGCCCACGGGGGCGGGAGGTCCGTCCCCGGCGGTCTTTGCGGAGAACACAGCAACAGCACACACCAGCATGAGGGTTTAGGAATGGATGCGCAGAGCAGCCGCGGGAAAAACGTGAGGCAGCAGATCGAAAAGCTTGGCCCCTGGTTCCAGAACATGCGGATCGGCGGCGTCCAGACGGCGCCCGAGCATTTCCTCGGGGACTATCCAAGCTTCAAGTGGCAGGGCTTCAAGCACATCGTTCCCGATGACCTCGAAGGACGAAGCGTCCTCGACATCGGCTGCAACGCCGGCTTCTACACGATGGAGATGAAGCGCCGGAACGCCGGACGTGTGCTCGGGATCGATTCCGATCCGCACTACCTCAACCAGGCGAAATTCGCCGCGGAGCACGAGGGCCTCGACATCGAATACCGGCAGATGTCGGTCTACGAGGTGCCGAAGCTCAAGGAGCGCTTCGATCTGGTGATCTTCATGGGTGTGCTCTACCACCTGCGCCACCCGCTGCTGGCGCTCGACCTTCTCTACGAGCATGTGGTCGATGACATGATGCTCTTCCAGTGCCTGCAGCGCGGCGCCCAAGACATCCCGGACCTGCAGGAGAACTACGACTTCTCCGAATGGTCCATCTTTGACCAGCCGGACTATCCGAAGCTGTTCTTTGTCGAGGAGCGCTATGCGAGCGACCCGACCAACTGGTTCTTCCCCAACAAGCCGGCGATGGAAGCGATGCTGCGCAGCTCCGGTTTCGTGATCCGCGAAAACCCGGAGCCCGAGGTCTATCTCCTGGGGCGGGGCGAGCGTCATTACGCGGTGGAGCCGCCCACCTTCGTCGCCAGCTGACAAGGGCGCACGCCCCGATGCGCTGACCGCATTGGGGCGGCTTCTTCGGGACCGTCAGCGGCCGATCGCGCCTCCGGCTCAGGCCGAGGGCAGGGCGTTGGGCTGCGTGGCCGCCTTGCTGCGCGAGAAGATCACGCCGGCAAACAGCAGCACGCCAATGAAGGTGATGATCGACGAAATCGCGACAAGGGGCTCCATGCCGGGATTGCCGGTCAGCAGCAGATAGAGGCTCGGGACCATGACGGTGACGCCGCCGGTATAGACCCAGTACTGCAGCACGGCGAGGCGCGTTTCGGCCTTGGCCGGATTGAGCGCATAATAGCCGCCGAAGATTGCCATCGTCACCCAGCCCAGCAGGTTGGTATGGGCATGGGCACCCGTGGGTGCATGGTCTTGCGAGATCGACATCAGGAGCCCCATGGCGATGCCGATGATCAAGAAACAGATGGCGGTCTTGAAATATAGATTTGCGAGACGTGGCATGAAATTCCCCTCCTGCCAGAGCCAATATTGACGACCGTCAATATACACCGGGAAATGCACCATGTAACTCGGAATCAGTTCTTGCCTCGCCAGTCACGCCGAGGGCGGTCGCGCGACGACCGCGACCGCAGCCTCCGGCCGGATGGCAGGTCACTGCGCCATTCGTGACGCGGCGGACAAAGGACGATTGCCGACCATCACCGCAAGATGGTGTTCCTGGCGGACGCCATGGGCAAACAGGTCGACGAGGAGAACGGCCATGCTCTCCGCCTCGAGGCTGCGCTTGCAGAGCTTGCGGGTCAGGCAGGCGCGATCGAAGACCCTTTGCAGCAGGGCCAGTTCGACCGGCTCGACCGGATGATGGAAGCGTATGCGGTTCAAAGACATGAGCTGATCTTGCCGGATGGGGCCTGAACCGGAAATGAACCGGAAGGGTGGAACGCGCGGCGGGGTTGCAAGCCACATCGAGAAAAAGATGATGCCGCGCGTTCCGGCGCTCGGGAAGGGTAAGCGCTGAAAGAGAACGGCTTTTTGGTCGTAATGTTCCACGCTGCCAGTGCCTCTCCGACCGAGCGGAATCCCTGCGGCGCCCCCCGAAGGAAGGGCATGGGCGGCCGGCTGGCATAGTGAGTGCGCCTATTGCGTCAATGCAGGTCGAGCCGCATCTGCACCTGAATGCCTTTCGGCAGCGTCGGCCGTTTCAGCATGGCGATCTGGATGCGCTCGAACGCCTGCTTACGCTCACGCTCCTGCCGCTCGCGCCGTGCCCGCGACGCGGCAACGGCGGCCATGGCCCGTTCAATGACTTCCTCGGTGCGGTTCATCTGCGCCTCGCTCGTTTGTTCTCTATTTGTGCTCATATTGACCGAGGAAAGTCAACAGCCAGTGACAGCGGATCGATTCGCTGCGAGGCGATCTGAAAACGGATGAGGCTTGGGGGATGGTGGTGAGAGCGCAGGGGTTCGAACCCTGGACCTACTGATTAAAAGTCAGTTGCTCTACCGGCTGAGCTACGCTCTCCCAGGCAGAAGCGCGGCCCCTGCGGAAGTGCGCGGAACATAGGCAGACCTCTGGTCCGGGTCAACCGGAAAAAAGGCAAAAATCGCGGCCGAACGCCGCGCCGGCGCGATAGCGCGAAAAGGTGATTGGCATCAAAGGCGGCACGTGCTTTACGCAGGCCCCAGAGGGCAGCTGGCCCTGACGCTGGAGTGGATTGTTGTCGATTGCCGAAATCTCGCTGTTGAGCGCCCTGCTCGCCGGGGCGCTGTCCTTCTTGTCGCCCTGCGTGCTGCCGCTGGTGCCGCCCTATCTCTGCTACATGGCCGGCATTTCCGTCGACGAGTTCCGCGGCGAGGGGCCGTCGGGTGCCGTCGTCAGCACGCGGCGCGCCGTTCTCACCGCGGCGGTCTTCTTCACATTGGGGTTTGCGACGGTCTTCGTGGCACTCGGGGCAGGCGCGTCGACGATCGGCGTCGTTCTGCGCCAGCACCTCGACCTCCTGTCGAAGATCGGCGGCCTCATCATCATCGTCATGGGCCTGAATTTCCTCGGCGTCTTCCGGCTCGGGATCCTGGCGCGCGAGGCGCGCTTCCAGGGCGGCGGCAAGCCGGCGACGCTCTCGGGTGCCTATGTCATGGGGCTCGCCTTTGCCTTCGGCTGGACGCCCTGCATCGGTCCGGTGCTGGGCGCAATCCTCGGTGTTGCGGCCTCCCGCGAAACGGTCGGGGACGGGGCGCTGCTGCTGGCCATCTATTCGCTTGGCCTGGCCGTGCCCTTCTGGATCGCGGCCGGTTTTTCCGGCGCGTTCATGCGCTTCCTCAGCCGCTTCCGGCGCTATCTCGGGGCCGTCGAGAAGATCATGGGCGTGCTTCTCATCCTGACCGGTCTTGCCTTTATCTTCGGCTTCGTCAGCGCCGTCGCCATCTGGTTCCAGCAGACCTTCCCAATCCTGATGCAAATCGGCTAAGGCGAACCTTCGCTCCGGCGAGGCGTTTGATGGGGGAGAACCATGGCCGACATTGTCGCACTGCTGCTGCCCTTCTTCGGCCTCATCCTGATCGGCTATCTGGCGGCGCGGGTGACGAAGCAGCCGGCCGAAGCGCTCGGCTGGATGAATACCTTCATCATCTACGCGGCCCTGCCGGCGCTGTTCTTCAAGCTGGTGTCGCGGACGCCGATCGAGGACCTGGCGCGGATTGACTTCATCGTCGCCGACATCGCAGCCACCTATCTCGTCTATGGCGTTCTCTTTGGCTTCATCTATTTCGCGCGGAAGGCAAGTTTTGCCGATGCCACGATCCAGTCGTTCGCCGGAGCCTATGGCAATATCGGCTACATGGGACCGGGCCTGGCGTTGCTCGCCTTCGGCGAGGCTGCCGCCGTGCCGGTCGCCCTCATCGTCTGTTTTGAAAACGCCATGCACTTCATCGTCGCTCCGGCCATGATGGCAGTCGCCGGTGGCGACCGGCGCCCTCCGCTTCAGCTGGCGGGCGAGGTGCTACGCAAGGTGGCGCTCCACCCCTTCATTCTCTCGACCGCACTGGGTTTCATCGTGGCGGCCAGCGGGGCCGAAATCCCTCTCGCCGGTCAGCGGCTCGTGGACTACCTCGCCCAGGCGGCAGCGCCCTGCGCGCTGTTTGCCATGGGCGTGACGCTGGCGCTTCGGCCGCTGAACCGCGTTCCGGTCGAGATCGGATATCTGGTCGTCGCCAAGCTGATCCTGCTGCCGGCCACCGTCTATGTCGTCCTGTCGCTCACGGGCGATTTCGATCCGGTCTGGGTCTATTCGGCGGTGCTGCTCGCGGGTCTGCCGACCGCCACGAACGTCTTCGTCATCAGCCAGCAGTACGGCGTCTGGCAGGAAAGGGCGTCGGCAACCGTGCTGATCACGACGGTGCTGTCGGTGGTGACGCTGCCGCTGCTGCTCTACCTGATCACGACGGGAATGCTACCGCCGGACCTCTTTCCCTAGCGAGCCGACGAAGGCGCGAAGGCCGCGACCCGGCTCGACCCCTTCGCGCATCATCAGATTGCGAAGCGGCGGCACGGCGCTCAGCAGATGCAGCCCGGCGGCCCGCAGCATCTGCACGGGCAGGAAATCCGACAGCAGCGACCGGTTGAGAAGATCGACGCCGAGCGTGCGGCTCATGATGTCGGCGCGGCGGCGACGGTTGAAGCGATCCCCGGCGTCGGATGGAATGGCACGATCGGGCGCAGCCGTCAGGATCTCGACGAGCTCGATGACGTCGCGCAGCGACAGGTTCAGGCCCTGCGCCCCGATCGGCGGAAAGGCGTGCGCCGCTTCCCCGACGAGGGCGATGCGCTCCTTACCGAAGCGATCGGCGATCAGGCTTGAGAGCGGCCAGGACTGCGGATCCGGTTCGACCGTCACTTTCCCCAGCATCGATTGCATCCGGCTTTCCACTTCCGCCGACAGCGCGTCCGGCGACAGCGACAGAAGGCGTTCGGCCTCCTGCGGCTTCACCACCCAGACGAGGCTGGAACGCTGACCGGGCAGGGGGACCTGGGTAAACGGGCCGGATTCGGTGTGGAACTCCGTGGAGACATTGCCGTGCGGCAGGCTGTGCTCGAAGTTGAGAACGACGGCGGTCTGCGGATAGGCCCAGCGGCGGGTGCCTATGCCGGCACTCTCGCGCACCTTTGACCCGCGGCCGTCGGCGCCGATCACGAAGGAGGCGGAAACGGTCTGCCCGTCTTCCAGCTCGAGCAGAGCCTGATCGTTGGAAAGGACGATGGTGGCAAGCGGCGTGGCGACCCGCGTCACATTCGCCTCGCTGGCCACCGCCGCCTGCAGCGTCTCGTGAAGCGCCCGATTGGGAATATTGTAGCCGAAGGCATAGAGCCCGACGTCGGCGGCGCGAAACTGCGCGGTTGGCGCCCGGAGCAGCCGGTCAGTGCCGTCGATGATCTGCATGACAGAGAGTGGAGCCGCACTCGGAGCGATCGTGTCCCAGAGACCGAGACGCTCCATGAAACGGATAGACTGATCCATCAGTGCCGTGGTGCGCTCATCGCCGTTTGCGGGGCCGGGGGCGACAAGCAGAACCTTGCGTCCACCGCGCGCCATGGCGAGCGCTGCGATGGATCCTGCGAGGCCACCGCCGATCACGGCAATTTCATAGTTCTGCATGTCCCAATCCTCGTCGGCAAACCGTTCTGCGCTATGTAGAGCGTTCCCGAACCGTAATCCATGGGACGTGGTGGCGCAGTCGATAAATCTTGCGTAAGCAAGCCGGACTGCGGAACGAGCCGGTTGCAATGGCCCCGGTTTCACCTCATAGGTCGGCGAGACAAAAGCACGGGAACGGCGCGTGATCAGACGAATTTTCAACTACCGGAAAGTGCCCTACGCAGAGATGCGCGCGTTCTCCGTTCATCTGCTGACGGCGTCCGGATCCTTCCTCGCCTTTCTCGGCGTCGTGGCAGCCGGAGAGAACCGCTTCGTCGACATGTTCTGGTGGCTTGGCCTCGCGCTTTTCGTCGACGGCATCGACGGTCCGATCGCCCGCCGACTGAGGGTCCGGGAAGTGCTGCCGAACTGGTCCGGCGACATGCTCGACAACATCATCGACTATGTCACCTACGTCCTGCTGCCCGCTTTTGCCCTCTACCAGAGCGGCATGATCGGCGAGCCCTGGTCCTTCGTCGCCGCCGGCCTGATCGTCGTCTCGAGTGCCATCTACTATGCCGACATGGGCATGAAGACCGACGAGTATTTCTTCTCCGGGTTCCCGGTGGTCTGGAACATGGTGATCTTCACGCTCTTCGTCATCCAGGCAAGCGAAGTGACCGCCTTCATCGTGGTCCTGGTCTCCGTATTTCTGACTTTCCTGCCGATCAATTTCCTGCATCCGGTGCGGGTGAAGCGGCTGCGGCCCCTCAATCTGGCGATATTGACCCTCTGGTGCGTGCTGAGCGGCTATTCGCTTCTGCTGCATTTCAGGTCGCCGGACTGGCTCGTCTACGGCGTCGTGGCTTCGGGCGTCTACCTCTACTGCATCGGGGCAATCCTGCAGTGGTTTCCGAACCTTGGTAGGCGTGACTAAGCGCTCCGCAGTGCATGTTTCCTGTTGTGCGAGGCAACAAATTCGCTATCAATGACGGAAGTGCGGACGCCGACCTGTGGCGCCCGCCCGCATGCAGAACGCGCCAGTGCTCTCAGAAGCCTCGAAGAAGGTGGCACGGCGTGAACGAGGGGGTTCAGTGACTGTAACGCAGGGATCAGCGAGCAATCCGCTCTTGTCGGTCCGTGGGCTGACGAAGCATTTCGGCGCCTTCGCCGCCTGCTCGGGCATCGATCTGGATATCGCTTCCGGAGAGATCCATGCGCTTCTTGGAGAAAACGGCGCCGGAAAATCAACTCTGGTGAAAATGCTGTTCGGCATTCTCGATCCGAGCGGCGGCGAGATCCTGTGGGATGGCCGACCGGTCACCATCACTTCGCCCGGCGAAGCGCGCGCACTCGGCATCGGAATGGTCTTCCAGCACTTCTCGCTGTTCGAAGCGCTGACGGTTGCCGAAAACATCGCGCTGTCCCTGGATCCGAAGATTTCACTGGCGAAGATTTCCGACGAGGCAGCAAGGCTCTCGAAGGTCTATGGGCTTCCGCTTGATCCCAAGGCGCATGTGGCCGACCTCTCCGTCGGGGAGCGCCAGCGCATCGAGATCGTGCGGGCGCTGTTGCAGAACCCGAAGCTCATCATCCTCGACGAGCCGACCTCCGTCCTGACGCCGCAGGAAGCGGACAGGCTGTTCGAGACGCTGTTCACGCTGAAGTCGGAGGGACGGTCCGTCCTCTACATCAGCCACCGGCTGGAAGAAGTTCGCCGTATTTGCGACCGGGCGACGGTCTTGCGGCATGGCAAGGTCACGGGGACATGCGACCCGAGACAGGAGACGCCGGCGTCGCTGGCCCGCATGATGGTCGGAACCGACGTCGCAGGCGTGTCGCGCGGCGAAATCGGCACACCGGGGGAGGTGCAGATCGAAGTCTCGACGCTGTCCGTTCCGGCCCGCACGCCCTTTGCCGTATCGCTCAAGGGGATCGATCTGAAGGTCTGCGCCGGGGAGGTGCTGGCCATCGCCGGCGTCGCCGGCAATGGCCAGGGCGAATTGTTCGACGCGCTGTCGGGCGAGTTTGCCGTCTCCGACAACGATGCCATCCGGATCCGCGGCAAATCGGTCGGCACATCGGGAATAAACGCACGGCGCTTGCTTGGTGCGGGCTTCGTTCCCGAGGAGCGCCACGGCCATGCGGCGGTATCCAACATGCGGCTTTCCGACAACCTGCTGCTGGCCCGCAGCCAGTCGGATCGCAGCGCTTTCCTGTCGGGCGGCACGCTTTCCGTCATTCGCCACGATGCCGTGGGGGCTGCGACGCAGCGGATCTGCCAGGAGATGGACGTGCGCAAGAGCGGCAGGGATCCTGCCGCCGCCTCGCTCTCCGGAGGCAACCTGCAGAAGTTCATCGTCGGGCGGGAGCTCGACAGGCAGCCGGCCGTTCTGGTGGTGAACCAGCCCACATGGGGCGTCGATGCAGGCGCTGCGAGCCGTATTCGCCAGGCGCTGGTGGATCTGGCCAAGGCAGGCTCCGCGGTGGTGGTGATCAGCCAGGATCTCGACGAGATCTTCGAGGTGGCGACCAAGATCGCCGTCATTTCCGAAGGCGGTCTTTCCCGCGCCTATCCCGCCGGCGAACTCAGCCTGGAGCGGATCGGCCTGATGATGGGCGGCATCCACGACACCACGCATGCCGAGGCTTCCCATGCGCATTGAGCTTCAGAAGCGCCCGGAGGGCTCGCGCCTTTTCTCGTTCCTTTCCCCGTTGCTGGCGCTTGCCCTGACGCTGTTCTTTGGCGGCATCATGTTCTGGATGCTGGGCAAGAACCCGGTCGATGCACTCTACAGCTTCTTCATCGAGCCGCTGCTGGAAGTCTGGTCGCTCCATGAGCTGGCGATCAAGGCTGCCCCTCTGATCCTGATCGCCGTCGGCCTGTCGGTCTGCTACCGCTCCAACAACTGGAATATCGGCGCCGAAGGGCAGTTTACCATCGGCGCCATCACCGGCTCGATCCTGCCCGTGCTCTATCCCGAGTGGCATTCGCCGATGATCCTGCCGCTGATGCTGATCATGGGCATGGTCGGCGGAGCGCTCTATGCCGGGATCCCGGCATTGCTGAAGACCCGCTTCAACACCAATGAGATCCTGACCAGCCTGATGCTGGTCTACATCGCCCAGCTCTACCTCGACTGGCTGGCACGCGGTCCCTGGCGCGATCCGCAGGGCTATAATTTTCCACAGTCCAGGTCCTTCGTGCCGGAGGCGGTGCTTCCGGAAATCCTGGACTCCGGCCGTGCGCATCTGGCCATCGTCTTCGCCGTTGTTGCCGCCGTCGCGCTCTGGTTCATGATGCGCTTCATGCTGAAGGGCTTCGAGGTCACCGTTCTCGGCCAATCGGAAAGGGCAGGACGCTTTGCCGGCTTTTCCGCCCGCCGGATGGTGTGGTTCTCGATGCTGGTGTCGGGGGCGCTTGCGGGCCTCGCCGGCATCTCGGAGGTCTCCGGTTCGATCGGGCACGTGCAGCCGACGATCTCGCCCGGCTACGGCTTTACGGCGATCATCGTCGCCTTCCTCGGGCGGCTCAATCCGCTCGGGATCGTGGCATCGGGCTTCGTGCTGGCGCTCACCTATCTCGGGGGAGAAGCCGCACAGCTCTCGATCGGCATTTCCGACAAGGTGAGCCGCGTCTTCCAGGGGCTCCTGCTGTTCTTCGTCCTCTCCTGCGACACGCTCATCCACTACCGGGTCAGGATCGTGACCCAGAAGCTGACGGGAGGGACCGCACGCCATGCTTGAGGCCATTCTCCTCACTGTCATCACCGCCGCAACGCCGCTCGTCATCGCAGCGCTCGGCGAACTCGTCACGGAGCGCTCGGGCGTGCTCAACCTTGGCGTCGAAGGCATGATGATCATGGGCGCCGTCAGCGCCTTCGCGGCGACCCAGATCACCGGGTCGCCCTATATCGGGGTGCTTGCGGGCATTGCCGCCGGTGGCGCCTTCTCGCTTCTCTTCGGGTTCCTGACGCTGACGCTGGTGGCAAATCAGGTCGCGACCGGCCTTGCCCTGACGATCCTCGGGCTGGGCCTCTCCGGACAGCTCGGCGAGAGCTTTGTCGGTCAGCCCGGCATCAAGCTGCAGCCGATCGTCGTTCCGCTCTTGTCCGACATCCCGTTCATGGGGCGCTTGCTCTTCCAGCAGGACCTGATCTTCTATCTCTCCATCGCGCTGGTCGTCGGCATCAACTGGTTCCTGTTCAAGAGCCGGACCGGCCTCAAGATGCGGGCGATCGGCGACAACCATGCCTCCGCGCATGCGCTGGGGATTAACGTCATCCGGACCCGCTATCTGGCGGTCATGTTCGGCGGCGCCTGTGCCGGCCTTGCCGGTGCCCAGCTGTCGCTCGTCTACACGCCGCAGTGGGTGGAGAACATGACGGCCGGCCGGGGATGGATCGCGCTGGCGCTCGTGGTCTTCGCATCATGGCGGCCCCTGCGCCTTCTCGCCGGGGGCTATCTCTTCGGCGCGGTCTCGATCGGCCAGCTGCACGCCCAGGCATTTGGAATCGGCATACCATCGCAGGTTCTTTCGGCGCTGCCCTACGTCGCGACTATTGTCGTGCTCATCATCATCTCGCATAATCGTCGCACGACCCTGATCAACACGCCGGCCTCACTCGGAAAGCCGTTTGTTCCAGAGCGATGATGGCACCAAACCTATCCACTCTTCGAGCCAACAGAGGTTAAAAGACATGAAGAAAATGATCATCGCACTGGCCGCTACAGCCGCCCTTCTGGGCGGATTTGCAAGCGGCGTGCAGGCCCAGGACAAGACCAAGGTCTGCTTTATCTATGTCGGCTCCAAGACCGATGGTGGCTGGTCCCAGGCCCACGACATCGGCCGCCAGGCGCTCCAGGAGCACTTCGGCGACAAGATCGAAACCCCGATCCTGGAGAACGTGCCGGAAGGCCCCGACGCAGAACGCGCCATCGAGCGCATGGCGCGTTCCGGTTGCGGCATGGTGTTCACCACCTCGTTCGGCTTCATGGACGCGACCGTGAAGGTCGCCGAGAAGTTTCCGGACATCAAGTTCGAGCATGCCACCGGCTTCAAGTCTGCCGAAAACCTCGCCACCTACAACGCCCGCTTCTACGAAGGCCGCTATATCCAGGGTCAGATCGCTGCGAAGATGTCGAAGAAGGGCGTCGCCGGCTACATCGCATCCTTCCCGATTCCTGAGGTGGTGATGGGCATCAACGCCTTCATCCTCGGCGCGCAGTCGGTCAATCCGGACTTCGAGCTGAAGGTCGTATGGGCCAACACCTGGTTCGACCCCGGCAAGGAAGCCGATGCGGCCAAGGCTCTGATCGACCAGGGCGTCGACATCCTGACCCAGCATACCGATACGACGGCTCCCATGCAGGTTGCGGCAGAGCGCGGCATCCTCGCCTTCGGCCAGGCCTCCGACATGATCGCTGCCGGTCCCAACACCCAGTTGACCGCTATCGTCGACACCTGGGCCGCCTATTACATCAAGCGCGTCCAGGCGCATCTCGACGGCAACTGGAAGTCGGAGCAGATCTGGGACGGTTTGAAGGACGGCATCCTGACGATGGCGCCCTATACCAACATGCCCGACGATGTGAAGGCGATGGCCGAAGAGACCGAAGCCAAGATCAAGTCCGGCGAACTGCACCCCTTCACGGGTCCGGTGAAGAAGCAGGACGGCACGGAATGGCTTGCGGAAGGCCAGAAGGCCGACGATGGCACCTTGCTCGGCATGAACTTCTACGTCGAAGGCGTGGACGATACTCTGCCGCAGTAAGCGGCCGGCATGGTCGGAAAAGGCGCCCCTCGGGGCGCCTTTTTTGTTGCATCGCGACACAAGCCGTTTATCGCCTGTCAATCGACTTGTTGCTAAGAAGCAGCAACCATGTTGAGGGAGCAATCATGAGCCGCACCTGCCTTGCCGTCATCCTCGCCGCCGGCGACAGCACGCGCATGAAGTCGTCGATGTCGAAGGTCCTGCATCCGGTTGCCGGCCTGCCGATGATCGGGCACGTGATGCGGACGGTTGCCTCGGCCGGTATCGCCGATGTCGCCCTTGTGCTCGGACGGGATGCGGATGCGGTCGCCAAGGCCGCAGCGGTCGAAGGCGTCAATGGCCGGACTTTTCTGCAGACGGAGCGGCTTGGAACCGGCCACGCCGTGCTTTCGGCGCGAGCGGCGATTGCAGACGGCTTCGACGACGTCCTCGTCACCTATGGCGATGCTCCCCTGGTGACGGCCGGGCCGTTTGCCGCCGCTCGTGCGCAGCTCGCTGCCGGCGCCGACGTCGCGGTGATCGGATTTCACACGGACCGGCCGACCGGCTATGGGCGCCTGCTCGTCGAGAACGGCCAACTCGTCGCCATCCGGGAGGAGAAGGATGCGACGGATGAAGAGCGCAAGGTCACCTGGTGCAACAGCGGCATCATGGCGATCAACGGCCGCAAGGCCCTGCAGCTTCTGGAGAAGATCGACAACGGGAACGCCAAGGGCGAATATTACCTGACGGATCTGGTGGAGATCGTCCGGGCGGGCGGCGGCAGGGCAGTGGCGGTCGATGCCCCGGAAGCGGAAATGGCCGGCTGCAACAACCGCGCCGAACTCGCTGTGCTGGAACGTCTCTGGCAGGAAAGGCGCCGGCATGACGTGATGCTCTCCGGCGTCACCATGATCGCCCCGGAAACCGTTTTCCTCGCCTACGACACCGAGCTCGGCCAGGACACGATCATCGAGCCGAACGTCGTCTTCGGGCCCGGCGTCACCGTCGAGAGCGGCGCCGTCATCCATGCCTTCTCGCATCTCGAGGGCGCCCACGTGAGCTCCGGAGCAACGGTCGGACCCTTCGCCCGATTGCGTCCCGGCGCCAATTTGGCTGCGCAGTCGAAGGTCGGCAATTTCTGCGAGGTCAAGAAGGCAGAGATCGGCGAGGGCGCCAAGATCAACCATCTCACCTATATTGGCGACGCGATCGTCGGCGCCCATACCAACATCGGTGCCGGCACCATCACCTGCAACTACGACGGCATCAACAAGCACGTGACGCAGATCGGCGCCAACGCCTTCATCGGCTCCAACTCCTCGCTGATTGCTCCCGTCTCGATCGGTGACGGCGCCTATGTCGGCTCCGGCAGCGTCATCACCGAGGACGTGCCGGCCGACGCCCTGGCACTTGGCCGAGGTCGGCAGGAAAACAAGCCGGAGCGGGCGAAGGTCATCCGCGAACGGGCGCTCGCCTTCAAGGCGGCGAAGAAAACCAAGGGCTGATTTCCGCGCCGTTACCTTCCGATACGCAAAGTGACCGGAGAGGCAATTGCAGGAACGGCATGATCGACTAGAAATCCCGCCAGATTGTCGGGAACGAAGGGGTTGTCCATGTGTGGGATTGTAGGGATCGTCGGCAAGGAGCCGGTTGCGGAGCGTCTGGTGGATGCGCTGCGGCGGCTGGAGTACCGCGGCTATGATTCCGCCGGCGTCGCCACCATCCACGACGGCGTGCTTAAGCGCCGGCGCGCCGAGGGCAAGCTCTTCAACCTCGAGAAGAAGCTCGCTTCCGAGCCGCTGGCCGGCAACATCGGCATCGCCCATACCCGCTGGGCGACCCACGGCATCCCGAACGAGACGAACGCACATCCGCATTTCGTCGATGGTGTCGCCGTCGTCCACAACGGCATCATCGAGAACTTCTCCGAACTGAAGGATGAACTCTCGGCGGACGGCGCCACGTTCGAGACGCAGACCGATACCGAGGTGGTGGCGCAGCTGCTCGCCCGCAGCCGGCGCGCCGGCATGGGGCGCCGCGAAGCGATGCTGGCCATGCTGAAGCAGGTGACCGGCGCCTATGCGCTGGCGGTGATCTTCGCCGACGATCCTTCGACCATCATGGCGGCCCGTTCCGGCCCCCCCTTGGCGATCGGCTATGGCCGCGGCGAAACCTATCTCGGTTCAGACGCGATCGCGCTCGCCCCGTTCACCAACGAGATCACCTATCTCGTCGACGGCGACTGGGCCGTCATCGGGCGCGACGGCGCCTTCATCTTCGACCATGACGGAAATGCGGTCGATCGGCCCCGCCAGATCACCCAGGCGGCCGCCTATATGGTCGACAAGGGCAATCACCGGCACTTCATGGAGAAGGAGATCTACGAGCAGCCGGAAGTGATCTCCCATGCGCTGGCGCATTACGTCGATCTCGGCGCCCACACCGTCAGAACCGCGGTGAGCGACGCCATCGATTTTGCCTCGCTTCGCGGGCTGACCATCTCCGCATGCGGTACGGCGTACCTGGCCGGGCTGATCGGCAAATACTGGTTCGAGCGCTATGCGCGCCTGCCAGTCGAGATCGACGTCGCCTCCGAGTTCCGCTACCGCGAAATTCCGCTGTCGACGGATCAGGCGGCTCTCTTCATCTCGCAGTCCGGCGAGACTGCCGACACGCTGGCGTCGCTGCGCTATTGCCATGATGCCGGGCTGAAGACCGGCGCGGTCGTCAATGTCCGGGAATCGACGATCGCACGCGAGTCCGATGCGGTCTTCCCGATCCTGGCCGGCCCCGAAATCGGCGTGGCGTCGACGAAGGCCTTTACCTGCCAGCTGACGGTGCTTGCGTCGCTGGCGATCGCCGCCGGCAAGGCCCGCGGCCTCATTCATGCGGACGAGGAAAGGCAGCTGGTCAGGCAGCTGACGGAGATGCCGCGCCTGATGAGCGGTGTGCTGAATTCCATCGAGCCGCAGATCGAGGCCCTGTCTCGCGAACTGTCGAAATACAAGGACGTGCTCTATCTCGGGCGTGGCACAAGCTATCCGCTCGCCCTCGAAGGCGCGCTGAAGCTGAAGGAGATCTCCTACATCCACGCCGAGGGTTATGCCGCCGGCGAACTGAAGCACGGGCCGATCGCGCTGATCGACGAGAACATGCCGGTGATCGTCATTGCGCCGCACGACCGCTTCTTCGAGAAGACCGTGTCGAACATGCAGGAGGTCGCGGCCCGCGGCGGCAAGATCATCTTCATCACCGACGAGCGCGGCGCGGCCGCCTCCAAGCTTCCGACGATGGCAACGATCACGCTGCCCAACGTTGCGGAAATCATTGCGCCCATGGTCTTCTCGCTGCCGATCCAGCTGCTGGCCTATCACACGGCGGTATTCATGGGCACCGACGTCGACCAGCCGCGCAACCTCGCCAAATCGGTCACTGTGGAGTAGTCCGTTGGTTCGGGCGGGCGCCGACGGTGCCCGCCATCGTAAAAGCGGCACTCTTTGCGTTCATGCCTAAGCGCGTGTTGACGTCAGACCCGGTATTTCCACAGCCTGCTCTTGCACGGTCCGGACTCGTCCGGCATTGTCGCCTCAATCTCGAATTATGGCACTGCACAATAGTGACGGGCAATGGCGGACAAATTCGATCGCATTCCGGTGATGACGCGGCTCAGGAACAACTTCCTCACCGGGCTCATCATCTGCGCGCCTCTGGCGATCACCATCTGGCTGACTTTCGGTTTCATCCGCTGGGCCGACAGCTGGGTGAAACCCTACATCCCGACACGCTACAACCCCGAGAACTACCTCAATATCGCCATGCCCGGCCTTGGCATGCTGATCGCGATCCTGATGATCACCATGATCGGCTTCCTCGGCAAGAACCTGATCGGCCGGTCCATCGTCAGCTTCGGGGAATCGGTGCTGCACCGCATGCCGCTGGTGCGTACCATCTACAAGAGTCTGAAACAGATCTTCGAAACGGTGCTGAAGGAGCAATCGACCTCGTTCAAGAAATGCGGTCTGATCGAGTTTCCAAGCCCCGGCACATGGGCGCTCGTCTTCATCTCCGGCGACGTGCAGGGCGAGATCGCAGCAAGGCTCAACGGGAACGGTGAGGAAATGGTCAGCGTCTTCCTTGCCCCGACGCCTGTGCCGACGGCGGGTTTCCTGATGTTCGTGCCGCGCAGCAAGATCATCATGCTGGACATGACGCCGGAAGAGGGCGCCCGGCTGCTGATCTCCGGCGGGCTGATCGCGCCGGACTACACGCCGAAGGTGGTGCAGCCGACGATCGTGCCGACGGCGGTCAGCCCGCGCCCAGGAACCTGACGGCCTCGTCGCGGCGGTGCAGGTAAAGCAGCGTGCGCACGCTTTCTCCCCGCTCGCTGGTGAGGTCCGGATCCCGTTCGAGCAGGTAGGCCGCATCCTTGCGGGCGATTTCCAGAAGGTCGGCGTGCGCCTCCAAGCTGGCAATCCTGAAACCCGGTGTTCCGGACTGGCGGGTGCCCAGAAGCTCGCCTTCGCCACGCAGTTTCAGGTCCTCTTCGGCGATCAGGAAGCCGTCCTCGCTGTCGCGCAGGATCGAGAGCCTGGCCCGGCCGGTCTCGCTGAGGGGACCCTTGTAGAGCAGGATGCAGGTGGAGGCCTCTGCCCCGCGACCGACACGACCGCGCAGCTGATGCAACTGCGCCAGTCCGAAACGCTCGGCGTGTTCGATGACCATGATCGTGGCATCGGGCACATCCACGCCGACCTCGACCACGGTGGTTGCAACGAGGAGCCGAATCTTGCCGGCCTTGAAATCCGCCATGACCGCATCCTTTTCGGCACCGGCCATGCGGCCGTGCACGAGACCGACGTCCGCTCCCATCTCCTTTGTCAACACGGCGAACCGTTCCTCCGCCGACATCAGATCGGAGACGTCCGACTCCTCGACCAGCGGGCAGATCCAATAGGCCTTCTTGCCCTCGGCGAGCGCGGTCCTGAGCCGGGAGACGATCTCCCCGGTGCGCTCGGCAGGCAGCGTCACCGTCTGGATCGGCTTGCGGCCGGCCGGCTTCTCTGTGAGCTTCGAGACATCCATGTCGCCGAAGGCGGCCAGCACCAGCGTGCGCGGGATCGGCGTTGCGGTCATCACCAGCATGTGCGGCGAGATGCCCTTGGCGGTCAGGCGCAGGCGCTGGTGGACACCGAAGCGATGCTGCTCGTCGACGACGGCAAGCACCAGGTTGCGGTAGCTGACGGCGTCCTGGAACAGCGCATGGGTGCCGATGATGATCTGGGCTTCGCCGGACGCAATCCTTTCCACGATCGCGTCCCGCTCGCGGCCCTTGGTGCGTCCGGTCAGCACCTCGACGGAGATGCCGACCATGGCGGCGATCTTCGAGATCGTCGCGTGGTGCTGGCGCGCCAGGATCTCCGTCGGCGCCATCAGCACCGCCTGGCCGCCGCTTTCGACGGCTGCTGCCATGGCCATCAGGGCGACAAGCGTCTTGCCGGCGCCGACGTCGCCCTGCAGCAGACGCAGCATCCGGTCTTCGCCGGCCATGTCCTTGAGGATTTCCTCGACCGCCTTCTGCTGGCTGGCGGTGAGGGAAAAGGGGAGGGTGGCCCGGATCCGATCGGCAAGCTCCCCGGTCGCGTGGATCGGCCGGCCGGGCACCTTGCGCAGCCGTTGCCGCACCAGCGCCAGCGATACCTGCCCGGCCATGAATTCGTCATAGGCGAGCCTTCGGCGCGCCGGTGAGCGCGGATCGATATCGCCTTCGTCGCGCGGGTCGTGCAACTGCTGGAAGCTTTCCAGCACGGACGGAAAGCCCTGCCGCTCGGCCAGAGCCGGATCGGCCCATTCGCGGAGCGCGGGGAGACGCGCCACAGCACCTTCCACCGCTTTCCGCAGGACCTTGGGAGAGAGCCCTGCCGTCAACGGATAGACAGGCTCGACGAGCGGCAGATTGCCGGCCTCCGAGACCTTCACCATGAAGTCGGGATGGACCATCGACGGGCGGCCGTTGAACCAGTCGACCTTGCCGCTCACCATCACCGCTTCGTCGATCGGCAGTGCCTTCTCCAGCCAGTTTCCCTTGGCGCGAAAGAAGGTCAGCGCCAGTTCACCGGTGTCGTCGTGGAGGAAGACGCGGTAGGGCATGTTCGGCTTGCCGGGCGGTGGCGGCTGGTGGCGGTCGACCCGTCCCTCGATGGTGACGATGGCGCCCTGCGGTGCAAGCGCGATGCCCGGCCGGTTGCGGCGGTCGATGATCGAGGATGGCGCATGGAAGAGGAGGTCGATGACCCGGCAGTCGTCGGCATCCTCGCGCCCCGTCACGCGCGCGATCAGATCGGCAAGCTTGGGGCCGACACCGGGGAGGGCTGCAACGGGCGAAAACAGGGGATCAAGGATGGCAGGACGCATGAGCGGCAAAATGCGCCGGATGTTGACTTGATTGCAAGGTGACGCAGGGGAAATTCCGACCTATATGAGCATCGCAAACCAGGGATCACTTCCATGACAGGACTTGTGCGCAGCAGCGCGGACCTCACGCCTCGCCGTCGCCGTATTCTCTACCGCTGCTGGCACCGCGGGATTCGCGAAATGGACCTCGTGTTCGGACAGTTTGCCGAACAGGAGATCGGCACGCTTTCAGATGCGGATCTCGACGAGTTCGAGGCGATCATGGATGAGGATGACCATGATCTGCATTCCTGGGTGACCGGTGCCAAGCCGACGCCTGCGCATCGTCAGACGCCGCTCTTTGACCGCATTGCCTCCTACCGCCCGGATTTCGATCCCGTTACGACCGACAGCCTGCAGGCGAAGGCAGAGCATCAAGAATGATTGCAGGTTTCGATGCGAAGAAGGTTGCGGCTGCCACCAGCCCGCTGACCATCGGCAATGTGCCGCCCGGCATGGAGCCGCTGCTGCTCGCCGAGATCGCGCGCGCCGGCCAGGCGGTCGCCTATGTGATCTCCGACGGCCAGAGGATGGCCGACCTCGAACAGATGCTGGGCTTCGTCGCCCCCGACATTCCGGTCCTGACGCTGCCGGCCTGGGACTGCCTTCCCTATGACCGCGTCTCGCCGAGCCCGGATGTCTCCGCCCGGAGACTTGCTGCACTCTCTGGCCTGATCGCGCACGCCAGGAAGCCGCATGCGGCCATCGTGCTGGTGACCGTCAACGCCATGCTGCAGAAGATCGCGCCGTCGGATGTGATCGAAAGCCTCGCCTTTTCCGCCCGCCCCGGCGGCGTCATCCGCATGGACGATATCGCAGTGCGGCTGGAGCGCAACGGCTTCGATCGCGTGCCGACCGTTCGCGAGGTCGGCGAATTCGCCGTCCGCGGCGGCATCCTCGACGTCTTCGTGCCGGGGACGGAAGAGCCGGTCCGGCTCGACTTCTTCGGCGATACGCTGGAGACCATCCGGACCTTCGATCCGGCAAGCCAGAGAACCACAGGACAGGCGCGCTCGCTGGATCTCAACCCCATGAGCGAGGTGTCGCTGACACCGGAGACGATCAGCCGCTTCCGCAAGAACTATCTGTCGCTCTTCGGAGCGACGACGAAGGAGGACTCGCTTTACCAGGCCGTGTCGGAAGGCCGCCGCTATGCCGGCATGGAGCACTGGCTGCCGCTCTTCTACGATCACCTGGAAACCGCGTTCGACTACCTCAAGGGCTTCCGGATCGTCACCGATCACACGGCCCGGGAGGCGGCGACCGAGCGTTCGAAGCTCGTCACCGACTATTATGAGGCCCGCCGCGACAACAGCGGACTGGGGAAGGGCGCAGCCGCCCAGGGGGCGCCTTACAAACCGGTGCCGCCCGGTGAGCTCTACCTCGACGCCAAGGCGTTCTCCGCAGAGCTCGACAGCGCCAGCGCCATCCGGCTGACCCCATTCAACGAGATGGATGCCGACAGCCGCCGCGTCGTGGCGCTTGATGCCCACGTTGGTCCGCGCTGGGCAAAAACGCAGACCGAGAAGGACGACCGCGACGAGAAGGTCAACGTCTTCGACCTGGCGGTCAAGCACATCGCCGGCAAGCGTGCCGAAGGCCGCAAGGTTCTGATCACCGGCTGGTCGACCGGCTCGCTGGATCGTCTGCTGCAGGTCCTGGACGAGCACGGTCTGAAGCGCGTGAAGCCGATCGAAACGCTGGGCGAGCTCCAGAAGCTTGCCAAGGGGGAGGCGGCCGCAGCCGTTCTGAGCCTCGAGGGCGGCTTCGAGACCGGCGACATCGCCGTGATCGGCGAACAGGACATTCTCGGCGACCGCATGGTTCGCCGCGGCAAGCGCCGCAAGCGCGGTGCAGATTACATCTCGGAAGTCGCGGGGCTGGATGAGGGCTCGCTGGTGGTCCATGCCGAACACGGTATCGGACGGTTCGTCGGCCTCACGAATATTCAGGCCGCCGGCGCGCTGCGCGCCTGCCTGGAACTGCATTATGCGGACGACGCCAAGCTCTTCCTGCCGGTCGAGAACATCGATCTCCTCTCCCGCTACGGTTCGGACGCCGCCGAGGCAACGCTCGACAAGCTGGGCGGTGGAGCCTGGCAGGCCCGCAAGGCCAAGCTGAAGAAGCGCCTGCTCGACATGGCCGACGGTCTGATTCGCATCGCTGCCAGTCGCATGACCCGCCGCGCCCCTGTCCTGGCGGCACCGGACGGACTCTACGACGAGTTTGCGGCGCGCTTCCCCTATGACGAGACGGAAGACCAGGCCACTGCCATCGAGGCGGTTCGTGACGATCTCTCGGCCGGCAGGCCAATGGATCGGCTCGTCTGCGGCGATGTCGGCTTCGGCAAGACCGAGGTTGCGCTGCGTGCCGCCTTCGTCGCCGCCATGAACGGGGGGCAGGTCGCCGTGGTCGTGCCGACGACACTTCTGGCGCGCCAGCACTTCAAGACCTTCCGCGACCGCTTCCGCGGCCTGCCGATCCGGGTGGCACAGGCCTCGCGGCTGGTGCCGGGCAAGGAGCTGAATCAGGTCAAGAAGGATCTGACCGACGGCAAGGTCGACATCGTCGTCGGCACCCATGCGCTGCTGGGAAGTGGCGTCAACTTCGCCAACCTCAGCCTTCTCATCATCGACGAGGAGCAGCACTTCGGGGTCAAGCACAAGGAGCGGCTGAAGGAGCTGAAGAGCGACGTCCACGTCCTGACGCTGTCGGCCACGCCGATTCCGCGCACGCTGCAGCTGGCCATGACCGGTGTGCGCGAGCTGTCGCTGATCACGACCCCGCCGGTGGACCGTATGGCGGTTCGCACCTTCATCTCACCCTTCGATTCGCTCGTCATCCGCGAGACGCTGATGCGCGAGCATTACCGGGGCGGACAGAGCTTCTACGTCTGCCCAAGGCTTGCCGACCTCGCCGACATCCAGGCCTTCCTGCAGTCCGACGTGCCAGAACTCAAGGTGGCGGTGGCGCATGGGCAGATGGCAGCGAGCGAGCTGGAAGACATCATGAATGCCTTCTACGACGGGACCTACGACGTGCTGCTGTCGACGACCATCGTCGAATCGGGCCTCGACGTCCCGACCGCCAACACCCTGATCGTCCACCGCGCCGACATGTTCGGCCTTGCCCAGCTCTACCAGCTGCGCGGCCGCGTCGGGCGGTCGAAGGTGCGGGCCTTCGCGCTGTTCACGCTGCCCGTCAACCGGACGCTGACGACGATGGCCGAGCGGCGCCTGAAGGTGCTGCAGTCGCTCGATACGCTGGGTGCGGGCTTCCAGCTGGCCAGCCACGACCTGGACATCCGCGGCGCCGGCAATCTCCTGGGCGAAGAACAGTCCGGACACATCAAGGAAGTCGGCTTCGAACTCTACCAGCAGATGCTCGAGGAGGCTGTGGCGGAGGTGCGCGGCGACGACGAGATCGTCGATACCGGCTGGTCGCCGCAGATCTCGGTCGGTATCACCGTGATGATCCCGGAGACCTATGTTCCCGACCTGCATCTGCGCATGGGCCTTTACCGCCGTCTCGGCGAGCTGAAGGAGCTCGCGGAGATCGACGGGATCGGGGCCGAGATGATCGACCGCTTCGGACCGCTGCCGGTCGAGGTCCAGAACCTGATGAAGGTGGTCTACGTCAAGTCGCTCTGCCGCACCGCCAATGTCGAGAAGCTCGACGCCGGTCCGAAGGGTCTGGTGATCACCTTCCGCGACAAGCAGTTCCCGAACCCGGCAGGCCTCGTCGGCTATATCGCCAAGCAGGGCACAATGGCGAAGATCCGTCCCGACCAGAGCGTGTTCCTGACGCGCGACCTGCCGACGCCGGAAAAGCGGCTCACGACGGCCGCGCAGGTGATGAAGCAGATCGCAGAAATGGCACGCCAGCCGGCGTGATCAGTTGTCCAGTGCCTCGTCGACGGCTGCCATCGCATTGCCCTGCGGATCGGCTGCCACGGCGGGGGGCAGGGGAACGCCGCGCGCGCGTTCCCGGGCCAGTGTCAGCATACCGGATCCGATGATCAGGAGGATGCCGAGAACCATCGGCAGGTCAACGACGTCTCCGAAGATCAGGTAGCCGAAGAGGACGGCCCAGAGCATCTGGCTGTACTGCGTCGGGCCAACCAGCGCCGCAGGGGCATAGCTGGTGGCATACATCAGCAGGATCGTCGCCAGCGCCGCCAGCAGGCCGTAGCCGGCCAGCATCAGCCACTGCGAAGCGGTGGGCCAGGCGAAGCTCGGCAGCATCAGAAGTCCGCAGACGACGAGCGATCCGATGACGCCGGCACCATAGAGCGACACGCTTTTCTCCGTCGGCCCGATGGCACGGTAGACGACGATGGAGATCGCGCCGCTGAGGCCGGCGAAGACCGCTCCGACATGTCCGATCGAGAGCTCCCGGAAGCCGGGGCGCAGGACGATCAGCACCCCCAGGAAGCCGATGGCGACGGCGCTCCAGCGCTTGATCCCGACCGTTTCCTTGAGGAAAAGCACCGACATGATCGTGACGAAGGAGGGCAGCAGGAAGATCAGCGCAAAGGCTTCCGCCATGGGCAGATGCGTGAAGGCGGTGACGCTGCTGATCGTGCCGAATGCCGCCGAAAATGCGCGCAACAGCCACAGCGGGCGGTTCGTTGTCCGCAGCATGTCGAGAGCGCTGTCGCCGCGCTTCATCAGGAAGGGCAGGCCGGTCAGGCCGAAGACGGCGCCGAGGAACGCCATCTCGAAGGAGCTGAGCGCGCCTTCGATCATCTTGACGGCGGCGTCGCTGAAGGAGAAGGCGGCAAAGGCCGCGAAGGCGAAGAGGATGCCCTTCAGGGTGTGGTCGGTCGACATCTGTCGCCTCCGTCAGATCATGCCCTTGCGAGCTTCCGCCTTCATGTTGGCGATATCGCGCAGGGCGCTGGCGACAACATCCGGCTCCCGAGCGCCGCTGACGGCATACTGCCCGTCGAAGATCAGGAAGGGCACGCCGTTGACGCCCATCTTCTGGGCTGACTCGATCTCCTCCAGAACGGTGTCCTTGTCCGCATCCGAGGCAAGCAAGGCACCAATGACCGCCGGATCCAGACCGGACGCTTCGCCAATCTGTACCAGCACGCCGTGGTCGGCAATGTTCAGGCCGTCTTCGAAGTGCGCCTTGAACAGGGCTGTCGCAACGCGGTCTTGAAGCTCGTTGCCCTCGATCCGCGCCCAGTGCAGCAGACGGTGAGCGTCCAGCGTGTTGGCGCGGACCTTGATGTTCTCGAACTGGAAATTGACGCCGATCTCCCGGCCGTGTTCACGCAAGGTGTCCTGCATCTGATCGAGACGTTCGGCACCGCCGAATTTCGCGATCAGGTGGCTGCGGTAATCTGTGCCGTCGCTTGTCGCATCCGGGTCCAGCCGATAGGGCCGCCAGTTGACGGTGACGCCGACCTCGTCCTGCACCTCGGCGATCGCCAGCTCCAGCCGCGCCTTCCCGAGATAGCACCAAGGGCAGACAACGTCGGACACGACATCGATGGTGATGCGCTCCATGGCCGCATCCTTTCCTGATGATGGCTTTCGCCGGTTCGGGCTGGCTCAGTCCTGCGCCCGCTTGTCGAACCAGACGGGGAGTTGGTAGCCGTAGAGGGGTGTGACGTCTGGATAGCCGATGTAGCTGCGCCGCGCCACCCATTGTTCCGCGACATGATACAGCGGAACGAGATAGTGGCCGGAAATCAGCAGTCGATCGTAAGCCCGCACGGCCGCCTCGAAGTCCTCCCGATCGCGGGCTCCCAGCATGGCCTCGATCGCCCGGTCGATACTGGCGTCGGCGACGCCGGCAAAATTGTTGCTCCCCTCGCGGTCACGGGAAACCGACCCCCAGCGCCCCACCTGCTCGATGCCGGGCGAGAGCGACGATGGATACGACTTGACGATCACGTCGTAGTCGAAGGTTCCGGAACGGGACTGGTACTGCGCATCGTCGACGGTCCGGATGGCCACTTCGACCCCGATCATTCGAAGCGTCCTCTGGTAGGCGATCGCCAGCTTTTCCTGATCCTGGTTCTGGGTCATGATCTCGAACCGCAGCGGATTGCCGGACTGGCTCGCCATCTTGCCGTTCTGGATCGTGTAGCCGCCCTCCTTGAGGAGGTCGACAACCCGGCGCAGCACATTTCGGTCGCCGCCGGAGGCATCCGTCTGGGGCAGCCGATAGGAGCCATCCAGGACCGATGGATCGAGGTCGGCCTTCGTGTCGCCGAGAATGGCAAGCTCCCGGGCGTTGGCAACTGTGCCCAGCGCGGAGAGGGCCGAGTTCTGCCAGAAGCTCTCCGTGCGCGTATAGGCGCCCTCGAAGAGGTTCCTGTTTGCCCATTCGAAGTCGAACGCCAGCGCCAGCCCCTCACGGACATCGCGGTTCTCGAACATCGGCCGGCGCGTGTTGAAGACGAATCCCAGCATCCCGGTCGGCAGCTCGGGCTGGAACGCATCCTTGATCACAGCGCCATTCTGGACATCCGGAAAGTCGTAGGCCCTGGCCCAATGGACCGGGCTGCCCTCGGGATAGATGTCGACGACGCCCTTCTTGAACGCCTCGAACAGGGTGTTCTCCTGGAGGAAATACTCCACCGAGATCTGGTCGTAGTTGTCGAAGCCGACCTTGGCCGGAACGTCCTTGCCCCAGTAATCCGGGTTTCGCTCGAAGGTGATCCTTTCGCCCGGCCGAAGCGATTTGACCGTGTACGGTCCGGAGCCGACCGGGATCTCCAGCGACGACTGGTCGAAGGTGTCCGGATCGACGGCGTGCTTGGGCAGGATCGGTGTCGCGGTGGCCAGGATCAGCGGAAACTCGCGGTCCGACTTTTCGTTGAAGGTGAACTTCACGCTCCTTTCGCCGACTTTCTCCATCCTGGCCACCGGCGTCAGCCGGTTGCTGAAGGGCGTGCGTCCCTTGTCGCGCAGAAGCTCGAAGGTGAAGATCACGTCCTCGGGCGTCACCGGCATGCCGTCCGACCACTTTGCCGCGGGGTTGAGATTGAACTGGATGAATGTCCGCTCCTCATCCATCTCCACCGTCTGTGCGAGAAGCCCGTAGAGCGAGAAGGGTTCATCCGCCGAGCGCTGCATCAGCGGCTCGTAGAGGAGGTGGCCGAACTGCGGATCCCAGACCCCGCGCGCCGTTGTGCGCATGCTCTTGAGGATGAAGGGGTTCAGGCTGTCGAAGGTGCCGACGACGCCGTAGCGGACGCTGCCGCCTTTCTTGACGTCCGGCTTCACATACGGGAAGTGCTGGTAGTTGGCTGGCAGCGCCGGGTGCCCGTGCATGGCGATGCCGTGCCGGGGCTCTGCAAGTGCCGGTGCTGCAAGCGCGATGAGGAAAAGGAAGGGCAGGAGGCGGCGCATGAACAGTCCTTTTCAGGGGTGGTCCCGATTCGGTGCAAAATACTGCAATGGCGCCATCCTACCAACCGCCCGGGAGCGTCTCCCTGCGACGGTCGCGCGGCTGGCGATCAAAAAAACGTCAGGGAGGACTGGATATCACTCCGGCGCCGATGTAACAAATTCGGCAAATGCGCGGGGTCATTCAATTGCCTCATTTCGCCGACAGGTGGAACGCAGTAGGACACCCGAGGGAGGACGGTTGAAACCGTACCCGAACGGATTTCAGGAGACCGATTCGTGATGAAAATCAAGGTAAACAAGGTTCTGCGGGCCACCATGTCCGTGCTGGCACTTTCGCTCGCAGCCGCGTCGGCACCGACCGCTGCGTCGGCGCAGGAAGCCGCTCCCGCCGCTGGCGGACCCGGCGGACCGCCGCTCGGCTGGTTCAAGACCTGCACCAAGCAGGACGACAGCGACCTTTGCGTCGTGCAGAACGTCAACCTGGCGCAGAACGGCCAGCTGATCACGGCAGTCGGCCTGATTACCCTCGAGGGCAAAGTCAACCGCAAGATCCTGCAGGTTTCGGTTCCGACCGCGCGCCTGATCCCGCCGGGCATCGTCATGCAGATCGACGGCGGCAATGGCCAGAAGCTCGACTATGCCGTCTGCCTGCCCGACAAGTGCACGGCCGAAGTGCCGCTGACGGATGCCATGATCGCAAGCCTCAAGAAGGGCGGCGAGGTCGTGTTCACGTCGATCAACTTCCGCCGTGCGCCCAACCCCATCAAGATTTCGCTGAACGGCTTCACGGGCGCCTTCGACGGCGAGCCGATCACGCAGTCGCAGTTGGCCGAAAGCCAGCGCAGCCTTCAGGAAGGCATGCAGAAGAAGGCCGAAGAAGCGCGCAAGAAGCTTGAAGACGCACAGAACGCGGCCAAGCAGGGCCAGTAGGCCAAGGCAGGCAAGAAACTTGCCCTGATCTGAAAACAGCGCCGGCGGTTTCCGCGGCGCTGTTTTTGTTTTCAAGCTGTTCGTTGAGTCGGCCTAGTGGGCCAGGATCATCTTCGGCTTCAACTGGCCCGACGGACCTTCATCGAAGATCTGGTAGACCTGGGGATTGCGAAGCGGCATTTCGCTTCCGTCATGCTCGAGGTTTTGTTCGGAGACATAGGCCACATATTCCGATTCATCATTCTCCGCGAGGAGATGGTAGAACGGCTGGTCCTTGCTAGGGCGGATCTCGGCTGGGATGGCATTCCACCAATCCTCGGAATTGGCAAATTCCGGATCCACATCGAACACGACGCCACGGAACGGAAATACCTTGTGGCGAACCACTTCCCCGATGGTAAACTTAGCGTTTCGTTGTTTCATGGTGCGACTTCCTTTCGCATCCTGATGTGGGAATAATTTCTCGACACATCAAGGGCATGGCGAAGGGGGAACGCGCCGGCGCGCGATTGGCTCCCCAGCGCGACGCCCGCCGCCCGGCAGGGGCTCGTCCACCACGTCCACCTGAAACGGATGAGACCGCCGGAAACAAAAACGGCGGGCCAAGGCCCGCCGCAGATGCGCTCTGTAAGTGGCCGGTTCAGGCCGAGTAGTACATGTCGAACTCGACCGGATGCGGCGTCATCTCGAAGCGCATGACCTCCTGCATCTTCAGTTCGATATAGGCATCGATCTGGTCGTCGTCGAAGACGCCGCCGGCCGTCAGGAACTTGCGATCCTTGTCGAGGCTTTCCAGGGCTTCGCGCAGCGAGCTGCAGACGGTCGGGATCTTCTTCAGCTCCTTCGGCGGCAGATCGTAGAGATCCTTGTCCATGGCCTTGCCCGGATGGATCTTGTTCTTGATGCCGTCGAGGCCAGCCATCAGCATTGCAGCGAACCCGAGGTAGGGGTTTGCCGTCGGATCCGGGAAGCGGACTTCGACGCGCTTCGACTTCGGTCCGGTGCCGAACGGGATGCGGCAGGACGCGGAGCGGTTGCGGGCCGAATAGGCCAGCAGCACCGGTGCCTCGTAGCCGGGGACCAGGCGCTTGTAGGAGTTCGTGGAGGGGTTGGTGAAGGCGTTGATGGCCTTGGCATGCTTGATGATGCCGCCGATGTAGAAGAGGCAGCTTTCCGAGAGGCCAGCGTATTCGTCGCCGGCGAAGGTCGGCTTGCCGTCCTTCCAGATCGACTGGTGCACGTGCATGCCCGAGCCGTTGTCGCCGTAGATCGGCTTCGGCATGAAGGTTGCCGTCTTGCCGTAGGCGTTGGCAACCTGATGCACCACATACTTGTAGATCTGCATCTTGTCGGCGTTGCGCACCAGCGTGTCGAACTTCACGCCGAGCTCATGCTGTGCGGCAGCCACCTCGTGGTGGTGCTTCTCGACGACGACGCCCATCTCGGTGAGCACGGTCAGCATTTCGGAGCGCATGTCCTGCAGGCTGTCGATCGGAGGAACCGGGAAGTAGCCACCCTTGACGCGCGGACGGTGTCCGAGGTTGCCGGTCTCGTAATCGGTGTCGTCGTTCGACGGCAGCTCGGAGGAGTCGAGCTTGAAGCCGGTGTTGTAGGGATCGGCCTTGTACTTCACGTCGTCGAAGACGAAGAATTCAGGCTCCGGTCCAACGTAGACCGTGTCGCCGATGCCGGATGCCTTGAGATAGGCTTCAGCCTTCTTGGCGGTACCGCGCGGGTCACGGTTGTAGGACTCACCGGAGATCGGGTCCAGGATGTCGCAGAACACGACCATGGTCGACTGGGCGAAGAAGGGATCCATGTGCACGGTCGCCGGATCCGGCATCAGCACCATGTCGGACTCGTTGATCGCCTTCCAGCCGGCGATCGAGGAGCCGTCGAACATGACGCCGTCGGCAAACATGTCCTCGTCGACGGCTGCAATGTCCATCGTCACATGCTGCAGCTTGCCCTTGGGGTCGGTGAATCGCAGGTCCACGAACTTGACGTCGTTTTCCTTGATTTGTTTCATGATTTCGCTTGCGGTCGTCATTTAGCGCTTCCTTGAATTTGATATGACGATTGATCTGCGGCCGACCGGCCAGTGAATCAGATCGCGTCCACGCCGGTCTCGCCGGTACGAATGCGAACGACCTCTTCGACGTTGGACACGAAGATTTTCCCGTCGCCGATGCGACCGGTCTGGGCGGCATTGCGGATCGCCTCGATGACAGCGTCCACGTTCTCGTCGGCGAGAACGACTTCGACCTTCACCTTGGGCAGGAAGTCGACGACATATTCGGCTCCGCGATAGAGTTCGGTATGGCCCTTCTGGCGCCCAAAACCCTTCGCCTCCGTCACAGTAATGCCCTGCAAGCCGACCTCCTGGAGGGCTTCCTTCACCTCATCCAGCTTGAATGGCTTGATAATGGCTTCGATTTTTTTCATGAGAAACAATCTCTCCCCTGACGCTGCCGTTACCGGCTCGACCTACTAATGCAGGTATCATGCCAATCTGGAAAGCCGCTTTCGCGGTAACGCCCAGAAAATTCCAGTTTTGTCATACACATATAGCGCATTGTTGCTGGAGATAAACGCCTGAAGTTTGAGCGTTTGACGGAATCAAAAGCCACTCTCGCCGATGAGATGCGCCTGCAGAAGCTCTTCTACGCCCAAATAATGCGCTTATGCCTGTTTATTGAGCGAAAACGGGCGGTTGCGTCGGCTCTTGTGTTCCGTTGGACTTTCCGTTCAAGTGCAGCATGACCGTACTGCCAGAGACACTGCTGCTCACCCCTGCTGAGATGGCCGCAGCTGACGCCGCCGCGGCCGCATCCGGCATTGATACCTATGGACTAATGGAGAAGGCGGGGCAGGCTGTGGCGGCATCAGCCCTCCGTCACTACCCGCAGGCGCTGCGTTTCGTCGTTCTCTGCGGCCCCGGCAACAATGGCGGCGATGGCTATATCGCGGCCGCCGGCCTGATCCGCGCCGGTGCCGACACCCGGGTCTTTGCGATCGGAGATCCAGGCCGCCTGACAGGCGATGCGCGCCGCGCCATGGAAGCTTGCCCTGTTAAGCCCGTGGCCTCATCACAGCTGCAGCTCGGCCCCGGAGATGTGGTGATCGATGCCATCTTCGGTGCCGGACTGGCTCGGCCGGTTTCCGCCGAGGTCGAGGACCTGATCTTCAAGGTTAGAAATGCCGGCATACCGGTCGTGGCGGTTGACCTGCCATCCGGTCTCTGCGGCCGCCGAGGGGCGCCGCTCGGCGCCGCCTTCCGGGCCGCCCGCACCGTCACATTCATGGCGCGCAAGCCCGGACACCTGTTGATGCCCGGCCGGTCGCTCTGCGGTGACATCGAAGTCTGTGACATCGGCATTCCGTTGCGTATCCTGCGCAGGGCGGCAGGCACCGTCGCCGCCAATCACCCGGATGCCTGGCGTCATCTGCTGCCGACGCCCGATCCCGCATCCCACAAGTACCGTCGCGGCCACCTCGGCGTCTTCTCCGGGGGCGCATCGCACACGGGGGCGGCGCGGCTCTCGGCCGGTGCCGGGCTTGCTGCCGGCGCCGGGCTGGTGACGCTGGCCTCTCCCGCCGATGCAATGCCGGTCAATGCCGCCCAGCTCACGGCTGTCATGCTGCGCGAGGTCGAGACGGCTGCGGCACTGAAGGACTGGCTTGCGGCGTCGAAGCTTTCGGCCTTCGTTCTCGGGCCGGGGTTCGGAGTTGGCGACAAGGCCCGCGACTTCGTTCTGGCGCTGGAGGGACGCCCGCTGGTGCTGGACGCCGACGGAATCACCTCGTTCCGGGAGCAGCGGAACCGGCTGTTCGACATCTATCGCGCCCGCGAAGCCCCGCTGGTCTTGACGCCGCATGAGGGGGAGTTCGCGCGGCTTTTTCCTGACCTTGTGGAGGCGGAGGGGCAGAGCAAGTTCGAGAAGGCCGTGGCGGCGGCCAGGCTTGCCAACGCGATCATCGTCTACAAGGGCGCCGATACCGTGATTGCGGCACCGAATGGCCGGACCCTGATCAACGACAATGCGCCGCCCTGGCTGGCAACGGCCGGTTCCGGCGATGTCCTGGCCGGAATCATCGGGGCCTTGCTCGCCAATGGCATGCCGGCGTTCGAAGCGGCCGCAGCTGCGGTCTATCTGCACGGTGAGGCTGCCACGAGGGCAGGCGAGGGGATGACGGCCGAATCCCTTGTTCAGCACATCGGACCGCTCTCCGGATGATGATCAGCCGCCGTTGACCATCGCCTGCAACGCCATCGCGCCCTGCGGCGCATTGACCTTGCCCTCGTGGATGAAGAAGGCGAAAACGTCTCGAGGCTTCCGTTCCGGCCGACGATCCGGATCGATGAGCGGCAGGTCGTCCGGCACGTCGCCTTCGGCCCAGGTTTTCAATCGTCCTGCCCAGGTTTTCAGATCGGCCTCGGCATAGCAGGTGGGAATATCGTCGGACCCTGTCTGTAGTCGCGCATAGGCGAAATCCGCGGTCACATCGGCGATCAGCGGGTACTCATGATGTTCGGCGCAGACCGGTGCCACCTTGTGGCGGGCGATCATCTGCACGAACTCCGGGACCTTGAAGCTGTCGTGGCGCACCTCTACCACGTGGCGAAGCGGCAGGCTCCCGACCGTCTCCGGCAGGAGCTTCAGGAAGGCCTCGAAATCGTCAGGCTCGAATTTCTTGGTGGGGGCGAACTGCCAGAGGATCGGCCCAAGATGCGGGCCCAGTTCCACCAGCCCCTGTCCGAGGAACTTGGCGATCGACTCCCCGGCCTCCGCCAGAACCTTCCGGTTGGTGGCATAGCGGCTCGCCTTCAGCGAGAACACGAAACCATCCGGCACATCCGCCGCCCATTTGGCGAAGGTCTCCGGCTTCTGGGAACCGTAGTAGGTGCCGTTGACCTCGATCACAGCAAGCTTGCCGCTGGCGTATTCGAGCTGCTTCTTCTTCGCCAGTTTCTCCGGATAGAAGCTGCCTTCCCACGGATCGAAGGTCCAGCCGCCGATGCCGGTGCGAATGGTGCCGGATGCGCTCACGTCGTCCTCCCCAGGCGGTCTACTCCGCCGCTTCCGCAGTCTTCGTCGGCCGGCGTTCCAGGAGCTCCTTGAGGAAATGCCCCGTATAGGAGCGCTTCTCCTTGGCCACCTGCTCCGGCGTTCCCGTCGCAACGATCTCGCCACCGCCGGTGCCGCCTTCCGGCCCGACATCGATGATCCAGTCGGCCGTCTTGATGACCTCCAGATTGTGCTCGATGACCACCACGGAATTGCCCTGGTTCACCAGTTCGTGCAGCATTTCCAGCAGTTTGTTGACGTCGTGGAAGTGCAGGCCGGTCGTCGGCTCGTCGAGGATGTAGAGCGTCCGGCCGGTGGAGCGCTTCGACAGCTCCTTCGCCAGCTTGACGCGCTGCGCCTCGCCGCCCGAAAGCGTATTGGCCTGCTGTCCCACCTTGATGTATCCGAGGCCGACACTGAAGAGGCCCTGCAGCTTGTCGCGCACCGCCGGTACCGCGGCAAAGAACTCCACGCCCTCCTCGACCGTCATGTCGAGAACGTCGGCGATCGACTTGCCCTTGAACTCGACACTCAGGGTTTCGCGGTTGTAGCGCTTGCCGTGGCAGACGTCGCAGGTGACGTAGACGTCGGGCAGGAAGTGCATTTCGATCTTGATGACGCCGTCGCCCTGGCAGGCTTCGCAGCGCCCGCCCTTGACGTTGAAGGAGAAGCGGCCGGGCGCATAGCCCCGTGCCTTTGCTTCCGGCAGGCCGGCAAACCAGTCTCGGATCGGCGTGAAGGCACCGGTATAGGTGGCCGGGTTGGAGCGCGGCGTACGCCCGATCGGCGACTGGTCGATGTCGATCACCTTGTCGATATGCTCGAAGCCATCGATACGGTCGTGTTCGGCCGGGATTTCCCGCGCGCCCATCACCCGCCGCGCCGCCGCCTTGTAGAGCGTCTCGATCAGGAAGGTGGACTTGCCGCCACCCGATACGCCGGTCACCGCCGTGAAGACGCCGAGCGGTACCGAAGCGGTGACGTTCTTGAGGTTGTTGCCCCGGGCGCCGACGACCTTGATCTCCTTGCCCTTCTTCGGCTTGCGCCGCGTGGTCGGGATTGCAACGCCCAATTCGCCGGACAGATACTTGCCGGTCAGCGACTTCGGGTTGGCCATGATGTCGGCCGGCGTACCCTCCGCCACCACTTCGCCGCCGTGGATGCCGGCTGCCGGGCCGATATCCACGACATAGTCGGCCGTCATGATGGCATCCTCGTCGTGCTCGACGACGATCACCGTGTTGCCGATGTCGCGCAGGTGCTTCAGCGTCTCGAGCAGCCGCGCATTGTCGCGCTGGTGCAGGCCGATCGACGGCTCGTCGAGGACATAGAGAACGCCGGTCAATCCGGAGCCGATCTGCGAGGCCAGTCGAATGCGCTGGCTTTCGCCGCCGGACAATGTGCCCGAATTGCGCGAGAGGCTGAGATATTCCAGACCCACATCGTTGAGGAAGCGCAGGCGCTCACGGATCTCCTTGAGGATGCGGACCGCGATCTCGTTCTGTTTCGTGTTCAGGCTGGCGGGCAGCTCCTCGAACCAGTCGCGCGCCAGCTTGATCGACATCTCGGTGACCTGGCCGATGTGCAGCGTGTTGATCTTGACCGCGAGCGCCTCGGGCTTGAGGCGAAAGCCGTTGCAGGCCGGGCAGGGGGCCGCCGACATGTAGCGTTCGATCTCCTCGCGCGCCCATGCACTGTCGGTCTCCTTCCAGCGGCGCTCCAGGTTGGGCACGATGCCTTCGAAGGTCTTCGTCGTCTTGTAGGAACGGGCGCCGTCTATGTAGTGGAACTCGAGCTTCTCGTCGGTGCCCTTGAGAATGGCATCCTGCGCCTCGGTCGACAGCTCCGACCAGCGGCTGGAAAGCTTGAAGCCATAGACCTTGCCGAGGCCGTCGAGCGTCTGGTTGTAGTACGGCGAGGTCGACTTTGCCCATGGGGCGATTGCCCCGTCGCGCAGCGTCCGCTCCGGCTCCGGCACGATCAGCGCCGTGTCGATCTTCTGCTGGAAGCCCAGGCCGTCGCAGGTGGGGCAGGCGCCGAAGGGGTTGTTGAAGGAGAAGAGCCGCGGCTCAATTTCCGAAATCGTGAAGCCGGATACGGGGCAGGCGAATTTCTCCGAAAACAGCGTCCGCTCATGGGTCTCGTTCAGCGACTTGTTGGCAGACCCGCCTGCTGCGGTTTCCTCCACCGGCAGTGGCTTGTCGGCGAACTCCGCAATCGCCAGCCCGTCGGCGAGTTTCAGCGAGGTCTCGAGGCTGTCCGCCAGACGTGCGCCGATATCGGAACGCACGACCAGGCGGTCGACCACGACGTCGATGTCGTGCTTGTACTTCTTGTCGAGCGCCGGCACGTCGGAAATTTCGTAGAACTGGCCGTCCACCTTGACGCGCTGGAAGCCCTTCTTCATCAGCTCGGCGAGTTCCTTCTTGTACTCGCCTTTGCGGCCGCGGATCATCGGTGCCAGGATGTAGAGGCGTGTGCCTTCCTCGAAGGCCAGGATGCGGTCGACCATCTGACTGACGGTCTGACTCTCGATCGGCAGACCGGTCGCCGGCGAATAGGGAACCCCGACGCGGGCGAACAGGAGGCGCATGTAGTCGTAGATTTCCGTGACCGTGCCGACCGTCGAGCGCGGATTGCGCGAGGTGGTCTTCTGCTCGATCGAGATCGCCGGCGACAGTCCGTCGATCTGGTCGACATCCGGCTTCTGCATCATTTCCAGGAACTGCCGCGCGTAGGCCGAAAGGCTTTCGACATAACGGCGCTGGCCCTCCGCATAGATCGTATCGAAGGCGAGGGAGGACTTGCCGGAGCCCGAAAGCCCGGTCATGACGATCAACGAGTTGCGCGGCAAGTCGAGATCGATGCCCTTCAAGTTGTGCTCACGCGCACCACGGATGGAGATCGTCTTAAGTTCGCTCATAAGTCTGTCCGGTGGGAGGATCAATGCCCATATGTAGTGAGGGAAGTTGCGCTGTCGAGGCGGAAACGTGGCCTCGACACCACAGATTTCGACTCGCTTGACTTGACCATACCGAATTTATAGAACAAATAAAGAACAAAAATGACTGTGGATTGTGAACCCGTGAGGCCCAACACGGGCATCGGATGGGCTAAGCTAGCAACTTACAGATAAGGAAGGCCGCGTCACAGGCGGCGGACGAGGTGATTGATCATGGCGGGAAGCGTCAACAAGGTAATTCTGGTCGGCAACGTTGGTGCTGACCCCGAAATTCGGCGCACACAGGACGGTCGCCCGATCGCCAACCTGCGCATCGCGACGTCGGAAAGCTGGCGCGACCGCAACAGCGGCGAGCGCAAGGAGAAGACCGAATGGCACACCGTGGTGGTCTTCAACGAAGGCCTCTGCAAGGTTGTCGAACAATACGTCAAGAAGGGCGCAAAGCTCTACATCGAAGGCGCGCTGCAGACCCGCAAGTGGCAGGACCAGACGGGCAATGACCGCTATTCGACCGAAATCGTGCTGCAGGGCTTCAACTCGACGCTGACCATGCTGGACGGCCGAGGCGGCGGCGAAGGCGGCGGTCAGGGCAACTACGGCGGCGGTGGCGGTCGTGTTGCAGGCGGCGGCAATGATTTCGGCGGCGGCGGCGATGACTACGACCGTCCCGCATCCGGTGGCGGTCGTGGCGGCGCGTCGGGCGGCCAGGCCGGCGGCGGCTTCTCGCGCGATCTCGACGACGACATCCCGTTCTGATCCACTGAACGGCCAGACGCCGGCCGACGAGCTGGCGTCTGGCATACGGTTTGCGTGATCCCCTTCATCGTATCATCAAGGGATCACGTCATGAAATTCGCCTGCCTGTTGCTTTCCACCATGGCCCTGTCCGCAGCTTTTTCAGCGCCGGCAGCTGCCGCGGAACAGCTCGATGACAAGCCACGTATCGCGGTCATGTCGGCCTTCGAGCCCGAGTGGAAAACGCTTCTTACCCAGGTCTCGGACGCGCAGGAGCACGTCCTGAACGGCCGACGTTTTGTCACCGGCAGCATGGCCGGCAAGGACGTCGTCCTCTTCCTCAGCGGCGTCAGCATGGTCAATGCGGCGATGACCACGCAGCAGGCACTTGATCATTTCGACATCACCAGCATCGTGTTTTCCGGCATAGCGGGCGGCGTCGATCCGTCCCTGTCGGTCGGCGACGTCGTCGTCAGTGACCAGTGGGGCCAGTACCTGGAGGCAATCTTCGCCCGCGAGAGCGAAGGCACCTTTGCCATCCCGCCCTTCCTCGACACACAGTTCCCGAACTTCGGCATGATCTACCCCAACGAAAGCGAGGTCGTGCGCGACGGCTCGGCCGAGCCCGAAGACCGTTTCTGGTTCCCCGTCGATGGCAAGCTGCTGGAGACGGCACGCCAGGTGGCCTCCGAGGTGACCCTGGCGAAATGCGCCAGCGAGGGGAGATGCCTGTCGACACAGCCGAAGGTGCTGGTGGGCGGCAACGGTGTGTCCGGACCGGCCTTTGTCGACAATGCCGCCTTCCGCGAATTCACCTTCGACACCTTCCAGGCGAAGGTGCTCGACATGGAGAGCGCGGCGACGGCGCATGTCGCCTACAGCAACGGGGTGCCCTTCATCGCCTTCCGCAGTCTCTCTGACCTTGCTGGCGGTGGCGAGGGCGAAAACGAGATGGGGACGTTCTTCGCGCTTGCCTCGGAGAATTCCGCCAAGGTGGTGCAGGCCTTCCTTGCCGCACTTCCCTGAGCGGCTCGCCGCTACAGGATGAAGGCCGACCGTATTCCGTCCACCACGAACTGCACGGACAGCGCGGCCAGAATGACGCCGAGCAGGCGGGTCAGAATGGCCCGCCCCGTAACGCCGAGGAAGCGGTCGAGACGCTCGGCGATCAGAAGCGCGGCGAGAACGAGCAACATGCTGAGCGCCAGCACGCCAATCAGCAGGAAACGGTCCCAGGGGCCGGGGAGGGCTCCGGCCAGCAGCACGGTCGCCGATATGGCGCCGGGACCGGCGATCAGCGGCAGCGCCAGGGGAAAGACGGCGATGTTATGGATGTGGTCGATGGTAATGGCCGTCTGAGACGTCTTCTCCTTGCGCTCCTGCCGTCGCTCGAAGACCATTTCGAAGGCGATCCAGAACAGCAGCAGGCCGCCGGCGATCCGGAACGCTCCCATCGAGATGCCGAGCGAGCCGAGCAGGCTGGCGCCGAAGAGCGCGAAGACGGCGAGGATGGCGAAGGCGATGAGCGAGCCGCGCACCGCCACCTGTCGGCGCTGCAGCCTCGTCATGCCCACCGTCAGCCCGAGAAACACAGGTGCCAGCCCAGGCGGATCCAGTGTCACCAGCAGCGTCGTGAAGGCGTTGATCAGGATATCTGCAGTTGCCATGTGGCCCCCCGGTGATGCTCACGATCCTTGCGGATGCCAGCCAAGATTGTTAGGACAGCGGGGCGGTCAAGGGAAGAGTGAGCTTCCTCACTGATTTTCCGCCATGTGCACCGTACGGACGGGCCGCACAAGGTTCAAAAGCTGTTCAAAACCGCTGCGGAAATTGGCGTCCGGAGCCGCTTTCCGCTATAGAAATGCAACTGATTCCGAACAAAGATCGTGATCCGATTTGACTGAGCAAAGCACACCCGGCGGCGGAAAGCTGCCCCCAGGCATCGAGCCCATCTCCATCGTGGAAGAAATGCAGCGGTCCTATCTCGATTACGCGATGAGCGTCATCGTCAGCCGCGCGCTTCCCGACGTCCGTGACGGATTGAAGCCGGTTCACCGGCGCATCCTGTTCTCGATGAGCGAAATGGGCATCGACTGGAACAAGAAGTACGTCAAGTCCGCCCGCGTCACCGGTGACGTGATGGGTAAGTACCACCCGCATGGCGACTCGGCGATCTACGACGCGCTGGCGCGCATGGCGCAGCACTGGTCCCTGCGGTTGCCGTTGATCGATGGTCAGGGCAACTTCGGCTCCATCGACGGCGATCCGCCTGCAGCCCAGCGTTACACCGAGTGCCGCCTGCAGAAGTCTGCCCACGCGCTGCTCGACGATCTCGACAAGGAGACCGTCAACTTCCGCGACAACTACGACGGCACGATGTCGGAACCCGTGGTGGTGCCTGCGCGCTTCCCGAACCTTCTCGTCAACGGCGCCGGCGGTATCGCCGTCGGCATGGCGACGAACATTCCGCCCCACAACCTGACCGAAGTGATCGACGGCTGCATTGCGCTGATCGACAATCCGGCGATCGAACTGCAGGAACTGATGCAGTTCATTCCCGGGCCCGACTTCCCCACCGGCGCCCTCATCCTCGGCAGGTCCGGCATCCGCTCGGCCTATGAGACCGGCCGCGGCTCCGTGATCATGCGCGGCAAGGCCCACATCGAGCCGATGCGCGGCGACCGCGAGCAGATCATCATCACCGAAGTGCCCTACCAGGTGAACAAGGCGACGATGATCGAGAAGATGGCCGAACTGGTGCGCGACAAGCGCATCGAAGGCATCTCCGATCTGCGCGACGAGTCCGACCGCCAGGGATATCGGGTCGTGATCGAGCTGAAGCGCGACGCCAATGCCGAGGTGATCCTCAACCAGCTGTACCGTTACACACCGCTGCAGACCTCCTTCGGCTGCAACATGGTGGCGCTGAACGGTGGCAAGCCGGAACAGCTCACGCTGATCGACATGCTGAAGGCTTTCATTGCCTTCCGCGAGGAAGTCGTTAGCCGCCGAACAAAATACCTGCTGCGCAAGGCGCGTGACCGCGCCCACGTCCTGGTCGGTCTCGCGATTGCCGTCGCCAATATCGACGAAATCATCAGCCTGATCCGTCGTGCGCCCGATCCGGCGACCGCCCGCGAACAGTTGATGACCCGCCGCTGGCCGGCGCATGACGTGGATTCGCTGATCCGCCTGATCGACGATCCCCGGCACAGGATCAACGAGGACGGCACGTATAATCTCTCGGAAGAGCAGGCCCGCGCCATCCTGGAACTGCGTCTGGCCCGCCTGACAGCGCTCGGTCGCGACGAAATCAGCGACGAACTCAACAAGATCGGCGCCGAGATCACGGATTATCTCGATATCCTGTCGTCGCGCGTGCGCATCTACACGATCGTCAAGGATGAGCTGATCGCCGTTCGCGACGAGTTCGGCACGCCCAGACGGACGGAGATCCTCGAAGGCGGTCCGGACATGGACGACGAGGACCTGATCGCCCGCGAGGACATGGTGGTCACCGTCTCGCATCTCGGCTACATCAAGCGCGTGCCGCTGACGACCTATCGGGCGCAGCGCCGCGGTGGCAAGGGCCGGTCCGGCATGGCAACCCGGGACGAGGATTTCGTTACCCGGCTATTCGTCGCCAACACACATACGCCGGTCTTGTTCTTCTCGTCGCGCGGCATCGTCTACAAGGAGAAGGTCTGGCGTCTGCCGGTCGGCACGCCGACCTCACGCGGCAAGGCCCTGATCAACATGCTTCCGCTGGAACCCGGCGAACGCATCACCACCATCATGCCGCTACCCGAGGACGAGACGAGCTGGGAAAATCTCGACGTCATGTTCTCCACGACGCGCGGGACCGTCCGACGCAACAAGCTGTCCGACTTCGTTCAGGTCAATCGCAACGGCAAGATCGCCATGAAGCTCGAGGACGAGGGGGATGAAATCCTCTCCGTCGAGACCTGTACCGATCGCGATGACGTGCTGCTGACCACCGCGCTTGGACAGTGCATTCGTTTCCCGGTCGACAGCGTCCGCGTCTTTGCCGGCCGCAACTCGATCGGTGTCCGCGGCATCACGCTGCAACCGGCCGACCGAATCATCTCGATGACCATCGTCGGGCATGTCGCGGCCGAACCCTGGGAACGTGCGGCCTACCTCAAGCGCTCCGCGATGGAGCGCCGCTCTGCCGGCGTCGACGAGGAGGACATCGCGCTGGTGGGTGAAGAGGTCGGCGAGGTTGGAGAGCTTTCCGAAGAGCGGTACCAGGAGCTGAAGACCCGCGAACAGTTCGTTCTGACGGTCTCGGAGAAGGGCTACGGCAAGCGGTCGTCCTCCTACGACTTCCGCACTTCGGGCCGCGGCGGCAAGGGCATCCGCGCCACCGATACGTCCCGAACCAGCGAAATCGGCGAGCTCGTGGCGGCCTTCCCGATCGAGGATACGGACCAGATCATGCTCGTCTCGAACGGCGGCGTGCTCATCCGGGTTCCGGTCAACGGCATCCGCATCGCCAGCCGCGCCACCAAGGGCGTCACGATCTTCTCCACCGCCAAGGATGAGAAGGTCGTATCCGTGGAGCGGATCAGCGAGCCGGAGGGCGAGGACGAAAACGGCAATGTTCTGCCAGAGGAGATCATGGCGGAGACGGGTGACCTCGGCAGCGCGCCGGCACCCGACAGTGCGCCCGATGAGCCAGAGGGCGAATAAGGGCAGGGGTTAAACGAAAAAAGCCGGGCTGATGCCCGGCTTTTTTTTTGGCTGCGCGGAGGGACAGACAATCGGCGCAGCCCGCTACCGAAAATGTCTTGAAGAGGTGCGACCGGCGTTCAGAAGGGAGCGTGACGTTTGGCGAAAACCTTCATCTCTTCGCTTTCGCGGCGCAATTCCGCAATCGTCGAGGTCACCGACGCCACGAACATGATGCTGATCAAACTTGCCAAAACCGTCAAAGTCACAAGCATGCCCTGCCTCTTTTTGCAATCCCGTCAGTAGTACGAGGCGTCGTGATATCGGCCCGTCATCTGCGGATAGTTCAATTCGGTCCACTCGGACCTATCCTGATAAAGGGTCACTGTTGCCGTGAGCATCGCGGCGATCATTGCTGTCCAGACCATGTTGATCATGAAGATCTTGTCCAGCATGATCGGCTTCTTTCTCTCGATCATCTCAGTAGTCCTTCTTGTTTGCCAAAACGCCGACTTCGCGATCTGGTTCCACCATCTGTTGAAAAGCGGGATTTGGAGGTCTTGGGATGCCGACCGCCGGTGCTCTGCGCACGCGATGCCGACCCTCGCTCCTGCTTTCCGCAACGGGTCTTCGCCCATTGATCGCAGAAAACCACATCCGCAATGAAACGGGCTTGAACGGGCTGTTCATCTGCCGTTCATCTTGCCAAGACTTGCGGCGGCATCTCGACCATGACAAAAGGCAGGAAACCGGCGGGAACCTCCATGACCATCGCTTTCTACCCGGGATCCTTCGATCCCCTGACCAATGGACACCTCGACGTGCTTCTTCAGGCGCTCGAGGTTGCCGAACGCGTGGTCGTCGCCATCGGCGTTCATCCGGGCAAGGTCCCGATGTTCAGCTTTGAGGAGCGGGCGGAGCTTATTCGCGCTTCCCTGGCCGACGTCCTGCCTGAAAAGGGTGCGGACATCGACGTCGTCTCGTTCGACAATCTCGTCGTCGACGCGGCCCGCGCCCATGGCGCAAGGCTCCTGATCCGCGGCCTGCGGGATGGGACCGATCTTGACTACGAGATGCAGATGGCCGGCATGAACAGGCAGCTTGCTCCAGACATTCAGACCGTATTTCTGCCCGCGGGGGTGGCATCGCGGCCCATTACGGCCACATTGGTCCGGCAGATCGCCGCAATGGGCGGTGATGTCGGAGCATTTGTCCCGACACCTGTCTCTATGGCCATGAAGCTCAAGCTGAAACGCTGACGTCCCATCTTGGAGAAACTATGAAATCGCTTCGTTCCGCCCTTGCAGGCGCTTTTGCATTCGCAACTCTCGCCGTTCCGGCATTTGCCGCAGAGGACGACTTTCTCACGATCGAATTGAAGGACGGTCCGGTTGTGATCGAGCTTCTTCCGGAGATCGCCCCCCAGCACGTCGAACAGATCAAGAAGCTCGCGGCCGAAGGTGAATATGACAATGTCGCGTTCCACCGCGTCATCGAAGGCTTCATGGCCCAGACCGGCGACGTCGAGTTCGGCGACACCGAGGATGGCTTCGCTCCGGAGCGTGCCGGCACCGGCGGCTCGAAGCTCCCGGATCTGCCAGCCGAGTTTTCCGAGGTACCCTTTGAGCGCGGTACCGTGGGTATGGCCCGCTCCCAGGATCCAGACTCCGCCAATTCCCAGTTCTTCATCATGTTCGACGAAGGTTCTTTCCTGAACGGCCAGTACACGGTTGTCGGCAAGGTGGCTTCCGGTATGGAAGCCGTCGACAAGATCAAGCGCGGCGAAGGTGGCAACGGTGAAGTCTCCGATCCCGACCGCATGATCAAGGTCACCGTCGGAAAGCAGACACAATAAAAGCGGCCCCGGTCGCGACAACACAACAAGGAGATGGCTATGGCCGAGATCAAGGACCCGGAAAACACCCTCATCATGGAAACCACCAAGGGCAGGGTCGTCATCGCCCTGATGCCCGATCTGGCCCCCGGCCACGTCGCGCGCATCAAGGAACTGGCGCGCGAACAGGCCTATGACGGCGTTGTCTTCCATCGCGTGATACCGGATTTCATGGCCCAGACCGGCGACGTGCAGTTCGGCAAGAAGGGTGGCGAGAACTTCAACCCGTCGCGCGCCGGCATGGGCGGGTCCGACAAGCCGGACCTGCAGGCCGAATTTTCGGCCGTTCCGCATGTTCGCGGCACCTGCTCGATGGCGCGCTCGCAGAGCCCGAACTCGGCCAACTCGCAGTTCTTCATCTGCTTTACCGATTCCCCTTGGCTCAACAAGCAGTACACGGTCTGGGGCCAGGTCATCGAAGGCATGGACAACATCGACCAGATCAAGAAGGGCGAACCCGTGCAGGATCCGGATTCGATCGTTTCCGTGAAGGTTGCAGCCGATATCGCTGCCTGATCTTCCGTACTGACGTCCTGAAAGCGCTCCGGTTCGGCCGGGGCGCTTTTCTTTTGCGGCATATCCGACTATCTGCGGGACCGCCGTCACCAGCCAACACCAGCCGCCGAGATGAAATGCGCGTAGACCTCTTCGATTTCGACCTGCCGGACGACAACATCGCGCTACGGCCCGCCAGCCCGCGCGACAGCGCCCGTCTGCTTGTCGTCCAGCCGGAGCCGTCTGCTGCATTGGAGGATCATCACGTTCGCGATCTTCCCGGGATGCTGAGAGCCGGCGACGCGCTCGTCTTCAACGATACCCGGGTCATTCCGGCGCAGCTGGAAGGCCAGCGTGTCAGGGAAGGGGGGGCGGAACTGCCGGTGTCGGCGACGCTCCACATGCGGGCGGGGCCTGAGCGTTGGAAGGCTTTCGCCAGACCCGGCAAGCGCATCAAGGTCGGCGACCGGATACTGTTCGGCCATGGTGGCGACGCCTGCCTGCTCGGCACGCTGAATGCGACGGTGGAATCCAAGGGCGAGGGCGGCGAGATCACGCTCCTCTTCGATCTCTCCGGCCCGGCGCTCGACGAAGCGATCATGGCGGTCGGCCACATCCCGCTGCCGCCCTATATCGCCGACAAGCGCCCCGAGGACGAACGGGACCAGATCGACTACCAGACGATCTATGCCCGCGAGAGGGGTGCCGTTGCGGCGCCCACGGCCGGGCTGCACTTTACGCCTGAGCTCTTTGATGCCCTCGATGCCGCCGGCATAGAACGTCATTTCGTGACGCTGCATGTGGGCGCGGGGACGTTTCTTCCGGTGAAGGCTGACGACACCGACGAGCACAAGATGCATGCCGAAATCGGCCATGTCAGCGCCGAGACGGCCGAGCGGTTGAACGCGGTGCGGGCAAGGGGCGGGCGCATCGTCTCCGTCGGCACCACGTCGCTGCGCCTTCTCGAAAGCGCCGCCGCAGACGACGGCCGTATCGAGCCCTGGAGCGGCCAGACAGACATCTTCATCACGCCCGGCTACCGTTTCAAGGCGGTGGATGTGCTGATGACCAATTTCCACCTGCCGAAGTCGACGCTCTTCATGCTGGTCTCCGCCTTCAGTGGCTTCGAGACCATGAAGAACGCCTATGATTACGCCATTCGCAGCGGCTATCGCTTCTATTCCTACGGCGATTCAAGCCTGCTTTTCCGGAAGATGACATGACAGAGACGTTCCAGTTCAACCTCAAGGCAACCGACGGCGGCGCGCGTCTCGGCGAAGTCACCATGCCGCGCGGGACGATCCGCACGCCGGCCTTCATGCCGGTCGGCACGGTCGGCACCGTCAAGGCCATGTATCTCGACCAGGTCCGGGAAACCGGCGCCGACATCATCCTCGGCAACACCTACCACCTGATGCTGCGGCCGGGCGCCGAACGGGTGGCGCGCCTCGGCGGCCTGCATGAGCTGATCCGCTGGAAGCACCCGATTCTCACCGATAGCGGCGGCTTCCAGGTGATGTCGCTCTCCGGTCTGCGCAAGCTCGACGAGCAGGGCGTCACCTTCAAGAGCCATGTGGACGGCAGCCTGCATCACATGTCGCCCGAGCGGTCGATCGAGATCCAGGGGCTGCTCGGCTCCGACATCCAGATGCAGCTCGACGAATGCGTCGCACTGCCGGCCGAGCCGAAGGAGATCGAGCGCGCCATGGAGCTCTCGCTGCGCTGGGCGGAGCGGTGCCGGGTGGCCTTCGGCGATCAGCCCGGCAAGGCGATGTTCGGCATCGTCCAGGGCGGCGACCAGCCGGACCTGCGTGTCCGCTCGGCTGAAGGATTGAAACAGCTTGACCTGAAGGGCTATGCGGTCGGCGGGCTTGCCGTCGGCGAGCCTCAGGATGTGATGCTGCGGATGCTGGAGACGACGCTTCCGGTCCTGCCGTCCGAAAAGCCGCGCTACCTGATGGGCGTCGGGACGCCGGACGACATGCTGAAGTCCGTGGCGCGGGGCATCGACATGTTCGACTGCGTGATGCCGACCCGCTCCGGACGCCACGGCCTGGCCTTCACCCGGCGCGGCAAGGTCAATATCCGCAACGCCCGCCACGCCGAGGACATGCGGCCGCTGGACGAGGAATCGAGCTGCCCGGCAGCGCGCGACTATTCTCGGGCCTATCTGCATCACCTGGTACGGTCCGACGAGGCGCTGGGCGGCATGCTGCTGTCCTGGAACAACCTCTCGTACTATCAGGACCTGATGAAAGGGATCCGGCTGGCCATCGCGGAAGGCCGCTTCGCCGATTTCTATGCCGAGACGCAGGAAACCTGGGCGAGGGGCGATCTGGCACCCCTCTAGGAGATCAGATGCCGGTGCTGGACGTATTGCGCCGAAGCCGAACGCCATTCACCTTGTAGGCGCCGTCGTCCATCAATCTGAGTTCATAGATCGCCGTCCAGTCCTTGCCCTGGCTGCCGCTGATCAGGACCTCCTGGAACACGAGTTCACCGCCTCCGACAAGCTTGGAACGGCCAAAGGCATAGCTGTCGGCACGGTAGACGGGAGGATAGGTCTTGCGAACCATCTCCAGGAACTGGAACTCGGTTCGAAACGTGCTGCGGATGCCCGGCGAGGCGAAGGCATAGGCGGCTTCGGCGTCGTCGCTGCGAAAGGCGTTGATCTGGCCGGAGATCACGGCGCGGGCATTGCTGACCGGATCTCCGGCCCAAGACGCTGCAGAAAGCAGGAGCATGGACAGAATGAGGCAGGCGAATCGACGAAGCATCGGCTACTCCTCTCGGCTGAAGCAGCAGGCTACCGCGTTTTCCAGGGAGGAGAACATCACCTTTTCGAGATTTCGGCCCGGCCGATCGCGCGAATGCGCTCCACCGACCCGATGAACAAGGACCTCGCAACAGGCGGTCCAGGCGACCCGGAGCATCACGCCGGCCTCGATGACAGCGCCGAGCCGACCGTCAGGATGCTGGCATGGGCCAAGAACTCCGCATCCTATCGGTTGTCGCGCCGGATGATGACCGAGCACGAACTGGCGACCGCCATCCGCCGCAAGGCCAGGCAGAAATTCGAAGGCATGTCGGAAGCGCAACTGGCGGCCGTGGCCAACGCCGCGATCGCGTTCGGCCGGCGTGTCGGTGCACTGGACGACAAGTCCTATGCGGAAGTGAAGGTCAGGTCCCTGGTCCGGGCCGGACGATCCAAGCGCGTCATTGCGCGAAAGCTGCAGGAAAAGGGCGTAGACCCGCCGACCGCAGCGGAGGCCCTGGAGGATGCCGACGATCCCACCGCCGCCATCGCATTTGCCCGCAAGCGTGGCTTCGGTCCGTACCGGCGTGCGCCGCTCGACGAGAAGCGGCTTGCCCGGGAGATGTCTGCCTTCGCCCGCAACGGCTTCAGCTTCGACCTGGCGAGAAGGGTGCTGGATATGGACGTGGACGAAGCCGAGGCGGTGGCTGCAGCTCAGCCGTTTGGCTGATGACGGGAAGCTTAATTGCACGCTGCCACTGCATATCCCGTGCCACACACGATGTGGCGGCGGGGTTGAAATGTCCGCCGTGGCGCAAAGTAG
>JOKI01000010.1 GCA_000722615.1 Pseudorhizobium pelagicum | reverse complement strand
CCGGGGTGTAGCCGTCAAGCCAAATGTATTCGAGCTTGTATTTTGTCATGAGAAATCTTCCTGGCTGGTCCATAGCCTCGTCGGGCTTTGGCGTTCCTTGCTTATGTCCGGTGGCGGCAGTGGCGCTGGAACAACCCCACCTGCCGACATGGTTTGCGGTCGGCCATCATGTGCGTTTGGTTGCAGGGGCGCCTGAAACGATGGCCATGATCGGGGGCCCCTTCTGGTCGCGAGGCACTGGTGCGTGCAATCGCGAAGCCTTTTTTGCGAAAGCTCCAGGTGGAGCAGGCAAGGAGTGCCGACATCTTCTGTCGACACGATTGCAGCTCTGAGGAGTCGGGTTACGTTTGTAGCGCGCGGGACGATTCCCGCTTGGCCGCTTGCTGCAGATGCCGGCGCAAACCGGAAGTCGCGGACCAAGGACAGGTCCCGCGATGCTTTGGCAGGATCGGTTTCGATGCATACCCGCCGGGTCCGGTTACAGTCATAATCGTAGTCGTTGGCCGCGACATCGTCAGGAAACCCAAACTCAGCATCCATCGATCGAAATCGAGCGGGTGCCATGATGACCGAGTACGAAAGCGAACTGCAGACGGCGAAGCGATCTGAAGAGGAGCAGCAAGGCTGGGGCGTCGTCGTATGCCTGTCGTCGCATCGGCGTTGGCGGCCCAGCAGCCGGCGAAAGAGCGAAGGGAGCGCGTCCAGCGAGGGTGAGGTAGCCGCCATCGTCGAGGAAGCGACTTTCAAAGCTCTCCAGCCTGTCATGGAGGCCACGACGGAGACGCCGATCAGGGAGCCCAGCTTCTGGCTCGCGGGTCTGGTCGCCCTGATGTCGTTTGCAGCGGTTATCGGCTTCTACTGCGTGTTGCTGGAGATGATCAAATCGATCATTTACAGCATTCCCTTCTGAAACACCTTCTTACTGCAGTGCCGGCAATTCGAAATCCGACGGAGGCTGGCGGCTTCGAAGTACCGGAGCATTCGCGATGCGCCATCGAAGCACCTAGTGCGTCACCACCTCACGCACATTCGTGACGAGTATCTTGCTGTCTGCGCCATAGCCGATGAGAACGATGGAGAGGGTCTCGGTGATGTCGCTTGCCCGGGTGTCGCTGGTCACGAGTTCGAGTTTGTAGGCCGCCTTCTCGCCCATGTTGCGCTGGATGTCCCGATCATCGAAGCCCCTGGCGTTTTTCGGCGCAATATCCGTCACGTCTGACACGATAAATTCGAAGATCCTATGCTCGGCCAAGGCTTCCCTCATGTCGGAAATTCGGGAGGGCGGGAATATGACTTCGATTTTTTTCACGTGTCGGTACCAGAGCGGTCAGGATTGCCTATCGCACGGGATCGCCGCGGCGTTCAGCGCATGACGTCAATCGACCTGTCGCGTTAACGAAGATTTTCACTGCGGCTCGCCGTGACTACAATTGCAACGGGCGGCGCATCATGGGCTGCAGCGCCGCCTGCGCTCGCTGTCGTCGAGCATCCCGCCGGAGCGATCGCTCAATCACCGGATTACATCTGAAACCGCATCGCCCGATCTTGAAAGATTGAAGCATTGCGGAGGGTCGAGAACGAGGTCACGCAACAAGAGAGGCTTTCCCGTGACCATGTCGCTGCCAGGCAGAAATACCGTCTCCCCGCCGATACTGAGCTTTGCAACCCTCAATGCAGCGCCACACGAGGTCTACAGAGAACTCCGCCCCGAATTCCCCTTCGTGCAAAGGGAAGATGGGGCCTTTCTCGTCCTGCGCGCGCATGACGTCCAGCCACTGGTCAGCGATCCGAGAACACGCCAGATCGAGACGGAGCTCATCAGGGCCCGGGGCATCACGGATGGCCCCGTGATGGAGCTTGTCTCCAACAGCCTGCTGTTTTCGAATGGCGAAACGCATCGTCGCCGCCGGCAACCTCTGTCGCGGTGCTTCGCCTTTCGGATGATGGAGGGGCTTCGAGCCAACGTCCGGTCTCTTGCCGAGGCACTTGTGACGCTCAAGCTTGGCGATGGCGAGATGAAGCTGCGCGACGATTATGCCGCCTCGATTCCCGCCATCACCATTGCGGCGATCCTCGGCATTCCGCGGAGCGATGTCCCGCTCTTCACCAGCATGGCCTACAGGGTGTCGAAGATCCTGACCACGTCCTGGACGCGGGAAGACCTGCCCGATATCGAGCTGGCCATAAACGACCTCTCCTCCTATGTCGCGACGCTCATCGATGACCGGCGCAAGCATCCGCGGGCGGATTTTCTGTCGGACTACGTCGCGAGCGTCGACGAGGCCGCCCAGATGTCTGCCGTCGAAGCGGTCATGCAGATCGTTTCGGTCGTGCTGGGCGGTACCGACACCACGCGTGCAGCGATCGTCATCATGGTCGGGCTCCTTCTCGATCGGCGGGATGGTCTATGGCAGGCACTGCACCATCAACCTGCGATGGTGGCTGCCGCAGTTCTGGAGTCGCTGAGGTTCGAACCGGCCGTGGCATCGATTCCGCGGCTGGCGGTCGAAGACATCAGCCTGGATGGGCATGTCATCCCGAGGGGGAGCCCGGTCCTGCTCTCCACCATGTCCAGTCTCAGGGATCCCGACGTTTTCCTGGATCCCGGTCAGTTCAATCTCACGCGTCCACAGGGGAAATGGCATCCCGTGTTCGGAGGCGGAGAGCACAGGTGCCTGGGAGAAGCCCTGGCACGAATCGAGATGGAAGAGGCCCTGACGGCTCTCGTCAACTCGCTGCTCGATCTGGAGGTCGGAGACCAGAAGCTGAACATTCGCGGACACGCCGGCATCCGTCAGGTCGACGAACTCGTCGTCAGGTGGCGATAGGCCGGACGTGGCGTCTTGCCCGGCGCCGTCGGCATTCGCCGATGGCCTCGGCGTTCTGGCTGCTGCATCGACGCGGCGGCCATCCCTCCAGATGCCTCGATCATGGACGCCTCCCATTGCCTGCCGCTTTCCAAACACATGCATCGCACTCGGAGCTTGTCGGTGTTCAGGATTAGATTGAGAATCGGGATGTTTCCCGCTTTTGTCCGTAGAGGGCTCAGCAAAATCGATTGCGGACGCGCCGCCGCAGCGGTCCTCAGGGCCTTTGGCTCCGCGGCTACCGCGTGCCTCTATTGTTCGCCTTACCATGCTTTTCCGGAGGACTTCGTCTGGAAGCCTGAAAAAGCCTCAGACGAAGAAACGCACGAAGGTGACGCTCTGCCGTAGGAGCCGAACCCGGTGCGCCACGGTTTTTCGAGATCATATTCAAGCCGACCCGAGATCGAGACGGAGAGGGCCATCCAACGTCCGGCTTTTGGGCCGACCATCCGTTCGGATGGACAGCCTGAATGGTGTTTCAAACGCAACCCGATCAGGCCAGATCGAAATCGAAGCAGAAGACCGGCACTCTACAGGTGGGGCGTGGCTCTCGTGCCACTGCTACGTTGGAGAACCGTTTTGGCCAGACTCGTCGCGACACTCGCATCCACCCATCATCCGTTTTACTTCAAGGCGACCACGTCCGCTCCCGAACATCAGATGCCGCAGGCCCCGGAATGGAAGCGGAAGGTCGAGGCCTACCGCGAGACGCTGGCGTCCACCGCGCCCGATATTCTGGTGATGATCGGCTCGGACCATTTCCATCAGATCTTTCTGGACAATTATCCGCAGTTCCTGATCGGCAAGGCCGCCCGCTACGACGCAACCTTCTACAACGAGGAGCGCGAGTTCGGCATTCCGAAGTATGCATTCGAGGGCGACGAGGACATGTCGCGCTTCCTGCACCAATCGTTGCTGGCGCAGGATTTCGACTTTGCGTTTTCCAACGAGCTGAAGATCGATCACTCGATCGTCTGCCCGATCATCACCCTGCGCCCGCAAAACGATCTGCCGATCGTACCGATCTACACCAATATCTTTGCCCCGCCGCTGCCTTCGCCCCGGCGGTTCTTCGACCTGCGGCGCGCCATCCGCAAGGCTATAGAGGATTACCCGTCCGACAAGAGGATTGCCGCCATCGGCACCGGGCACCTTTCGCTGGAGCTCGGAGGCCCCCGGCAATTCATGGAGACGGGACCAGACCCCGCTTTCGATCAGCAGGCGATCGAATGGCTGCGGACGGGAGACATCGAGGCCATTCTCGCCTCGGTGACGCACCAGAGCCTGGAATGCAGCGGGAATGCGACGCACGGCTTCCTCAACTTCGTCCTGATGCTCGGGGTCGCCGGTCCGGTGGGTGCCGACTACGTCGACTATCTCGACCTCTTCCACACGATGGAAGCTTACTTCACCTGGCATCCCAAGGAAGCAGCGCAATGAGCAAGTACTATGTGAACAAGTTCCTCTTCACCGTGGACCGGGATACTCACCTGCTTGCGCGCTACATCGAAAGCCCCCGCAGCTTCGTCTCGGCATGGGAACAGTCGATCGGGCCGAAGCTGCTCGGCAATGACGTCGAGGCGTCGAGTGCCCACGCCTTCACGGACGAAGAGCGCCGCGCGCTGGTCGATCATGATTTCGTCAGCCTGTTCGAGATGGGGGCCCACTTCTTCCTCAACCTCACCATCTTCATCGGCATCTACGACGAGCCCTATGCGCAGAAATACGGGCCCCTGGCCTTCCAAAGGGAATTTGCGCAAAAGCTGCGGCACTGGCGCGGCAAGGACTACCCTTCGATCGCGACCTAGACCCGGCGGTTGATAAGTCAGCTGCGATCTTCCCCCACCGCATTCAATTTTCTGCCGAGCACGCGCAAGTCCGCGTCTGTTTGCATGGAGACGCCCGCAATGTTTGAACGAGAACGAGAAGTTCCATGGAATCCCGGCGCCCGCCTCCGTATTGCGGCGCTGCTGCTTGTCTTGAGCTTGGCGTCCGGGTGCAGCGTACAACGTGAAGAAGTCAGACACCGAGAGCCTGGTCAAAGCTTCCAGACCAGAACCGGCTGCGTGCGCAGCGAAAACGTCGACACATTCGACCGGCGCTGTGACGTCCCGCTGCTGGGTTACAGTGGCTTTAACGGCCTCTGAGGCGCCGCTCACCCTGGCTCCGAGTTCAAGAGCGAGCAAGGCGGGACGCCACAGCAAACGCGCGCGGATCTTCAACCACTGCGGCTCTCTCTGGAGGCGACTGCTCAAGACAAGCCTCCATGCCATCAGGCCCCGTAACCTGACAGAGTCGTCTCCACCAAGCCTTGCACCGCCGGGGGTCACACCTTCCGGTTTGAATCGGTGATCGGGAAAACTTGTCTCTCGTCGGGAAGGACTTATCGTGCCGCCCAGTTCGCACCACGGCGGTAGATCTCGCGCATCTGGGGAACCTCGAATTCCTGCGCCACGTGGCCGAGCGAGGAGTAGAAGACCCGGCCTTTGCCGTACTGGCGCTTCCAGACGACCGGCATGACGACGCCGTCGATCCACCAGGCGTGTTCGCCGGTGAAGGTCGTCGTCGCCAGCACCTCGTTCGAGGGATCGACATGCATGTAGTACTGTTCCGAGTGGTAGGGGAAATCGGAGATCCCCTCCATCAGCGGGTCGTCGGGCCTGGTGATGTTGACGGTATAGTCGATGATGTTGCCCGGATGGGCGACCCACTGGCCGCCGACGATGAACTGATATTCGACGCATTCGCGGAACGCGTCGCCGGCGCCGCCGTGGTAGCCAGCAAGGCCGACGCCGTTCTCGATCGCGGTGGCGAGGTTCTTGGCCTCTTCCTTCTCGATCTTCGACATCGTCATGATCGGCACGATCAGCGAGAGATCGTGGATCGAGGGGTCGGCAAAGGCCTCGGTGCTGCGCTCGACATAGACCTTGAAGCCGTCCTGCTGGAGCATGTCCTTGATGACCTCGGCGCATTGTTCCGGTTCGTGGCCGCTCCAGCCACCCCAGACGATCAGGGCTTCACGCATTTTCAGTCCTCCCAATGTGATTTTTCCAGTGTCAGGCGGCCAGCTGGCCGTCGCTCAGCGATGCCGACAAGGGCGCCGGTCGCTCGGTCTTCGTGTTGATCTTGATTGTGGTGCCGCTGTCGGCGGCATACTGGAAGGCTTCCATCACCTCCAGCACATGCAGCGCGAGATCGCCATTGGCGCGGTGCGGCCGGTCCGAGCGGATCGCATGCGCCATGTCGGCGACGCCGATCGAGCGGTAGTTGCCATCCGCATAAGGCTGCGTCGTTTCCTGCGGCTCGAAGCTGCCGCCCTTCTTCAGGAGCTCGACCTGGCCGCCGAAGTGGTTCGGATCGGGAACGATCAGGCTGCCTTCGGTGCCGTAGAGTTCCAGCGGCACGTGCTTGTGGCCAGCCACGTCGAAGCTCATGCCGATCTGCACGACGGCACCGCAGTCGAAGGCCATGACGCCCGCGACATGCGTGGCGATATGGACCGGGATACGCTCGCCGTTGCGCGGCTGGCTGGTGATCAGGCGCTCGCTGCGGGGAGAGATCGCAAAACCCGCCACCTGGGATACCGGGCCGAGCAGGTTGACGAGGTCGGTGATGTAATAGGGTCCCATGTCAAGCATCGGCCCGCCGCCGACCTCATAGTAGAAATCGGGATTGGGATGCCAGCGCTCGTGTCCGGGGCACATGAAGGTGGCGGTGCCTCCGACCGGCATGCCGAGCACGCCCGAATCGATCAGCGCGCGGGCTGTCTGGTGCGAGCCGCCGAGGAAGGTGTCGGGGGCGGCACCGATGCGCAGGCCCTTCGCCTTGGCCGCTTCGGCCAGGGCCTGGCCCTCCTTGAAGTTGATGCCCAGCGGTTTTTCCGAATAGGTGTGCTTGCCCGCATCGAGCGCCTGTATCGCAACCGCGACATGGGCCTTCGGCACCGTCAGGTTGACGATGATCTCGATGGCGGGATCGGCGAGCAGCTCCTCGACGGATCGTGCCGTCAGGCCGAATTCGGCGGCGCGCTGCTCGGCAAGCTCCCGGTTGAGATCCGCCACGCCCTTGATGTCGAGAATGGCGAAGGAGGCCATAGCCTTCAGGTAGGCCGCCGAGATGTTCCCGCAGCCGATGATGCCGATACCTACCTTGTTCATGAATCCTCCCAGATTGCTTTTCAAAAAAGAACGTCAGCCGCTTGCCGGCTGCGGCGCCGGAGCCGGCCCGGTGGTGCCCCATGGGGACTCGTAGAGCTCGCAGAGTGCCACGACCGCCGCCCCTTGCGCCCACATCTCGTCCGGCGACGGGTCGAAGACCAGTTCGGCGATCTCGCGGATCGAAGAGGGGATCGCGGACCTGTAGGAGTCAGACAGGGTCTTCAAGAACAGCTCCCCGAGCGAGAGACTCGAGCCGACGATGATCACACGCGGCGGGCCGAAGAGCGTGACGATATTGGCGACTGCGATGCCGACGGCCTCTCCGGCGCGGGTTGCGGCCACGATCAGCGCGTTGTCCTCCGCCGCAATGAGGGTTTCGGCAAGCGCCATGCCCCGTCCCAGGCGGACGGCATCCGCAAACCTGCCCTGCTGCGTCTGTTCTCCCAGAATCGCCGCTTCCCCGGCAAGAGCGGAGAGCCGGACCGTTTCCGGCAGGCCAATTCCCATCATCAAGTCGCCAAGATTGTGGCTCAGGCCGCCGGCGCCGCGGAAGAGTTGGCCGCCATGCAGCACGCCCAGGCCCAGGCTGTGCTCCAGCGAGACCAGAACCATGTCGTCGAGATCACGTCCCTTGCCGAACCAGTGATGGGCAAGCGTGATGGCATGCGCATCGCTTTCGACGATCGTCGCGACGTTCAGCCGGTCGGTCATCTCGCGGGCAAAGTCGATGTCCGGCTCGCTGACGATGGGGCTCGAACGAACGCGCCCGGTGCGGTGCTCGACCACCCCTGGAAATCCGATGCAAACCGTGGAAATCTCCTGCAGGCCAAGCCCGGCATCGACGACGCAGCGGCGGATGCCGTCCTCCACCAGGTCGGCGATGACGCCGATCGGCTGGCGGTTGACCCTGATCGGCAGCGACAGCGTCGAGATCACCTCGCCGCAGAAGTTGCTGACCACGAAGACCATGTGGTTGGCGGCGATCTTGGCGCCGACGACGCGGGCCGCGTCCGGGTTCAGCTCCAGCATCACGCGCGGCCGGCCGCGGGCCGCGGCATTGCGGATGTCACCCTCGTGCCGGGTCAGAATAAGTCCGTCATCCAGCAGCGAACCGGTGATGGCCGAGACTGTCGTCGTTGAAAGCTGCGAGCGTTCGCTGATCTCGACCCGGGAAATAGGGCCGTGGCGCCGGATGGTGTCCAGCACGGTGAAGCGATTGATGGCGCGCATCAGTTCCGGATCGGCAGTTTTCATCGCAGTGTGCGCGCTCGCCCATGTATTATATTCGGTATCCGGACAAAATAGACGAAAGAAATCGCGGTGTGTCAATGCGTTCTCGCAGAATTTATCATTTCCCAGTTGACAGGAGCGTATTCTTCGCCTGATTTTGTACGTGTCAGGGAATAAATGCGCACCTTGGGAGGAGAACAGGATGACGCAAGACCAGAGGATGGCGCTGACGCGCGCCAAACGTTTCATAAATCTGGGCGCTTTAACAGCCCTTGCTGTCAGCGGCGGGGCAGACCTCGCTTCGGCGCAGACGGTCGTGAAGTGGATGCATGTCGAGACGGTTCCGGCCTATATCGAGGTCTGGGAGGAAATCGCCGCGGCTTACGAGCAGGAGCATCCGGACGTCGACGTCCAGCTGCAGTTCCTGGAGAACGAGGCCTTCAAGGCGAAGCTGCCGACGCTGCTGCAGTCCGATGCAGCCCCGGACTTCTTCTACAGCTGGGGCGGCGGCGTGCTGCGCCAGCAGTCGCAGACTGGCGCACTGATGGATCTGACCGAGCCGATGAATGCCGATGGCGGCGCCTGGGCCAAGGACTACAAGCCGGCGGCGCTGAACGGGCTGACCTATGACGGCAAGGTCTATGCCGTGCCCTATCGCATGGGCACGATCAGCTTCTACTACAACAAGGAGCTGTTCCAGCAGGCCGGCCTCAATGCCGAGGACATCAAGACCTGGGATGACTTCCTCGCGGCGGTGACGACGCTGAAGGAGGCCGGCATCACGCCGATCGCCGGCGGTGGCGGCGACAAGTGGCCGCTGCATTTCTACTGGAGCTATCTGGTGATGCGCAACGGCGGCCAGGAGGTCTTCGAGAACGCGAAGAACAACGAAGGCGAGGGCTTCCTTGATCCAGCCATCATCAAGGCCGGCGAGCAGCTGGCCGAGCTGGGCAAGCTGGAGCCCTTCCAGGGCGGCTATCTCGGTGCCTCCTGGCCGCAGACGCTCGGCGTCTTCGGCGACGGCAGGGCTGCCATGCTGCTCGGTTTCGAGCATACCGAAGCCAACCAGCGCACCAATGCCGGCGACGGCAAGGGTCTGGCGCCGGAAAACATCGGACGCTTCCCGTTCCCGGTGGTCGAAGGTGGGGCCGGCAAGGTCACCGACACGCTCGGCGGTCTCAACGGCTGGGCTCTCACCAAGAATGCATCGCCTGCCGCCGTCGATTTCCTGCGGTTCTTCACGAGCCCGGAACAGGAGCAGAAGATGGCCGCCGCCGGGATGATCATCCCTGCAGCCACCGGTGCGGAAGAGGGGTTGAAGAACCCGCTGATGCGTGAGGCGGCGGACCAGCTTGCCGCGTCCACATGGCACCAGAACTTCTTCGACCAGGATCTCGGGCCGTCGGTGGGGCGCGTCGTCAACGATGTCTCGGTCGAGATCCTCGCGGGTCAGATGTCGCCGGAGGAGGGCGCGCAGATGATCCAGGACGCACGCGAACTCGAGTAGTTTCCGTTCGCAACACTGCCGTCGGCGCTTGCGCCGGCGGCACGCGATGCAGCCGGCTTTGCAGGGAGGAAAGCAAGGCATGACCGACATGACTGCCGCGGCAGTGGCAACCCAAGGTGTGACCGGACCCAAGGTCCGTTACAAGAGCCCGACGGCACGCGGCCGGCTTCCGGTTCTGGTGCTGTTTCTTCCACCGGCACTGCTGCTCTTCACGCTGTTCGTCATCCTGCCGATGGGCGAGGCCGCCTGGTACAGCCTGTACCGCTGGAACGGCTACGGTACGCCGACGGAATTCGTCGGCATCCGCAACTTCACCGTTCTCTTCAACAACGGTGCCTTTTCCCAGGCCCTGATCAACAACGGGCTGATCATCGTCATCTCGCTGCTGTTGCAGATCCCGCTCGCCATCTGGCTGGCGACGATGCTCGCCCACAAGATCGCCGGCGTCGTCGCCTTCCGGCTGATCTTCTTCCTGCCTTACGTGCTGGCCGACGTCGCGGCCGGCCTGATCTGGCGTTTCGTCTACGACGGTGACTACGGCCTGTTTGCAGCGATCGCCGGCTTCTTCGGGGTCGCCACGCCTTATGTCCTCGCCGACCGCGATCTCGCCATCTATGCCGTGCTCGCCGTGATCGTCTGGAAGTATTTCGGCTTCCACATGATGCTGTTCATCGCCGGCTTGCAGGCGGTCGACAAGAGCGTGCTGGAGGCGGCCGAGATCGACGGCGCGACCGGCTGGCAGAAATTCCGCTACGTGACGCTGCCGCTTCTCGGCTCGACGGTCCGGCTGTCGGTGTTCTTCGCCATCATCGGATCGCTGCAGCTCTTCGACCTGATCATGCCGCTGACCGGCGGCGGGCCGTCGAACTCGACGCAGACCATGGTCACCTTCCTCTACACCTACGGCGTCACCCGCATGCAGGTGGGGCTCGGCAGCGCCGTCGGCGTCGTGCTCTTCGTCATCTGCATCACGCTCGCCTTCGGCTACAAACGGATCTTCATGCGCCATGACTGATACGACAACGCAAGTCCGCATGACGGCGGCAACCCGCCTCTATCTCTACGTCTCGCTGTCGCTGGTCGCGGCTCTGGTTCTGGTGCCGCTCGTCACCACGGCACTGGGCGGCTTCAAGTCGCTCGGCGACCTGCGCACCAGCCCCTTCGGACTGCCCTCCGACTGGGTGTGGTCCAACTACACCGATATCCTGTTTGGCGAACGCTACTGGCGGCAGATGGCCAATTCGCTGTTCATTGCGGTGATGACTGTGTTCCTGACGGTGGTGGCGTCGGCCATGGCGGCCTTCACCTTCGCCCATGTGCGCTTCTTCGGTTCCGGCCACCTGATGAACTATTTCCTGATCGGGCTGATGTTTCCGGTGGCGACGGCGATCCTGCCGCTCTTCATCCGCATCCGCGACCTCGGCCTGCTCGATTCCTACTGGGGCGTGATCCTGCCGCAGGTGGCCTTCGGGCTCGGTATGAGCATCCTGCTGTTTCGCAACTATTTCCGCAACCTGCCGGAGGAGCTGTTCCAGGCGGCCTTCGTCGACGGCTGCGGCTATATCCGCTTCTTCTGGTACGTGTCGCTGCCATTGTCGCGACCGATCGTTGCCACCGTCAGCATCGTCACCTTCGTCAACAGCTGGAACAGCTACATCCTGCCGCTGATAATGCTGAACACCGAGACGAAATATCCATGGCCGCTCGGCATCATGGTCTACCGCGGCGAGTTCGGCACCGAATGGCAGCTGGTGCTCGCCTTCATCACGCTGACCATCCTGCCGACGGTCATCGTCTTCTTCCTTGCCCAGAAACACATCATCGCAGGCCTGACGGCTGGCGCAGTCAAGTCGTGATACGGAGAATGAGATGGCATCTGTCGAACTGAGAGACGTCCGCAAGGCCTATGGCGCGGTGGAGGTCATCCACGGTGTGTCGCTGGCGATCGACGACGGCGAGTTCATCGCCCTGGTCGGGCCGTCGGGTTGCGGCAAGTCGACCCTGTTGCGCATGATCGCCGGGCTGGAGGAGATTTCCGACGGCGAGATCTTCATCGGCGGCACAGTGGTCAATCCGCTTACCCCGCGCGAGCGCAACATCGCCATGGTGTTCCAGTCCTATGCGCTTTATCCGCACATGACGGTGGCGGAAAACATGGGCTTCAACCTGAAGCTCTCCGGCGTCGCCAAACCGGATATCGAGCGGCGGGTGGGAGAAGCGGCGCGCATGCTGGCACTCGACGAACTCCTCGACCGCAAGCCGAGCCAGCTGTCGGGTGGCCAGCGGCAGCGCGTCGCCATGGGGCGGGCCGTCGTCCGCGATCCGGCGGTCTTCCTGTTCGATGAGCCGCTCTCCAACCTCGACGCCAAGCTTCGGGTGCAGATGCGCACCGAAATCAAGACACTGCACCACAAGGTGGGCACCACCTCCGTCTACGTCACCCATGACCAGATCGAGGCGATGACGCTGGCGGACCGGATCGTCGTCCTCAACGGCGGCCGGATCGAGCAGGTGGGAACGCCGCTGGACCTCTACCGCGCACCGGTCAACGTCTTCGTCGCCGGCTTTATCGGTTCGCCGGCGATGAACTTCCTCGACGCCGACGTGGATGCCGACGCGGGCGGGCCTGCGGCACGGCTCACGGATGGCACGGTGATCCGGCTCGACCCTTCCTCTGCGGTCAAGCGGGGGCAGGCGGTGAAACTCGGCCTTCGCCCGGAGCACATCGTGCCGGGTGCATCAGAGGGGGGCAGCGTCGTGGCCGGCCAGACGCTGGTGGTCGAGCCGACGGGCGCGCAGACCCATGTGGTCTTCATGCTTGCGGGCGAGGCGGTGACGGCGGTGGTCGACGGCGCCTTCCCCGCCCGCTACGGCGCGCCGTTCGAAGCGGCGATCGCCGCCGAACAGGTGCATGTGTTCGACCGCAGGAGCGGCCTGGCTCTGTAAGGGGCGGATTTTGGAGGGTAGATCGCGCTGAACTCCCTCTGATCGGCTGCCAGCTCAGTTTCGAAAGCTCAGTCCTTTTTGGTTGGACATCACCATGAAAATCACTGCCATCAAGCCGTATATCGCGAGAGTCGGCGTGCGCAACCAGCTCGTCGTCAAGGTCGAGACCGACAGCGGTATCCACGGCTGGGGGGAATCCGGCCTTTCCTATCGCGAGAAGGCGGTCGCGGGAGCGCTCGATCACTATGCGCAGTTCCTGCTGGGTCGGGATTCGATGCGCTGTGGGGCGCTGTGGCAGGAGATGTACCGCAGCCAGTATTTCGAGGGCGGCAGGGTGCTTGCCGCCGCAATTGCGGCGCTCGACATCGCCTTTCATGACATTAAGGGCAAGGCGCTCGGCGTGCCGGTCTACCAGCTGCTCGGCGGCAAGCAGCGTGATCTCATCCCGGCCTTCGCCACCACATCGGCGGAACCAGGCGACGCGATGATCGAGCAGACCGTACTCCTGAAGGAGGCCGGCTGGAACTGCGTGCGCTTCATCGCCGACGGACAGGAAAACAGCGAGCGTTTCGAACCGCGGGAATCCATCGCGATCACCGCCGAATGGGTCACCCGGGCCCGCGCGGAGGTGTGCCATGCGATGACGCTCGGTGTGGAGTACCACCATCGCCTAAGCGTGGCGGAGGCGGCGTCCTTCTGCCAGAAGATGCCGCAGGGCACGATCGATTTCATCGAGGAGGCGATCCGCGACGAGACGCCGTCCGCCTACGAGGCGCTGCGCCGCATGACGGATGTCCCGTTCGCGATCGGCGAGGAATTTTCGTCGAAATGGCAGTTCCTCCCCTATGTCGAGCGCGACATCCTGCAGTTCTGCCGGATCGACATCTGCAATGTCGGGGGCTTCACCGAGGCGATGAAGGTCGCCGGCTGGTGCGAGGCGCACTATGTGGACCTCATGCCGCACAATCCGCTTGGTCCGGTCTGTACCGCCGCATCCGTTCATCTCGCCGCGGCGGTCGCCAACTTCGCCTGGCTCGAATGCCGCCAGAGCCCGGCCGAACAGCACTGGGGCTTCGACAACACGACCCTCTTCCCCGGCCAGATCGAAATGGACGGCGCCTTCTACGTGGTGCCGGACGCGCCCGGGTTGGGGATCGAGGTGGACGAGGCGGAGCTGGAGAAGATGCCCTTCGACTATTCCGAGCCGCCCCACCTGCGCCGCACCGACGGGGCGTTCACTAACTGGTAAACGCGCAATTTGAAAAAGCTCCATAGTCGCGCGGTCAGATTACGCGACTATGGCGGCCCATCGGCAGTATGAAGCGGCAAGCCCCTATGCATGCGGAGAACGGCCGCATGGCCCAGCCGGCAGTCGGCGCCGTCTCGACCATCTCCGCAACCGGCTCCTGTCTAGTGGTTCCGGATAGGGCTGTGACCGAAATGCGGCTCAAGCCGTATCTTCGGTCACACTGGATGCTGTTTCTCAGGAGATGGCGTAACCGCCGTCCACCGGTATGATCGTGCCGGTGATGAAGCCGGCATGAGGGCTCGCGAGGAAAAGCGCCAGGCCCTGCAGGTCTTCCGGTGTGCCCCAGCGCGCCATCGGCGTTCGCGCCAGGATCGGACCGGCGCGTGCCGGATCGTCCTGCAACGCCCTGGTCAGCGGCGTGGCGATCCACCCTGGTGCGATGGCATTCACCCGCACGCCCCGCGGGGCATAGGCGATTGCCAGGGACTTGGTGAGTTGCGCAATACCGCCCTTGGACGCCGAATAGCCCGGCACCAGCCCGCCGCCGAAGAAGCTCAGCATCGATGCGATGTTGATGATGCAGCCGCCCTTTTCCGCCAGCCTGTCGAGCGATGCCTCGCAGACGCGCATCGTGCCGTTCAGGTTGATGTCGACCACGGTGTCGAAGACCTGCGGATCACGCTCCTGCCCCCGGCGGATGATGCCGGCACAATTGACGACGACGTCGAGATCTTCAAGGGTCCCTATGAAAGCCCGGGTGGCATCGTTGGACCGGACGTCCAGAACCTCGTAGCGGATCGAACGTGAGGCGTCGTTGCTGCGTGCCTGAGCACATTCGGCCTCCGTTGCGCCCGTGGCATGAACCGTTGCGCCGGCGTCACGGAAGCATTCGGTGATGGCGCCGCCGATTCCCCCTGTTCCCCCGGTGACGAGGACCGTGCGGCCCTTCATCCAGCCACGGGCCCAGTCGGCGGTGTCAGCGGATGAACTGATCGACATAGTCTGCCCCCAGTCCGACCTCTTCATAGTGGGCACGGCACATGTCGATCTTGGTGAAGACGTCCTCGTAGCCGATCTGCTTGTTGTCCTTGTCGAGATAGACCATGCAGCCTGAGATGTTGAAGAAGGTGATCATCTCGTCGCAGTCTTCGGGGACATTCAGCGTATGGATCTCGCCGGGCGGCTCGAACACGAAGGAGCCTTCCTCGGCCACCCAATCGTGCTCAAAGTAGTGCCATTTGCCCTTCATCACCATGCCGAAGACCGGTGCGGGGTGTACGTGCCGGGACAGGATGCCCGAGCGGGTGACCTTCAGCAGGTTGCACCACTGCCCTGTCAACGTGTTGAGAAACATCGGCCGGAAGAAGACGTCCGGGGCCTGCGGTACCCAGACGCGCGGATCGTCCGGTATGGCCTTGATGGCGATTTCCGCCGAGGCAAGCTCGTGGGTAGAGCCCTTCATGAACTTGTACATGTTCGTACCTTTCCTAGGTCTGATCGGTTGGTCCTGCAGTGCCCCTGACACGCCGGATGGTCCCCGCCATCAGCGGGTAGAACCAAACAACGAGGGTCAGGACGCCGAGCACGCCGGCGATGGGACGGTTGAAGAAATTGATGATGTTGCCATCCGCCTTGATCAGCGAAGACATGAAGTTCTGTTCGACCACCTGGCCCAGCACGAGCCCGAGGATCAGCGGCGCGGCCGGATAGTTGTTCTCCTGCATGATCCAGACGAGAATGCCGGTCGCAAGGACGATCCAGAGCTCGAACGTGTTGTTGCTAACGGCATAGGCGCCATAGAGACAGAGCAGGAGTATCACTGGGTACAGGATGGCATCGCGGATGGAGATCACCGTCCGGCCAAGGTAGATGGCGGCGATGCCGAGGGGCACGAGCAGGATGTTGGCCAGCAGGAACACGATGTAGATGGCATTGACCATGTCGGCTGAATTGACGAAGACCAGAGGCCCGGGCTGGATCCCCTTCAGGATAAGCACGCCCACCACGATCGCTGTGATGGAGTCTCCAGGGATCCCGAAGACGAGCGTGGGGACATAGGAGCCTGAGAGGGCCGCATTGTTGGCTGTCGCGGCCCCTGCGACCGCCTCGACAGATCCGCGACCAAACCGCTCCGGTTCCTTTGCGAAGCGCTTCGAGACGGCATAGGCGACCCAGGCCGCGATATCCGCGCCGGCGCCCGGCAAGGCACCGATCAATGTTCCGATGACACCCCCTCGGGCGATATGGTTCCGTTGATCCCAGAGTGTGCGCATGCGTGGGAGCGGCGCACCGCTGATCCCCAGACGGGCCTCGGCCTGCTTTTCACCAAAGCCTGTCGCCTTCCGGAAAAGTTCAGACAGAGCAAAGGCACCGATCATGACGGAGATGAAGCCGATGCCTGCCTGCAGGTTGGTGACGCCGAAGGTGTAGCGCTGGATGCCCGTGACAAAGTCCAGACCGATGACGGACAGGAACAGCCCGATGGTGAGTGACAGCCATCCCTTCAGCGCATCGTCGCCGGCGACAAGGGTGGCGCAGGAGAGCCCGAGCAACGCAAGCCAGAAGTACTCGTAGCTTGAGAAATTGATGGCGAAATCGGCCAGCAGCGGCGCGCCGAACATCAAGATGACTGCACCCAGGATCCCGCCCGTCGCCGAGCAAAGAAGCGACATGCCGAGGGCATCGCCGAGCCGGCCCGAACGGACTAGGTCGTTCATGTCATAGGTATAGGCTGCCGAAGCGGGGGTGCCCGGGATGCGAAGGAATGCCGCCGGGATGTCGCCAGCAAACATGGCCATGGCGGAGCAGGTGATAATGGTCGCCAGTGCCGCGACGGGAGAGAGTGTAAAGGCAACGGGCACCAGGAGCGCGACCGCCATCGTGGCACTGAGACCGGGCACCATGCCCACGAAAAGCCCAAAGGCGGCTGAAATCAAAATGGTGACCAGGACGTCTGCCTGCATCACAAGGGTCAAGCCGTCGAAAAAGGCGGTCATGACAGAAGCTCCTCAATCCAACCCGCGGGCAGGGGGATTCCGAGAACGTGAATGAACAGGAAGGACACCGCGATCCCGGCGCAGACGCCCAGCACAATCGCGTAGAGCGGACGAAGACCATATAGAATCCCGTGAAGCGTCAGGATCACCATGGTCACGAGACTGGAGCCAAGCCTTGGCGCCAACAGGCCATAGGCGATGACCGCCACCGGCAGGAATACGACAAGCGTCACTTGGCGAGGGGAGGAGAGCCAGCCCGGTAGCGCGACGTTCCCGGCTTCGCGCCAGCCGCGCAGCGCAATCAGGCCTCCGAACAGGGCCATGAAGCTCCCGATGATCGTAGGAAGGAGCCGCGGGGACGCCGCGCCTGCCGGGACGTGGAAGCCTTGGGCGTAGACAGCAATGGCAATGCCGACAGCTGCGAAGCCAAGACCTGTCCAAAAATCCGGCAGGCGCATGGTGTTACTCCTTGCGCTGGGCGATGCCCAGATCGTTCATGATCGAGCCCACCTGGACGTGCTGCTCGGCCAGGAATTCACCGAAGGCCTCGCTGCCGCGTACACGCAGCCCAAACCCCTTCTCGTTCATGAACGCGACAAACTCTTCGGAATTGCCAACCTTGACGACAGCGTCTTCGAGTGTCTTTGCGACTTCGGGATCCAGCCCTTGCGGACCGACCACTCCACGCCAGGTGCCGCCGGCAAACGGCTTGCCTGTCGCTTCCTCTGCAGTCGGCACATCCGGGAAGGCGGCAATCCGCTCTTCGGAAAATACGGCAAGAGGCTTAGACTTTTCCGCCTGCATCATCGCCATGCCCTCAGGCAGGGAGGACAAGACCACGTCGATGCCGCCGGCGGCCAGTTCCTGGAAACCGGGAGCCGCACCTTGTGACGGTACAAGGGTGACCGCCAGAGGATCGACGCCGTTTGCCTTCAGGAAGCCTGCAAACGCGAGGTGATAGGCCGCGCCTGTTCCGGTGCCGCTGACCTTGAAGGTGCCAGCCGGCTGCGCCTTGATCTCCTCCAGCGCCGCGGCAACATCCGTCCAGTCGGACGAGGTCGGAACGTGAAATGCCCCCGAATCAAAATTGACCAGCGCGATGGGGTTGAAGTCGGTTGCCTTGATCTCCGACTGGCCGGCCCAATAGAAGGTCGACAGTTCCGCCGTGCCGAAGCCAAGCGTGTAGCCATCCGGATTGGTTGTCAGCATCTCGGAGTGGCCGATGACGGATCCCCCACCCGGCTTGTTGACCACGTTGACGGAGACTCCCAGCTCCTTCTCCAACCCGCTGGCGAGAATGCGTGCAACGGCATCCGTGCCGCCGCCTGCGGCCCAAGGAACGATCAGGGTAATGGGCTTCTCGGGAAATTCTGCCATGGCAGCTCCCGCCGAGATCGCTAGAACGATGGCACTCGTGGCTAGTTTCTTAAGCATCTGTAACTCCTCCTTGATGCATTACCCGATCAACTTTGCGTCCTTCATTTTCGTCGTCGTAAAGTTGATCGTTTCCGACATCGCGCGCTCGGCTGCCTCGGGGTCCTTGGCTCGAATGGCTTCAAGGACGGCGAGGTGATTTCCGAGATTGGCGCGAAAATTCTCCATGTGATTGGCCGTGACGCTGAAGAGCAGTCCCAGCACACTGTCCAACGCGGTATCGAAGGCTTCCAGAATCGGATTGTTCGTGGCCTTGAGAATGGCAAAATGAAACTCGCGGTCGGCGAGGATGGCCGAGGTCGCATCGCCTTTTTCGGCGGCTTCCTCCATCTTGGCATAGGCGCTTTCGATCTCGATCACCTGGCGCCGCGTTGCGCGCCTCGCGACAAGTGCCGCCGACGCAGGTTCAAAGACGCGCCTCGCTTCGTCGATCGATTGCAGTATCCCCGGCATCTGGGCTTTGCTGTCCATCAGCCAACGGAGGACATCCCGATTGAGCGTGTTCCAGCGCGTTCGATCGGTGACGATGGTTCCGCGGCGAGGGGACGCCTGGAGCATCCCCAGGCCAATCAGGGCAGATGTCGCTTCGCGAATGGTGGACCGCCCGACTTGATAGACTTCCATGAGCTCGGGTTCAGTCGGAATGGGCTTGCCGACCTCGAAGCGCCCAAGGACGATGTCCGATCCCAATGCATCAAGCACTGAATCGGAGCGCTTGATACGTGGCCTTCCAGACATGCCTGAACCTCACCCAACCCATATGTCAGACGATATTGTTTATTCATCTGATGATTGTCAAGTCGCAGCTGGAGGCTCTCCGGCGTGCCCGGGTAATCCACCTGCCGGATCGGTTTCCGAAAAGGCTTTGTCAGGCGAGCTTTCCCAGGGCCTGCATGGCCAGTGCGTGGTCCTCCACATCCGGCAGGCCGCTGATTGCCACAGCGCCGATGATCCCGACATTGCGGATGCGGATGGGAACGCCACCGCCGCTGGCGGCAAAATCGGCATGGGGAAGACGATAGCGGGCGTGGAATTCCGTCGCGTTGCGCTCGCACAGCAGGCGCATGTAGAGGGAGCTCCGGTTGAACCGTTCGACGACCGCCCGCTTCCGACGAACCCACACCAGGTTGTCGGGAGAGGCTCCGGGGAGAAGCGCAGAAAAGACGGCTGTGCCGTGGTGACTGATCTCGATGGCAATCGGCAGGTTTCTGGCTGCTGCCGTCTCGCGAATGGCGCAGCCGAGCCGCCATGCCAGTTCATAGTCGAAGCCGCCAAGCTGGATGGCCTGCTCCTCGGCGATCAGATCTTCTATCGTCGGTGCCGCTGCCATTGTGCTCTCTACTCCTTGTCTGTCATTCGGCGAGAGGCCCAGCCGCTCCGTCGCGCCTGGGCCTCGTTGTGGACGTTGATCAGTCGGCCGGCTGGGCGTTGCGCCAAGCGACATATTCGTCCTGCACGCCTTCCGTCAGCGGATAATACTTGCGAAGGTCGCCTCCCTGCGACAGGCGGAACCGGGCAAACTCCTCCCATTCGGCATGCTCGCTCGACCGTGCGATCACTTCTGCGGCCAGCGCGACCGGGACGACGATCACCCCGTCGTCATCGGCCACTATGATATCGCCGGGCATGACCAGCACACCGCCGCATGCCACCGGCACGTTCACCGCAAAGGGGATAAGCCCCGTCTGCGCATGGTAATTCGGTGTTACCCCCCGCACCCAGATGCCGAGATCGAGTTCCTTGGCCTTGGCGGAATCGCGGATGCAACCGTCCACGACGATGCCGGCGCCACCGCGGCCGGCCAGGAACGTCAGCATCATTTCGCCGAAGATGCCGCTCGCCATGTCGCCGCGGGCGTCGACGACCACCATGTCGCCGGCCTGGGCCGGATAGAGGACGTGGCGGTGCAGCTGCAGTTCGGGGTTGTCGTATTCGTTGGAGCCGTAGAGATCCTCGCGCTTCGGCATGCATTGCAGCGTCAGCGCAGGACCCGCGACCGAGCGGCCGTATTTCAGGGGAAGCGGACCGCGGATCTGCGGATCGCGGATCCCCATGAGGCTCAACTCGCTGCTGGCGGTGGCCGTGCCGATCAGAGCCAGGGCGTCACACAGCTCACGGGCCGGACGGGTGATGTCTTTGATGTCTGTGGGGGACTGCATGTCATGAACCTCGATGTGGGGGATTAAAGGCGGCGATCAGACCCAGCCGCCGTCGATGATGTAGTTCTGGCTGGTGATCACCCGCGCGTCGTCAGATGCCAGGAAGAGAGCAAGCTTGGCGACATCCGCCGGCAGCAGCCTTTGCTTGAGAGCCTGGCGTTCCTGCCGCATGGCGTCCGCCTCAGGCGTTAGCCAGAGATCCAACTGCCGCTGCGTCATGATCCAGCCGGGCGAGACCGCGTTGACGCGGATGTTGAAGGGGCCGAAGTCGCGGGCGAGCGACCGGATGAGCCCGATCACGGCCGACTTGGAGGCGGTGTAGAGCGCCATGCCGCCAAAGCCTGCCATCCAGGAGATCGAACTCATGCAGATGATCGCGCCGCCGCCGGCTGCCTTCATGTCCGGCAGCACGGCCTGCGAGGCGAAGAACTGGTGCTTGAAGTTGGTGGCAATGCGGTCGTCGAAGTATGCCTCGGTCACCTCTTCCGTCGCATGGCGTTCGTCATGGGCGGCGTTGTTGACGAGAACGGTGATCCCTCCCAGTTCAGCCCTGACGGTTTCGATGCCGGCGCGGAGCCTTTCCGTGTCGCGCAGATCGACGGGCACGAAGCGAACCTGTTGCCCCTTTGCCGCCAGCGCATCGGACAGAGCTGCGCCGGCCGTCTCGTCCCGATCCAGGAAGCCGACCTTGGCTCCCTGGGCGGCAAAGGCATCGACAAGCGCCGCACCGATGCCGCTTGCGCCCCCGGTGATCAGGACCGTCTTCTCCTTCAAGTCCGTATAGATGGCCATCGTCACGCCGCCTCCCGGAAGTCGATGCGCTGTCCGCTCTTGCCGTCGAAAAGCTGGATGCGCTCGGGGATGAGCGAAACATGCAGGATCTCCCCCGGCTTCTGCAGGATGCGTTCGCGGAAGACGCCAACGATTTCGTGACCGGCAAGCCGCAGGAGAACCTGCGTCTCCGCGCCTGTCGGCTCGATCGTGATGATCTCGGCTGCATGCCCGTTCGCATCGAGCAGCAGATGTTCGGGTCGGATACCGAGCTTCATCTCCCGTCCCTCAAATTCCGTCACCGAAAAGGGGAGGGCAATGCGGGTGCCGTCGTCGCCGACGAAGCCGCCGCCGCTGACCTTGCCGCCGATGACGTTCATCGCCGGGGAGCCGATGAAGCCTGCAACGAAGAGGTTGGCCGGGTGATCGTAGAGCTCGAGCGGAGATCCCATCTGCTCCACGATCCCGCCATGCATTACGACGATCTTGTCCGCCATGGTCATGGCCTCGATCTGGTCATGGGTGACATAGACGGTCGTGGTCTTCAGCCGATGGTGGTTCTGCTTGATCTCCGAGCGCATCTGGACCCGCAGCTTGGCGTCGAGGTTGGACAGAGGTTCGTCGAACAGGAAAACTTCGGGATTGCGGACCATGGCCCGTCCCATGGCGACGCGCTGGCGCTGGCCGCCCGACAACTGACGCGGGTAGCGGTCAAGATAGTCGCCGAGGTTGAGCATGGCCGCGACCTTGGCGACCCGATCACGGGTTTCTTCCTTGGGTGCGCGGGCAAGCTTCAGCGAGAAGCCCATATTCTGCTCCACCGTCATGTGCGGGTAGAGCGCATAGCTCTGGAAGACCATGGCGATGTCGCGCTCCTTCGGCTGAAGGCCGTTGACCACGCGGTCGCCGATGGAGATCTCGCCTGCCGAGATGTCCTCGAGCCCGGCCAGCATGCGCAGCAAGGTCGACTTGCCGCAGCCGGACGGGCCGACGAGAACCACGAATTCGCCGTCGGCTATGTCGATGGACACTCCATGGAGCACCTCCAGTGCGCCATAGGATTTCCGAACGTTGTTAATCGATACCGGTGCCAATTGCGGTCTCCTGTCAGGGTGTCTCAATCATCCCAGCGGGGTGATTTGGCCGGATTGATGTGCCGTGCGGAGCGGTCCAGCGTGCGGATCCGCGAGATCTCGTCGGCGGTGAGGTTCACGTCCTGCGACGCGAAGTTGTTCTTCAGATTTTCGATGCTGGAGGAGGCCGGGATGACGGCGTGGCCTTCCGCCATCAGGAAGGCGAGCGCGACGGCCGCGGCGGTGACGCCGTGGCTCTTGGCGATCGCCTTCAGGAGCGGGTCGTCGTTGACAGCTCCCTTGCAGAGGGGCTGGTAGGCGGTCAGCACCAACCCCTTGCTGCGGCAGTGGCTCACGAGCCTGGGTGCCTGCAGGTAAGGGTGGATCTCGACCTGATCCGTGATGACCGCATCCTCGCCCAACAGAGCAAAGGCCTTGTCGAGCAGGGCGATCGGGAAATTGGACACGCCGATATGGCGGGTCCATCCGCGCTGGCGTGCTTCGGCCAGTGCCAGCATGTAGTCGTCGAACGGCACCGCGTCATTCTGCGAGGGCCAGTGGATGAGCAGCAGGTCGACCTGATCGATGCCGATCGTCTCAAGGCTTTTCTCGACGCTCGGCAGGAAATCGACCTTTGACAGGTTGGTGTCTGCAACCTTGGTGGTGACGAAGAATTCGGAGCGCGGCAGACCGGAGCGGCGGATGGCCTCACCGACACAGCCTTCCGTGTCATAGCTCTGGGCCGTATCGATGTGACGATAGCCGACCTCGATCGCCGATAGGATCGCCTGGATGCCCGCGTCGCCCGTGCGTCCGAATGTGCCGAGGCCAAGCTGCGGGATCGGGGAGGTATAGGTCATTGCATTCCTCCCTCAGCCCTTCGTCGCGCCGGCGGTGAGGCCACCGACGAAGAGCCGCTGCATGGATAGAAACAGGATGGCGATCGGCAGGGTCATCACCACGGAGGCTGCCATGACGGCACCCCAGTCGGTGTTGAACTCCGTCGAGAATTCCGCGAGCCCGATGGGCAGCGTCTTCACCGAGGAGTCGGTGGCAAAGCAGAGCGCGAAGATGAACTCGTTCCAGGTCGTCACGAAGGCGTAGACCATGACGGAGGCAAGTCCCGGCAAGGAGAGGGGCAGCGTGATGCGGAACAGGCACTCCAGGCGGCTGGCGCCATCGATGATCGCTGCTTCTTCCAGTTCGACCGGGATGTTCTTGAAGTAGCTGGTGAGCATCCACACCGAGAGCGGCAGCGTGATGATCATGTAGACGAGGATCAGGCCCCAGTAAGTGTTGACGAGGTTGAGCACCCGAAGCGTGACGAACAGCGGCACGATGATGGCGGCTGTCGGCAGGAGCTGGCCCACCAGCACGAAGGACTGGAGAAGCGGCTTTCCCTTGAAGTTGAAGCGGGCAAAGCCGTAGGAGGCAAAGATCGCGAGCACCAGCGCCAGTGCCGTCGACCCGACCGAGATGATGATGCTGTTGAGGAAATAGCGCGGGATGTTCGATTCAAACAGAACCGTGCGGTAGTTCTCCCATGTGGGTGCCGCGGGCCACCAGATCGGCGGAACCGTGTAGAGCTCGCGCAGCGTCTTCACCGACGACAGCACCATCCACCAGAAGGGGAACAGGCAGACCAGGACGAGCAGAACCGAAGCGGTAAGGATCAGCCAGCCCGGCAGGCCAGGGCGCTTGAGGGTCTGAAGCTTGTTCAACGTGTTTCCTCCGGGTTGGAGGCCAGCGTCCGGATGTAGATGAACACAACCACGATCGCGACGGCAAAGAACATGACGGAAAGAGCCGCTGCCTGTCCGAACTGGACGCTTTCAAAGGCGGTCCTGAAAATTTGGATCGGTGTGATCAGGGTCCGGTTAGCCGGTCCTCCGCGGGTGATGGCATAGATGATGGTGATGTGGTTCAAGGCCCAGATGACCAGGAGAAGCGTGACCGCGACGATCACCGTCCGCACCTGCGGCAGCATGACGTAGCGGACTTCTTCCCAGAAGCTTGCGCCATCGATGCGGGCTGCTTCATAGAGATCGTTGGAGATCGACTGCAGTCCGGCGAGCACCATGATGGCGACGAAAGGAAACATCTTCCAGATGTTGATCGCGATCATCACCGGCAGCACGGTGCTGCCGTTCGTCAGCCAGCCGACCGGCTCGTCGATCAGACCGGGTCCGGTCAGCATGTAGTTGATGATGCCGAACTCGGTGTGGAGCATCCAGGCCCAGGTGGTCGCGGCGACGATGCCGGGCACCACCCAGGGGACAAGCGTCACGGAGCGGACGACGGCTCGTCCGCGAAAGTTCTGGTTCAGCAGGATCGCCGTCAGAACACCGAGGATGACCTGAAAGACGATGGACCCGAACACCCACCAGAGGGTGTTCCAGAAGGCCGTCGGCGTGGCGCGCGCGGACAGAACGCGCCGGAAATTGTCCAGCCCGACATAGTTGCCGGCATTGTCCGTGACGCTCAGCAGTCCCGTATAGGCGACGGGATAGGCGATCAGCATGCCCAGCACCATCAGCGCGGGTAGAACGAACAGATAGCCCGTGGATTGTTTCTGCATCCGATTTCATCCCTGATAGGAGAACCGGAAGGCGTCGGCAGGAGGCCGAGCGCCTTCCGGACGGGAGGGATCTAAAGAAGCCCTTCGATTTCGTCGGCGGCGCCGTCCATGGCGGTCTTGACATCCTCGTCACCGAGAAGGATGCGCTGGATCCCGTCGAAGTAGGCCTGGGATATCTGGACCCAGTTCGGATGTGCCGGCACCGGCCGTCCGAACGGCAGCATTTCCTTGAAGACCTGCAGGATCGGGTCGTTGAAGCGCTCGGCCTCCATGGCAGAGATGCGGGCCGGGAAGGTGTCGGTCAGAACGGCCTGGTTCTCCGACTTGGCCAGGAAGCCCAGGAGCTTCTTGGCATCGTCGGGGTTCTTGGCGTCGCTCGGAATGACGAAGCTCCATCCCCCGAGGATGGCTGCCGTCTTCCCGTCGTCAGGATGCGGAACCGGGATCACGCCGATGTCGATATTGGGGTTTTCCTTGCGGATGGACTGAATATCGAACTGACCGGACTGATACATCGACACCGTCTCGGCGATGAACAGCCTGCGATTGGCGGTTCCGTCGTTCTCCAGCGTCGAGGTCGGCGAAATGCCTTCCTTCAGGAAGTCGGTGTAGAAGGTCACGGCTTCGATGGATTCCGGGCTGTTGACCAGGACCTGCTTGCCGTCATCCGAGATGATGCCGCCGCCCAGCATCCACATGAAGGGCAGGGATCGGAAGATGGTGTTGCCGACTTCACCGCCGCCCGTGATCGCAAACCCGGATTTCCCGTTGGTGGTCAGCTTCTTGGCGGCGTCCTTGAAGGCTGTCCACGTGGTCGGTGGATTGTCGGGGTCAAGACCGGCAGCCGTGTAGTCGCCCTTGTTGATGATCACGGCGTGGGTTTCGATCCGGTAGGGAATGCCCCAGAGCTTGCCGTCCCAGGTGTTGTATTCCAGGGCGGCTGGAATGTAGTCCTCGCGATCGGTCAAGACGTCGTCCACCGGCAGGACGAGGTTGTTCTGGGCATAGCCGTTCACCCAGCCATGCTGCACGTCGATGACGTCCGGTGCAGCTCCCGACTGCAGGGACGTCAGGATGCGCTGCGGCAGTCCGTCGGTGGTGGTGATCTCAAGCTTCACCGTCACGTCCGGATTGGCAGCCTGGAATTTCTCCACCAGTTCCCGGGCGCGGGCCTCGTTGAAGTTCGGCGTCCACCAGACGACTTCGCCAGCCCAAGCACCGGCTGACATGGCCAGAAACGATGCCGTTGCGGCCATCGCCAGTTTCATAGTCAACGTTTTCATGTTTACCTCCCAACTGAATCCGTCGTTTCTCCTCCAGCCGTGTGGCTGGCATGATCTATTCCGCAGCCGCCGAGGGCTCCTCGGCCCGATGGCCGGCGGATACGGAAGAGCTTCCGGTCAAGGCGTCTGCGTGTGCGACAAGCGCCTTCATGTAGCCAATCGTGTAGGCATGTCCGGCGTGCCATGGAGCCGGGCATTCGAGTTCTGGAACGTGGTCAGGAACCAGGATCCCGTCATATCCTTCCTCGTGCAGAACAAGCACGATCCGGGCCATGTGGACGTCACCGTCGTCCACGAAGGTCTCCACGTAATTCGGTACCTTGCCGCGGACATTGCGGAAGTGGACGTAGGCGATGGCGTTGCGGCGGGCAAAACGGCGGGTCGTCTCGTAGACGTCGCCATCGGACATTTCCGCCAGTGAGCCGACGCAGAATTCCAGTGCGTTGGCGGGGCTCTCCACGAGCGAAAGGAGCCGGTCGTATTTGGCATGGCTGTTGACCAGCCGCGCGGTGCCGCGCAGGCGCTCGACCGGCGGATCGTCCGGATGGGCGGCCAATCGGACGCCTGCCTCTTGTGCTACCGGAACGAGCTTCTCCAGGAACCACTGAAGCCGCGACCATAGCGTCGCTTCGTCGACCGTCTGGGGCTTTGCCCCGGGAACGGCCAGGCGGTAGCGCATATTGCCGACCATGCCGTCGGGGACGGGGCTTTCCGCGTCGAATTCGTCCATGGCGAAGACGGCCGTCACCGCGTTGCCGCGCGCCACCGGCTTGCGCTGCCATCCCCACACGCCGGCGATGGAAAAATTGTATCCGAGAACCGGGATGCCAAGACGCCCCATGTTCCGGACGAGGTCCTGAAGGTCGAGCATCTGCGCATCCTTCTGCGGACCGTCGAGCAGGATGTCCGACCAGAAGTTGGGAGAGATATTCTCCAGAGCTGCCACCCTGAGATTGTGTCTCGACAGCATGGCGACCAGGTCGGCCAGGCGGTCGTAGGACCACAGAGGCGCGTCGATGCATTCGCCGTTGATCGGGCCGACGCCGCCTGCCGCATAGTCTCTCGCGTCGGCATTCCGTCCATAGTCCGTCAGGTGGACGACGACGTCTTCCACCCCGAGCTGACTGGCGAAACGGGCACCCGCTTCGCTCAGAAGCGGCCCGTACAATGAGATTCCAACCTTCAAGCAGCTCTCCTCCCGTTGCTGCTTAGATGAGTTCATATTTGAACTGCACCTGTTCTAAATATAACTATGTGGCGAAGGGGAGCCGGTGTCAACTCCCTTTGCCGTGACTTCTATTTGGTTTCGTCCGCTGCGAACGTCCGGGCGCCCGTCGCCACGCCGGTCGTGTTCATGGACCCGTCGAAGAGCGGTACATTGGTGGGCTGATAGGCGAAGCGCTCGCAGGCTTCCTCGATCAGTTCGACGCCGAGACCCGGTGCTGTCGGTGCCAGAATCGCCCCGTTCTCGAACTGCAGGGTTTCCCGCACGAGTTCCTTGCGCCACGGAACATCCATCGACACGGTCTCAAAGACGGAAAAATTCGGGATCGCGACCGAGGCGTGCAGCGTCATGGCGTTCATAACCGGCCCGACGGGATTGTGAGGGGCGACAGGGATGAGATGCGTGTGCGCCAGATGCGCGACGCGTTTCGTCTCACCCATTCCGCCGGCGTGCGACACGTCGGGTTGCAGGATATCGACTGCCTTCTTGGACAGGGCCTCGAGAAACTTGCCCGGTTCGTACCAGCGTTCGCCGGCAGCGATCGGCACCGGGCTGGCAGCGCGCACGTCCGCCAGCGCGTCGATGTTTTCCGGCGGCGTCGGCTCCTCGATCCACGTCAGATCGAAGGGTGCCATTGCCCGGCACATGGCAATCGCCGTCGGGACATTGAGGCGGCCGTGGACGTCGAGCATCAGGTTGATGTCCGGTCCGACCGCGTCGCGGACGGCCTCGACGATTTCGATGGTCTGGCGTCGCTGCCGGCGGTCCATCTCCAGGTCGGCTGTGTCGAAGGGATCCCATTTCAGGGCGCGGTAACCCATGGCGACCGCCTTGCGGGCGTTGGTGGCATATTCCTCGGGCGTCGTCGCACCGAAGAACCAGTGGTTGGCGTAGCATTCGACGCGATCGCGAAACTTGCCGCCAAGCAGTTCGAAGACAGGAACGCCGAGCGCCTTGCCTTTGATGTCGAGGAGGGCGGCCTCGATGCCGCCGAGTGCCGTGCGGAAGACGGCACCGGTTCGCCAATAGCTGTCCCTGTGGAGCTGTTCGATGATCGCATCCACGGCAAAGGGATCGCGACCGACAAGGACCCGCTCCAGCTCTTCCAGAGCCGCGACGACGGTTTTCGTCTTCCATTCGAGGGTCGCCTCGCCGACGCCTTCGATCCCGTCGTCGGTGTAGAGCTTGACGAAGACGAAGTTCGTCCGCTGGGCATTGGCGACAAATACTTTCTGGGCCGTGATCTTCATGGGATATTCCTGCCGGGTTGGGCCAAGGCTTCCTGCAGCATGGCGCGATAGTCCTCCGCCGACGGCGGGAGAGGGTTGGTGGCGTGGCTGTGGTCGGCAAGCGCTCGCTCGATGACCCAGTCGAAACATTCCGAGGTGACGCCCATAGCGGCCAGGCCGGAGGGCATGTTCAAGCGACGGTTCAAGGCTTCCAGCTCGCCGGGCACATCGGCGTCTGCGGCCAGTCCCATGGCCGCCCGCAGCCTGTTCAGCTTGTCGGCGACCGCCGGCGCATTGAAGCGCACCACGATCGGCATGAGGATGGCGTTCAGCGTGCCGTGATGAAGTCTGGGTTCCTTCAGGCCGCCGAGAGCATGACTGAGCGAGTGGACGGCGCCGAGACCCTTCTGGAACGCCAGGCCGCCGTGGAGTGCGCCGAGCATCACCTCACTGCGGGCTGTGATATCGCCCGGCGTGTCGAATGCCTGCGGCAGGTTTCTCCAGATGCGGCCCGCGCCATCCAGTGCGATCGCTTCCGCCGTCGGATTGAAGCGCGGCGAAAACAGGGTTTCGATGCAGTGGGAAAGCCCATCCAACCCCGTGGCGGCGGTGAGGGCCGGTGGCAGGTCCAGTGTCAGCAGCGGGTCGCAGATGGCGCGGCGCGGGATGAGGTGCGGGCTGATGAAGCCGAGCTTGCGGCCATCGTCGAGCGTCAGCAGTGCCGCGCGCCCGACCTCCGCGCCGGTGCCGGCTGTTGTCGGTATGGCAATGACGGGGGAGACGGTCGGGCGGATACGCTCGATGCCGCCGTAAATGGCGGCGTATTGCTCCAGCGATCCGTCATGCGTGGCGAGGAGCGCGACACCCTTGGCGAGGTCGATCGGCGAGCCGCCGCCGAGGGCGACGACGCCGTCGCATGAATCCCCGCGATAGACCTCGAGCGCATCGGAGACGGCAGCTTCCGTCGGGTTCGAGGGCGTATCAAGGTAGGAGGCGGTCACCCGAGGCATCAGAGCCTGCACCTTGTCGGCCAGCCCGGACGCGGCCAGTCCGCGGTCGGAGATGAAGAGCGGTCGCGATATACCGAGCTCGGCCATGGCCGCGGGCAGGCATTCCAGCTCGCCGGGGCCAAAATCGATCGCCGTCAGATAGTTGATCCTGGGCATGGTCAGTTCCCCCGGAGGCGGGCAATTGCCTTGGCCTGCATGCCGTCCGCGGCCATCTCCATCATCTCGATGCGATGCCCGTCCGGATCGACAATCCAGGTCTGCCAGTTGCCGTCGGCGCCCTGGACCTTCGGGCGGAACAGCGGGATCCCTGCAGCCTCGAGCTCGCGCACGCTCTGATCTATGCTCGGCACGGCAAGGCACATGTGGTTGTATCCCACGGCGTCTGCTCCCGGCGCGTCGCCGCCCTGGCCCTCCGGGAAGACCTCGAGGTACTGGTCGTCGGTGATGCGCAGATAGACCAGCCATAGGCGCCCGTCGCGGTCGAGGCGCAGAAGCTCAGAAAAGCCCAGCTTGTTGATGTAGAAATCTAGGGTGCGGTCGATATCTTTCACCCTGATGGCGACATGGGTAATCGCGGAAACGGTCAGCATTCTGAGCCCCTGTGTTTGGCCAATGGGGGAGGGTGCTGGTGATTTCGCGTCGCTGCCAGGTGTGTTCCGGCCGTGCAGGGTGCACTTCGGCGGCATGCTTGCGCGAAACCGAATTCGAACAGCCGCCTCCTCCGACTATCCAAATATGAACTTTGACAGTTCACATATGTATGCTAATGACCGACCGAGTTTTGTCAACAGGGCAGGTGCCGATGAGCGAAGCCGCAGATGATGGGGTAAGCAAGCACACGATCCCGGTCATAGACCGGATGATGGATGTGCTGTGCGAGATCGAACGCAAGGGCCGGGGGCTTTCGATCAGCGAATTGACGGAGGCACTCAAGCTTCCCCGAACGACCATCTACCGGATACTCAACTCGCTGCAGCAGCATGATATCGTCTACCGTGACGATACGGGTAGCTATCACCTCGGACGCCGGCTGCTGTCGCTTGCGGCGCATGTCGGGGTCCGGGCGACGGAGTTCGACCTTGCCGCCCTCTGCCAGCCGTTTCTCGACAAGCTGGCTGCGGAACTGGGCGAAGGGGTGAAGCTGAGCATTCTCGATCAGGAGGGCATCCTGGTTCTCGCGGCAGCCCAAGGCAAACGGGAGTACGCCCTGACGGTGGCGCCAGGGCAGCGCATGCCCATCCATGCCGGTGCGGCCAGCAAGCTGCTGCTTGCCTATCTTCCACCCGAAGATCTCGATTACTGGCTCTCGCGTTCGCTCGTCGCCTTCACCGCCAAGACGATTACGGATCCCAAGCGGTTGCGCAGCGAGTTCGCACGCATCAGGCGCCTCGGATGGGCGCAGGACAAGGGGGAGAATGCGCCCAGCATCCAGGCCTTTGCGACGCCGGTGTTCACGCGCAGCGGCAGGATGCTGGCGGCGGTCAGTGTGCCTTTCCTGGCCGGCACCCAGCCCAGCCGCATGGAGGAGATCCGCATGGCTGCGATGGAGACCGCCAAGGCCATCAGCGCCGTCATTCCAGTCTGAATTGCATCTGGGGGAGCCCGCATGAAGATCGTCGATATTAAAAGTGCCGTCATCGGCAAGAGCCCGATCGTGCGCATCGTTTCGGATGAAGGCATTTCGGGCTTTGCCCAGGCGGAAACCTGGAAGCCCTACCTGAAGCCGCACATCCTGGCCTTTCGCGATGCGCTGATCGGCGAAGATCCGACCTTGGTCGAGAGGGTCATGCTGAAGATCCGCCAGCGAGGCGGCTTCAAGCCCTGGGGGAGTGCCGTCAGCGTCATCGAGATGGCGCTCTGGGACCTCGCCGGAAAGGCGGCAGGGCTGCCGGTCCACAAGCTTCTCGGCGGCAAGGTGCGGGACAGGGTGCGGGTTTACAACGGCTCGATGCGTTTTCCCTTCACCGGCTATGAGCCGCAGGATTACGCCGACGACATTGTCAAGATGATGGCCCTTTCGGAGGGCTTCACCATCATCAAACAGCCCATTGGCTTTCATTCCGCGATGAAGCGCGAGGTGCCGAACTTCTATTATGGGGAACCGAATGCGAGCCCGTTTCACGGCGCGCTCGATCGCGGTCCCGTCACGGAAAAGGGCCTGAAGCACTTCGTGGATTGCGTTGCCGCGATGAAGGAGGTGGCGGGCGACAGGGTCGGCCTTGCGCTGGACTGCGGGCCGGGTTGGATGCTGGCGGACGCGATCCGGCTGGCGCGGATGCTCGAGCCCTTCAATCTCCTGTGGCTTGAGGATCTCCTGTCGGGGGATTACACGCCCTGGGTTAATGCGGGTGTCTACAGGGAACTTACCCGATGCTCGACGACGCCCATCCACACGGGCGAGCAGATCTATCTGCGTCAGAACTTCAAGGATCTGATCGAATCGCATGCCGTGCACGTGATCGGGCCGGATCCCGCCGACGTGGGCGGCATTGCCGAACTGAAGTGGATCGCGGAATATGCGGATCTCCACGGCATTACGGTCGCGCCGCACGGGACCGCCAACGGCTTGCTGGGGCTGGCGGCCCTGGTTCAGGTGTCCGCCACGCTTCCCGCCAACTTCATCGCCTTCGAATACACGACCGCCGACCCTGAATGGTGGACGGATCTGGTCGAGGGCTTTCCATCGCCGATCGTGACGAACGGCATGATCAACGTCCCGGACCGGCCGGGCATGGGGGTGGAGATCATCGCGGACCGCGCCAGGGCTTACCTGTCGCCGGAAGACCACGACTTTTTCGATTGAGGAGCAGACCGATGCACAAGATCGGCATTCTGGGCGCGGCCGGCATTGCGCCACGATCCATCATCCAGCCTGTGCGTCGCCGAGGCGACTGCTGCATCCATGCAGTCGCCTCCCGGCGTCGCGCCGCTGCCGAGGCGTATGCGCGGCTGCACGGGATCACCAAGGCCTACGCGGGCTATGACGAGCTTCTCGCCGATCCGGACATCACCATCGTCTACAATGCCCTGCCGCCGGCCGCGCACGCCGAATGGTCGATCAAGGCGCTGAAGGCCGGCAAGCATGTGCTCTGCGAAAAGCCTCTGGCGATGACCGCAGCAGAGGCTGAGGTCATGGTGGAAGCAGCCGAGGGGGCCGACAGAGTGCTGGCCGAAGCATTTCACGACCGCTATCACCCCGTCTTCCTGCATCTTCTTGCCCACAAGCGGTCAGGAGCGCTCGGGGAAATCCGCGCGCTGTGGGCCGAGTTCCATGTCGATATCCCGTTTGACCCGCACAACATCCGGCACGACCCGGCGCAGGGTGGCGGCGCCATGATGGATCTCGGATGCTATCCACTGCACTGGCTGCGCAGCTTCATGGGCGAGGAGCCGGAGATTCTGTCTGCGCAGGCCAAGCTTACGCCGCTCAACGTCGACCAGCGGATGGAGGTCAAGATGCGCTTTGCCGGCGGCGTCGACGCGCAATTGGTTGCAGACATCGCCAGCCCGCCGTTTCGGGGATTGCTTCGGATCGAAGGCGAGAAGGGCGTGGTCGAACTCGATAACCCCTGCCTGCCGCACAAGGGACATTCCATCCGGGAGTGGTTCGGCGGCAGCTACCGCGAATTCACGCTGGCTGCAGGCACCACTTACGACTACCAGCTGGCAGCATTCGTAGACGCGGCAGAGAACGGATCACCGCTCCCGACGGGCGGCGAGGATGCCATCGGCAACATGAGGGCGCTGGACGCGATCTATGTTGCGTCCGGGCTTCGCGCACCCCAGGCTGACAGATCCTGACTTTGCTCGCCATGTCCCAGGGTTCGAACAGCGGTGTTACTGGAAGGTGAGCCTCTTGTCGACCTCTGCCACCCTGGACCCGCGACGATGACGACCGCCTTGCTTGAAAGCAGCCACTGGCGTCCTTCTGCAGTGTGCTACTATGCTAGGACGTTGCCCATGTCGCCCGCAGAACCCTGACGATGCGCGGGGACATGGCAGACCGTCAATGTGGCCAATCGAGAGCAAGCAGGCTTGAATTCACGAATACCGTCGACAGCAGGGCTAAGGGTCCTGATCGCACTGGCTGAACGAGGGTCGACGGTCGCAGCGGCCGATGCCGTGAACCTGTCGCAAAGCGCCGTGAGCAAGCAGTTGTCGAAGCTGGAGGCCTCGGTCGGACAAAGACTGTTCGTGCGGCACACGTCGGGTCTGCAGCTGAGCGAGGCCGGGCAGATCTACCTGGAACAGGCGAAGATCGCCCTGAAGGCGCTGGAGGACGCCGCGCTTCGGGTGGCGCGGCTCTCAAGCGATCCCGATGTCCTGCGCCTCCATCTGTTGCCCATCCTGGGCGATCGCTGGCTGCTGCCGCGATTTGCACGATTTGCCGAGCGATATCCGTCGATCGACGTCCAGTTCACGAGCTTCGAGACGCCGGGCCAGGCCGAGCCCGATGCAGCCTTTCGCTATGGCGCGCCGCCGTGGCGCGGGCAGGCGGCCGATTACCTGTTCGGTGCCGATGTCGCTTTGGTGGGGGCGCCCGAGTATATCTCTAGGGTGGGCGGGCTGGAGGTTCTGGACGACATCGGGCGCTTCACGCTTCTGGAGCATCCGCAGACGCCGAACTGCTGGCAGAACCTGCGCGCCGCGCTGGCGTTGTCGGCGGAGGCGCCTGAGCCTCGCCACTATGTGCGCTTCGGTTTCTATACGCTGGTCATCCGCGCTGCGATTGCGGGTCAGGGATTGGCGCTGATCCCGCGCGAATTGATCGTCCGGGAACTTGCTTCGGGTGATCTGATCAATCCGGGCGGGCTCGGGTTCGAAAGCCCCAACTGCTACTGGTTCACACGACCTGCGGACAGGACGCCCCGCCGCGCGCTCAATCTCTTCCATGACTGGTTGATGGAAGAGATCACACGGCGGGAGTAGCGGCCGGACCAGAATGACAGGGCGTCACGCTGGTCTGGAACGCCTTGGTCTATTCTCCCTGGTTGAGGGAGATGGCGTCGATCTCATTGGCGGACAGCCCGTATTCGGCGAAGATCTCGCCGTAGCGGCCGCTTTCCTTCAGTCTCTCCAGCGCGCCCTGGACCGCCTCGCGGATCTGGACGCCTTCCTCGGTCTTGAGGAAGGGAATGCCGGCCAGCGAACGCGTGAAGGGCTCTCCCAGCAGCACATAGGTGTCGGGTTCCAGATCCTGGAAGTAGGGAAGGGTCTCGTTGCCCTGCACGGCCGCATCGAGGCGCTGGCTCTTCAGCTGGGTGCGCGCGTCGACCGAACCTTCGGTGCCGACGACTTCGATCGGCGCCAGGCCCTTGGCTTCGCAGTTTGCCTGGCTCCACTCGCCAATCTGCTTCGGCCAGTTCGTGTTGCGCGACGCGCCGACGCGCTTGCCGCACAGGTCGGCGGTGCCGGTGATGTTTTCCGAGAGCGCCTTCAACGTGTAGAACTGAGCGCCGGAAACCATGTAGTCGACGAAGTCGACGGTTTCGCGGCGAGACGGAAGGTCGGACATGCCGGCCATGGCCATGTCGACGCGACCCGTCTGGAGCGAGGGCAGCATCTGGACGAACTCGGTTTCCTGCCATTCGACCTTGACGCCGAGTTCTTCGGCGATGGCTTCGCCAAGCGCGATATCGAGGCCCTGGAGCGTGTTCGTCGCAGGATCCTTGTAGACGATGGGCGCGTAGTTCGGGTTCGTTGCGGCAACAATAGTCCCCGCATCGCGGATGCGCTGAGGCAATTCCTGGGCGGTTGCGAAGGTGGCCATGGCCGCAAGCGACGTGCCTGCGATCAGAAGTGTTTTCAATGACATTTTCAGTTCCTCTCTTGTTATACGCCGAGCCTTACGACAGCACGGCCGCTATGAAGTCTCTTGTTCTCTGTTCCGAGGGTTCCCCCAGGACCTGGTCCGGAGCGCCGGTCTCGACGATGCGGCCGCCGTCCATGAAGATGACGCGGTCGGCCACCTCTCGCGCGAAGCCGAGCTCATGGGTCACGACGATCATGGTCATGCCACTGGCGGCGAGGTCGCGCATGACCGTCAGCACTTCGCCGACGAGTTCGGGATCGAGCGCGGATGTCGGTTCGTCGAACAGCATCAGCTTCGGCTTCATGGCGAGCGCACGAGCGATCGCCACCCGCTGCTGCTGGCCGCCCGAAAGCTGCGCAGGATAGGCGTCGTGCTTGTCCGACAGGCCGACCCTTTGCAGCAAGGCGATGGCCTCCTGGCGCACCTCCTGGCGTGGACGCTTCAGGACGGTGACGGGACCTTCCATGACATTCTGCAAGGCCGTCATATGGTTGAACAGGTTGAAGCGCTGGAAGACCATGCCGCAGGCAAGGCGCTGGCGTGCGATGGCGCGGTCGTCCAGTTCGTAGAGCGTGTCGCCGTCCTGGCGATAGCCGACCAGCTCCTCGTCTATCCAGATCGCGCCACGGTCGAAGCGCTCGATCTGATTCAGGCAGCGGAGCAGGGTCGACTTGCCCGAGCCGGAGGGGCCGATGATGCACAGGACTTCACCGCGCGTGACGTCGAGATCAACCGCATCGAGCGCCGTCAGGCTTCCGAAGGTCTTGGTGACCTTTCGCGCGGACAGCAGCGTCTGCGCAGATTGCCTTGGGTCCAAGCTCATTGCCCGCGCCCCCTGTTGGCCTGTCCGCGCGAAAAGCGGCGCTCCAGGAAGTGTTGTCCGAAGGACATGACCGAGACCACGGCGATGTACCAGATGGCCGCCACGATCAGGAGTTCGATGACGCGGCCGTTGGCGAAGTAGATCGTCTGCGCGTTGCGCAGGATCTCGGAGAACTGGATGACGGACGCGAGCGAGGTCAGCTTGACCATGCTGATGAATTCGTTGCCGACCGGCGGGATGATGACGCGCATGGCCTGCGGCAAGACGATGCGGCGCATGATCGTCGGGCGCGCCATGCCGATGGATTGTGCGGCTTCCGTCTGGCCCTGGTCGACCGACAGGATGCCGGCCCGCACGACTTCAGCCGTGTAGGCGCCCTGGTTGATGCCCAGGCCGAGGAGCGTCGCCATGAAGGGGGTGATGACATCGACCGTCCGGAATTCAAAGAGGCCCGGGATCCCGAGGGTGGGAAACACCAGGGCAAGGTTGAACCAGAGCAGGAGTTGCAGGATCAGCGGCGTGCCGCGGAAGAACCAGATGTAGCCCTTGGCGGAGTAATGCAGCACCGGGTTCGGCGACATGACCATCACCGCGAAGAGGACGCCGAGGGTGATGCCGAGTGCCATGGCGGCGATCGCCATGATGATGGTGTTGACGAGGCCAAAGAGGATCGCCGGCGCGGTCAGGAATTGTCCGACCACGGACCATTCGATCTGGCCGAGCGCAAACGCCCTGACGATGCCGCCAATGGCGAGCAGGATGAGCGCCGTCGCCAGCCATCGTCCGTAGTGACGGCGCGGCATGATGGTGAAGGCAGTCGGATCCGGTCTCACCGGCGTGCGATAGGCTTCAGAGCCGGCGGCAGGGGTCATTGCGCACCCTCCTCCGCCCAGGCGCGAAGTGGAGCCAGGGTCAGGCCGAGGCGGCCGATCTGGCGCTGGACGGCTTCAGGGGCCGTGCCGCCCTGCGCCGAGCGTGCTGCAAGCGCGGCTTCCACCGACATGTGCTCCATGATCGAAGGCTCCAGCGCCGGATCGATCTCTGCCAGCATCTGCGGTGTGAGTTCTTCCAGCGTGATGCCGTGATCCTCGCAGTAGCGCACGGCCCGGCCGGTGATTTCATGGGCGTGCGAGAAGGGAACGCCACGCAGCGCCAGCCAGTCGGCCATTTCGGTCGCAAGGGTAAAGCCCTGGGTCGCGGCTGCCCGCATCCGGGCCGTGTCGAACTGCAGCGTCCGCACGAGACCACTCATGGCAGGCAGCGCCATATGCAGGGTGTCGACCGCTTCGAACGCAGCCTTCTTGTCCTCGATCAGGTCGCGGTTGTAGGCGAAGGGCAGGCCCTTGAGGGTGGCCATGATGCTCGACAGGCAGCCGATCAGCCGTGCGCTTCGTCCTCGGGTCAGCTCGGCGATGTCCGGGTTCTTCTTCTGCGGCATGATCGAGGAGCCGGTCGAGAAGGCGTCATCCAGCTTCGCCCAGGAGAAGGACTGGGAGCACCAGAGGATGATCTCCTCGGAAAGCCGGGACAGGTCGATGCCGATCATGGCCGTGACGAAGATGAATTCGGCGACGTGGTCGCGGCTTCCGACCGCATCGATCGAGTTCTCGAAGGAGCCTTCGTAGCCGAGTTCCAGCGCGGTTTCGTGCGGATAGCGGGCGATGGCGCTGCCGGCAAGCGCCGCGGCTCCCAGCGGCGAGCGATCACTGCGGCGATGCCAGTCGCGCAGCCGGTCGAGATTGCGCGACAAGGCCTGCGCGTGAGCCATCAGCTGGTGGCCGAAAACGATCGGCTGGGCGGCCTGAAGGTGCGTGAACCCCGGGGCAGGGCTTTCCAGATGGGAGGTCGCTTGGCCGATCAGGGCGTCGATCAGCGCCAGAAGCTCGATCGAGACGGCCTTGGCCTCCTCCCGCAGATAGAGCTTGAGGTCGTTTGCGGCCTGGTCGTTGCGCGAGCGACCCGCGCGCAGCTTGCCGCCCAGGTCCCCGAGGCGCTCGATCAGATGGCGCTCGATGAAGGTGTGAATATCTTCGTCGCCGGCGACCGGTGCGATCTCTCCGTTTGCGGCTTCCGCGGCAATCGCGTCAAGGGTCGCGAGAATTTTCTGGCATTCCTCGTCGTCGAGAATGCCGGCACGAACGAGTTCGCGGGCATGGGCGCGAGAACCGGCAACGTCGAAGCCAACGAGGCGGAGGTGGCTTGCATCGGAGCGGGAGTAGCGGGTCAGCGCAGGGTCGGGCTGGGACCGGAAACGACCACCCCAAAGGGCCTTGCTTTGGTTCATGACTTTTCTCCGCATTAACTGGGATCATAGTCGCTTTGGTCGCACACACAGGAAAATGAAAAGATTTCCGGCAGCTATTCCAAAATGGAATTTGAGCGAATTCGACACCCTGAGCGTGAGGAGGCTGCATATATGGACAGTCGGCTCCTCAGGGACGGTATCCCATGGCTCGACTGAGCTGGAAGGCGGCTTCGCGCACCATCAGGATCAGCAGTTCCCGTCTCTCCAGGAAACGGGATGTCAGGGTGCCGAGATTGAGCGCCGCGATTACCTCGCCATCGCCGTTGCAGACCGGTGCGGCGATGCCGGTGGAGCCGGTGATGAACTCCTGGTCGTTCAGCGCATAGCCGTCACGGCGCACCTTGGCGAGCAGCCTGCGCAATTCGGCGGGATCCGTGACCGTATAGCGGGTGTAGGTGAGGAACTGCACCCGGGAGAGATAGCTCTCCAGAACGTCCGGTCTGGCGTGAGCCAGGAGAAGCCGCCCGGTGGCGGTGCAATAGGGGGTGATTGCCGCATCCAGGTGGACGTCGTAGCGCAGCGGATGGTGACTGACGCATTTGGCGAGCCTGCGGATGTCGCAATGGGCATTCATGGTCGACAGCAGCACCGTCTCCCCGGAATCGTCGCGCAGCCGCTCCATGTAGGGGCGGGCGGTGACGACCAGCGGCTCCTCGTGCGGGCGGAAGGGAAAGCCGTGGCTGGACTCGATCAGGATGTAGCGCCCCGCCTCGTCCTGCGTCAGGTGCCCGCGGGCCGTCAGGGTCTGAAGCAGGCCGTGGGCGCTGGACTTCGGAAAGCCGAGGTCACGGATGATCTGCGACAGCGATACCGCCTCCCGCCGCTGCGACAGATACTCGAGAAGATCAAGGACGCGCCCGGCGCTTTTCACTTCGGAGTTCATGTACGTGAACAAAACCTCGATTGCTGATTAATTCTTGGGCTTGTAACACTTTTGGGGCAGAGGCGAAACGCAAGTCGCGACGCGCCGCAGGATGAAGGCTACCGATGAGCGCCACGCGAGATCACGATCAGCATCAACCCTGGATGTGGGCCGAGGATATCTGGCGCCAGAAGATTGGCAAGGCCCGAGCCGGACGATCGCTGAAGCCGGCCGCTTGGAAGAACGGCGCCCGCATGGCTGTCGCGATCTCATTCGATTCAGACCACGAGACCTTCGAGCTCAGGAACGGCGGCGGCTCCATAAGCCGGCTGAGTCAGGGCCAGTACGGCGCCCGTCGCGGCATGCCGCGCATCCTGGCGCTTCTCGAAAAATACGGTGTTCCAGCCTCCTTCTTCATGCCCGCCGTTTCGGCGATGATCAATCCGGACGAGGTCAAGGCCGTGATTGCCGGCGGCCATGAGATCGGCATGCACAGCTGGATCCACGAGTTCAATTCGCGTCTCGACCATGCAACGGAACGGGATCTGGCGCTACGGGCAGCCGACATGCTGGAAAAGCTCTCGGGCGTGCGCCCTGTGGGCATGCGCACGGCATCCTGGGATTTCAGCCCCTACACGCTGGCGATCGCCCGTGAGATGCGCCTGCTCTACGATTCCTCGCTGATGGCAGACGACGAACCCTATGAGTTGCTGGAAGACGGCGAACCGACCGGCATGGTCGAGATCCCCGTCGAATGGATCCGCGACGATGCCCCCTATGTGGCGATGGACCGGATGACAGGTGCGCGCCCCTATGGCGGGCCGGCCATGGTCGCCGACATTTTACGCCGCGAGCTGGATGTCGCATGGGAGGAGGGTGGCCTCTTCCAGGTGACCCTGCACCCGCACCACGTCGGGCACCGCTCCCGCATTTTCATTCTTGAGGAAACCATCCGGCTTGCGCAGTCGAAGGGCGACGTCTGGTTCTGCACGCATGCGGACCTTGCCCGCTACTGCGCCGACGAATGCGGCCTTTCCACTGCCGCGCCTGCCAGCTGACGCTGGTTCATCAAGCTAGAAAACCAATAAAGAAGAGGGTGAAGACATGAAAACAGGACTAGCATCCATCGCGGCCGTCGTCATGGCACTGATGACATCGACCGCCATCGCACAGACCAAGGACACGCTGACGATCGACTTGCCGAACGATGCGGCGACGCTCGACCCGCATCTGCAGTGGAACACCGACAGCTACACGGTCTACCGCAACATCTTCGACAATCTCCTGACCCGCGATACGTCCGGAAAGATCGTGCCGCAGATCGCCACCGAATGGACCTACGACAACGACACGACCATCACCTTCAAGATCCGCGACGACGTCACCTTCCAGGACGGCACCAAGCTGACGGCCGAGGACGTGGCCTTCTCGATCGGTCGCATCATCGACCCGGCCCTGAAAAGCCCGCAGCTGTCGCAGTTCGACCAGATCGCCACGGCGGAAGCCGTCGATGCGACGACGGTGAAGGTGACGACGAAGTCGGCCTATCCGGCACTGCTGGCCCAGCTCGTGAAGCTGTCCATCGTTCCCAAGGCCTATGTCGAGAAGGTCGGCGACCAGGAGTTCAACCTGAACCCCATGGGCAGCGGACCCTACAAGCTGGTCGAATGGCAGAAGGGCATCGCAACCAACCTCGAAGCCTATGACGACTACTGGCGCGGGCAGCCGCCCTTCGAAAAAGTCGTCTTCCGTGCCGTTCCAGACGTCTCGACACGCATCGCCGACCTGAAGACCGGCAAGGCCGATCTCGTCCGCGACGTGCCGCCGGACCAGGCATCGACAATCGAGAGCGACAGCAACACGAAGCTTCTGTCCGGCGAGACGGAGCGCGTCGGCTACCTCTACATCAACGCCGAGGCCGGCCCGACGAAGGATCTGCGCGTGCGCCAGGCGATCGCCTACGCCATCGACAAGCAGGGTCTCGTCGACGCGCTTCTGGAAGGTTACGGCAAGGCGGTGGATATCGTCGGTGCCGAGCCGATCTTCGGCTACACCGAGGAGGTGGAAGGCTATCCCTATGACCCGGCGAAAGCCGCCGAACTGGTCAAGGAAGCCGGCGCCGAAGGCGCGACGGTCGAGTTCCTGACGTCGCCATCCTATCCGCGCGCGCTCGTCGAGGCCATCCAGCAGATGGTCAACGAGGTCGGGCTGAACGTGACGATCTCCTCGAGCGATCAGGCAACCTTCCTGAAGCGCCGCCAGGGCGATGCCGAAAATGCCGGTGGCATGGCCTTCGGTGCCTGGTCCTGCGCCTGCCAGGATGCCGACGGCATCATCTTCCCGCTGTTTCGCAGCGGCAGCATCTGGGCCAAGTACAAGAACGAGAAGTACGACGCCCTGGTCGATGAAGCCCGCACGATCCTCGACGAGGAAAAGCGCAAGGAGCTCTACAAGCAGGCCTATGAAATCCTGCGTGAAGACGTTCCGGGCCTCGGCCTCTATCAGGTCTATGCGCTTTACGGCGCAGCCAAGAACCTGCAGTGGGAGCCGTCCGCCAACGAAGCCATGTTCGTCATGGACATGAGCTGGCAGCAGTAAAAGGCGAGGAAGCGATCGTGTTGAATTACGCCGTTCAGAGATTGATACAGGCCATCGTCGCAATCTTCGGCGTGCTCACGATCGTCTTCGTCGTCATGCATCTTTCGGGGGACCCGACGCTTCTTCTGGTCCCCCAGGATGCTTCTGCCGAAATGATTGCCGAGCTGCGTCACCAGCTCGGCTTCGACCGGCCCATCCATATCCAGTATCTCGACTACCTCTACGGGCTCACCCAGCTGGACTTCGGCATTTCCGTCGTCCAGCGCGTGCCAGCCCTCGACATCGTCGCGTCGCGGCTGCCCTATACGATCCAGCTCGCCGCGGGTGCGCTTGTCGTCGCGATCGGCATCGGCATTCCCGCCGGCATCGTCATGGCCACCATGCGCGGCAGCGCCATCGAGCGCATCCTCACCGCCATCGTCGTTACCGGCCAGAGCGTCCCGACCTTCCTGTCTGCGATCCTGCTGATCTTCATCTTCGGCGTGACCCTGCGCTGGCTGCCGACCTCCGGGGCGGGCGAGCTTTCCGCCATGATCCTGCCGTCGATCGCACTCGGCGCGTTGTCGATGTCGACATTTGCGCGCATGACGCGGATTGCGATCATCGACGAGCTCGGCAAGGATTATGTCCGGGCCGGCCGCGCGCGCGGCCTGTCGCTCGGGCAGGTGGTCTTTCGTCACGTGCTGCGCAACGCCTCCATCCCGGTCATCACCATTGCCGCGCTCGAAATCGGCAATCTGCTGGCCGGTGCGGTGATCATCGAGACCGTCTTTGCCTGGCCGGGCATCGGGCAGCTCGCCATCCAATCCATCCAGTCGCGCGACTTCCTGGTCGTCCAGGTGATCGTGCTGCTGATTTCATTCGTCTATGTGCTGACCAGCGTGCTGGCCGACCTCGTCTACGTGGTTGTCGATCCGCGCATCCGTCTGGTGAGGTGAGGAGATGTCCGTGATCGCAAGCGCCCATGCCGTCCGCCAGCGTCTTCGCCGCGTTCCGCTGTCGGTGATCGTCGTCTCTATCCTCCTCTCGGTGATCATCCTCCTGGCCATCTTTGCGCCGTTCTTCGCTCCTGCCGATCCAAACAACCAGACGCTTCTGGCCCGCCTGAAGCCGCCGGGCTTTTCCTATCGCGGCATCACCTACTGGCTGGGAACGGATGATCTCGGCCGCGACCTGATTTCCCGCACGCTCTACGGTGCCAGGATCTCCCTCGGCGTCGCCGTTCTCTCCGTGGTCGTCTCGACACTGGTGGGCGTTTCGCTCGGCATGCTCGCCGGCTGGTTTCGCGGCTGGACGGAGACCATCATCATGCGCCTCGTCGACATCATGATGTCGATTCCGGCCATCCTGCTGGCGGTCCTGACGGTCGCCGTGCTCGGTCCGGGCTTCCTGAAGCTCGTCCTCGTCCTCGGTCTGACCCGCTGGCCGCGCTATACCCGCGTCGCCTATGCCCAGACGCTGCAGGTGTCGAACCTGCCCTTCATCAAGGCCTCCGAGCTTGCCGGGGCGGGCGCCGTGCGCATCCTCTTCCACCATGTCCTGCCCAATATCGCAGGACCGATCCTGATCGTGGCGACGGCGGAATTCGGCCTGATGATCCTGATGGAATCGGGCCTCTCCTTCCTTGGTCTCGGCATCCAGCCGCCGTCGGCAAGCTGGGGCTCGATCATGAGCGTCGGTCGTCAGTATCTCGAGCGCGCCTGGTGGATCGTTGCAGTCCCCGGCGTCTGCCTCTTCCTTCTCGTCTTTTCCGTCAACGTGCTCGGTGACTGGCTGCGCGACCAGCTCGACCCGCGCTCCCGTTCCCGCTGAGGTACCCCATGGAATTCCAAGACAAGACAATGGTCATCACGGGCGCTGCCGGCATCTTCGGCGGCTGGACCGCGGCTTATTTCGCCAAGCGCGGTGCAAAGCTCTGCCTCAGCGACATCCGCATGGACGCGCTGGAGAAGGTGGCTGCGGATCTCAACCTCGATCCGGCCACCACCCTGCTGCATGCCACGGAACTGACGAGCGATGCATCGATGCTGGATCTGGTGGATCTGGTGCGCCGCGAATGGAAGGCGCCCGACATTCTCGTCAACAATGCTGGCATCTACACCCGCTTCAGCCTGCTCGATATGGAGCTCGCCGACTGGGATCGCGTCTTCGGCGTCAACCTGCGGGCGCCTTTCGTGCTGACGCGGGAAATGGCGAAGCTGATGATCGCCGAGGGCAAGAAGGGGTCGGTGATCAACATCTCCTCCGGTGCCGCCCGCAAGATGAACCAGAACTCCGTGCCCTATTGCACCTCCAAGACCGCCATCGAGCGCCTGTCCAAGGGCTTCGCCATGGAGCTCGCCCACCACGGCATCCGCGTCAACATCGTCGAGCCGGGCTTTGCACCGGGCAGCGAGGTCTCGGCGCTGGACGACGCCTATGTGCAGAACATGCTGAAGAACATCCCGCTCGGACGCGCCAGCGGCCCGGACGATGCGCCGGGCGCGATCGCCTATCTCTGTTCCGACCAGGCCGCCTTCATCACCGGCGCTGTTCTCAGCGTCGATGGCGGCAATTCGATCGGCAACTACAAGCGACCCGAGCCGGCCGCGCCGGCAAGTGCGGGCTGAGGGAGTATCGGATGGACATGGACCCGCGCCCGCTGCTGTCGGTTGAAGACCTGACCATCGAGATCGACGGTGCCAATGTCGTCGACGGAATTTCGTTCACCGTTGCTCCGGGAAAGGTGATGGCGCTGGTCGGCGAATCCGGCTGCGGCAAGTCGCTGACCTCCTATGCCATGCTCGGTCTGCTGCCGCCGGCGGCGCGGCGGTCGGGCGGAAACATACGTCTCGACGGCCGAGACCTCACCGCCCTGTCGGAGCGCGAGTTCCGCAAGGCGCGCGGCAAGGATATCTCGATCATCTTCCAGGAGCCGAGCGCCTCGCTCGACCCCCTGACGACGGTCGGCGCCCAGATTGCCGCCGCCTATCGCACGCACCACAAGGTGTCGCGCACGGAGGCCTATGCCAAGGCGCGCCAGATGCTCGCCGATGTCGGCATTCCCGATCCCGATCGACGGCTGCACCAGTATCCGTTCGAGCTGTCGGGCGGCATGTGCCAGCGCATCATGATCTCGATCGCGCTGATCTGTAGCCCCCGCGTACTCGTTGCCGACGAGCCGACCACGGCGCTCGACGTCACCATCCAGGCCCAGATCCTCGACCTGATGAAAAAGCTCGTCGCCGACCGTGGCACGGCGATCGTTATCATCACGCACGACATGGGCGTGGTCGCCGACATCGCCGACGACGTGGCGGTGATGTATGCCGGACGCATTGCTGAGGTCGCCCCAGTCGAGGCTCTCTTCGAAAAGCCTCGGCATCCCTATACCGCCCTCCTGCTTGCCAGCGTCCCGAAGCTCAGCGACGCGCCCAAAGCCGACCTCGCGACGATCGAGGGCCGGGTGCCGACGCCGAACGAATTCGGTGCCGGTTGCCGTTTCGCCGACCGCTGTCCGCTGGCGACCGAAAAATGTCGCGCCGAGCAGCCGCCACTCTTCGATTGCGGCGGCGGTCACCGCTCCGCCTGCTGGCACATCGACCGCATGGCCGAAATCCGTGAGATCGCCGCATGACCGAAAACCAGCAGAATGTTCTCGAACTGCGCGACGTCGCCGTCCACTTCGGTGGTCGCGGCGGGCTTCTGGGCTCATCCGGCGTGGTGGTGAAAGCCGTCAACGGCGTCGATCTCGACATCAGGAAGGCCGAAACCGTAGCACTGGTCGGCGAATCCGGCTGCGGCAAGTCCACGCTCTCCAACACCATCGTCGGCCTGCAGGCGCCGGTATCGGGAAGCGTCAAGATCAGTGGCGAAGAGGTGGTCGGTGCCGATCGCCGCAAGCTCAACGACATCCGCCGCAAGGTGCAGATGATCTTCCAGGATCCCGCCCTTTCGCTCGACCCCCGCTCGACGATCGGCGCGACCATCGGCGAGCCGCTGATCGTGCGCGGCATCGTGCGGGGCAAGGCGCTGAAGGAGCGCGTCGGGGAGTTGTTGACGCAGGTCGGGCTGCGGCCCGAACATGCCGACCGCTATCCGCACCAGTTCTCCGGCGGCCAGCGGCAGCGCGTGGTGATTGCCCGGGCACTGGCGCTGGAGCCGGATCTCTTGATCTGCGACGAGCCGGTCTCGGCCCTCGACGTCTCGGTGCGGGCGCAGATCCTCAACCTGCTCGTGGCGCTGCAGCAGCGCATGGGCGTCTCCTACCTCTTCGTCTCCCACGACCTCAGCGTCGTGCGCCACATCTGCGACCGGGTGGTGGTGATGTATCTCGGCCGCTTCGTCGAGATTGCCGACCGCGACACCTTCTTCGCCGATCCCAAGCATCCCTACACCCGGGCGCTGATGTCGGCGGTGCCGGAGGCCGATCCGGTCGTGCAGCGCGGCAAGCAGCGCTTCATCCTGCAGGGCGAACTGCCGAGCCCGGCCAATATCCCCTCCGGCTGCGCCTTCCATACGCGCTGTCCGCTGGCGACGGAGATCTGCTCGAAGGTGCGCCCCGAACTGACGCCGCGTCCCGACGGCGCCCGCGTCGCCTGCCACCACGCCTGAAAGACAAGCCATGACCGATCGCGTCACTGAAGAAACCATCGGGCTCTCCGGACTGCAGAGCGAGGCCGAGATCCGGGTCGACCGTTGGGGTATCGCGCACATCCGCGCGGCGAGCGAGTCGGACCTGTTTTTCCTGCAGGGCTTCAATGCCGCGCGCGACCGGCTCTGGCAGCTCGACCTGTGGCGCAAGCGCGGCCTCGGCCTGCTCGCTGCCGATTTTGGTCCGGGCTACCTCGCGCAGGACCATGCGGCACGCCATTTTCTCTATCGCGGCGACATGGACGCCGAATGGCTGGCCTACGCCGACGACACGCAGGCGATCTGCACCGCCTTCGCCGCCGGGGTGAACGCCTATATTGCGCTTTGCGAACGGGAGCCTGTGCGGCTGCCGCCCGAGTTTGCGCTTTTCGGCACCCGCCCCGCGCCCTGGCAGCCGGAGGACGTGGTGCGGATCCGCAGCCATGCGCTCACCCGCAACGGTGTCTCCGAGATCCTGCGCGCCAATGTCATGGCGATGGCCGATGCCACGACCGACCTGCTGCGCTTCGAGCTCGACCCGCCGGTGGAGCCGAAGCTGGCGGACGGGCTTTCCTTTGCGGACATTCCGCTGGAGGCGGTGCGGCTCTTCAAGCTCGCGACCGCGCCGGTGACCTTCGAGAAGGAGCGTCTTGCCGCCGGTCTCGCCGACGTCTGGACCTGGACGGAGGTGACGGATCTCGGCGAGGTGGTTCAGCGCAGCGCCGAAGAAGGCTCCAACAACTGGGCCATCCATGGGTCCCGCACTGAGAGCGGCCGGCCGATCCTCGCCAGCGACCCGCACCGCGCCCATGCCGTGCCCTCTCTGCGCTACCTCGTTCACCTGGAGGCACCGGGCCTCAACGTCATCGGGACGGGCGAACCGAGTGCGCCGGGCGTCTCCATCGGCCACAACGACCGCACTGCCTTCGGCCTCACCATCTTCGGGGCGGACCAGGAGGACATCTACGTCTACGAGACGAAGGACAGCGACCCCGACCTCTACCGCCATGCGGACGGATGGGAAAAGATCGAGCGGATCAAGCAGGGCTTTGCCGTCAAGGGTCATCCCGAGCAGGTGCTGACACTCTCGTTTACCCGCCACGGGCCGGTGCTGCACGAGGACCGGGCGCGCTGCCGCGCCGTTGCCATGCGCACCGTCTGGCATTGCCCGGGGTCCGCAGCCTATCTCGGCAGCCTGTCCTATATGCGCAGCCCTTCGGCAGAGGCGTTTGCGGATTCGCTCGGCCATTGGGGCACGCCCTCGGTCAGCCATGTCAGCGCCGATGTGGACGGCAACATCGGCTGGTTCACCGCCGGCTTCACGCCGGTGCGCCGCAACTGGCAGGGCCTGTTGCCGGTTCCGGGCGACGGCAGCCACGAGTGGGACGGGTTCCTTCCGCCGGATGAACTGCCGCGCAGCTTCAACCCTGCCACTGGCTTCGTGGCTTCCGCCAACGAGATGAACCTGCCCGCCGATCGCGATCCCGCCGCTCCCTCCATTGGCCACGAATGGGCCGAAGGCAGCCGGGCAAGGCGCATCAAATCCGTGCTCGCCGCCGACCGCAGCCATACGCTGGCCGCCTCCATGGCGCTGCAGACGGATGTCTATTCGCGGCCTGCCGAGGTGATCGTCACCCTGCTGCGGGAGGCGGCCTCGCGAATGTCGGCGGACGCCGTGCAGCGCCACGGGATCGCGCTCTTCCAAGGCTGGGACTATCGCCTTGACGCCGGCAGTGCTGCGGCCGCGCTCTTCGAGGTCTGGTGGATGAAACATCTGCGCCCGGGTCTTCTCACGCGTTTTGCCCCGGACCAGACTGTCCGCCAGCTGCTGCTTCCCGGCGATTTCGACCGGCTTCTCTTCTTGCTCCAGACGCCCGAACACTTCTGGAGCAATGACGAGCGGGACGCGCTGGTCCTCTCGACCCTGAACAAGGGTTGGGAGGACTGCGCGGCCCGACTTGGCCCCGATCCCTCCGCCTGGCGCTGGGGCGACCTGCACCGGGCGCTCTTCGAACATGCCGCGAGCCGTGTGAAGCCCGTGGCCGATGCCGAATGGAATGTCGGTCCGCTTGCCGTCGGCGGTAGCCGCTCGACCCCGATGCACGCGGCCTACCGGCTCGGCGACTTCGTCGTGAACTCGGGCGCATCCGTACGACTGGTCATGGATGTCGGGTCCTGGGACGACAGCGTCTGCGTCAACACGCCGGGCCAATCGGGCGATCCCCGATCTCCTCACTATGCAGATTTGTCCGCACCATGGTCGCGCGGAGACTACGTCCCGCTGCTCTACAGCCGCGACAAGGTGGATGCCGCAACCGCCCATCTGATCCGGCTCGTGCCGGCAGGAAACGAGGAGTGATACCGCAATGACCCTTCCCATCGCCACGGGCGACGTTGATCTTGCCGCCTTCCTCGAAGAACTCCGCCTGTGGGTGGAGATGGAGACGCCAAGCGGCGACGCCGCCGCCGTCAACCGGCTGGCGGATCGCATCGAAGTGCTGGCACGCGACGCGCGCTTTTCCGTCGAACGGACAGCAGGCACGCTCGGCTTCGGCGATATCCTGGCCGTCCGTACGCCGCGGCTGGAGGGATACAACGCCAGAAGCGTCCTGATCCTCGCCCATATCGACACGGTCCATGCGACCGGCACCATCCGGGAGAAACTGCCGCTCCGCGAGGACGGCGACCGGCTCTACGGGCCGGGCATCTACGACATGAAGGCCGGCGTACTGATGGCATTCGAGGCGATGAAGCTCGCCACGAAGATGGGACACAACCTGCCGATCGACCTCCTGATCGTCCCGGACGAGGAAGTCGGCTCGAAAAGCTCGCGGCCGCTGATCGAGGAGTTCGCCCGCAACGCCGCCTTTGCACTCGTCGTCGAGCCGGCCCGTGACGGCGGCAAGATCGTCACCGCCCGCAAGGGCGTCGGCATGTTCGACATCATCGTCCGCGGCCGTGCCTCGCATGCGGGCGTGCGCCCGCTCGACGGGCGCTCCGCGATCCGCGCCGCTGCCCGCCTCGTCCTGGAGATAGAGGCGCTGAACGATCCGGTGCGCGGTATCACCGTGACAACCGGCATGATCCATGGCGGCACCGGCCGCAATACCGTGCCGGCGGAATGCCGCCTGCAGCTCGACCTGCGCCTGCCCGACGCGGCAATAGCCGCCGAGGTGATCGACAAGATCCGTGGGATGACCCCTGTCGATCCCGACATCACCTTCGAGATCACGGGTGATCTGAACCGCCCGCCCTTTGCCCAGAGCGAAGAGGGTGCCCGGCTCTTCGATCACACGGCAAAGATTGCTGCCGAACTCGGAATCACGCTGGAAGGCATGGTGACAGGCGGCGGGTCGGACGGCAATTTCACCGCCGCCCTCGGCGTGCCGACTCTCGACGGTCTCGGTGCCGACGGCGCCGGCGCCCACACCTTCGACGAGCATATCCTGGTCAGCAGCCTCGCACCCCGCACGGCGCTGCTCGCCAATCTGATGGCCTCGCTGGACAGCAAGGCATGAGCCGAAGGGCAGTGACCCGTGCGGCCCGCAACCGGGAGTATGGGGCTTGACCGCTCCGCAGGCTCTCGCCTTCATGGCCATGGCGGGAGTTGCCGCCTATGTGCAGACGCTGACCGGCTTCGCCTTCGGGCTGATCCTGATGGCGGCCGTCGCCCTGAGCGAGATCCTGCCGCTGCGCGATGCGGCCGTCGTCACCGGTGTGCTGACGCTGGTCAATGCCTCGATCATGTTAGCCAAGGGCTGGACCGAGGTACTGAAGCGGCAATTCGTGCTCGTCCTTCTCGGCAGCCTGCCGTCGCTGGTGATCGGCTATCTCCTGCTCGAACACCTGGCGGACAACGGGCTGGTCGTGCTGCGCATCCTGCTCGGCGCGATCATCATCGTCTCGTCGCTGCAGCTGATCATGCCGCCGCAACGCGAGGAGCGGCAGGCCGGAGACCGATCCTTCGTCGCATTCGGGGTGTTTTCCGGGTTGATGAGCGGGTTGTTTTCCACCAGCGGCCCGCCGCTGGTCTATCATTTCTATCGCCAGCCCTTTCCGCTGGTGGCGATCCGCGAAACGCTGGTCGCCATCTTCGGTGTCAATGCGCTGATCCGGCTCGGCGTCGTCTTTGCCGACGGGAGATTTCCGGATCGACAATATTGGGCAGCCTTTCTCGCCATCGTGCCGGTGATGGCCGGCACGCAGTTGGCCCGCCGTCTGCCGCCGCCGATCTCGCCTCGGCTGCTAAAATTGATTGTCTTCGTTCTCCTCTGCGCGTCAGGTGCATCGCTTGCCCTGCCCGCCATTCCGGCCGCCCTGCGGATGGCCGGATACTGACTAGAAGGATGTGCCAATGCGTCTGACCATTTCCGAAGCCGAAGACCTCGTCGTCTCCATCCTCCTGCGCAACACGGTGCGGGAAGACAATGCGCGTGCCGTCGCCAGGGCGCTGGTTGCCGCCGAGGCTGCCGGCCAGGGCGGTCACGGACTGCGCCGCGTTCCGACCTATGCCGCCCAGGCGATGGCCGGCAAGGTCGATGGCTTTGCGACGCCCGTCGCCACGAAGACGGCCGAAGCAGTGCTGCGCATTGATGCCGCCTTCGGCTTTGCTTACCCGGCTCTCGATCTTGCGGTGGCGGAGCTTGCGCCGCTTGCCGCAAAGACGGGGATCGCGCTTGCCGCCATCCACCGCTCGCACCACGCCGGCGTCATGGGCCTGACCGTCGAGCGTTTCGCCGAACAGGGGCTCGTGGCGCTGATGGTCGCCAATACGCCGGCGGCCATGGCGCCCTGGGGTGGTCGAACGGCGCTTTACGGCACCAATCCGATCGCCTTCGCCGCTCCCTTGCCGGATGCCGATCCGATCGTCATTGATCTTGCCATGTCGAAGGTGGCCCGCGGCAAGATCGTAACGGCCAAGCAGAAGGGTCTCACCATCCCCGCGGACTGGGCGCTCGACGCCGACGGCCATCCGACGACGGATGCCGCAAAGGCCGTTGAGGGCACGATGATGCCGCTCGGGGAAGCCAAGGGGGCAGCGCTGGCGCTGATGGTCGAGCTTCTCGCGGCCGGCATCACCGGCGCACAATACGCATTCGAGGCCTCGTCGCTGCTGGACGACAAGGGAGCCCCACCGGCGCTTGGCCAGACCGTCATCGTCATCGACCCGAAGGCGTCCGGCGGCGCCGACATGCTGCCGCGCCTTTCCCTGCTCGCCGAGATGATCGGCAGCGATCCGGGAGCCCGGCTTCCCGGCAAGCGCGGCGCCACGCAAAGGCGGTTGGCGCTTGCCAACGGACTGGAGCTGGAAGACGACATCCTGCAGCTTCTCGGCGCCTGACCGCAGACCCGATTTCGAGCCATTGAAGGAAACCCAGATGCCCCACCTGTTTTCACCGGCAACCCTCAAGAGCGTCACGCTCAAGAACCGCATCGTGGTGTCGCCCATGTGCCAGTACCGCGCCGAGGATGGTCGGGCCAACCATTGGCACACAGTCCACATGGGCAATCTGGCGCTGTCGGGAGCCGGGACCGTGATCATCGAGGCGACGGCAGTCGAAGCTGCCGGGCGCATCACCCCAGGCGATATCGGGCTCTACGACGATGCGACCGAGGCGTCGCTGAAGACTGCGATCGAGGCGATGCGGGTGGTGGAAGACTGTGCCGTCTTCATCCAGCTCGGCCATGCCGGGCGCAAGGCCTCCAGCCATGTGCCGTGGGACGGCGGACAGTTGATGAGGCTGGAAGAGGGCGGCTGGGAGACTTTTGCGCCCTCGGCCATTCCGTTCAAGGAGGGCGACCGCGCGCCCACCGCGATCGATGCGGCCGGTCTCGTCCGGATCCGTGAGGCCTTTGTCGATGCGGCCCGTCGTGCAGCCCGGCTCGGCTTCGACGGCATCGAAGTGCATGCCGCCCATGGCTACCTCCTGCACCAGTTCCTGTCGCCGCTCTCCAACCGCCGCGAGGATGCCTATGGCGGCTCGCTGGAGAACCGGATGCGCTTCCCGCTGGAGGTCTTCGAGGCGGTCCGGGCCGCCTTCCCTGCAGACCGGCCGGTCGGCGTGCGTGTTTCGGCCACCGACTGGGTCGAGGGCGGCTGGGACCTGCCGCAGACGGTTGCCTTTGCGAAAGCGCTGGCGGCAAGGGGCGTCGATTTCGTCGATACCTCGTCCGGCGGGCTGGTGCCGCAGCAGAAGATCACCACCGGCCCCGGCTATCAGGTGCCCTTCGCCGAGGCGGTGAAGACGGAGGCGGGTGTCGCGACCTTTGCCGTCGGCATGATCACCGAGGCTGAGCAGGCAAATGCCATCATAGTCGAGGGCAGGGCTGATTTCGTGGCACTCGGCCGCGGTCTCCTCTTCGATCCCCGCTGGCCCTGGCGCGCTGCGGCAGCCCTTGGCGAAACGATCGACGCACCGCCTTCCTACTGGCGCGGCCTGCCGGCGGACAAGGCCGGTCTATTCAGGGCCAATATCGTGGCGCGCTAGCCGCGAAGTGTCGTCATTGCGCTGCCAAAACACGCGGCCTGCGAAACCACTGCGTCATCCAGGCGTTTGTGCCTGGAACCTTGGAAAGCAGGAGACAGCCTCATGGCAGACGACAGCACGATGACGATCCGGGCAACTTTCGCAACCCGGGCGGCGGCCGACCTCGCCGTCGAACATCTCGTTCAGCAGCATGGCATCTCGCGGCCCGACATCTTCATCCAGTCCAAGGGCGATGAGAATACCGCAGGCTCCCGGCCGTCAGGCGGAGATGCATCGCATGAGGGCGGTGCTCGCGAGGACGCGGCCCTCGAAGGCGAGATCGAGGTATCGGTCGACATCCCCGCCAGCGAGAGTGCCGCGGTGAGGCGCGGCCTCGGTGATGCCGATGCGATCCGGGTCTCCGGCGGCTGACCCCTCTCGGAGCCGCATTGCGTCGGCTCCGTTTTTCTTCGTGACGGATCAGCTGACCGGGTCAGCGGGGGCTGCCGTAGCCGCCGCCTGTCGGGGTCACGACGCAGACCGCTTCACCCGCCTCAAGCACGGTCTGACCGCAGCCGCCGAGATCCTCCAGCCGTCCGTCGAGGCGCCGGACGGTGGTCGATCCCAGCGCGCCGTCCTCGCCGCCGGCCAGCCCGTGCGGCCGGATCGTGCGGTGCGAGGAAAGGATGGCGCAGTCCATCGTCTCCAGGAAGCGGATCGTGCGCTTGGTGCCGTCACCGGCCGACCATTCGCCCTTGCCGCCGGAATTCTCGCGGATGTGGAAATCCTCCAGCAGCACCGGATAGCGGGTCTCGAGGATCTCCGGGTCGGTCAGGCGCGAATTGGTCATGTGCACATGCACGGCATCCGTGCCGTCAAAGCCGGATCCGTCGTTGAAGATCCCGGCCGGTGAGCCGGAGCACAGCGTCTCGTAGTACTGATAGATGGCGTTGCCGAAGGTGAGGTTGTTCATCGTGCCCTGGCTGGCCGCGATCGCGCCAAGCGCGCCGAAGAGCGCATTGGTGACGTGCTGGCTTGTCTCCACATTGCCGGCAACGACGGCGGCCGGATACTGCGGCTTCAGCATGGAGCCGTCCGGCACGATGATGCGGATCGGCCTCAGGCAGCCGGCGTTCATCGGGATCGAGCTTTCGACCATGACCCGGAAGACATAGAGGACGGCGGCCCGCGTGACCGGCTCCGGCGCATTGAAGTTGTTCGGCTTCTGCGGGCTGGTGCCGGTGAAGTCGACGGTCGCCTCGCGCTTCTCCCTGTCGACGGTGATCTTCACCTCGATCGTGCTGCCCTGGTCGGTGGCATAGGAGAAGGAGGAATCGCCGAGCGTCTCGATGACGCGGCGCACGCTTTCCTCGGCATTGTCCTGCACATGGCCCATGTAGGCCTGCACCACGTCGAGGCCGAACTGCGCGATCATCTTGCGCATTTCGTGGACGCCCTTCTCGTTGGCGGCGATCTGGGCGCGCAGGTCGCCGACATTCTGGGCGACGTTGCGGGCGGGGTAGGGATGGTCGGAGAGAAGCCGGGTAATGGCCGCTTCGTCGAAACGTCCCTGGTCGACCAAGAGCACGTTGTCGAAGAGGACGCCTTCCTCGTCGACGGTGGTGGCAAGCGGCGTCATCGAGCCTGGCGCCGTGCCGCCGACATCGGCGTGGTGGCCGCGCGAGGCGACGTAGAACAGGATGTCCGTGCCGGCATCGTCGAAGACGGGGGTCACGACCGTGATGTCTGGCAGATGCGTGCCGCCGTTGTAGGGCGCATTCAGCGCAAAGACGTCGCCGGGGCGGATCCGGCCCGCATTGGCGGCGATGATGGATTCCACCGAGCGGTCCATGGAGCCGAGATGCACCGGCATGTGCGGCGCATTGGCGACCAGCGCGCCCTGCGCATCGAAGACGGCACAGGAGAAGTCGAGCCGCTCCTTAATGTTGACCGAGGAGGCGGTGTTCTGCAGCGTCACGCCCATCTGCTCGGCGATCGACATGAAGAGATTGTTGAAGACCTCGAGCAGCACGGGATCGGCCTCGGTGCCGATTGCCTTGCTGCGGGCCAGCACCTTCACCCGCTTCAGGACGACATGATCGAGCGCGGTGATCTCGAAGGCCCAGCCATCCTCGACGACGATCGTCTGGTGTGGTTCGACGATGAGGCAGGGGCCCGAAGCCTTCGCGCCTGGCCGGATGTCGGCGCGGCGGTAGACGGGTGCCTCTCGCCATTCGCCGCCGGAGAAGAAGCGGGTTTCTTCGGCTGCCTCGGGAACAGAGGCGTCGAGCGCATGCGTGGGCTCTGATGCTTCGGCGCCGCCGCCGATGGCCTCGACCTCGTAGGATTCGAAGATGATGTCGCGGTTTTCGAAGATGAAGCCGAACTGCTTGCGGTGAAGCGCCTCGAAGACCTCCGTCATCGCGGCTGCATCGGAAATCGGCACGGCGATCGTCGTGTCGGTGCCCTGGTAGCGCAGATGCGCCCGGTGCTGGATGTCCGTATCGGCCTCCGTCACACCCTGCGTCGTCATCTCCTGAAGCGCGCTGGAGGTCAGCTCGTCGCGGACCGGGCGGAGCGCTGCCAGGGCGTCGGACAATTCAGCGGAAACGGTCTTCTGGCGTGTCGCGCGGATATCGGCGAGCCCCATGCCGTAGGCAGACAGGATCCCGGAGAAGGGGTGGATCATCACCGTCGATATCCCCAGCGCATCGGCGGTGAGGCAGGCGTGCTGGCCGCCGGCGCCGCCGAAGCAGGTCAGCACATAGTGGGTCACGTCATAGCCGCGCTGAACGCTGATCTTCTTGACGGCATTCGCCATGTTCTCGACCGCAATGGCCAGGAAGCCGTCGGCCACCTGTTCCGGCGTGCGCCCGTCGCCGATGACCTCGGCCATCGCCTCGAAGCCTTCGCGCACGGCGTCCGCATCGAGCGGCTGGTCGCGGTTGGGGCCGAAGATCGCCGGGAAAAGGCCGGGTGACAGCTTGCCCAGCATGACGTTCGCGTCGGTCACCGTCAGCGGTCCGCCGCGGCGATAGGCCTTGGGTCCGGGATTGGCACCGGCCGAATCCGGGCCGACGCGGAAGCGGCCGTTCTCGAAATGCAGGATGGAGCCGCCGCCGGCCGCAACGGTGTGGATCGACATCATCGGCGCGCGCATGCGGACACCGGCGACCTCGGTCTCGAAGGACCGCTCCAGCTCGCCGTCGAAATGGGACACGTCCGTGGATGTACCGCCCATGTCGAAGCCGATCATGCGGGTAAAGCCGGCAAGCCTGGATGTTTCCACGGCGCCGACGACGCCGCCCGCCGGGCCGGAGAGGATCGCGTCCTTGCCCTGAAAGAGGTCGGCTGCCGTCAGGCCGCCGGAGGACTGCATGAACATCAGGCGCGCGCCGTCCTGCGCATCGGCGCCGAGCTCGGATGCCACCTGCTCGACATAGCGGCGCAGGATCGGCGACAGATAGGCATCGACGACGGTCGTATCGCCGCGCCCGACCAGCTTGATCAGCGGCGAGACCTCATGGCTGACGGAGACCTGAGTGAAGCCGATCTTGCGGGCGATCCGCGCGGTCAGCTGCTCGTGCTCGGGGTAGCGGTAGGCGTGCATGAAGACGATTGCGAGCGCGCGGTAGCCCGCATCGAAGCGGGCCTGCAGTTCCCGGCGGACGACCGTCTCGTCGGGTGACGCCTCGACCTGCCCGTCGGCGCGCACCCGTTCGTCGATCTCGACCACGGCGCTGTAGAGGAGTTCCGGCTTGATGATCTTCTTGGCAAAGATGTCCGTGCGGGCCTGATAGCCGATCGCCAGCGCATCGCGGAAACCGCGGGTCGTGACGAGCAGCGTCCGCTCGCCCTTGCGCTCCAGCAGCGCATTGGTGGCGACCGTCGTTCCCATCTTCACGGCGCCGATCAAACCGGCAGGAACAGGCTCGCCTGCCTTCAGCCCCAGGAGCTCGCGGATACCCTGCACGGCGGCGTCGCGGTAGGCTTCCGGATTTTCCGACAGGAGCTTGTGAGCGATGAGTTCACCATCCGGTCGGCGCCCGACGATGTCGGTGAATGTGCCGCCACGGTCGATCCAGAAATCCCATCTCGCGTCAATCATGTCCCGGCTCCTGGAAGAGTGTTTTTCTTAACGAATGCATTTCGTCGATAAAACGTCAATGTTTGATTGACAGCAAATTGCACATTGCTGCATCATGCCTCCATAACGGGCAGAAGGTCCGCAAGTGCCCCGCCCGCAACGGCAACCGAGGGGAGCCGATGATGCATGAGAGCCGTATGTTCTACGGGAGGATGACCCGTGTCCTCCATTGATCCGCGTCACAGTATCTTTCCCGAATGGCTGAGGAAGTCGCTCGACGGCCTCTATCTTGCTTCCGGCTATCTGGCCGGAGTGTTCCTGGTCGCCATCTTTCTGATCATGCTGGCACTGTCGGCCGGCCGTCCCCTGGGGATCGACGTTCCCGCCGGCGACGACTTCGCCGCGTGGTGCATGGCGGCAACCGCCTTTCTGGCTCTCGCGCACACGTTCAGGTCGGCGGAGCTCATCCGCATGGGCCTGGTCATCGACCGCTTCACGGGCTGGCGCAGGCGGCTGATCGAGATTGCCTGCACGGCAATCGGCGCAACGGCCGTCTCCTATTTCGCCTGGTATGCCGTCGAGATGACCTGGGTATCCTGGCGGTTCAACGACGTCTCCATGGGCGTCATCGCCGTGCCGCTGTGGATCCCGCAGCTGGGCATGTCCGTCGGCCTGTCGGTCCTGGCCATTTCCTTCGTCGACGAACTCCTGCACGTCCTCTTCGGAGGGACCCCTCGCTACGAGAAGCCGCCGGCGAATACTGCAGACGAGATTATTGAGCGCGTGATGGAAAGCGGGGTCTGACGATGGACAACGGATTGCTCATCGAGGTCTCCGGCATCATCCTTGGGACCCTGCTGCTCCTTCTGGTGGGCGGCGTCTGGATCGGGGTGGCGCTGCTCGTCTGCGGCTTCATCGCCATGCAGTTTGCGCCCGCCGGCATCCAGATCGGCGCAGCGCTCGCGACCAACGCCTGGAGCGGCTCTGCCTCCTGGAGCCTGGCGGCTTTGCCGCTGTTCGTCTGGATGGGGGAGATCCTCTACCGCACGCGGCTCTCCGACGAAATGTTCCGCGGCCTTGCACCCTGGTTGAACTGGCTGCCCGGTCGGCTCGTGCACGTCAACGTGCTGGGATGCGGCCTGTTCGGGGCCGTCTCCGGCTCGTCGGCCGCAACCACGGCCATGGTGGCAAAGATCACGCTGCCCGAATTGAAGAAGCGCGGCTATGACGAGATGATCAGTCTCGGCTCGCTGGCCGGTGCGGGAACGCTGGGCTTTCTCGTGCCGCCGTCGATCACGATGATCGTCTATGCGGTCGCTGCGAATGTCTCGATCATCCAGATGTTTCTCGCGGGGCTCATCCCGGCGGTGATCGTCATGGTGCTCTATATTTCGGCCATCGTGGTCTGGGCCCTGCGAAACCCCGACAAATGCCCGCCGCCTGAACCGAAGACGAGCCTGGCGAGCAAGCTGAAGGAGACCCTCAACCTCATTCCGCTCGCTCTTTTGATCGCAACCGTGTTTTCCGCCCTGCTGATGGGCTGGGCGACGGCCACCGAATGCGCCGCCTGGGGCGTGCTGGGCTCGCTCGTCATCGCCGCCTGGCAGAAGGCGCTGACCTGGAAAAGCTTCAAGGACAGTGTCATGGGTGCGACACGCATGACGGCCATGATCATGCTCATCCTCACCGGCGCCGGCTATATGTCGATTGCCATGGGTTACACCGGCATACCGGCGGCACTGGCAAGCTGGGTCGATGGCTTCGGCCTCAGCCCCTACGCCCTGATCGCCGTCCTGACGGTGATGTACATCCTGCTGGGCTGCGCGATCGACGGCCTGTCGATGATCGTGCTGACCACCGTCGTCGTCCTCCCGATGATCCAGCAGGCGGGCTTCGACCTGATCTGGTTCGGCATCTTCCTGGTGCTGATGGTCGAAATGGCCCAGATCACGCCACCGGTGGGCTTCAATCTCTTCGTGCTGCAAACGATGAGCGGCCGAGACAGTCTGACGGTGGCTCGGGCGGCTCTGCCGTTCTTCTTCCTGCTCGTGGCGACTGCCGCCATCATCACGGTGTTCCCGGATATCGTGATGTTCCTGCCGCGAATGGCGTTTCCGGGTTAATCCAAGAAAAGGGGAATGCAAATGCAATCGCTGAAGACAAACCTGATCAGGACGGGGATCGCCTCCGTGGCCATTCTCGCCGCGGCGGGCTCCGCCCTGGCGCAGACCGCCTGGGTCCTTCCGTCGGCCTATCCTCCGGCAAACTACCACGTGGAGAACCTCAACCAGTTCGCCTCCGACGTAGACACGGCAACCAACGGTGAACTCAAGATCACGGTTCATCCGAACGCTTCGCTCTTCAAGGCGCCGGAAATCAAGCGCGCGGTCCAGACGGGCCAGGCGCAGGCCGGTGAAGTGCTGATGTCGCTGCATGAGAACGAGAACCCGATCTTCGGCATCGACGTCATTCCGTTCCTGGCCACCAGCTTCGAGCAGTCGAAGAAGCTGTGGGAGGTTTCCAAGCCGGCCGTCGAGAAGGCGCTCGACGAGCAGGGGCTGAAGCTTCTCTACACGACGCCCTGGCCGCCGCAGGGCATCTACACGAAGAAGGACGTCAACAGCGTCGCCGATCTTGAGGGTCTGAAATGGCGTGCCTATAACGTCGGCACCTCGCGCATCGCCGAACTCGTCGGTGCCCAGCCCGTGACCGTGCAGGCGGCGGAACTGCCGCAGGCACTGGCCACCGGCGTCGTCGACGGCCTGATGACCTCGAGCGCCACGGGCGTCGATTCCAAGATCTGGGAATCGCTGACCCACTACTACGATACCCAGGCCTGGATCCCGAAGAACGTCATCTTCGTCAACAAGGACGCCTTCGACGCGCTTGATCCGGCCGTGCAGACGGCGGTGACGGAAGCCGCAGCCGCGGCCGAAACCCGCGGCTGGGCGCTCGCTGCCGAGAAGACTTCCGCCTACATGGAGACTCTGAAGTCTAACGGCATGCAGGTCGTGACGCCGAGCGAGGAACTGAAGACCGGTCTGAGCGACGTCGGCGCCAAGCTGACGGAAGGCTGGCTGGCGAAGGCCGGCGACGAAGGCAAGGCCGTCGTGGACGCCTACAACAAGATGTAAGCAACCGAAGCAAAAGACGCCGCCGGCCCGGCTGGCGGCGTCTCCCGAGGAGGAGCGGCATGCCCACAAAGAAACAGGATCCCCTGGGTCCGATCGTCTCGTCCGGTCATCTGGCCACCGGCGCACTTCCGGCTTTGTCGGAGATCGAATTCGGGCTGATCATGCTCAATCATGCCTTCCACCGGTGGATGGTCCGCTGCATGTCGGCCGCGGGCGTGCCGGATCTCTCCCCCGTCGACATTCTAGTGCTGCACAACATCAACAGCCGCGACAAGCCGAAGACGCTCGCCGACATCTGCCTCGTGCTCAACATCGAGGACACCCATGTGGTGACCTATGCGCTGAAGAAGCTGGAGCGCCTCAAGCTGATCAGGTCGGGACGGCGCGGCAAGGAGAAGCTGGTCATGGTCACCGACGCAGGTGCCGATGCCTGCGAACGCTACAAGGCCATGCGGGAAAGCCTGCTGGTGCGCTCGGTCCTCGCCACGGAGGTTTCAGCCGAAGCCCTCTCCGACATGGCGTCCCGCCTCCGGGCGCTGTCGGGGCATTACGATCATGCGGCGCGCGCCGCCGCCTCGCTTTAGTCCGGGGCAGGGTTCCCGGGCGGCCGCGCACGGCGGCGTTCTCGCGCTGGCAGAAGATCCTCCCGGCATTGCCATTGCTAACATCCTTGAAGTTGCGTGGCGGCGCACCGGCAGCGGTTCCGGCTGCCTTTTTCTGCGGGACCGATTTCAGGGCTGGAGGTGGCGAACCGGCGTCGCCGGCTGTTGCCAATCTTCCTGCCGCAAGCGCCGCTCCTTTGTCACCTCCTTCGGGATCATCAGCGTCCGCTGATAAGCGCGACCGCTCTTCCTCCTGCTTGACAGCTTCCGGAAACTGTATTCTTCTATATTGGTTGATATAACATAATAATGGAACAACTAACCGGGAGTATCCTATGCGAAAGAAGCTGGCATTCCTGATGGCCACAGCACTGATCGTCGCGCCCTCATGGGCGATCGGTCAGGAAAAGGGCGGCGTCATCGATGTTGCGACGATCGGCGAGCCGCCGACACTCGATCCGATGGCCTCCACTGCCGACCTGGTGGGTATCGTCACGCAGCACATGTTCGAAACGCTGTTTACCTTCGACGACGAGTGGAAGGTCATTCCGCTGCTGGCCGAAACGATGCCCAGCATCTCCGACGACGGCAAGACCTATGACATCACGCTGCGCCAGGAGATCAAGTTCCATGACGGCAGCACGATGACCTCTGCCGACGCCGTTGCCTCGATCCAGCGCTGGATGTCGATCGCATCCCGCGGCAAGCAGGCGGCACCCTATATCGCCACGGTCGAGGCGACTGGTGACACGTCGCTACGGATCACGCTGAAGACCGCCTATGCGCCGCTGTTGTCGCTTCTTGCCTTCAACAACTCGGCCGCCATCATCCTGCCGAAGGGAAATCTGGCCGATCCGCTCACTGAGATCATCGGCACCGGCCCCTACATGCTGAAGGAGCGCAAGGCAGACCAGTATATCCAGCTCGTCCGCTTCGATGGCTACACGCCGCGCAGCGAAGAGCCGGACGGTTTCGGCGGCGCCCGCGAGGCGATCCTCGACGAGATCCGCTTCGTCCCGGTACCGGATGCCAACACCCGCCTGCAAGGCGCGATCTCCGGCCAGTTCGACTATACCGACTCCATCGCGCCGGAGAATTTCGACCAGCTGAAGGCTTCGACAGAATCACAGCCCGTGGTCCTCAAGCCCTTCGGTGCGCCGGTCTTCGTGATGAACATGAAGGAGGGCATGATGACCGGCAAGGCGCTGCGTCATGCCGTGCAGGTGGCGCTCAATCCGGAAGACATGCTTCTTGCCGCCTTCGGCAATCCGGAGTTCTTCGCCGTCGACGGCGCCCTCTATCCCGAAGGCTATGTCTGGCACACGAAAGAGGGGATCGAGCGCTACGGCTCGGGCGATCCGGAAGCCGCTGGCGAACTGATGCAGGAGGCCGGCTACGATGGCAAACCGGTCCGTATCCTGACCAGCCGGCAATATGAATTCCACTACAAGATGGCGCAGGTGGCCGCCGAATACCTGAAGGCCGCCGGCTTCCAGGTCGATCTGCAGGTGTTCGACTGGGCGACGCTGACGCAGCGCCGCGCGGACCCGGCGCAGTGGGACATCTTCATCACCCATGGACCTTTCCCGGCCGATCCGGCGCTGAACGGCTGGATGTCCGACAGCTATCCCGGCTGGTGGGACAATGACGCCAAGCATGCGGCGGTCGAGCCCTTCCTGGCCGAGCCGGACCTCCAGAAGCGCATCGAACTGTTCGGCATGGTGCAGAAGACCTTCTACGAGGAGGCGCCGGTGTTCAAGGTCGGTGATTTCAACGCCCTGAGTGCAGAGGCGAAGACGTTGCACAACGTCAAGGCGTCGCCGTGGCCGTACTTCTGGAACGTCTCCACCGACAAGAAGTAATCGCTGCTGTCGGCGCGCCGACGCGCGCCGACCCTTCCTTCAATTGTTGAGCCATTGCCATGACAAGAGCTTTCCCGAGCGACTTCCTCTGGGGCGTTGCTGCCTCCGCCTATCAGACCGAAGGCGCCGTCCATGCGGATGGTCGCGGTCAAAGTGTCTGGGATGTCTATGCCCATACACCCGGGCGCACCACGAATGGCGATACCGCTGACGTCGCCTGCGACCACTACCACCGCTATCCGGAAGACATTGCGCTGATGAGCGGGCTGGGTGTGAAAGCCTATCGCCTCTCCACCGCCTGGCCGCGCATTTTCCCCGAAGGCGACGGGCAGGTGAACACCCGTGGACTGGATTTCTATGATCGGGTGATCGATCTTCTCCTGCACGAGGGCATCGAGCCGTGGATCTGCCTGCATCACTGGGACATGCCGGTGTCGGTGGAAGAGCGGGGCGGCTGGCGCAACCGCGACACGGCCAAGATGTTTGCCGACTACAGCGCCACCGTGATCCGGCATTTCGGCGATCGCGTGAAGCGCTTCGCGCCGATCAACGAGCCGAACGTGATCCCTTGGGTCGCCTACAATGTCGGCCGCCACGCGCCGGGCAAGCAGGACTACCAGTCCAGCCTGAAGGCAATCCACAATCTCAACCGCGCCCACGGGCTGACGGTGAAGGCGGTGCGGGCCGAAGCTGGGGACGCAGAGGTCGGCAACATCGTCTCGCTCGGTCCCGTGCGCCCGCATTACGACGACGCGGCCCACGAGGAAGCGCGCATCCTCGGTGACTGCCTGTGGCGCCGGGTGATGGTCGATCCGCTCTGGCTCGGGACCTATCCGGAGCCGCTGGCGGAGGCGATGGAACCGCTGATCCAGCAGAACGACATGCAGGACATTAGCCAGAAGATGGATTTCTTCGGCCTCAATCACTACAATCCGGTGTTCGTCGGCCCCAACCCGAATACCACTTTCGGCGTCGCCGAAACTGCTCCGCCGACCGGCATGGGGCCGCTGACCGACGTCAACTGGGTTGTCGATCCGGATGCCTTTCTGGAGCAGATCCGCGATACCAGCGCCCGCTACGGCAATCCGACCATCTACATCACCGAAAACGGGGCTTCCTATCCCGATGCGCTGAACGGGGCGCGCCAGGTCATCGACAAGGACCGGATATCCTATTTCCACCTGTATCTCGACAAGCTGCTCGACGCGATCGACGAAGGTCATGACGTGCGAGGCTATTTCGCCTGGTCGCTGATGGACAATTTCGAGTGGGGGCGCGGCTTCTCCAAGCGGTTCGGACTTGTCTATGTCGACTATCCGACGCTGCAGCGCATCCCCAAGAGCTCCTACTACTGGCTGCGGGACGTCATCGCCGCCAATGCGGTGTGACGCGGCACCCGCTGGCGGATTGACACAGCCTCCGTGTCGGCTATTCTACAATTAAAAAGCATAATACATAATTGTGGAATTCAAAACGGGAGACTTGGAATGCGGATGAAACTAGCCTTTCTGGTAACCACGGCCCTGATCGCAGGCCCGTGCCTTTCGCTCGCCGCAGATCGCGGCGGGGTCATCGATGTTGCAACCATCGGCGAGCCGCCGACGCTGGATCCGATGGCTTCGACCGCCGACCTCGTCGGCATCGTCACGCAGCACATGTTCGAGACGCTCTACACATTCGACAAGAACTGGAACGTGACACCGCTTCTGGCCGAGAGCCTGCCCGAGATCACGGACGACGGGAAGGCCTATACCATCACGCTGCGCACCGGCATCACCTTCCATGACGGCAGCGAGATGACGTCCGAAGACGTGCTCGCTTCGCTGGGGCGGTGGACGAAGCTTGCCTCGCGCGGCAAGCAGGCAGCAGGCTTCATCGCGTCGATGGAGGCTCCCGATGCCGACACCGTCCTCATCAAGCTGACGCAGCCCTATGCGCCTCTGACGTCGCTGCTCGCCTTCAACAACTCTGCGGCGATCGTCATTCCGTCGGAAAAGCAGGCGGAGCCGATGGCGGAGTTTGTCGGCACCGGGCCCTATATGCTGAAGGAGCGCAAGGCCGACCAGTATATCCAGCTTGCCCGCTTCGATGGCTACATGTCGCGCGACGGTGAAAGCGACGGTTATGGCGGTGCGCGTCACCAGTATCTCGACGAGATCCGCTTCGTGCCGGTTCCCGATCCCAATACGCGGGTCGAGGCGGCGGTCTCCGGACAATATGCCTATGTGGATTCCATTCCGGTGGAATCCTACGATAAGCTGAAGAGTTCTTCGGCATCCGAGCCCGTGCTTCTCGAGCCCTTCGGCTATCCTGTCTTCGTCTTCAACACGAAGGAGGGTGTCTCGTCCAAGCTTGAAATCCGCAAGGCGATCACGCAGGCGCTCAACATGGAAGACATGCTGGCGGCTGCCTTCGGCAGCACGGACTTCTATGGGCTGGACGGCGCATTCTATCCCGAGAGCTATAGCTGGCACTCGGACGCCGGCGTCGACGGCAACTACAACCTCGGCGATCCGGAAGGCGCTGCCGAGGCGGCCAAGGCCGCCGGCTACGACGGTGCTCCGGTCCGCATTCTCACCAGCCGCCAGTACGAGTTCCACTACAAGATGGCGCAGGTGGCTGCGGAATATCTGAAGCTTGCCGGCTTCACCGTCGACATGCAGGTGGTGGACTGGGCGACGCTGACGCAGCGCCGCGCCGACCCGGCGCTGTGGGACGTCTACATCACCCACAGCCCGTTCCTGCCGGAGCCGGCGCTGATCGGCGCGCTTTCCACGAGCTCGCCGGGCTGGTGGGATACCCCGGCGCGCAAGGCCGCCGTGGATCCCTTCACCTCCGAGGCGGATCCTGCCAAGCGCGTCGAGCTGTGGGCCAACGTCCAGAAGGTCATCTATGACGAGCTGCCGCTGATCAAGATCGGCGACTTCAATGCCGTGGCTGCGAAATCGACCAAGCTCGAAGGCGTCGATCCGGCCCCATGGCCGTATTTCTGGAATGCTTCCATCGCGAAGTAAGACGAAGAAGACCGAATGCCGGCGTCCCTGGCGCCGGCATTCGTTTTTCGAACCTGCTTTCGTGGGGGGACAAGGAAATTGGCTCAATGATCCGCTACATTCTTCAGCGCCTCGCCGGAATGATCGTCGTGATGTTCCTGGTGGTGACGATCGTCTTCGTCATCGTCCGGGTCACACCCGGCGATCCGGCCGCCGTCATGCTCGGCCCGGACGCAACGGCCCAGGACATCGCCGACCTGCGCAGCCGCCTGGGGCTCGATCGGACGCTGGTCGTCCAGTACCTGTTCTATATCGGACAGTTGCTGAAGGGCGATCTCGGACAGTCGATCTTCCTCAACATTCCCGTCGGCACGGCGCTTCTCCAGCGCGCCGAGCCGACCTTCTTCCTCACGATCTTCTCTCTCCTGATTGCCAGCGCGATCGCGTTGCCGATCGGCATCTATGCCGCCTACCGCAGGGGCTCGCTGATCGACCAGGCAGCCACGACGCTTGCCATGCTGGCGGCCAGTATTCCGAGCTTCTGGCTGGGTCTGATCCTGATGCAGTTCTTCGCTGTGCGGCTCAACCTCTTTCCGGTTTCCGGCTACGGCGGTCCCGGCTCGAGCTTTGGCGAGCGGATGTACCACCTGATGCTGCCAGCCGTCGCCCTGGGGCTAGTCTCCTCCGCGCTCATCCTGCGCTTCACGCGGGCGTCGATGCTGGACGTGCTGGGGGATGACTACATCCGCACGGCGCGCGCCAAGGGCATGGTGGAACGAAAGGTCGTGCTGAAGCATGCGCTCAAGAATGCACTGATCCCGATCCTGACCGTCCTGGGTCTCACCGCAGCGGTGCTGGTCTCGGGGGCGGTGGTGACCGAGACGGTCTTCGGCCTCCCGGGCATCGGAAACCTCGTCGTGTCCGCCGTCCTGCGGCGCGACTATCCGGTCATCCAGGGCGCGCTTCTCGTCATCGCGGCGCTCTACGTGCTGATCAATTTCGCGATCGACATGCTCTACCTGCTGGTCGATCCAAGGGTGCGCTACTGATGACTGACATCACCACTTCCAAGCCGGCCTCGAGCGAAGGCATGAAGTTCTTCCGCCGCTTCCTGAAGCGCAAGACGGTCGCTGCCGGCGTGATCGTGCTGGCGATCTTCGTGCTGCTCGCCGTCCTGGCGCCGTGGATCGCGCCCTATTCTCCCTCGAAGCTGTCGATCGTCAACCGGCTGAAGCCACCGAGCGAAGTCTACTGGTTCGGAACCGACGAGTTCGGCCGCGACGTGTTCTCGCGCACGATCTTTGCCGCTCGTCTTTCGCTGCTGGTGGGGGCAGCCGTCGTCACCCTCTCCGCGCTGATCGGCGTGACGCTCGGGCTGCTGGCCGGCTTCTTCAAGCGGCTCGACACGCCGATCGCCCGGCTGATCGACGCGATGATGGCCTTCCCGGACATTCTGCTGGCGATCGCGCTCGTGGCCGCACTCGGGCCGTCGCTGACGACGGTGATCATCGCGCTCGCCATCGTCTACGCGCCACGGCTCGCGCGGATCGTGCGAGCCTCGACGCTGGTCATCCGGGAACTGCCCTATGTCGAGGCGGCCCAGGCGCTCGGCATCTCGACCTTCCACATCATGACGCGGCACGTGCTGCGCAACCTCGTGTCCCCGATCCTGGTGCAGGGCACCTTCCTGTTTGCCAGCGCCATGCTGGCAGAGGCGGGCCTTTCCTTTCTCGGCCTCGGGGTCAGTCCCGAAGTGCCGACCTGGGGCACGATGATTGCAGCCGGTCGCCAGTACATCGGCCAGGCGGACTGGATGACCCTCTTCCCCGGCATCGCCATCATTCTCGCAGTGCTTTCCCTGCAGATGGTGGGCGATGGCCTGCGGGACATGCTTGATCCTAAACTTCGAAGGGAACTGTGAAATGACATCCGGAGAACAGCACAAACCGCTTCTCCTCTCGAATGTGAAGCCGATGTCGTTCGGCGGCGCCACTTCGGGCACTGCGATCGACATCCTTGTCGGCGCCGACGGCAAGATCATCAGCACCGGCTCCGGTCTGGCGGCGCCGGACGACGCGATCCGGATCGACGGCAAGGGCGCCTTCATCTCGCCCGGCTGGGTCGACCTGCATGTTCATATCTGGCATGGCGGCACCGACATCTCGCTGCGTCCTTCCGAATGCGGCGCCGAGCGCGGCGTGACGACGCTCGTCGATGCGGGCTCCGCCGGCGAGGCCAATTTCCACGGTTTCCGCGAATACATCATCGAGCCGTCGAAGGAGCGCATCAAGGCCTTCCTGAACCTCGGCTCGATCGGTCTCGTCGCCTGCAACCGCGTGGCGGAGCTGCGCGACATCCGCGACATCGACCTCGACCGCATCCTTGAATGCTACGCCGAAAACAGCGAACACATCGTCGGCATCAAGGTGCGCGCCAGCCATGTCATCACCGGTTCCTGGGGTGTCACGCCGGTCAAGCTCGGCAAGAAGATCGCCAAGATCCTGAAGGTGCCGATGATGGTGCATGTCGGCGAACCGCCGGCACTCTATGACGAGGTCCTCGAGATCCTCGGCCCCGGCGACGTGGTCACCCACTGCTTCAACGGCAAGGCCGGATCGAGCATCATGGAGGACGAAGACCTCTTCAACCTCGCCGAACGATGCGCCGGTGAAGGCATCCGCCTCGACATCGGTCATGGTGGGGCCTCCTTCTCGTTCAAGGTTGCGGAAGCGGCGATCGCGCGCGGCCTGCTGCCTTTCTCGATCTCGACGGACCTGCACGGGCATTCGATGAACTTCCCGGTCTGGGATCTCGCCACCACCATGTCGAAGCTTCTCTCCGTCGGTATGCCTTTCGACAAGGTCGTCGATGCGGTGACGCATGCGCCGGCCTCCGTCATCAAGCTGTCGATGGAAAACCGGCTTGCGGCCGGCGAGCGGGCGGATTTCACCATCTTCGACCTGGTCGACGCGGATCTGGAGGCCACCGATTCCAACGGCGACGTCTCGCGACTGACGAAGCTGTTCGAGCCCCGCTATGCCGTCATCGGAGCGGAGGCCATACAGGCCAGCCGCTACATCCCGCGGGCTCGCAAGCTCGTCCGCCACAGCCACGGTTACGCCTGGCGCTAGCCGCCTGCCGTTCAATTCACGAGGAAATTTAGTGAAACAATCTTCTCTGGCCGCAGACCTCATGCAAGGCACGCCCTATGAGCGGCTTGCAGCGCTCGGCATCCAACTGCCGCCGCCACCGCCGCCGATCGCCAACTTCGTCACGCATGTGCAGGAGGGCAACCTGCTCTACCTGTCCGGGCAGGGCCCGCGGGAGGTCAATGGCCATCTGCACGCGGGCAAGGTGGGCGCCGAGATCAGCGTCGTTGAGGCCTATGCGCATGCCCGGCTGACGGGCATCAACCTGCTGGCCGTCATGCACGAGGCGCTGGGCGACCTCGGCCGCGTCAAGCGGGTGGTGAAGCTGCTCGGCATGGTCAATGCCGTGCCGGACTTCGAGGACCATCCGAGCGTCATCAACGGCTGCTCCGATCTCCTCATCGAGGTGTTCGGCGAGGCCGGCCAGCATGCCCGCTCCGCCGTCGGCTTCGGCTCGCTGCCGGGCAATATCACCGTCGAGATCGAAGCCATCATCTCGCTGCAGGATTGAGAGGCAGGCTCAGTGGTTGCGCCATCCCATCAGCGTCTCGATCCGGTTTGCCGAAGCACGCACATGCTCGGTGTAGCGGCTTTCGTCGGAAAGGACCTTCTGCTCGGGCAGCACGATGGAGATCGTCGCCGCGCAGTGGCCGTCCCGGTCGACGATCGGCGAGGCGATGCAGGCAACCGCGTAGTCGGATTCCGCCACCTGGATGGACAGGCGATCTTGGAAGGCGCGGCCCGCCGCTTCCGACAGCGTTGCCGCATCGATTTCCGCACGACCGGTGGGCGAGCTGCGGGCGCAACGCTTGAAAAGCTCCATTCTCTCCCGTTCCGGCAGGTGGCCGGCGAGCAGGCGGCCGGAGGCGGTCCAGTTGAGCGGCACGCGCGTGCCGACACGGGACGCGACCTGGAAATGGTTCGGACCATCGGCCATGGCGAGCACCAGCATGTGGTCGCCATCGCGCCCGCACAGTTGCACGGTCTCTCCGGAGACGCGGCAGAGGTCGTGCATCTCGTGTGTCGCGACGCTGATGAAGTCCAGCGACCGGGCATAGGCCAGACCGTAATGGTAGAGCCTCGATCCCAGCCAGATGGAACCGTCCGCGCTGCGGGCCAGCATGTTCTTTTCGACCAGATCATCGATGATCACATAGACGGTCGAGAGCGGCGCCTTGACGGCCTTCGCGATGGCATAGGCGCCAGCGGGTGCCCCGGTCTCGTACAGATGGTCGATGATCTGCAGCGCCCGGTCCATGCCGCTGACGCGCGAGCGGCGCTCTGCCGGTGCCGCAGCAGTGTCGGGCTTGGCACCAGCCTCAGCGGAGAGTGCGCGTGATGAAGTCTTGGCGTCCAACTCTGGGCTCCTCATACGAATATGGGCACTTATTACATTACTGTGGCATAGCTGTCGATGACAATCGGCGGAGGCCCTTAGCATTGGAGATCAAGAATGTCTGACGATATCCGCCCGTCCCTCGGCCTGCGCCCGGTGATCAATGTCTCCGGGACCATGACCAGCCTCGGCGCCTCCATCGTGGTGCCTGAGGCGATCGAGGCGATGACGAAGATCCTGCCGCAGTTCGTCGAGATCAACGATCTGCAGCGCAAGGCAAGCGCCGTGATCGCAAGACTGACCGGCGGCGAAGCGGGCTTCGTGACCGCCTCCTGCTCGGCCGGCATCACTCTGGCCGTGGCCGGCGCGATCACCGGCAACAACCTGCTTGCGATCGAGAAACTGCCGGACGTGGCACCGGAGAAGAACGAAGTCCTGGTGCAGATGGGCCATGTGGTGAGCTATGGCGCGCCCGTCGACCAGTCTATCCGGCTCGGTGGCGGCAAGGTGGTGCTCGTCGGCCAGGCAACCTCCACCCACCGCTTCCACATGGAGCAGGCGATCACCGACAAGACGGCCGCGGCCGTCTATGTGGTGTCGCATCACGTGGTGGATTACGGCCTGCTCAATTTGAAGGAGTTCGTCGAGATCGCCCACGCGAAGGGCGTTCCGGTCATCGTCGATGCAGCCTCCGAGTACGATCTGCGGATCTTCCTGGAACAGGGCGCCGACATCGTCCTTTACTCCGGTCACAAGTTTCTCGGCGGGCCGACCAGCGGCATCGTCGCCGGCGCCAAGGAACTGGTCCGCCATGCCTTCCTGCAGAACATGGGCGTCGGCCGCGGCATGAAGGTCGGCAAGGAAAGCATCTTCGGCGTCATGGCCGCCCTGGAGGCCTGGGAGACGCGAGATCATGAGGCCGTGCGGGAGCGGGAGACGGGCAACCTCCAACTCTGGAAGCGTACCCTCGAGGGCCGCCCGGGCGTCACGGCCCTGATCGAGCCGGACCCGACCAACAATCCCCTCGACCGCATGCGCGTGATCATATCCCCGCAGGAGGCGCATATCACGGCCTGGGACATGGCGGCTGCCCTGCGCAACGGTTCGCCGCCGATCATCGTGCGCGACCATGAGGTGGAGCACCACTACTTCTATCTCGACCCCTGCAACCTGCATCCGGGCCAGGAAACCGTCGTCGCCAGCCGCCTGGCCGAGGAATTCGACAAGGCGCGGGCCTCCAACAACATCATCGCCACGCCGATCGAGGATCTGAGCCGCCACCGCTTCGACGGCCTCCTGCGCTGGCCGGACTGAACGGAAGACGCACGGACAGAACGGAAAAAAGGATCGACCCAATGGCTCTCGCCCAGACCCTGCCTCTCGCGGACGAACAACCGGTGCTCTCAGTTGAGAACCTGACGACGTCGTTTCTCGTCGACGGGGAGTGGAAGGAGGTCGTCCGCGACGTCTCGTTTACGGTGGCACCCGGCGAGACGGTCGCGATCGTCGGTGAGAGCGGCTCGGGCAAGAGCGTCACCTCGCTCTCGGTCATGCGGCTGCTGCAGCCCGATACGAGCCGGATCGGAGGCCGGATCGCGCTTTCGGGGCGGGAGCTCCTGTCCCTGCCGGAGCACGAGATGCGGAAGGTGCGCGGCAACGAGATCGCAATGATCTTTCAGGAGCCGATGACGAGCCTCAATCCGCTCTTCACGATTGGCGACCAGATCTCGGAGGCGCTGCTGGCGCATTCCTCGATGTCGGCAGCTGACGCACGGCTGGAGACGATCCGGCTCCTGGAGAAGGTCCGGATCCCTTCCGCCGCCTCCCGCTTCGACGAGTATCCGCACCGGTTTTCCGGCGGCATGCGCCAGCGCGTGATGATCGCCATGGCCTTGGCCACGAAGCCGAAGCTTTTGATCGCCGATGAACCGACGACGGCGCTCGACGTGACGATCCAGGGGCAGATCCTCGATCTCATCAAGACACTGCAGGACGAGGAGGGCATGTCCGTCCTCTTCATCACCCACGACATGGGCGTGGTTGCCGAAGTCGCCGACCGGACGATCGTGATGTATCGCGGGGAGGGCGTCGAAAGCGGCCCGACCGAGGAGATCTTCCATCGTGGCCGGCATCCCTATACCCGAGCCCTGCTGTCGGCAGTGCCGAGGCTCGGATCGATGGGCGACCGCAAGCTGCCGCTGCGGTTCCCGAGCATCGACATCGGCACCGGCGAGCAGTTCGAGCTGCAGGACGTCACGGATACGGTCGCCAAGGGCAAAACGCCGATCCTCGACGTCCGCGATCTGACCACCCGCTTCGACATCCACACGGGCCTTCTCGGCCGCAAGAGCGGCGCCGTCCATGCGGTGGAGAAGGTGTCGTTCCAGGTGTTCGAAGGCGAGACGCTGGCGCTGGTCGGCGAATCGGGCTGCGGAAAATCGACCACCGGCCGTTCGGTCACGCGGCTGATCAACCCGACGAGCGGCAATGTCACGATCGACGGCTATAACGTCATGCAGCTCGACAAGACGAGCCTGCGGGCCATGCGGCGCTCGATCCAGATGGTCTTCCAGGACCCCTTCGCCAGCCTCAATCCGCGCATGAGCATCGGTTCGGCCGTGATGGAGCCCTATCTGGAGCACAAGCTCGGGACGAAGAACCAGGCGCGCGAGAAGGCCGCCGATCTTCTGGTGAAGGTCGGGCTTTCGCCCGACATGATGCGGCGGTTCCCGCACGAGTTCTCCGGCGGCCAGCGGCAGCGCATCGCGATTGCCCGGGCCCTGATGCTCGATCCGAAGGTCATCGTCGCCGACGAGGCGGTTTCGGCGCTCGACGTGTCGATCAAGGCGCAGGTCTGCAACCTGCTCCTCGACCTGCAGCAGAGCCTGAAGCTCGCCTATCTCTTCATCAGCCATGACATGGCCGTCGTCGAGCGGGTCAGTCACCGTGTTGCGGTCATGTATCTCGGAGAGATCGTCGAGATCGGCCCGCGCGCCGCCGTCTTCGAAAACCCGCAGCATCCCTATACGAAGAAGCTGATGGCGGCGGTGCCGATCCCCGACCCATCGCGGCGCGGGATCAAGCGCAACATGGTGATCGAGGAGATCAAGAGCCCGATCCGCCCTGTCGACTACATCCCGCCCGTGCGCGAGTACCGGGAAGTGTCGTCAGGCCACCTCGTGCAGGTGGCCTGACCGGGAGGCGTCGCCGCGCCCGGGCTGTCATGCCCGCCGCCGATCGTTTGACAGGTGGCGGCGAAGCATGGCAGCAACGACGCCGGAGGAAATGCACTCATGGCGAAACGGTCCGATTCACACGGGCGGCTTGACGATGCGGCGCGCGCCGGCTGGCTCTATTATGTCGCCGGGCGAACGCAGGACGAGATCGCTGCGGCCATGGGCATCTCGCGCCAGTCGGCGCAGCGCCTCGTGTCGCTTGCGGTGGCCGAGCGGCTGATCAAGGTCCGGCTCGACCATCCGATTGCCGCCTGCCTGGAGCTCGGGGAAGGGCTTCGCGCGAAATACGGGTTGCGCCAGGTGGAGGTCGTGCCGAGCGATCCGGCGGCCGGGTCCACCACCGTGGGGCTTGCCGAAGCCGGGGCTGCCGAAATCGAGCGATGGTTGAAGCGCTCTGATCCGATCGTGCTTGCGGTGGGCACCGGCCGGACGCTGAAGGCGGCTGTCGACCAGCTGTCGCCGATGGAGTGTCCGCAACACCGGATCGTCTCGCTCACCGGCAACATCGGCCCGGACGGCTCGGCCGCTTATTACAACGTGATCTTCTCAATGGCCGACGCCATCAAGTCGCGGCATTTCCCGATGCCGCTGCCGGTGCTGTGCTCCTCGGCCGAGGAACGCGACACGCTCCACGACCAGGCCCTGGTGCGCTCGACCCTGGCGCTCGGCGCCCAGGCGGACGTCACCTTCGTCGGGATCGGCGAGCTCGGGCCGGAGGGACCGCTCTGCATCGACGGCTTCCTGGCCAAGGACGAGATGATGACGCTCGTGGAGGGCGGTGCCGCCGGGGAGATCTGCGGCTGGATGTTCGACCATGACGGGAAGCTCCTGTCCGGTTCCATCAACGACCGCGTCGCCAGCGTTCCCATTCCCTCCAGCGACGCATCCTGCGTCATCGGGCTTGCTCAGGGACGGCGAAAGCTGAAGGCGATCGCCGCTGCATTGAAGGGGCGGTTGATCAACGGTCTGATCACCGACGAAGCGACAGCTGAGCAATTGCTCCGCGGCTGAGCATAAATTTCACCAGTATTCACAACGGCTTGACGGATTTCGCTGCAGCGCAGCGATGATTTTCCGTTGACTTGCCCTAGGTGAAGGTGAGTAATTGCCCATGAGCAAAGCGAATGCTCGTTCCATCTTCGGGAGGAAGATCATGACTTATAAGACGATTCTGCTGGGCGCCTGCTCAGCGCTGGCCATGTCCAGCATGGCTTCGGCCGAAACCCTCACCATTGCCACCGTGAACAACGGCGACATGATCCGGATGCAGGGTCTGACGGAGGATTTCACCTCCAAGAACCCCGACATCGAGCTCGAGTGGGTGACGCTCGAGGAAAACGTGCTGCGTGAGCGCGTCACGACGGACATCGCCACGTCCGGCGGCCAGTACGACATCATGACCATCGGCAACTATGAAGTGCCGATCTGGGCCAAGCAGGGCTGGCTCACCGAACTGGCCGACCTCGGCGACGACTATGACGTCGACGATCTGCTGCCTTCGATCCGCGGCGGCCTGACGGTCGAGGACAAGCTCTATGCAGCGCCGTTCTACGGCGAATCCGCAATGATCATGTACCGCAAGGACCTGTTCGAGAAGGCTGGTCTGGAAATGCCGGAAAACCCGACCTGGGAATTCATCGGCGACGCTGCACGCAAGATCACGGACCGCTCCGCCGACATCAACGGCATCTGCCTGCGCGGCAAGGCCGGCTGGGGCGAGAACATGGCCTTCATCACCGCGCTGACCAATTCCTACGGCGGTCGCTGGTTCGACGAGAACTGGCAGCCACAGTTCGACCAGCCCGAGTGGAAGGAAGCGCTTCAGTTCTACGTCGACCTGATGAAGGATGCCGGTCCTTCCGGCGCCTCCTCCAACGGTTTCAACGAGAACCTGACGCTCTTCCAGCAGGGCAAGTGCGGCATGTGGATCGACGCCACCGTTGCTGCTTCCTTCGTCTCCAACCCGGACGATTCCACCGTGGCCGACAAGGTCGACTATGCGCTCTTCCCGTCCAAGGAAGGTGTCGACAATAACGGCAACTGGCTGTGGTCGTGGAACCTTGCCATTCCGGCAAGCTCGCAGAAGGCTGAAGCTGCGCAGAAGTTCATCGCCTGGGCAACCAGCGAAGACTACGCCAAGCTCGTCGCGTCCAAGGAAGGCTGGGCCAACGTTCCTCCGGGCACCCGCACCTCGCTCTACGAAAGCGCGGAATACAAGGAAGCTGCTGCTTTCGCGGAGCCTACCCTTGCAGCCATGAATGCGGCCGACATCACCAAGCCGACAGTCGAGCCCGTCCCGTATACGGGTGGCCAGTTCGTCGCGATCCCTGAATTCCAGGCGATCGGCACGAATGTCGGACAGCTGTTCTCGGCCGTCGTTGCCGGGCAGTCCTCGGTCGAGGATGCGCTCGCCCAGGCACAGTCCGCCACGGTCCGCGAGATGACGCGCGCCGGCTACATCAAGTAGGCTCCTCCCGAGCAAGCAAGAACCTGCCCGGCCTTGGTGCCGGGCGGGCTTCCCCAAAAAAACCTTTTTCCACCATGTGACGATGGCGGGGTCATGCCCCAGCCGCTGGCGGATGCGCTGATCCTAAGGGAGCGTGAAGATGGCGACGCACAACACCAAGGCCCTTGCCCGTCTGATGATGGCGCCGTCCGTCGTCCTCCTGCTGGTGTGGATGATCGTCCCCCTGTCGATGACGCTGTGGTTCTCGTTCCAGAACTACAATCTGCTGAGCCCGGGCAATGTCAGCTTTGCCGGCTTCTTCAATTACAGATACTTCTATTCCGATCCGGCCTTCTTCCAGTCCATCTGGAATACGCTGATGATCGTCGGCGGCGTCCTGCTGATCACCGTGATCGGCGGCACCTTCCTCGCCCTTCTCCTCGACCAGCCGATCTTCGGCCAGGGCATCGTCCGCATCCTGGTGATCTCGCCCTTCTTCGTCATGCCGCCGGTGGCCGCGCTGGTCTGGAAGAATATGATCATGCATCCGGGGTACGGCGTCTTTGCCGATATCAGCCGGCTGTTCGGCACGACGCCGATCGACTGGTTCGCGCAGTATCCGCTGCTGTCGATCGTGATCATCGTCGCCTGGCAATGGCTGCCGTTCGCGACCCTCATCCTGCTGACCGCACTTCAGTCGCTCGACAGCGAGCAGCGGGAAGCCGCTGAAATGGACGGGGCGAGCTTCATCTCCCGCTTCATCTACCTGACGCTGCCGCATCTGGCCCGGGCGATGACCGTCGTGATCCTGATCCAGACGATCTTCCTGCTCGGCGTCTATGCGGAAATCCTCGTCACCACCAACGGCGGCCCGGGATATGCGTCCACCAACCTGCCATTCCTCATCTACCGGACGGCCTTGCTCGGCTACGACGTGGGGGGCGCATCGGCAGGCGGCATCATCGCCATCATCCTCGCCAATATCGTCGCGATCTTCCTGATGCGCGCCGTCGGCAAGAACCTGGACCGATAGGGGAAGACCATGGCACGCGCAGTCACCAACCGACACAAGGTCATCGCCACCATCGCCGCATGGCTCATCGCCTTCGTGATCTTCTTCCCGATCCTCTATACGTTGCTCACCAGCATCAAGACGGAATCGGAGGCGATCGCGGGCTTCAGCCTGATCCCGTCGGGCACCTTCGAGAACTACATCACCGTGCAGACACGGAACGGCTACTTCAAGCCGTTCATGAACTCCGTCGTCCTGTCGGTGGGGTCGACGATCCTCGCGCTGATCATCGCGGTTCCGGCCGCCTGGGCCATGGCGTTCTCGCCGACGAAGTGGACCAAGGAGATCCTCATGTGGATGCTCTCCACGAAGATGATGCCGGCCGTGGCTGTGCTGGTGCCGATCTACCTGCTGTTTCGCGACTTCGGCCTGCTCGACACGCGCATCGGGCTGATGGTCATGCTGACGCTGATCAATCTGCCGATCGTCGTCTGGATGCTCTACACCTATTTCCGCGAGATCCCCGGCGAGATCCTGGAGGCGGCGCGGATGGACGGGGCAGGGCTCTGGCAGGAGATCGTCTACGTGCTGACGCCGATGGCCTTGCCGGGCATCGCCTCGACCTTTCTTCTCAACATCATTCTGGCCTGGAACGAGAGCTTCTGGACGATCCGCCTGACGGCAGTCGATGCAGCACCCCTGACGGCCTTCATCGCCTCCTTCTCCAGTCCGCAGGGACTGTTCTGGGCCAAGCTTTCGGCGGCATCCACCATGGCGATTGCGCCGATCCTCATTCTCGGCTGGTTCAGCCAGAAGCAACTCGTTCGCGGCCTGACCTTCGGCGCGGTTAAGTAAGGAAGACGAAGATGGGCAGCATCACGCTCAACAAGGTGTCGAAGTCCTTCGGCGAGGCCAAGGTCATCCCGTCGATCGACCTCGAGATCCAGGACGGCGAATTCGTGGTCTTCGTCGGCCCGTCCGGCTGCGGAAAGTCGACGCTGCTGCGGCTGATCGCGGGTCTGGAGGATGTCAGCGGCGGGTCGATCCTGATCGACGGCCAGGACGTGACCGGCAAGGCGCCGGCGCAGCGGCGCCTCGCCATGGTCTTTCAGTCCTATGCGCTCTATCCGCATATGAGCGTGCGCAAGAACATCGCCTTCCCGTTGAAGATGGCGAAGATGGACAAGGCGGCGATCGACCAGAAGGTCGCCGATGCCGCCGGCATTCTCAATCTCACCGACTATCTGGAGCGTCGGCCGTCGCAACTTTCGGGCGGCCAGCGCCAGCGCGTGGCGATCGGCCGGGCGATCGTGCGCGAGCCGACGGCCTTCCTCTTCGACGAGCCGCTTTCCAACCTCGACGCGTCGCTTCGCGGCACCATGCGCCTGGAGATCAGCCAGCTGCACAACCAGCTGAAGACGACGATGGTCTATGTGACGCACGACCAGGTCGAAGCCATGACCATGGCCGACAAGATCGTCGTGCTGAACCGAGGCAATATCGAGCAGGTCGGTTCGCCGCTCGATCTCTACTCGTCGCCGCGCAATCTCTTCGTCGCCGGCTTCATCGGCTCGCCGAAGATGAACCTGATCGAGGGAGAATACGCCCGCTCGAAGAACGCCAAGACGGTCGGCATCCGGCCGGAGCATCTCGTGCTGTCGCATGAGAGCGGGCTCTGGACCGGCAAGGTCACGGTCGCCGAGCATCTCGGATCCGACACCTTCCTGCATGTCGAGGTCGAGGGCATCGGCCAGATCAATGCGCGCGCCGATGGCGAGTTCGGGGCGCGCCATGGCGACCAGATCTTCCTGACGCCGACCGAAACGAAGCTTCATCGCTTCGATGACAAGGGCCTGGCGATTTAACGTCGGAGTGGAGCCAGCAATGACCATCAAACTTTCGTCTGCCGCGCTGGGTGAAATCGCCCATACCGCTGCCGTTCCGGCCTATGATCCGATCATGCTGTCGCCCGGCATCCTGCACTTCGGCGTCGGCAATTTCCATCGCGCCCACCAGGCAGTCTATCTGGACGACCTCTTCAACAAGGGGCATGGCCTCGACTGGGCGATCGTCGGGGCCGGCGTCATGCCGTCCGACGCGACGATGCGCGAGAAGCTTGCCGCCCAGGACTTCCTGACGACCGTCGTCGAGCAGGACAACAACCGCACGGCCGCCCGCGTCACGGCGCCGATGATCGACATCATCGCGCCGGGAGAGACGGAAACCATCATCGCGGCACTCGCCGACCCACGCATCCGCATCGTCTCGATGACGATCACCGAGGGCGGCTATTTCGTCGACGCCGCCGGCGCCTTCAATCCCGGACATCCGGCGATCTTCGACGACGGCCAGAACCCGGACAGCCCCAAGACGGTGTTCGGGCTGATCGTTGCCGGCCTGAAGCGCCGCAAGGCGAATGGCGTGGCGCCTTTCACGATCATGTCCTGCGACAACATTCCCGGCAACGGCGAGGTGACGGAGAATGCCGTCGTCGGACTGGCGGCCCTCTCGGACCCGGCTTTCGCCGAATGGATCGCCGAGAACGTGGCGTTCCCGAACTCCATGGTGGATCGCATCACGCCGGCGACCGGCGCGCGAGAGATCGACTTCCTGCGCGACACCTTCGGCATCGAGGACAGCTGGCCTGTCTTCTGCGAAGAGTTCAAGCAGTGGGTGATGGAGGATAACTTCCCGGCCGGGCGTCCGGCGCTGGAAGAGGTCGGGGTGCAGTTCGTTCCCGACGTCGCGCCCTACGAGCACATGAAGATCCGCATCCTCAACGGCGGCCATGCGGCGATCGCCTATCCGGCGGCGCTTCTCGACATCCATTTCGTACACGAGGCGATGGAGCACCCGCTGATCCGCGCCTTCCTGGAAAAGCTCGAGAAGGAAGAGATCATCCCGATCGTGCCGCCGGTGCCGGATACCGATCTCAACGAATACTACGACCTGATCGAGCGGCGGTTCGCCAACCCGAAGATCGGCGACACCATTCCGCGCCTGGCGCAGGACGGCTCGAACCGGCAGCCCAAGTTCATCCTGCCGTCGACCGCCGACCGTCTCGCGGCGGGCAAGGACATCGTCGGGCTGTCGCTGGTCTCCGCCCTCTGGTGCCGCTACTTCGAAGGCACGACGGACAGCGGCAAGGCGATCGTCTTCAACGACACCAGTGCGGAAAAACTGCAGGCTGCCGCCAAACTGGCGCGGGACAACCCGGAAGCCTTCCTTGTGTTCGACGAGATCTTCGGCGAGGTTGGCAAGTCCGAACTCTTCCGCCAGCGCTTCTCGCATGCCTTGAAGACGCTCTGGAGCAAGGGGACGGCGCGGACACTGGAGCTCTATCTCCAGAATTCTCTGGTCAGGTAACGGGGTCAACGGCGTGGCTGAGATGGCACGACCACTGGTGATTTTCGATTGCGACGGCGTCCTCGTGGACAGCGAACCGCTGTCCGTCAGCGTCCTGGTCGAAGCCCTCAACCGCAAGGGCGTCGATATCAGCGAGGACGAAGCCTATGCACGCTTTCTCGGCCGCAGCCTTTCCACTGTTTCGCAGATCCTCCACGACGATTTCGACCACAGCATCGACGATGCCTTTCTGGACGACCTGCGCCATCATCTCTTCGCGCGCTTCCGTCTGGAACTGAAGCCGGTGCCAGGGGTGGCGCAGGCGCTCGACGCACTCGAATGGCCGCGCTGCGTGGCCTCCTCCAGCCAGCCGGAGCGCATCCGCCTGTCGCTTTCGCTGACCGGCCTGCTGGACCGCTTCGAACCGCATATCTTCAGCGCCTCCATGGTGTCGCACGGAAAGCCTGCGCCGGATCTCTTCCTGCATGCCGCAAAGGCCATGGGTGCGGAGCCCTCCGCCTGCATCGTCGTCGAGGACAGTCCGGCAGGGATCGAGGCGGCGCAGCGTGCCGGAATGACTGTCTTTGCCTTCGTCGGGGGATCGCATGCGGGTGCGCCCGGATACCGCGAGCGGGTGGACAGTCTGGCACCGGACGTCGTGTTTGACGCCATGCCGGATTTGATACACCTTGTCCGCAAACACATTGAGGGCTCCGAAGGCCGTCTCCCGCAGCGCGCGGTCTAGCGCGCGGGATGCACACCTTGAGGGCGCCCCTGCGGGTGGGGAACATATCCTGATGCGAGATCACGTCGTTGCGGTCGATATCGGCACGGCCAGCGCCCGCGCCGGCGTCTTCGATCGCGAAGGCCGCCTTCTGGCAAAGGCCAAGCACCCGATCGCCATGCAGCGGCTGCGCGAAAACCATGCGGAGCACGATTCCGAGGACATCTGGGGTGCGGCCTGCAAGGCCGTGCGCGCGGCTTTGGCGGAATCCGGCATTGCGGCCGACCGCGTCGCGGCGGTCGGGTTCGACGCCACCTGTTCGCTGGTGGCGCGCGATGCGGAGGGACGCCCGCTCACCGTCTCGACCGGTGGGGACGACCGCTTCGACACGATCGTCTGGCTCGATCATCGGGCCATCGCCGAGGCTGAGGAGATTTCCGCCACCGGACATCCCGCGCTTCTCTATTCCGGCGGATCGCTCTCGCCGGAAATGGAGATGCCGAAGCTGATGTGGCTGAAACGGCATCTGCCGGAGACATGGCGGCGGGCAGGTTATTTCTTCGATCTTGCGGACTTCATGACCTGGAAGGCGACGGGATCGGCTGCCCGCTCCCGCTGCACGCTGACGGCCAAGTGGAACTATCTTTCGCACGAGACGCCGGGCTGGCAGCAGGATTTCCTGGCGCAGGCGGGGCTCGACGATCTTCTCGAGCGGGGCGGCCTCCCGCATGAGACGGTGGCCGCCGGAGAGAGCATCGGTTGTCTCACCCCCGAAGCCGCATCGGATCTCGGGCTCGACACCGGCTGCCATGTCGCGGCCGGGCTGATCGATGCCTATGCCGGGGCCTTCGGCGTCCTGGGTGGTGTGGCTGACGGTGGCGCGCTGGAAAGGAGCGTTGCCCTGATCGGCGGCACGTCGAGCTGCATCGTCTCCTTCGCCGCCGATCCCAAACCCGGCCGCAGCCTCTGGGGACCCTATTACGAGGCGGTGCTGCCCGGTCACTGGCTGGTGGAGGGTGGCCAGTCGGCGACGGGGGCGCTGCTCGACCACATCGTGCGCATGCATGCCGCCGGCGGCGAGCCGACAGCGGAGCTGCACGGCCGGATCATTGCGCGCGTCCAGCAGTTGCGGGCGGAACAGGGTGCGGAGCTTGCGGGCGGCCTGCATGTGCTGCCGGACTTCCACGGCAACCGCTCGCCGCTGGCCGATCCGCATGCGACGGGGGTGGTCAGCGGGCTCACCCTCGATACCTCCTTCGACGGCCTCTGCCGGCTCTACTGGAGAAGCTGCGTCGCCATCGCGCTCGGCATCCGGCACATCCTGGAGACCATGGACGGTTATGGCTATCGGTTTGAGACCCTGCATGTGACCGGCGGGCACGTCCACAATCCGCTGCTCCTGGAGCTCTATGCCGATGTGACCCGCTGCCAGGTGGTGGTTCCCGAAACGCAGGATGCCGTGCTGCTCGGCACGGCCATGACGGCGGCGGTTGCAGGCGGTATCCATGCCGGTCTGGCAGCTGCCGGGCAGGCGATGGCAGCCAGGGCTCTGGCGCGGCACGCCGATCTTGGGACAAGCCGCTCCTATGATCGCGACTATCGGCGCTTCCTCGCCATGGTGCGGCATCGCGCCGAACTGCTGTCGATCTCCTGACCGCTTGCTCTCTCCCGGTCGCATGCCTACATCCGCTGAGCCTTGCAGGAGATGCCGATGATCATTGAAGCCGCCCGCCGTTCGCTCCTCAACCTCTTTGCCCCGGAGACGCGCGCCGTCTTCTGGAAGGTTCTCGGGCTGACCATCCTGGTGCTGGTCGGGCTGTGGCTGGCGCTGCGCCAGACATTCGCCGCGGTCATCTGGCCCTGGTTTGCGATCTACCTGCCGGATGTTCCGGACTGGGCCGGCTGGCTGACGCTGATCGCCGCCATCCTGGCCGGCGTCGGGCTGGCGTTGCTGCTTGCCCTGCTGATTGCGCCGATCACGGCCTTGATCGCCGGTCTCTTCCTCGACGACGTCGCCGAGGTGGTGGAGAAGCGGGATTACCCGACCGATGCGCCCGGCACGCCGATGCCTCTCGGCCAGGCGATCATCGGCTCGCTGCAGTTTCTCGGCGTCGTCATCGTCGGCAATATCCTCGCCCTGCTGCTCCTGTTCATTCCCGGAATCAACCTCGTCGCCTTCTTCCTCGTCAACGGCTACCTGCTCGGGCGGGAGTTCTTCGAATTCGCGGCCATGCGCTTCCGGTCGCCGCCGGAGGCCCGCGCCTTCCGATCGAAACACCGTGGCACGGTGTTTCTCGCCGGCCTGCTGATCGCCGGCTTCCTGGCGATCCCGATCGTCAACCTGCTGACTCCGCTCTTTGCGGCCGGGCTGATGGTGCATCTCCACAAGCTGATCTCGCAGCGTGACACGGCCTTCCGGATGGAGACTGGGACCAAGTCGGCGATCAGCGGCCGATGAGCTGTTGAAGGCAGTCCTTATGGCTCCCTTCAGCCGGCCGGATGCGGTATGGGAGGGAGACTGCATCCTCCCACGAAAGCCGCATCATGCCGCACTCCAGTAACATCAGCGCAGCGCTGTTCGATGGCGAGCAGCCGAAGGATCCACGGGCGATCCTGAAGCAGGTCTATGGATATGATGCCTTCCGGGGAAAGCAGGCGGCGGTCATCGAACGGGTGGTCGCGGGCGGCGATGCGGTGGTCCTCTTTCCCACCGGTGCCGGAAAGTCGCTGTGCTTCCAGATCCCGGCACTCGCCCGCGAGGGCGTCGGCATCGTCGTCTCGCCGCTGATCGCGCTGATGCGTGACCAGGTGGAGGCGCTGAAGCAGCTCGGCGTGCGGGCCGCGGCGCTGAATTCATCCCTGTCTCCCGAAGAGTATTCGGAGGTGCGGCGGTCGATTGCGGACGGCACACTCGACCTTCTCTACGTCACGCCGGAGCGGATCACGACCGCCGGCTTCAAGGAATTGATCCGCTCGACGAAGATCGCGCTGTTTGCCATCGACGAGGCGCATTGCGTCTCGCAATGGGGGCATGACTTCCGCCCAGAATATCGCGAGCTCGGCCATCTGGCGGAGATGTATCCCGGCGTGCCGCGGCTGGCGCTGACGGCCACCGCCGATCCGCACACCCGCGAAGACATCATCGACAAGCTGGCGCTGCGTTCGGCGGAGGTCTTCACCACCTCCTTCGACCGTCCCAACATCGCCTATGAGATCGTCGAGTGCGACCAGCCGCGCCAGCAGCTCCTGCGCTTTCTGTCCCGCCACAAGGGATCGAGCGGCATCGTCTATTGCCTGTCGCGCGCCAAGGTGGAGGAGACGGCCGAATGGCTGAACGGGCAGGACATCCGCGCGCTCGCCTATCATGCCGGCATGGATCGGTCGGTGCGCGATACCAATCAGGATGCCTTCCTCAAGGAGGAGGATCTCTGCCTCGTCGCCACCGTCGCCTTCGGCATGGGCATCGACAAGCCGAACGTGCGCTATGTCGCCCATCTGGATCTGCCGGGATCCGTGGAAGCCTACTACCAGGAAACGGGCCGCGCCGGGCGTGATGGCCTGCCGTCGGACGTCTGGATGGCCTATGGCATGGCCGACGTCATCCAGCGCGGCCGGATGATCGACGGCGGTCAGTCGAGCGAGGACATCAAGCGGGTCGAGCGCGCCAAGCTCAATGCGCTCTTGGCCATCTGCGAGACACCCGGCTGCCGCCGCCAGTCGATCCTGGCGCATTTCGGCGAGGCGCATCCGGGCGCCTGCGGCAATTGCGATACCTGCCTGAAGCCCGTCGAGACCTGGGACGGCAGCGAGGCGGCAATCAAGGCGCTGGCGGCAATCTACCGGACGGGCGAGCGCTTCGGCACGGGCCACCTGATCGATGTGCTGCTCGGCAACGAGAACGAGAAGACCAGCCGCTTCGGGCACGTCGAGATGCCGGTCTTCGGCGCCGGCAAGGATCTGCCGTCGAAGACCTGGCAGTCCGTCTACCGGCAGTTGCTGGCGGCCGGCCTCGTCACGGTCGACCACGAAGCCTTCGGGGCGCTGAAGCTCGGACCTGAAGCACGGGCCGTCTTCCGGCGCGAACGCGAGGTGCGGTTCCGCAAGGACCGTCCGACATCCGCCAAGGCATCGCGCGGCGCGTCCTCCAGTGGCGCCAATGCCAGATCGTCGCTCGAGGGCGCCGATATGGAGCTCTTCGAGGCGTTGCGCCAGACGCGCCTGGAGATCGCCAAGGGGCTTGCCGTGCCCCCCTATGTGGTCTTCCCGGACACGACGCTCGTTGCCTTCGCGACCCAACGGCCGACCAGCCCCGACGAACTGCTCGGCATCTCCGGCGTCGGACAGTCCAAGCTCGAACGCTATGGCGAGGATTTCCTGGAGGTCATCCGGGCGCATACGCGGTAGTTCAGGCGACCGTGTCGCCGATCCGCTGGGGCGGCAGTTCGACCAGCGGCGCCGGCACGTCACAGGTCTTTTCCGGCGATTTGCAGAGGTCGGCGATGACGCAGTGCTCGCATTCGGGCTTGCGCGCCTTGCAGGTGTAGCGCCCGTGCAGGATCAGCCAGTGGTGGGCGTGGTAGAGATATTGGTCGGGGATGACCTTCAGGAAGCGTTCCTCGACCTCGTCCGGTGTCTTTCCCGGCGCCATCAGCAGGCGGTTGCCGATGCGGAAGACATGCGTGTCGACGGCAAGCGTGGGAATGCCGAAGGCCATGGACATCACCACGTTGGCGGTCTTGCGCCCGACGCCCGGCAGCGTCACCAGTTCGTCGAGTGTCTTTGGCACTTCGCCGCCGAAGTCGTCGATCAGCTTCTGCGACAGCGCGATCACGTTCTTGGCCTTGTTGCGGTAGAGGCCGATCGTCTTGATGTGCTGCGTGACACCCTCTTCGCCGAGCGCCAGCATCTTTTCCGGCGTGTCGGCGATCCTGAACAGCTCCCGCGTCGCCTTGTTGACGCCGGCATCGGTCGCCTGCGCCGACAGCGCCACGGCGACCACCAGGGTGAAGGGATTGGAATGCTCCAGCTCGCCCTTCGGCTCGGGCCGCTGTACGGAGAACCGGCGGAAGATTTCCTCCATCTCCGCCTTGGAATAGCGGCTGCGGATATGCCGGCGGGCGCGGCTTCCCGTCGCATTTGACTTTTGTGAAGAAGCTGTGCTGGATTTGGGTTTGGAAATGGCCATATGGCTTCTATAGCCAGCCCACGCGAAGGAAAGCAACGTGGAGATGTCCGAGGATCCGACGGTCTTTGCGGCCGAGCTCACCCCCTATCGCTCGCTCGGGCGTCAGGGCTTCCACGTGCTGCTGGCGCTGTCGGGCGGCGTCTGCCTGATCTACGGCGTGTTCTTCATGGTGACCGGCGCCTGGCCGATCGGCTTCTTCCTCGGCCTCGATTTTCTTGGCCTCTACATCGCCCTGCGGCTCAGCTACCGCTCGGGCCGCGCCAAGGAAGAGGTCACGGTCTCGCGCACCAATCTGTCGATCCGCAAGGTCTCGCCGGCGGGACGGGTGGTGGAGCACCGCTTCAACCCTTTCTGGGCCCGCTTCGGGGTCAACCGTCACGAGGAATTCGGCATCACCTCGATGTATGTGACGGGCGAGGGGCGCTCGACCGACGTCGGCTCCTTCCTCAACCCCGATGACCGGGAGAGCTTTGCCAAGGCCTTCCGCGGGGCGCTGGCGACCGTCACCCAAAGACTGTGAGGGCCGCAAGAAACGGGTGGCCCGGACGCGGGTGAGGGGGCATTGTACTGGCAAAGGAGACCGGCAATGAACGCATTTGCCCAGATCGCAGAACCCGCATTCGACGCGACGCCCGAAGGCGACGATTACGAGACCGTACGCCGGGTGATCGAGCTCATCACCATCGACTACCGCGCACAACCGTCGCTCGACAGCATCGCCGCCGAGATCGGCCAGTCGCCGACGCAGCTGCAGAAGGTGTTCACCCGCTGGGCCGGGCTGTCTCCCAAGGCCTTCCTGCAGGCCGTGACGCTCGACCATGCCAAGCGGTTGCTCGGGCACGAGGGCCTGCCGCTGCTGGAAACCTCCTATGAGGTCGGCCTGTCGGGACCCGGCCGGCTGCACGATCTCTTCGTCACCCACGAGGCGATGTCGCCCGGAGAGTGGAAGGCGCGCGGCGGCGGGCTTACCATCCGTTACGGCTTCCATCCTTCGCCCTTCGGTGTGGCGCTGGTCATGGCGACGGAGCGCGGACTGGCGGGGCTCGCGTTCGCCGATTTCGGTGGTGAGAAGGCATGCCTGGACGACATGACCTGCCGCTGGCCGAATGCGGCCTATGTCGAAGACCTCGAGATGACGGCGCCTTACATCCGGCGGATCTTCGACAAGTCGCTCTGGTCGGCCGAACAGCCGCTGAAGGTCGTGCTGATCGGGTCCGACTTCCAGGTGCGCGTCTGGCAGAGCCTGTTGAAGATCCCCTTCGGCAAGGCGGTCACCTATTCGCATGTGGCGCGCGACATCGGCCAGCCGACCGCCAGCCGCGCCGTCGGCGCCGCCATCGGCCGCAACCCGATCTCCTTCGTGGTGCCCTGCCACCGAGCGCTCGGCAAGAGCGGCGCACTGACCGGCTACCACTGGGGACTGACGCGCAAGCGGGCGATCCTCGGGTGGGAAGCGGGGAACGCGTGAACCGGCTTCTTGATCGGTGTTGGCAGAATATGCCATCGGGTGTACCGTCTGACCATCAATGATGAGGAGACGCTCATGCCCACTCGGAATGTCGTCCTGACCGAACACCATCAGAGCGTGATCGACCGCCTGGTGAAATCCGGCCGCTATCAAAATGCCAGTGAAGTGATGCGCGAAGGGCTGCGGCTTGTCGAACAACGCGAGCAACTGGAGGCGGCCCAGCTCGAAGTGCTTCGCGAAGCAGCACGGGTGGGTTTCAGCGATCTGGAGGAAGGCAGCTTCACAGACGTCCCGGTAGTTGGTCTGGAAGAGTATATTGCCGACCTCGGCAGCCGCGCCGCAGGGCGAGCCCGGCAATCAGGCCCGAAGGGTAATGGCTGAGCTTCGCCTTTCGTCCGCTGCTGAATCCGACATAGTCGAAATCCTCGCACGCACCCATGAGAACTTCGGCAGCGAGGCGCGGTTGCGGTACGAATGGCTTCTGGTGACGGCCCTGAAAGATCTGGCTGCAGATCCTCACCGAAACGGAAGTATCGCCCGGGTGGATCTTGCTCCAGATGTCCGAAGCTATCACCTTCGCCACAGTCGCGACTGAGCTCGCCATGTCACCGGCATCGTCCGCCGACCCCGCCACCTGATCCTGTTTCGCGAGCTTCAACCCACACTGGTCGGCGTCGGCCGCATCCTCCATGATTCCATGGATCTCCAAAAGGCATCTGCCTAGCTTCATCGGCGAAGACTGACGTTACGGCAGTTACGCCTGAGCCAGCCGCACCAGCTCCCGTGCCGCGCTCTCGTCGGTGATCAGCGTGTTGCAGCCGATGCGGCGGATGGTGGCGCGGATCGCCACCGCCCGATGGGCGCCGCCGGAGGAGAGGACGATGTGCTTGGCCGTCTTCAGCGTGTCGAGGTCGACGGACATCACCCTTTCGTTGATCGGATGCTTCACTGAGCGGCCCTCGGCGTCGAGGAAGTTGAACATGGTGTCGCAGACGCAGCCGGCGGCGATGAGCTCGTCGAGTTCCGTCTTGGAGATGAAGCCTTCCGACAGCGAGGTCGACTGCGGGCCGATGTCGCCGCAGCTGACGACCGCCAGGTCCATCTTCTCGGCCAGCTCGTAGATCGCCTTCAAGCCGCATTCCTCGATCAGCGCCCGCTTGGTCTTGACCGAATCCACCAGCAGCGGCGCCAGGAACATGTAGCATTCGGCGCCAAACTGGCTCGCCAAGCGCCAGGTGTAGTCGATCGGGTTTGTCTGGTGGACGGCGACGATGCCACCCAGCAGCGAGACCACCTTGCAGCCCTGGCGGCGCGGCGGGCGGAAGCTTGCCAGCGACGCCGTCATCGTCCGGCCCCAGCCGACGCCGATGGTCATGTCGTCCTGGATCACTTCGGACAGGAACTGGCCGAGCGCCAGCCCCACCGCAGCGGCCAGTGCCTCGGCGCCCGCGTCCTTCGTCTCGGGCACGACGATCGCCTCGTCCAGGCCATAGGCCTCTTCCAGCTGGGTGGCGAGCGACAGGCACTCGTCGATGCCGGCATTGATCCAGATCTGCACCTCGGAGCGCTTCATCGCCTCGTCCAGCATGCGGATCACCGTCGACCGGCTCACGCCCAGCCGCTCGGCGACATCCTTCTGCGTCAGGCCCTGGTTGTAGTAGAGCCAGGCGGCGCGCAGACGCAGCGACGAGGCTTCGGCTATGCTGGGATGGGTTTCGCGTCTGAGTTTGGCCAAGGGTGCTCCGGCATTGCGTGAACTGGCATAGTGTACGACATGATACTTATGTCGATCCAATTGCGCAAATGTCTTGACTTCGCCATGTTCGGCTGATGATAGTTCCTCCAGGGCGCGTCTCCAGAGGGATGCGATCGGCCAACCATTTACCACCACTATCCAAGGGATATGCCGGGATGACCTCCAAACTCGAACAGCTCCGTTCCATGACCACGGTCGTCGCCGATACCGGCGACATCGAGGCGGTTGCCCGGCTGAAGCCGGTGGATTGCACCACCAACCCGACGATCGTCTTGAAGGCACTCGGCACGCCGATGTTTGCCGATGCCGTCAAGGAAGCGATCACCTGGGGCAAGTCGCAGAACGGCGGCTCCGATGCCGTGGTTGCGGCGGTTGCCGACCGTCTGGCGATCTCCGTGGGTGCCGCTCTTGCCAATATCGTTCCGGGCCGCGTCTCGACCGAAGTCGACGCCGATCTCTCCTTCGACACGGAGGCCTCGATCGCCAAGGCGCATGGCATCATCACCGCCTACAAGGAGCGCGGCATCGAGCGCGAGCGCATCCTGATCAAGCTTGCCTCCACCTGGGAAGGCATTAAGGCCGCGGAAGTGCTGCAGACCGAAGGCATCGACTGCAACCTGACTCTGCTCTTCTCCAAGGCCCAGGCGATTGCCTGCGCCGATGCCAAGGCCTTCCTGATCTCGCCCTTCGTCGGGCGCATCCTCGACTGGTACAAGAAGTCGACCGGCCAGGAATACACCTCGGAAACCGATCCGGGCGTCGTTTCGGTGCGCGACATCTACAACTACTACAAGGCCAACGGCATCGAGACTATCGTCATGGGCGCCTCGTTCCGCAACGTCGGCGAGATCGAAGCGCTCGCCGGCTGCGACCGCCTGACGATCAGCCCGGCGCTGCTCGACGAACTGGACAAGGATCAGGGCACGCTGGAGCGCAAGCTCTCGCCCGACAACATCACCGAGGATGCCTTCTTCCCGATCGACGAGAAGAAGTTCCGCTGGATGCTCAACGAGGATGCGATGGCGACCGAGAAGCTGTCGGAAGGCATCCGCTCCTTCGCCAAGGATCTCGTCGGCCTGCGCGAGATGGTCAAGAAGGAACTGGCCGCGGCCTGAGGGCCTGCCGAGAACTTCATGTCCTCAAGCAAGGCCCGCCGCTTCGGTGGGCCTTTTTTGATGCATGATGCAGCAAGATTTACACGCGGGCTGGTGCTCGCTCCCGCTGGCCTCATCTGTGCGGGCCGTCCCAGCGTATTGCTTACGTCCGACTTCCACTATTTCTCATAGTGGAAGCGGCACTGGATAATCTCGAGTTGCTGGTTGCTTCCCTTGCCCGAGACACGGTACACCAGTCTGTGTTCTCCAAGAATGCGCCGCGACCAGAACCCAGACAGGTCTCCCTTCAGCGGCTCAGGTTTTCCGAGGCCCTTGAACGGGGATCTCTTCGCATCCCTGATCAACGCGTTGATCTTCTCCACCATGGACGGATCAACGTTCTGCCAGTGTTCGTACTCTTCCCAGGAATATCCCGTCCAGAGCAGGTTCATGTCAGAGGGTCGGGTCTTTCTCGATCAATTCACCTCTGCGAAGCTGTGCCATGCTCTCGCGCAACCGATCAGAGTTTGCCGGCGTGGAGAGAAGATGCAGAGTTTCCTGCATGCTCTCGTATTCGCCCTCAGCGATCAGAACCAATGCCTCCGACCCTTGACGGGTGACAAGCAAAGGCGCGCGAGAGGCGATCACGTTGTCGAAGTGGGTCGCAATATTCTGTCTGAATTCGGTCAAACGGACGTGGGCCAAGGTGGCTCTCCTGTTCCGGAATGTACGGGTATATGTACAGATTGAGCGGGAATGTCAATCTTCGGGTCAGGCGGCGGCGGGCTTGCCCCGGTTCGAGATCATCGTCCTGACGAACGCGATGATGAAGATCGCCGTCATCACGAGCACGATCGTCGGGGCGGGCGCGCTGTCGATGAGGAAGCTCGCGTAGATGCCGGTCAGCGACGAGCCGAGCGCGACGGCGATGGCGACGAGCAGCATGCTCTCGAACCGCTTCGTCAGCAGGAAGGCGATGGCGCCGGGGGCGACGACCATGGCGATCGCCAGGATGATGCCGACGGCCTTCAGCGCGCCCACCACCGTCAGAGACAGCACGGCCAGCAGCCCGTAGTGCAGAAGCCGCGTCGGCAGGCCGATCGCCTTGGCATGCTGCTCGTCGAAGGCATGCAGCAGGAGGTCCTTGCGCAGGGAAACCAGGAAGGCGAGGCTTGCCAGCGCGATCAGGCCCGTTTCCAGGAGGTCGCGCGGCAGGATGCCGAGCATGTCGCCGAACAGGATGTGGTCGAGATGCACATCGCTCTGCACCTTCACGTAGAGGACGAGGCCCAGCCCGAACATGCCGGAAAAGACGATGCCGAGCACCGTGTCTTCCTTGATGCGGCTGTTTTCCTTGAGGAAGCCGGCCGCGAGCGCGCAAGTCATGCCCGCGGCGAAGGCGCCGACGGCGAGCGGGATCGACAGGATATAGGCCAGCACGATGCCGGGAAAGACCGCGTGCGAGACCGCATCCCCCATCAGCGACCAGCCCTTCAAGACGAGGAAGCAGGAGAGGATGGCCATGGGTGCCGCAATCATCAGGGTCACCAGGAAGGCGCGCTGCATGAAGTCGATCTGGAACGGCAGGATCAGCAGCTGAAGCGTCTCGTTCATGCCGTTTCCTCCAGCGTCCGCCGCAGGCGCCGGCGCGCCGCCAGCATGCCGTGCTTGGGGGCAAACACGAAGGCGGCGAGGAAGATCAGCGTCTGCATCACGACGATGATGCCGCCGGTGGCGCCGTCGAGGAAATAGCTCAGATAGGCCCCGACGAAGCTGGTTCCCGCCCCGATCAGAAGGCCGAGGACGATGACGCGCCCGAAGCGGTCGGTCAGCAGATAGCCGGTGGCGCCCGGCGTCACGACCATGGCGACGACCAGGAAGGCGCCCACGGTCTGCAGGGCGGCGACAGTGGAGGCGGCCAGCAGCGTGAAGAACAGCACCTTCAGGAGGTCGGGCTTCAGGCCGATCGAGCGGGCATGGTTCTCGTCGAAGAAGGCGACCATCAGGTCCTTCCACTTGAGCGTCAGGATCACCAGGCTGACGCCGCCGATGATGACGAGCTGCAGCGTGTCGCCGGGCGTAATCGCCAGAATGTTGCCGAGCACGATGGTCTGGATGTTCACCGAGGTCGGCGACAGCGAGACCATGAACAGGCCGAGCCCGAAGAAGGAGGTGAAGATCAGGCCGATGATGGCGTCTTCCTTCAGCCGCGTGCGCTGGTTGAGGAACAGCATGGCGGCGGCGGCAAGCCCGCCGGAGACGAAGGCGCCGAGCGCAAAGGGGAGGCCGAGCATGTAGGCGCCGGCAACCCCCGGCACGATGGAGTGGGACAGCGCGTCGCCGATCAGCGACCAGCCCTTCAGCATCAGGTAGGCGGAGAGGAAGCCGCAGACGCCGCCGACCAGCGCGCTGACCCAGATCGCGTTCAGCATGTAGCCGTAGGTGAAGGGCTCAAGAAGCGTCTGGAGCATCCGTTGCCGGCTCCTTCTTCTTGCGGCTGCCATTGCCATAGGTCACATAGGGTCGCTCGTCGTCGGTGATGACGCGGACGTGGCGCGCATCCTCGTCATCGTGCAGCTCTGGCCCGCCCAGCACGAAGTGGCGCAGCACACCGCCGAAGGCCTTCTCGAGGTTCTCCTCGTTGAAGGTGTCCTCGGTCTTGCCGTAGGCCAGCACGGTGCCCTTGACGAAGACGGTGCGGTCGCAGAATTCGGGAACGCTGCCGAGATTATGGGTGGAAACCAGCATCACCCGACCCTCGTCGCGAAGGCTGCGCAAGAGTTCGACGATCTGCTCCTCGGTCGTTACGTCGACGCCGGTGAAGGGTTCGTCGAGCAGGATGATCTGGCCTTCCTGCGCGAGCGCACGGGCCAGGAAGACGCGCTTGCGCTGGCCGCCGGAGAGTTCGCCGATCTGGCGCTTGCGGAACTCCGTCATGCTCACCCGTTCCAGCGCCTGCGCCACCATCTCGTGGTCGCGGCGGGAGGGAATGCGCAGGAAATTCATGTGGCCGTAGCGGCCCATCATCACGACGTCCTCGACCAGCACCGGGAAATTCCAGTCGACCTCCTCGGCCTGCGGCACGTAGGCCACCAGGTTCCGGCGCAGCGCCTCGCGCGCCGGCATGCCGAGGATCTCGACGGAGCCTTCCGTCAGCGGCACGAAGCCCATGATCGCCTTGAAGAGGGTCGACTTGCCGGCGCCGTTGACGCCGACGAGGCCGGTGATGGTTCCCTTCGGCACCTGGAAGCTCGCATGGCGCAGGGCGGTCATGCCGTTGCGATAGGCGACCGTGATGTCGTTGACGACGAGGCCGTCCGCGGCCTTCTTCACCTTTCCCATGATCATCCGGCGAGCCCTGCGGCGATCGTGCTGGCGGTGACGGCAAGAAGGTCGAGATAGGTGGGAACCGGCCCGCCGTCCTCGCTGAGGGAGTCGACATAGAGGATGCCGCCGTAGCGGGCACCCGTCTCGCGCGCCACCTGCTCGGCCGGATCGGCGGAGACGGTGCTTTCGCTGAAGATCACCTCGATGTTGTGTTCCCGGATGGCATCGATGACGGAGCGGACCTGCTGTGGCGTGCCCTGGCTGTCGGCATTGACGGGCCAGAGGAAGAGCTCCTTGAGGTCGAAGTCGCGGGCGAGATAGGAGAAGGCGCCCTCGCTCGTCACCAGCCAACGCTTTTCCTCCGGCAGGCCGGCAAGCTTGGCCCGGATCGGGTCGATCTCGGCGCGGATCTTGTCGGCATAGGCCTTGGCGTTCGCTTCATAGGCCGCCGCATTGGCGGGATCGATCTCGCTCAGCCCCTTGCGGATGTTGTCCACGTAGAGGATGGCGTTCACCGGCGACATCCAGGCATGCGGGTTCGGCTTGCCTTCATAGGAGCCGCCGGCGATCGACATGGGCTCCACGCCGTCGGAGACCGTGACGCTCGGGATGTCGCCGAGGTTGGCGAGGAATTTCTCGAACCAGAGCTCCAGGTTCAGTCCGTTGCGCAAGACGAGGTCCGCATCGCGGGCGCGCAGGATGTCTCGCGGGGTGGGCTGGTAGTTGTGGATCTCGGCGCCGGGCTTGGTGATGCTTTCGACCTCGGCCAGATCGCCGGCGACGTTGCGTGCCATGTCGGCGATGATGGTGAAGGTGGTGACCACCTTCGGCTTCTCCTGCGCCATGACTGCGCCGGGGAAGGCGAGCATGGCCGCAGCGATGAGAACGCCCAGTCTCGAAAGAATTCCTGCCATGACCGGTCCTTGTTGCAATTCATTCGCAATCTAACTTAACCCCGAAATGCCATCTGTCAATGCTATTGCAAATCATTCGCAAAAGATCCCGCGTTGCTGGAAACAGGAGGCCTTAAAAGTTTCTAAAGGAGAATGCGCGAGGGTGAATTCTGCATTCCATCAGGTACTGCGTGAAGTGGGGTAGGCATGTCGGAGTTTGGCGCGTGAAGGGTTTGAAGATCCGGCTGTCGCGGACACTTCTTCTGATCATCGGCGGCGTGACCATCCTGGGCGGCGGGAGCGGCGCGGCGGCGGTCTTCATCGGCACCGAACGGCTGCTGGGGCCATCCTACGCGTCGCTCAACGGGCTTGGCTGTACAACCGTCGCAACCGTCAAGATCAAGAAGGCAGACCGCTTCTGGATCCGCAAATACGTAACGACGGACGAGCCGGGAGACGGGATCTCGCGGCTGAAGACCGCGCTGCGCGTGGCTCGCAAGGTCCAGGAGGCGGAGCATTCCGACCTCGTCCAGGTGACCGTGCTCGACCCGGCGGGCCCGACCGAACGCTCGAAGATGCGGGGACGCGCCATCGGCGCGCAGGTCGTCTACATTCCCGATCTCGCCAAGGCGCCGGAAGGTGCATCGGCGCAGCCGATCAAGGCCTACTACGTCGACGGATCGGCAGATGGCAGCGGCGACTTCTGGGGCCTGCGGATCGATCTTCCCCTGGAGGATGCCGAACATCTCGCGACAAGACTGACCGATGACGCGGACTGCATGGATCCGGTCGTCGAAGGCGAAGACGCTGCGGCAGGTCATGGTGCGGCCGCCGGGCCTGGCGAAGCCAAGGGCCATGAAGCGCCTTCCGGCCACGGCGAGAGCGAAACGCCCGACGCTGGCGCAGACGGCCACGGCGCCGAGCCTGCCGCTGGCGCTCATGGCGAGGAAACACCTGTTGCCGAGCACGACGGCGGTGAGGAGACCGGCTGGATGGCGTCACTGATGGGCATGGTCGGCCTCGGTGGTGGAGAGGGCGAAGCCCATGACGCCGCTGCCGAATCCGGCCACGAACCACCCGCCGAAGACGAACCTGCCCAGGGCCACGACGCTGCTGGCAAGCAGGGCGCCGCGGACCATGCGCCCGCAGCGGATGCTGCAGCCCATGGGAGCGAGCCCGCGGAAGAGGGCGTCGCCGCCCATCCGCCCGAAGAGGTTGCTCCCGTCGAGGACAAAGGCTGGCTTGCGACCGTCAAGGGCATGGTTGGGCTTGGCGAGACCGTCGAAGAGGAAAAAGTCGAAGCCGCCAAGGCCGCGCATGAGGATGCGCCGGCTGCAGCGGAGGCTGCTCATGCCGCACCAGCGGCGGAGGCCGCTCCGGGCGTCACCGAAGCGGAAGCCCACGCCGAGGATGCGCCGCCGGCGAAGGCCGACGAGCATGGTGCCGCCTGGCTTGCCAAGATGCGTGCCCAGCCGCTGACGCCCGCGGCCGACAGTCCCGCCGCCGCGTCGAGCGAAGAGGGCCATCCGCCCGCCGCTGGCGACGATCATTCGGCGACCGAGGCACCGGCCGACGGCGAGAGCGCGCAACATGCCGAGGCGTCGCATGCACCGGTGGTTGCCGAGGAGGACGACCCGGAGCTGCACCGCAGGAAACCCGACGCGCCCGCCGCGACACATTGATCTTGGCGGTTAACGCTGTCGTCAGCGCGCGCCCGCGGGATGCTAGCCGACGGCCCGTAGCGCCGCTGCCGCCAGTTGAAGGATGTTGCGGGGCTCGTCCGGGATCAGCCGCCGCAGGTCGCTGCCACCGGCCTGGAGGAAGCCTGCCGCCGATGCGGAATAGATCGACATCAGCATGGCGGGCTGAAACGGCAGCAAGGGCGGCACCGTCAGGCGCTGCCGCGCGGCGGTGAGGCTTTCCGGCAGGTAGTCGACATCCAGTTCCCGCGCCAGATCGGCTATCGTGAACGCGTCCGTGCCGGCCAGCTCGTAGATGGCTCCGGCATGCGAGGCCGGATTGGCCAGCACCGTCACGGCGGCATCGGCGAGATCCTCGCGCGCCACGGCAGAGATCGGCGCGCTGCCGAAGGGGGCGCGGATGACGCCATCCACGGGCGCCGCAAGGCTGCCGATCAATTCCGCATAGAGCCCGTTGCGCAGGATGGTCCAGGCCATCCCGCTCTGTTGCAGACGCCGCTCGGTCCAGCGATGCGCCAGCGCGAAACCAAGGTGGTCGCCGGTGCCGGTGAGGCTGGTATAGACGATGTGGCCGACGCCCTGCCGTTCCGCCGCGGCAATGACCGCGCCATGGCGCGCGATGACGACGTCATCCTCGGCATAGCCGGCGGAGACGAGCAACAGGGTCTCGACCTCGCTGAAATCGAGGGAGCCGGGGTCGTCGAAATCGATCCTTCGGGTGTCTTGCTGTCCGCCGGCCGCGTGCCGACTGCCGGTGGCGAAATGCAGTCCGGCGACGCTGGCCTTTTGTGCAACAAGGGTGGAGAGGTGGCCGGAGCCTCCGGTGATCAGTATCATGGCTTGTGTCCTCTAGCTTGGGGGCACATCTACCTATTGCGGCTGTCAGCCGGGCGTAAGGAGGCACATTGATGTTCGCTGAAGACGATGTTTCAGAAGAGATACTGGAGCCCTGCGGCATGCCGGATCACGAGGACTGCGGCCTGCGGCTGATCCTCGACCGTCTCGGGGAGAAGTGGACGGTGATGACAGTTGCCGAGCTTGCGGGTGGTCCTCGACGCTATCGGGAGATCGAGCGTTCGCTCACGGGCGTGACCCAGCGGATGCTGACGCTGACGCTGCGCCGGCTGGAACGGGACGGCTTTCTCAGCCGGACCGTCGAGCCCACCAATCCACCGTCGGTGACCTATGCGCTGACGGCAAGCGGGCAGAGCTTTGCCAGGATGGTGACGCATCTGGTCGACTGGTCGCGGTCGCACAAGGACACGATCCGGCTGGCCCAGCAGGATTTCGACCGGCACCACGTAGGCTAGCTCTGCTGCCGCGGGAGGGCGGCAGCAGCGGATCTCCGGCTCGTCAGTCCGCCTTGCCGCGGCGGGCCGGGAAGAGGATGACGTCGCGGATCGAGGGGGCGTTGGTCAGGAGCATGATCAGGCGGTCGACGCCGATGCCGAGGCCGCCGGCCGGGGGCATGCCCTGGTCGATGGCGTCGAGGAACTCCTCGTCGAGCTGCTTTTCCTTCTCGCCGCGCGCATGCGCCTGCTCCAGCTGCTCGACCATGCGGGCGCGCTGCTCTTCCGGATCGTTCAGCTCGGAGAAGGCATTGCCGATCTCCCAGGTGTTGCAATAGGTCTCGAAGCGTTCCACCAGGCGTGGTTCGCCGGGGACTTCCTTGGCAAACGGCGAGATGTCCTTCGGGAAATGCGTCACATGCGCCGGCTGGATCAGCGTCGCCTCGACCTTCTCCTCGAAGATGAAGGCCAGGCATTCGCCCCAAGTCCAGTCCTTTTCGACCTCGAAGCCGGCGGCCTTGGCGGCGGTGCGGGCTTCCTCGTCCGTCTTCATGGCGAGGAAGTCGATGCCGGTCGCCTCCTTGACGGCGTCGGGCATGGGCACGCGGCGGAACGGCCCCTTGAAGGAGATTTCGGTCTCGCCGTACATGAACTCGGTCGTGCCGTGGATGGCGGTCGCAAGCTCGGCGTAGAGGCGTTCCACGAGGTCCATGATGTCCTCGTAGTCGGCATAGGCCCAGTAGCACTCCATCATCGTGAATTCGGGGTTATGCCGGGTCGAGACGCCTTCGTTGCGGAAGTTGCGGTTGATCTCGAAGACCTTGTCGGAAAGACCGGAGACCAGTGTCCGCTTCAGGAACAGTTCCGGCGCGATGCGCAGGTACATGTCGAGCTTCAGCGTGTTGTGGTGCGTCTTGAAGGGCTCGGCCGTGGCGCCGCCGTAGACGGAATGCAGCATCGGCGTCTCGACTTCCATGAAGCCATCGTTCTCCATGAAGCGGCGGATGCCGGAGACGATCTTCGAGCGCTGCTGGAAGCGCAGCTTGGAATCCTCGTTCGTCAGGATGTCGAGATGGCGCTTGCGGTAGCGCTGCTCGATGTCGGACAGACCATGGTACTTCTCCGGCATCGGCAGGAGCGCCTTGGTCAGCATGGTGATCTCTTGCGCATTGATCGTCAGCTCGCCGCGCTTGGTGCGGCGCACGATGCCGGTGACGCCGATGATGTCGCCGAGGTCGATCAGCGGCAGCAGCTCGCGCGCCTCCTCCGGCGTCGTGTCCTTGTGGGAAAAGATCTGGATCTTGCCCGAGGCGTCGCGCAGGTCGATGAACATGCCGGAATTGCGGGACGAGAAGACGCGGCCGGCGACCGTCACCACATCCTGCGTCTCGACGTCGTCCTCGAGGCCCGCATATTTCTCGGCGAGCTCGGCATTGGTCATCGTTCGGTGGAAATGCGCCGGATAGACGTCCCCGACCTTGTCGCGCAGCAGCTTCAGCTTCTGCGCACGGACTTCCGTGACGTCGGAGGAGAGGGCGGTTTCGGTCTTCTGGTCGGTCATTTTTATCTCGCCTACTTCGGGCATGGAATACTCAGCGCTGCGGCTGGCTCGGCCTAACCCTCCCCCTTGTGGGGAGGGTCGGAGCGAAGCGACGGGGAGGGGTTTCCTCAGTTCAGGAAGAAAGACCCCTCCCTAACCCTCCCCACAAGGGGGAGGGGACCCGTCGCGTATGTCGCTACTTTCCGTCGCCCACCATGGAGGCCACCACCGTTGCCGCAATCTTCAGGCGCTGGCGCACGACGGAGCGGCCGAGCAGCGCCATGGAGTCAAACAGCGGCAGCGAGCGCGACGAGCCGGACATGGCCACGAAGAGCGGCGGGGTGACGACGCGCAGCTTCTTGCCGAGCTTGTCGGCAACGGCACGCAGTTCCTGGTCGATCGCCTCGACGTTCCATTCGAGAATCTTCTCGAGATCCGCTTGGACCGTGTTGATGATCTCCAGCGTCTCGGCGGGGGTGGTCTTCAGGCCGCCGAAAGAGGCGGGTGTCAGGCCCACATCGCTGGCCAGCAGGAAGCCCGCCAGCTGCGGCAGTTCGCCGAGCTTGGATATGCGGCTCTGCGACAGCTTCAGGCCTTCCGTCAGGCGCTGGTTCTCGGACGCCCATTCGAGCGTGCGGGCAATGAAGTCCTCCGGCGTCAGCTTCTCGCGCAGCCAGCGGCCGTTCAGCCAGTCGAGCTTCTGGATGTCGAAGATGGCGCCCGCCTTGGAGAGATTGTCGGGATCGAACTTCTCGATCAGGTCATCCATGGTCAGCAATTCTTCGCCCTCGGCGATCTGGATGAAGAACAGGCCAAGGAAGTTCATCAGCGCTTCCGGCAGGTAGCCGAGCGCCGAGTAATAGGAGATCGAGGTCGGGTTCTTGCGCTTCGACAGCTTCGACTTGTCGGCATTGCGCATCAGCGACAGATGCATGAACACCGGCTGCTCCCAGCCGAAATAGCGGTAGAGCAGGATGTGCTTGGGCACCGAGGCCAGCCACTCTTCGCCGCGGGCGACGTGGGTGATCTTCATCAGGTGGTCGTCGATGACATTGGCCATGTGATAGGTCGGCATGCCGTCGCCCTTGATCAGGACCTGCATGTCGACCGAATCCCACGGGATCGAGACGTCGCCATAGACGCCGTCGGTAAAGTCGCAGGAGCCTTCGGTCGGGATCTTCATGCGGATGACCGACGTCTCGCCCGCGTCCATCTTCGCGGTCACTTCCTCTGCCGTCAGGTTCAGGCAGTGGCCGTCATACTTCGGCGGCTTGCCGGCTGCGCGCTGCGCCTCGCGCATCTGCTCCAGCCGTTGGGGCGTGCAGAAGCAGCGGAAGGCATGGCCCTTGTCGAGAAGCTCCTGCGCATAGGGCTGGTACATGTCCTTGCGGTCGGACTGGCGGTAGGGACCGTAGGGGCCGCCGACATCCGGACCTTCCGCCCAGGTGAGGCCGGTCCATTTCAGCGCGTCGAGCACCTTCTGCTCGAACTCCGGCGTGGAGCGCGTCGCGTCGGTGTCCTCGATGCGCAGAATGAACTCGCCGCCCATCTTCTTGGCGAAGAGGTAGTTGAACAGCGCGATGTAGACGGTGCCGACATGCGGTTCGCCGGTCGGCGAGGGGGCGATGCGGACGCGGGGGCCGGAAGTGCTCATGGATAATGCTCGATTTGGCGCCTTCAGTGGCGCTGACCTGCGTGTCTCGGGATAGCAGGCCTTAGCGCATATTCAGCGTCGAGCGTCAAGACTCAAGGGTCGGCGAGCGGGCGACTAGCCCACCGGCCAGACCCAGAGCAGCGTCGGCACGCTGACCAGCACGATGATGAAGGAGAGCGGCAGGCCGAGGCGCGGATAGTCGCTGAACTTGTAGCCGCCCGGACCCATGACCAGCGTGTTGCACTGGTGGCCGACCGGGGTCAGGAAGTCGGAGCCCGCGCCGATCGCCACCGCCATCAGGAAGGCCTCCGGCCGATAATCGAGCGCCGTGGCGAAGCTTGCCGCGATCGGCCCCATGACGAGCACGGTCGCCGCATTGTTGAGGAAGGGCGTGACGCCCATGGCGGTGACCAGGATCAGTGCCAGTGCCGCCCAGGGCGGCAGGCCGGTCGCCATATTGCCAAGCGCCCCGGCGATCAGTTCGCTTGCCCCGGAGGTTCGCAGGGTGTCGGCGACCGGAATCAGGGCTGCCAGCATGATGAGGATCGGACCGTCCACCGCCTTGTAGAGGTCGGTCAGCGGGATGGCGCGGAAGACTGCCATTCCCAGCGCTGCCGCGAAGAAGGCGATGGCGACGGGCACCCAGCCGAGCGCCGTCGAGATCATCGCCGCTGCGAGGATGACCAGCGGAATGAAGGCCTTGCGCTTGGTGCCGAGCATGACTTCCCGCTGCGCCAGCGGCAGCAGGGCGAAGTCCTGCATGACGCCGGGAAGCGCATTGCGGTTACCCTGCAGAACGATGACGTCGCCCGCCATCAGCGTCAGGTCGCGCAGGCGCTCGCTGAGGCGCTGGCCGCGCCGGCTGACCGCCAGAAGATTGACGCCACGGGTATAGGAGAGAGCGAGCTCCCGCGCCGACAGGCCGGAAAGGGGCGATTCACGCGAGATGATCGCCTCGATGGAAATCAGGTCGTCGAGCTGTTGCCCGCGCCCCTTCAAGGGCTTGCCGGAGAGCTGCAGCTTGGCACCCGAGACGACCCGGTCGATGGCCGCGGAACGGCCTTCGAGGATGATCGTGTCGTTCTCGCGCAGGTTCAGGTCGGGAAAGGGCGACATGCGCGTCGCGCCCCGCAGGATGGCGGTCGCGATGACCTCGCCGTCTCCCCGCTTCAGCAGTTCGCCGAGCGGCCTGCCGACGACGTTGGACTGGGCCGACACGGTTGCTTCCGAGGTGTAGTTGGCGATCTCGACCGCCTCCTCCAGAGAGGTATTCTGTCGGGTCCGCGACGGCACCAGCCAGTGGAAGAACAAGAGGAATGTGATGCCGACCAGGGTCAGGATGGCGCCCACGGGCGTGAAGTCGAACATGGTGAAGGGCGTCCCGGTGAGATCGGCCCTCAGCTGCGAGACGACGATGTTGGGGGAGGTGCCGATCTGCGTCATCAGGCCGCCCAGCAGCGCGGAGAAGGCCATCGGCATCAGGTATTTCGACGGCGAAATGCCGGAGCGCTTGGAGAACTGGAAGGCCACCGGCATCATGATCGCCAGCGCGCCGATGTTCTTGATGAAGGCCGACAGCACCGCAACCACGATCATCAGCAGCGCAAGCTGCGTCCTGATCGAGGTGAGATTGGGGAAGAACTTCTTGATGGCGATGTCGACGATGCCGGAGCGCGCGACCGCGGCGCTGACCACCAGTGCACTGCCGACGATGATGACGATGTCGTCGGAAAAGCCGGAGAATGCCTCTTCGAAAGGGACGATGCCCACCGCCACCGCAGCGATCAATGCGCAGCAGGCGACCATGTCATAGCGAAACCGGTCCCAGATGAAGACGACCATCATCAAACCGATAATGGTAAAGGCGAAGATCTGCTCTGTTGTCATATGACCCCGGAAGAAACGTGAAGCGGTCCTGCTTCACCGCGCGCCTGCGCTGGAAGAGTTGCACAACGTGGCGGTCACGGAAAGGTGCCCGTGGTCCGCACAATAAAATGGCCCGCTTGCGCAGGCCATTTTCGACGTGTCCCTCAATGGACGGAGGTGCCGGATTTCCGTCGCTTGCGGGCGAACATGTTGAGCACCTCGACCAGGGCGGAGAAGGCCATCGCGGCGTAGATATAGCCCTTCGGCACATGGAAGCCCATGCCTTCGGCAATCAGTGTCGTGCCGATCATCAGCAGGAAGCCGAGCGCCAGCATGACAATGGTCGGGTTCTTCTCGATGAAGTTGGCGAGCGGTGTGGCCGCGATCAGCATGACCGTGACGGCGGCGACGACGGCAATGATCATGATCGGCAGATGCGGCGTCATGCCGACCGCGGTGATGATGCTGTCGATCGAGAAGACGAGGTCGAGCAGGAGGATCTGGCCGATGGCCGCACCGAAGGTGATCGAGGCGGCGCCGCCGACCATGTCTTCCTTGTGATCGACCGGATCGACCGAATGGTGGATTTCCTTCGTCGCCTTCCAGACCAGGAAGAGGCCACCGGCGATCAGGATAAGATCCTTCCAGGAGAAGGCGTGGCCGAAGACCTCGAAAAGCGGTTCCGTCAGCTGCACGATCCAGGCGACGGTGCCAAGAAGCGCAAGGCGCATGACCAGCGCCAGGCCGATGCCGATCTTGCGGGCACGCTCCCGGCTTTCGGCAGGAAGCTTGTTGGTGAGGATCGAAATGAAGATCAGGTTGTCGATGCCGAGGATCACTTCCATGATCACAAGAGTCACCAGCGCCACCCATGCGGCTGGATCCTGAGCGAGCGTGATAATTCCCTGCATCCGATGTTTTCCCTCGAGGTAGCGGCCAATGAACCGCCGCGGTGGCGCAAGATGTAAGGGAAGTTGGCCCGATAGCAAGAGCTTCTGGCGGTGCAGCAACAGCAGCGATTTTTGATTTACGTACCTCAGAATTTGATCTATCACATCCGCGGGAGGACGAATGAAGCCTACGGTCCACGATATCGCTCGTTCGGCGGGCGTCAGCCTTGCCACCGTCGACCGTGTCCTCAACGGTCGCCCGGGTGTGCGCAGCGTGACCCGGGAGAAGGTGGAGCAGGCCATCGTGGCGCTCGGCTACGTCCGCGACCTGGCCGCCGCCAACCTCGCCAAGGGCCGCACCTACAGCTTCTGCTTCGTGCTTCCGGCCAACGACAATTCCTTCATGATCCGGCTTCGCGAAGAGGTCGAGGATGCGATCCGGCGGTCGGCGCCGGAGCGCGCGCGGATCGAAATCGTCGAGGTTCCGGCCTTCGATGCCGCGGCGCTGGTAACTGCCCTGGACGCCATTCGAGACCAGGGGGCCGATGGCGTGGCGCTGGTCGCCGTCGACGCACCCGAGGTTCGCGCGGCGGTCGAGCGTCTGACGCAGGCCGGGATCGCCGTCGTCACGCTGGTCTCGGACCTCGGCGCCTCGAGCCGCGACCATTACGCGGGGATCGACAACAGCGCGGCCGGACGGACGGCCGCCAACCTGATGGGACGCTTCCTCAGCAAGGTCGACGGCCGCGTAGCCATCCTCGCCGGCTCCATGCTGGTTCGCGACCACCGGGAACGGCTGGAAGGGTTTCTGTCCGTGCTGGGCGAGGAGTTTCCGCGCGTGGCGATCCTGCCTGTCATCGAGGCGCGCGACGATCCGGCGCTGGTGGAGACGATGGTCCGCGAGGCGCTGCGCCGTCATCCTGACATCGCCGGCATCTACAGTCTCGGTGCCGGCAACCGCGGCCTCATCCGCGTGCTGAAGGAAAAGGGCACGGCCAGCCGGCCGGTGGTGATCGCCCATGAGCTGACGGCATCGACCCGGGAGGCGCTGCAGGGCGATCTCATCGATGCGGTCCTGAACCAGGACCCCGGCCACGAGGTCCGCAGCGCCATCCGCGTGCTGAAGGCGAAGGCCGACGGCCTGCCGGTGCTGGCCGCCCAGGAGCGCATCCGCATCGACATATTCTTGAAAGACAATCTGCCCTGAGGGCAGAAGGAAAGGAACGACATGTATCTCGGTCTCGATCTCGGAACGTCAGGCGTCAAGGCGATGCTGATCGACGGTGAGCAGAGGATCATCGGTTCGGCGAGCGGTGCACTGGATGTGTCGCGACCGCATTCAGGCTGGTCGGAGCAGGACCCGGCCCATTGGATCCGCGCCACGGAAGAGGCGGTCGGCGCGCTCGCCCAGAAGTTTCCGACGGAGATGTCGGCGGTCAAGGGCATCGGGCTCTCCGGCCACATGCACGGCGCGACGCTGATCGACAAGGACGACAGGGTGCTGCGGCCCTGCATCCTCTGGAACGACACGCGCTCCTTCAAGGAAGCGGCAGAGCTCGATGCCGATCCGCGCTTTCGCGCCATTACCGGCAACATCGTCTTCCCGGGCTTTACGGCGCCCAAGCTCGTCTGGGTGAAGAACAATGAGCCGGAGATCTTCGCCAAGGTCGCCAAGGTCCTGCTGCCGAAGGATTACCTGCGCCTCTGGCTGACCGGCGAGCACATCTCCGAGATGTCGGATTCGGCCGGCACCTCCTGGCTCGATACCGGCGCGCGAAAGTGGTCGGCCGAGCTTCTGGCGGCAACGGATCTCACGGAAAGCCAGATGCCGTCGCTTGTCGAAGGCACGGAGCCGGGCGGCACGCTGCGCGGCGAACTGTCCTCGAAATGGGGCATGGGTGCAGGCGTCGTCGTGGCCGGCGGTGCCGGCGACAATGCGGCTTCCGCCTGCGGCATGGGCACGGTCGCGGAAGGCCATGCCTTCGTCTCGCTCGGCACCTCCGGCGTGCTGTTTGCCGCCAACGGTTCTTATCTGCCGAAGCCGGAAAGCGCCGTGCATGCCTTCTGCCACGCGCTGCCCAACACCTGGCACCAGATGGGCGTCATCCTGTCGGCGACCGATGCGCTGAACTGGCACGCGCATGTCACCGGCAAATCCGCCGCCGAACTGACCGGCGAACTCGGCGACGCGCTGAAGGCGCCGACCGGCGTCACCTTCCTGCCCTATCTGTCGGGTGAACGCACACCGCACAACGACGCGCAGATCCGCGGCGCCTTCATCGGCCTCGGCCACGAATCGAGCCGCGCGGTGCTGACCCAGGCCGTGATGGAAGGCGTCACCTTCGCGATCCGCGACAATCTCGAGGCACTGAAGTCCGCCGGCACCTCGATCTCCCGCGTCACCGCCATCGGCGGCGGCTCGCGCTCGCGCTACTGGCTGGCCTCCATTGCCACGGCGCTCGGCGTCCCGGTCGACATTCCGGCGGACGGCGACTTCGGGGCGGCCTTCGGCGCGGCGCGATTGGGACTGATCGCGGCGACAGGTGCCGATCCTGTCGCCGTCTGCTCGGCGCCCGAGACGGAGGCGACGATCGATCCGGTGGCTGCGCTTTCGGGGGCTTACGAGGATGCCTATGCCCGCTATCGCGCTGCCTATCCGGCGATCCGGTCGCTGATGCACTAGCCGCGCTCTTTTCGAGGGGTACGAAAACCCCTCCCCAACCCCTCCCCACAAGGGGGAGGGGCTTCATTGCCCCAAGCTCCGCTTTGCCGTGTGGGATGGCGGTGCCTCTGGTTCTCTCCCCCCTTGTGGGGGAGATGCCGGCAGGCAGAGGGGGACTTTTCACAGCTGACGACACAACAGGAGGAAACCCATGACCACAGGCTTTTTCGGAGACATCCAGAAGATCAAATACGAGGGGCCGGACAGCACCAATCCGCTGGCCTTCCGCCACTACAACCCGGACGAGGTCGTTGCCGGCAAGCGGATGGAGGACCATCTGCGGTTTGCCATCGCCTATTGGCACACATTTGCCTGGGAGGGCGGCGATCCCTTCGGCGGGCGCACCTTCGACCGGCCCTGGTACGGCGACGACATGGGCAAGGCCAAGCTGAAGGCGGACGTCGCCTTCGAGATGTTCAGCCTGATCGGCGCGCCCTACTACTGCTTCCATGACGCGGACGTGCGTCCGGAGGGCAATTCCTTTGCCGAGAATACGAAGAACCTGAACGAGATCGTCGACTACTTCGCCAGGAAGCAGGAAGAGACGGGCGTCAAGCTGCTCTGGGGCACGGCAAACCTCTTCTCCAACCGCCGCTTCATGTCGGGTGCGTCGACCAATCCCGATCCGGACGTGTTTGCCTATTCGGCCGCCACCATCAAGACCTGCATGGATGCCACCATGAAGCTCGGCGGCGAGAACTATGTTCTCTGGGGCGGTCGCGAAGGCTATGAGACGCTTCTCAACACCGATCTGAAGCGCGAACTCGACCAGATGGCGCGCATGCTCACCATGGTCGTCGAGTACAAGCACAAGATCGGCTTCAAGGGCACGATCCTGGTGGAGCCGAAGCCGCAGGAGCCGACCAAGCACCAGTACGACTATGATGTCGGCACGGTTTACGGCTTCCTGAAGAAGTACGGCCTCGAAAACGAGGTGAAGATGAACATCGAGCAGGGTCATGCGATCCTGGCCGGTCACACCTTCGAGCACGAGCTGGCGCTCGCCGGCGCGCTCGGCATCCTCGGCTCCATCGACATGAACCGCAACGACTACCAGTCCGGCTGGGATACCGACCAGTTCCCCAACAACGTCCCGGAAATGGCGCTGGCCTACTACCAGGTCCTGCAGAACGGGGGCTTCACCACCGGCGGCACCAACTTCGACGCCAAGCTGCGCCGCCAGTCGCTCGATCCGGAAGACCTGCTGCACGGCCACATCGGCGGCATGGACTGCTGCGCCCGGGGCCTGAAGGCTGCGGCGAAGATGATCGAGGACAAGGCCCTGTCGGCGCCGCTCGCCGAGCGCTATGCCGGCTGGGACAGCGCCGAGGCGCAGAAGATGCTGCGCGGCGAATACACGCTGGAGGACATCACCGCCCGCGTCGAGCGCGACAACGTCAACCCGGAGCCGCGCTCCGGTCGCCAGGAATACCTGGAGAACGTCGTCAACCGCTACGTCTGAGGTGCCTACAGTCAGGAACCGGGGCGCCGAGGCGCCCCGGTTCGGCCTTCGATACCTATGCCATGTCCGGCGGCGTCCTGCCGGGCGGTGGCGGCATCTGGTAGAGCGGTCCCGTCGCCCAGTCAGGCGGCAGGTCGAGGTCGGCCTGGCCCCAGAGCGTCAGGCGTCCGGCCTTGTAGGCGTCACTCTCGAGAAGCTCGTGATGGGCGCACTGCATGGCGAGCATCAGTGCCTGGACGCCATCCTCGCCAGGGGTATCGCCCCGAAACTCTCCGTCCGGCCAGCCGATCGACCACCGGCAGCGGAATTCCCCGCCGGGCGCCTTTTCGGGACGCTGGAAGCGGACGACCAGCGGCAATCCATCGAGATCGAAGCTTCGTTCGACAAAAATTGACTGATCCATCCGGCTCTCCATCCTCGCACCTCAGGCAGCGGCTGCGCCTGCCGGAAGTGTTCGACGATCGTGTCGCTCGATGCAAGGGCCGGCTGATGCGGCCCTGCTTCCATCAGGCGGCCGCTGCAACGCCGTCGAGCGCCGTCATCACCTCGGGGGAAAGCTCCAGTTCGGCCGCCGCCAGGTTTTCCCGCAGGTGCGCCACCGAAGAGGTGCCCGGGATCAGCAGGATGTTGGGCGCCCGCTGCAGCAGCCAGGCCAGTGCCACCTGCATCGGCGTTGCGTCCAGCCCAGCCGCTACATCCGAGAGGGTCGCCGATTGCAACGGCGAGAAACCGCCGAGCGGGAAGAAGGGCACATAGGCGATCCCGTCTGCCGCCAGCGCATAGATCAGGGCATCATCGGCGCGGTGCGCGATGTTGTACATGTTCTGGACGCAGACGATTTCGACGATCTCTTTGGCATCTGCGACTTGTTTTGCCGTCACGTTGCTGAGGCCGATATGGCGGATCAGGCCCTGCCGCTGGAGGTCTGCCAGAACGGTCAGCGGCTCTTCCAGCGAGCCTTCGGCCGGACCGTGGATGTCGAACATGGCGCGCAGATTGACGACATCGATCGCGTCCAGCCCGAGATTGCGCAGGTTGTCATGCACCGCCTGGGTCAGCTGCTCTTTCGAGAAGGCCGGGTTCCAGGAGCCGTCGTCGCCCCGCGTGGCGCCGATCTTGGTAACGATCACGAGATCGTCCGCATAGGGGTGCAGCGCCTCGCGGATGATCTGGTTGGTCACGTGCGGGCCGTAGAAGTCGCTGGTGTCGATGTGGTTGACGCCCTGCGCAACGGCGTCCCGCAGCACGGCGAGGGCCGCGTCATGATCTTTCGGCGGGCCGAAGACGCCCGGGCCAGCGAGCTGCATGGCGCCGTAACCGAGGCGCTTCACTGTCTTGCTGCCGAGCTGGAAGGTCCCGGATTTGTCGATGTCGGTCATGATGTCTCTCCTTGTCGGTCGGCGTCATTTTGTGCCGGCACCTCAGATAGAGACTGGGAGCTTATCCGATAATCCGCTACGATCGGCACGGGCTGTGCGGAAAGGCGAACAATGGCTGTGGATCTTGGGGACTTGGGCGCCTTCGTGACGGTTGCCCGTGCGCGGGGTTTTCGCGAAGGCGCGCGAGCGAGCGGTGCCAGCGCTTCGGCGCTCAGCGAGGCGGTTCGCCGGTTGGAGGCGCAACTTGGTGTGCGGCTCCTGAACCGCACGACGAGGAGCGTGGCGCCGACCGAGGCAGGGGTCAGTCTGCTTTCCCGGCTTGCACCGGCGCTCACCGAAATGGAGGCCGCGCTCGATGTGGTGAATGGCTTTCGCGACCGGCCGGCCGGCACGCTGAAGCTCAACGTTCCCGTCAGCGCGGCGCGTCTCGTGCTGCCGCACATCGTGCCGGCGTTTCTGGCCGCCTATCCGGACATCCAGCTGGAGATCATGACCGATGAGAGCTTCGTCGATGTGCTCGCCGCCGGCTGCGACGCCGGCATCCGCTACGGCGAGCGGCTGGAGCAGGATATGATCGCCGTGCCGATCGGCCCGCGGATGCAGACCTACGCCTTCGCAGCCGCTCCCGGCTATCTCGATCGCCAGGGGCGCCCGGAGCACCCACGCGACCTCTTGAACCATGCCTGCCTGCGCCACCGCTTTCCGAGCGGCAATCTTCCCAACTGGGAGTTCGAACGGGACGGCGAGGTGGTGGTGGTCGATCCCAAGGGGCCGTTGATCGTCCAGGCGGGCGGTGCAATTGATCTCGCCGTCGAGGCGGCGCTCGCCGGCATCGGCGTCATCGGCCTGTTCGAGGACTGGCTGCGACCCCATTTCGACAGCGGTCGGCTGGAGCCGGTGCTGATGCCGTGGTGGCAGAGCTTTCCCGGCCCTTTCCTCTATTATCCGGGACGGCGGCTGGTGCCGACGCCGCTGCGGGCCTTCGTCGATTTCGTCAAATCCAGACCGGTCCGGATGACGGCTTCGTGAACCGCGGCCGTTCACGGCATTCCATGTGCAAAGCTGCTTTACGTACCTCAAATTCTTCGCTAGCCTGAAATCGGGAGGAAGTTCAGGTGCATCGATCACAGACAAGGGAGACCTGCGTCTATGGCGCAGGCGTGGGGTCAACAGCGTCGTTAGACGTCGCGACGGGCGGCCGTCGATGATGGCGGCGCCTTCGGAAAAAGTGCCTGTCCTCATCGAGGCCCGCGGCCTTTCCAAGAGTTTTGGACCCGTCGAGGTGCTGCATGAGGTCGGCCTCACCGTGCGGCCGGGCGAGGTGCATGCCATCATCGGCGAGAACGGTGCCGGCAAGTCGACACTGATGAAGATCCTCGCCGGTACCCATGCGCCGACCCGCGGCGAGATCCGCATCGACGGGCAGGCGGTACAGTTCTCCGGCCCGGTGGATGCCGAGCATCGCGGCATCGTCCTCGTCCACCAGGAAATCCTGCTCGCCCCGGACCTGACGGTGGCGCAGAACATCTACCTCGGCCGCGAGCTCCCGAAGGGGCTGACGGTGGACGATCGGGCGATGAACGAGGGGGCGGCGCGGGCGCTTGCCGACCTCGGCTCCGAGATCGATCCGAAGGCGACCGTCGGGCGGCTGTCGATCGCGCAGCGCCAGCTGGTGCAGATTGCCCGCGTGCTGCTGGTGCCGCACCGCGTCGTCATCTTCGACGAGCCGACGGCCTCGCTGACGCCGTTCGAGACCGAGGCGCTGCTGAAGGTCATCACCGATATCCGCGCCAAGGGCGTCGGCATCCTCTATATCTCCCACCGGCTGCCGGAGGTGAAGGAGATCGCCGACCGGGTGACCGTGCTGCGCGACGGGCATGTCGTCGCCACCCATGATGTGTCCGAACTGGAGCCGGCCGACATGGCGCGGCTGATGGTCGGCCGCGACGTCAGCAAGCTCTATCCGGACCGGCAGGCCGCGGCGGTCCAGGACAAGGTCCTGGAGGTCGAGGATTTCAATGTTCCCGGCTATGCGAGGCATGCAAGCTTTCACCTGAACAAGGGCGAGATCCTCGGCTTTGCCGGTCTCGTCGGGGCAGGGCGCACGGAGCTGATGGAGGGCGTCGTCGGCCTTCGCCGCGGCAGCGGGACGGTCCGTCACCTCGGCCAGCCGGCGAGCTTTGCCGACGCTCAGGCCAGCCTGAAGGCCGGCATCGCCTATCTTTCGGAGGATCGCAAGGGCAAGGGCCTGTTGCTCCTGAAGGACCTTGCGACGAACCTGACGCTTGCCTCGATCGGCAAGTTCGTGCGCGGCCTGCAGATCGACCGCAAACGCGAGAGCGAGGCGCTCGACGCGGCCATCGCCGAATTCGACATCCGCACCGGCCGCAAGGATCTGCTGGCCGGCCAGCTGTCGGGCGGCAACCAGCAGAAGCTTTTGATCGCCAAGATGATGTTGCTCGACCCGTCGATCGTCATCATCGACGAGCCGACGCGCGGCATCGACATCGGCACCAAGGAACAGATCTACAAATTCATTGCCCGGCTGGCGCAGGAGGGACGGTCGATCATCGTCATCTCCTCCGAAATGCCGGAGCTGATCGGCATCTGCGACCGCATCCTGGTGATGCGGTCAGGCGAGATTGTCGGCGAGGTGACGGGAGAACGCATGACCGAGAATGACATCGTGGTGCTGGCGACCGGGGTGAACCCCGGAATGACGTCCGGGGAGGCTGCCTGAGCCATGAACACTGCCGCATCCGATACGGCCAAGCCGAAGACGTCGCGCGACTGGGACCTGCGGGCCGTGGCGCCCTTCATCGCGCTTGCACTGCTGCTGGTGCTCGGCGCGCTGGCCAACGACAACTTTATCTCCGTCGCCAACCTCTCGAACGTCATCACCCGCAGCGCCTTCATCGCCATCATCGCGCTGGGTGCGACCTATGTGATTTCCTCGGGCGGGCTCGACCTGTCGGTCGGGGCCATGGTCGCCTTCGTCGCCAGCCTGATGATCCTGTTCATGAATTCCGGCGTGATTGCCGATCCGCTGCTGATGCTGATTGCCGGCATGGCGCTGGCGCTGGCGATTGGGGCGGCCTGCGGGCTTTTCAACGGCCTGATCACCACCGTCGGCCAGATCGAGCCCTTCATCGCCACCCTCGGCACCATGGGCATCTACCGCGGGCTCACCACCTGGCTCAGCCAGGGCGGTGCGATCACGCTGCGCGACCGCGAGCTGCAGGCGCTCTACCGGCCGGTCTATTTCGGCGAGGTGCTTGGCGTGCCCGTGCCGATCATCGCGATCTTCGTGACGGCCGCGATCGCCGCCTTCGTGCTCTACCGCACCCGCTACGGCCGCCACCTGATCGCCGTCGGCTCCAACGAGGACGTGGCGCGCTATTCCGGCATTTCCGTCAAGCGCGTGCGCACCATCGCCTACGTCGTGCAGGGGCTTTGCGTCGCGATCGCCGTGCTCCTCTACGTGCCGCGCCTCGGTTCGACCTCGGCCACCACCGGCATCCTCTGGGAGCTGCAGGCGATCACCGCCGTCGTCGTCGGCGGCACGGCGCTCAGGGGTGGCGTCGGGCGCATCTGGGGCACGGTCTGCGGCGCCTTCATCCTCGAAATCGTCGGCAACATCATGATCCTGTCGAACTTCGTCAGCGAATATCTCATCGGCGCCATCCAGGGTGCCATCATCATCATCGCCATGCTCGTGCAGCGGTCGCTGTCACGGCGGTCATGAGAACCTTCCGGGCGTCAAGGGTCGCGCCCGGGCGGACGACAAGACCCGAACTTGGGAGAGAGAAACATGCGTAGAAGAACATTTGGCCTGACCGTTGCGGCGCTTGCGGCGTCGGTTGCCATGGGTCCCAGCCTCGGCTGGGCGCAGGAGGAAAAGAAGGTCACCATCGGGGTCTCGATCCCCGCTGCCGACCACGGCTGGACGGCCGGCGTCGTCTATCACGCCGAGCGCGTCGCCAAGCTTCTGATGGAGGAGCATCCGGGGCTGACCGTGCTGGTGAAGACATCCGCTGATCCGGCAACCCAGGCGAACGCCGTGCAGGACCTTGCGGTGCAGGGCATCGACGCGCTGGTGATCCTGCCGACCGATCCGGATCCGCTGGTCAACGCCATCCAGCAGGTCAAGGATGCCGGCACCTTCGTCGCGCTCGTCGACCGCGCGCCGTCCAACAACGACAACGGCGTGCGCGACCTCTATGTCGCCGGCAACAACCCGGCGCTCGGCCGCGTCGCCGGCGAATACATCGCCGCGACGACGCCGGACGCCAAGGTCGCTGTGATCCGCGGTCTGCCGATCCCGATCGACCAGCAGCGCCAGGACGGCTTCGACCAGGGCATCGAAGGCTCCAACGTCGAGATCCTGGAGCGCCAGTACGGCAACTGGAACCGCGACGACGCCTTCCGCGTCACCCAGGACTATCTGACCAAATATCCGGAGATCGACGTGATCTGGGCGCAGGACGACGACATGGTCGTCGGCGTTCTGGAAGCCATCGAACAGGCCGGCCGCACGGACATCCAGTATGTCGTCGGCGGTGCCGGTTCCAAGGACATGGTCAAGCGCGTCATGGATGGCGACAAGATGGTGCCGGTCGACGTGCTCTATCCGCCGGCGATGATCGCCACCGCAATGCAGCTGACGGCCGACAGCCTCTACGACCAGGTGCCGGTCAGCGGCGAGTACATCCTCGACGCGACGCTCGTCACCAAGGAAAACGCCGAGCAGTTCTACTTCCCCGATTCACCGTTCTGATCAACCGCCGGCGCGCGCGGGAGATCGCGCGCGCCTTTTCCATGTCCGCGCGACACGCAGCCAATTTCAAGGAGCAAGCTCATGAAGACGATCAAGGGACCGGCCATTTTTCTTGGCCAGTTCGCGGGCGACGAAGCGCCGTTCGATTCCTGGGACGGGATCACCAAATGGGCCGCCGAGAAGGGTTACATCGGCGTGCAGGTCCCGACCTGGGCCTCACAGCTCATCGACCTGAAGAAGGCCTCGGAGTCCAAGGATTACTGCGACGAGTTCGCGGGCGTCGCGCGCCAGAACGGCATCGAGGTCACCGAGCTTTCCACCCATCTTCAAGGCCAGCTGGTCGCCGTCCATCCGGCCTATGACGAAGCCTTCGACGGGTTTGCGGCACCGGAAGTGCGCGGCAATCCGAAGGCGCGCCAGGCATGGGCCGTCGAACAGGTGAAGATGGCGCTCTCGGCGTCGAAGCACCTCGGGATCAAGGCGCATGCGACCTTCTCCGGCGCACTGGCCTGGCCCTATATCTATCCTTGGCCGCAGCGTCCCGCCGGCCTCGTGGAGACCGCCTTCGACGAGCTGGCGCGCCGCTGGACGCCGATCCTCGACCACGCCGATAGCTGCGGCGTCGATGTCTGCTACGAGATCCATCCGGGCGAGGACCTGCACGACGGCGTCACCTTCGAGATGTTCCTGGAGCGGGTGAAGAACCACCCCCGCGCCAACATGCTCTACGACCCGTCGCACTATGTGCTGCAGTGCCTCGACTATCTGGAGAACATCGACATCTACAAGGACCGGATCAAGATGTTCCACGTCAAGGACGCGGAGTTCAATCCGACCGGCCGGCAGGGTGTCTATGGCGGCTACCAGGGCTGGGTCGGTCGTGCCGGTCGCTTCCGCTCGCTCGGCGACGGCCAGGTGGATTTCGGCGCCGTCTTCTCCAAGCTCACCGCCAACGACTTCGACGGATGGGCCGTGGTCGAATGGGAGTGCGCGCTGAAGAACTCCGAGGACGGCGCGCGCGAAGGCGCCGAGTTCGTCAAGCACCACATCATCCGCGTGACGGAAAAGGCGTTCGACGACTTTGCCGCCGGCGGCACGGACGACGCGGCCAACCGGCGGATGCTGGGGCTTTAGAATAGAGCCCCTCCCCAACCCCTCCCCACAAGGGGGAGGGGCTTAACCTGCCGCCGCCTTTCGACCCGGATCGAGGCGGCGCTACGAGTCATCTCCCCCCTTGTGGGGGAGATGACCGGCAGGCCAGAGGGGGGCTTTTTTCTCGCAGTGATTTTTTCAAGGAGACACGACAATGGCGATCGAAGGCAAGGACGAACAGGCGCGCGAGCCGAAGATCCGGCTCGGCATGGTGGGGGGTGGCGCGGGCGCCTTCATCGGTGCGGTGCACCGCATGGCGGCACGGCTGGACGATCAGTTCGATCTGGTGGCCGGGGCGCTGTCCTCGACGCCGGAAAAGGCGATGGCCTCGGGCCGTGACCTCGGGCTCGACCCGGAGCGCTGCTATGGCTCATTCCAGGAGATGGCGGAGAAGGAATCGGCGCGTCCGGATGGTATCGAAGCGGTATCGATCGTGACGCCGAACCACGTGCATTTCGCCGCCGCCAAGGCCTTTCTCGAAAAGGGCATTCATGTCATCTGCGACAAGCCGCTGACCTCCAATCTGGAGGATGCAAAGGCCCTGAAAGAGGTTGCCGACAAGGCGAAGGCACTCTTCATCCTGACCCACAATTACACCGGCTACCCGATGGTGCGGCAGGCGCGCGAAATGGTTGAGAACGGCGATCTCGGCACGCTGCGCCTCGTGCAGGTGGAATATCCGCAGGACTGGCTGACGGAGGCGGTCGAGCAGACCGGCGCCAAGCAGGCGGTCTGGCGCACCGATCCGGCACAATCCGGCGCCGGCGGTTCGACCGGCGACATCGGCACCCATGCCTACAATCTCGCCTGCTTCATCACCGGCCTGACGCTCGACAGTCTCGCAGCCGATCTCGACAGCTTCGTCGAAGGCCGCCGGCTCGACGATAATGCGCACGTGATGCTGCGCTTTGCCGCCAAGGGAAGTGAAAAGCCGGCCAAGGGCATGCTCTGGTGCAGCCAGGTGGCGCCCGGCCACGAGAACGGCCTGAAAATCCGCGTCTACGGCACCAAGGGGGGCATCGAATGGGTGCAGGCCGACCCCAACTACCTGTGGTTCACGCCCTTCGGGGAATCGAAGCGTCTGATCACCCGCAACGGCGCCGGCGCCGGCGCTGCTGCCGGCCGCGTCAGCCGCATCCCGTCGGGTCATCCGGAAGGCTATCTGGAAGCCTTCGCGACGATCTACACGGAAGCGGCGCATGCCATCAACGCCAGGAAGAAGGGCGTGTCGCTCGACAAGGCGGTGATCTACCCGACCGTCGATGACGGCGTGAAGGGTGTCGCCTTCGTCGAGGCCTGCGTCGCGTCGTCGAAGAAAAACGGTGCCTGGGTGAAGCTGTAAGCTCCGCCTTTAGCCTGTGAGGAGCCCGATCCGGGCTCCTCATGTCTTCCTTTGCGCTTCCGGTGAAATCTCGCTATTGCCGAACGAATGACGGAGCACTAGCTAGCCGTCGATTTCATCGCATCAAGGGCGGCAGGGAATGAACAACAGAAGTGGCCTCTACATGATCATCGGGGCGCTCATCGTCGCCGTGATCGGGCTCGGCATCTACGTCTACCAGGAAGAATCCGAGCCCTCGGGCGTCGAGATCAAGATCGGCGAAGGCGGCGTCTCCGTCGAAGAAAACTAAGGGTTTTGCGCAGGCCGTCATCGGATCGCCGATGCCGGCCTGAGTGCCTCGCGGTCCGGCTGAACGGCCGTAGACGACAGCTCGTCCATATTCCAACGACACGGGTCCACCATGACCGACACCAAGATGCTCGCCAGCCGCTTTCCCGCCGACTTCACCTTCGGAGTCGCGACCGCCTCCTTCCAGATCGAAGGGGCGACGAAGGAGGACGGCCGCAAGCCGTCCATCTGGGATGCCTTCTCCAACATGCCGGGACGGGTCTTCGGTCGCCACAACGGCGATGTCGCCTGCGATCATTACCACCGCCTGGAGGAGGACCTCGATCTCATCAAGGAGATGGGTGTCTCCGCCTACCGCTTTTCCGTCGCTTGGCCCCGGATCATCCCGGAGGGTGTCGGGCGCGTGAACGAGCCGGGGCTCGATTTCTACGACCGCCTGGTCGACGGCTGCAAGGCGCGCGGTATTCGGACCTTTGCCACGCTCTACCACTGGGACCTGCCGCTGGCGCTGATGGGCGACGGCGGCTGGACAGCGCGCTCGACCGCCTATGCCTTCCAGCGCTACGCCAAGGTGGTGATGGACCGTCTCGGCGACCGCCTGGATGCGGTGGCGACCTTCAACGAGCCCTGGTGCTCCGTCTGGCTGTCGCATCTCTACGGCGTCCATGCGCCGGGCGAGCGCAACATGGAGGCGGCGCTCCACGCCATGCACTACACCAATCTCGCCCACGGCCTGGGGGTGGAAGCGATCCGCGACGTCAGCCCCAAGGTGCCGGTTGGTCTCGTGCTGAACGCCCATTCGGTGATCCCGGGCTCCGGCAGTGAAAAGGACACGGCCGCTGCCGAGCGCGCCTTCGATTTCCACAATGGCGCCTTCTTCGGCCCCGTCTTCAAGGGCGAATATCCCGCCTCGCTGCTCAACGCGCTCGGCGACCGCATGCCGAAGGTGGAGGAGGGCGATCTTGCCACCATCAGCCAGAAGCTCGACTGGTGGGGCCTCAACTACTACACGCCGATGCGCGTTGCCGAGGATGCCACCGAAGGTGCGGAGTTCCCCGCCACCAGGTCGGCGCCCTTTGTCGGCGAAACGGTGACCGACGTCGGCTGGGAAGTCTGGCCTGCCGCCATGACCTCGCTGGTCGAAGACCTCTATCGCCGCTACGATCTGCCGGAAATGTACGTGACGGAAAACGGCGCCTGCTACAACATGGGCATCGGCACCGACGGCGAGGTGGATGACCAGCCGCGCCTCGACTACTACGCCGACCATCTTTCCGTCTGCGCCGACCTCGTCGCCAGCGGTTATCCCCTGCGCGGCTATTTCGCCTGGAGCCTGATGGACAATTTCGAATGGGCGGAAGGCTATCGTATGCGGTTCGGGCTGGTGCATGTGGACTACGAGACGCAGGTGCGGACGGTGAAGAAAAGCGGCAAGTGGTACCGCGATCTGGCGCTCGAATTTCCGAGAGGAAATCAGTAAACTTTGTATTAGAGCGTTATTTTTTAACGCATCGCGCCTAGTTTGGTCTCTTTCAATGGAGAGATCTACCCATGAGCTGCGCAGGGTGCCGGGATGGCGAGGCCTTCGATCTTCCCTTCTCCATGGCCTTTCAGCCGATCGTCGACATGGGCACCGGGCAGGCTTTCGCGTATGAGGCGTTGGTGCGCGGCCTGAACGGGGAGGGCGCCGGGACCATTCTGTCCCAGGTCACAGATGCCAACCGCTATGCCTTCGACCAGCGCTGCCGGACCAAGGCCATCGAGCTCGCGGCAGGGCTGCGCCGGGACCCGGCGACGAACCTGTCGATCAACTTCATGCCCAATGCCGTCTACGAGCCGCGCGCCTGCATCCGCATGACGCTGGCTGCCGCAGCGCGTGTCGGCTTCCCGCTCGACCGCATCATCTTCGAGTTTACCGAAAGCGAGAGGGTGGACATCGACCACCTGCTGAACATCCTGCGCACCTACAAGGACATGGGGTTCAAGACGGCGATCGACGATTTCGGTGCCGGATACTCAGGGCTGGACCTGCTGGCCCATTTTCAGCCGGATATCGTCAAGCTGGACATGGATCTGATCCGCGGCATCGACACCAATTCCGCAAAGCAGATCGTGGTCAAGCACACGCTGGCAATGCTGAGCGACTTCGGGATCAAGGCCGTCTGCGAGGGTGTCGAAACACCCGCAGAAATGGCGCTCCTGCAGGACATGGGCGTCACCCTCATCCAGGGCTATCTCCTCGGTCGGCCGACGTTCGAGACGTTCGCGCCACCTCGATTGCTGGCTGTCGCCTAGCGGACCGCGCATAGTTTTTCCCGGTTTGCCGAGAAAAGTGGAAACTGATGCCTCGGCATGGTGCCAGGACCGGTGCCATAAGCAGACCATCAGCGAACGCCGTTCGCGCCAATGGGATTTGAAAAGTTGAAAGCAAAGATGCTAGAGCGGTGCCGCACCGTCCGAATGTGTATGTGGGCCTGAAGCCTCACCCCACGTTCCGTCATCCGCAGCTTGCGGACTTTCACTGAAGAGAATTCCATGAGCCAACTGTCCAGAGCCTTTGACGCCTTCTCCGGGAGGCCCCCGATGGACCGTGCGGAGACACCTCTGGCGCAGACATCGGACAGCATGGTTGCGTTCGAATCCGTCACCAAGCGTTTCGGCGGCAGCAATGGCCAGCCGGCCTTCACCGCGCTCGACGGCGTCGACCTGACGGTCGCCCGTGGCGGCATCACCGGGATCATCGGCCGCTCCGGCGCCGGCAAGTCGACGCTGATCCGCCTCGTCAACGGACTGGAGAAGGCAAGCTCCGGTCGCGTCGTCGTCGACGGCATCGAGGTTGGCACGCTTGCCGAGACGGGACTGCGGGACCTGCGCCGACAGGTCGGCATGATCTTCCAGCACTTCAACCTCCTCTCGTCGCGCACCGCCTTCGACAATATCGCGCTGCCGCTCGAGATCGCCGGAATGGACCGCAAGGCGATCCGCGACCGGGTTGCGCCGCTCGTCGATCTGGTCGGTCTCGGCGACAAGGCCGACCGCTATCCGGCCGAGCTTTCCGGCGGCCAAAAGCAGCGCATCGGGATTGCCCGCGCGCTCGCCACCGAGCCGAAGCTGCTGCTCTCCGACGAGGCCACTTCTGCCCTCGATCCGGAAACGACGCAGTCAATCCTCGAACTCCTGAAGGACATCAACCGCGACCTCGGCCTGACCGTCCTCCTCATCACCCACGAGATGGAGGTGGTGAAGACGATCGCCTCGCAGGTGGCGGTGATCGACAAGGGCAAGATCGTCGAGAGCGGCCGGACCTTCGACATATTCACCGCACCGCAGCACGAGACGACCCAGTCGCTCCTGTCGGCCGCCATCGGCGCCAAGCTGCCGGAATGGATCCGTGCGGACCTGAAGCCGCAGCCGGCGCCGGGCGATCGCGCCCTGGTGCGGCTGGTCTTCTTCGGCGAGACTGCCTTCCAGCCGCTGACGGCACGGCTTGTTGCCGAGATCGGTCCCGACCTCAACATCCTCGCCGGCGCGATCGACGAGATTGCCGGCGAACCCTTCGGATCGCTCGTCGTGTCCTATGCGGCCGATCCCCAAACCCTGGAGCGGGCCGCCCGCTTCTACCAGCAGACCGGCCTGACGACGGAGGTGCTCGGCTATGGCGCCTGACATGCTCATTTCGCTTCTCTGGACGGCGCTGCTGCAGACCGTCCACATGGTCGCCGTTGCCGGCGTCATCGGCTCGCTGATCGGCCTGCCGATCGGCATCTTCCTGGCGACCAGCGGCCGGGGCGAACTCTTCCCGGCGCCGACCATCAACAAGATTGTCGGCGCCATAGTCAACGCCACCCGCTCGACGCCGTTCATCATCCTCGTCGTCGCCATCATCCCATTCACGCGGCTGGTGGCGGGAACGTCGATCGGAACCTCGGCGGCCATCGTGCCGCTGACGATCGCCACCATTCCCTTCGTCGCGCGGCTGGCGGAATCGGCCATCCGCGAGGTCGACAAGGGACTGATCGAGGCGGCCCGCGCCATGGGTGCCACGCCGATGCAGATCGTCTTCAAGGTGCTGCTCGCCGAGGCCAAGCCGGGCCTCACGCTGGCACTGACGCTGACACTTGTCAGCCTCGTCGGCTACTCCGCCATGGTCGGTGCCGTCGGCGGCGGCGGGCTGGGCGATCTCGGCATCCGTTACGGCTACCAGCGCTTCATGCCGGAGGTGATGCTGGCCGTCGTCGTCGTGCTGATCGTGCTGGTGCAGGCCGTCCAGAGCAGCGGCGATGCCCTGGCGCGCCGTTTCGACAAGAAAACCCGCAAGAACTAGAAGACTACAACACCTGAAAGGGAGATACCCATGAAGAAGTTCATCCTGGCGGCTGCCATCGCCGCCTTCGCCGCAGGCTCCGCGGCTGCCGAAACCATCAAGGTCGGCGTCACCCCCGGGCCGCATGCCCAGATCATGGAGAAGGTCAAGGAAGTGGCCGCCACCAAGGGTCTCGACATCGAAATCCTCGAGTTCTCCGACTATGTCGTGCCGAACCAGGCGCTGAACGACGGCGAGCTGAACGCCAATTCGTTCCAGCACCAGCCCTATCTCGACAACCAGGTCACCGACCGCGGCTTCGACCTCGTCAGCGTTGCCAAGAACGTCAACTTCCCGATGGGCGTCTATTCCAAGAAGGTGAAGAGCCTCGATGAACTGGAAGACGGCGCCACCGTCTCGATCCCCAACGACCCGACCAACGGCGGCCGCGCGCTGCTGGTTCTCGCCGACAAGGGCGTGATCTCGGTCGATGAAGCCAAGGGCGTGAAGGTCGGCATCGCCGACGTCACCGAGAACCCGAAGAACATCCGGATCGTCGAGCTGGATGCCGCCCAGCTGCCGCGTTCGCTGGACGATGTCGACGCCTCGGTCATCAACACGAACTACGCCATCGAGGCCGGCCTGAACCCGAAGACGGATTCGATCGCCATCGAAGGCGAGAAGGCTCCCTACGTCAACGTCATCGCCGTCCGCTCCGCCGACAAGGATGCGCCCTGGGTGAAGACGCTGGTGGAATCCTACCAGAACGACGAGATCAAGGCCTTCATCGCCAACGAGTTCAAGGGCGCCGTCGTCACCGGCTGGTAAGCAAGACAGGGGGAGCCCTTCCGTCGCGGCGGGCTCTCCCGAACTGTTTCTGTTCCCCGGCCTGCGTGATATGAAGGTTCCACGAAAGCCTTGCGAGGAACAACCGCATGAAGCACTCCTCCATCATCGTCCGCGCCCTCTGGGATGAGGATGCGGGCGTCTGGGTCGCGAGCAGTCGAGACATCGATGGCCTTGCAGTGGAAGCCGAAACGATCGAAATGCTGGAGCCGAAGGTGCTTGCCGCGATCGGCGATCTGCTGGAACTGAACGGGCAGGTGTTCGAGCTTCCGGAAATCCCGGTCCACATCATGTCGGAACATCTGGCCAAAGTGCCGAACCCGCGTTTTTAACGCATGGGCGGCTATCTGCGCGAGCTGAAGGATCTGCTCCTGGCCGCAGGCTGTACGTTCGTGCGGCCAGGCAAGGGTGATCACGAGATCTGGTACAGCCCTCTCACCAAGCGGCACTTCATCGTCGACCATGGCGTCAAGTCGCGCCACACGGCCAACGAAACGCTGAAACAGGCGGGTCTACCGAAAGCCTTCTGATCAGCTGCCGATGTGCTTGACGCCACGCTTCTTCGCCAGCGCGATCTGGTGCTGCCTTTGGCGGTAGCGGTCGCGGTCGGCCTCGGTGCGGGTGTCGTAGCAGTGGCTGCAGGAGACGCCCTCCTCGTAGAAGGGGGAGGTGACTTCCTCGGCGGTGATCGGGTTGCGGCAGGCGTGGCAGAGCTTGTGGTTGCCTTCTTTCAGGCCGTGCTCGACGGAGACGCGCTCGTCGAAGACGAAGCAGGCGCCCTCCCAGAGGCTTTCCTCCGCCGGCACTTCCTCCAGGTACTTCAGGATGCCGCCCTTGAGGTGATAGACCTCGTCGAAGCCCTGTTCCTTCATGAAGGCAGTCGCCTTCTCGCAGCGAATGCCGCCGGTGCAGTACATGGCGATCTTCGGCTTGTTGTGCAGGCCGGTGTTGTTCTTCACCCAGTCGGGGAACTCCCGAAACGTCTTCGTCTGCGGGTCGACGGCGCCCTTGAAGATGCCGATCGCCGTCTCGTAGTCGTTGCGGGTGTCGATGACGATCGTGTCGGGGTCGGAGATCAGCGCGTTCCAGTCCTTCGGCGCCACATAGGTCCCGACGATCTTGTTGGGGTCGATGTCTTCGACGCCCATGGTGACGATCTCCTTCTTCAGGCGCACCTTCATGCGCAGGAAGGGCATCTTCGAGGCCCGGCTTTCCTTGTGCTCCAGCCCGGCGAACTCCGGCTGTGCGCGCAGGTGGGCGAGCACCGCTGCGATGCCGGCATCGGGGCCGGCGATCGTGCCGTTGATGCCTTCGCGGGCCAGCAGCAGCGTGCCCTTGACGCCATTCTCCTCGCAGAGCGCCTGCAGCGGCTCGCGGAATTCGGCGCAGCGCGGGAAGGTGGCGAAGTGGTAGAGCGCCGCCACGCAAGTGGAGCCGGAAGCAGCCGGCGTCTGGGTCAGAGGGTTGTCGGTCATGGCGGGGAAATACAACCAGACGGGCGCCGGCGCAACGCGCTTTCTGTCGCTGGGCTTTCGGCCCGGTTGCAACCTACTTGCGCGACGCCGCTTCCTTCCAGAGAAGCGCGATGCGCGCCGCTTCCGTGTCGGCATCGTCGGCAAAGACGAGCTTGGCCTGAGCGACCGCCTTCAGCCGCAGGTCCTGCTGGCGGGCGATGATCGCGCCGATGACGCGGGCGAGCGTCTCGCTGTCGCCGAAGAGATCCGGGTTCTCGTCCACGACCTGGGTCAGCACCGAGAGGTCGTGCTCGTGGCCGAGCATGTCGACCAGTGTCTTTGCCTCCCGCTGCTTGGCGCGCATGGCCGAGGACCAGAGGTCGGACAAGAGCGCCAGGTGCATCCAGTAGGTCTGCCCGACCTTGCGCAGGTCGTGGAAATGCTCCGCATCGCCACCCTCCTCGCAGGCGACCAGATCTGCTGCTGCACGCGACAGCTGCTTGCGCCAGGCCTTGGCAAGCCGGCGGGCGGTCCGGCGCGGGCCGTCGTCGAGGTCGAGGTCCTGCAGCGCGTCGATCGCCTCGCGGCAGGTCTGCGCCGCGGCCGCCATCTTGGCCGGCAGGTCGCTTTCCTCGTGGGCGATCCGGTCGCGGCGCTCGATCAGCGCCTTCGAGGCGAAATGGAGTGCCGCCAGTTCCTCCGGCGGCCCGGCCTCGGAGGCCAGGTAATCGACGGTCTCCACCAGCGCGGTCGCGTCGCGGACCGCGGACAGGGACCGTGCCATCTCGCGGATACGCTCGTTCTCGCGCTTGCGGAACTCCTTGGCGTCCGGCTGAACCAGGCGATAGAGGGCCCGCACCCGCTTGAACTTCTTGCGCGCGTCGTGGACAGCCTCGTGCGGGCCCTCCGGCTGTTCTTCCAGAAAGTGGATGGCCTGCCGCAGCTGGTGTTCGGCGACGGAGCGGAACTCCGCGGTGAACAGACGGTCAGGCCTTATGCGAAACGCCATCGCAAAGCTCCATGCTCATGTCCGTTGCTGCCATCATCTGGTTGGAGTAGCGGCGGTCGCCCGTCACTTCCTCGCCGACCCAGGCGGGCAGGGCCGGATCCTGCTCCTCATCTTCCATTTCCACCTCGGCCACCACCAATCCGGCATAGGTGCCGTGGTAGACATCGATCTCCCAGGTGAAGCCCTCGTGATCGACGTTATAGCGGGTCTTCTCGAGAACGATGCCGACGGCCGCCGCGATCATCTCCCGGGCATCCGCTACGGGAATTGCGTATTCGAATTCGTCGCGGCTGATCATGTCCGTGCCGATCTTCAGCGTCAGCGTGGCGCGCTCTTCGTCCATCAAACGCACCCGCAGCGAGCGGTCGTCCATGGTCACGATATAGGCCTGGATGAAATCGGATGATGAGGCGACCTCATCGCGCCAGCCGTCACCCTCTACCAAAAACTTGCGTTCAATTTCCTTGGCCATGGAGGCTCCGCCCGTCAACGCCCAGAACCTATGGCAAGGGCAGCGTTTGGCAAAGGTGTGATCAACCGAAAAGGTTGATTTTTCCTCGACAACCAGGGGCGGGGGCGGTATTTGCGAGCAATCTTCAATCGTTTGAAAAACGGGAGCGCCCCATGGCCGGCAAGACTGACAACCTCCTCGCGATTCTCCGGGCGCAGCCGGTCGTTCCGGTCCTGATCGTCGACGACGCCAAGTCGGCCGTTCTCCTGGCACGCGCCCTGGTGGCCGGCGGCCTGACGGCCATCGAGATCACCATGCGCACCCCGGCCGCGCTCGACGCCGTCAAGGCCGTGGCCGCAGAGGTCGAGGGCGCCAATGTCGGCGCCGGCACGATCCTGAACGCGCGCGACTTCGATGCCGCCGTCAAGGCCGGCTCGACCTTCATCGTCAGTCCCGGCGCAACGCGCGGCATCCTGGACGCCGCCAAGGGCTCCGACGTACCGCTTCTGCCGGGTGCCGCCACCGCCAGCGAAGTCATGGCGCTGCGCGAGGAAGGCCTGGAGATCCTGAAGTTCTTCCCCGCCGAACAGGCCGGTGGCGCGGCCTACCTGAAGTCGGTGTCCTCGCCGCTCGCCGGCACGCTGTTCTGCCCGACCGGCGGGATCTCGCTGAAGAACGCCCGCGACTACCTGTCGCTGCCGAACGTCGTCTGCGTCGGCGGCTCCTGGGTGGCACCGAAGGATCTGGTCGCCGCCGGTGACTGGGCGGGCATCACGACGCTTGCCCGCGAGGCGGCAGCCCTGAGGGGCTGACATTTTCGTCAACGGCCCGGTGGGGCGTTCGAAGACATTGGTTTTCCGCCGCAGGCTCCCTATCTTCTGACTGAATTTCATCAGCAGGAGATAGCGATGTTCGACGCCAAAAAGCTTCTTGACCAGTTCCTCGGCCCGCAGATGGGCAGCAAGGCCGAAGGCATGCTCGGGTCCGGAGGCCTGCTGGGCAAGGCCGGGCAGTTCGGCGACATGGCGAAGAACAACCCGCTGAAGTCGGCGGGCATTGCCGCAGCCCTCCTCGGCACGAAGACCGGCCGCAAGCTCGTCGGCAATGTCGCCACCGTCGGCGGCATCGCGGCGATCGCCGGCCTCGGCTACATGGCCTACAAGAACTACCAGTCCGGCCAGGCGCCGCAAAGCGCGCCCGTTCCCCAGAGGGAGCCGGAGATCCTGCCGCCGCCGGCAAGCTCGCCGTTCAGCCTGCAGTCGCCCGCGCTCACCAATGATTTCGCCCTGACCCTGGTGCGGGCGATGATCGCTGCCGCCAAGGCCGACGGTCATATCGACGCCAACGAGCGCGCCAACATCATGGACAAGGTGCATGCCGTCGACCTCGGTTCGGAAGCGGAAGCCTTCATCGCCAACGAGCTTGCCAATCCCGTCGACATCGACGAACTGGTCGCTGCGGCGCGCACCGAGGAGCAGAAGGTGGAACTCTATACCGCCACCCGCATCACCATCGATCCGGATACCCGCGCCGAACGCGGCTACCTCGACCTGCTCGCCGGTCGCCTCGGCCTGCCGGACGCGCTGATCGACCACATCGACGCCACCGTTTCCGCGGCGAAGGTGCAGGCGTAAGTCGCCCTGGGCCAGTTGCCTTTGCCGGGTGGCTGGCCTAAGCCTCGATTGAAATACACGAGGCGGAATTGATGCGCGATCTCAGGAACTACAAGGTGAAAGCTCCAGGCCCCGTCATGCTTACGGGACGCTTCGTGACGCTTGAGCCTTATGAACGGGAAGCCCATCTGGACGCGCTTTGGGACGGTCTTGGGGGGATGGATGTCAACCAGCTCATCCGGTACTTCCCCAATGACGACTTCGCAGGAAAAGAAGACTTCGGCAGCTGGCTTGAGGCTGCTCGGACGCAGAGCAATTTCGTCACCCTCGTCTTTCGCGAGAATGCCAGCGGCCGCATCGTCGGCATGGCCAGCTACATGCGGCCCGACCCGAAGAACGGCGTCGTCGAGGTCGGCTCGGTCGCGCACGGACCGGACGTGAAGCGTTCGCCGCTGACCACCGAGGTGCATTACCTGATGGCGCGGCATGTCTTCGAGGATCTCGGCTATCGCCGCTACGAGTGGAAGTGCCACAACGAGAACGAGCCGAGCAAGCGCGCAGCCGTCCGCTACGGTTTCAGCTTCGAGGGCATCTTCCGCCAGCACATGATCTCCAAGGGCGCCAACCGCGACACGGCCTGGTTCTCGATGATCGATAGTGAGTGGCCACTCCTGAAGCAGGCCTTCGAGGCCTGGCTTGCGCCGGAAAACTTCGGCCCGGACGGCACCCAGCGCCGACGGCTGGAGGACATACGTACAGAGATTTCGGAAGGAACGGCAGCATGAGCGGCAACAACGTGAAAAGCCCGGCGATCGCTGCGGCGGTCATCCTTCTCGGCTTCTTCGGACTGTTCTTCGTCATGCCGCCGATCATGCTGTGGCTGGCGGACGAATTCTCGCCCTGGGCCGCCGCCGTCTTCGCGGTGCTGGCCGTGTTGTCGTTCTTCCTGGTCTTCTGGCTGCGGGCCCGCTACCAGCGCAAGCGTGACACGCAGGCCTGAACTCAGGCCTGCAGCGAGGCGCCCAGCAGGGAAAGCCCGATCAGGAGAATGAAGAGCGCTCCGGCGATCTCGAAACCCGCCGCGATGCGTCCAGCGCGCGCCGAACCCGGTCCGGCGAAGCGCATGGCCAGATCCTTTGCCGAGACGGCAAGCACGGCAAGCAGCGATACGGTGATGGCGGTGCCGAGCGACATGGCGAGCACGGAGAGCATGCCGCCCACATAGAGACCGTTCAGCAGCGAAAAACTCATGACCAGAATCGCCCCGGAGCAGGGGCGCAGGCCGACGGCGACGATCGCCGACCAGGCTTCGCGGGCGCGGAACCGGCTGCCGCCGAGAAGGCGCGGGTCGGGCGCATGGCTGTTGCCGCAGGTTTCGCAGTAGCCGCCGCTGCCGGTGTAATCGTGGTCGGTCACCTCGACGGCCTGGAACCGCAGGCCGGTGGAGGAAGAGCCGCCGCCGAAGGTCGCCGTCGAGCCGAGCGCGCCCGCAGGGGAAGCCATCGGCACCGGGCGCGACCGCAGGGATGCGAGCTTGCGCACCAGCAACCAGGCGCCGAAGAGGGCGACCAGCGCGAAGCTCGCCACTTCCATGGCCCAGGTGGCCGCCGTCATGGTGATGCCGCTGCCGCGCAGCGCAAAGAAGGCGACGCCGACGAGCAGGATGGCCGTCAGCCCCTGGAGCAGGGCGGAAATGAAGGAGATCACCACCCCGCGCCGCAGTTCGACCTCGTTGGCGATCATGTAGGAGGAGATCACCGCCTTGCCGTGGCCGGGGCCGGCGGCATGGAAGATGCCGTAGGCGAAGGACAGGCTCACGAGGCCGGCGAGCGCGTAGGGATCCTCGCGCATGGCCTTCAGTGCGCTTGTCAACGAGCGGTAGAAGGTCTGCTGGTAGCTGTTGATCCAGGCGAAGAAACCGCCGAGCGGGCCGCCGATGCTGAAGGCGGGTTCGGCGGAGCCGACGCCGAGCGACGACTGGGCGTGCGCGGCCCCGGTCATGGCGACCGCTGCCAGAAGCAGCGTGACTGCGACGGTCCTGCCCCGCATCAGCAGGTCAGCTCCAGCCGCGTTGCAAACAGTTTCGACATGTCGGTGCCGGATGGGTCGTCGAAGAAGGCTTCCGTCAGCGTGGCGCTGTTCTGGGCGATGATCTCGTCGGGGTCGGGCCGGACCACCTGGTGCTGGCAGGCATCCGCCGCCTTGCCCTGAACCACCAGGTCACCGTCGGTCGGAAAGTCGATCGCCGTGTACATGGAAGGGTCGTAGACGCCGAAGGCGAGCTTTCCCTTCAGCGGCGTCGCCTTTTCCGGTTTTACCGCAAAGAACACCATAACCTGACTGTCTTCATAGGAGACATGGATCACGTCGGGCTTCTGGATCTTTTCGCTCGTGCCGTCGACCGAGATGGTCGTGAAGTAGTCGAAGTCGGCCAGCGACGCGTGCATCACCTCGCCGAGGGCCGCCAGTTCTGTCTCGTCGAGCTTGAGGTCGGTGTTCGTGTCGAAGTCCAGGAGCACGCTGGAGGAGAAGACCTCGTCGAATCGCCAGACATTGCGCAGTTCCTGCACCGTCCCGTCATCGGCGGCGATGACTTCCAGACGCGCCTCGGCGAAGATGTGCGGGTGGGCCAGCGCGATACCGGGTGCCGAGACGGCCAGTGCGGTCAGGAACGGAAGGGCGTGCTTCATGGTCGGGGCGCGTCTTTCATGGGAACTTATGGCTTTCTGCGGCGCAAATGGGTCGGAATTTCGACCTCGCCTCAGGCACGGCGGCGGAACCAGACGGCCAGATAGTCCACGAAGCTGCGCACCTTGGCCGGCAGGTAGCGGCGGTGCGGATAGACCGCATAGATGCCGCGGTCCTTGGCGATATAGTCATCCAGCAGCGTCACGAGGTCGCCGGACAGGATCGAGGGGCCGGCGACGAAATCCGGGATGATGGCGACCCCGAGGCCCGCCTTTGCAGCGCGCAGCGTTGCCTGGGGGCTGTTGACCTCAAGCGGACCGCTTACCGGCACGGAGATGGTGGCCCCTTCCGGGCTCGAGAAGCGGACGTTGTTGTGCCAGCGCGAATTGGTGTCGATGATGAAGGGGACGCGGGCGAGATCCTGCGGCGTGTCGATCGGCCCATGGCGCACCAGGAAATCGGCGGAGGCGCAGGCGTAGACGCGGAAGTCGGCGATCTTGCGGGCGATCAGGCCGGAATCTTCCAGCTTGGTGATTCGGATGGCAAGGTCGAAGCTCTCCTCGATCAGGTCGACGAAGCGGTCCTCGGCGACGATTTCCAGCGAGACGTCGGGATGCTCCTTGGCGAAATCGATCAGCGACTGCCCCACCTCGGCATCGACGAAGGTGCGCGGCACGGACAGCCGGAGCTTGCCCTTGAGGTCGGCATTGTTCTCCCGCACCAGGTCGGAGAGATTGTCGATCTCTTTCAGGATGTCGGCCGCCGTCCGGTAGTAGGTATGACCGGCCTCGGTCATAGAGAACTGGCGCGTGGTGCGGTTGAGGAGGAGGGCGCCCAGATCGTCCTCCAGTTCCTTCACATATTTGGAGAGCAGCGCCTTGGAGCGCCCGGTGCGCCGCGCCGCCGCCGAAAAGCCCTCGGCCTCGACGACGTCGATGAAGGCGCGCATGCGGGTGAGTGTGTCCATGATGTTCTTTCTGGCGCCGGTTCAGTTCGACAAGCCGAGCGCGAATGCCAATGCCGAGTTGAGGCGTTTGATTTCCGCTTCGTTCAGTCGGCCGATGACCGAGCCGATTCGCCGCCGCGAGACGGCAACGGGTTTGTCGACCATGATATCGGATCGCAGTTTCAACCCGTTGTCGCGAGCGGGATCGATTGCGACGCGGAAGTCGGCGAGGTCGTTGATGGTTGACGTCAGCTGGCAGAGCACGATGGCATCGTGCCCCTCACTGATGAGAGTATCGGACGTGATCACAACGGCGGGACGCGGTTTGCCGTAGTCGCCGGAGATGGCCACCGTCACCAGATCCCCCCGCCTCATTCGGTGTCCCGGTCTTCGTTGTCGAAGAGAGAAACGCTTTCGATCCATTGCATCGATTCACGCTCGTCTTCAGCATCCAGAGTTGCGATCGCAGCCTTCAGTCGTGCCCGCACCTCAGGGTCCCCTGCATCGGGAACAAGCAGACGCACTTCGCGAAGCGGTAAGCCCGTGCGCTCGTCCCTCAAAACGCTCTGCTTATTTACTGTGGTCATGCCAAACCCTCTCGGCCTTCGCCTGCCAATGTAGGCTGGCGATATCGTTTCTGCAAATGGGCGCTCTGGGCGGCCACTGCATATCCTCGATGGCGAGGCAAGTATTTTTGTTCGAGGTCAAAAAACCTCTTGATTGTGAAGGCGAATGTTCTTATCTCCGGTGCTGCCCAAAGTCGCACGTGCCTGTGGGTGTCCGCCGACCCTCGAACTGGGATTTATCCCTAAGGTGAGGTCATCGGTAAGGTACCTGGAACTAACCCCTCCAGTCGCTATTCCGGCCAACCGGGAAATGCGAGGACATCTTGAAGCAACGACGGTGCGGGCCTTTCTAGTCTCTGCCGGCTTTCCAACAGCCGGCAATACTGCAGAGGCACACCATCATTGCCGGAAGTGCGGTCGGGTACCCCCCTCCAATCCATGGCAGACAAAGCCGAATCTTCGCTCTTGGCAGGGTGCTGATTCAAAATTCGCGCGCTTGAGCGTATTGCGGTACCGGGTCTCCACCGGCTGGTGCCTTTGCATATTCTCATTCGCCCTTTGTCCTCCGGTCCGCCGGAGCCACGATCATGAGGGACTGCAAGATGACCACCGCTCGGATTCTCGACTTCATCAAGACCCAACGCCCCGATGGCCCTTGCCTCGTCGTTGACCTCGATGTCGTCCGCGACAATTACCATGCCTTCCGCCACGCCCTGCCGGACAGCGCGATCTATTACGCCGTCAAGGCGAACCCGGCGCCGGAGATCCTGAAGCTTCTCGCCTCGCTCGGTTCGAACTTCGACTGCGCATCGGTCGCCGAAATCCAGATGGCGCTCGACGCCGGCGCGTCGCCGGAGCGTATCTCCTACGGCAACACCATCAAGAAGGAACGGGACATCGCCCGCGCCCATGCGCTCGGCATCGCGCTCTTTGCCGTCGACAGCCACGAGGAAGTCGAGAAGATCTCCCGTGCCGCTCCCGGCGCAAAGGTGTTCTGCCGCGTGCTGACCGATGGTGATGGCGCCGAATGGCCGCTTTCCCGCAAGTTCGGCTGCGTGCCGCAGATGGCCGTCGACGTTCTCGTCTACGCTCACCAGCTGGGCCTGGAGTCCTACGGCGTCTCCTTCCACGTCGGCTCGCAGATGATGAAGGTCGATGCCTGGGATTCGGCGCTCGCCGATGCCAAGCGCGTCTTCGCATCGCTTGCCAAGCAGGGCATTCACCTGCAGATGGTCAACATGGGCGGCGGCTTTCCGACGAAGTACCTGCGCGATGTGCCGTCGGCGGAAGCCTACGGCCAGGCGATTTTCGCGGCGCTGCGTTCGCACTTCGGCAACAACCTGCCGAAGACGATCATCGAGCCGGGTCGCGGCATGGTCGGCAATGCCGGCGTGATCAAGGCGGAAGTCATTCTCGTGTCGAAGAAGTCCGACAATGACAACCACCGCTGGGTCTTCCTCGACATCGGCAAGTTCGGCGGTCTCGCCGAGACGATGGACGAGGCAATCCGTTACCCGATCCGCACCGAGCGCGACGGCGACGAGATGGAGCCCTGCGTGCTGGCCGGCCCGACCTGCGATTCGGCCGACGTGATGTACGAGAAGAACATGTACCCGCTGCCCGTCTCGCTGACGATCGGCGACGAGGTTCTGATCGAAGGCACCGGCGCCTATACGACGACCTATTCGGCCGTCGCCTTCAACGGCTTCGACCCGCTGAAAAGCTACGTCATCTGAAGTCCGACAACGCCGTCCCCGTAACCAGCCGGGGCGGCACCTTCACAATTTTCGTCTGACACCGTCTGAAACGGGTTTGGGTACGGGAGGCCGGGATGGCCGCTGTTCTTGATTCTGTGCGTGCATTCTTCGCACCATCCACCACTTTTACCATCGGCGCCGAGACGCCGGCGGATGTCGTTGCGCGCGAAAATCTTCTCGACCACGCGATGGGGCCTGAGCGCCGCATGAAGTCGTCGGAGAAGATCCGCCGCGGCCGCCTGCCGGCCGAGGGACTGGCGCTGGTTGCGCGCGATGGCGCGGGTCACGTGATCGGCACGGTCCGGCTCTGGAACATCGAGGCCGGCATCAGCCAGGACGGCACGGCCGTCGACGCGCTGCTGCTCGGGCCGCTCGCGGTGGACGATGCGCATGCCGGCAAGGGTATCGGCGGGGCGCTGATGCGCGCTGCCGTCACCGAGGCGGCCCACCGCGGCCATGGCGCCGTGCTCCTGGTCGGCGACGCGGCCTATTACGAACGATTCGGCTTCTTCGCCGACAAGACCCGGCATCTGGTCATGCCCGGCCCCTTCGAGCGCGCGCGTTTCCTGGCGCTCGAGCTGAAGGCCGGATGGCTCGAGGGTGCCGCGGGCATGATCGTCGCCAGCGGCCGCAAGCTCGCCTGACCGTTCGGCACCGGGTGCTGCTCCATTTACGATCCTGGAGCGCCCCGACTGCCCGAAACACCGCCTTCCCGATGAGGGGAGGCGGTTTTTCTTTGGGAGGCGGCTGAACGGGCCGTTTCCCTGACATCCGTCAAGGCCGTTTGATCTGGCTCAAGCCGTTGTTGCGCCAGCGTATTAAGTCACTCTCCGTCATATCATCCAGTGATTTCAGGAGAGTCTCAATGAACAGGAAATGCCCACGCATCAGCGGGCTGGCTGCGGGTCTGGCCATGCTCGGAGCCACGGCTGCGGGAGCGGCGGATCTGGCGCCGATCGTCGAGGCGCCGGTCGCGGAGGTGCCGGCGGCATCCAGCCCCTGGCAGATCCGCGTGCGCGGCGTCGGCGTCATCACGGAGGACAGCGGCTCGGTCAACGGCGTCGCCGGTTCGGACCTCTCCTATTCGGACTCGGTCATCCCCGAACTCGACATCAGCTACTATTTCACCGACAACATCGCCGCCGAGCTGATCCTCGGCACCACGTTTGCCGACATCGACGAGGATGGTGCGGTCGGCGTGCCGGTCGGTCGCGCCTGGCTGCTGCCGCCGACCCTGACGCTGCAGTATCACTTCACTGATTTCGGCGCGTTCAAGCCCTATGTCGGCGCCGGCGTGAACTATTCGATGTTCTATAACCAGAGCGAGCGCGGCGGCTTCCACAACCTCGATGTCGAGAATGCCTTCGGCGTCGCGCTGCAGGTCGGCTTCGACTACATGCTCGACGAGCACTGGGGCGTGAACTTCGACGTGAAGAAGATCTTCCTGGAAACCGACTGGTCGGCGGACCACGACAGCCTGGGTGCGTTGAGCGGCAAGGCCAAGATCGATCCCTGGCTGATCGGCGGCGGCATCACCTACCGCTTCTGAGATAGCTCGGCCCGCCCTCTTTCGAAGAGAGCGGGCCGGCATTCTTACGCCCGCTGTCCGGAAAATGCCGTCTGCGGCGGGGAGAGCGCCTTGACCGGCTTTTCGTCGGCGTCTTCCGCTTGTCTGCGGGCCGCCTGTACGCCCTTCGGAAAGCCGCTCCGGTCGCTGTAATCGCGTTCGTCGTGGGGATCGCGCGCATTGTTGCGGCTGACGCCGAGCGCTGCCGCGACGTCGAGCAGCGTCACTCCGGCGACCATGGCGAGCGCCATGGCGGCATTGCCGCGCTTCGGGTTGTCCTCCTTCACCGCCGTGCTCAGCACCGCCAGATCCAGCGCATCGCCGGCAATCCTGCTGTAGAGCCCAGCCTTCTTCTCGAGCGACAGCGTCAGCATGCCGCTGGCGATTTCGCGCGCGCCGAAGGCCCGGATGAGGTTTTCCGATTCCGGTATCCCCAGCGTCCGGCTGAGGCTGCGGGCGGCGACGATCTGAGTGATCCCCAGGCCGATGCTGAACCATCCGAGGTTGCGGGCCAGGCGATCTGACGAGTCGAGCGAGCTCGGCCCGGTCGACTGGACCCGCGGGTTGTCGCTGCGTTGAACAGCATTTGCAATGAACGTCATCATCGCTCTCCTATGTTCATGGTTTCAGCACGACCTTGATGCAGCCGTCCTGCTTGTTGCGGAAGACCTTGTACATTTCCGGTCCATCCTCGAGCTTCGCCGTATGGGTAATGACGAAGGACGGGTCGATCTGGCCTTCCTCGATCCGGCGCAGCAGGTCGTCGGTCCAGCGGTTGACGTGCGTCTGGCCCATCCGGAAGGTCAGGCTCTTGTTCATGGCCGGGCCCATCGGGATCTTGTCGACGAGACCGCCATAGACGCCGGCAATCGAGATGATGCCGGCGGGACGGCAGACATAGATCATCTCGCGCAGCACATGCGGACGGTCGCTTTCCATCATGACCATCTGCTTGGCGCGGTCGAGGATCGTGTCCGGCTGGCCCATGGAGACATGCGATTCCAGTCCCACGGCGTCGATGCACTTGTCGGGACCCTTGCCGGAGGTGAGGTCGTTGAGGCGCTCCACGACGCTTTCGGTCTCGAAGTTGATGGTGATTGCGCCGCCCGCCTCGGCCATCGACAACCGCTCCGGAATGCAGTCGATCGCCACCACCTGCTTGGCGCCGAGAAGGACGGCGCTGCGGATGGCCATCTGACCCACCGGTCCGCAGCCCCAGATGGCCACCGTGTCGGTCGGTTCGATCTCGCAATTGACGGCGGCCTGCCAGCCGGTCGGGAAGATGTCGCCGAGGAAGAGCACCTGTTCGTCGCTGAGGGTATCCGGGACCTTGATGTGCGTCTTGTCTGCGAAGGGCACGCGCATGTATTCCGCCTGTCCGCCGGGATAGCCACCGGTCAGATGCGTATAGCCGAAGAGGCCGGCGGTGGTGTGGCCGAAGACCTTGTCGGCCATGGCCTTGTTGCGGTTCGACCGTTCGCAGACGGAAAAATTGCCGCGCTTGCACTGGTCGCATTCGCCGCAGAAGATGGTGAAGGGCACGACGATGCGGTCGCCCTTCTTCAGCGCGCCCTTGGCGCCCGAGCCGACTTCGACGACCTCGCCCATCATCTCGTGACCGACGATGTCGCCCGGCTCCATGGCCGGAATGTAGTTGTGGAAGAGGTGGAGGTCGGAGCCGCAGATGGCGCAGCTCGAGACCTTGATGATCGCGTCGCGGGCGTCTTCGATCTCGGGATCCGAGACCGTGTCGCAGCGAATATCCTCTTTTCCGTGCCAAACCAGCGCTTTCAAGGCCATCTCCTTTTGGTGGTCGTTCTGGATGTCGCGCCCTTTCGGGCGCCTGTTCGGCCTCCAGAACCGCCAAGACGGCCCGATGTTTCAAAGTGTTTTGCTTTTCATGCGCTATCGCCCGGATCTGCACCGGGCGATAGCGCAACAACCGGCACCGGATGGTGCCGGCCGAAGGTCTTAATGCAGCGCAGAGATCACGCTGTTTCCTCAGCACGATAGGCGTCGGGGACGACGAAGACTTCGTCGGCGCGGCCGTAACCGCCGTCCTTCACCTCCTCGATCAGCACCATCGTGTGCGGCCGGGCCGCCTCGGTGAAGTAGTCGGCCAGCATGTCGGTCGTACGATGCACGATCTCCTCTTTCTGCGCCTTGGTGAGCGCACCCTCGGGTGTCTTGATGTTGACGAATGGCATGGTTGGTTCTCCTTTTAGCTCGCCATACACGCGGACTGGCTGCCAAGAGATACGTTGATCTCTGTACAGAACAATGCTTGTTGATCGGCAAGATAATTTGCGTGAGATGAACAGCGCTATGGACCGTCTGACGCGCATGGAACTCTTCGTCCGCGTGGTGGAGCGCGGAAGCTTCACCGCAGCGGCTGCCGACCTCGGTCTGGCGCGTTCCACCGCAACCCAGGCGATCAAGGCACTGGAAGCGGATATCGGTGCGCGGCTTCTGGAAAGGACGACCCGCCATGTCGCCGCCACCCTGGACGGCCACGCCTTTTACCAGCGCTGCCTTTCGGTGCTGGCGGAGATGGCGGAGGCGGAGACCATCTTTCGCGATGCGAAACCACAGGGCGTGTTGCGGATCGATGCGCATCCGCGCCTCACCCAGATCTTTCTCCTGCCGCACCTGCACGAATTTCTCGAGCGGTATCCGCTTCTCGACCTGCAGATCGGTCAGAGCGACCGTTATGTCGATCTGCTGCGCGAAGGAGTTGACTGCGTCATCCGCGCCGGCGAGGTCGCCGACAGTTCGCTGATCATGCGAAAGCTCGGGTCGATCAGTGAAATCACCTGCGCCAGCCCCGGCTACCTCCAGACGCATGGGATGCCTGAGACGCCCGATGGCCTGGATGGGCATCTGGCGATCGGCTTCATCTCCTCGCGCACCGGGCAGGTCATGCCGCTGGAGTTCACCGTCGGCGGGGAGATCCGCAACGTGACGCTGCCGCCGCGGATCAGGGTCAACAACTCCGATACGACCGTGGACCTTGCGCTGCGGGGCTTCGGGCTCATCCAGGCGCCGCGCTACCGGCTGAGGCCCTATGTCGAGGCAGGCGACCTGGTGGAGGTGCTGGCGGATTTCCCGCCGGCGCCGACGCCGCTGGCAGCCCTCTACCCGCAGAACCGGCAGCTTTCGCCGCGGGTACGGGTCTTCCTCGACTGGATCACCGATATCTTTGCCAAGGCAGAGCTCTAGTTGCCGTTCGGACCAAACCTCACGGGCCATCACCTTGACGTGAATCCGCGCCTTCTGCCATGGTTCGGCACTCGATGGCGCCCTAGCTTGTACTCATGATCACACGCCGCACCGCACTCGCCGCCCTTCCTCTCCTCTTCACCGCCAGCCATCTGCGGGCTCAGGATGTGCCGCAGGCTCCGCCTCGCGGGGCGTCCTTGGATGCCGTCCTCGACGGGGTCCGTGACCTCGATGCGTTGAAGGTCGTGCTGGTCTCGCGGGAAGGGGAGATGCTCGCCGAGCGCGCCTTCAACGGCCGCGGAATCGGCGATTCCACCAACATCAAGTCGGCCTCGAAATCGATCATCTCGGGCATGGTCGGGATCGCCATCGACAAGGGGTTGCTACAGGGCGTCGACCAGAAGATCGCACCGCTCCTGGAGAGCGAGCTGCCGCGCAATCCGGACCCGCGGATGAGCGAGATCACCATCGGAAACCTTCTTTCCATGCAGGCGGGTCTCGCCCGCATGGCGGGACCGAACTACGGGCGCTGGGTATCGAGCGGCAACTGGGTGCGGTTTGCGCTGTCGGAGCCCTTCGACGGGGAGCCGGGCGGCCAGATGCTCTATTCCACCGCTTCCACCCATCTTCTCTCCGCCATCCTCACCCGCGTCGGGGAGAAGTCGACACTGGCGCTGTCGCGCGACTGGTTCGAGCCGGTCGAGGGCTTCCGGATCGGCTCCTGGGAACGTGACCCGCAGGGGATCTATCTCGGCGGCAACCAGATGGCGATGACCGCCTCGTCGCTGCTGGCCTTCGGCCAGCTCTACCAGAACGGCGGCAGGACCGCCGACGGCGTGCAGGTCATCCCGCAGCAGTGGATCGAGCAGTCCTGGACGCCGCGCACCAATTCCCGCTTTTCCGGCGACGGTTACGGCTACGGCTGGTTCCTGCGCCGGATCGGCGGCGAGGACGTCCGCTTCGGCTGGGGTTATGGCGGCCAGATGCTCTACGTCGTGCCGTCGCTCGGTCTGACCGTGGTGATGACCTCGGACGCGACCTCGCCGTCGGCCCGCACAGGCTATCGCGACGAGCTTCACGGTCTGCTTGCCGAGATTATCGGTGCCGTCCGCTCGGCGTGAGCAAGGATATTGCGTGGCTCTGAAAAATCGCAGGCGTTTCAATGCCCGGCCATTTTTCTGCGTCCACTTTCGTCCCCACCCGATCAGGGCTTGCGACAATGGCTGCGTCATCGGACAGGGGCCGGGTTCGCGAACCGGTTGCCTCCCCCGGCAAGCGCCCGGCGTCCCGTGATGGTTGCAGACGGTGGCAGACCGGCGTCAGGCCGGTCGCCACCCGAAGCTCCGGTTGTCGGGAACTGACACGTCCCGCTCCGGACTTCGGGAACAGCCGGAAGCGATCGGGCAGGCGGACCGCCTGACATTCACATACGAACTGCAAACACTGCCTGCCCACCCGCTGGATCAGGCCGTGGCGGAGAGATCCGCCGCGGTTCTCCGTGCTGTCTTGATGTCAAACCTGTCGGCCTGGATCAGTGCTTGTCCTTGACCGCCACCCAGATCATGTGGCGGGCACCGCCGCGCTTGCCGTTGGCGCGCGTGGGCACTTCGTCGGTCGTGAAGCCCGCCGTCTTCAGGCGCCGGGTAAACTGGCTGTCGGGTGCTGACGACCAGACGGAGAGGACGCCGCCCGGACGCAGTGCCCGTTTGGCGGCGTTAAGGCCGCCCAGATCGTAGATGCGATCGTTCTCGTCCCGGGCCAGCGCCTCCGGGCCGTTGTCGACGTCGAGCAGGATCGCATCATAGGCATCGGCCTTCGAGGCGATCAGCGGGCCGACATCGGCCTCCACGACCGTGACGCGCGGATCATCCAGGCAGCCACGGAAGACCTCCGCCATCGGCCCTCTGGCCCAGCGGATGACAGCGGGTACGAGTTCGGCCACGACGACCTCTGCGCCCTCCGGCACTTCGGCCAGGGCGGCGCGCAGCGTGAAGCCCATGCCGAGGCCACCGATCAGGATGCGCGGGCGCGGGCGGTCACGGATCTTGTCGCAGGACAGTCTGGCGAGCGCCTCTTCCGAACCGCTGAGCCGACTGTTCATCAGCTCGTTGGTGCCGAGCATGATCGAGAATTCGGTGCCGCGCTGCTTGAGCCTCAGCTCGTCGCTGCCACCCGGCACGGATGCGGTATCAATGAGGGTCCAGGGGATCATGCCGGGCTTCCGTTGTCGGCGGGCTCAGGCCGCGATGTCGATCACGCCGCAGTCACCGGCCTCGGACGCGAAGGCGAGAAGCTTGCCGGTCGCGCTCCAGCCCATGCCGGTGATGGCGCCCTTGCCGGGGCGGCGCAGCAGCGCCTCCTTGCCGTCGGCAATGCGCACACCGAGGATCATGCCGTCGATGAAGCCGATCGCCAGGACTTCCTCCGCCGGATGGAAGGAGACGCTGGTGACCATGATGTCGGCACGTGTGCCGAGTTCCAGCGGTGCCTTGCCCATCGGGCCGTCCTTGGCCGAGAAGGGCCAGACGATGGCGGCGGGGGCGCCGGAGGAGGCGAGCCATTTGCCCTTGACCGACCAGGACAGCGATTTGACCTTGGCGGGATAGCCGGTCATGCGCATGTGGCGGGCATCGCCCGGCTTGCCGTCGAGCTTCCAGCCGTGCAGCGCGTTTTCCTGCATCATGGTGACGAGGAAACGGCCGTCCGGCGAGAAGGTGACGCCGGTATGGGCGCCCTTCCACTCCAGATCGGCGGCCGGCGCATTGGTGCCGACCCAGTGCAGTGAGACGCCGTTGTAGCGGGCGGCGGCGATCCGCAGGCCCTTCGGCGCAAAGGCGATGCCTTCGACGCTGCGTTGCTCTGCAAATTCCTTGGTGCTGCCGTCGGCGAGCCGCACGAAACTCGATCGGCCTTGGGCGTAGGCGACGGCGCCTTGCGGTCCGCCGGCGACGACGCTGATCCACTTGCGGGGCACGTGGGCAAGTTCGGTGACGCCGCCGTCCTGGCCGATCCGCAGAATCTTGCCATCCTCGCCGCCGGTGATGAGCGTGGCGCTGTGGGGATCGCGAATGCAGGCCAGCAGACCCTCGTGCGCTTCCGTGACCTTCTCGCCGTTGTCGAGGCGATGGATGGTGCCGGCGGCGGTGGCGAAGAAGGGCGTGTCGCCGAGGAAATGCGCGGCGACGACGTGACCTTCGATATCAAGCGGAGCGACGGTCGGCATCAGGCGGACGTCGCCTCGCAGGCCTTGAAGCTGCGTTCGATCTTTTCGACGTCGAGATCGCGGCCGATGAAGACGAGGCGCGATTCATGCTTCTCGCCGTCCTTCCAGGCACGCTGGTGGTCGCCCTCGACGATCATGTGGACGCCCTGGATGACGTAGCGCTCGGCGTCGTCCTTGAAGGCGATGATGCCCTTGAGGCGCAGGATGTTCGGCCCGTCGGTCTGGGTGATCTTCTGGATCCAGGGGAAGAAGCGCTCCGGGTTCATCTCGCCGCCGCGCAGCGAGATCGACTTTACCGTGACATCGTGGATGGCGGAGGGCGCATGATGATGATGGTCATGGCCGTGATCGTGCCCATGGTCATGCCCGTGATGATCGTGATCGTGGTCGTGGTGATGATGGTCGTGCCCATGGTCATGACCGCAGTCCGGACCGCAGACATGATCCTCGTGACCGTGGTCATGGTCGAGGAAGTGCGGATCGTTTTCCAGCGCCCGCTCGAGATTGAAGGCGCCCTGGTCGAGGACGCGGGCGAGATCAACGCCGGACCGGCTCGTCTTGTAGACGCGTGCCGATGGGTTGATGGCGCGCACCACCTCTTCGACCACCGCCAGTTCCTGCGGCGTCACGAGATCGGTCTTGTTGATGATGACGACGTCGGCGAAGGCAATCTGGTCCTCGGCTTCGCGGCTGTCCTTGAGGCGCAGCGGCAGGTGCTTGGCATCGACGAGTGCCACGACGGCATCGAGCTCGGTCTTGGCACGCACGTCGTCGTCCATGAAGAAGGTCTGGGCGACGGGGACCGGATCGGCAAGGCCGGTGGTTTCGACGATGATGCCGTCGAAGCGGCCGGGCCGGCGCATCAGGCCTTCCACGACGCGGATCAGGTCGCCGCGCACGGTGCAGCAGACGCAGCCGTTGTTCATTTCGTAGATCTCTTCGTCGGATTCGACGATCAAATCGTTGTCGATGCCGATCTCGCCGAACTCGTTGACGATGACGGCGTATTTCTTGCCGTGGCTCTCGGAGAGGATGCGGTTCAGCAGGGTGGTCTTGCCGGAACCGAGGTAGCCGGTGAGCACGGTGACGGGAATGGGCTTCAGGGCTGCGGTGTCGGTGGTCTTTTCGGCCATGGGAAAACCTCGAAGGAGCTGCGGGCGCCAAAGGGCGCGGAAGATGTCGGCCCCATATAAGACCAGCGCCCTACGACTTCAAAGGGTTTATATGTTATAAGATCACATCGGGCTGGATGAGCCGGCAAGTGCTGCGCGGACATCGGTCTGCGCGAAGTCGTTGCCGACGTAGAGCAGCGGGCAATCGAACTCCTTGGCCGTGGCATAGGCGAAGCAGTCGCCGAAGTTGAGGGAAGCAGGGTGGAAGCCCTTGCCCCAGCTCCAATACACATCGGAGATGAATCTTGCCCGCTCATGGGTGACGGGGATAACTTCACTGATAGTTGCTGCGATGATCTCCTCAAGATCGCTTCCACGTCCTGCCCGCAAAGTGACGATCCTGGCTTCCACCAAGGTTCCGGCTGAAATGATCACGTGCGACTCCAGCGCCAGCGCGCGCTCACAGGCGTCAGCCAAATCCTCACGCTTCAGGATCGAGATGAGAGCGGAGGTGTCCACAACCATCATTTCGGCAGGCCGAACTCGTCGTAGAGAAAATCTTGGCTTCGGGCGGCATCGCCCTCGAATGGAGAGGGGTCCTTCCGCGCGCGCTTGCGGATTTTCGCAAAAACCTCAAGGCGCTCTTCCGGAGAAAGCGGGGATTGCGCGACTGAGACAAGTTGCAAAGCAGGCTTGCCGTGTTGCGTCAGCACGACATCCTCTCCCCGTTGCGCGCGGGCTACCAGCTCTGCAAGTTTCCCCTCCGCTTCGGCGACGGAGATTCTCATGTCTGCCTCCCTCGGTCTGTATCGCTGTGAATATGAGGGAATTGCTGCAGGGATACAAGTGATCCTACCCCAGCTCCCCCGCATCGAACGCCGCCACGTCCTGCAGAAGTTCCACGATGCCGCCGACCGCATGGGCGAGGATTGCCTCGCCCTTCTCCGCCGTGGCGGCCGCTGCCCTGCCGGCGACGCCCTGGCTGTTGAGATCGGACATCTTCCAGCCGAAGGCATGCGGTCCGTAGGCGCGCAGGTGGGTGAAGCGGGCGGCGAAGTCGCTCTGGCGCGAGGGGAAATCCGCAGCCTTCGCCATGTCCACCCGCTCCGGGCAGAGCGCCAGCATGACGGAGGTCTCGATGTCGCCGCCATGGATGTCGATCGCCTTCTCCTCCGGCGTGATCAGCCCCGGCGGCAGGCCGAACCGGGTCCAGCTCGTCGCCACCGCCAGCATGGAGAAGCGGACCCGCGCCTCGGTCGTCACGATCGTCATCAGCGGCGCATTGCCGCCATGGGCATTCAGCATCACGAACTTGCGGATGCCCTGGCGGTGCAGGCCTTCCGCGATGCCCAGCCAGCGGTCCACGGCCTCGTCGAAGCGCAGCGAACGGGTACCGGCAACGTCCATGTGTTCGATGGAATAGCCGACCGGCTCGACCGGCAGGAAGCTCGCCGGCAGGTCTGCGGGGAGTTTGGCGATGACCCGCTCCACGATGCCCGCTGCAATCAGCGTGTCCGTTTCGAAGGGCAGGTGCGGGCCGTGCTGCTCGTGTGCGCCAAGCGGCAGCACGGCGATCCAGTCCGCCCGCGCGGACGGCGGCAGTGACGGATCGTTATCTTCGAAATGCGGAAGAAGATGCGGCACTGGTGATTATTTTCTCGCTTCTATATGAATAGGTCTGGTGTTTTACACAGCCAGGGCACGAACCGATATAAGACGGGAAGGCGACGGCATGGGCAAGAAGAAGGACGGCAAAAAAAGCAAGTCGGGCAAGAAGAAGGACCTCGACGGTCTTTCGACGAACGACCTTGCAAGCGCGGTGACGCAGGCGGCCCGGGCGATGCGCACGGCGCTCAGCCGCAGCCTTTCCGAAAGCGGGCTTTACGCCGGCCAGGACGGCGTGATCCTGGCGCTGTCTGGCGAAGACGGGCTGACGGCAGGGGATCTGGCGAGCCGCCTTGGCGTCAAGGCGCCGACCATGACCCGGACCATCAGCCGGATGGAGGCACAGGGCTTCCTGGAACGCCGCAACGACGGTGAAGACGGACGGCTGACGGTGGTGTTCCTGACCGAACAGGGGCGGGCGACGGTGGAGCAGATCGGCCGGAGCGTTGCCGACTGCAGTGCCGCGGCCGTGCAGGATTTCTCCGACAAGGAGATCAAGTCCCTGCTGCGCCTGCTGAAAGCCATGGACGCCAACCTGCAGGGCGCCGCGGCAGACGACTAGTTGCGCCGCAATCTTTAGAACCGGTTGCGAAATCCCCTTAAAGAATTTAAACGGGTTTAAAGCCGACGAAAAGTCGGCGCTTGCCTGGTCGGAGGGGACGTGGCGCAAAAGATCAAGCTGTCGACGATTGCCGAAAGCCTCGGCCTTTCCACCGCGACCATCTCGCTGGCGCTGCGCGACAGTCCGCTGGTGGCCGCCGATACGCGCGAGAAGATCAAGGAACAGGCCCGGGCCCTGGGCTATATCTACAACCGCCGCGCCGCCAGCCTCAGAACCTCGCGCTCCGGCATCATAGGGGTCGTCGTGCACGACATCATGAACCCCTTCTACGGCGAAATCCTGAAAGCGATCGAAAGCGAACTCGACCGCAGCCGTCAGACCTTCATCCTCTCCAACCACTATGATTCCGTCGAAAAGCAGCGGACCTTCATCGAGACGCTGCTGCAGCTCGGCGGCGACGGCGTCATCATGTCGCCGGCCATCGGCACGCCGGTGGAAGACGTCAAGCTTGCCGAGGCGAACGGCATGCCGGCGATCCTCGTCGCGCGCTCCATGGAAGGCGTCAACCTGCCGACCTATCGCGGCGACGACAGCTACGGGATCTCGCTTGCCACCAATCACCTGATCGGGCTCGGGCATCGGACGATTGCGATGATCGGCGGTACCGACCAGACCTCGACCGGGCGCGACCGCTATCAGGGCTACGTCAATGCGCTGCGCAAGGCGGGCATCGAGGTCGACCCGAACCTGCGCATCCCCGGACCGCGCTCCAAGCAGGGCGGCTTCGAGGCGGCGGTGCATTTCCTGTCGCTGCCGCAGAAGCCGACCGCGGCCGTCTGCTGGAACGATCTCGTGGCGATCGGCCTGATGAACGGCATCGGCCGCGCCGGCCTCGTTCCGGGCGTCGACATTGCCGTCACCGGCTACGACGACCTGGAGGAGGCGTCGATCGCCACGCCGGCGCTGACCACCGTCTGGAACGGCCAGAGCGAAGTCGGTCGCCTGGCGGCGCGGGCGCTGCTCGACAGGCTCGACGGGAGCCATGACCCTGACGGCATCCATCTCATCAAGCCGGAAATGCGCATCCGGCAGTCCACCGGCCTCTACCGGCCCCGAAGCTAACATCCTGCGAGGAGACACTCATGTCCGATCAAACCGTTGCCGTACTCGTTCCCGGCCGCATCCATCCGCGCGTTCTCGAGCGCCTCAACCAGGCCTGCGAGGTCGTGCAGGTACCGGCAGGGCCGGTCACCGAGATCGATCCGGCGGTGCGTGAGCGCATCCGCGGCGTCGCGATCTCCGGCGCGCTTGACAACGGCTGGATGGAAAGCCTGCCCAACCTGCAGATCGTCTCGAACTTCGGCGTCGGCTATGATGGCGTCGACACGAAGAAGGCCGTGGAGCACGACATCATCGTCACCCACACGCCGGACGTGCTGAACGACGAAGTGGCCGACACGACGATCGCGCTGCTGCTCAACACGGTGCGCCAGTTCCCGCGCGCCGAAATCTACCTGCGCGAGAGACGCTGGAAGAGCGAAGGCCCGTACCCGCTGACGCCGCTCTCTCTGAAGGGCCGCAAGGTCGGCATCCTGGGGCTCGGCCGCATCGGCATCGAGATCGCCAAGCGCCTGGAGCCGTTCAAGGTGGAGATCGGCTATCACACACGCAGCCGTCGCGACGACGTGTCCTACACCTACTATTCGTCGCTGAAGGAGATGGCGGAAGCCGTCGATACGCTGATTTCCATCGTTCCCGGCACGGCGGCGACGCACAAGATCTTCACCTCGGAGATCTTTGCCGCGCTCGGCGCCAATGGCGTCTTCATCAACGTCGGTCGCGGCACCAGTGTCGACGAGGATGCCCTGGCTGCGGCGCTGCGCGACGGCACGATCGCGGCGGCCGGCCTCGACGTGTTCTATGACGAGCCGAATGTTCCGGCCGCACTCCTGGAGTTCCCCAACGCCTGCCTGCTGCCGCATGTGGCCTCGGCCTCGATCCCGACCCGCAACGCCATGGCGGATCTGGTCGTCGACAATCTGATCGGCTGGTTCCGCGACAAGACGGTGATCAGCCCGGTGCCGGAAACCCCGGTCAAGGGCTGAGGCAAGAGTTCAAGGAGAGGGCGGCGCGGTGCCGCCCTCGATCCTGTCGTTTCAGCGAACGGCGGCGAGCGGCTTCGGCGCCGTGTCCGCCGACGCCTTGCCGGCGGCGTAATCGCGCACGGCATCGCCAAAGGCTTGAAACAGCGCCCGCGACGGCGTGTCGGTCTCCGCCCAGTATTCCGGATGCCATTGCACGCCGACGGCAAAATTCTTCGCGTCGATCACCGATACCGCCTCGATCGTGCCGTCCTCGGCCTTCGCCTCGACCTTGAGCCGCGGCGCCGTCTCGGCGATCGCCTGGCGATGCAGCGAGTTCACCTGCACTTCGCCCGAGAGGCCGAGATACCTGGCGATGCAGGACCCTTCCTCGACGAAGACGGGCTGGCGGATCGCAAACATATGGTCACGCTCCGGCACGTTCGGCTTGCGGTGGTCCCAAATGCCGGGCTGCTCATGGATTTCGGTCGCCAGCGTGCCGCCCAGCGCGACGTTCAGTTCCTGGATTCCGCGGCAGATCGCCAGCATCGGAATGCCGCGCTCCAGGGCACGGCGGATCAGCGGCAGTGAGGTCGCGTCACGGGCGGGATCGAAGGGACCGTCGGCCTCCGTCGCAGGCCGGCCGTAGAGCGATGGGTGGACATTGGTCGCCGATCCGGAGACCAGCAATCCGTCGACGCGGTCGAGGATGGCATCCACCTCGTTGCCGTCCTCGAAGGCGGGGACGATGAAGCTCATGACGCCCGCCACCTTGAGCGCGGCCTTGAGGTACTGGTTGGGGCTCGCATGCCAGACCGCACCCTCCACTTCGCGGATGTCGGCAGGCACGGCAACGATGGGTTTGGGCATTTCAAAGTCTCCGCAGGTCGAGCCCGTTTGTCGCGCCGGATCGAACGCAGGTCAAGCGCCCTTGCCCGGGGCTTTTCCGCCTAATGTTTGAGCATCGTCCGCGGGGCTCGCGCCGACTGGCTATTCTTCGCGCAGGTTGCGGAATTCCTTGAAGAATTTGCAAGGCCACCACTAAGGAATTAGTCGCAGGATGCTTGCCAGCCTCAAGGGGACATGGTTACTTCGCGGCATGCCGGGGGAAGGGGAGAAAAGCTACCCTGCGGTTTGTCTTCACGGGAGGTAACTTTATGGATCGTCGTTCGTTCTTCAAGAAAGCTGCAGTGACGGGGGCGGGCGCTGCCGCGGCCACCACGCTTGCAGCCCCAGCCATCGCGCAGGAAAATCCCAAGATAACCTGGCGTCTCACGTCTTCGTTCCCGAAGTCGCTCGACACCATCTACGGCGGCGCCGAAGACATCGCTGCCCGCGTGTCGGAAGCCACCGGCGGCAATTTCACCATCCAGACCTTCGCGGCGGGTGAAATCGTGCCCGGCCTGCAGGCGGCGGACGCCGTCAGCGCCGGCACGGTCGAAATGTGCCACACCTGCTCCTATTACTACGTCGGCAAGGATCCGACCTTCGCCATCGGCACGGCGATCCCCTTCGGCCTCAATGCGCGGCTGACCAATTCCTGGTTCTACCAGGGCAATGGCAACACGCTGCTGAACGAGTTCTACGCGACCCACAATCTCTACGGCATGATCGCCGGCAATACCGGGGCCCAGATGGGCGGCTGGTTCCGCAAGGAGATCAACACCGTCGAGGACTTCAAGGGCGTCAAGATGCGCATCGCGGGTCTCGCCGGCAAGGTAGTCGAGAAGCTCGGCGTGGTGCCGCAGCAGATTGCCGGCGGTGACATCTATGCCTCTCTCGAAAAAGGCACGATCGATGCCGCCGAATGGGTCGGCCCGTATGACGACCAGAAGCTCGGCTTCTACAAGGTCGCCAAGTACTATTACTATCCGGCCTTCTGGGAAGGCGGCCCGGTCATCCACGCCTTCGCCAACCTCGAGAAGTTCAACAGCCTGCCGAAGAGCTACCAGGCGGCCCTCATCGATGCATGCGCCTACGCCAACACCAACATGATGGCGAAGTACGACATGAAGAACCCGGGTGCGGTCAAGCAGCTCGTCGCCGACGGCACGATCCTGCGTCCGTTCAGCCAGGAGATCCTCGAAGCCTGCTTCAACGCGGCGCAGGAGGTCTACGCCGAGATCTCGGGTTCGAACGAGTGGTTCAAGCGGATCTACGAAGATCAGGTCGCGTTCAAGCGCGAGGGCTATCTCTGGATGCAGCTGTCGGAATACACCTTCGACACCTTCATGATGATCCAGCAGCGCAACGGCAAGCTCTGATCCACATCCTTGCAGACAACACAACAGCGAGCCCGGGTTGCAAGACCCGGGCTTTTCTGCGGGCTGGTTATTCCTGCGCGGCTTCGGCCTTGCCGCGATCGGCTTTCGGGCGCCCGGTAAGGATCGCGCTCGTGATGATGTCGAACAGATTGTCCGCGCGCGGCACGAGCGGCGGCTGGTCGGCGAGCCAGGCCAGGGCGCTGATCAGCGCAAACAGGTCGTTGCCGTCCATGTCCCGGCGCGCCACGCCTTCCGCCTGAGCGCGGAGGAGAAGCCGCGTTCCGGCGGTGCGCAGTGTGGTGCAAGAGGCGTGAAGCGCCGAGTCTTCGTCTGAAATCGCTGCCACCATCAAGGCGATCGTGCCGCTGTAATGGTGCGTCATGGTGATCGCTTCCCGCAGCCAGGTGACAAGAGCGCTGCCAGCGTCGTCCCATGATTCAAGCTCGTTGGCCCGATCCGCCAGTTCGCCGAACCGGGTGCGGAGCAAGGCTTCCAGAAGCGCCTCCCGCGTCGGGAAATGACGGTAGAGCGTGCCAAGCCCAACACCTGCCCTGCGGGCAACATCCCGCAGCGATGCCTCGGCTCCGTGTTCGGCGACGACATCGCGGGCAATGGCAATGAGGTGGTCGTAGTTTTTTCTGGCGTCAGCGCGCATCAATCTCTCTTGACAATAGGAGCAGTGCTCCGGATATATGGAGCAGTGCTCCAGAAGGAGTATATGGCTTCCAGAAAGGATAACACAATGTCGGCACAGACGATGAAGGCCGTTTTGCAATACGCATTCGGTGGCCCCGAGGTGCTGCGTTACGAGGACGTCGCAATCCCGGAGCTGAAGGCAGGCGAAGTGCTCGTTCGCGTCCACGCCGTCGGTGTCAATCCGCCCGACTGGTACCTGCGCGACGGCTACAGGACGCTCCCGCCGGAGTGGCAGCCGCAGGTGGATTTTCCGCTGATCCTGGGAACGGACGTATCGGGCGTCGTCGAGGCGGTCGGTGACGATGTTTCGGACTTCTCCAGGGGCGACGAGGTCTACTCCATGGTGCGCTTCTTCAGCGTCGGCGAGAGCCGGGCCTATGCCGAATATGTCAGCGTGCCGGCTGCGCACCTCGCCCTCAAGCCCGCCGGGATCGACCATGTGCATGCCGCCGGCGCGCCGATGTCGCTGCTGACCGCCTGGCAATTCATGGTCGAGCTGGGGCACGACGAACCGAACCCGCTTCAGCCGCATCGGCATGCGCCGGTGCCGCTTGCGGGCAGGACCGTGCTCGTCAACGGGGCAGCCGGCGGCGTAGGGCATTTTGCGGTGCAGGTGGCAAAGCTGATGGGTGCGCATGTCATCGCCGTCGCCTCGGGCCGGCATGAGGCGCTCCTGCGCGACCTCGGCGCCGACCAGTTCATCGATTACACGAAGACGCCGCCCGAAGGCGTCGTGCAGGGCCTCGATCTTGTCGTCGATGCCCTCGGCGGTCCGACCTCCGGCCGCTTCCTGCGGACGCTGAAGCCCGGCGGGGCACTGTTTCCGGTCTATCCCCTGGGCTTTGCCGATGCCGAGGAGGCCGCGAAACGGGACGTGACGGTGTCGGCGACCCAGGTTCGCTCCAGCGGTGCGCAATTGGCGCAGCTCGCACCCCTGCTCAACGACGGCAAGATCCGTGTGGTGATCGACAGCACCTATCCTCTGGCCGAGGCCCGCAAGGCTCATGAACGAGCGGCCGAAGGACACATCCAGGGCAAGATCGTTCTGACGGTCGCGTGAGGAATGGACAGGATGGAGGAAGCGCGATGATCATCGTCCTCGGCCATATCGAGATCGACTCATCGGAGGTGGATGATTTTCTCGGCGACGTCGACGTCATCAATCCGAAGAAGAGGGCAGGAAGCGGTTGCCTTTCCTATTCCACCACAGGCGACAGCCACAAGACCGGGCATATTGCGGTCGCCGAACGCTGGCAGGATCAGCAATCGCTGACGGCCCATCTCGAACATGAGGCAACCCAAGCGTTCATCGAGAAGTGGTCGGGCAGGATGCGAGCCGAGGTGATGAAGTACGACGCGTTCAACGAACGCTCGCTGGTGGAATAGGGGAGAGGCGCAAGTCTTGCCTCGACAGACAACGGAGACGGCCTGGAGCGGAATGCTGCAGGCCGTCTCAGGTGTTTCTAGGGATTGAACGCCGGCGGCTGGCTCAGGTCGGGTTGAGCCGGCTGCGGTTGACCCGCCGGTGTCCCCGGTGCCTCTGTCCCGGGTGCCGCTGGCGGGTCGCCGCCAAGGTTCAGCGGCGGCAGGCCGAAGGCGGGGGGAGCTGCCGGGGTTGTGGGCGCTGGCGGCGGCTGCTGGCCGGGAGCGGCAGGCTGTTCCGCACCGAAGTTGATCGGTGGCAGGCCGAAGGCCGGCGGGGCTGCCGGAGGAGCGGCACTGCCATTCCCGTCGGAGCCGGTCTGGCCGCCGATCGGCGACAGGCCGAAGTTCGGCATCGTATCGCTCTGCCCGCCGAAGCCCGGGATATCGATGCGGATCTCGCCCGGATCAACAGTCGGCGTATCGGTCTTGTAGTGCATCACCAGGCCGGGGAAGAAGATGACCACCAGGATCATCGCGAACTGGATGACGATATAGGGGAAGACGCCCTTGTAGATGTCGGTCGTCTTCATCGCCGGCATCCTCCTGTTGGTCACCTTGTCCAGCCATGGCGAGGCGGGCGCGATGGAGCGCAGGAAGAACAGCGAGAAGCCGAAGGGCGGCGTCAGGAACGAGGTCTGCAGGTTGATGCTGAGGATGATCCCGAACCAGACGAGGTCGATGCCATGGGCTTCGGCCACCGGCGCCAGGAGCGGCACCATGATGAAGGCGATCTCGAAGAAATCGAGGAAGCAGCCGAGGATGAAGACGATGATCGTGACGACGATCAGGAAGCCGTAGTCTCCGCCCGGAAGCGCCAGCAGCAGTTCCTCGATCCAGACATTGCCGTTGATACCGTAGAAGGTGAGGCCGAAGACGCGGGCGCCGATCAGGATCATCATCACGAAGGCCGAGAGCTTGGTGGTGGCGTCCAGCGCGTTCTTGATGATGCCGAAGCTCAGGCGGCGCTTGGCCAGGGCGAGGATCAGCGCGCCCGTCGCGCCCATTGCGCCCCCTTCCGTCGGCGTTGCAATGCCGAGGAAGATCGTGCCGAGCACGAGGAAGATCAGCGCCAGCGGCGGCACCAAGACGATGATGACCTGTTCGGCGAGCCGGGAGATGATCTTCTTCTCGATCCGGCTGTTGATCAGGGCGACGACATAGGCCGTTCCCACGGCAAACGCCATGGCCGTGACCAGCTGCCATTCCGGGCTCCCGATGCCCGTAAACAGCACGTGCATGCCGAGATAGTAGAGGGCGATCGACAGGAGCAGCATGACGCCGAGCGATGTCACGCCATTGCCGAGCGTCCGGGCTTCCATCGGCAGCGCCGGTGCCCATTGCGGCTTCACCATCGAGACGGCGAAGATGTAGAGGCAATAGACTGCGACGATCATCAGCGCCGGGTAGAGGGCGCCGACGTACATGTCGCCGACGGAGCGGCCGAGCTGGTCGGCCATGACGATCAGGACGAGCGATGGCGGCACGATCTGGGCGAGCGTGCCGGAGGCGGCGATGGTGCCGGCGACCAGCGGCCGCTGATAGCCGTAGCGCATCATGATCGGCAGCGAGATCAGGCCCATGGCCATGACCGATGCGGCAACCACACCGGTGGTGGCGCCGAGCAGCGCGCCGACGAGGATGACGGCATAGGCAAGGCCCCCGCGGACCGGGCCGAACAGCTGGCCGATCGTGTCGAGCAGGTCCTCGGCCATGCGCGACCGCTCCAGGATGATCCCCATGAAGGTGAAGAAGGGGATGGCCAGCAGCGTATCATTGTACATGATGCCGTAGATGCGCTCCGGATGGGATTGCAGCAGCGGCCAGAAGAGCCGGATCTCGGGCGAGATGGCCGAGAGTTCAACGCCGATGACGAAATAGAGCAGACCTCCGGCGGCCAGCGTGAAGGCGACCGGATATCCCAGCAGCAGCATCAGCATCACGCTGGAGAACATCACCAGCGGCAGATTATGGGCAATGAAGTCGATCACGCTCATACCTCCGTCGCAGCCGGCGGCATTTCGCCGGCCGTGTCATGGCGCGGATCCTCGATCCGTCCCGTGATCACCGCGAAGCGCTTGATGATCTCGGAGACGGCCTGCAGCAGCAGCAGGCTGAAGCCCAGCAGCACCACCAGCTTGGCCGGCCAGATGATCAGGCCGCCGGCGTTGGACGAAATCTCGCCGGAGTTGAAGGACAGCCAGAACCACGGCCAGGCCAGATAGGCCATCAGCGCTGCGAAGGGCACCAGGAAGACGACATGCAGTACCAGGTCGATGATGTCGCGTGTCCGCTTGCTCCACATCGACGACAGGATGTCGATGCGGACATGTTCGTTCTTCAGCAGCGTGTAGGCCGCGGCCAGCATGAACACGGTGCCGAACAGATACCACTGCACCTCGAGCCAGGCGTTGGACGACATGTCCAGCGTCTTGCGCAGGATGGCATTGCCGGTGCTGATGAGGACGGCGGCCAGAAGCAGCCATGAGACGGATTTTCCGATTGCCGTGGTCACGGCATCGATCACGCGACTAAGCGCGAGCAGCGCAGCCATTCTTATCCCCTCCTGCAGTAACTCGCGGCGATCCTGCCGCCCACAAGGATCAGGATCTGTGAGGGGGCGCCACATTGGTTCTTGGTCGGCGACCTGTATTGGCTGGCGTGGTAAAAATCAATCGGGCCATTAGGACAATGTACTTGATTTGCAGGCGCTGCGGCCTTTTTTGGACAGCCGGCTCCCGCCAGGCCCAACGGGCGCACGTCGAACCGGCGCCTCCCGTCCGCACCCTATTTCCACTCAATCGCCGCACTATGGTTTTTTACGATGTCTTGTTTGACAGTTGTTAAGTAAGGCATGAAAAACCCCTATGGTCTCAGGGGGGAAGATTCGGGTAATCACTGAATTTTAAGAGGTCCGGCGAAGGGTGGCGCTGGATTCAAGGGGCGAAGCTATGAAGGCGCGCGAGCCGAGCAAGCTGCCGACAGATGTCTATCTGTCGTTTGTCAGTTCGCTGTTTGGAAATCGTGGAACGTTGATTACCGGCGTGGTCGTTCACGTTATCTGGTGCGCTATCGTTTTCAGCTATACCGGTTCTGAGTTCTATCTCTTCGCCGCCGCCGGCTTTGCGCTCGTCTTTGCACTTCGTTTCTACGAATTCCTGCGCTTCGACAGAGTCGACAAGCATCCGCTGACCGATGCCCAGATTGCGCAGTGGGAGCGACGATATGTTGCCGGCGCCACGCTGACTGCCCTTCTGCTCGGCACCACGAGCGGACATGCAATGCTGGTGTTGAGAGACAGCTTTGTGGCCTTTACCTGCGTGGCCATGACGATGGGTTCCATGATGTCCATTGTCGGCCGCAACTATGGCTCGCGCTGGGCAGTCGACTACCAGACGCTCGGATGCTGCATTCCCATCATTCTCGCCTGTGTCAGCAGCGGCGACCAGTATCTCGCGCTCATGTCGCTGTTGCTCATACCCTTCGGCCTGACCACCCGATCGATGGCAAACGGTGTCCGCGAGTTCCTCTATGAAAACGTCCTGGCAGCGCGAAAAATCCGTCTGATCGCCAATCAGTTCGATCTTGCGCTGACCACCATCGCCCATGGCCTCGTGATGCTGGACAGCGGCGGGCGCATTGAAGTGATCAATCGCCGTGGATGCGATCTTCTCGGTTTGCCCAATGCCTCGTCCATCGCCGGGCTGCCCTTGATCAACGTCCTGAGACGAAGGTTCGAGGGGCGCAACGAAGGCATCCAGCAGATTCAGCAGCTGGTGGTGGGAGAGCTCGCTCGCACGCTCCTCAATCTCGGGGACGGTCGCCATATCGAGTGCTCGGCCAGTCGGCGTGATGATGACGGCGTCGTGTTGATCCTCGAGGACGTCAGCGAACGGGTCGCGGCCGAGATAAAGATGCTGCGGATGGTGCAGCTCGATTCGCTTACGGGCTTGCCGAACAGGGCGCACTTCACGACACTTGCCGCAGCCAGGCTGGAAGGGTGCCCGCCGGGCGCGCTGGCAGCCATGGTCATCATGGACATCGAGGGCTTCAAGCACGTCAATGACCTTCGCGGCCATGTGGTCGGAGACCAGCTGCTTTGTGCCGTCGCATCAAGGCTTCTCGTCGACGTTGGCGATGAACTGCTGGCTGGAAGGCTTGTCGGAAACGAGTTCGTCGCGCTGGCAACGGCGAAGGACCGCGCCGACCTCGAAGCCCGGATGGAACAGTTGCTCCGGAAAATGCAGCACACCTACGAGTTTTGCGACATCAAGATGAGTGTCGCCTTCAACGCCGGATGCGTGATCGCCCCGGTCGATGAATTCGACATGGAACAATGGCACATCAGGGCCGACCTGGCGCTCAACGATGCAAAGACAAAGGGCAACGGGACGCTGGTCTTCTTCCAGCCCGAGATGGATGCACGCTACATAGAGGAGCAGAAGCTCAAGCAAGACCTGCGGCGGGCTGTCGATGAGCGTGCGCTGCGGGTTGTCTATCAGCCCATGTATTCCGCGGATGGAACGAGAATCGAGTGCATGGAGGCGCTGGTTCGCTGGAACCATCCCGAAAAGGGCATGATCGCGCCAAACATCTTCATCCCGATGGCCGAGGACATGGGGATCATCGCAGGGATCTCCCAGTTTGTTCTGGACCGCGCCTGCCGGGAATGTTCCGGGTGGGAGCAGCCGGTGTCAGTGTCGGTGAACCTCTCCGTGCATGACCTGATGAGCCCGTCGATCGTGAGCGAAGTGTTCGAAATCCTGACGCGCAACAACCTGCCGCCGACGCGGCTCCATCTGGAGGTGACGGAGAACTGCTTCATCGACGATCCCGTCGCCGTCGGCAACATCCTCCAGCAACTGCGCGCGAAGGGCGTCACGATCTCGATCGACGACTTCGGAACCGGCTTCTCCAGCCTGAGCTACCTGACAACCCTGCCTCTGGACATCGTCAAGGTCGATCGCGCGTTCGTCCGTGACCTCAACGTCGATCCGAGGCGCATCAAGCTTCTGCGGGGCATTACCCAACTCTCCCGGGATCTTGGTCTGAGAATCGTGATCGAGGGTGTCGAGACGCCCGACCAGCTTCGGCTCATCAACGAGAATCGTTTTGCCGACATCATCCAGGGGTATGTGTTCTCTCCCCCTGTGGAAGCCGACGTCGCCGGCCAGATGCTGCAAAACCGGGGCAAGATCTCGGTCCTCAAGACGTCGCGCAAGCGGGGCAAGCCGGCGACCTGAGGTTGCGTGCTCCGACTCCCCGTCAGGACGGCCATTAACCATATTCTCTGAAATTCCAACGGATTGTCACGTTTGGCGCACGCATTGCGGAATCTCGGGTTAACCTCTCGTTAACCCTCAGGAGATCGCCCGCGAATGCGCCATATCCAGAATAGCCTCACTCTCGCACAAGGATTTCCAGAAAAGTTGCTTTCGGTCCTCGATACAGTCGAGTACCGGCGTATTGAAGACCAGGAGGACTTCGAAGACATTGCTCGTCTTCGCTACAAGTCCTACCGCGAGCGGGGAGTTCTTCCGCGTTCAGCAGGCAATATGCTGGACGAAGCCGATTTCGACGACCACGCCTATGTCTTCGGCGTCTATCTCTACGAAGAACTTGTGAGCACGGTGAGGGTTCACCATGTGACGCCCGAACATCGGTTGAGCCAGTCCGGCGGCGTCTTCCCGGATGCCCTGAATGCCTTTCTTGACGCGGGCCTGACGTTGATCGATCCGGCGCGGCTGGCGATTGATCCGGATCTGAACGGGGAGCGTTCCGCGCTTCCATATCTGACCGTGCGGCCGACGATCATGGCGGCCATTCATTTCAATGCGGACCGGATGCTCCAGCATATTCGGCCCGCACATTCGGCTTTCTACCGTCGCTACTTCTATGCCGATACAGTCGTGCCGCCGACATTCACGAGCCTCTATGGCTTCGAACTCACTCTGCTGGCATCACGAACCCGCGAGATCCGCAACAAGCTTCTCGCGCGGTTTCCGATCTACGATTCGCAGCCCTACGAGCGCCGCCTGATGTTCGACCGGTCGCCGCCGAGCGGCATGCCGCCGCTGACGATCCTGCCGACGGCGCGGTCTGCGCAGGCGCTTGCCCGCCAGCCCATCCGCCCCAGCTGAAGTCAGGTCGAAAGCCGGCGGGGAGGTCGCCTGCGCCATAAGGTGCCATTGCGCTTCGAGGTGGCTTTGTGTAAGGCCTGAAGTAGGGTTCGGCCCGCCGCTTTGGGGCGGTTCGGGACGGACAAGATCAGGTTTTCGAGGGCCGTTGCTGCGCTTGATCGGCGCATGCGCGCGCTGCGCAAGGGAGACGACACATGGACAACCACAGCACCGGGCCGATCGAAACGGGCGCCCATATGGATTACGCCGAACACGAGAGAACTTACGAGAAGTTCCTCACCATTTCCAAGTGGACCACGATGCACCTCGTCGTGCTGATGATCGCCATGGCCGCCGGCTTCTTCGGCGGCGCCGGCTTCTTCGGTGGCCTGATCATCTTCATCGTCCTCAACGCTGCCGGCTTCTACCTGCTTCGCTGACATCTGCGCCAGCTGAAGTCGGGGAGGGCGGGCGCGACTCTGTCGGGTCCGCAAGTTGAGACTGAGAGGGGCGTATTTTGGCGAACATGATCTTTATTCCCCGGGAGGGGGAAGGTGAGCGGCGGGTTGCGGCATCCGCCGACACGGTGAAGCGTCTGACCGGCCTGGGCTTCGACCTCGTGGTCGAAGCGGGCGCCGGAGCAAGATCGGGCATTCTCGACAGCGATTACGAGACGGCGGGCGCGCGGATCGGCACGGTCGCCGATGCCGCATCGGCCGACATCGTGCTGAAGGTGAACCGTCCCGGCGCCGACGAGATTTCCCGCTACAAATCGGGTGCTGCGGTTTTCGCCAGCATGGACCCCTATGGCAACGAGGCGGCGCTTGCCGCCATGGCGCGTGCCGGCCTGACCACCTTTGCCTTGGAACTGATGCCGCGCATCACCCGCGCCCAGTCGATGGATGTGCTGTCGTCGCAGGCAAACCTTGCCGGCTACCGCGCCGTCATCGATGCCGCGCATGAATACGGTCGCGCCCTGCCGATGATGATGACGGCGGCCGGCACCGTGCCCGCTGCCAAGGTCTTCGTCATGGGCGCGGGCGTTGCCGGCCTGCAGGCGATCGCCACGGCGCGCCGCCTCGGTGCCATCGTGACCGCAACCGACGTGCGTCCCGCCGCCAAGGAACAGGTCGCCTCGCTCGGCGCCAAGTTCATCGCCGTCGAGGACGACGAGTTCAAGGCCGCCGAGACCGCCGGCGGCTATGCCAAGCAGATGTCGGAGGCCTATCAGGCCAAGCAGGCGGCGCTGGTTGCCGAGCACATCGCCAAGCAGGACATCGTCATCACCACCGCGCTCATCCCCGGCCGTCCGGCGCCGCGCCTCGTGACGCGTGCCATGCTCGCCGCCATGAAACCCGGCTCCGTCGCCGTGGATCTCGCCGTCGAGCGAGGCGGCAATATCGAGGGTTCGGTGAAGGGCTCCGTCGCCACGGTCGAGGGCGTGACGGTGATCGGCTACGACAATGTTCCCGGCCGCGTCGCGGCATCGGCCTCGGCGCTCTACGCCAAGAACCTCTTCGCCTTTCTGGAGACCATGGTCGACAAGGAAACCAAGACGTTTTCCATCAATGCGGACGACGAACTCGTCAAGGCGACCATGCTGACGCAGGGCGGCAAGGTGGTGCACCCCAATTTCGCCGAGGCCGCGCTTGCTGCGGAGGCTGCTCCTGCGGATCCGGCTGCAGCCGAGCCGCTGCGGGACCCGGCAGGTGCCGCGCCGCCTGCGGAGGAAGCCGTGAAGCCGAAGCGGACCCGCAAGGCACCCGCAAAGGCAACGCCTGACAAGAAGGAGGAGCTGTGATGGCGAGCGACCTGATGAATTCCGCGCTGGAGCAGCTCGATCAGGCGGTGCAGTCCGTGAAGGTCGCGGCCGAACAGGCGCCGGATGCCGTGGCCATGGCCGCGCATGGCGTCTCCGGCGGCGCAATCGATCCCTTCGTCTTCCGGCTGGCGATCTTCGTGCTGTCGATCTTCGTCGGCTATTACGTCGTCTGGTCGGTAACGCCGGCGCTGCACACGCCGCTGATGGCGGTCACCAATGCGATCTCCTCGGTCATCGTCGTCGGCGCGCTGCTGGCCGTGGGCATTTCCGCCAGCGGCTATGCCACGGGCTTCGGCTTCGTGGCGCTGGTGCTCGTCTCGGTCAACATCTTCGGCGGCTTCCTGGTGACCAGCCGGATGCTGGCCATGTACAAGAAAAAAGATCGCTGAGGGGCCTGGGAACATGTCACAGAACCTCGCCGCCTTCCTCTATCTCGTCTCCGGCGTCCTCTTCATCATGGCGCTCAGGGGCCTTTCCCATCCGACCACCAGCCGCCAGGGCAATGTCTACGGCATGGTCGGCATGGCGATCGCCATCGGCACGACCCTGCTGCTCGCCACCCCAAGCTTCGGCGGTCTCGTCCTGATCGTCGTGGCGCTCGCCATCGGTGGCGGTGCCGGCGCCTATATCGCCCGCACCATCCCGATGACGGCCATGCCGCAGCTGGTTGCCGGCTTTCATTCGCTGGTCGGGCTTGCCGCCGTCATGGTGGCGGCCGCCGCACTCTACGATCCGGTGTCCTTCGGCATCGGCATGATCGGCGAGATCCACGGTCAGGCGCTCATCGAGATGGCGCTCGGGGCCGCGATCGGCGCGATCACCTTTACCGGATCGATCATCGCCTATCTGAAGCTCGACGGGCGCATGTCGGGCAAGCCGATCCTGCTGCCCTACAGGCACTGGATCAACATCGGCCTGCTTGTGGCGATCGTCCTCTTCATGGTCGGCCTGACGCTGTCGGAAAGCCATTTCGATTTCTGGCTGATCGTCGTGCTGGCGCTGGCGCTCGGCGTGCTGCTGATCGTGCCGATCGGCGGCGCCGACATGCCGGTGGTCGTCTCGATGCTGAACTCCTATTCCGGCTGGGCGGCAGCGGGAATCGGTTTCACGCTCGGCAATCTGGCGCTGATCATCACCGGCGCGCTGGTCGGCTCGTCCGGGGCGATCCTCTCCTACATCATGTGCAAGGGGATGAACCGCTCCTTCGTCTCGGTCATTCTCGGCGGCTTTGGCGGCGAGGCGGCGGCAGCCGGTGCCGACGACGGCGTGCAGCTGTCGGTCAAGCAGGGCTCGGCCGAAGACGCCGCCTTCCTGATGCAGAACGCCCAGAAGGTGATCATCGTGCCGGGCTACGGCATGGCGGTCGCCCAGGCCCAGCACGCACTGCGGGAACTGGCCGACACGCTGAAAGAATACGGCGTCGAGGTGAAATACGCGATCCACCCGGTGGCGGGCCGCATGCCGGGCCACATGAACGTGCTGCTGGCCGAAGCCAACGTCCCCTATGACGAGGTCTTCGAGCTGGAAGACATCAACGGCGAGTTCGCGCAGGCCGATGTCGCCTATGTCATCGGCGCCAACGACGTCACCAATCCGGCGGCGCGCGACGACAAGTCCTCGCCGATCTACGGCATGCCGATCCTCGACGTCGACAAGGCCCGGACCTGCCTCTTCGTCAAGCGCTCGCTCGGCTCCGGTTATGCCGGCATCGACAACACGCTGTTCTACAAGGACGGCACGATGATGCTGCTCGGCGACGCCAAGAAGATGACCGACGACATCGTCAAGGCGATGAAGCACTGAGACGTGATGCCATGGATGCGACGGAGGAAGCCCGGCCATGCCGGGCTTTTCTTTTGCCCTGATCGGGCGTAGATATACACTGCTTTCAACGTATATCCGGAGGCTCGCAATGCAGGTTTCCAAGTGGGGCAACAGCCTGGCCGTCAGGCTGCCGGCTTCCGTCGTCGAGGCGCTGGATCTCAAGGAAGGCGACGAGATCCAGATCCGTGCGGTCGACGCGGCCGAGTTTGAGGTGGCGCGCAAGCCGACGCGCCAGGACCTGATCGAGCGGTTGAGGCTGTTCCGCGGACGCCTGCCCGACGACTTCGTGTTCGATCGGGACGAGGCGAATGGCCGCTAGCTTCATCGACACCAATATCCTGATCTATCTTGTATCCTCAGATGCCCGCAAGGCAGATGCCGCGGAAGAGGCGGTGCGGGCGGGCGGCTATGTCAGCGTTCAGGTGCTGAACGAATTTGCGAATGTCGCCCGGCGCAAGCTCGGGTTTTCCTGGACGGAAGTTCACATGTTCCTGGCCAGCTGCCGCGCGCTGCTCGATGTCGTTCCTCTGACGACGGATGTCCATGACCTGGGCTTGCGGCTAGCGGAGCGCTACCAGTTGTCCGTCTACGATGCGATGATTGCCGCGGCCGCCCTGGAAAGCGGATGCGATCGGCTTCTGTCGGAGGATCTGCAGGACGGGATGACGATAGAGGGATTGGTGATCGCCAACCCGCTGAAAGGCCTTGGCTGACATCCGCGGTCGGAAGACGCCGTTCAGCATCCGTGAACGATCCGTCTCATCCCGTCCACTGACGGAATACAGCACGGCGTGCCATATACCGGGGCAGACATCCCGCGTCCCCGTAAGGAGCACCCCATGAAGAAGATCGGTTTCCTCTCGTTCGGCCACTGGTCGCCGTCGCCGCAGTCGGGCACGCGCTCGGCCGGCGATGCGCTGTTGCAGTCGATCGATCTTGCCGTCGCCGCCGAGGAACTGGGGGCCGACGGGGCCTATTTCCGCGTCCACCATTTCGCCCGGCAGCTCGCCTCGCCGTTCCCGCTGCTCGCGGCGGTGGGTGCGAAGACGAGCAAGATCGAGATCGGCACGGGCGTCATCGACATGCGCTACGAGAACCCGCTCTACATGGCGGAAGACGCCGGCGCCGCCGACCTGATTTCCGGCGGACGGCTGCAGCTGGGCATCAGCCGCGGTTCTCCGGAGCAGGTGATCGATGGCTGGCGCTATTTCGGCTATGAACCGCAGGAAGGCCAGAGCGATGCCGACATGGGCCGCCGCCATGCGGAAGTGCTCCTCGACGTGCTGAAGGGCGAGGGCTTCGCCAAGCCCAATCCGCGACCGATGTTCCCGAACCCGCCGGGCATGCTGCGCCTGGAGCCCTTCTCCGAAGGGCTGCGCGACCGCATCTGGTGGGGTGCCGGCTCGAACGCGACGGCCGTCTGGGCGGCGAAGCTCGGCATGAACCTGCAGTCGTCGACGCTGAAGGACGACGAGACGGGCGAGGCCTTCCACATCCAGCAGGCCAAGCAGATCCGCGCCTATCGCGATGCCTGGAAGGAGGCCGGCCATGCGCGCACGCCGCGCGTCTCGGTGTCACGCTCGATCTTTGCGATCGTCAACGACATCGACCGCACCTATTTCGGCCGCAGCAAGGATCAGGATTCGATCGGCTATCTCGACGCCAGCACGCGCGCCATCTTCGGTCGGTCCTATGCGGCGGAGCCCGACGTGCTGATCGAGGAACTGCGGCAGGACGAGGCGGTGGCGGAGGCCGATACGCTGCTGTTGACCGTGCCGAACCAGCTCGGCGTGGACTACAATGCCCATGTGATCGAGGCGATCCTCAAGCATGTGGCGCCAGCGCTCGGCTGGCGCTGAGGCGGGTCAGCCGTCTCGCGGTAGCTCGGGCTGCCAAGAGGCCTGACGCTGAGAGGTGGGACGCCTCTCAGCTTCCGCGGGTGCGGGAGAGGCCATCCTTGGCCGGCTGGTAGTTCGGGTCGAGGCCGACGGCATGTGAGTAGGAGCGGGCGGCGCGCTGGGTGTCGCCGCGACGCTCGTAGACGAGGCCCTGGTTTGTCCAGGATTCGGCCAGCTTGTCGTTCAGCTCGATCGCATGATTGATGTCGGCGAAGGCGTTCTCGTCGTCGCCGAGCGCCAGGTAGGAGACGGCGCGGCCGTTGTAGGGTTCGGCTGCCGTTGACGACAGCGAGATCGCCTTGGAGAAATCCTCGATCGCCTGCGCGTGCTGGCCGCGCAGCTGGTAGATCAGGCCGCGGTTGTGGTAGGCGCGGCCATCGGTGGTGTCGAGCTCGATGGCGCGGTTGAAGTCGTTGAAGGCTTCGTCGTTGCGGCCGGCCTGGCGGTAGATATTGCCGCGGCCGATGTAGGCGACGTCATAGTTCGAACTGATCTGCAGCGAACGGTTGTAGTCGCTGGCGGCTTCGACCGGCTTGCCCATGTTGCGATAGACGAGGGCGCGGTTCGCATAGGCCTGGTAGAACTGCGGGTTCAGCTGGATCGCCTGGTTGAAGTCGTCGAGCGCACGACGGAATTCGCCGGCGCGACCGTAGGCGGAGCCGCGAACGTTGTAGCCTTCCGGATCCTGAGGATTGGCGGCGATGACGGCGGTCAGTGAGGCGATGTTCTGCTCCGATCCCTGGGCGCGGTCGACGGTGATCAGGTCGGTCGTCTGGGAGGTCGTGGAGCAGCTGGCGAGGAGCACGGTCGACGCCAGCGCCAGGGCCGAGAAAGTGGTCCTGCTACGGGTCGCCGCGGTGAGAGCCGAAATGCCGAATGTTGCGGAAGAAGCAGCAGCAGTCTTGAAGGCCATCAGGCGCGGTTCCTCGAGGTTGGGCGAAGCGGACAAGTCTATCCGGAAAAAGTAAGGACGGCGGCGACCAAGTCGCCCCCGCCCCATAAGCACTCAAATAACGTCGAAAAAACGACCGATTAGCGGCTCGCGCTCGGGGCCGGACGCGCCGGAGCAGCGATCAGGCCTTCGCGCTGCATGCGCTTGCGGGCCAGCTTGCGAACGCGACGAACGGCCTCGGCCTTTTCGCGAGCACGCTTTTCAGAAGGCTTTTCGTAGTAATCGCGCATCTTCATTTCCCGGAAGATGCCTTCACGCTGCATCTTCTTCTTGAGAGCGCGGAGAGCCTGATCAACGTTGTTGTCGCGGACAAGTACCTGCACGTGTAATCCCGTTCCTTTGGTTTGTTGCTCGCCAGGCTGATTCCAGGCGAAAGAATACGTTTGCCCGGCGCGCAGCCCGGCAATTGGGTCAGGCAAATATCAGAAAGCAGGCCTGAAGTCCATATGGCATAGGGGTTCTGGACTTTAAAATCTTCCGGACGGGCGCCCCGCCTTTCAAGGTATCCGAGGCACACTATATCGGATCACAAAGACGGTGGCGCATCTGCCGTCGTCTTGTGAGAAAAGGAGATCTCGATGCTCACTGCAATCCATTCCCGATTCGGCAATCCGGCAGATGTGCTGGAGGTTCGCGAGGCGGATCTGCCAAAGCCGGCGGCCGGACAGATCCGGGTGAAGATGGTGATGGCCTCCATCCACAATCATGACCTTCTGACGGTCAGCGGCGACTACGGCTACAAGCCGGAGCTGCCGGCATCGGCGGGAACGGAAGCCATGGGCGTCGTCGATGCGCTCGGCGATGGCGTCACGCATCTGAAGGTCGGCCAGCGCGTGGCGGTCTCGGGAGCGGGAACCTGGGCGGAGTATTATCTCGCCGCCGCGGCCATGGCCGTTCCGTTGCCCGACGGAATCTCGGACGAAGAAGGTGCGCAGCTCATCTCGATGCCGCTGAGCGCGCTGGTCCTCCTCGACTTTGCCGGAGTGGAGCGCGGCGGCTGGATCGTCCAGAACGCCGCCAATGGCGCCGTCGGCAAGGCGCTGGCGCTGTTTGCCAAGCCGCGCGGCATCAACGTCATCAACCTTGTCCGGCGGGAGGAGGCGGTGTCGGAGTTGCAGGCGCTGGGGATCGACCACGCCGTTTCGACCTCGGAAGACGGCTGGCGGGAGAAGGTGTCAACGCTCACCGGCGGCGCGCGCATCGGGGCGGCGATCGACGGCGTGGGAGGATCTTCGGCCGGCGACCTATTGTCGCTGCTGGGCGAGAAGGGGCTGCTGGTGTCCTTCGGCCTGATGTCCGGACGGCCTCTGGAGCTGTCCGCCAGCGATCTCATCTTCAAGGAGGCGGTGGTGAAGGGCTTCTGGCTGTCGAAGATCGCGCCGAGGCTGGGACCCGAGAAGCTGATGGCGCTGATTGGCGAGATCATCCAGGGCGTGACGGCGGGCGAGATCAAGCTGACGGTCTCGGAGGTCTTCGCGCTTGCCGACATCAAGCAGGCCGTTGCCGCGGCCGGCGAATCCGCCCGAAAGGGCAAGGTCCTGCTCAGAGCATAGGCTGGGAAGAGACGCCCCGCCGCTTGCGGCGACGGGGCGTGTCGAAACAAATCGGCGCGGCGTCGCAAAACAGCTATTGCGGGCCAAGTTGATTTGCGATGGGTATGTCTCTAACAGACCTCCGATATTCGAGGGAGATGAAGGCGACATGCGCAAATACTCGGTCTTCGCCGTGGCCCGCGAGGCGCTTCGGGGCCACAAGGGCTGGCAACCGCAATGGTCGTCGCCGGAGCCGCGGTCGAGCTATGACGTCATCATCATCGGCGGTGGCGGGCACGGGCTGGGGGCCGCCTACTACCTCGCCAAGGAGCACGGCATCAACAATGTCGCCGTCCTGGAAAAGGGCTGGATCGGCGGCGGCAATACCGGCCGCAACACGACGATCATCCGCTCCAACTATCTCTACGAAGAGAGCATGGACATCTACGAGCACTCGCTGAAGCTCTGGGAGGGCCTGAGCCAGGATCTCAACTACAACGTCATGTATTCGCCGCGCGGCGTGATGATGCTGTCGCACAACACCCACGACCAGCAGAGCTTCAAGCGCCACATCAACGCCAATAGGCTCTACGGGATCGACAACGAGTGGCTGACGCCGGAGCAGGCGAAGGCCTATTGCCCGCCGCTCGATATCTCCAAGACCGCCCGCTATGCCATCAATGGTGCCGCCCTGCAGCGGCGCGGCGGCACGGCGCGCCATGACGCGGTGGCCTGGGGCTATGCGCGTGCCGCTTCCGATCGCGGCGTCCATATCATCCAGAACACCGAGGTGACCGGCATTCGCCGCGGAGCCAACGGCGAAGTAACCGGCGTCGAGACCAACCGCGGCTTCATCGGCGCGAAAAAGATCGGCGTTTCGGCGGCCGGGCATTCGTCGGTGGTGATGCAGATGGCAGGCGTGCGCGTGCCGCTGGCGTCGAACCCGCTGCAGGCGCTGGTCTCGGAGCCGCTGAAGCCGATCTTCCCCTGCGTGGTGATGTCCAACACGGTGCATGCCTATATCTCGCAGTCCGACAAGGGGGAGCTCGTCATCGGCGCCGGCACCGACCAGTATAATTCCTACAGCCAGACCGGCGGGTTGCAGATCATCACCCATACGCTCGATGCCATCTGCGAGCTCTTCCCGATGTTCCGGCGGGTGAAGATGATGCGCCAGTGGGGCGGCATCACCGACAACACGCCGGACCGCTCGGCGATCCAGAGCGTGACGCCGGTCAAGAACCTCTTCGTCAACTGCGGCTGGGGCACCGGCGGCTTCAAGGCGACGCCGGGCTCGGCGGATCTCTTCGCGCATCTGATCGCCAAGGGCGAACCGCACCGTCTGGCGTCGGGCCTCACCCTCGACCGCTTCCGCACCGGTCGGCTGATCGACGAAGCGGCCGCCGCCGCGGTTGCGCATTGATTTCGAGGGTTTAGAGATGCTTCTGATCCATTGCCCCTATTGCGAACACGACCGCTCGGAGCTCGAATTCCGCTGGGCCGGCGAGGCGCATATCGCGCGGCCGGAGACCATCGCCGAGATTTCCGATGAGGCCTTCGCCGAGTATTTTTTCCTGCGCGACAATGACAAGGGCGTCACCTATGAACGCTGGCGCCATATCCATGGCTGCGGACGCTTTTTCAACGCGGCCCGCGATACCGTCAGCGACCGGTTCCTGATGACCTACAAGGCCGGGCTTCCCAAGCAGCCGGTAGCCGACGTGGCAGCGACCGAGCAGACCATCGAGACCTATGAGCAGACGGAAGGGGACGCGCGATGAGCGGCTCTCCGAACAATCTAGGCGCCTTCCGCATCAAGGGTGCCGGCCGGCTGACGCCGGCGCGTACGGCGCGTTTCACCTTCGACGGAAAGAGCTATACGGCGATGGAAGGCGATACGGTCGCCTCCGCGCTGCTGGCGCATGGCGTGCATCTCGTCGGGCGCTCGTTCAAATATCACCGCCCACGCGGCATCCTGTCGGCCGGGCCGGAAGAGCCGAATGCGCTGCTCGATGTCGCACGCGACAGTGCCCGCCGGCAGCCGAACGTGCGCGCGACCGTGCAGGAAGTCTTCGACGGTGCCAAGATCGCCTCGCAGAACCGCTGGCCGTCGCTGGCCTTCGATGTCGGTGCCGTCAACAACCTGCTGTCGCCCTTCTTTGCGGCGGGCTTCTACTACAAGACCTTCATGTGGCCGCGCGAGGCCTGGTCGAAGCTCTACGAGCCGATCATCCGCCGTGCCGCAGGCCTCGGCGTGGCGCCGAAGGAAGAGGATCCCGACCACTACGCCAACCGGTTCGCCCATTGCGACGTGCTGATCGCCGGCGCCGGTGTTGCCGGACTGACGGCGGCGCTGTCGGCTGCGGCGACCGGCGCCGAGGTGATCCTCGTCGACGAGCAGCCGGAGGTTGGCGGTGCGCTGCATTTCGATGCGTCCACCATGATCGACGGGCAGAACGGCTACGACTGGGCGCAGGCGACGGCGGCGAAGCTTGCCGCCATGCCGAACGTGCGCATCCTCACCCGCACCACCGTCTTCGGCTATTACAACCACGGCTTCCTCGGACTGGCGGAGCGGGTGACCGATCACCTCGCGCGGCCCGGTCGCGATCTGCCGCGCGAGCGCCTCTGGCAGGTGCGCGCCAAGCGGGTCATCCTGGCCACCGGCGCCATCGAGCGGCACATGGTGTTTGCCAACAACGACCGGCCCGGCATCATGCTGGCGTCGGCAGCGCGCACCTTCCTCAACCACCACGGCGTCACGGTCGGTCGCAAGGTCGGGGTCTACACGGCCCATGATAGCGCCTATGAGGCGGCCTTCGACCTGAAGCGCGCGGGCGTGACCATCGCCGCCATCGTCGACAGCCGGGCCAAACCCGGCGAGGCGGTTGTGGCGGAGGCGAAGCGGCTGGGGATCGAGGTGCTGACCGGACACGCCGTGCTCGACACCTCGGGCCGGTTGCGGATCTCCTCAATGAAGGTCGCCCGCATCGGCAGCACGGACAGCCGCAAGATCGCCGTCGACGCGCTGATCGTCTCGGCTGGCTGGACGCCGTCGGTGCATCTCTTCTCGCAGTCGCGCGGCAAGCTCAGATACGACGAAGCGCAGCAGCGCTTCCTGCCCGACATCTATGCGCAGGACTGCGTCTCCGTCGGCGCCTGCAACGGCACGGACGAGATCGCCGCCCTGATCGACGAGGCGGCTGCGGCGGGCGGTGGCACGGTGGCCATTGGCGGCGAGAGCAGGTTTGCCTGGACCGGCGGCATGATCGGCGCTGCCGAAGGCGCCGGCCCCGACACGACGGTCAAGGCCTTCGTCGATTTCCAGCACGACGTGACCGCCAAGGACATCCGGCTTGCGGTGCGCGAGGGCATGCATTCGATCGAGCACATCAAGCGCTTCACGACGAACGGCATGGCTTCCGACCAGGGCAAGCTGTCCAACATGCACGGGCTGGCGATTGCCGCCGAAATGCTTGACCGGCCGCTTCCGACGGTGGGGCTTACCACCTTCCGGGCACCCTATACGCCGGTCACCTACGGCACGCTCGTCAGCCATTCCCGCGGCGACCTGTTCGACCCGGCGCGGCAGACGCCGATGCACGCGCTGCAGGCGGCAGCCGGCGCCGCGTTCGAGGACGTCGGCAACTGGAAGCGCGCCTGGTATTTCCCGCGGCGCGGCGAGGACATGGCGGTGGCCGTCAACCGCGAGTGCCGCACGGTGCGCGAGGTGGCGGGCGTCTTCGATGCCTCGACGCTCGGCAAGATCGAGGTGGTCGGGCCGGATGCGGCAAAATTCCTGAACCTTCTCTATACCAATGCCTGGGACACGCTGAAGCCGGGCAAGAGCCGCTACGGGATCATGACCCGCGAAGACGGCTTCGTCTATGACGATGGTGTCGTCGGGCGGCTGGCGGAAGACCGCTTCCACGTCACGACGACCACCGGCGGCGCGCCGCGGGTGCTGCACCACATGGAAGACTATCTGCAGACGGAGTTCCCGGACCTGAAGGTCTGGCTGACCTCGACCACCGAGCAGTGGGCGGTGATTGCGGTGCAGGGGCCAAAGGCGCGCGAGATCATCGCGCCGCTCGTCGAGGGGCTGGATCTCTCCAATGAGGCCTTCCCGCATATGAGCGTTGCCGAATGCACCGTAATGGGCGTGCCGGCACGGCTGTTCCGGATGTCGTTTACCGGCGAACTCGGGTTCGAGGTGAACGTCCCGGCCGATTACGGTGCGGCCGTCTGGACGGCGATCCGGGAGCGGACGGAGGCCCTCGGCGGCTGCCTCTACGGCACCGAGGCGATGCACGTGCTGCGCGCCGAAAAGGGCTACATCATCGTCGGCCAGGATACCGACGGCACGGTGACGCCGGACGACGCGGGGCTCGGCTGGGCGGTCTCGAAGAAGAAGACCGACTTCGTCGGCATCCGCGGGCTGAAGCGCCCGGATCTGATGCGCGACGGCCGCAAGCAGCTGGTCGGGCTGCTTACGAACCGACCGAGCGACGTGCTGGAGGAGGGGGCGCAGATCGTCGCCGATCCGAACCAGCCGAAGCCGATGACCATGCTCGGCCATGTCACCTCCGCCTATTGGTCGGAGAACTGCGGTCGCTCGATTGCCATGGCGCTGGTCGCCGGCGGACGGGCGCGCATCGGCCAGACGCTCTACGTGCCGATGCAGGACAGGACGATTGCAGTCGAGGTCACCGACACCGTGTTCTTCGACAAGGAAGGAGGCCGGATCCATGGCTGATGTGGCAACCCGAACCACGCCGCTTCGCGGCACACACGGCGGCTCCGCTTCCGTTCGGCTGACGCCGGCGGCGCCGGCCGAGCGTCTGTCCCTGCGGGCGGCTTCCGGCGATGTGGCAGCGCTCTCGCGCGCTCTCGGGCTTGAGTTGCCCGAGCGCCCGAAGACATCCGCTTCGGCCGGCGGGCGCACGGCGCTCTGGCTGGGCCCGGATGAATGGCTTGTGATCGACGAGGGAGAGGGCGGGCTGATGGCCGCCTGCGCCGCATCCGGCGCGCTGCACTCGGCCGTCGACGTCTCGCACCGGAATACGGCCATCCTCGTCGAGGGACAGGGGGCTGCGGCGACGATCAATGCGGGCTGCCCGCTCGATCTCTCGCTGAAGGCATTCCCGGTCGGCGCCTGCACGCGCACGATCTTCGGCAAGGTCGAGATCGTGGTGCTCAGGACCGGCGAAGAAGCCTTCCGGGTCGAGGTGTGGCGGTCGTTTTCGGAGTATGCGTTCGGCCTGCTGGCGGAAGGGGCGACGGACGCGGCACTCTAGGGCGTGTTCGCCGCGCTACTCGCCGGGTTGGCGATGCTTGTGCTTGCGGTCGAGATCCCACTCGTGCAGGCGCACAGCCGTGTAGGCCACGACGGCGATGATCGCGGGCATTCCGAATGAAACAAAGAGCCATTCTGCAGTCATCGGAGTTTCCTCAATACGCGTCTTGCCATGTGATGTAGGAAGACAGCGATCATAAGCCAACCGAGAAAATAGCCTAGCACAGCCAGGCCGAGCTGAACAGCGGTCGGACCTATGCCATAGAGCAGTGCAGCGATCGGCGTGACCACACCGACCGTCACGCATGCCGTCGACGTCCGATCCAGTGCATTCGCCAAGAGCTTCGTCTGCTCCACTTCCGCTATGGTCAGATCTGTCACGACCAGCCCTTCCACTTCACCCAGCGGCCGTGGAAATCGGCGCGGCCGAGCTCCTGGCGTTCGCCACCCGGCCAGCACTGCAGGCTGATGGCGGCGCCGTCGGTGTTGCCGTCGGCTTCCATCGCCAGCCGGGCGAGCGGCGCCTCCGGTGTGGCGCGGCTGCCGGCTTCGGCGATGATGGCCTCGCCTTCGGCCTGATCGTCAGGCGGCAGATATTGCCATGCGATCGAGTGGTAGATCACACGCACGGCACCTTCGGCCGGTCGTGCCAGCACCCGCGGCAGCCAGGAGAGGGCGTCGGCGCGTTCGACGGTTGGCGGTGCGGGAGCGGCGATTGCCAGGGCTGCGGTCAGCCGCTCCATGCGGTCCCGCTGGTCGGCCCAGACATAGGACATCAGCCGCAGCCGGTCGTCCGGCGAGGTCGGATCGAGCGGGTTGAGGTCGCAGCCCAGGCGGTGCCGGACGCGGACGTCGGCAAGCGGCGGGTTCGGGCCCTGCCAGTCGGGCGCCAGATGAACCGCCGAGGCCGGGTCGCCCCATTCGCTCCCGCCGAGACGGTAATGGTATCTGTCCCACTGCAGGTTCAGGCCGGCGCTGGCGCCGATCTCGAGCAGGTCGAGCGGTAGGCCGAACCGCGCGGCAATCGTCAGGAAGCCCGGAAGCAGGACGGCGGAGCGGCGGATCTCGTTGGTCTGCGGCGCAGACGTCAGGCGGTCGAGGATGAAGGGCGCGTGACGGCTGATCGCCGCGGTGATGGCCTTCCAGAGGTCGTCGTCGGAGACATCATGCGGCGGGTAAACTGCCTGCAGCGCGGCATCCCGGCCGGACAGCACGAGCGCATGCAGGGCGCCGGTAAAGCGCAGAGGAAGCGCATCGCTGCCGCCGGAGGCGTCGCCCGGCCATTCGAGGATGGTGCGACCGACCGGGTCGGACGGACCGAGCCTGGCTGCGGCCATCCGGCAAAGCCGTGCGGTGAAGGGCGAGCCGAGGGCCGCACAGGCGCGTGCCTGCCGCTCGAAGGCTTCGCGGACGGCGTCTTCGTCAGCCATGTCCGCACCTTCACAGCGACAGAGCGAGAGACTTTTCCCGCTCGATGTACTCGCGCTGCTTGTCGGTGATGTAGTCGCGGGTGATGGGGGCTGCGTCGCGGGTGCGCGAGAGCTGCATGTGGAAGACCAGCTGGCTGCCGGTGCGGAACATCATCTCGGCGCTGATCAGGTAGAATTCCCACATGCGCGCGAAGCGGTCGTCATAGAGGGCAATGACCTGCTCGCGATTGGCCTCGAAGCGCTCGCCCCAGTGAGCCAGCGTCGTGGCGTAGTGCACCCGCAGGAATTCCAGGTCGGAGACCCAGAGGCTGTTCCTCTCGACACTGTCGAAGACCTCCGAGAGCGCCGGCGAATAGGCGCCGGGGAAGATGTATTTCCTGAGCCAGGGGCTCGCCATGCCGGGCGGGCTCATGTGACCGATGGAATGGAGCACGGCAATGCCGTCGTCCGGCATCAGGGTGTTGAGGTGCGAGAAGAACTCGTCGTAGTGCTGGACGCCGACGTGCTCGAACATGCCGACCGAGACGATGCGGTCGAAGCGGTCGTCGACATCGCGGTAGTCGCGCAGCTCGAACTTGACCCGGTCGGATAGCCCCTCCTTCTGCGCGCGCTGCGAGGCCAGCTTCTGCTGTTCCCGCGACAGCGTGACGCCGGTCACCTGGACGTTTTCCAGCTTCGCCAGGTAGAGCGCGAGGTCTCCCCAGCCGCAGCCGATGTCGAGCACGCGCATGCCCTCCTTCAGGCAGAGCTTGGAGGCGAGCAGCCGCAGCTTGTTGCGCTGTGCCTGTTCCAGCGTCTCCGTCGGTTCGCGGAAGTAGGCGCAGGAATAGAGCATGTTGTCGTCGAGGAAGAGCTTGTAGAACGCGTTGCCGAGATCATAGTGGTGGGCGACGTTCTGCTGCGCCTCGCCCTTCTGGTTCGACTGCTGACGATTGCGAAAGCGCATCTTCACCGCCCGGATCGCCTTCTGCAGCGGGTAGGAGCCGAGCGAGAGGCGGTTGATGGAGAAGAGGGTCAGGAAGTCGCGGAGCGTCGAGCCCTCCTCGAAGCGCATGGTTCCGTCCATATAGGCTTCGCCTGCGGCCAGTTCCGGATTGAAGACCAGCGTCCGATAGAGCCGTTTGTCCGTCAGCCTCATCGTCACCTCGGGGCCGGGCGTGCCGGCGAAGACGTGGCGTTTGCCGTTTGCGTCGATGACGGTGAGCTGTCCTTTGCGGATGAAGGACTTCATCATGTGGGAAAGCGGAAACATCAGACCTCGCGTATCGTTTACTGTCGATAGGGACGGGATGCGCATGCTGTCTGCGGCCTAGACCTCCGGCGGCCGGTCCTTGGGGTCGAATTGCACGATGGTGATCCAGCTGGCGGTCAGCGCCGGCTTCTTTTCGTTCTCGATCTCCACCGAGACGTCATAGGTGGTCATCAGCATGCCGGCGCCGCGAAACCGCGCATCGCTCAGGGTGAAGTGGCCCCTGACCCGCCTGCCGGACTTCACCGGTGACATGAAGCGGATCTTGTCGAAGCCGTAGTTCAGCCCCATGGTCTGCTCGCGGATCGTCGGCAGGCAGGCGAAATTCATCGCCGACATCAGCGACAACGTCAGGAAGCCGTGGGCGATCGTGCCGCCGAAGGGGCTTTCCGCCGCCGCCCGTGCCGGATCGACGTGGATGAACTGGTGGTCAAGCGTGGCGTCCGCGAAGCGGTCGATCATCTGCTGGTCGACGAGGATCCACTCCGAGACCCCGAGGACCAGCCCGATCAGACCCGGCACATCCGCCAGCGATATTTCTCGTGCCATCGTCCCTCACTGATTCCGCTTCGCCGAGAGAGCAATGTACAGAGTTTGCGCCGCTTGGGTAGGAGGCGCGTGCAGTGCAGCGCGGCCCGCCTCAGGTCGCGATGCAGAAGGTGACCGAACGGGCAAGGGCGGCGCCGTCCCAGCTTGCCTCGTCGGGCAGGCTGCGCCAGCCGCTTCCCCGCAGGACGAAGGGCCAGGTCTTTCGGCTGCGGTTGAAGATGGCGGCAAGGCGCACGGTCCTATCGGTGCGGCGATCGAGCGTCTTCAGGACAACGGCCACCACGGAAGCGTCGGGATCCTGCCAGTCCTCGGGCGTCATCGGATCGCCCGAGGCCTTGAGCCAGTCGATGTCGTCGCCGGCGTCAACGAAGAAGCCGCATTCGGAGAAGACGGAGAAGCGCTTGCGGAGGCCGGAGAGCATGGCCGTGTGTGCGATCAGTTCGTCGTCGAGTGCGGCCCAGTCGACCCAGGTGATGGCGTTGTCCTGGCAGTAGGCGTTGTTGTTGCCGCCCTGGCTGCGGCCCGCCTCGTCGCCGGCGGTCAGCATGATGGCGCCGCGGGTGGTAAACAGCGTCGAGAGCAGCGCCATGACGTCGCGGCGGCGGGCCGAGAGGATCGCCGGGTCGTTGGTCTCGCCTTCGGTGCCGTTGTTCCAGGAGAAATTGTCGTGGTGGCCGTCGCGGTTTTCCTCGCCATTGGCGTGGTTGTGGCGGTTCTCGTAGGAGACCATGTCCATCAGGGTGAAGCCGTCGTGGGCGGCGACGAAGTTGACGCTGCGGGTGTGGTGATGGCCGTGGCGGGCGAAGATGTCGGAGGAGCCCGCCAGCCGGGTGGCGAGATCGCCCATCGTCCAGCGGTCGCCGCGCCAGAAGCGGCGCATGTCGTCGCGGGCGCGGTCGTTCCATTCCAGGAAGGGCGGCGGGAAGTTACCGAGCTGGTAGCCGCCCGGGCCGATGTCCCAGGGTTCAGCGATCAGCAGCCGGTCGGAGAGGATCGGGTCCTCGATCATAGCCCGCAGCGTCTCGCTGTCGGAGGAAAATCCGTGCCCGGTGCGGCCAAGGATTGGCGCAAGGTCAAAGCGGAAGCCGTCGATCCCGGCGTGCCGCACGAAGTGGCGCAGGCTGTCGAGGATCAGCCGGCGGACGAATGGATGGTCGCAGGCGACCGTATTGCCGGTGCCGGTGTCGTTCACCAGCGTGCCGGGATGCCCGTCGACATGGCGAAAACAGGCGAGGTTGTCGAGACCGCGCAGCGAAAGCGTCGGGCCTGCGCGGTCGCTTTCGCCGGTGTGGTTGAAGACGAGGTCGAGGACGACGCCGATGCCGGCCGCGTGCAGGGCCGCCACCGTCTGGCGCAGTTCGGCAATGCCGCCCGGCACGAGCCGCGGATCGAGCGCCATGAAGCCGACCGGGTTGTAGCCCCAGCCGTTGGTCAGCCCGAGCGGCGGCAGGTGGCGCTCGTCGATCCAGGCGGTGATCGGCATCAGTTCCACCGCATCGACGCCGATGCGCTTCAGGTGGGCAATCACCGAGGGATGGGCGAGGGCGGCGACCGTGCCGCGCTGTTCTTCGGGAACCTCCGGATGGAGCATGGTGAAGGGGCGGACGGCCACCTCGTAGACCAGGCCGCCGGTGCGGAAGCGGGGCGCCTCTTTTGAGAGAGGTTGATGCCGGGGGACGATCGCCTTCGGCATCAGGTCGGCAGTGTCGACGCCGAACTGGCTAAGACGGCTGTCGTAGGCGAAGGGCCGGTCGATCTCGGTGGCATAGGGGTCTAGCAGCAGCTTGGACGGATCGAACCAGAGGCCGCGGTCGGGATCGTAGGTGCCGTGGGCGCGGTAGGCGTAGCGGGTGCCGTCGCCGACCTTCGGAACGGACAGGCGGTGGATGTCATCGCTGCCTCGTTGCATCGGCAGGCGGGCCGTCTCGCGGGCGCCGGTGGCGTCGAAGAGGCAGAGCTCGATGGTGTCGGCGTGCCCGGACCAGACGGCGAAGTCGGTGCCTGTGGATGTGAGGGTTGCGCCGAGGGCTTGCGCTGTCACGACCAATGTCTCCTCGTCTCGTGTTGCTGCTTGAATGAGACCGGGCCGGTGCGGCCAAGCTCCCACGATCTCCCCCCTTGTGAGGGAGATGTCACCGAAGGTGACAGAGGGGGGTCGCGACGGCGCGGCAGACGGGATCTTGAACCTGGGGCGACGAGGCTACCCCCCTCTGCCCTGCCGGGCATCTCCCCCACAAGGGGGGAGATCGACCCGCGGCGATGCCGGCGTTCTCCCCTGCGTGTCACGTGATGACCGTCGGTCCATCGCGACCGGTGCGCTTGGCGATCTCGGCGATCTCGTCGGCGACGGAGATGAGGTCGGCAAGCGCCGCCTGGGTTTCGACATCATGACGGGTGGCGTCCGGCTCGTAGCGCTCCACGTAAAGGCGCAGCGTCGCGCCGGAGGTGCCGGTGCCGGAGAGGCGGAAGACGACGCGGCTGCCGCCTTGGAACAGCACGCGGATGCCCTGGTTCGTGCTGATGGAACCGTCGATCGGGTCGGTGTAGGCGAAGTCGTCGGCGGCCTCGACCTTCAGGTCGCCGAAGGTCTGACCGGGCAGCGACGCGAGCTTTTCGCGCAGCGCGTCCATCAGGCCGTTGGCCGCGTCGGTGTCGACCTCCTCGTAGTCGTGACGGGAGTAATAGTTGCGGCCGTATTCCGCCCAGTGCATGCGGACGATCTCGGCGACGCTCTCCTTGCGGACGGCGACGATGTTCAGCCAGAAGAGGATCGCCCAGAGGCCATCCTTCTCGCGCACATGCGAAGAGCCGGTGCCGAAGCTTTCCTCGCCGCAGACGGTGACCTTGCCGGCATCCATCAGGTTGCCGAAGTATTTCCAGCCGGTCGGCGTCTCGTACATGCCAAGCCCCAGCTTTTCGGCGACGCGGTCGGCGGCGGCACTCGTCGGCATGGAGCGGGCTATGCCGGCGATCCCGTCGGCATAGCCCGGTGCGCATCTGGCGTTGGCGGCGATGATGGCGAGGCTGTCGGAGGGGGTGACGAACATGCCCTTGCCGACCACCATGTTGCGGTCGCCGTCGCCATCGGAGGCGGCGCCGAAGTCGGGGCCGTCGGCGCTCATCACGTCGTCATAGAGTTCCTTGGCGTGGACGAGGTTGGGGTCCGGATGATGCCCGCCGAAATCGGGGAGCGGCGTTGCATTGCGGACGGAACCCGCTGGCGCGCCGAGGCGCTTCTCCAGGATCTCCCGGGCATAGGGGCCGGTGACGGCGCCCATGGAATCGATGACGACACGGAAACCGCCGGAGATCAGGTCGCGGATGGCGGCGAAATCGAAGAGTTCCTCCATCAGCGCGGCATAGTCGGCGACCGGGTCGATGACCTCCACCGTCATGCCGGCGAGATCGAAGCTGCCGACGGTGTCGAGGTCGATGTCGGCGGCATCGGCGATCCGGTATTCCTCGATGATCCTGGACCGCTCGAAGATCGCTTCGGTGATCTTCTCCGGCGCCGGGCCGCCGTTGCCGATGTTGTACTTGATGCCGAAATCCTCGGTCGGACCGCCGGGATTGTGGCTGGCCGAGAGGATGATGCCGCCGAAGGCCTTGTACTTGCGGATCACATGGGAGGCGGCGGGCGTCGAGAGGATGCCGCCCTGGCCGACCATGACCTTGCCGAAGCCGGCGGCCGCCGCCATCTTCAGCACCTTCTGGATGACCTCGCGGTTGTAGTAGCGGCCGTCGCCACCGACCACCAGCGCCTGTCCGGCAAAGCCTTCCAGCGAATCGAAGATCGACTGGATGAAGTTCTCCGCATAATTCTCCTGCGCAAAGACCGGGACCTTCTTGCGCAGCCCGGAGGTGCCGGGCTTCTGGTCTTTGTAGGGAGCGGTCGGAACAGTCCTGATCATCGTCTTATCGGCCTTTCGTTGTCAGTCGGGCGTAGAGCGCGGCATAGACGCCGGCGCTCTTGTCCCAGGATACGTCGGATTTCATGCCCTGCTTCTGCATGCCGAGCCAGGCCTTCTGATCGCTGTAGAGGCGGAAGGTGCGGCGCAAGGCACGGCGCAGGCCGTCTGCGGTCGTCGGGCCGAAGCTGATGCCGGTCGCGACCTTCGCGGCGAGGGCTGCCGGATTGGCGTCGATCACCGTATCGTTGAGGCCACCGGTGCGGGTGACCACGGGCACGCAACCATAGCGCAGGCCGTAGAGCTGTGTCAGCCCGCAGGGCTCGAAGCGGGAAGGGATGAGGATGGCATCGGAGCCCGCCTGCATGAGATGCGACAGGGGCTCGTCATAGCCGGTGATGATCGCGACACGGCCGGGATGCCGTGTTGCCGCGTGGTGGAAGGCGTCTTCAAGCCAGGGCTCGCCGGAACCGAGGACGGCGAGGCGACCGCCCTGGGCCACGAGGTCGCCGACGCATTCGGCGAGCAGGTCCATGCCCTTCTGCCCCGTCAGCCGCGACACGACGCAGAACAGCGGGCCATCGTCGTGCTCGAGGCCGAAGCGCTCGGCGACGGCGCGCTTGTTCGTTCCACGGTTCTTGAGGTTGGCTGCACCATAATTGGCCTTGAGCAGCGGGTCGCGTTCCGGGTTCCACACGTCGGCATCGATGCCGTTGACGATGCCGTGCAGGTCGCCGGCGCGGGAGGCGAGCACGCCTTCCATGCCCATGCCGAATTCGGCGGTGAGGATCTCCTCGGCATAGGTGGGGCTGACGGTGCTGATCGCCGCTGCCGCCTGGACGCCTGCCTTCAGGTAGCCGACGCCGCCCCAATACTCGATGCCTTCGACATCGTAGGCATCCGGCGGCAGGCCGAGATGGGGGAAGATGTCGACGCCGTAGCGGCCCTGAAAGGCGATGTTGTGGATCGTCATCAGGCTCGGCGGTGCGGGTCTGCCGGCATAGCGCAGATAGGCCGGCAGCAGTCCGGTCTGCCAGTCGTGCACATGCACGAGATCGGGCCGCCAGCCTTCGATCTTTCCGAGCGCGATATCGGCTCCGGCGCGCGAAAGGGCGGCAAAGCGGCGCCAGTTGTCGGGATGATCCTGGCCGTCCGTGCCGAGGTAGGGGCCGCCCGGCCGGTCGAACAGCGCGGGGGCGTCGAGGACGAGCAGGTCGAGCCCGTCGTGATCACCCTCCAGGACGGTTGCCGGGTGGCCCAGCAGGTCGTCGAAACGGAGGCAGGGCTTGAGGCCCTTCACCGCCGTCATGACGGCCGGGTAGCCCGGAACCAGGGTGCGGGTGCGGATGCCATGCTGGCGAAGCGCCAGCGGCAGGGCGCCCGCCACGTCGGCGAGCCCCCCGGTCTTGACCAGCGGATAGATTTCGGATGCGACCGAGAGGACGTTCATGCGGCGTTACAGATCCAGTTTGTCGATCATCGGCTGGGTGATCAGGCAGATGCCGCTTTCGGTGCGGCGGAAGCGCTTTGCATCGAGTTCCGGATCCTCGCCGACGACGAGGCCCTCGGGAATGGTTACATTGGAATCGATGACGACATTGCGAAGCTGCGCCCGGCGCCCGACCCTGACGTTGGGAAGCACCACCGCACCGTCGAGGCGCGAATAGGAATTGGCGCGGACCCCGGTGAAGAGCAGGCTGCGGTGCAGGCTGGAGCCGGAGATGATGCAGTCGCCCGAGACGACGGAGGAGATGGCCGAACCGCGGCGGTCCTCGTCGTCGTGGACGAATTTTGCCGGCGGCGTGATTTCCGCATAGGTCCAGATCGGCCAGGACTTGTCGTAGATGTCGAGCTCCGGCAGCACCGCCGTCAGGTCGATGTTGGCCTGCCAGTAGGCCTCGATGGTGCCGACGTCGCGCCAGTAGGACTCGCGCTCGAAATCGGAACGGACGCAGGAATTGGCGAAGCGATGGGCGACCGCCGTGCCGTTCTTGACGATCCAGGGAATGATGTCCTTGCCGAAGTCGCGATTGGACGACGGATCGGCGGCGTCGCGCCTCAACGCCTCGAACAGGAACTTCGTGTGGAAGACGTAAATCCCCATCGACGCCAGGGCGAAATCCGGCTTGTCGGGCATGCCTGGCGGGTCGGCGGGCTTCTCGACGAAATCGATGATCTCGTCCTTTTCGTTGACGTGCATGACGCCGAAGCCGGTCGCCTCCATGCGGGGAACTTCCAGGCAGCCGACCGTCACGTCGGCGCCGGAATCCACGTGCTGCTGGAGCATGAACTCATAGTCCATCTTGTAGACGTGGTCGCCGGCTAGGATGACCATGTATTCGGGGTTGTAGGCTTCGATGATGTCGATGTTCTGGTAGACGGCGTCGGCCGTGCCCTCGTACCACTGCGTCTCGGAGACGCGCTGCGAGGCGGGCAGGATGTCGAAGCTCTCGTTGCGCTCCGGCCGCAGGAAGCCCCAGCCGTGCTGCATGTGCCTGATCAGCGAATGGGCCTTGTACTGGGTGGCGACGCCGATGCGGCGGATGCCGGAGTTCAGCGCATTGGAGAGCGCAAAGTCGATGATGCGCGCCTTGCCGCCGAAATAGACGGCGGGCTTGGCGCGCCGGTCGGTCAGTTCCTTCAGACGGCTGCCGCGGCCGCCTGCCAGGACATAGGCCATGGCATCGCGTGCCAGCGGCTGGTATCTCTTGTCGTCCATCGTCGTCCTCCCCCCTTGTTATGCCTGTTCCAGTTCGAGCATGATTGTCGCCAACGGCGGTAAAGTCATGGTCGCGCTTATGGTTCCTCCCGCATCGACGGCCTGCACGCGGCCGCCGTTGCCCTTGCCGCTGCCGCCGTAGATTTCCGCATCGGTGTTGAGAATTTCACGCCACCGGCCCGCAGTCGGCAAGGGGATGCGGTGGTTTTCGCGGTAGACGGGCGTGAAGTTGGTGATCACCGCCACCGGCTTTTCGCCGGGCGCCAGCCGCAGCCAGGCGAAGACGGAATTCTCGTCGTCATCGGCGACCAGCCACTGGAAGCCCTCCGGCTCGCAGTCGCGGGCATGCAGGGCGGGCTTGGAGCGGTAGGCGATGTTCAGATCCCGCACGAGGCGCCGCATGCCTTCGTGCTGGTGGTAGTGCAGGAGGTTCCAGTCGAGCGCCTTTGCCTCGCTCCATTCGCTCCACTGCGCGAATTCCTGTCCCATGAACAGCAGCTTCTTGCCCGGATAGCCCCACATGAAGGCGTAGTAGGCGCGCAGGTTGGCGAACTTCTGCCAGTCGTCGCCGGTCATCTTGGCGATCAGCGAACCCTTGCCATGGACCACCTCGTCGTGGCTCAGCGGCAGCACGAAGTTTTCGGAAAAGGCGTAGACGAGGCCAAAGGTGATCTCGTGGTGGTGGTGCTTGCGGTGGATCGGCTCGCGGCTCATGTAGCTCAGCGTGTCGTGCATGAAGCCCATGTTCCACTTGAAGCCGAAGCCGAGACCGCCTTCGTGGACCGGATGCGAGACCTTCGGCCAGGAGGTGGATTCCTCGGCGATGGTCATGACGCCCGGATGGTTGCCGTAGGAGAGCGTGTTGAGCTTCTGCAGGAAGCGCACGGCCTCCAGGTTTTCGCGGCCACCGTATTCGTTGGGGATCCATTCGCCGTGCTTGCGCGAGTAGTCGAGGTAGAGCATCGAGGCCACGGCGTCGACGCGAAGACCATCGAGATGGAATTTTTCGGCCCAGTAGAGCGCGTTGTTGATCAGGTAGGACAGCACCTCGAGGCGGCCGAAGTTGTAGATTGCCGTGTTCCAGTCCGGATGGAAGCCCTTGCGCGGATCCTCGTGCTCGTAGAGCGCGGTGCCGTCGAAGTGGCTGAGACCGTGCGCGTCCGTCGGGAAATGCGCCGGCACCCAGTCGAGGATGACGCCGATGCCGACCTTGTGGCAGCCGTTGACGAAGCGGGCAAAGCCTTCCGGATCGCCGAAGCGGGCGGTGGGTGCGTAAAGGCCGGTCGTTTGGTATCCCCAGGACGGATCATAGGGGTGTTCGGTGATCGGCAGGAACTCGATGTGGGTGAAGCCCATGTCGGTGACATAGGGGATCAGCCTTGAGGCGAGCTCGTCCCAGCTCAGGAAGCTGCCATCGTCGCGGCGCTGCCAGGAGCCGGCGTGGACCTCGTAGATGGAGACCGGCTGGCGGCGGTGATCGGCCTTCTCCCAGTGGCGCCGGTGCGCCTCGTCGTCCCAATCCTGCTTCAGTTCTGGCGTCGTCACGGAGGCGTTCTTCGGCCGGAATTCGGCGCGGCGGGCGTAGGGATCCGCCTTCAACGGCAGCAGGTTGCCGTCCTTGCCGACGATCTCGAACTTGTAGGAGGAGCCGACCGGCACGTCCGGGGCAAATATCTCCCAGATGCCGGTATCGACGCGCAGGCGCATCACATGCAGCCGGCCATCCCAGTTGTTGAATTCCCCGACGACCGAGACGCGCCGCGCATTGGGGGCCCAGACGGCGAAATGGAAACCGTCGATGCCTTCATGACGGATCGGGTGGGCGCCCATCTTGTCGAAGAGGCGCAGATGCGACCCTTCGCGCACGAAATAGTCGTCCATCGGCCCCAGCACCGGACCGAAGCTGTAGGCATCGGTGACGGCCCATTCGTCGTCGCCGCGGCGGGCGCGGTAGCGGATCGGCCGCAGGTTTTCGGCCGTGACCGGTCCCTCGAAGAAGCCGGCCTCGTGACGCTGCTTCAGTTCGCCGATCGACGTGCCGTCGAGGGCGAAGACGTCGACGGCCTCCGCACCGGGAATGAAGCAGCGGACATGGTAGCCGCCCGCCAGCTGATGGATGCCGAGCACGGCGAAGGGGTTCGCATGCCGTCCTTCCAGGATCGCCTCTATCTCCGACGACGGGATTTCGCCAGGGGCTCTTCCGTCGTCAACAGCCAGTGGCGATCTTGTCATCAGGCTCTCCAGATCTCCGACGCGTACTGGCGAATAGTTCTGTCAGAGGAGAACCATCCCATCCGGGCGGTATTGCGAATCGTCTTTGAATACCAGGATTTAGGGTCGGTCCAGATTTGGTCAACGGTCCGCTGTGCGGCGGCGTAGGCATCGAAGTCGGCGGCGACCATGAACCAGTCGTGATTGTAGATGCCGTCGATCAGGCCGGCGAAACGCGACCGGTCGTCGGGAGAAAAGACGCCGGTGGCGATGGCGTCGAGCGCCTGCGCCAGCTCGCGGGAGCCTTCGATGATCTGCCGTGGCTCGTGGCCGGCGGCGCGGACATTGGCGACCTCTTCGGCGGTCATGCCGAAGATGACGATGTTGTCCTCGCCGACGTGATCGCGCATCTCGACATTGGCGCCGTCCAGCGTGCCGATGGTCAGCGCGCCGTTCAGCGCGAACTTCATGTTGCCGGTGCCGGAGGCTTCCATGCCGGCAGTCGAGATCTGCTCGGAGAGATCGGCGGCGGGCACCATGACCTCGGCCAGGGAGACGTTGTAGTTGGGAATGAAGACGATCTTCAGCAGGCCGCGCACGGCCGGGTCGTTGTTGATGACGCGGGCGACATCGTTGGCGAGCTTGATGATCAGCTTGGCGTTGTGATAGCTCGGCGCCGCCTTGCCGGCGAAGAGCTTGACGCGCGGTACCCAGTCGAGCTCGGGATGCGAGCGGATCTGGTCGTAGAGGGCGACCGCCTCGATGATGTTGAGGAGCTGGCGCTTGTATTCGTGGATGCGCTTGATCTGGATGTCGAACATGGCCGACGGATCGAGGCGCACGCCCATACGGCTGCCGACGAGATTGGCGAGCTGCACCTTGTTGGCCCGCTTGATGGTGGCGAACTTCTCCTGGAACGACGCGTCATCCGCATAGGCGTCGAGATCGCGCAGGGCCTCGGTATCGTCGAGGAACTTCTCGCCGATCGTGTCGCGAATCAGCGCGGTCAGGTCCGGGTTGCACTGCATCAGCCAGCGGCGCGGGGTGATGCCATTGGTCTTGTTGTTGATGCGGGTGGGATAGAGGGTGTGGAGGTCGGAGAAGACCGTGACTTTCATCAGGTCGGTGTGCAGCGCCGAGACGCCGTTCGTCGAATGCGAGCCGACGAAGGCGAGATTGCCCATGCGCACACGCCGGTCGCCGTTCTCGTCGATCAGCGAGATGGAGCGGATCTGCGTTTCGGTGAAGCGCTTCTCCTTGCGGGCCTCCAGCAGGATCTTCGCGTTGATGGCGTAGACGAGCTGCATGTGGCGCGGCAAGAGCCGTTCGAACAGCGGCACCGGCCAGCTTTCCAGCGCCTCGGGCAGAAGCGTGTGGTTGGTATAGGAGAAGGTGTTGCGGGTAATCTCCCAGGCATCGTCGAACTCGACGCCGTGGACGTCGATCAGCAGGCGCAGCATCTCGCCGATCGAGACCGCCGGATGGGTATCGTTCAGCTGGATGGCGACCTTGTCGGCCAGATTGGTGAAATCCGGATACTGCTGCAGGTGGCGGCGCAGGATGTCCTGGAGCGAGGCGGAGGAGAAGAAATACTCCTGGCGCAGGCGCAGTTCCTGGCCGGCGGCAGTGGCATCGGCCGGATAGAGGACGCGGGTGAGGCTTTCGGCCTTGTTGCTTTCACGCAGCGCGCCGATGTGGTCGCCGGCGTTGAAGGCGTCGAGCAGGATCGGGTCGATCGGCTGCGCCGACCAGAGCCGCAGGGTGTTGACGCGGTGGGCGCGCCAGCCGACGACCGGCGTGTCGTAGGCGGTGGCGATGACGCGCTCGGCCGGCTTCCAGACGTAGCGCGGCGGCTCGTCGTAGCCGCCGATCGTTTCCACCGAGCCGCCGAAGCCGATCTCGTAGGAGCTTTCGCGGCGTTCGAACTCCCAGGGGTTGCCGTGGGCGAGCCAGGTTTCCGGCAGTTCGACCTGCCAGCCGTCGGCCATCTGCTGGCGGAAGAGGCCGTGGACGTAGCGGATGCCGTAGCCATAGGCAGGGATGTCGACGGTCGCCATGGATTCCATGAAGCAGGCGGCAAGCCGCCCGAGGCCGCCGTTGCCGAGGGCCGCGTCCGGCTCGAGGCCGGCGATGACGTTGAGGTCGACGCCGAGCGAGGCGAGCGCTTCCTTCAGCTCCGCCATGACGCCGAGATTGGAGACGGCATCGCGCAGGAGCCGGCCGATCAGGAACTCCAGCGACAGATAATAGACCCGCTTGTCGCCCGTGCGGTAGACGCGACGGGTGGATTCCATCCAGCGGTCGATGATGCGATCGCGCACCACGAGGATCGCCGCCGTCAGCCAGTCATGCGGCTTGGCGACCTGCGCATCCTTACCGATGCGGTAGGTCAGGCGCTCGATGATCTCTGCGGCGAGAATTTCCGGCTGCGTGCTGCGCGGCGTCGGCTGGGGTATGTCGACGTTAGGGCGGGTGTTTTCCATGGGCGTGCCAACTCTTCTGGTGGGGCAGGATGGGAGGTCCTGTCGGGTCCATCAGTCCTGATTTGCGTCGCCGTCAGTGTACGCATCCTTGCGGGATGCTTGCAACCAAGCGATTGAGGCGGCGGAAAAAAGGTGCGCTGGAGAGTTGGTGGCTGAGGGGACGGGGAACGGAAAACCCGCCGATGGGCGGGCTCTGCATCCATATCGGGCTTAGTTGGTCAGACGGGTATTTGCTTTTGTAGCGCTATTGGCAATGGCCTCGAAAGCTTCTACCAGCTTGTCCATCGTTTCCACTTCATAGTAGTCGCTACTAGATGAAGCGCAATAATTCAGAAGTTTTTTTCCGTTATCCGGGGTCTTCAAGGCTACACTGTAGATGTGAATTTTTGCCGCCTTCGCTTCATCACATTTTTTGCGAACGTCTTTGTCGATGTAACTGCTCCACTCCCCGTCTTTGTTCGTCATTTGACCGTCAGTCATGAAAACAATGAACCGGTCGATCTCGGTATTGCCCTCCCTCTTATGTTCCTCTGATTCCTTGTCGGTTCCCAAAGCATTGGGTTTTATGTCGGCGGTCGCCGCCTCAAGAGGCTCGGTTGCATTCGTTGTGCCTCTGTCGTCGTCCTTGATCTTGAGCACTTCTCCTCTTGCTTTGCTTGTGCCCCAATCCGGTGGCGAGTGTGACACCATTTCCTGGTCGTAGGTGTAGACTGCAGTGCGTACCACCTTGTTACCGGCGTCCGCTTTATCTAGGGCGTCAAACATTGCTTTTGCAGCCGTCTTCAGCGCGTCCATCTTGGAGACCCCCGGAGAATCGTATTCGAAGCATAGTCTCCCCCAACTTCTCACGCACTTGCCCACGGGCTCCGCCATAGAGCCAGACTCATCCAGGACAAGTGCCATAGTGAGTGCGCGTCTAGTTTCATCTATTCCACTCGTGGAAACGCTATTCGTCGCGATATTCATCGTCTGGTAGCCCAGCATGCCCATCAGCGGTGTGAGCGCGAGATTATAGCTGGTGCCGACCGAAACCGTGAACTTCTTGCCGGCCGTGCTGGTCGTCGTGTTGATGTCCACATCCGTGCTGGCGGCCAATGCACTGGCGGCGTCGGCGCCCATATAGTTGCCCATCTGACCCAGGAAAAATTGCTTGGCCAAAGCTTCGGCAGCAGCTTCGTCGGCGACGTCGCCGTTCGCGAGGGCGGTGGCGGCGGCCAGGGCGGCGGAGTCGGAGGCTTCCTGAAGCTGGGTCTTCGACATCATCATGTTGGTCAGATCGAGGGCGACGCCGCCGACGCCGAGCAGGACGGGGAGCAGGATCGCCGTCATCATGCCGAAATTGCCGCTGCGGTCGTGCAGCAGCCGCGCCATCTGTTGCCAGGTCGTCATCGCGTCTTCCCGTCCATGCATCTGAACCATGGGGAAGCTTTAGCAACAACTCGTGTAAGAAGGCCTAAACCGGTGCGTCGCGTTTTAGCAATTTCAGCGACAGGCCCGGAAGGGTAGGGTTATTGCAGCGGGATGACGTCGACGCCCTGTTCGATCTTCTGGCTTCCAGACCCCTTCAGGACACCGACCACCGGGGCGATGTCGGCATAGTCGCGGCCACAGGCGACGACAATGTGATCGGTGCCGGCCGGGATGTTGTTGGTGGGGTCGAGCTCGATGTAGCCGACGTCGTCGCCGCACCAGACGCGCACCCAGGCGTGCATGGCGTCGGCGCCCTCCAGCCGCTCCTTGCCCGGCGGCGGAATGGTGCGAATGAAGCCGCTGACGTAGCCGGCGGGAATGCCGAGGCTGCGCAGCGCGACGATCATAACATGGGCAAAATCCTGGCAGACGCCCCGCTTCAGCCGGAAGGCCTGCTGCGGCGTGGTGTCGACGTGGGTGGCGTCTCCGTCATAGGAAAACTCGTGATAGATCCGCTCGCAGAGGGCAGTCGCGATGTCCCGGACCGTCTCGTCCGGCCGTGCGAAGTCCTTGGCGAAATCGGCGATTTCCGAGGTGTCGGGAGCTCGGGGGCTCGGACCTGCAAGATGATGGGGCGAGGCGGCGCCGAGCGACCAGAGCGCGGCCAGTTCCTGCGGCAGCCGCTTCAGCAGGGTGGATGTGCCGGTGACGGGACGAGCCTCGACGCTCACCCGCGCCTGCATGCGGATGTCGAGGCGTCGATGCGGCGCGCGCAGCATGACCGATGTGGTCGGCTGTCCGAAGAAATCGGCGAAGGTATTGCGTTCCTCGGGCGATGGCGTGAAGTCCAGCGAGCCCGCGATCAGCTCCTGGCGGCCGGGGATGGCGAGCGGCATCAGCCGGATCACATGCCGGGCGTTGGAGGCCGGGGCATCATAGGCGTAGAGCATGTGGAGCGAGATGTCGTAGAGCATGTGGTTTACGCCAGATACGTGCGGGCGAGCGTTTCGGACAGATGCCCCAGATCCCGCTCGAGCTTCAGGTAGACAGCCGGGGTCATATCCTCGGCGGTCATGACGACGAGGCCGGACTGGAGCCGCATGACCTCGCGAAACAGTGGCGACATCTGCCCGTCCGCGTAGGCATTCGGCAGCTGCTCCACCTCGGTGCGCAGTTCGTTCAGCTGGAACAGGATCGAGCGCGGGTTCATCGGATCGAGCGCCAGCAGGTCGGTCACCGTCAGCCGGGTGGTGTTGACGTTGTAGCGGCGGCGATGGGTCATGACGTTGTCGCCGATCTCCAGCAGCATGTCGAAGGCGCCATCGGGGGGCTCGCGCCCGGACATGTGACCGAGCAGCCGCGTCATGTGCAGGGCGCGCTCGATGTAGCGACCGATCGACAGAAAGCGCCAGCCGGTGAAGCGGTACATGTTCTCGTGGACGAGGCCCGCAAAGCCCGCAAGCTTGCGCAGAAGCACGGTCATGGCATGGGCGGCGTCATCGCCGGGATTGACCGTGTCGTGGAAGCGGCGGGCTGTCTTGGCAAGGTCGTTCAGCGCCAGCCAGCCATCCGGAGAGAACCGGTCGCGGATGTTGCCGGCCGCATAGGTGGCGCTTTCTATGCTGCGCAGCAGCGGCGCGGGAATACCGGCGGCCGGGTCCATGCCGACGCCTTCATGGAGATAGCGCGCGACATCGGCCAGCAGCGGCTGGTTGGGATCGGCGGCCTCGGCGTAGCGCTGGTGCCAGGCGCGGGTGATGCGCAGGGCGCCCTCGGCCCGTTCCGTGTAGCGGCCTAGCCAGAACAGGTTGTCGGCGGCGCGGCTCGGCAGGCTGCCGGCCGCCGCGCGGGCGAAGGTCCCCTCCGGCGACAGCAGCGTCGGCGTTGCCACCGGCTGCTGGCTGACGACCCAGACGTCGGCAGCGGTTCCGCCCGCCTGCATGGCGATTGCCGCCACGTCGTCTCCCGCGCCGATCCGGGCGAAGCCGCCCGGCATGATCTGCCAGCCGCTTTCGGTACGGGCTGCGAAGACGCGCAGCGACATGGGCCGGGGCACCAGCTTTCCATCGACATAGGCCGGCGTCGTCGACAGCGTCACGACCTCTTGGCCGACGAGCTTGGCGCCGTCGCTGGCGAGCCATGTGCTGATCGAGTCGCGGGCGGAATCGCGCAGCGACAGGCCGAGCACGGACTGGCTGTCGTCGTCGAAGAAGGGGCGGGTGGAGAAGGCCGGTCCGATGACCATGCGCTCGATGTTGCGCGTCACATGCTCGCGCTCGGCGCCCTGGCCGCACCACCAGGTGGCGATCGAGGGCAGTTTCAGCTTCTCGCCGAGCAGGTGTCGCGCGATGGCGGGCGTGAAGGCGAGGAGCGCGCGGGTTTCCAGAATGCCGGAGCCCAGGGCGTTGACGAGCGTGACGGAGCCGGACCGCAGTGCCTCGACCATGCCGGGCGTGCCGATGTGGGAGGTCTGGTCGAGCTCGAGGGGATCGGCATAGGAGGAGTCCAGGCGGCGCCAGAGCACGCCGAGCGGCTTCAGGCCGGCGACCGTGCGCACCATCAGCTGCCGGTCAACCACAGCCAGATCCTCGCCCTCCAGAAGCATGAAGCCGAGGTAGCGGGCGATATAGGCGTGCTCGAAATAGGTTTCGTTGGCAGGACCCGGGGTGAGGACGGCGATGCGGTCGTCCGGCGACTGCCGGCGTGCCTGCAGCGCGTCACGGAAGCTGCCGAAGAAGGAGGCCAGCCGATGGACGTGCATCTCGGCGTAGATGTCGGAGAAGGAACGGGTCGTGGCGACGCGGTTTTCCAGCGCGAAACCGGCGCCCGAGGGCGCCTGGGTGCGGTCCGCCAGCACCCACCAGGTGCCGTCCGGGCCGCGGCCGATCTCGAAGGCGCAGAAGTGCAGGTAATGGCCGCCCGCCGGCCTGACGCCGACCAGCGGCCGCAGGAACTCGGGATTGGAGGCGATCAGTGCCGGCGGCACGAAGCCTTCCGTCACCAGCCGGTTCTTGCCGTAGATGTCCGCCAGGACCGCTTCCATCAGATCGGCGCGCTGGACGAGGCCTTCGGAGACCTCCGCCCACTCCTTCTCGTCGATCAGCACCGGAATATGGGAGAGCGGCCAGCTGCGCTCTGCGGTTTCCCCGGATGCATAGGATCGGTAAAAGACGCCGGCGTCGCGCAGATAGCGGGAGGCGCGGGAAAAACGTTCCTGCAGCTCGCCGTCGGGCATGCCCCGCAAGGCTGCAACGAACTGCTGCCAGACCGGACGGATGTTGCCGTCGGCGTCCACCATCTCGTCGGCGATGCCGGGGAGGGCGCTGTAGCCCAGGAGCGGATCGACGCCGCCCGGTGCTGCCTGCCCAAGGTTCGCTGCCGGTGCCTTTGCCATATCCTCTTTCAGCTCCTTGCTGCCGGCGCAGAATGAACGCGTCGGAGTGTGTGCAATGCAGAAGGGGAAAGCAAGGTGGCGCCGGCACATTCGCCCGGCAATCGGCAGTCAGCCGGAAGCGACGGCGTCAGGCGTCTTGGGGAAGGCCGGCTGCCGCAGGGGCGCCGACCTTCGAACCCGGTGTTGCCGGATCAGCTGCGGCCGAACTCGTCGACGATGCGGATGATGTCGTCCTCGCCGAG
>JOKI01000009.1 GCA_000722615.1 Pseudorhizobium pelagicum | reverse complement strand
TAGGAACCGTCCTGGCCCGTAATGCCGGTGATCAACGCAACTTTCATGTGTTCCCCTTCAGTATAATAAGTCCACGGCATCGTTTTACCGTTAGCTGCGGCCGAACTCGTCGACGATGCGGATGATGTCGTCCTCGCCGAGATAGGARCCRGTCTGYACCTCGATCATCTCCAGGAGGATCTTGCCGGGGTTGGCCAGGCGATGGACCTCGCCCTGCGGGATGTAGACGGACTCGTTTTCGCGCACCGTCTTCACCTCGTCGCCGACGGTCACYTCGGCGGTGCCCTTGACGCAGATCCAGTGCTCGGAGCGRTGRTGGTGCTTCTGCAGCGAGAGCTTCTTGCCKGGCAGCACGAAGAGACGCTTCACCTGGAAGCGGTCGCCGTTCAGCACCGAGGTGTAGCCGCCCCAGGGGCGGTAGGACGTGGGATGCGTCTTCGTCAGCGCCGAGGTCGCCTTGCCCGCGGCAAGCAGTTTGACCAGCTGGCCGACGTTCTGGCTGTCTTCCAGGCGGCCGATGTAGACGGCGTCTTCGCTGGCGATCACCGCGACATTGTCCAGTCCCTGGACCGCCAGATGGCTGGTGCGCGACATCACCAGCGAGTTGCGGGTGTCGATAAGCGTGGCATTGCCGGAGACAACGTTGCCGGCCTCGTCGCGGGTGCCGAGCTTCCACACGGCGTCCCAGCTGCCGASRTCGGACCAGGTGAAGGAGGCGGGAACGACCGCRGCCTTCTTCGTCTTTTCCATGATCGCGTAGTCGATGGAGATGTCCGGGCTTCTGGCGAAGGCGCCGGCGTCGAGGCGGACGAAGTCGAGATCGGCGACCGCCTTSTCGACCGATYCGCGCGCTGCCGCGGCGACGTCAGGCGCAAATGTCTCCATCTCGCTCAGSACCTGGCTCGCCACGAACATGAAGATGCCGGAGTTCCAGTARAAGCCGCCGGCGGCCAGCATGCGCTCGGCTTCGSCCAGGACCGGCTTCTCGACGAAGCGCTTGACGGCGTGGGCGCCGGTCGGAAGCGCGTCGCCGCTCTCGATGTAGCCGTAGCCGGTGGCTGGCTCGGATGGGTTGATGCCGAAGGTGACGAGCTTTCCGGCAAGGGCAGTCTCGCGGGCGATCCGGATCGCGTCGAAGTAGCGCTCGTCTGCAACGATCTCATGGTCGGAGGCGAGAACCTGCAGGATCGCGTCCTCACCGGCGCGATCGGCCACGAASGCTGCCGCTGCCGCRACCGCTGCCGCGGTGTTGCGCGCCATGGGCTCCAGCAGCGTGGCSGCSAGCGTGATGCCRAGYTCGCGCGCCTGCTCGGCGACGAGGAAGCGGAAGTCTTCATTGGTAACGACAACCGGCGGTTCATAGAGATCCGGGTTGGAGACGCGCGACAGTGTCGCCTGGAACAGCGTCTGGTCGCCGACGAACTGGACGAACTGCTTGGGAGCACTTGCCCGTGACAGGGGCCACAGACGCGTGCCCTTGCCGCCCGCCATGATCACGGGAGTAATCTTCTGAACCATATTCGTCCGCCCCTGAAAAAACGCTTGCCGATCGACGATAGTGCCGCTTTCAAGACCCTATAGCGGCTCATTTCAACAGCGGGAAGTCAGACGATGAAAATCCAGAAAAATCAAGTGGGGAGGAGAGCGCTGGAAGTCGATTCCGGCAGTCGGCGCAATTATACTCCGTGATCAGAAATCAAAGAAAGTCGCATTCCATGAATACTTCATCTGTCGATGATACGTCTTCTGCCGTCCGCTGTGTCGTCTGCGGAAAGTCTTATCCGGCCCGAAAAATGCACAAGGTGGAGGATCTGAAGCCTTCGCTCCGGGCGATGATCGCCGAGGATGTGAGCGGGATCACGGATCCAATGATCTGCGATGACGATCTTGCGCGCTGCCGGCGCAGTTATGTGGAGAAGCTTCTGAACGACGAGCGGGGAGAGCTTTCCGAACTCGACCGCCGGGTGCTCGACAGCATCGAGAAGGGGGCCTCGACGGTGCAGTCGAGCGCCGAGCTGGCGCTGGAGCCGTCGCGATCCTTCGGCGAACGGGCGGCCGATGCGGTCGCCTCCTTCGGTGGCTCCTGGAGCTTCATCGGCACGTTCGGCGTCGTCCTCATTCTCTGGATGCTCGTCAATGCGTCCGGGATGCTGTCCACGGCGTTCGATCCCTATCCGTTCATCCTGCTCAATCTCGTGCTTTCCTGCATCGCCGCCCTGCAGGCGCCGATCATCATGATGAGCCAGAAGCGGCAGGAATATAAGGACCGGCAACGGGCCGAAAGCGACTACATGGTCAACCTTCGGGCGGAGCTGGAGATCCGCCAGCTGCACGAAAAGATCGACCACCAGATGGCGCGCCAGTGGAACCGGCTGGCCGAGCTGCAGCAGATCCAGATCGAACTTCTGGAGCGTAACGGCGGATGGAGGGACGATGGCGGGAAATCATGAGGCGGCGCGAACCGGCCGAAGAGCTGCCCAGACATGAAAAAGGCTCCCTGCGGAGCCTCAACATCTTGATAAACAAGGGATCGGATGGTGGGCGTGACAGGGATTGAACCTGTGACCCCTACGATGTCAACGTAGTGCTCTCCCGCTGAGCTACACGCCCATCCGACGACGGCGCATAGACCACAAGGTCGCCGGGTCGTCAACTGGTTTTGCGGCCGAATGCGAAGCTTTTTTGAACAGCTCCGCGTCCGGCCCTTGTGGGTCAGGCGGCGGCGAGCATCTTGTTGACCTCATTGACGAGATCACGCAGGTGGAAGGGCTTGGAAAGCACCTTGGCGTCCTTGGGAGCCTTCGAATCAGCGTTGAGGGCAACGGCCGCAAAACCGGTGATGAACATCACCTTGAGGTCGGGATCGAGTTCGGTAGCGCGGCGGGCGAGTTCTATGCCGTCCATCTCGGGCATGACGATATCGGTCAAGAGCAGCGAGAAGGGCTCTTCGCGCAGCCGATCGTAGGCGCTGGCGCCGTTGTCGAAGGACGAGACCTGATAGCCCGCCTTTTCCAGCGCCTTCACCAGAAATCGGCGCATGTCGTTGTCATCTTCAGCGAGAAGAATTTTTTGTATCATCCGGGGTCGTCATCCATCACGAGAAATTTCAAGCGTCCAGCCTAGCCAAAATGCGTTAAGGGCCCATTTAATGGCGGCGGACGCAGATCCTTATAACACACAGATAGTATGGACTTCACCATGGGCAACTGGCAACATGCCGCTTATGGAAGTTCGTGACATGGTAAAGGCTAGATGGATTGCGTGACGGGCGATTTCGAGCACTTCGAGATAAGGGAACCGACCGCTCACACCATCCCATTCGTCTACAATTCGCCCCATAGCGGCAACCGGTACCCACCCTCATTTCTCAATGATGCACGGCTTGATTCGGTCGCCATACGGCGCTCTGCCGATCATTATGTGGACGAGCTCTTCGCCGCGGCGCCGGAGCTCGGCGCGCCGCTTCTGGCAGCCCATTTCCCGCGCGCCTATCTCGACGTCAATCGCGAGCCCTATGAGCTGGATCCGAAGATGTTCGACGGGGCTTTGCCGCCCTTTGCCAACATCAACTCGCTGCGGGTGGCCGGCGGGCTTGGCACCATTCCCCGGATCGTCGCGGAGAATATGGAGATCTACCGGCGGCGGCTCACTGTCGAGGAGGGGCTGTCGCGCATCGATGCGCTCTACAAGCCCTATCACACCGCATTGCGCAGGCTGATTGCCCGCACGCACACGCGCTTCGGTTTCAGCATTCTCATCGACTGCCATTCGATGCCCGGCAACATCCGGATCGCCGGGTCGGAGATACGGCCGGACTTCATCATTGGCGACCGATTCGGGACAAGCGCTTCGGCGGACCTGTCGCGGGCGGCGATCAGCTTCCTCACCGACCTCGGCTTTTCGGCGGCGCGCAATAAGCCCTATGCGGGCGGCTTCATCACCGAGCATTACGGGCGACCGGTGCGGGGGCTGCATGCGCTTCAGATCGAGATCAACCGGGCGCTCTATGTGGACGAGGTGACGCTGGAGAAGCGGCCCGAGTTCGAGGCCGTTGCCGGCGCACTGTCGTGCTTCATGCGGCTGATGGCGGAATTTGCCGACGAATTCGGCAGCACCACCGCGCTGGCGGCGGAATGATTTCTGGAATTACCCGCGACCTTCCAGCTTTCCCTCAGGCAAAAAAAACCGCGCCGAAGCGCGGCTAGTCTAGGGAGGAAACACCCAAGGAGGGCATTACAGTCAAGGACTGCACCGTCACGCTACGTTCACATTGCACAAACGTCAAGCAGGGTTGGCCTGTGGCTAAATATTGTACATTTGTGTTGCATCTCTCACACATCACCTCGCAAGCCGGCCGCCTGCCGCGAGGTTTCCATTCCGAGGTTCCCATGTTTCCCGACCGCGCCTTCTTCAATACGCTCGCCGATGCCGCCAGGGCGGAGACGCTGCCGCGCTTTCGCACCGGCGCCTTCATCACCAACAAGCTGGAAGGCGGTTTCGACCCGGTGACAGAGGGTGACCGTGCGGCCGAAAGCGCCATCCGGGCGCTGATCGAGGCGCGGTTTCCCGAGCACGGCATCCTCGGCGAGGAGCACGAGGACATCGGGCTCGACCGCGAGCACATCTGGGTCATCGATCCGATCGACGGCACGCGGGCCTTCATCTCCGGCGTGCCGATGTGGGGCACGCTGATCGGCTTCCAGAGTGGCGGCCGGTCGGTGATGGGCGTGATGGACCAGCCATTCACGGGGGAGCGCTATTTCGCCGACGGCGAGCGCGCCTGGTACAGCGGTCCGGACGGCGAGCGGCAGATTGCGACGCGTGCCTGCAAGACCCTGTCCGACGCGATCCTCTTCACCACCTCGCCGCACATCTTCCTCGAGGACGAGGCGGAGCGCTATCATGCGGTGGAGCGGCACGTGCGGCTCTTCCGCTACGGGACGGACTGCTACGCCTATGCGCTTCTCGCTGCGGGCCATGTGGATCTGGTGATCGAAAGCAGTCTCAAGCCCTACGACGTGGGGGCGCTGATCCCGCTGATCGAACAGGCGGGCGGCATCATCACCACCTGGGACGGCGGGCGGCCCGAGGGCGGCGGCAACATCGTTGCTGCCGGCACGGCCGAACTGCATGCGCAGGCGATCAGCATCCTGGGCAATAGCTGACGGTCAGGCCGCGCTTTCCGAAAGGTCCATGCCGCCGTCGAGACCGGGCATGAAGGCCTCGATGGCGGCCAGTGCCTGCGCGCGGTAGATATCGCGTTCCTGGAAGAGCTCGTGGCGGGCGCCGTTGATCGTCACCAGCTGGCCGGCGCGGAAGTTGCGCGACAGCTCTTCCTGCGCGGCATAGGGGATCACGCCGTCGAGAACCGGCGCCAGGATCAGCGTGGGGATGTGGATGCGCGTCAGGTGCTCCTGGGTAGAGACACGAGTGGCAGCCCGCAACGTCTCGTGCAGCCAGCGGAAGGTGGGCACCCCGACCGTCAGCTCCGGATGCGCCGCGATGATGTTGGCGTTGCGGGCGAAGCGTTCAGCCGAGGAGGTCAGGGGATTGCCGGCGAAGGGGCGGGCGCTGCGGTCGCCGCCGGTGGACGCTCGGCCGAAGCCGATCCAACTGGCGATGGCCGCAAGTGGGCGGATGATCCCGGTCGGGAGCCGTTCATGGCGCAGCCCGACGTAAGGGGCGGCGAGCGCCATGCGGCTGACGCGGTTGGCCAGCCGTGGTGCCGCCGACAGCGCGACGAGCGCGCCGGTGGAATGGGCGACGAGGAAGAAGGGCAGGCGGGTATCGGGCAGGACGATGTGCTCGAGGAAGATTTCCAGGTCGCGCTCGTAGTCGGACAGGCGCCGGACATGGCCCTTGCGACTGTTCTTCAGGAGGCGATCGGAGCCGCCCTGGCCGCGCAGGTCGAAGGTGGCGACCCAGAGACCCATGGCGTTGAGGTCGCGGATCGTCTCGAAATACTTCTCGATGAACTCGTTGCGTCCCTGGACCAGCACCACCGTTCCCCTGGCGGGCGAAATCTCCGACCGGAAGATCGCGTAGCGCAGGCGCGCGCCCTTGTGGCCGGTGAAGTAGCCTGCGGTGCAATTGGCGGGCGGCGGATTGTCCGGCGTGAGGTGAAGGATGTCGTCCATCGGTCCGAGAAGGGCAGGAGGGATTTTCTCCAGCGATAGGCCCTGGGGCTGCAAGGTCAAGGAAAAAAGCCGGAGCAGGGGGCTGATTGGCCCTCTGCTCCGGCAGTCTGACTGAAGAGAAGGGACGTGGCTCCAGTCAGCGACGGACTTGCGTCCGCCGGTGAGCCAGGGTTTATCCGCCGGGGCGTGAACCCCGCCGGAACCGCGCATTCATGTGGTGTTCAGCAGCCTGTCAGGCGTGCGCGACCGCAGGTCTTGACGCGGAAAAATCCAGTTCCCATCTAATTCCTGCGGGCGCCAGAACGGGCCCGTTGACCGGCCGCCGCATCGCCGAACGGGGTGCGGACGGCCACCTGAAAAATCGCAACGTCGCTTCCCAGGAGGACACACATGCGTCACGTCGACTTCGCCCCCCTTTATCGCTCGACCGTCGGTTTCGACCGTCTCTTCAATCTTCTCGACACCCGCGGACAGCCGGAGCAGGCACAGACCTATCCGCCCTACAACATCGAACGCACCGGCGATAACACCTACCGGATCACCATGGCCGTCGCCGGCTTCGGCGAGCAGGAGCTCAGCATCGAAGCGCATGCCCATGTGCTGACGGTGAAGGGTGAAAAGAACGAGGAAGAGAGCGCCGGCGAGAGCGAATATCTCTACCGCGGCATCGCCAAGCGCGCCTTCGAGCGCCGCTTCCAGCTGGCCGACCATGTCGAGGTCCAGGCCGCCTCGCTGAAGAACGGGCTGCTGCACATCGACCTTCTCCGGAACATCCCGGAAGCCATGAAGCCGCGCCGCATCGCGATCGCTGCCGAGGGCAACGATACGGCGAAGACCATCGAGGCGCAGGTCGCCCCGCAGCAGATCAACTAACGGTCTCGATTCTGCCCAGACATCAGGCGGCTCCTCCTTGCGGAGGGGCCGCTTTTTGTTTGCGTGGCGCCTAGGCGATCGCGTCCAGGAAGGCGTCAACGTCGTCGGCGGTGGTCGCGAAGCTGGTTACGAGGCGGATGAGGGTTTCGTCGTCGGACACCGTATCCTGCATGTTGCTCGGCTGCAGCCAGTCGTAGAACTTCGCGCCCTTGTCAGCGGCGGCCTTCGCGGATGATTTCGGGACGATGGCGAAGACCTCGTTCGATTGCGTCGGCCATGCCTGGCGGGCGCTGTTGGAGGCGCGCAGGCCCTCGCGCAGGCGGTCGGCCATGGCGTTGGCATGGGCGGCGAGTTCCAGCCACAGGCCATCGTTCAGGTAGGCCTCGAACTGGGCGGCGATGAAGCGGGACTTGGAGAAGAGCTGCGCGGTGCGCTTGCGGATGAAGGGCAGTTCTTTCGCCATGTCCGGATCGAAGAAGACGATCGCCTCGGCGCACCAGCAGCCGTTCTTGGTGCCGCCGAAGGAGAGGATGTCGACGCCGCGCTTCCAGGTCATCTCCGCCGGCGTGGTGTCGAGCCCGATCAGGGCATTGGCGAAGCGGGCGCCATCCATGTGCAGCGGCAGGCTCCCGGCCTTGGCAATGCTGGAAATGGCCTTGATCTCGTCGAGGCTGTAGATGCTGCCGACCTCGGTCGCCTGGGTCAGGGTGATGGCGGCGGCACGGCCGTGATGGACCGCATCCTGCGGGTAGCGCGCCATCCGGGCCTTCAGGTTGAGGGGGTTCATCTTTCCCTCGCCGCCGTCCACTGGTATCATGCGCATGCCGCTGAAGAAGTCGGGAGCGCCACATTCGTCTTCGATGACGTGCGCTTCGGTATGGGCGAAGACGACGCCCCCCGGCCGTTCGACGCTGGCAAGCGCCAGCGAGTTTGCCGCCGTACCGGTGGCGACGAAGAAGACGGCGACTTCACGCTCGAAGAGGTCGTTGAAGCGCCGTTCGATGGAGCGGTCGAGTTCGCTCGTTCCATAGGCAGCCGCAAATCGGGTCGACTCACGCATGAGCCGCTCGTTGATGGCGGGATGGGCACCGGCCCAGTTGTCTGACGCGAAGAACATGGATGCTTCCTTAGGCTTGGGAGAGAGGCGACCTTAGTGGTTTTGCCTTCAGGATCAATCCGGGGCTCGCGATGTTGGGTGGTGAGCAAGAAGCGGGCAGCGCCAGCGCGCGATCCGGACATAAAATGTCTGCCCAGGCGACATGGGCGGCAATCTTCTGTCGGCGTTGACTTGCAAGGTGTTAACGCGGCCCCTTGCGGCGGGGTGAGAACTATGCGATAGAAAACACAGGAATAGGTCATATATGTTGTCCTATTTTGCTCGATAACGCGTTTAGTCCGCCGTGCCATCCTGAACAGGGGAGGCAGAGGCGGTGTCCGCGCGGCGGGTATCGAGCCAACCGATTGCCAACCACCTTGTCCTGCGGGACCAAAGGAGGAAAGACGATGACGAAGACTGTCGAGACGCATGCTGCCGGCATCCTGGATGACGCGAGCACGACTGCGGAAACGCGCCCAGCCTTCGTGGCGTCCGGCCTGCCGGCGGCGCAGGGGCTTTATGATCCGCGCAACGAGCATGATGCCTGCGGCGTCGGCTTCATCGCCCACATGAAGGGCCAGAAGTCGCACCAGATCGTCAAGGACGGCCTCTTCATCCTCGAGAACCTGACGCATCGCGGTGCCGTCGGTGCCGATCCGCTGATGGGCGACGGCGCGGGCCTGCTGGTGCAGATCCCGGACCGCTTCTTCCGCGAGGAGATGGCGAAGCAGGGCGTGACGCTGCCGAAGGCCGGGGAATATGCCGCCGGCCACATCTTCATGCCGCGCGACCCGGCGCAGATCGAGCATTTCAAGAAGGTGATCGTCGAGGTGATCGCGGAGGAGGGACAGCAGTTCCTCGGCTTCCGCGACGTGCCGGTCGACAATTCGTCGCTTTCGAAGGCACCCGAGATTGCCGCCACCGAGCCGCATCACGTGCAGGTCTTCATCGGCGCCGGACGCGACGCTGCGACCAACCATGATTTCGAGCGCAAGCTGTTTACCCTGCGCAAGGTGATCTCGAACCGCATCTACGACGCCTTCGGCGGCCAGGAGACCGGCTTCTATCCCGTGTCGCTGTCGTCCTCGACGATCGTCTACAAGGGCATGTTCCTCGCCTATCAGGTCGGCGCCTACTACAAGGACCTGTCCGATCCGCGGTTCGAATCGGCGGTCGCGCTGGTACACCAGCGCTTCTCCACCAATACCTTCCCGTCCTGGAAGCTCGCCCACCCGTACCGGATGGTCGCCCACAACGGCGAGATCAACACGCTGCGCGGCAACGTCAACTGGATGGCCGCACGCCAGGCGTCGGTGTCGTCGCCGCTCTTCGGCGAGGATATCTCCAAGCTCTGGCCGATTTCCTACGAGGGCCAGTCGGACACCGCCTGCTTCGACAATGCGCTGGAGTTCCTGACCCGCGGCGGCTATTCGCTGGCGCATGCGGTGATGATGCTGATCCCGGAAGCCTGGGCCGGCAACCAGTCGATGAGCCCTGAGCGCAAGGCGTTCTACGAATATCACGCAGCGCTGATGGAGCCATGGGACGGTCCGGCGGCGGTTGCCTTCACGGACGGCAAGCAGATCGGCGCGACGCTCGACCGCAACGGCCTGCGCCCGGCCCGCTATGTGGTGACCTCGGACGACCGCGTCATCATGGCCTCGGAAGCAGGCGTGCTGCCCGTGCCGGAAGAGACGATCATCAAGAAGTGGCGCCTGCAGCCGGGCAAGATGCTGCTGATCGACATGGAAAAGGGCCGCATCGTCTCTGACGAGGAGGTCAAGCGCGAGCTGGCCACCAAGCATCCCTACCGCAGGTGGCTCAACAACACGCAGCTGATCCTGGAAGAGCTGAAGCCGGTGGAGCCGCGGGCGCTGCGCCGCGACGTGTCGCTGCTCGACCGCCAGCAGGCCTTCGGCTACACCTCGGAAGATACCCGCATCCTGATGTCGCCGATGGCCACCACCGGCCAGGAGGCAATCGGTTCGATGGGCACGGACACGCCGATTTCGGCGATGTCGATGAAGTCGAAGCTGCTCTACACCTATTTCAAGCAGAACTTCGCGCAGGTGACCAACCCGCCGATCGATCCGATCCGCGAAGAACTGGTGATGAGCCTTGTCTCCTTCATCGGACCGCGGCCGAACATCCTCGACCACGAGGGCGCAGCGCGGGCCAAGCGGCTGGAAGTGCGCCAGCCGATCCTGACGAACGGCGACTTGGAGAAGATCCGCTCCATCGGTCACACGGAGGACCTGTTCGACACCAAGACGCTCGACTTCACCTATGACATCGAGCGCGGTGCCGAAGGCATGCCGGAAATGCTCGATCGCCTCTGCGAGCGGGCGGAAGCGGCGGTCAAGGGCGGCTACAACATCATCGTGCTGTCCGACCGCCAGGTCGGGCCGGACCGCATCGCCATTCCGGCGCTGCTGGCGACGGCCGCCGTCCACCACCATCTGATCCGCAAGGGGCTTCGCACCTCCGTCGGCCTCGTCGTGGAGACGGGCGAGCCGCGCGAAATCCACCATTTCTGCTGTCTCGCCGGTTTTGGCGCGGAAGCCATCAACCCTTATCTCGCCTTCGATACGCTTATCGACATGCATACCCGTGGCGAGTTCCCGAAGGAGGTCGATGCCAGCGAGGTCGTCACCCGCTACATCAAGGCGGTCGGCAAGGGCATGCTGAAGGTCATGTCCAAAATGGGCATCTCGACCTACCAGTCCTATTGCGGCGCGCAGATCTTCGACGCCATTGGCCTGTCGACCGAGCTCGTCAACAAGTACTTCTTCGGCACGGCGACCACCATCGAGGGCGTCGGCCTGGCTGAGATCGCCCAGGAGACGGTGACACGTCACCGGGCCGCCTTCGGCAAGGATCCGGTGCTGGCCCGCACGCTCGACATCGGCGGCGAATATGCCTATCGCATCCGCGGCGAGAGCCATGCCTGGACGCCGGACGCTGTGGCCTCGCTGCAGCACGCCGTGCGCGGCAACAGCCAGGAGCGCTACCGGGAATTCTCGGCGATGGTCAACGAGACCGCGATCCGGATGAACACCATCCGCGGCCTGTTCAAGATCAAGTCGGCAGAGGATATCGGTCGCAAGCCGGTGTCTGTCGACGAGGTCGAGTCTGCGGTCGACATCGTCAAGCGCTTCTCGACGGGCGCCATGTCCTTCGGCTCGATCAGCCGCGAGGCGCATACGACGCTCGCCATCGCCATGAACCGGATCGGCGGCAAGTCGAACACCGGCGAGGGCGGCGAGGAGAGCGACCGCTACTTCCCGCTGCCGGACGGGTCGCAGAACCCCGAGCGTTCGGCCATCAAGCAGATCGCCTCGGGCCGCTTCGGCGTGACGACCGAATACCTGGTCAATGCCGACATGCTGCAGATCAAGGTGGCGCAGGGTGCCAAGCCCGGCGAGGGCGGCCAGCTGCCCGGCCACAAGGTGGATGCGACGGTTGCCAAGACCCGGCACTCGACGCCGGGCGTCGGCCTGATCTCGCCGCCGCCGCACCATGACATCTATTCGATCGAGGATCTGGCGCAGCTGATCTACGACCTGAAGAACGTCAATCCGGAGGCCGATGTCTCGGTCAAGCTCGTCTCGGAAGTCGGCGTCGGCACGGTGGCCGCCGGCGTCGCCAAGGCGCGCGCCGATCACATCACGATCGCCGGGTTCGACGGCGGCACGGGCGCCTCGCCGCTGACGTCGCTGAAGCACGCCGGTTCCCCCTGGGAGATCGGGCTTGCCGAGACGCAGCAGACGCTGGTGCTGAACGGGCTGCGGTCGCGCATCGCGCTGCAGGTCGACGGCGGCCTGAAGACCGGCCGCGACGTCATCATCGGGGCGCTGCTCGGCGCCGACGAATTCGGCTTCGCGACGGCACCGCTGATTGCCGCCGGCTGCATCATGATGCGCAAGTGCCACCTCAACACCTGTCCGGTGGGCGTGGCGACGCAGGATCCGGTCCTGCGCAAGCGCTTCAAGGGCACGCCGGAGCATGTCATCAACTACTTCTTCTTCGTGGCGGAAGAAGTGCGCGAGATGCTGGCAGCCCTCGGCTACACCAGGCTCGACGACATCATCGGCATGTCGGAGCTCCTGTCCAAGGACGAGATGATCGCCCACTGGAAGTCCGAGGGTCTCGACTTCTCCAAGATCTTCCACAAGGTGGAGGCTCCGAAGGAGGCGACTTACTGGACCGAGCGGCAGAAGCACCCGATCGACGACGTCCTCGACCGCAAGCTGATCGAGAAGTCGATGCCGGCCTTGGAAAACAAGGAGCCGGTGGTCTTCGAAGTGCCGATCAAGAACGTCGACCGGTCCGCGGGCGCCATGCTTTCGGGTGCGCTGGCCAAGCGCTGGGGCCACAAGGGGCTGAAGGACGACACCATCCACGTGACGCTGCGCGGCACGGCCGGCCAGTCGTTCGGGGCCTTCCTTGCCCGCGGCATCACCTTCGATCTGGTGGGTGACGGCAACGACTACGTCGGCAAGGGCCTGTCGGGCGGCCGCATCATCGTGCGCCCGCCGGAAAACTCGAGGCTGAAGGCGGAAGAGGCGATCATCGTCGGCAATACGGTGCTCTACGGCGCCATCACCGGGGAGTGCTACTTCCGCGGCGTGGCCGGCGAGCGGTTTGCCGTGCGCAACTCCGGAGCGCTGGCCGTCGTCGAGGGCGTCGGCGACCACGGCTGCGAATACATGACCGGCGGCATCGTCGTCGTACTCGGCGAGACGGGCCGCAACTTCGCGGCCGGCATGTCGGGCGGCGTGGCCTATGTGCTCGACGAGATCGGCGATTTTGCCAAGCGCTGCAACATGGCGATGGTCGAGCTCGAGCCGGTTCCGGAAGAGGACGACATGCTGGAGAAGCTGCACCACCACGGCGGCGACCTCATGCACAAGGGACGCGTCGACGTGTCCGAGGACATGACGCGCCACGACGAGGAGCGGCTCTACCAGATGATCTCCAACCATCTGCATTACACGGGTTCGGAGAGGGCCAAGGAGATCCTCGACCGCTGGACCGAATTCCGGCCGAAGTTCCGCAAGGTCATGCCAGTGGAATACCGGCGTGCGCTGGAGGAGATGGAGCGGATGCGCATGGGCGTTGCCGCGGAGTGAACCGCCTGCGCCTCATTCATCGGCTGCTTGCCGTGGGTATAGCGGTCGCCGTTCCGGCGGCTGCCTTCGTCGCAAGTGGTATTATTGGAATCGAATTGTTTGTACTGGGGGCGGCCTTGGGCTTCGCCTACTGGTACTGGGGGCCGACAGGCACCCTGCTTTAATAGGGGACGACACATGGGCAAGGTTACAGGTTTCATGGAAATCGACCGGCAGGTGATGAAATACCAGCCAGCGTCGGACCGTATCCGCCATTTCCGTGAATTCACCATTCCGATGTCGGATGCCGAGGTCACCAAGCAGGCGGCGCGCTGCATGGATTGCGGCATTCCCTATTGCCATGGGCCGACCGGCTGTCCGGTGCACAACCAGATTCCGGACTGGAACGACCTCGTCTACAGCGGCAAGTGGGAAGAGGCGATCCGCAACCTGCATTCGACCAACAACTTCCCCGAGTTCACCGGCCGTGTCTGCCCCGCCCCTTGCGAGGAAGCCTGCACGCTGAACCTCGAGGACTCGCCGGTCGCGATCAAGACGATCGAGCAGGCGATTGCCGACAAGGCCTATGAGCTTGGCCTGGTCGGCCCGCAACCGGCGACGGAAAAGACCGGCCGCAAGGTCGCCGTCATCGGATCCGGTCCCGCCGGCCTGGCCGCGGCGCAGCAGCTTGGCCGCGCCGGCCACGACGTGCATGTCTATGAGCGCGAGAGCAAGCCCGGCGGGCTGCTGCGCTACGGCATACCGGACTTCAAGCTGGAGAAGAACTTCATCGACCGCCGCGTCGAGCAGATGAAGGGCGAGGGCGTCACCTTCCATTGCGGCGTCAACGTCGGCGTCGACATGCCGGTCGAGCAGATGCTGGCCGAGCATGATGCGGTGCTCTACTGCGGCGGGTCGGAAACGCCTCGCGCCGCCGGCATTCCCGGCGTCGACCTGCAGGGCGTCCATGATGCCATGCCCTATCTGGTGCAGCAGAACCGTCGCGTCGGGCGCGAGAACATCGACAGCGTCGGCTGGCCTGCCGACCCGATCCTGGCGGGCGCCAAGCACGTGGTGGTCGTCGGTGGCGGCGACACGGCCTCCGACTGCGTCGGTACCGCCTTCCGCCAGGGGGCCGTCAAGGTCACCCAGCTCGACATCCGCCCGCAGCCGCCGGAGAAGGAAGACAAGCTCGCCGTCTGGCCGTTCTGGGCCACCAAGATGCGCACCTCGTCGAGCCAGGCCGAAGGCGCGATGCGCGAATTCCAGGTCGCAACGCTGGAGTTCGTCGGCGAGGACGGGCATCTGACCGGCGTACGCTGCTGCGAGGTCGACGACCGCCGCCAGCCGATCGCGGGGACCGACTTCATCATCAAGGCGGATCTCGCCTTCATCGCCATCGGCTTCTCCGGGCCGCTGCAGGAGGGTCCTCTCAGCGAGCTCGACGGCAAGCTGACGCTCAACATCGACCGCCGCGGCTCGACCAACGTCGTTGCCAACGACCGCGACTACAAGACCTCGGTGGAGAAGTTCTGGGTGGCCGGCGACGTGCGCCGCGGCCAGTCGCTGGTGGTCTGGGCAATCCGCGAAGGCCGCCAGGCGGCGCGCGCCATCGACGAGGCGCTGATGGGCGCCTCGGTGCTGCCGGCCTGAGGGCAGCACCATCGGTCACTGGGGCGATGGCAGAGCGTAGTCGTCGATCCGGCCCTTGGGCGCCGGTGGAAGTTCGCCGCGCCGGACGAGCATGTCGCGCGGTGTCTCGATGAGCTGAGCGGGCGGCGGGGCGCCGCCCAGGAGCACGCTGCCGCCATCCAACTCCGGATCCGTCAGGCTGATCGGCTGAACGGGGACGGCAGCGCTCGGCGAAGGCGGCAGGATCTGCAGTTCCGGCAGGCTGCTGGCGTCGAGCGTCACCAGTTCGGGGCTTGCCATCTCGCCGAGGTGGCGACGGGCGTATTTCTCCACATAGAAGGCCAGCTTGCGCTTGCCGGCGGTGGTGAAATTGATGCCGTCGGAGCCGCGCAGGCGCGCCTGCTGGCCGTTCATGTCGGAACCTGTGACGATGAACTTGCCGTCCTCGTCGACGAAGCCATCCCAGATATCGACGAATTCGCCGCCGATCTTGGCGATCTCGGAGCGATAGACACCGTTCAGCTTGACGGCGTCCCGCATCAGGGACGGCGACTGGAAGGACGGCAGGCCGACCCACAGCAGCGGTATCTTGCGGCTGGTGACGATCGTGCCGAAGTCGCGCACCCGCTTCTCGTATTCCTTGAACCAGGCGTCACTTGGGAAATCGACGCGCCCGCTGCCGGTCTGCATCTCCTGCCGGTCGTTGGCGCCGATCATGACCACCACAAGCGCCGGCTTGACCTCGTCGATGAGAGCGGGAAGCTGGCCGGGCCAGTTGTAGTAATCCTGGCGCACCAGACCGGAGGAGCCGTTGCTCCGCTCGGTGATGGCAACGCCTGGGGATTCTTCGAAGGCGGTCTTCAGCTCGTCTCCGAGGCCACCGGCAAGGAAGTCGCCCACCACGAGGATCTGACGGGCGTTCTCGAGCTTTGCGACCGGATCGGGTTTGGCGGGAGCGGCAGGCGCTGCCGGGCGGGGGGCGGAGGCGCGGGCCGTCGGCGCGCGATTGCGCCGCGGCTGCGACTGTTCGCGCTGCCGCTGACGCGGGCGCCGGGGTGCGACTTCCCGGACCGGAGGCGGCGGATCGATATAGCGCCGACCGCCGCCGAAGATCATGTCGAGGAGGTTGCGGCGCGGAAGGGGTTCCTGTGCGGCCGCCGGGGCCCACTGCAGGGGCCATGCCAGCAGCAGGGTGAGGATCATCACCGCGCACCGGCTGAATATGCGTCCGCCGCCCATGATCTGCAAAACCTTCATGCTTTTGCCGTGTGCTCTCGCCCCAAGCCGTTCAGAAGAGCGATTTGGAGCGAGAGACTGTTCTTGTCAACGAAGCGCCCGCAAAAGGTTGTGCGAGGGTTCGCCGTCCGCCGGCATGCCGAGCCTTTGTTGGATGGCCTGGACGGCGGCCTTGGAGCCTGAACCGAAGTTGCCGTCGATCTCGCCCTCGTAATAGCCGAGCTGCTTGAGCTTCGTCTGCAGCTCGAACTTTTCCACCATGTCGAGCGTGCCGTCCGGCCGCGGCCAGCGCTGCTGCATGCCGCCGTAGCCGGCGATCTGGTCCGCGAGCAGGCCAACGCCGAGCGCATAGCTGTCGGCGGCGTTGTAGCGCTTGGTGACGAAGAAGTTGCGCATCATCAGGAACGCCGGGCCATTGGCACCCGCCATCAGCTTCAGCTCCGCCCGGTCGCCCGGGCGCGGGAAGGGCTTGCCGTTCGGCCGCGAGAAGCCGAGAGCGGCCCACTGCGCAAGCGTCTTCGTCTGACCATCGTATTTGGCTGCTCCGCCCGGCAGGACGGCCTCATAGCCCCATGTCTTGCCGGTCTGCCAGCCGTTCTTGGCCAAGAGGTTGGCAGCGGTCGCCAGGGCATCGGGGATGGAATCCCAGATGTCGGCATTGCCGTTGCCGTCGGCGTCGACCTTGTAGAGAAGATAGCTCGACGGGATGAACTGCGTGTGGCCCATGGCGCCGGCCCAGGAGCCGGTGAGGTGGTCCGGCGTGATTTCCCCCGACTGGAGGATCTTGAGGGCCGAGATCAGCTGGGTGCGGGCGAATTTCCCCCGCTTCGGGTCGCCCCAGGCAAGCGTCGCCAGGGCCTGCGGCACATGGTGCAGGCGATCCCGCTTTTCCAGAACCGCGCCATAGTTGGACTCCATCGACCAGATGGCCAGCAGGACGTGCTTATCGACGCCGAAATGATTCTCCAGCGCGGACAGGGTTCGGCCGTGTTTCGACAGCATCTCCTGGCCGATCTTGACGGTATAGGGGTTCACGCGGGAATCCAGGTAGTCCCAGATCTGCGACTTGAACTCCGGCTGATAGGCGGCCTTTTCGAGGACCCGCTTGTCGGGGCCGTCGACACCGGCGAAGGCCTTCTGGTAGGTCGAGCGGCTGATGCCACTTTTAGCGGCGGTGGCGTAGAAATCTGCAACCCAAGTCTTGAAACCCGTGTCGGCACGGGCATTTATCGGGTTGGTCGCGAGGGCTGCCCCTGCGATCAGGGCAAAGGCAAATCCGCGAAAGCGATTGATGGTGGATATTGTCATCGGCAGTCGTGTCCGTTGCTCTTAAAGTTCATACTTCACCGAGCATGGTGTCCGGCTTAACGAATGGATAATACATCAGAGTCAACAAACTCTTTACCATATCGAGGCAGGCGACGTCACCGGTTGTTAAACGGTAGCAAATCAGGGTTAAATAACCGCATTGTGATTGGCACCATGATGTGTGCTTCAGGAGGTGTGCGTGGCACAGACGAAAATTCGTAAGGCTGTATTTCCCGTTGCTGGACTTGGGACCCGGTTCCTGCCGGCAACGAAGGCGGTGCCGAAGGAAATGCTGACGGTGGTCGACAAGCCCGTCATCCAATACGTCGTCGACGAGGCGGCGGAAGCGGGGATCGAGCACTTCGTGTTCGTCACCGGACGCGGCAAGGGCGTCATCGAGGACTATTTCGATATCCAGTTCGAGCTGGAGCAGATGCTGCGCGAGCGCAACAAGAACGCCGAGCTCAGCCTGCTGGCGGACCTCCTGCCGACAGCCGGCACGGCGAGCTTTACGCGCCAGCAGGTGCCGCTCGGTCTTGGCCACGCGATCTGGTGTGCCCGCGATATCGTCGGCAACGAGCCCTTCGCCGTGCTCCTGCCCGACATGATCATGTCGTCGGAGAAGAGCTGCCTGAAGGGCATGATCGAGATCTACGAGGAAACCGGCGGAAACGTGCTGGCCGTCGAGGAATGCGACCCGGAGATGGCCCACAAGTACGGGATCGTCGGTGTCGGCGACAAGGTCGGGGAAGGCTTCAAGGTCACCGAGATGGTGGAGAAGCCGGCCAAGGGCACGGCGCCTTCCAACTTCTACATCAACGGCCGCTACATCCTGCAGCCGGAAATCTTCGGCATCCTGGAAACGCAGGAGCGCGGTGCCGGCAACGAGATCCAGCTCACCGACGGCATGCTGGCGCTTGCCAAGCAACAGGAATTCGCCGCCTACCACTTCAAGGGCGAGACCTTCGACTGCGGCGCCAAGGACGGCTTCATCCTCGCCAACCTGGCCTTTGCCCTGCAGCGCGGCGACATTCGCCCCGCCATCGAAGGGCCGCTGCGGGAGATGGTCGCAAAGCTCAGCTGATGTCCCGATCGGGATCGGCAGACACAGGCGCCCGGGTTACAGCCCGGGCGTTTTGCTATCTGCGCAGCGTCAGGCCGAGACCCGCCCGCAGGGTCTTCGTGTCGGTGCCGGTGCGGTCGGTGTATTCGTATTCGACGGCACCGGTCAGATCGAGATAGCGGCTGAGGCTCCAGGTGAGGCCGGCGCCGCTGATCCAGGTGGTCTCGTCGGAGGCCTGCGGAAAGACGCGTTCCGTCGCGCCACCGGTCAGGCGGCCGACGAGGTTGTGTCGCAGTTGGTGCGTCAGTGTCGCCGCGAGATTGTATTCCACCCAGCCGCTTGCTCCCGCTGCGGTGGCATCCTGCAGCGTCGTCCGCAGGGCCAGCTCCAGCTCCGTGCCGCGCTGTGGCGACCAGACGGTGCGGCCGTCGACGGTCAGGCCGTCGAGCGCCGCGAGACGGCTGTCGTCGTACTCCACCCGTTCGTAGCCCAGCCCCAGTTCGCCCCTCAGCTTCTCGCTGAGATCGAATTCCACGCCGCCGCGACCGCCATAGGTCCAGGAGGAGCGCTCGTAGCCGGCGGAATCCTGTGTCCGGTCGTAGAAATTGCGGCCGCCCCGGACTTCGACGAAGGGAATGAGGGTCGGCGAGAGTTCGTAGCCGAGGCGCAGGCGCCCGTCGACCAGGGTGTGGTCGCGGTCGCCGAGGTCGAGGCTGGAGCCGTCCTGGAGCTCCGCATCGCCGTAGATCTCGCGGCTGATGCCGAGGCCGGCCAGTCCGCGCAAAGTGCCCGCGTCCCGTTCCAGGGTGAGGCCGCCGTTGAACTGCTGAACAGCGGACTGAGCCGAGGCGCCGCCGATGGCGTTCGGGTCGCTGTTGTCCTCCCGTTCGAAATCATAGCCGGCGGAGATATTGGCGATCGTTTCGTCCGCTAGGTCGAGCCGCAGGTTGGCGTCGATCTGCCCTTCCGGCTTCGGCTGCTCGCCGCCGCCGAGGTTGCGCTCGATGACGGTTTCGCCGGTCACGGAGAGCTGGTGGCGCGCCCAGTCGGAGGTCAGCGTGCCGCGGATGGTGGTGCCCAGATAGTTGCGCTTCGTCTCCGTGTCGCCGTCGCGAATGGTCTCGCGGTTGATCGACTGGCCGATCGAGGGACGCAGGAGGAGGGTGCCGAGCCGGATGCCGGTCGGATCGCCGGGAAGCGCCGCCGCCTCCTCTGTGGCCGGATCGTCGGCGGGCGGATCGAGCAGGTCCGGATAGGGCTGGTTCAGATCCTCCGCATAGGGCGGATCGTTGACCGGGGTGCTGTTGCCGGAGGTCACCGCGCCGGTGGTCAGCGATGCAGGGTCGGCGGTGTCCGTGGCAGCCGCGGTCGGGTCGCCGGAGGTGTTCGAGAGCGCCGCCGATGCCGGCTCTGCGGAGGCGTTGGAGGACGTTGAGGGCATGGCCGGGCGGGTCCGCAAGGGCGTGACGCCGATGGCTGGCGCCGTCGCCCAGGTTCCCTCGCGACCGTCGTTGTTCACCGGGTTCGTCGGGCTGTAGATGTTGCGCTCCTGCGGCTCAGCCGGGGCGGGATAGAGTGTCTGCGCAAGGGCCATCGCCGGGGCGGACAGCGTCGAGCAGGCAAGCAGGATCGCGACGGCCTGCCGATGCAGCGCCTGTCGTCCGCCTTGCTGTTTCATCACTGTCATCTGCATGCCCGGGTCTTGCGATCGTTACGCAAAGGTAAAGCCATGTGGTTAACACTTGGTGTGGGCAGGGGACGGAGGGGGCGTTTCCGCCCCCTTCATGCTTGTGGACATCATTTGAAGAAGGCGCTACATGCCGCTGATGACCAAGAGTGCACCCCAGCCGGTCGAGGCGGACGTGATCGAATCCGCCCTTCGCACCATCAGCATCGAGAGAAACGGTCTCGAATCGCTCGAACGCGCGCTGCAGAACGGGCTCGGGAAATCCTTCCAGCGCGCCGTCGAGCTGGTGCTCGGACTGTCCGGCCGGGTGATCATTACCGGCGTCGGCAAGAGCGGGCACATCGGCGCCAAACTGGCCGCCTCGCTGGCCTCCACCGGAACACCGGCTTCCTTCGTGCATGCCGCCGAAGCGAGCCACGGCGACCTCGGGATGATCTCGCGCGACGACGCCGTGCTGGCGGTGTCCTGGAGCGGGGAGACCGCGGAGCTGCAGACCATCGTCGCCTACTGCCGGCGTTTTTCCATTCCGCTGATCGCGCTGACGGCCGGCGAGATCTCGACGCTGGCGCGCGAATCCGACGTGGTGCTGCTGTTGCCGAAGGAGCAGGAGGCCTGCCCGCACGGCCTGGCGCCGACCACCTCGACGCTGATGCAGCTGGCACTGGGCGATGCGCTGACGGTCGCGCTTCTGGAGGCGCGGGGCTTTACGGCTCTCGACTTCCGGATCTTCCATCCAGGCGGCAAGCTCGGGGCGATGCTGAGCTACATCGGCGACATCATGCACACCGGCGACACCATCCCTCTCGTGGCCAAGGGCACGCCGTTGCCGCAGGCGGTCATGGTGCTGTCGGAGCGGCGCTTCGGCTGCGTCGGCGTGCTGGACGAGGAGGGCAGGCTCTGCGGCATCGTCACCGACGGGGATCTGGCGCGTGGCCTCAACCTCAATCTCGGCACCATGCTGGTCGACGACATCATGACCCGTTCGCCGAAGACGGTGAGCGAGAAGACGCTGGCGACCGCCGCCATGGCCATCCTCAACAAGCACAACATCTCGTCGCTGATGGTGACCGATGACGACGGGCATCCGGTCGGCATCGTCCACTTCCACGATCTGTTGCGCGTCGGCGTCGCCTGATCAGACGGCTTCGACGCTCAGCTTTCCTCCGTCCGCGGACGTGATCCTGACCTGGGTTCCGGCCGGCAGGTCCGGACCTCTGACCGACCACCAGGTGTCATCGAGATGCACCCGACCGCGGCCTTCGCGGATCGGTTCCCGGAGCGTTGCCGTGCGCCCGACGAGAGTTTCGCCACGCCGGTTCAGGAGCGGCTCGTCGGTCTCCCGGTTGTTGGAGTAAAAGCGCCGACCGAAAAGGGCGAGCACGGCGGCGAGTGCCGCAAACAGCACGAACTGCAGCTGCCAGGACCAGAAGCCTGCTTCCCAGAAGAGCAACGACAGCGCGCCGACGATGATGGCCGAGGCGCCGATCCAGATCAGGAAGACGCCGGGGACGAGGAGTTCGGCTGCGAGCAGCAGAAGTCCGAAGATCCACCAGCTCCAAGGGCCGAGGCTGGACGCGAGGGACTGCAGCATGGCTCAGGTCTCGTTGCGCGGCGCGAAGGGATTGATCGGACGGGCCGGGGAGGCAGGTGCCGGCGGCGTCGTGCGTGGCGGTGTCGCGGGTGCCGGCGGCTGCGGCGGAACGGTCGGGCGGGTGCGTGTCGGTCCGTCGCCGTCGCCGAAGACTTCCTTGGCGATGGCGCCGATGCCGGCCAGCGAACCGATCAGCGACGAGGCTTCCATCGGCATCAGCACGATCTTGGAGTTGGGCGCCTTGCCGATTTCCGCCAGTGCTTCGGTGTAGCGCTGGGCGACGAAGTAGTTGATCGCCTGGACATCGCCCGAAGCGATCGCCTGGGAGACGACCATGGTGGCCTTGGCCTCGGCTTCGGCCAGACGCTCGCGCGCCTCGGCCTCGCGGAAGGCCGCTTCCCGCTCGCCTTCCGCCTGCAGCACGGCGGCCTGCTTGGCACCTTCGGCGCGCAGGATCTGCGCATTGCGCGAGCCTTCCGCTTCCAGCACCTGGGCGCGCTTCTCGCGCTCGGCCTTCATCTGCCGGCCCATGGATTCCACGAGGTCGCGGGGCGGCTGGATGTCCTTGATCTCGACGCGCGTCACCTTGATGCCCCAGGGGCCGACGGCCTCGTCGACGACCCGCAGCAGCCGCTCGTTGATCACCTCGCGGTTTGACAGAAGCTCGTCGAGATCCATGGAGCCCATGACGGACCGGATGTTGGTCATCGTCAGGTTCTGGATGGCGTTCTCCAGGTTGGAGATCTGGTAGGCGGCCTGCGCCGGGTTCAGGATCTGGTAGAAGGCCACGGCATCGGCGGAGACGCTGGCATTGTCCTTGGTGATGACCTCCTGGGTGGGGATGTCGAGCACCTGCTCCATGACGTTCATCCTGGCGCCGATGCGCTCGATGAAAGGCGTGATCAGGTTGAGGCCGGGATCAAGCGTACGCGTGTAGCGGCCAAACCGCTCGACGGTATAGCGAGTGCCCTGCGGAACGGTCTTGATCCCCGCAAACAGGACGAGGATCACCAGCACTACGATCGCGATGACAACGATGTCGAAGCCGCCAAGAAACATGTTCAATCCTCCAACTCAATTCGAGAGGAGTGGACTATCATGTTCCCCCCGAAGAAGGAAATGGCGGCTTCGAGTGTGGTGTGTCAGACCCAGCCCTGCAGTTCCCGCCGCACGACCGTCTCCAGCACCCGCATGCCCTCGGGGCTGTCGTTGAGGCAGGGGATGTGCAGGAACTTCTCGCCGCCGGCGTGTTCGAAGATCTCTGCGGCCTCGCCGGCGATTTCCTCGAGCGTCTCCAGGCAGTCGGAGACGAAGCCGGGGTTCATCACCGCGATGCGCTTGACGCCTTCGCTCGCCAGCTTCTCCATGGTCTTGTCGGTGTAGGGCTGCAGCCATTCCTCCGGTCCGAAGCGGGACTGGAAGGTGACCATGAACTTCTCCTTCGGCAGGCCGAGGCGTTCGCGCAGCAGCCGGCCGGTCTTCTGGCAATGGCAGTGGTAGGGATCGCCCTTTTTGAAATAGGACTGCGGGATGCCGTGGAAGGAGGCAACCAGCATCTCCGGCTCCCAGTCGATCTTCGCCAGCGCCTTCTCCACCGAGACGGCAAGGGAATCGATATAGGTCGGGTCATCGTGGTAGCGCGGCACGGTGCGCAGGGCCGGCTGCCAGCGCATCGTCATCAGGTGCTCGAAGGCCTTGTCGTTGACGGTTGCCGTCGTCGAGGCGGCGTACTGCGGGTAGAGCGGGAACAGCAGGATCTTTTCGCAGCCCTGCGCATAGAGCTCGTCGATCTTGGAGGCGATCGAGGGATTGCCGTACCGCATGCCCCAGTCGACCACGACGTTCGGCAGGTCCTTCATCGAGGCCGCCATCAGTTCCGCCTGGTTGCGGGTGTAGGTGCGCAGGTAGCTTTCGTTAAGATCCTTGTTCCAGATCTCCTCATAGGCCTTGCCGACCTTCTGCGGGCGCTTGTTGAGGACGATGCCGTAGAGGATCGGATACCAGTAGAGCCGCGACCACTCGATGACGCGCTTGTCGGACAGGAATTCCGCCAGGTAGCGCCGCATCGGCCAGTAGTCGGTGCCGTCGGGCGTGCCGAGGTTGACGAGAAGGACGCCGACCTTTCCGAATTTGACCTGCGGATGACCGGGCGGAATGTGGGGGGCAGTGGCGTCCATCTGAATAATCCGATTGCTGTTTCAGCGGCTACTACGGTGCCGCGAGAGGTTTGGTTCTATCTAGAAATAAAAAGCGGCCCGGGAAAGTCCCGGGCCGCTTCGTTCGACGGGACAAATCGTCTTAGTTGGCCGGCAGTTCCAGCTCCTGGCCGATGATCAGCAGGTCCGGGTTGCGGATGCCGTTGGTCTCGGCAAGCCGCGTCCACATCGCACCGTCGCCATAGGTGGCCACTGCGATATCCCAGAGGGAATCGCCGACCACGACCACATAGGTGCGCGGCGTGCCGGTCTCGGCGGCAGGAGCCGCAGACTGTTCGGAGGAGGCCGCCGGGGCCGGGGTCGCTTCGGCTGCCGGGGCAGGGGCCTGTGTTGCTGGTGCCGGGGTCGTCGGGGCCGGGGCAGCCGGTGCCGGAGTGGCAGCTGGCGTGGACGGCGCCGGGGCCGGTGTGGTTGCCGGGGCCGGTGTGGCCGCCGGGGCCTCTTCCTGGGCAGGAGGCGTGTAGCCGGCCGGCGTCACGTCGGTGATGCGGCCGTCGGTATAGGGGGTGTACGGGTTGTTGGCCGTCAGGTAGTCGGCAACGGCCTGTTCCAGGTTGGGGCCGAAGTCGTAGGGGTTGACGGCATTGGTCGCGAAGACCTTGTAGCCATCGCCGCCGCCGCGGACGTAGTTGTTGGTGACGACGCCGTAGGTCTTCTCCGGATCGAGCGGCATGAAGCCTTCGCCTTCCTTGACCTGGATGTCGGTGATGCGCTCACCGGGCGGCTTGGACCGGTCGAAGGAGTACTTCATTCCGGCGACCTGCGGGAAGCGACCGGCAACATCCTCGATCTGGCTGACGCCGTTCTCGAGTGCGGCGGCGAGATCGGAGCCCTTGAGCTGGAAGGTCGCGACCGTGTTCTGGAACGGCAGGACCGTCAGGACCTCGCCCATGGTGACATCGCCGGAATCGATGGAGGCGCGCAGGCCGCCGCTGTTGGCGATCGAGATGGTGATGCCCTGGTCCTGGACGCGTGCGAGCTGGGCGTCGGCCACGAGATTGCCCATGGAGCACTCTTCGACACGGCAGACATCGCGGTCGCCGACGATGGTGTCTTCGGCCGAGCCGACCACCTTCTGCTTCAATTCCTGGAGCGGCTGCCCGAGTTCCTCGACCTTGGCGGCAAAGCCCGCGTCGGCGACGACGGACGAGTCGAGCAGCTGCGGCGCGCCTTCAGCGGATGTGACGACGCCGTTGTCGTCGAAGACCACCTTGAGGTCGCCGAGATACTTGGAATAGGCATAGGCCTGAACGATCGGGACTTCCGTGCCGGCCGGGTTGGCGACCATGGTCGGATAGGGACCGGCGGCCTTCTCGTCGGTGCTCGACAGCAGCGTATGGCTGTGGCCGCCGACGATGACGTCGATGCCTTCCACGGCGGCAGCGATTTCCTTGTCGCGTCCGTAGCCGACGTGCGAGAGCAGGATGATCTTGTCGACGCCCTGCGCCTCGATCTCCTGAACCGCGGTCTTCAGGTATTCGATCTCATCCTGAAAGCTGATCTGGTCGCCCGGCGAAGAGGTCTCATCGGTGTCGGTGGCCAGCACCGAGACGACGGCCACCTTCTCCCCACCCATCTCCTTGATGATGTAGGGCTCGTATTTGCCGGTCAGGATGCTGCCTTCTGCGGCCTTGGTGTTGCCGGAAATGATAGGGAATTCGGCGGCGTCGATGAACTTCAGGAGTTCCTGCGGGCCGTCGTCGAACTCGTGGTTGCCGATCGCCATGGCATCGAAGCGAATGCCGTTCATGAAGTCTGCGACCGGACCGCTCTTGAACATGCTGTAGAACAGCGAGCCCTGGAACTGGTCGCCTGCGTCCAGCACCAGGACGTTGGCGTCACCAAGCTCGCCGCGGCGCGTGTCGATGGCGGTCTTCACCCGGGCGATGCCGCCGAAGCACTCGTTCTTGGCGGCTTCGTCCGCCGAGCAGGTGGAATCGTATTTGTTGATCGCCTCGATGCGGGAATGGAGATCGTTGATGTGCAGGATATTGAGTTCGTAATCGGCAAGCGCCGTGCCGGCAAAGAGAGCCATTGCCGAAGCCGTCATCAGCCCCAGTCTCAAGGTCTTCATCATCGTGTTCTCTCCTGTTTCGTTCCACCGGTCGCTTCTACTGGCGACGAGGCATGGCCCGCCTGGGGCGGGCGACCTATCCCGGGGCCTTTAGCATGTTTCCATCAAGGCCATGCGACATCAAGGAAAATGTGCAGCGCAGAAGGGAAGTCCCGCCTTGCCTGCGGGCAATAAAAAACCCCGCCGAAGCGGGGCTTTGCTGGATCAGACCGGTTCGCCTCAGAGGCGGCGGGTCAGCGAGAACTGCGCGCCGCTGTCCTGGGTGCAGTTCAGCTGGCTCGGCGTCACCAGCGAGCAGTTGACGCGCGACTGGGTGTTGCGCACCAGCGAGGTCATGCTGATCTCGACCAGCGTCGGCGACAGATTGGTGTAGGTGCCGGAAGCGAGCAGCGCATTGCTGTCGGTGGAGCGAGTGCTGAATGTGCCGCCCTGGAAGGTCGAGACGATGCCGTTCGGATCCGCCCAGGTGCCTTCGACGCCCTGCGGCGCAAGAGAGGCCTGCTGCGGCGGAAGACGCCGCGGTGCAGACGATACGCAGGCGCTCAGCGTCGCGACGGCGATGAGCACGAGGCTCGCTTTGAATTTCATGGTCAGTGTCTCCCGCAGTTCTACACGGCGGAGGCCGTGGCAACACGATCTCCTATCTAGCGCAGAGTAAAAGGTTTCACAGCCTCTTTCCGCAGCTTTCAACAGGGGAAACGTCCGAATTCGGGACAGTTTCCCCTGCAGAGCGATGGAGACCGGTTCAGCGAACGAGAATGTTGTGGAACTGCCACGGGTCGGAGGTGTCGAGGTCTTCCGGGAAGAGACCCGGGCGGCCTTCGAGCGGCGTCCAGTCGGTGTAGTGGCCTTCGACGGGGCCGAGATAGGGCATCTGGATCTCGAGGCAGCGCTTGTAGTCCACCTCGTCGGCCTCGACGATGCCGGCCTCCGGATTTTCCAGGGCCCAGACCATGCCGGCCAGTACCGCCGAAGTGACCTGCAGGCCGGTGGCGTTCTGGTAGGGCGCGATCTTGCGGGTTTCCTCGAGCGAGAGGCGCGAGCCGTACCAATAGGCGTTCTTCTCGTGGCCGTAGAGCAGGACGCCGAGCTCGTCGACGCCTTCCTCAAGCTCGTCCTCGTCGAGGACGTGCAGGACGGGCTGCTGGTTGCCGCCGTTGCCGAACATCTCGTGCAGCGACAGAACGGCGTCATTGGCCGGATGGTAGGCGTAATGGCAGGTCGGGCGATAGACGACTTCGCCATCCTTCTCGACGGTGAAGTAGTCGGCGATCGAGATGGATTCGTTGTGGGTGACGAGGAAGCCATACTGGGGGCCGGGGGTCGGGCACCAGGTGCGCACGCGGGTGTTGGCGCCCGGCTGCTCCAGGTAGATGGCCGCCTGGCAGCCCTTCTTGTGCTTCTTGGCGTTCTTCGGCATCCATTTCTCATGGGTGCCCCAGCCGAGTTCGGCCGGCTGCAGGCCTTCGGAGATGAAGCCCTCGACCGACCAGGTGTTCCAGAAGACGTTGAGCGGCTTCGGGTGCTTCGTGAGCTGCGTGTCGCGCTCGGCGATATGGACGCCCTTGACGCCGAGCTTCTTCATCAGCTTGGCCCAGCCTTCGCGATCGTTCTGGTCCGGCTCGTCGAACTTCAGGCCGGTGTCGTTGGCCAGATTGACGAGCGCCTGCTTGACGAACCAGGAGACCATGCCGGGGTTTGCGCCGCAGGTGGAGACGGCCGTGGTGCCGCCCGGGTTCTTCTTCTTCTCGTGGCGCACGGTTTCGCGCAGCGCATAGTTGGTACGCTCGGAATTCTTCATGCTCTTGTCGAAGTAGAAGCCGAGCCAGGGCTCGACGACCGTGTCGATGTAGAGGACGTTCAGCTTGCGGCAGAGCTTCATCAGGTCCAGCGAGCCGGTGTCGACCGAGAGGTTGACGCAGAAGCCCTGGCCGTCGCCCTTGGTCAGGAGCGGCTTCAGGAGCTTCTTGTAGTTCTCCTGGGTGACGTGTTCCTTGATGTGCTTGACGCCGTGCTTCTCCAGGATGCCGGTCTCGTCGTCGCGGGGATCGATGACGACCATCCGGCTCTTGTCGAACTTGAAGTGGCGTTCGATGAGCGGCAGCGTGCCGCGGCCGATGGAACCGAAGCCGATCATCACGATCGGTCCAGAGATTTCGGCATGTACCGGATAAGTCGTTTCACTCATATGCTTCTCCTTCAGAGCCGCGGCATCGCGCCGCTGCGCCACAAGGCCGACAGGGAACGGATGAGAGCGCTCGATCGCTAATTTTCGCGCTCTAGATCATAGAATCACGTCACAATAAAGAGGCTGCAAATCGATCTCACGCCGATCGATGACGGCGCAGATGGTCCACCAGTGCCCGCAGCTTCGGAGCGAGGTTGCGGCGGCTCGGGTAGTACATGTAAAAGCCCGGAAAGCGCGGGCAATAGGCATCGAGAAGGGGCACCAGATCGCCGCGCTCGATATGCGTGCGAAAGCTTTCCTCCATGCCGAAGGTGATGCCGGCGCCGGCAACCGCCAGGCGGATCATCAGGGCCATGTCCGTGGTGGTGATCTCGTCGCCGACGGCCACGGAAAATTCCTTGCCGTCTTCGGCGAACTCCCAGCGGTAGGAGGCGGTGCCGGGTGCCGTGCGCCAGCCGATGCAGCGGTGCGCCGTCAGCTCGCGCGGATGGCTCGGCGCCCCGAAGCGCTCGATGTAGGCGGGAGAGGCAACGGCGATCTGCCGCTGGTCGCCCGAGACGGGCAGCGCGATCATGTCCTGGTCGATCACTTCACCCAGCCGCACGCCGGCGTCATAGCCTTCCGCGACGATATCGAACTCCTCGTCGGTGACGGTGACATGGATCTTCACCTGCGGGTTCTCCTCGGCAAAGCGGGCGAGCAGGGGGCCGGAGAGGAAACTCTCGGCAATCGAGGAGACGGCCAGCCGCAGCTGTCCGCGGGGACTGCCGCGCAGGCTGCCCGCAGCCTCGATGGCGGTGCGGATGTTGGCAAGCGCCGGGGAGGCTTCCGCATAGAGCTGTTCGCCGGCCTCCGTCAGCGCCACGCTGCGGGTCGTGCGGCTCACCAGGGCAATGCCAAGTCCTTCCTCCAGCTTGCGGATCGTCTGGCTGACGGCCGCGCGAGTCACCCCCATGCGGTCGGCGGCGGCGCGGAAATTCTTCTCTTCGGCAACCACGGCGAAGATGGCGAGAGCATTGAGATCATGAGCCATTGGTTAGCTTTCGTTGCCAATCTGGTAAGAAGCGAGCGGATTTCATATACAATGGCCGGGGTCTATCTTGTTGGCAACCGCAATCATGCGGGCCAACAAGGAGAGATACATGGACAAGGTCATCCTGATCACGGGCGCTTCCAGCGGCATCGGCGCGGGTATCGCGCGAGAACTGGCCAGGGCGGGTGCGACGCTCGTTCTGGGTGCGCGCCGGACCGAGCGGCTCGAGGCGCTGGCAGACGAAATCCGCGGAGAGGCCGGCGGGGTGCTGACCCGCCGGCTGGACGTGACGGACCGGGCGGACATGGCGGCCTTTGCCGCGGCGGCACGCCAGGAATTCGGGCGCGTCGACGTGATCGTCAACAATGCCGGCATCATGCCGCTGTCGCCCATGGCCTCGATGAAGGTCGAGGAATGGGACCGCATGGTCGACGTCAACATCAAGGGCGTGCTGCATGGCATTGCGGCGGTCTTGCCGGAGATGACGGCGCGGGGTTCGGGGCACATCATCAACATCGCCTCGATCGGGGCGCTGCGGGTGGTGCCGACCGCTGCCGTCTATTGCGCCACCAAATATGCGGTGCGGGCGATTTCCGACGGCCTGCGGCAGGAGCGCGACGACATCCGCGTCACCTGCATCCATCCCGGTGTGGTGGAGAGCGAACTTGCCGACACGATCAGCGATCCGGTCACTGCCGAGGCCATGAAGGCCTATCGCACCATTGCGCTTCAGCCCGATGCGATCGGCCGCGCCGTGCGCTTTGCCATCGAGCAGCCGGCCGATGTCGACATCAACGAGATCGTCGTGCGCCCCACCCGGTCGGCGAACTGAGGGAGGTGACGATGGCTGTTCGTCTTTCCACTTTCGTTGTTGCCGCGTCGCTCGGCGCGGCCCTTGTTCAACCCGCCCATGCGGAGACCGACATGACCCTTCAGACTGCCGCCCAGAACCACCCCTATGTCGGCATGTGGGTGACCGGGGACGGCCGCATCCGCCAGGAGCTCCTGCCGAACGGGCGCTACGACGAGGCGCGCGGCAGCCGCGCCAGCGCCTACCAGGGACGCTATGCCGTCACCGGCAACCACATCGACTACTGGGACGACACCGGCTTCACGGCGGACGGTGAGTTTGTCGACGACGACACGCTGCACCACGGCGGCATGGTGTTCCACCGGGAGAAATAGCCTGCCGTCAGTCGTTCACCAGCTCCGCAGGGACCAGCCCGCGCAGGGAGTTGCCGACGAAAAGCCGGCGGTTCTGGAGGGCCGCCGGCTGCAGCACCTCGGCGCGGGCCTGGCCTTCGCGGATGAGTTCGGCGCGCAGCACGCCGGGCAGCAGGCCGCTCGAGAGGGCAGGGGTCAGCAACCGGCCGTCCGCGTCCTCGACGAAGATGTTCGTCATCGTGCCCTCGCAGAGTTCGCCGCGCTCGTTGAGCATCAGTACCTCGTCGGCGTCCTTCGGCGCAAACTCGGCGCGGGCGGCCTCGTAGACGTCGCGCCGGGTGGTCTTGTGGCGAAGGAAGGCATCGTCGGACGACAGCCGCTGGTTAGCGATCCGCAGCCGCCAGACCTTGCTCTCGGGTTCCGGTTCAAAGGGGGTGGTGGTGACTTCCAGCTTGCCGCGATAGGTGACGCTCAGGCGGATCCGGAGCGGGGTTTCACCGCCGACGGCGAGCTGCAGCGCCATGGCGGGATCGGCCGGTGCCAGAAAGCCCAAAGCATCGGCAGAGCGGGAAAGCCGGCGCATATGCTGGTCGAGGCGCAGGAAGCCGTGATCGGGCTCCCAGCGCATGGTCTCGATCAGCGAGAGATCGCCTGACTGCCGAGTGCGAACCGTGCTTTGAGAAGACATTCTTCGTATTCCGCCTCTGCTGTCGAATCGAACACGATGCCACCGCCGACATTGAAGACCGCCTTGCCGGTCTTGAAAAGGGTCAAGGTCCGGATGGCCACCGAAAAACGCATCGGCCCCTCGGGATCACAGTAGCCGATCGCGCCGCAATAGACATCACGTGGGCCGGCTTCCAGTGCGGCGAGGATGCGCATCGCCCACATCTTCGGGGCGCCGGTGATCGACCCACAGGGGAAGAGGGAGGCGAGGATTTCCGGCAGGCCGATCTCCGGCCGCAGCCTGGCCCGCACGTGGCTGACCAGCTGGTGGACCGTAGGGTAGGTCTCGACCGCAAAGAGCTTCGGTACGGAGAGCGTGCCGACCTCGCTGATCATCGAGATGTCGTTGCGCAGGAGATCGACGATCATGCGGTTCTCGGCCTGGGTCTTCTCGTCGGCCAGCATGGCGGCAACGATGGTCGCGTCCTCCTCCGGCGTTGCGCCGCGCGGCGCGGTACCCTTCATCGGATGCGTCTCGATCCAGCGATCGCCGTCGACCTTGAAGAAGAGTTCCGGAGACCGCGACAGGATGATCGGACCGCCAAAATCGATCAGCGCGCCGTAATGGACCGGCTGGCGGGAGACGAGCGACCAGAAGGCGGCGCGCGGATCGCCGCTCCATCTGGCGGTCACCGGCATGGTCAGGTTGGCCTGGTAGCAATCGCCGCGGCGCAGGTGCTCGTGCAGGCGCTCGAAGCGGGTGCGATAGGCCTCCAGGTCCCAGGCGGCGCGGGGCTCGGTCAGGAGTGGCGCCGTCGGCAGTTCATCGGGCGGTGCGGCGAGCGGGTGGTCGGCCGGTGCCGGCGCGTCGAAGATGCCGATCGCGATCAGCGGCGTCTCGCGCTGCGCGACGATCAGCGGCCGCAGTTTCTCCTCGAAGACATAGCCGGCCTCGTAGGACAGGAAGCCGGCGAGCCAGAAACCGTCGCGCCGCGCCTTTTCCAGGCGGGCGAGCGCCGGCAGCACCTCGTCGGCGGTGCGTGCCGTGACGATCTCGCGCGGATCGGCGAACACGCGACTTTCGCCGCGCTTGTCGTCGCGAAACAGGGCGTAGGGCTGGTGGTCTTGCATCGTCTTCTCAGGTTCCAGCTGCCCCTCGTCCGGCTGCCGCCAGCTTCTCCCGGTTGGCGGGGAGAAGGGATCTGCTGCGCGGCCTCATGACCGCACGGTTTCCACTATCCGCGAAGGCCGAGCATGCCAAGCGCCCCCGCCCTCGAAATGGCAGGGGCGTCATGTCTGCGCAGGTGGGCCTCAGGCCTTGTCCAGCGCTTCCAGTTCGTCGATCAGGCTCTCGATCATCGACAGGCCCTTCGACCAGAAGGCGGGGTCGGTCGCGTCGAGGCCGAAGGGCTTCAGGAGTTCCGAATGGTGCTTGGTGCCGCCGGCCTTCAGCAGTTCGAAATACTTGTCCTGGAAGCCCGGCGCGGCATTCTGGTAGACCGCGTAGAGCGAGTTCACGAGGCAATCACCGAAGGCATAGGCGTAGACGTAAAAGGGTGAATGGATGAAGTGAGGGATATAGGCCCACCACGTCTCATAGCCCTCGGAGATGCGGATCGACGGTCCGAGGCTTTCCGCCTGGACGGAGAGCCAGAGTTCGCCGATCTGCTCGGACGTCAGTTCGCCCTCCTGGCGCGCCGTGTGGAGCTTGCGCTCGAATTCGTAGAAGGCGATCTGGCGCACGACCGTGTTGATCATGTCCTCGACCTTCTGGGCGAGCATGGCCTTGCGCTCGCGCTTGTCCTTCGTCTTGTCGAGAAGGGCGCGGAAGGTCAGCATCTCGCCGAAGACGGAGGCGGTCTCGGCCAAGGTCAGGGGCGTCTGGGACATCAGCGCGCCCTGGCCGCCGGCCAGCACCTGGTGGACGCCGTGGCCGAGCTCGTGGGCGAGCGTCATTACGTCGCGCGGCTTGCCCATGTAGTTGACGAGGACATAGGGGTGCGCGGAGGGGACGGTCGGATGGGCAAAGGCGCCGGGAGCCTTGCCGGGCCGCACCGGCGCGTCGATCCACTCCTCGTCAAAGAAGCGGCGGGCGATATCGGCCATCTCGGGCGCAAAGCCGTCATAGGCCGACAGCACCGTGTCGCGCGCGTCCGACCAGGAAATCAGCGCGTTGGGCGTTTCCGGCAGCGGCGCGTTGCGGTCCCAGAAGTTCATCTGCTCCATGCCGAGCCATTTTGCCTTCATCGTGTAGTAGCGATGCGAGAGGCGCGGGTAGGCGTCGCGGACGGCGGCGGCGAGAGCATCGACCACCTCGCGCTCGACGCGGTTGGCGAGGTGGCGCGAGTCGGCGATGTCGTCGAAGCCGCGCCAGCGGTCGGAGATTTCCTTGTCCTTGGCGAGCGTGTTGGTGATCAGCGTGAAGACGCGGATGTTCTGCTGGAAGGTCTTCGACAGGGCCTCGGCGGCCTTGCGGCGAACAGGCTCGTCGCGTTCCTGCAGCATGTTGAGGGTGAGCTCCAGCGGCAGCTTCTCGCCGTCGATCTCGAAGCGCAGCTCCGCCATGGTCTCGTCGAACAGGCGGTTGAAGGCGGCGGCACTGGTCATCGACTTCTCGAGGAACAGCTGCTCCAGCCGGTCGTCGAGCTGGTAGGGCTTGTCCTTGCGCAGGTCGAGGATCCAGGGGCGGTAGTGGCCAGCCTGCGGGTCGCGGTCGAGGGCCGCGTCCATGGTGGCGTCGTCGATGCGGTTGAGCTCCAGCGCGAAGAACAGGAGGTGGGCGGAGAGATCCGTCAGCTTCGACTGCACGTCGCCGAAGAACTTGCCGTTGGCGGGGCTCGAGGTGTCGGAAAAATAGGTGAGGCCGGCAAAGGAGCCGATCCTGCCAAGGAGATCCTCTAGCTCTTCGTATTCGGCGAGCGCCTGTCCGAGGCCGTCGGGGCCCGTCTTTGCGGCCGCCTCGGCCAGCCGGCCCTTCCATTTTGCCTCAAAGGCCGACGACAGCCTTGTGGCCTTTTCCATATCGGCGGTGAAGGCGGGCGAATCCTTGGCGGGATAGAGGTCCGAAAGCTTCCAGACCGGCAGCAGGCCGAGAGCCGGGTCGGCTGCTGCCGCGTGTTGCGCCGGCGCCTGCAATGCCGGGTTGGATGTCGCGGGCTTGATCATTCACCTTTTCCTTCTCGCTGCGTGCACTTGGCTGGGCTCTGTCTTCCGCGACAGCCGTTAAAATGCAAGCGTTTCTCAAAAGATGATGTTCAAGCCTTTCTGGCACAACCGCCGGCATACCGAAACTCAAGGGGACATTAATGATTGATGTCGGGAGCCGAGCATGATTGCCCAAATCCTTGTAATTGATAGCGACCCTATTCAGCGCCGCCTTCTGAAGAGCGCGCTGGAAGGGTATGACCATGTGGTGCATATGGCCGAAAACGGTCGTGCGGGCCTGGAATTCCTCCGGCTGCACGGCGATCAGATCAACGTGATCGTGCTCGACATGATGATGCCGGGTACGGAGGGCGAGAGCCTTCTGACGGCAATTCAGGGGACGGGTGTCACGGCGCCCGTCATCGTCCAGACGGGCCAGGCGGAAGGCGACGCCCTGGTGCGCGCCATGCAGGCCGGTGCCTTCGACTTCGTCGTCAAGCCGGTGTCGCCCGAGCGGATCGCCGGGTCCGTCGTCAATGCGCTGAAACTGGAGCAGAAGGATGGTCGCGGCCGGGGCACCCGCAAGGGGCGTGCCGGAACGGTACAGTTCGGCGACATCGTTTCCGCCAGCGCCGACATGATGCGGGTCATCGACCTGGCCCAGCGCGCCGCGCTGTCGCCCATCCCGGTCGTGCTCGAAGGCGAGACCGGCGTCGGCAAGGAACTGGTCGCGCGCGCCATCCAGTGCAGCAGCGATCGCGCAGGCAAGCCCTTCGTCACCGTCAACTGCGGTGCGATTGCGGCCGACCTCATCGAGAGCGTCCTGTTTGGCGACGAGAAGGGAAGTGGCGGGAGCCAGCCCGGCAAGTTCGCCGAGGCCGATGGCGGCACGCTCTTCCTCGACGAGATCGGCAATCTGCCGCTCGACGTGCAGGTGAAGCTGCTGCGCGCCGTGCAATTCGGCGAGATCGAGGCCGTCGGATCCGATGCGGTTCGAAATGTCGACGTGCGGCTGATCTCGGCGACCAACAAGGACCTCATCGAGGAGGTTCGCGAAAAACGGTTCCGCGAAGATCTCTACTATCGCCTCAACGTCTTTCCGATCACCATTCCCGCCCTGCGCCGGCGCAAGGAGGATATTCCGCATCTCGCCCGGGTCTTCGCCCAGCGCTTCTCCACCGAGCAGCACCTGGCGCGGCCGGTGACGGTCGGCCCAGCCGCGCTGGCGCTGCTGACGGCGCATGACTGGCCGGGCAACGTCCGTGAACTGGAGAACGCCCTGTTCCGCGCCGTCGTGCTGGCGCAGGACGAGCAGCTGACGGAGGCGGATTTTCCGCAGATTGCCGCACAACTGCCGCATTTTCCCAACGCCGAACTAAAGGCGGGCGCGGCGCCGGTTCGGACCGTTGCACGGGCCGTCAGCCCGGCAGACGAGCGTCGCGAGGCCGTGGCCTCGGAGCTCTCGCATCGTCTGGCAGACGGCTTCCTCGGCCGGCCGGCAGGTCCCTCCCGCCCCGATCCGCGGGCTCTGCTTGCAGCTGCCTATCCTGCGTCGGACAATGTGATCCCCACCACGGATGGCACCGGGGATGTGCGGAAGCTGGCGGACGTCGAGGAAGAACTCATTCGTTTTGCACTGAAATTCTATCGCGGCCAGATGAGCCAGGTGGCGCGCAAGCTCGGCATCGGCCGTTCAACGCTCTACCGCAAGCTCAAGGACTACGGCATCGACCCCGACAACCCACTGAAGGAGGCCGCTTGAGGCTTGGCGTATTAGCGTGCGTTAACTTTCGCGCAAGGATGTTCTGTCAGCTTCTGTCAATCTCTTGGTAGCCAATTATTGACTCCAAGTGAGATGCTTGTGATTGTGTGGCAAAATTGCCATTGTCTCACCGCAATTGACAGTCATTTACGGCAACAACGGATGTTGTCGATAGGGACGGGGATCGCCTTGCCGGATCAGAATGCACTAGCCACGCCGTCAGGCGCGAACCAGCACGGGCGGAGGGGCGGCTTTCTCAAGTCCTTCGTCAAAGGTGCTGTTTCCTGCGCCGCGGCGGCCTGTCTTGCCCTGCCGCTGCTGTTGGCATCCTCATCCAGTGCCGCTGCGGAAACGCGCAGCCTGAAGCTCTATTTCGTGCATACGAAGGAGCGCGCCGAGATCGTCTTCAAGCGGAACGGCCGATTCGACTCGCGCGGTCTGCAGCAGATCAACATGCTGCTGCGGGACTGGCGGCGCAACGAGCCCACCAAGATGGATCCGCGCCTGTTCGACCTCGTGTGGGAAGTCTATCGGCGCAGTGGCGCCAAGGACTACATCCACGTCGTATCGGCCTACCGCTCTCCGGCCACCAACGGCATGCTGCGGTCGCGCACCAAAGGCGTGGCGAAGAACAGCCAGCACACGCTCGGCAAGGCCATGGACTTCTACATTCCCGGCGTGAAGATCTCGACCCTGCGATCGCTCGCGATGCAGATACAGGTGGGTGGGGTCGGCTATTACCCGACATCCGGCTCACCCTTCGTGCACCTCGACGTCGGCGGCGTCCGCGCCTGGCCGCGCATGAGCCGCCAGGAACTCGTGAAACTCTTCCCGAACGGCAACACCGTGCACCTGCCGGCAGACGGAAAGCCGCTGCCGGGGTACCAGCAGGCACTTGCCAGCTACAAGAAGCGCGTCAGCAGCGACAGCATCCAGATCGCCAGCACGGCCGGCGGCAGCCGGTCCGGCTCCGACGAAAAGAAGCGTCCGAACCTGTTTGCCATGCTCTTCGGTGGCGGCGACGAGGACGAGGATGCCGATTCCATCGCGGCGCCGGCACCTGCAGAGCGTCCGACGCTCGTGGCTCCTGCTCCGCAGCCGCAGCCGGAGCCGGAGGTCATGGTCGCGGCCGCCGAGCCCGCACCTTCTCTCGAAGCGCTTCCCGGCGTCGAGACGATCGCGGCACCTGTGCCCCTGTCGCGACCTTCCTTCCGGCAGGACGGCGGCCCAGGCGGACTTGCCACCGCACTCTATTCACCGGCCCGCAATGCCGCCCAGGAGGCTCTGCAGGCGGCGCTTCCGCCGGAGCCGCGGCCGGCCGCAAGCCTGCAGACGGCTGAAAGCGAAGCCTTCGCCGACCTGCAGCAGTATGCGATCCCCGTTCCGACCCTGCTTGGCCCCCGCGGGCAGAAGGGCGACAGCGAAGCCTCGATCATGACCGCATCCGTGTCTGCGGATATCTCAGAGGATGTGCTGGTGACCGTTCCGCTGCCGGCCACGAGGCCGTCTGCTACCGAGCCACTGCTGGCATCGGTCAATGCCGACCCCGAGGCCGAGGCGGATCTCGACGAACAGCAGGAACTGACCCCGGCCGTTGTCGCCGCACTTGCGGAAAGCGGTGCCTATGCCCGATCGACGCTGGCAAAGCCGGCGCCTGTTCCGGCACCGAAGGCGCCGGTCGAGGTCGCTTCCATTCCGCCGCAGGCCGAGCAGCCCGCCACCGGCACACGGTTCGGCGATGCTTTCGACGTCCCGCAGGTGGCGCCGGAGATGACCGCTCCGACAAAGGGCGGGCGCACGCCGAAGGCCGCCGCGCAGGAAGCCGCCCCGGCCCTGACGGGCGATCTGGTGGCAAAGTGGGCGGTCAGCAACAACCGGCTTGCAGAGGTCGCCTCCGTGAAGGCACCGCGCCTCGTGACCCGCACCCTCAACGGAGAGTATTCCGCAGCCTATGCCGCCGGCGCGTTCAAGCCGGTGACCCGTGCCGCCGCGATCGACCTCAACCGGTTCAGCCCGCCTCCGGCAGCCAAGCGCTAGGCTTTCGACACGCGATCAATAAAAAACCCGCCGGAACCGGCGGGTTTTTTCGTTCGTCCGTCAGTCTGCCTCAGGCAGCGTCTGCCTCGGCATCGACGCCGCTGTCGATCATGCCGAGCGCCTGCAGGTAGGTGTCGAGGATCAGATCCTCTTCCATGCGCTCCTGATCGTCCTTCTTGCGCAGCGCGATCACCTTCTTGAGGATCTTGGTGTCGAAGCCGGTCGATTTCGCCTCGCCGTAAACATCCTTGATGTCGTCGGCGATGGTCTTCTTTTCTTCTTCCAGGCGTTCGATGCGCTCGACAAATGCGCGGAGTTGGTCGCGGGCGACGCCATGAGCATCAGACATCGAGGTCTCCTCTAGTTCAGGTTCTGAGATTGACGTGTCACCTGCCGCGAAGGGCTCCGAAGGTCAAGCCCAATCGTTCGCGGAGTCAGTGATCAACAGGCTTGTTGTCGGCGAATGCGGCTTTTTGATCGCTGCTGGCTTCGCTCTGGTGACGGTTCTTCCACTCGTCGTACGGCATGCCGTAGATGATTTCGCGCGACTGGTCCTTGCTCATCTCGAGCCCGGAGGCATTGGCGGCGTCCATGTACCAGTTCGACAGGCAGTTGCGGCAGAAGCCGGCCATGTTCATGAGGTCGATGTTCTGGACGTCGGTCCGCCCGCGCAGGTGCTGCACGAGGCGGCGGAAGGCGGCGGCTTCCAGTTCGGTCTGCTGATCTTTGCTCAAGTCGGTCATCATGCGTGCTCCGATGGGGCGTCCTGGCCGGGGTAGGGGCCGGTGCGCGAGGGGAAGACCCGATACTCGTGCAGGGACGCGTCTTCATTGAGGCGGGAGAAGATCGGCGCCAGACGATCGGCCCACTCGGCGATGCCGGCCTCGTCGGCGATGAGGTCCTGGCGGACCTCGAGGAGGGCGTGCGGCGTTCCGGACGTCATGCAGTGGCGATAGAGCGTGTCGCCGCGCAGGGCGCCGTCATAGGGTTCGTTGTCGCCGATCACCAGCGCCGGATCCCGGCGCAGATCCTCCAGCAGCGGCGCAACGGCGCGGTGGTCGGTGTCCCACAGCACCGCGGCATGCCAGGGGCGCGGTACGCCTTTCCAGGCCGGGGTGAAGGAGTGGAGCGAGAGCACCAGCGGCGCGCGGCCCGAGGCGCCGGCCTTGGCAAGCGTCCTCTCGACGGCGCGGTGATAGGGGCGGTGATAGGTGTCGAGCCGCCGTTGCGATTCCTCGTCGCTGATCGGGTAGTTGCCGGGGATGACGGCGCCGTCCGAGATCTTCATGATCAGCGTCGGGTCGTCCTCGCCGCGGTTCGGATCGATCAGCAGCCTCGAGAAGCAACCGAGGACGGCGGGCACGTTCAGCCGCGCGGCAAGCTGCCGAGTCAGGGCCTCGACGCCGATGTCGAAGGCGATATGACGGCGAAAGGCGCTCTCCGGCAGGCCGAGGCTGCCGTAGGACGGGGGAAGCCGGTTCATCGCGTGATCGGCAAGCAGGACCATGCCGCCGTCATAATCGCCTTCTATGATCTCGAAAGGGATGAAGTCTGGCATGAGGATGAGGTAATCCTGGTGTTCAGGTGCGTGTAGCCCCGGTGATCGCATGCGGTGGCCGAGGGTGCAAGCGCGAGCTCGTCCCTTCCGGCATGAGGCCGGTATAATCGATTAGAGTTGCGTTGACTTTCTACCCCTGCCGGGCGAAGAAAGTGCTTTGCGAATAACCATGGGGTCCCATCGGAAGCCGTGACGACATCATCCCGATTTTCTCAACTCCGCCCGCTCCGCCTGATGCCCGCATTGGCATTCATGGCCACGCTGAGCGTCCCGCTGTTTGCTGCCGATGCCGCGCGCGCCGACTTCCGAGTCTGCAACGGCACGCAGAACCTTGTGGGCGTCGCAATCGGCTACCGCGCGCAGGAAGGCTGGACGACCGAGGGCTGGTGGCAGGTCCCTGCATCCACATGCGCCACCCTGATCGAGGGTGAGTTGCAGTCCCGCTATTATTACCTCTATGCCGAGGACGCTGCCCGTGGCGGGCGCTGGACCGGCGACGTCAACATGTGCGCTGCCGAGAACGAGTTCAAGATCGTCGGCGTCGAGGATTGTTTTGCCCGCGGCCACCAGCGCATGGGCTTCAAGGAATACGACACCGGGCGCCAGGGCAGCTGGATGGTGCAGCTCTCGGATGCACCGAACACGCAGGAAGGCCAGAATTGATGAAGCGCAACCGCAAAGTGAAGATCCTCGCCACGTTGGGGCCGGCATCTTCCGAAGAGGACATGATTCAGAAACTGCACGAGGCAGGGGCCGATCTGTTCCGCATCAACATGAGCCATTCCAGCCACGAGATGATGCGGACGCTGATCCAGCGCATCCGCTCCGTGGAGGCCCGTTGCGGCCGGCCGATCGGCATCCTCGCCGACCTGCAGGGACCGAAGCTGCGCGTCGGCAAGTTCGCCGAAACGAAGGTGACCCTGGAGCCTGGCCAGACCTTCACGCTGGACAGCAGCGAAGAGCCGGGTGACACCACGCGCGTCTTCCTGCCGCATCCGGAAATCCTCGAAGCGGTGAAGCCTGGCCATCGCCTGCTGATCGACGACGGCAAGCTTCTGCTGCGGGCCGAGAAGACCAACGGAAAGTCGATCGTCTGCACCGTCATTTCGGGCAACAAGATCTCCGACCGCAAGGGCATCAGCCTGCCAGACACGCTGCTGCCGGTCGGCGTCCTGACCGACAAGGACCGCGTCGATCTCGATGCGGTGCTGGCCACCAACGAGGTGGACTGGGTGGCGCTCTCCTTCGTGCAGCGTCCCGAGGATCTGGCGGAAGTGCGCAAGATCGCCCGTGGCCGCGTCGGCCTGATGTCGAAGATCGAGAAGCCGCAGGCCATCGAGCGGATCGAGGAGATCATTGAACTCTCCGACGCGCTGATGGTGGCCCGTGGCGATCTCGGCGTCGAAATGCCGCTTGAAGCGGTTCCCGGGCTGCAGAAGCAGCTGACACGCGCGTGTCGTCGTGCGGGCAAGCCGGTGGTCGTCGCCACCCAGATGCTCGAATCGATGATCACCTCGCCGGTGCCGACCCGCGCCGAAGTGTCCGACGTTGCCACCGCCGTCTTCGAAGGCGCCGACGCCATCATGCTGTCGGCCGAATCGGCGTCCGGCGAATACCCGGTGGAAGCGGTCGCCACGATGGCCTCCGTCGCCAGCACCGTCGAGCGCGACCCCTATTATTCCAACATCATCTATGCGCAGCGCCCGACCCCGGAAGCCACCGGAGCCGACGCCATCTCGCTGGCTGCCCGGCAGATTGCCGAGACGCTGCGGCTGTCGGCGATCGTGACCTATACCTCGTCGGGCACGACCGGCCTTCGCGCCGCCCGCGAGCGGCCGCAGGTGCCGATCATCGCTCTGTCGCCGATCGTCCAGACGGCACGACGGCTTTCGGTGGTCTGGGGCCTGCACTGCGTGGTGGCGCAGGATGCCGAGGATCTCGACGACATGGTCAACCGCGCCTGCCGCATCGTGGTGCGCGAAGGCTTCGGCAAGCCGGGCGACCGCATCATCATCTCGGCCGGCGTTCCGCTCGGCACCCCGGGCGCGACCAACATGCTGCGCATCGCCTATATCGGCTCGGACGGGCAGAGCGGCATCTGACGACAGCGGGGCGTGCTTCGACGGTGATCCGGCCCTAGTCGGCCTTCGCCGTCCGCACGTCCAACGTCGCGGCCACAGCATCGAGATTGCGGTCGCGACCGGCAATCTTCTCGATGGCCGCGACGGCAACCTCGGTTGCGACGTAGTCCGGCTTGTGACCGCATTGGTCGATCCAGACGAGTTCGGATCCCTCGATATCGAGGCTCAGCCCCACGGAGTGGATCTCCTCGGCGACGACACCGTCGCGATTGCCGCTGATGATCACCGTCGGTGCCTTGATCCGGGAATATTCGGGCGCAATGCGCTTGGCATAGCCATTCAGGTTGAAGACATCGATGGCATTGTTGCGGAAGTTGCGCGGCCTCACCGCCAGAGCCGGTGCGCCGTGGGTCAGATATTCGGACGGCCGCGGATTCGGATCGAAGACTGACTTCGTCGCCTGATCGAGGCGCATCAGCCCGGCAGGGACAAGAATGGTGCGTGTGAAGAGCCAGCCAATGTAGGGCTGCGCCGCAAGCTCGTAGTACCAGTCGACCCCGCCCGGCCATGGATGGGTGGCCGGCGCCAGAAAGACGAGACCGAGCGTCTTGTCGGGGTGACGGAGCCCGAAGCTTGCGACCACAGCACCGCCGAAGGAATGACCGACGATGATCGCCCGGTCGATGCCGCGCGCCTCGAGCAGGCGGGCTATGGCATCGGCCTGTCCATCGGGAAAGCCGTTTTGGTCGCCGCCCCGTTCGGAATATCCGTGGCCCGGCCGATCCAGGAACAGGAGCTCGGCCCGACCCTCCAGCGATGGCCGAAAGGCGGTCTCCTGGTCACGCAGATTACCGCCCGCCCCATGGACAAAGACGATCGGTGGAAGGTCCGCATCGGAGCCGGCCGGCAGGTGGAGGGAATTCATGCTGTAGCCGCCGACGTCGAGCAGTTCGCCGTGGTTGGGAAACTCCTGCTCGATGGCATGCGCCTTCCAGGCAGAGAAGCCCATGGCAGCCAGCAGGAGGCCGAGGACGGCGATGGGGACCGTGATCATGACATGAAGCATGGTCAGGTGCGGCTGCCGGCAATCTTTTCGGAAAGTTTGATGGCCGCCTCCTGCGCGTCGCGGTCGGCCGGATAGATGCTGAGATACCGCTGCCAGGCCTTCAGGGCGAGTTCGTCCTGACCGACGTCCGTGAGGATCGCGGCCATCCCGGCAATGGCGCCGAAGTGCCGCGGCTCGCGCTGCAGGACCTGGTTGATGTCGGCCATCGACTTGCGCGTATCGCCCATGGCGTAGTGCAGGCCCGCGCGGCGGTTCCAGCCTTCGGCAAAATCCGGCCGCAGCAGGGTCGCCTGGTCAAGGAAATCGAGAGCGGCGCCGTTGCGTTTCTCGCCGACCGCCGTCGACGCCCATTGCATCAGGAGATTGACCGTCGCACTGCCCGAATCGTTCAGCTCCGACATGATCTCGCTGGCGATGCTGCCGGCTTTTTCAGGGTCCCGCTCGCGCTTCAGCGCATCGTAGAGCGGCTGAAGCTGCCCGTTTCCTCGGGCCTGGGCCGGCGCATCGGGCGCAGCTGCCGGAGGCGTCTGCGAGAGCGCCGGGGAGGCCGCAAGAGCGATGGTGAACAGCAGGTGGGTCAAACGAATTCGGCGCATGCGGATTAAAGTAAGCCGCATGCGCCGAAGGTCAATTCAGAAATCCGTACTTTTCGACAACGTGAACGACAAAGGTCAGAAACCCCGCCGTCAGCGACTGTCGATCAGCCCTGGCGGGCCTTGAAGCGCGGGTTCATCTTGTTGATGATGTAAACGCGACCCTTGCGGCGAACCAGGCGGTTATCGCGGTGACGGGCCTTCAGCGCTTTCAGCGAATTCTTGATCTTCATTGTTCTCGTCCGCAAAGTTTACGAGCGCCGGGCGCGCGTGGCTTTTACATTGAAAAACGCGCCGCTTGTTCCCGAGAAGAAGGGCGCGCTGTGAGGTTGGGCGTGCAGATAACCCGAGACATGGGGCATGTCAACCATATGACGGAGTTTTAGAGCCTGTCAGTTCGGTGACATGGCCCATTTTCCGGCCTGGTCTTGCTTCCGTCTTGCCGTATAGGTGGACAAGCGTGTCCGGCCGCTCCAGCCAGGTGGAGAGGTCGCGCATATCGTCGCCGATGAGGTTGGTCATGCGGCAGTCGGAGTGCCGGCGCGGGTTGCCGAGCGGCAGGCCGGCGACAGCGCGGATGTGCTGCTCGAACTGCGAAACCACGCAGGCGGCCTCCGTCCAGTGGCCGGTATTGTGGACGCGGGGAGCGATTTCGTTGGCGATCAGCCCGCCATCGGCCATCCCGAAGAACTCGATCCCTATGACGCCGACATAGCCGAGCGCATCGAGAAGGCTCCTGGCTGCCTCGCGTGCCGCGGCGACGGTCGAATCGGGCGCTGTCGCGGGAACGACGGAGGTATGCAGGATGCCGTTCTGGTGGACGTTTTCGGCGGGGTCGTAGCAGAGAACGGTGCCATCGATGCCGCGCGCGGCAATGATCGAGATCTCGCGCTCGAAGGGCACGAGGCTTTCCAGGATGAGCGGCACGCCGCCGAGCGCCTCGAAGGCGCCGGCCGGATCGTCGGCGGAGGAGCGGAAGACGCGCTGGCCCTTGCCGTCATACCCGAAGCGGCAGGTCTTCAGCACGCCACTGCCGCCGAAATCGGCCAGGGCGGCGACGAGGTCATCCTGGCTGTCGACGGCGTGGAATCGGGCCGTGGCGATTCCGCAGTCATTGAGGAAGCGTTTTTCCGTCAGCCGGTCCTGGGCCACGTGGAGGGCCTTGGGCGGGGGAAAGACCGGCACAGAGGCCTGCAGCCGCTCGGCGGCGCCGACCGGCACGTTCTCAAACTCATAGGTGACGACGTCGGCGGCCCGCGCCAGTGCCTCGAGGGCCTGCGGGTCATCGTAGGCGGCGACGATCTGCTCGCTGGCAAGCTGCGCCGCCGGGCAGTCGGCCTGCGGCTCAAGGATGATGGTGCGGAAGTTGAGGCGGGCTGCGGCCATGGCCAGCATGCGGCCGAGCTGCCCGCCGCCGATGATGCCGATGGTCGTGACTGTCATTACTCTGCGTCCATGGGGTATTCGGCGACGGCGGCGCTCTGGGCGGCGCGCCATTCGTCCAGGCGTTCGGCAAGATCCTCGTCACCGAGGGCGAGCACGGCGGCGGCCAGAAGGGCGGCGTTCACCGCACCGGCCTTGCCGATGGCGAGCGTCCCGACGGGGATGCCGGCCGGCATCTGCACGATCGACAGCAGGCTGTCCTGGCCGGACAGGGCCTTCGACTGCACCGGCACGCCGAAGACGGGCAGCGGTGTCATGGAGGCCGCCATTCCCGGAAGATGGGCAGCACCGCCGGCTCCGGCGATGATCACCTTGAAGCCTTCGTCGCGGGCGCCCTTGGCGAAGCTGACGAGGCGGTCCGGTGTGCGGTGGGCGGAAATGATTCGCGCTTCATAGCCGACGTCGAGCTGGTCGAGCATGTCGGCGGCATTCTTCATGGTTTCCCAGTCGGACTGGCTACCCATGATGATGGCAACGGCGGGCCGGTCGGAGGTCATCCTCGTTTCCTCCTCAGGCAATGATATCGGGAAGGATCTGGTCTTCGAGCTGGGTGATCTTGTCCTTGATCACCAGCTTCTTCTTCTTCATGCGCTGAACGCGGAGCGCCTCGCAGCCGACCTGGATCATGGCGTTGATGGCGGTGTCGTAGTCCTCGTGCTCCTGACGGAGCCTGGCAAGCGCCAACCGAATATCCGCCTGTTCCTGGTCGGCCATCATTGCAGTCCCCATTCCGATCCACCTCTGCCCCATCGCCGGCAATACGCGCAAGCTCCTACCATCAAACGGCATTAACTGGAAGTTATGCAAGGTCACGAAATTGCCCCGTTCAAAGCACGATTTGACCTTCGACAAACGCCGGCGATCGTGTCACACTTCCTTCGTAAACCTGAAGCCTTCGGCCAAGGAACAGTCGGGGATAGGTTTTCTCAAGGAGGACTTGCCGCATGACCATTCAGGCTCATATTGCATCGCTTGAACAGAAACACGGCGCACTCGAAGACGAGCTGCAGACCGTGCTGTCATCTCCCTCTGCCGATGATCGCGAGATCGTCGACCTCAAGCGCCGCAAGCTCCGGCTCAAGGACGAACTGGAACGTCTGAAGTCATCCACGCGCCACTAAGGTCCGTGGACCATGTCCTGCCGCCGCCCGCAGTAGTTTTGTAAGGCAATAGAGGCGGCCCAATCAATCCAACACAAGCAGTCTGGTCGTGGCTGGAAAGGTTACGACCAGAACTGATCAAGCCAAAGGTTCAACCTGTCGAAGCCCTTGTTGTTGACGGAATAGATCCGTTTCGTTCCGGCATTGCTGACGGTCACCAGATTGCAGGCGAGCAGGGCCTTGAGGTGCTGGGAGACGGCCGGGCGGCTGATCGGCAAGCCTTGGGCCAGTTCGTTGACGGTTCTGGGCGCGCGGCGAAGCTCTTCCAGCAGGTAGCGCCGGTTCGGATCGGCAATCGCCGCAAATGGATCCGTACTCGTCATGCGTTGCAGGCTAGGCCAAAGCCGAAGGTCCGGCAAGGATTATTGTGCGACGCAACATGCCGGCAGGCGTGACCCCAGGTCCTACATCACCGCATCCCACATCAGCTTTAGACCGGCGACCAGCGCCAAGCCATAGGTGAGCGGGTAGAAGACCTCGGCCTTCAGGCGGCGGACGATGGCTGCACCCATCATGGTTGCCACCAGTGCGAGAGGCAGCAGGGTCGCGGATGCCGTCAGGTTTTCGAGATCCAGCGCGCCGAGCGCGAAATAGGGGATGAGCTTGATGGCGTTGACCAGCGCGAAGAAGCGGACGCTGGCGCCGGTATAGGACTTCGGGTCGAGCCGGAGCGGGAGCACGTAGATCTGGAAGGGCGGGCCGCCGGCATGGGCAACGAAGCTCGCGTAACCGGCGACCGTTCCCCAGAAGGTGGCGGCGACCGGCCTTTGCGGCAGCGGCGGGCGTTCGCCCTGGGAGCGCGGGCCGTAGACCTGGTAGAAGTAGCGGCCGGCAAAAAGGATGGTGGTGAGCGCGATGAGAAAGCGCAGCGCGTCCGGCGGCACCATGGCCGAGGTTGCCCAGCCGAGCGCGATGCCGAAGATGCCGCCCGGCAGGATCATCAGCAGGGTCCGGCGATCGTTGTGGTGGCGCCATGCCCAGAGGGCGACGATGTCCATGACGATCAGGATCGGCAGGAAGATGGCTGCCGCCTTCAGCGGATCGACCACCAGAGCCAGCAGCGGCACGCCCATCAGCGCGAATGCGCCCCCCAGACCTCCCTTCGACAGACCGACAAGAAGCACGGCCGGGACGGCCGCGGCAAAGAACAGGAGATCGAGTTGCATGACGGGCAGTTGATCCAGTTATCGGTCCGGTCTATCGAACGGGGGAGGGGACGAGCGGTATTCGTCTCATAAAGCTGCCGAACAGGAAACACCATGCGCGAAACCGACGACCGTTGCCGACTCGTCCTGATCCTGCCTCCGACGGAGGACATCGAGAAGCAGGCACAGCAACTGGAAGAGGCGCTCGGCGCCGGCGATGTCGCCACCGTGATCCTGCCGCAGTACGGTCGCGACGACCAGCAGTTCCAGATTGCCGCCGAGCACATCGTTCCGATCGCCCAGGCCCATGGTGCCGCCGCGCTGATTGCCGGCGACAGCCGGACGGCCGGGCGCTCGAAGGCCGACGGGCTGCATTTCGAGGGCAGCATCGAAGACCTGCGCGACACGCTTGCCAAGCACACGCCGAAGATGATCGTCGGCGCGGGCGGCGCTTCCGAGCGCCACAAGGCGCTGGAAATCGGCGAGGCGCAGCCGGATTACATCTTCTTCGGCAAGATCGAGGGCGACATCAAGCCGGAGCCGCACCCGAAGAACCTGGCGCTCGCCGAATGGTGGGCGTCGATGGTGGAAATTCCCTGCATCGTCATGGGTGGCAACGAGGTTGCCTCGGTGGTCGCCGCTGCGGAAACGGGTGCGGAGTTCGTGGCGCTGCGGCTCGCCGTCTTCGAGCATCCAGAAGGCCCGGCCGCAGCCATCGCGACGGCCAATGCCCTCTTGGACGAAAAAGCGCCACGGTTTAACGCTTGATGGGCGTCATGCGGTCGATCCCTGTGCGTCACAATCTCGGTGTTCTTCTTGTTGCGGCAGCGCTTGCGGGGCTGATGCCGACGCTTTCGGCTGCCCAGCAGGGGCAGCGCGCGGTGACGCGGCCGCTGGAGCCCGACGCGCAGCCGATCAAGGAAGGTCGCGTCGGTGGCGGCGAGGAGGCCGGGCCGCAGCCGGACGGGATCGTGCCCTCCGGCGGGGTTCAGCTCTACCAGCGGATGGGCGTGACGCTGCCGCCGGCCCCTCCCGAAAAACCCTATGAAGGCCCGGTCGACGAGGCCTATGGCGCCTATCAGCGCGGCATGTACGTCACGGCGCTCGCCAAGGCCCTGCCGCGGGCGGAAGAGGGAGATGCCGCCGCGCAGACGCTCATGGCGGAGATGATGAGCAAGGGGCTTGGTGTCAAGCGGGACCCGAAGGCCGCGGCCTTCTGGTACGGCCAGGCGGCCGAGGGCGGCAATCCGGCGGCGATGTTCCAATATGCTCTTCTGCTGATGTCGGGGCGGCACGTGGAGCGGGACAAGGACAAGGCCGACGAGTTCATGCGCAAGGCGGCGGAGGCCGGCAATTCGTCGGCGCAGTTCAACTGGGCGCAGATCGTCGTCTCAGACAACCCGGGCGAGAAAGGCCTGAAACTGGCCCTGCCTTTCTACGAGAAGGCGGCAGCGCAGGGGCTGGCCGACGCGCAATATGCCGTGGCGCAGCTTTACGTGGCGATCACCGGTCTGCCGGAAGAGAAGCAGAGGCAGGCGCGGGTCTGGCTGGAGCGGGCCGCGAAGGCCGGCTTCGATACCGCGCAGCTCGACATGGGGCTCTGGCTCGTCAACGGTGTCGGCGGCGAACGGGATTACGATGAGGGGTTCCAGTGGCTGCGCACCGCGGCCATGCGCGGCAATGTCGTGGCGCAGAACAAGCTGGCGCATCTCTACATCAATGCACTCGGCACCCGCCCCGATCCGATCGAGGCGACCAAGTGGTATGTGCTCTCCCGCCGTGCGGGGCTGCAGGATCCGGAGCTCGAGGATTTCTTCCTCGGGATCGACGAGGAGCAGCAGAAGAAGGGCATCGAGGCGGCGAACCGCTTCCGTCGCAGCTGATCAGTCTGCCTGGGCCAGTGCCGCAGTGAGCAAAGCCGTGAAAATCTGCCAGACGCCCGGCCGGCAGACAAGGCAGATCACGCCGCTCCCGGCGCACGACTTGAATTTGCCGCGGATTTGTGGTCTTGAAGCCGCCCATCACTACATTGCTTATGAAATGCGTCCCGCTGCAGACCGATTGCGGGGCAAGCTTCCGCACTTCAAGGATCCTCCCGCATGGCTCGTTCCGCTCTTCTCAACGTCATGGTTCAGGCTGCCGTCAAGGCTGGCAAATCACTGTCTCGCGACTTCGGTGAGGTGCAGAACCTGCAGGTGTCGGTCAAGGGACCGAGCGACTTCGTTTCGCAGGCGGACCTGAAGGCAGAGAAGATCGTCCACGACGAGCTGATGAAGGCGCGCCCGACCTATGGCTTCCTCGGCGAGGAGAGCGAAGAGATCATCGGCACGGATGGCGCGCATCGCTGGATCGTCGATCCGCTCGACGGGACCACCAACTTCCTGCACGGCATCCCGCAGTTCGCCGTCTCCATCGCGCTTGAGCGCAACGGCGAAGTGGTGGCCGGCGTCATCTTCAATCCGGCAACCGACGAACTCTACACCGCCGAGCGGGGTGGTGGCGCCTTCCTCAACGACCGCCGCCTGCGGGTCGCCTCCCGCCGGGTGCTCTCCGATTGCGTCATCGGCTGCGGCGTGCCGCATCTGGGCCGCGGCAACCACGGCAAGTTCCTGGTCGAGCTTCGCCACGTCATGGGCGAAGCCGCCGGCATCCGGCGCATGGGGGCGGCAGCGCTCGATCTCGCCTATGTGGCAGCCGGTCGCCTCGACGGCTTCTGGGAGGTCGAACTGTCGCCATGGGATGTGGCGGCCGGACTGGTGCTGATCCGCGAGGCGGGTGGGTTCATCAGCGACATGAAGGGCTCCACCAATATCTTCGAAAGCCGCAGCGTGGTGGCGGGCAACGAGCATATCCACAAGGCGCTGCTCGAGGTCGCCAACCGGCCGGTACCGACACGCTAACCGCAAATGAGCGGTTGCTGCCTGCGGTAGCCAGCGCTTCGGCACTTCAATTCGTCGCATTTTTCCACTAGCCTCCGGCCAAACAGGACCGGAGGCCGAGTCATAATATGGTGGATGCGAAAGTGGACGATCTGGACGAGGCGGAAACGGGCCGCGGTGGCTATGCCCACAAACTCTCCAACCCCGTCCCCTTTCTGTGGACGATGCTGATCTTCCTGATTCTGGTCGGCTTCATCGCTGCCATTCTCTACCGTCAGGCGCATACGGCGTTCATGACAAATCCGGGGCTGAACGGCTTCATCTTGGGCGTCCTGATCATCGGCATCGTGCTGGTGTTCAACCAGGTGTTCAGCCTCATTCCGGAGGTGCGCTGGTTCAATTCCTACCGGGCCGCCGGGAGCGCGGACAAGGTGGGGCGTGAACCGCGGCTGCTGGCACCGATGCGGGCGCTGATCGGCCGCCGGAAGACGATGCTGCTGTCGCCGTCGTCGCAACGCTCCATCCTCGATTCAATCGGCACGCGGCTCGACGAATCGCGGGAAATCTCGCGGTATCTGATCGGGCTTCTCGTCTTCCTCGGCCTGCTCGGGACGTTCTGGGGCCTGATCGGCACGATTGCCTCCATCAGCACGGTGATCCAGACCCTCGATCCCAGCGGCGGCGATACGAACGACGTTCTCAATGCCCTGAAGAGCGGCTTGACGGCGCCGCTGGCCGGCATGGGCACTGCCTTTTCGTCGTCGCTCCTCGGCCTTTCCGGCTCGCTGATCCTCGGCTTTCTCGACATCCAGGCCGGCCGCGCCCAGAACCGCTTCTACACGGAACTGGAAAACTGGCTGTCGTCGCTGACCGACGTCGGCTTCGACCTTGCGCCGACTGCGGCGGCTGATGCGACGGCCGGATCGTCGGCCGAGATGAAGGCGCTCACCGACCAGCTGCGCAAGCTGACGGCGGCGCAGTCGAAGGCCTCGGACGGCGGGCAGAGCGAGAAGTCGCTGGCGGCCATGGCCAATCTCGCCGAAGGCATCCAGGGTCTCGTCAAGAACATGCGCAACGAACAGCAGATGCTGCGCGACTGGATCGAGGCGCAGCAGGAAGAATCGAAGGCGATGCGGCGCACGCTCGACAGGCTCTCCGAAAAGATCGGGGGCAAGTAGCCGATGGCGCTCGTCAAGAACCGCCGCCGGGAACGGGGCGTCGACTATTGGCCGGGATTCGTGGACGCGCTCTCCACGCTCCTGCTCGCCATCATGTTCCTGCTCACCGTCTTCGTGCTGGCGCAGTTCATTCTCAGCCGCGAGATCACCGGGCGGGACGAAGTGCTCACCCGGTTGAACAGCCAGATCGCCGAGCTGACGCAGCTCTTGGCGCTCGAAAAGGGCAATGCGCAGGACCTGGAAGATACGCTCGCAAACCTGCAGTCATCGCTTTCGACCTCCGAGAGCGAGAGAAGCCGCCTGCAGTCCCTGCTCGACCAGGGTGCCGGCAGCAGCAGTACCGCCAATACCCGGATCGGCCAGCTGACGGACCAGTTGAACCAGGAACAGCAGGTCAGCGCTCGTGCGATGAATCAGATCGATCTGCTGAACCAGCAGATCGCGGCCCTTCGCGCCCAGATCGCGGCCGTGGAGGAGGCACTGCAGGCCTCGGAAGCCAAGGATCAGACCTCGCAGACCCAGATCGCCGATCTCGGGCGCCGCCTCAACGTGGCCCTGGCGCAAAGGGTGCAGGAGCTGAACCGCTATCGGTCCGACTTCTTCGGGCGTCTGCGGGAAATCCTGTCGGACCGCGAAAACATCCGCATCGTCGGCGACCGCTTCGTCTTCCAGTCGGAAGTGCTGTTTCCGGTGGGCGGCGCGGATCTCGACGAGGCGGGACAGGCCGAGATGGCGAAACTGGCGACTGCGGTTCTGGAGCTGGCCCGCGAGATACCCGAGGAGATCAACTGGGTGCTGCGCGTCGACGGACACACCGACGCTTCGCCTTTGACCGGAACCGGCCGCTATCGCGATAACTGGGAGCTTTCCTCGGCGCGCGCCACCTCGGTGGTCAAATACCTGATCTCGCAAGGTGTGCCGGCAAACCGCCTGGTTGCCGCCGGCTTCGGGGAATACCAGCCGATCGCCGAGGGCGATACGCCGGAGGTTCGCAACCAGAACCGCCGCATCGAGCTGAAGCTCACAGAGCGGTGACGGCGTCGCGCTCGATGTCGTGGAACTGCAGGCGCGCGAGGCGGGCGTAGAGCCCGCCCTTGGCGATCAGGGTCTGGTGCGTGCCTTCCTCGACGATCCGGCCTTCGTCGATCACCAAGATGCGGTCGGCCTTGAGGACTGTTGCCAGCCTATGGGCGATCACCAGCGTGGTGCGGTCCTTCATCAGGCCGTCGAGCGCCTTCTGCACCAGCGTCTCGCTTTCGGCGTCCAGGGCCGAGGTGGCCTCATCGAGCAGCAGCACGGGGGCGTCGCGCAGGATGGCGCGGGCGATGGCAATCCGCTGCCGCTGGCCACCCGAGAGCGTGATGCCGCGCTCGCCGGCCAGCGTGTCGTAGCCATCCTCCAGTCTGGAGATGAACTCGTCGGCCTGCGCGGCGATGGCGGCCGTGCGCACGGCCTCCCGCGTTGCCCCGGGCGTGCCGAAGGCGATGTTGTCGTGGATGGAGGCGGCGAAGATGGTGACGTCCTGCGGGACGATCGCCAGCCGCTCGCGCAGCTGGTGCAGCGAGGTCTCGCGCAGATCGACGCCGTCGAGGCGAATCGCGCCGGCCACCGGATCGTAGAAGCGCAGAAGCAAGGAGAAGAGCGTGCTCTTGCCGGCACCCGAGGGGCCGACGAAGGCCACCGTCTCGCCGGGACGGATATGGAAGGAGAGGCGATCCAGGGTAACGGCGTTCTCACGGGTCGGGTAGGCGAAGGAGACGGCATCGAACGCCACGTCGCCACGCGGCGGCGAGGGCAGGGCAACCGGGTTTTCCGGCTCCGTCACCGCCGGCTTTTCGTGAAGTAGCTCTGTCAGCCGCTCGGCGGCGCCGCCTGCCTGCGAGAGTTCGCCCCAGACTTCCGAGAGCTGGCCGAGAGCACTGGCGGCGATGACGGAATAGAGAACGAACTGACCGAGCGTACCCGCGGTCATGGTGCCGGAGAGCACGTTCTGCGCCCCGTACCAGAGAACGCCGACAATGCTGCCGAAGATCATCAGGATGGCAAAGCCGGTGAGCAGCGCCCTCGACCGGATTGCCGCGCGTGCGGCGCCGAAGGCATCCTCGACGGTGCCGGCATAACGGGCGGCGGCGGCGGTCTCGCCATTGAAGGCCTGCACCGTGCGTGCGGCACCGACGGTCTCGGCCGCGAAGGCTGAGGTGCGCGCCAGGGTGTCCTGGGCGGCCCTGGAGCGCTTGCGGACCGAACGGCCGAAGGCGACCAGCGGAAAGACGATGAAGGGGATGGCGCCCAGCGCCAGGCCCGACAGCTGCGGGCTGGTGTAGACCATCATGCCCATGGCGCCGAGACAGAGGATGGTGTTGCGCAGCGCCTGGGAGGCCGCCGAGCCGAAGGCGGACTTGATCTGCACCGTATCGGCCGTCAGCCGCGAGACGATCTCGCCGGACTGGTTGACGTCGAAGAAGGCAGGCGACAGCGTCGTGACGCGGGCAAACACGTCGCGGCGAAGATCGGCGACGACCCGCTCTCCGACGGTGATGACGAAATAGTATCGCATGGCGCTGGCGAGCGCGAGGAGCGCCGCCAGGGCAAACAGCATGCCGAAGTAGTTGTTGATGAAGACGCCGTCGGCGGCCGCAAAACCGTGATCGATCATGCGCCGGACTGCGAGCGGCAGCGCCAGCGTCGCGGCGGCGGAAAGGGTAAGGGAGAAGAGGGCGCCGATGACGAGGCCACGGTAGCGCGAGAGGTAGGGAAGGAGCCGAGCGAGCGGCCCGATGGCCTTGCCTCTCGACTTTCTGTCTTCTGCGTATTCCACTTTGCCCCCATACTCGACGAACTCTTTCAGAGTGCGTCGGCCCTTGTGCTACCGGCGGCCTTCCTGTATAGGCTCCGCATCGAATTGGGAAGCCGTGGCCGGCCGGTCTGCGGCTTCATTTATTAAAGAGGGTCTGCGTTCGCAATTGCGACATATGGACCCCGGGCAGCAGGAATAGGGCCATGAAGACTGATATTCATCCAGAATACCACACCATCAAGGTCGTGATGACCGATGGTACCGAATACGAAACCCGCTCGACCTGGGGTTCGGAAGGCGCCACCATGAACCTCGAGATCGACCCGAAGTCGCATCCGGCATGGACTGGCGGCAACCAGCAGATGATGGACCGTGGCGGCCGCGTCTCGAAGTTCAACAAGCGCTTCGGCGGTCTCGGCCTCTAAGCCGATCGACCCGCATCGACATCAAGAACCCGGTCCAGGCCGGGTTTTTTCTTGCCCGGAATCAGCACTCAAAGACTCCGCGCACAAAAAAGCAGGCCGAAGCCTGCTTCTGTCGATGCGTTTGTAGTCAACTCGGATCAGGCGCTGAAAGCGGTCTGCAGCAGGTTGAGCTGCGCGCGCACGCCGTTCTCGTTGTCGGGAGTGACGACAGGATCGCTCGGGCGGTAGATCTCGCGGTCGAGCAGGGCGACACGGTTCTGCAGGCGCAGCGAGCGCTCGACGAGATCGCGGAAACCTTCCGGCAGATCCAGCCAGCCGGGTGCATTCTTGTCGACGTTGAAGCCGTCGAGGCGAACCTTGTTCTTCTCGATGAGAACCTGGTCCTTGCTCATCTCGCCGTTGTTTACGGCGCGCTGCAGGAGAAGCCAGGAGGCCATCTGCATCAGGCGGGTCGTCAGGCGCATCGACTCGGCGGCGTAAAGAACGGACGCGATCCGCGGCAGCACCTTGGAGGCGGCACGACCCGGTCCGTCCAGATAAGCTGCAGTCTCCTCCACCAACGACATTCCTTCAGCATAAAGAGTCTTGAAATGCGATGAGGCAGCGGCTCGACCTGCGAAGTTGACCGTATTCAGTCCCAGTTCCGACATGGAATTCACCTTGCTAACGCATCACTATCAAGCAATGGCGACCGGAGGAAAAGGTTCCGATCCGCCTTTTTGTTGAAGTTAAGATGAGGTTTATAACCGGAATCCGCAAGGCGTTTCTTAAGGAAGGGTTAATACCCACACTTTTGAAAGTTGCCGGTAAAAAAAGAGCCGCAAAAGCGGCTCTCAAGGTAAAACAGGGAGAAAGTCAGACCTCTTCGCCACATGGTGAAACTGTCTGAGTCCGGGAAGCCCGGATGTTTGTTATCATCAGCCAAGATGATTAATATTTAGTTAAAGATAGAATTGATTTACTTTGAATCCAACTGATGATCGACCGGTCTAGCGGAAGAAACTGTCTGCTGCCCGCCGTCCCGCAGACTTCCTTTCCTTCTCTGCCTCGAGGCGAAGGATCTCCGCCCGCAGGAGATCGATGCGTTCAGCCAGGTCTTCAACGGAAAGTGAACCGAGATCGCCGCCGATCTCGTGCGCGGCAGGCTTCTTGATCGGTTTGTCCTCATCTCCAAACATCAGCTCGCCTGTCTTTCCGAGGGATCGTCGGTGCTGTTCTCGTTGGCCCGCGGATTGAGCAGCAGGCTTTCCGGGGTCGTGAGCGAGGGCGCCAGTGCCGGCGAGCCGGCGTAGCTGTCGCGGTCGGCCACCGGCACCGGTGCGCGCCTGCGGCTGCGGAATATGGCATAGGCGGTGACGAGCAGGTGGCTTGCGGCGGTGACGGCAAAGAGGGCATGCGGGCCGAGCCAGCTCATCACGGGGCCGCCGAGGCTCGGGCCGATGATGGTGCCGATGCCGAAGAGCAGCAGAAGGCCGCCGGAAACCTTCACGAAGTCCTCAGGGGAGGCGTGGTCGTTGGCATGCGCCACGGCGATCGGATAGAGCGCGTTGGACGCGGCGCCATAGATTGCGACCAGGATGAGGATGGCATAGACGCCGCTCGGCTGAAACAGGGCGAGGGCCAGACCTGCCGCGGCGCCGACGGCCGACAATGCCGCCAGGACATAGCGCCTGTCCATGGTGTCCGACAGCCGTCCGGCGGGGAACTGGGCGATGGCGCCGGCAAAGATGGTGATACTGACCATCAGCGCGATCGTTCCCTCCGGCAATCCCGCGCGCGCACCGAACACGGCAGCCAGCGTGCCATAGGCGCCGTTGGCGGTGCCGATCAGCAGGATGGCGATGAAGGAGACCGGAGAGTTGTGGTAGAGCCCCTTCAGGTCGATCTTCACGCGCTTCAGCGGCTGCGGCGAGGCGGCCCGCGAGACGGCGGTGGGAATGATCGCCAGGCAGTAGAGAATGCCGCAGATCATGAACAGGATAGGCGTCGAAATATCGACAAACGGCACCATCATCTGCCCGCCGACGACGCCGAAGAGCGTGATGGAGATATAGAAGGAGAAGATCGCGCCGCGGCTCTCGTTGGTGGCGCGCTCGTTCAGCCAGCTCTCGATGATCATGCACGTGCCCGCGGTGCAGAAACCGGTGACGGCGCGAAGGATGAGCCAGGCGGTCTGATCGACGAGGATGCCGGTCAGGAGAACGTTGAGGCAGATCAGGGCACCGAAGCCGGCAAAGGCGCGGACATGGCCGATGCGGCGCACCAGATTGGGCGCCACGAAGCAGCCGACGACGAAGCCCGTCGCCCAGGTGGTGCCGATCAGGCCGAGAATTTCGTTCGAATAGCCCTCCAGCGAGCCGCGAACAGGCAGAAGCAGGCCCTGGAGGCCGTTGCCGAGGAACAGAAACAGCGTACTGGTCAGAAGAGCCAGGACTGGCAGCAGGTTACGTCGCATTGTCTATGACCAACTTCTTCGGTCCGGAGGATGGGCCTTGGCGAGGCATAGCGGAATATATGTTGCCTGTACCGTCAACTGAGGATTAACGACCGGTCTTGATTAAAGCTTCGAACCCGGTCCGATTCGATCAAGCCGCATTGGTGGCCAGCAAAGATGTCCAGCCTGTGACGACGGAGGCGGGCCGAGGGAGAATTTCATGTCGAAGGTGATCGGCGTCCTGCTGCTCCTTGCCATGCTGGTGCATATCATCCGCCCTCTTGGGCTGCCGGGACTGAGACGCCGCGCCGATTGCTGGAAGATCGCCGTCCTGGCATTCGGTCTGTGGGCGCTGGTTCTACTGGCTCGCGACTTCAGCTAGGGCATCTGTACGATTTGACAATGATAAAGGCCGCCCGTTGCCGGCGCGGCCTTTGTTGTTTCCGACGGGTGATGGACCAGGCGGCCCTTCCAGGTTGCCGCCCCGGGACGGGGAGGGCCTGATCAGGCCTTGTTCACGCTGGCGGCGTAGATCTCGTCGATCGTTTCGGCAAGGCTCGCGTTGAACTCTGCGTCGCTCATGGTGACGCGCAGGTTCTCCGTCAGCGCCCGCGAGAAACTCGCGATCATGCCATGGTTGTGCTTCAGCTTTTCGCAGGCTTCTGCGCGGCTGTAGCCGCCGGACAGGGCAACAAGTCGGATGACCGCCTTGTGTTCGATCAGGGGAGCATAGAAGTCGGGCACGGTCGGGATCGTCAATTTCAGCATTACGGTCTCGCCCGACGGGAGCTTGTCGAGCTGCTGCGCGATCTCGTCGCGAAGAATGGCTTCGGCCTCACCCTTCGTCGGGCTCTTGATGGAGACTTCCGGCTCGATGATCGGCATAAGGCCCTGGGCGATGATCTGGCGCGCCACCTCGAACTGCTGCTGCACGACGGCCGCGATGCCGGCCTTGTCGGCCTGCGCGATCACCGAGCGCATCTTGGTGCCGAAAATTCCCTTTTCGCGACCGCGGATGAGGAGAGCATCCAGATCCGGCATCGGCTTCATCACCTGAACGCCGTTCTCTTCCGGAAGGAGGCCCTTGTCGACCTTGAGGAAGGGCACGACGCCGCGCTTTTCCCAGAGATAGGAGGGAACAGGCTGACCGTCGACGTCGCCGTCCATGGTCCGCTCGAAGAGGATCGCGGCGATGACCTTGTCGCCCGTAAACGCGGGCGCACGCATGATGCGGGCACGCATCGCATGCATCAGGCGGAACATCTCCTCGTCACCCTGGTACTCCGACTCGGCAATGCCGTAGAGCTGCAGCGCTTTGGGTGTTGAACCACCGCTCTGATCCAGCGCCGCAATGAAACCGGGCGCAGAGCCGATCTTGTTCAACATCTTCGCGTCCACCATATCTCGCTCCTATCCCTCACATGGCGCGGTACGCGCTCACAAACATCGTCGATGTCACGGCCAGCCGGCAAGGCCGGTTTGATCGATCCGCAGATCGATATCCTCAGGCCGTTCGGCTCTTCCGCCCTTCTTTCGAAGGCTTCAAATGGCCGATAACAGATGTAGGGCGGAAGTAAATCCTGGCCTAACTGATTGAAACGATTGAATTCGTTTCAATCGTTTAAAACTTCTAAATATTTTAAATCCCGTTGACGAAGGCGCAGAACAGCCTATTTTCCGCGCCTTCACCAGATCTCAGACGTGGCGCAGAACGTCGACGCCCGGCAGTTCCTTGCCTTCCATCCATTCCAGGAAGGCGCCACCGGCGGTCGAGATATAGGTGAAGTCCTCGGCCACTCCCGCGTGATGCAGTGCTGCAACCGTGTCGCCGCCGCCGGCAACCGAGATCAGTTTGCCTGCGCGGGTGCGTTCGGCGGCGTGACGCGCTGCCTCGACCGTTGCGGTGTCGAAGGGTTCGATCTCGAAGGCGCCGAGAGGACCGTTCCACACCAGCGTCTGGGCCTTGGAGATCCAGTCGTTGATCTTCTCGACGGACTTCGGGCCGACGTCCAGCATCATGGCATCGGCCGGGATGGCGTCGATGGCGACCACCTCGTTCTCGGCACCTGCCTTGAATTCCCGGGCGATCACCCCGTCGACCGGCAGGACGATCGAGCAGCCGGCGGTTTCCGCTTCGGCCATGATCTTGCGGGCGGTTTCGGCCAGGTCGTGTTCGCAGAGCGACTTGCCGACGTCTATGCCCTGGGCGGCCAGGAAGGTATTGGCCATGCCGCCGCCGATCACCAGAGCGTCGACCTTGGTCACGAGGTTCATCAGCAGGTCGATCTTGGTGGAGACCTTGGCGCCACCGACGATAGCGACCACCGGACGGGTGGGGTTGCCGAGACCCTTCTCCAGCGCCTCGAGCTCTTCCTGCATGGTGCGGCCGGCATAGGCGGGCAGGTGGCGCGCCAGGCCCTCGGTGGAGGCGTGGGCACGGTGGGCGGCGGAGAAGGCGTCATTGACGTAGATGTCGCCGTTCTTCGCAAGCGCTGCGGCGAACTCCGGATCGTTCTTCTCTTCACCCTTGTGAAAGCGGGTGTTCTCCAGGAGCAGGATGTCGCCGTTGTTCATCTTCGCAATCGCCTCTTCCGCGGGCTGCCCGATGCAGTCGGCGGCAAAGAAGACGGCATGATCGAGCACATCCTCGACGGCCGGGGCAATCAGCGACAGCGACATGTCCGCCACGGGCTCGCCCTTGGGGCGGCCGAAATGAGCCAGCAGAATGACCTTGGCCTGCTTGTTGCTCAGTTCGCGGATCGTCGGGGCGACGCGCTCGATGCGGGTCGCATCGGTTACCCGGCCTTCCGAGACCGGGACGTTCAGGTCAACGCGGACAAGCACGCGCTTTCCAGCGATATCGTTGAGGTCGTCAAGTGTCTTGAAGGCAGGCATGGATGGTCCCCGTCGGCTGGAATATCGGCTAGGTCTTTCGGAAGCGGACCATACTATTCCTGATCGGACGCGCAAGGCGGCGAAGCGGGAATCCGCCGCCGGTCGCTCCTCAATCCGACGGTTTGCCGTCCGGCGCCGACGCAGACGTTGCCTTGCCACGATAGCGCCGCAGGCCGTCGCGGACACGATGGGCGATCTCGCGCATGTTGATGAAGACCGGCAGGGTCGTCGCCGGCTCGACGGGCTCCAGAGAGACGCCGACGGAAAGGATGGCATTGTTCTCGTCGAGGTCGCGGACGATCAGAACGACCGAGCCGAAACGGACGCGGTCGGCATATTCGGCCCGCCCGCCAAGCCGGTGGATCATGAGTTCGGCAATCGTCATGTTCTGCTCGGCGGGGGAGAGAAGACCCGGGCCGTAGGCGGTATCCAGTTCCTTGGCCGGGCGCGATGGCGAGACCGCGAAGGCGCCGAAGAAGTCCTCGTCATCGGATTCGACCGGCAGGCGGCTGGCGAACAGGCGGTCGAGCAGGCGGATGTAGGGGGGTGTCACGAAGAGGTAGAGCTGGTCTCCTTCCTGCAGCCGCCCGGCATACTGGTAGCGCATGCTGCGGCCATCGCGGATGACGAGGGACGGCATGGCCCAGCGGGGAATGCGCTCGCCGCGCATGACGGGACTGTCCTTCATGACGCGATAGGAGAGGAGCTCATGGGTGGACTTACCCGGGAGGTCCAGCTCGACCTTGTCGATCTCGCCGTGCCTCGGGGGGATGATCAGGCCAAGCTTCTGGGCCATGGGCTTGATCGTCCAGCCCTGCAGCAGCAGCGACACCAGCACGATGATGAAGGCGGTGTTGAAGAAGAGGAGGCCGTTCTCCAGGCCGCCGAGCAGGGGCATGATGGCGAGCAGGATGGAGACGGCACCGCGCAGCCCCACCCATGCGACGAAGCCGGTTTCCTGCTGAGTCATCTGGAAGGGCAGGAGGCTCAGCCAGACGGCGAGCGGACGGGCGATGAAGACCAGGAACAGGGCCAGACCGACAGCCGGCAGGGCAATCGAGGGGAATTGCGACGGCGTCGCCAGCAGCCCGAGCACGATGAACATGATGATCTGTGCAAGCCAGGTCAGCCCGGCATGGAAGCGGGCGATGGATTCGCGGGCAAACATCTTGCGGTTGCCGGCATAGATGCCGGCCACATAGACCGCCAGGAAGCCGCTGCCGCCGATGGCGCCGGTGAAGGCGAAGACCAGGAGGGCGAGCGCCAGCACGAAGATCGGCGCCAGGCTCCTGTCCTTGGTGAAGCGGTTGAGAACCCAGACGATCATCATCCCGCCGAGGAAGCCGAAGAGGACGCCAAGCGCCATCTGCTGGACGAAGAGCAGCAGGAACTGCGCGTCCAGTCCGGCAAAGCCCTCGCCGCTGGCAATCACCTCGACGAGCGCGATGGTCAGGAAGATCGCCATCGGGTCGTTGGTGCCGGATTCGACCTCGAGCGTCGAGCGGACCTGGTCGCGGATGTTGATGCCGCCGATGCGCAGCAGGAAGAAGACTGCGGCCGCATCTGTCGAGCCGACGATGGAGCCGAGGAGCAGCCCTTCCAGCCAGGTAAAATCGAGGAGCAGCATGGCGGCAAAGGCGAAGATCGAGGCGGTGACGAGAACACCGACCGAGGCCAGTGTCAGCGCCGGCCAGGCGGCGACGCGGAAGGAGTGGATGGAGGTGCCGAAGCCGGAATCAAAGAGGATGATGGCAAGCGCCAGGGAGCCCAGCATATAGGCGAGAGAGAAGTTGTCGAAGGCGATCCCCAGGCCATCGACGCCGGCGATGAGGCCGATCGACAGAAAGACGAGCAGCAGCGGTGCGCCGAAGCGGAAGGCGATGAGGCTGGAAAACGCGGCCGCCAGCACGAGAATCGTGCCGACCAGCAGGAAAATGTAAAACGCATCCACCATTGCGGCTTCTTCCTATCCTTCTGGGGCCGGACGACCACCGGTCGACCGTGCCTACGGCTGTGCACCGCGACCCGCTGGATCCACGCAATTTGGGATTTCGGCAGAACGGACGATTCGAACAAGATATTGTAGAGGCGGGAACAAATCCGGCAACAGAAGGGCAGAGGGGAAAGAAAAAGAAAAGGCGGGCCGAAATTCGGCCCGCCTTTTCAGCGTTCTACGATCTGACTGTTTTAGATCAGCTTGCCCATCACGACGGCCGTGTCGGACATGCGGTTCGAGAAGCCCCACTCGTTGTCGTACCAGGTGAGGATACGCACGAGGTTGCCTTCCAGGACCTTGGTCTGGTCGGCGGCGAAGTTCGACGAATGCGCATCGTGGTTGAAGTCGATCGAGACGAGCGGATCCGTGACATAGGCCAGGATGCCCTTCAGCTCGCCTTCGGCAGCGGCCTTGATCGCCTCGTTGACCTCTTCCTTCGTGACATTGCGCGACGGAATGAACTTCAGGTCGACGACGGAGACGTTCGGAGTGGGAACGCGGATGGCCGAGCCGTCGAGCTTGCCCTTCAGTTCCGGCAGCACGAGGCCGACGGCCTTGGCAGCGCCCGTCGAGGTCGGAATCATCGACATGGCTGCCGCGCGGGCGCGGTAGAGATCCTTGTGCATGGTGTCGAGCGTCGGCTGGTCACCCGTGTAGGAGTGCACCGTCGTCATGTAGCCCTTCTCGATGCCGAAGGCCTTGTGCAGGACATAGGCGACCGGAGCGAGGCAGTTGGTGGTGCAGGAGGCGTTGGAGACGACGAGGTCGTCCTTGGTCAGGGCGCTGTGGTTGACGCCGTAGACGATCGTCTTGTCGGCGCCTTCGGCCGGAGCCGAGACGAGAACGCGCTTGGAGCCGTTTGACAGGTGCAGGCTGGCCTTCTCCTTGGAGGTGAAGATGCCGGTGCATTCCATGGCGATATCGACGTCGGCCCATGGCAGGTCCTTGGGATCGCGCACCGCGGTCACCTTGATCGGCTTGCCGCCATCGATGATGATGGTGTCGCCGTCGACCCGGACGTTGGCCGGGAACTTGCCGTGGACGCTGTCGTAGCGAAGCAGATGCGCGTTGGTTTCGACCGGGCCGAGATCGTTGATGGCGACGACCTCGATGTCGGTGCGGCCGGACTCCACGATGGCGCGCAGAACGTTGCGCCCAATACGGCCGAAGCCGTTGATACCCACTTTAACTGTCATTTTCACATACTCCCGCTGGTCTGTCGTAGCGTGTTGGTCAACCTTGCTGACGCGAGGAGAACGGCTTTACGAAAGTCGCTTCTCGGCCGATTCCACCACGGCTTCCGCCGTGATGCCGAAGTGCTTGTAGAGTTCTTTCGCCGGACCCGATGCCCCGAAGGACTTCATGCCGATGAAGATGCCGTCGGAGCCGATGATGGCGTCCCAGCCTTCGCGTACGGCCGCTTCCACGGCGATCTTGACCGGCGAGGTGCCGATGATGGCGGCGCGATAGTCGTCGGGCTGCCCCATGAAGAGTTCGACGCAGGGAACGGACACGACACGGCTGGCAATGCCACGCTGCTGCAGCATCTCGTTGGCCTTCAGGGCGATCTCGACTTCCGAACCGGAGGCGAAGATCGTCACCTGCGCATCGCTGGAAGAGACCAGCTCGTAGGCGCCATAGGCGCAGAGGTTCTTCTCTTCGTATTCCTTGCGGGCCGGTGCGAGGTTCTGGCGGGTGAGCGCCAGGCCGGACGGGCGATGCTTTTCCTTCAGCGCCAGCTGCCAGCACTCGGCCGTCTCGGTTTCGTCCGCCGGACGGAAGACGAGGAGGTTCGGGATCGCGCGCAGCGCGGCCAGATGCTCGACCGGCTGGTGGGTCGGGCCGTCTTCGCCGACGCCGATGGAGTCATGCGTCCAGACATGGATGACGCGGATACCCATCAGGGCGGCAAGGCGGACCGAGGGGCGGCAGTAGTCGGAGAAGATCAGGAAGCCGCCGGCATAGGGGATGAGGCCGCCGTGCAGGGCAATGCCGTTCATGGCGGCGGCCATGGCATGCTCGCGGATGCCGTAGTGAAGGTAGCGGCCGGAGAAGTCAGCCGGCGTGATCGCCTGCATCTGGGTCGTCTTGGTGTTGTTGGACGGCGTCAGATCGGCCGAACCGCCGAGCGTCTCCGGCAGCAGGCCGTTGATGATCTCCAGCACGTCTTCCGATGCCTTGCGTGTGGCAACGGTCGGATTGTTGGCGGCCACCTTCTTCTTGAAGGCGTCGATCGTGCTGTCGAAGTCGCCGGGCAGGTCGCCTGCAAAGCGACGCACGAATTCGGCGCGCGTCTCGTTTGCGGTGGCGCCCAGCCGGTCTTCCCACTCCATGCGGACCTTGGTGGAGCGCAGGCCGGCGAGGCGCCAGGCGTCCAGAACGTCGGCCGGTACGCTGAAGGCTTCTGCATCCCAGTTGAGCGACTTGCGGGCAGCTGCAATTTCCTCGGCGCCGAGCGGGCTGCCGTGAACCTTGTGGGTACCCTGCTTGTTGGGCGCGCCGAAGCCGATCACGGTCTTGCAGGCGATCAGGGTCGGCTTGTCGGACAGGTGAGCGGCTTCGATGGCAGCCGCGATCGCATCGGGATCATGGCCGTCGACGGAGATGGTGTTCCAGTTGACGGACTTGAAGCGGGCGATCTGGTCGGTGGAGTCCGACAGGGAGACGGCGCCGTCGATGGTGATCGAGTTGTTGTCCCAGAAGACGATGAGCTTGTTGAGCTTCAGGTGGCCGGCAAGGGCGATGGCTTCCTGGCTGATGCCTTCCATCAGGCAACCGTCGCCAACGAGCGCATAGGTGTGGTGGTTCTGGAGGTCGGAACCGAATTCCTCGGAAAGCTTGCGCTCGGCGATCGCCATCCCCACGGCGTTGGACACGCCCTGGCCGAGCGGACCCGTGGTCGTCTCGATGCCGGAGATGTGGCCGTATTCCGGATGGCCGGCGGTCTTTGAGCCCAGCTGACGGAACTGCTTGATGTCTTCGATGGTGATGTCTTCGTAGCCCGTCAGGTAGAGGAGCGAGTACAGAAGCATCGAGCCGTGGCCGGCCGACAGCACGAAACGGTCGCGGTCGGGCCAGAGCGGGTTCTTCGGGTCGAAGTTCATGAAGCGGCTGAACAGAACCGTCGCCACATCGGCGGCTCCCATCGGGAGACCGGGGTGGCCGGAGTTGGCCTTCTCCACGGCGTCCATGGAAAGGAAGCGGATCGCATTGGCCATCCGGTCGTGTTTTTCGCGAGAGATCATGACTGTTCCGCTGTGTTCCGGGTGTCGTTCACGGTCTTCAGACGGACCGCGTGAAAGCGGCTGATCCATATCAGGTGCAACGCGCAAGTCAACAAAACTGGCCCGGATCAGCCGTCCATTTGGGCAGGTGCGAGACGCTTTGCCTCATCGGCGGGCATATCGAGCCAAGGCCGCCGTCCTCTGGATTCACAAGATACACGTGGGCTGTCGCGGCGGCTTTGTTGACCCGTGTCGGAGGGCTGAATAGTCTGCCGTCGAAGTCAGATCGGCGCGAGAGCCGATTCGGCAAGGTTCACACGGAAGATTCGGATGCCGGCGGAAAAGACGTTGGATCAGGCACTTGCCGAGCTCGCGGCTGCCATTGGCGGTCTCGAGAATGCGGTCGACATGCGTATCGAGCATCAGCGCCAGAGCGCCGATGCCGAGGGTGAGGTGCGCCGCGTTCATGCGGATCGAGCCCGGCTCGCCCAGGAACTCGACCAGTCACAGTTTCGCGCCAATCGGCTGGAAGAGGTCAATCGCGAGGTTTCGCGTCGTCTGGTCACGGCGATGGAAACCATCCGCGCGGTCCTCGACCGATAGCGCAGCGAAGGACAAGCCATGGCTCAGGTGACGGTAACGATCGACGGCAAGGCCTACCGCATGGCCTGCGAAGAGGGCCAGGAAGACCACCTGACCGACCTTGCGGCCGGTTTCGACCAGTATGTCGGGCACCTGAAGAGCCAGTTCGGGGAGATCGGCGATCTGCGGCTGACCGTCATGGCCGGCATCATGGTGATGGACGAACTGTCGGAATTGAAGCGGAAGCTGGCCGCCTGCGAGACCGATATCGCCGCGCTGAGATCTGCCCGCGACGGCGACAGCGAACACCATCAGCAGCATGAGCAGCTTCTGGTCTCGACGCTCGGCGACCTCGCCGGCCGCATCGAGTCGCTGACCGGAAAGCTGACCGGGCGAAATGCGCCCGTGAACTGACGCAAAAGCGTTTTCAGCCACTGGCGGACGGCAGAGATTAGGCCTATATCTGAGTTGCGATCTGCGCCTCACGACAGGAACCACAATCCCTGGGGCCATACTCGATCCAAAGGGAGCTGTCCCTGGCCAGGCCCGTGGGCTTGGACATATGGCGCCCACCTACGTTTGTAGGCACCCAGGATCGTAAACCTCCATCGGTTGCCGTGGATCGCACTTACCAAACTCACCTGCCGAACGCCGGCGCCGGCTTGACTTTGAAGCCGCGGGGAACAAGTTTCCCCCCGTCATCCATCATGCCGGGATCCCATGCCGCACAAGACAAACACATTTGCCCGCTCGTCGATCCTGATGCTTCTGATCGGCGCAGCGATCCTCGTGGGAATCGTCCTGTCGTCCCTGTTTCAGGCGCGGATGACGCAATCCTATTTCACGACCGTCGTTGAGCTTCGCAATGCGCGCGCCGCCTCCGCCGACATGCTGGTGCTGCTGCAGGCGGCGGAAACCGGGCAGCGCGGCTTTCTTCTGACGCAGAACGAGAACTTCCTGGAGCCCTACCAGCGGTCCATGGACGAGCTCGGCATACGCATGGAACGCCTGAAGGCGACGCTGGACGCTGAGGATTCCGTTGTCGATTCCGTTTCCCGCATCGAGTACCTGATCACCGAGAAGCTCACGGAACTCCGCGAGACGGTGGCGATGGCCCAGGCCGGCGACGTTGCCGGGGCGGTTGCCGTGGTTCGTGCCGAATATGGCCGACAGGTTATGGAAGAAGCCCAGGATCTGCTTCGCAGCCTCATCGCGGCGCTGGACCTGCGCTTGAACGAAGGGGTGGAGGAGCTCTCCAGCTCGGCGGTTTCGATGCAGTGGTTCGCCATCGGTGGTGGCATCGTCATCATCGCTGTGGTCGGAGGAGCGATCCTGATCGTCATGCAGCACGTCCGCGCGCTGTCCCGTGCCCAGAGCGCCGTCGAGGAGCTTAACGCCAGCCTCGAAGAGCGGGTGGAGGAGCGGACCGAGGACCTGATGCAGGCCAATCGCGAGATCCAGCGCTATGCCTATATCGTCTCCCACGACCTGCGCGCGCCGCTCGTCAACATCATGGGCTTTACCAGCGAGCTCGATACGACGCTGAGCACCGTACGCACCTATATCCTGTCGGATGGTGACAGGCTGACGGAGGATGAAATCCGCGAGGCGCGGGTGGCGGTCGAGGAAGACCTTCCCGAAGCCATCGGCTTCATCCGGTCGTCCACCAAGAAAATGGACGGGCTGATCAACGCCATCCTGAAAATTTCCAGGGACGGGCGACGGGAGCTGAAGCCGGAGCCGATCGATCTTTCGGAGCTTCTGGAGAACACGGCAGCCAGCATCTATCATCAGGTGGACGAGGCGGGCGGCGAGATCAGGATCGCCGTCGGCGGCGCCAAGGGGTTGATATCGGACCGCTTCTCGCTCGAGCAGATCTTCGGCAATCTCTTCGACAATGCGGTGAAATATCGCCATCCCGATCGGCCGCTGCATCTGGCGGTGCGCGCCATGCCCGCCAAGCGCAACGGCGTGCGCATCGAGGTGGAGGACAACGGCCGGGGGGTCGCGCCGGAAGATCACGAACGTATCTTTGAACTTTTCCGCAGATCGGGCGTGCAAGACAAGACCGGAGAGGGTATAGGCCTTGCCCATGTCCGATCGTTAGTCAGAAATTTAGGCGGCGAGATTACCGTGACATCGACTTTGGGGGGGGGATCAACATTCATCATTCGCCTCCCCGGTGATTTGTCCCAGTATGTCAGGAGTAACGGGTCATGAAAGCGGCAGCAAAAGAAGTCACCATCGTGATGGTCGAAGACGATGAGGGCCATGCGCGACTCATCGAAAAGAATGTCCGGCGGGCAGGCGTCAGCAACGAGATCGTTCCCTTCACGGACGGCAACTCCGCGCTCGATTTTATCCTCGGCAGCGACCGCACGGGCGTCTCCACTCAGGACCGCCACCTGCTGATTCTGCTCGACCTCAACCTTCCCGACATGTCCGGCATTGACATCCTGGAGAAGGTGAAGTCCAACCCACATGCGAAGCGCCTGCCGGTCGTCATCCTGACGACCACTGACGATGAGCGGGAAATCCAGCGTTGCTACGATCTTGGCGCAAACGTCTACATCACGAAGCCCGTCGACTATGACAGCTTCGCCCATGCCATCCGTCAGCTCGGCCTGTTTTTCTCTGTGATGCAAGTGCCGGGGCAGTAACGGAAGCAGATGCCGCAAACCGTTCTTTATGTCGACGACGATCTTGCGCTGGCCCGTCTGGCGCAGAAGTATCTGGGGCGTGCCGGCTACGATGTGGTCCACGCGGCGGATTCCGTGTCGGCATTGGCGGCCCTGGAGAACGGCTCGTTCGCCGCGATCGTGCTCGACCACTACCTGCGCGCGGAAACCGGACTGCAGATCCTCGGCATGCTGAAGGAGCGCCAGATCGTGCTTCCGGTCATCTATGTCACGGGGTCCAGCGAAGCGACCATCGCGATCGAGGCCCTGAAGAACGGTGCCTCCGACTATGTGATCAAGACCGTCGGCGGGGAATTCTGGCCGCTGATGGAAAGCGCGCTCCGGCAGGCAATCGCCAATGCCGAGCTGCGCATGGCCAAGGAAAAGGCGGATCAGGAGATCAGGCTCGGCAAGGAACGCGCCGAAGTGCTGCTGGCGGAGGTCAACCACCGGGTCGCCAACAGTCTCGCTCTCGTTGCCGCGCTCATCCGCCTCCAGGCGTCCAACAGCAAGAGCGACGACGTGAAGGATGCGCTGACGGAGACGCAGGCGCGGATCACCGCCATCGCCGGCATGCACCGCAGCCTCTATACCTCCGACGACGTCCGGCATGTGGAGATGGACAAATACCTCGGTACGCTGGTCAAGGAGGTGCAGAATTCGGTCAACATGGACCAGCAGGGGCCGGTCATCCAGCTCCAGGCGGACCAGGTGTCCCTGACATCGGACCGGGCCGTCTCGGTCGGGATGATCGTCACCGAACTCCTTACCAATGCGATCAAATATGCCTATCCGGACGGTGGCGAAGGCGAAGTCCGTGTCGCCTTCATGCTGCAGGGTCCGGAGCAGGTGCTTCTGGTCGTGGAAGACGACGGTATCGGCTGGGTTGAGGGCGACACGCCGAAGGGCACCGGTCTCGGCAGCCGGATCGTCAAGTCCATGGCTGCGACCCTCGGCTCCACCATCGACTACAAGCCCCGGCCTAGCGGTACTCGCGCCGAGCTCGTCCTGACGCTCCAGCCCTAGCCGTCCTTCCGTGAACGACGCGACCATTGCCATGGGCGTGGCCCCACCGTATCATTCAGGAGCCTGAATGCCTGCGCCTGGCAATGAGCCCTCCTGGCCCATGTCACGCCGACCCTCAGGGCGGAAACCTGCCGGGTGGACTGCCTTTCGATCCTGTCTCGAGCGGATCGGCCACGCAGATCCGTTTTCGTCCCAACCGAGAGATTCTCTTGTTTACTGAAATTTTCATCGTCGTGGCCCTCACCGTCCTCAACGGCGTGCTTGCCATGTCCGAGCTGGCGGTCGTGTCGGCCCGCCCCGTCCGGCTCAAGATCATGGCGGAGCAGGGAAGCCGGGGGGCAAGGCAGGCGCTGCGGCTGGCCGAGGATCCGGGGCGGTTCCTGTCATCGGTCCAGATCGGCATCACCCTGGTCGGCATCCTTTCCGGCGCCTTCTCCGGCGCAACCCTCGGTGCCCGGTTCGCCAATTGGCTTGAACTGCAGGGGCTGCCGGACAACTGGTCGGATGCACTGGGCGTCGGCACCGTCGTCGTCGCCATCACCTATCTGGCGCTGATCGTCGGCGAGCTGGTGCCGAAGCAGATCGCGCTGCGGGCTCCCGAAACGGTCGCCGCCCGCGTGGCGCCGGCCATGGTCCTGGTCGCCAAGATCGGGGCGCCGCTTGTCTGGCTCCTGGACGTGTCCGGCAAGCTGGTGCTCGGGCTGCTCGGCCAGAAGGGCGATACGGGCGAGCGGGTCACGGACGAGGAAATCCGCACGGTGCTTGCGGAGGCCCATAACGCGGGTGTCATCGAGACCGAGGAATCGGCGATGATCTCAGGCGTCATGCGCCTTGCCGACCGCACCGCCCGCGGCCTGATGACGCCGCGACGGGACGTCGAGGTGGTGGATATCGAGGACGACGCCGCCGAGATCCGCGCGCAGCTGCGCCGCACGCAGCGCACAAGGCTGCCGATCCGAAACGGCTCATCCGACGAGATCCTGGGCGTCCTGTTCGTCAAGGACGCCTTCGACTACGTCGCATCCGGCACGGGTGACGACATCCGCAAGCTGATGCGCGAAGCGCCGGTCGTCTCGGACCTGACCGGCGCGCTCGACGTCATCCAGGCGCTGCGCAAGACGCCGGCGCACATGGTGCTCGTCTACGACGAATACGGCCACTTCGAGGGCATCATCACCTCGGCGGACATCCTAGAGGCGATCACCGGCGTCTTCCAGGAAGACGAAACCGACGAACCTGCCATCGTGGCGCGTGAGGACGGGTCGTTCCTGGTGGCCGGCTGGATGCCGATCGACGAGTTCTCCCATGAGATGCGGCTGCGGCTCAAAGCGGATCCCGACTATGAAACCGTTGCGGGCTTCGTGCTCGACGAGCTCAAGCATCTTCCGGAGCTCGGGGAATGCTTCGAGCGGCAGGGATGGGTGTTCGAGGTGATCGACCTCGACGGCCGGCGGATCGACAAGCTGCTCGTGCGCAGGGCCCAGCAGGACCAGGACTGATGGCAGTGCAGGGGGCAAAGGCAGAGCTGCGAGCAGGACGCCTGACGGCGCGGGACGCCATTCCGGTCGCCGAGCGGATCGAGAAGAGCCTGCAACTGGCCGACCACGGGCTGGCGGCGCTTCAGTTCGAGCCGGGAACCGTCATTTCCGGCTTCCTCCCCATCCGTTCGGAGATGGACCTGCGGCCGCTGATGGCCGGGCTGCGCGGTCGTGGCGCGCGGATCTGCGTGCCGGTGATCCTCGACAAGCAGCAGATCGTGTTTCGCGAGCTGGTCCCCGGCGCGCCCCTGGTCGACTGCGGTTTCGGGACGATGGCGCCCGGACCGGAGGCCGAGGTGCTCGACCCGGACATCATGCTGGTGCCCCTTTCGGCCTTCGATGCAAGAGGCCAGCGGATCGGCTATGGCGGCGGCTATTACGACCGCGCCATCGCCCGCCTGCATGCCCTGGGGCGCAGGCCGCAGCTGATCGGGATTGCCTTCGACTGCCAGGAAGTGGCATCAGTCCCAACCGAACCTCACGACATTGGACTGCAGGCCCTGCTCAGCGAAAGCGGCCTTCGGATCTTCGACACGCAGATTGGATAAGAATGCGACTTCTCTTCTTGGGTGACATGGTGGGCAAGACTGGCCGGACGGCGGTCTGGGAGCGGCTGCCGGGCCTGATCTCCGACCTGAAGCTCGACTTCGTCATCGTCAACGGCGAAAATGCGGCAGGCGGCTTCGGCATCACGGAAGACATCTTCCTGGAAACGATCAACGCCGGCGCCGATGTGGTGACCACGGGCAATCACGTCTGGGACCAGAAGGATGCCGTCGGCTTTGCCGGGCGGCACGAACAGTTCCTGCGTCCCGCGAACTATCCTGCCGGCACGCCGGGCCGCGGGTCCAGCGTCTACTACGCGCGCAATGGCGCCCGCATTCTGGTGGCCAATATCATGGGACGGGTGTTCATGCATCCAGAGCTCGACGACCCCTTCAATTCGGCCGAGGCCATTCTTTCCGCCTGCCCGCTGAAGGAGCAGGTGGATGCGGTGGTCTTCGACTTTCACGCGGAGGCGACGAGCGAGAAGCAGTGCTTCGGCCATTTCGTCGACGGTCGGGCAAGCCTCGTCGTCGGCACGCACACGCATGTGCCGACTGCCGACTGCCAGATCCTCAACGGCGGCACCGGCTACATGTCGGATGCGGGCATGTGCGGCGACTATGATTCCTCGCTCGGCATGGACAAGGAAGAGCCGCTGAACCGCTTCATCTCGAAGATGCCGAAGGGCCGCTTCGAGGCCGCCACCGGACCGGCAACGATCTGCGGCCTCGGGATCGAGATCTCCGATTCCAGCGGCCTGGCGGAGAAGATCGCGCCGCTGCGGATTGGCCCGCGTCTCCAGGAGACCGTGCCGCCGTTCTGGGCGTAATCCTCCTTCAGGAATGACAGAAATGTGAGGCCGGCGGCTGAGGAAGCCGCTGGACCGTCCTCTTGCCTTGCCGCATCCTGCCGTCACAACGGATCAGGGAGTGGCATGATGCTGCGGACTGTCGCCTTCGTTCTCTTCTGCCTGTGCGCCCCGGCCATGCAGGTGCTGGCGCAGGACGCGCCGATGGCGGTCAGCCAGTGCCAGGCGATCGCCCAGGCGGTGCCGAATGCTACCTTCGCCAGTTATTCCCCCTCCGGCGCTGTCCCGCTGGTGCTGGCGCAGAACGGCCGCTCGGCGGATCTCTCCGCCCGCGAAGAGGTCAGGATTACCTATGTCGGACACTCGACCTATTTCATCGAGACGCCGGGCGGCGTCGGCATCGCCACCGACTACAGCGGCGTCTACCGGCCGTCGCGCCTGCCCGACGTGGTGACGATGAACAAGGCGCATTCGACCCATTTCACGCTCAACCCCGATGCCGGCATCGAGCAGGTGCTGCAGGGATGGAGCGATGTGCCGGGCGAAAAGGTCCAGCACAATGTCGTGGTCGGCGATGCCTATATCCGCAATGTGGCGACCGATATCCGCTCCTGGGGCGGAGATATGGAGGAGAACGGCAATTCGATCTTCATCTTCGAGATCGCCGGCCTCTGCATCGGCCATCTCGGGCACCTGCATCACGAACTGACCGAGAGCCACTATACGGAGATTGGCCGCCTCGACATCCTGATGGTGCCGGTGGACGGGGGCCTGACGCTCGGCGCCGACAGCATGAGCCGGGTGGTCGACCGGTTGCGGTCCTCGGTAATCCTGCCGATGCACCGGCCCGGCGGGCTCGACCGCTTCATCGGCATGCTCGGCGGCAAGTTCGATGTGGCCTATGCCCGCGAACCGACGATCGTGGTGTCCATGCGCAGCCTGCCGAAGCGGCCGACCATTCTCGTGCCACAGGGCATGTAAGCCTCGGTTACCGATCCGATTACACGGCGAAACGCCGCTCGTGGCTTGAACCTTCGCGCCTTCGAACCTATAACGCGGCCATTCCACGAAATAGACGTGATCAGGGGTGCCATGGCCGGCCATTCACAGTTCAAAAACATCATGCACCGCAAGGGTCGCCAGGACGCGATCCGGTCGAAGATGTTCTCAAAGCTTGCACGCGAGATAACCGTTGCCGCGAAATCGGGTCTGCCCGATCCCGACGCCAACTCGGCGCTGCGCCTGGCGATCCAGAACGCCAAGGCGCAGTCGATGCCGAAGGACAACATCGACCGGGCGATCAAGAAGGCCTCGGGCGCCGACGCGGAAAACTATGATGCCGTGCGCTACGAAGGCTATGGCCCAGGCGGCGTTGCCGTCATCGTCGAGGCGCTGACGGACAACCGCAACCGTACGGCGTCTTCGGTTCGCTCGACCTTCAGCAAGGCTGGCGGGGCGCTCGGCGAAACGGGCTCCGTCTCCTTCTCCTTCGACCATGTCGGCGAGATCACCTACAAGCTTTCCGTCGGCGACGCGGATGCGGTGATGGAAGCGGCCATCGAGGCAGGCGCCGACGACGTCGTGACCGACGAAGAGGGACACGTCATCACCTGCGCCTTCGAGAGCCTCGGCGAAGTCACCAAGGCGCTGGAAGCGAGCCTCGGTGAAGCCGAGACGGTCAAGACCGTCTGGAAGCCGCAGAACACGGTTCCGGTGGACGAGGAAAAGGCGCAGTCGCTGATGAAGCTCATCGACACGCTGGAAGACGACGACGACGTCCAGAACGTCTACTCGAACTTCGAAGTCTCCGACGAGGTCATGGCCAAGCTCTCGGCCTGATCCGGAAAGGGGAAGGCGCTAGTGCGCCTTCTCCATCATCGGCAGTCCGGCGAAGAGCTCGACGGACTTCAGCCGCGCCTCGATGTCGTGAATCGGCATCGACACGATCAGCTCATCGGCCTCGGTCTCGGCGAGGAAGCGGGTCAGGGTTTCCCCAACGGTGGCCGGTGAACCGACGGCCGCAAACCGCAGCGTATGCTCCACCGTCATCCGCTCCATATCGGTCCAATGGCCGTCCATGCTGGCCACCGGACGCGGGAACTGGCCGCGGACATTCTTTCTCAGATTGACGAACTGCTGCTGCGCCGAAGTGAACAGGCGCGCCGCCTCTTCGTCCGTGTCGGCTGCCACGCCCATGACGCCGACCATGACATAAGGCTTGTCGAGCGTTTCGGACGGCTGGAAGCGGTCCCGGTAGATGTCGAGCGCCTCCATGAGCATGTCGGGCGCAAAATGCGAGGCAAAGGCGTAAGGCAGACCAAGGGCGGCGGCGAGATGGGCGCTGTAGACGCTCGATCCCAGCAGCCAGAGCGGCACGTTCGTGTTCGCGCCCGGGACAGCCAGGATTGCCTGGTCTTCAGAGGGGCTGCCGAGCAGTCGCTGCAACTCGACGATGTCGTGGGGGAAGTTTTCGGCGCCGGCGTCGAGATTGCGGCGGAGCGCGCGGGCGGTGCGCATGTCGGTTCCCGGTGCCCGGCCGAGGCCGAGATCGATGCGGTCGGGGAAGAGGGCGGCCAGCGTGCCGAACTGCTCGGCAATCACCAGCGGCGAATGGTTGGGCAGCATGACGCCGCCGGAGCCGACGCGGATGCGCTTCGTGGCGGCCGCAACATGGCCGATGACAATGGATGTCGCTGCACTGGCAATGCCCGGCATGCCGTGATGTTCGGCCAGCCAGAGACGGTTGTAGCCCTGTTCTTCGGCCTTGATGGCCATCAGGCGGGACTGGTTCAGAGCGTCGCTGACGGTCAGCCCTTCAGGTACCGGCGAAAGATCGAGAATGGAAAAGGGAATCATGATTGAAGTCCTGGAGGAAATGTCGGTTTCCCCCATGTAGGTATTCCGGCCGCGGTTGCGAGGCCGGAATACCGAAGCTGCAGATCCAGACTTACGTCTTCACGAGCCGCAGATGCGAGCGCCGGCCGTTGCCCGGAGCAGGGCCTGCCGGTGGGGTGACGATCCGAACTTCCGTGTAGCGGCTTGCCTGTCGCTCGATGTCGGCAATGGCGCGTTCCATGTTGCCGAGCTGGATGTCCGGGGGCAGGGCTGTTTCGTCGGCCGGTCGCTTTGAGCGTACCAGGCTGATCAGATCCGAACGAAGAGCATCGACCACACCGGCGTGACGGCGGGAGGATTCGCCCAACGACGTCAGCTGCGAGTCCAGTGCCTCGGTGTAGACGTCGATGGCATCGAATTCGCGGGTCACCTGCGTCGCGGCATTGGAGGTGGCTTTGGCCTGGGCAACGACGGCGTCCGTCGCTTCCGTCAGCGCCTCCACCGTGGACCCGACCTGTTGCGTCAGAGCGTGCAGGTTCTTGGCGATGTCCAGGGCCTCCTGTCCGTCTACGCCGGCATGAGCGGCGTTGACGCCGCCGTTCAGCGACAGCAGTGCCGTCTCGCGCAGAAGCGTGCGAACCTCTTCCGTCATCGTCTTCAGGGCTGCGAGCGACTGGCAGGTCCGCTGGGCGGCCGTGACGGCCTCGGCGGCTGCGTCCTTCGGGCGGCGGATGTCCAGCCGGGCGTTGTGAAGAATGGCCGCCACGTGCTCGACGTGGGCCGACTGGCTGCGAGCCGTTTCCGCCGCGCTGCCAGCGTCGGCGGCCAGGCCGGTCATCGCACTCGCGCGAGCGGCCTGTTCGTCGGTCGTCCGCTTGAGGCTTTCGCGAACCTCTCCGCAGTCCATATGGGCTTCGCGGGCGCGGGTCAGCACGGTGTCGATGGTGGCGCTGACGGAGGCAAGGCCGCGGTTGAAATCCTTGCGCATGCCTTCATAGCCGCGCGGCAGGGGCTGTTCGATCTGTTGATGCAGATCTCCCATCGCTAGCCGGCGGAGACTGCCATCGAAGGCGTCCACGACAGTTCGCAGTTCCTGCAGTTCATTCTCGAGCTTATCTCGATCCTGCATAACGGTCTCCTCATGATTCCGGATGCGATGTTTCTGGCGTGGCAACGCGCCAATCAAAAGGCCGTTGCCGCCGTTGCCTCTGTTTTACACCGAAGTTGGCAAACAGGGTTAACAGAACTGTAGACGTTTCTCTTTTGTTCACATTCCCGTGGCAGTGCTACCTGCTCCAAGATAGAGTGATCGACATGACAGAGACGATTCGCATCATCGGCATCGACCCCGGCCTGCGCCGCACGGGCTGGGGCGTCATTGAGACGCTCGGCAACAGCCTTCGATTCGTCGCTTCGGGCACGGTGATGTCGGACGGCGACATGGACCTCGCCTCGCGGCTCTGCCAACTGCACGACGGGCTGGCGGAGGTGGTGCATTCCTATCAGCCGCAGGAGGCGGCGGTGGAGCAGACCTTCGTCAACAAGGATGCGGTGGCGACGCTGAAGCTCGGGCAGGCGCGCGGCGTGGTGATGCTGGTGCCGGCGCGGGCGGGACTGCGGGTCTCCGAATACGCCCCCAACGCCGTCAAGAAGGCGGTGATCGGCGTCGGTCACGGCGACAAGAAGCAGATCCACATGATGCTGAAGATCCTCATGCCGAAGGCGACCTTCGTCGGCAACGATGCCGCCGATGCGCTAGCGATCGCCATCTGCCACGCGCATAATCGCGGTGGTGAGCGGCTGCGGAAGATGCTGGCGTCGGCCTAGGCGTGTTCTTTACTTGTTCCAGGAGTTGGAATAAGTATTACCCAACAGGAGCACGGCCATGCGCGTCACATCGAAGGGACAGGTTACCATTCCACGCGACCTGCGCGAACTGGCGGGCATCGAACCGAATTCGGAGGTGGTCTTCACCGTCGAGGACGGGAAGCTGATCGTGGCGCCAAAGAAGGATCCTTCGCGCCTGCAGGAACGGCAGCGGCTGGATGACTTCATGGCGACCCTGAAGCGCCTGGAAGGAACCGGCGACCCGGCGATGGATGCCGAGACCCTGATGGGCATGACGCGGGATCGTTGAGATGGCCGTTCTGGTCGACACCAATGTGCTGGTCGATATTGCCGTTCGGGATCCTGTCTGGCTGGAATGGTCGCGCAATGCCTTGTCCAGGCTCGCCGGCCATGTGCCGCTGACGATCAATCCGATCATCTACGCCGAGTTTTCCGTCCGATACGACGACATCGACGAGGTCGAAGCTCTGCTGCCTTCGGACGAGTTCCGGCGCGAGAGCCTGCCCTGGGCAGCGGCCTTTGCGGCTGGTGCCGCGTTCCGCCTATACCGAAAGGCGGGCGGCGGACGAGAACGCGTGCTGCCGGATTTTCTGATCGGGGCGCATGCGCTGATCCGCGGCCATTCCATCCTTACGCGCGATCCGAAAGGCTACCGCACCTACTTCCCCGACGTCCCCCTCATTACCCCCGAAACCCATCCCTGACGGACATCCCATGATCGGCAAGCTCAAAGGCACCATCGACGAGATCGGCGAGGACTATGTGCTCGTCGACGTACACGGCGTCTGCTACGAGGCCTTCTGCTCGGCGCGCACGCTGTCGCGCATGGGCTCTGCCGGCGAGGCGGTGGTGCTGTTCATCGAAACCTATGTGCGCGAGGATCAGCTGAAGCTCTACGGCTTCCTCACCGCGCTGGAGCGGGAATGGTTCAACCTCCTGCAGAGCGTCCAGGGGGTGGGGGCCAAGGTGGCACTGGCGGTGCTGTCGACGCTGACGCCCTCGGAGCTCGCCAATGCGATCGCGCTGCAGGACAAGACGGCCATCTCGCGGGCGCCCGGCGTCGGGCCCAAGGTCGCCATCCGGCTCGTCACGGAGCTGAAGAACAAGGCGCCGGCCTTTGCCGGAGAGGCGACGGCCGGCATAGGGTTCAAGCAGGAACTGGGCGAAGGCGTTGCCGCCGCCCCGGTGTCGGATGCCGTGTCGGCGCTGACCAACCTCGGCTATTCGCGCGACCAGGCGGCCAATGCCGTCGCGGCTGCCATGAAGACGGCGGGCGAGGGGGCCGACAGCGCCAAGCTGATCCGCTTCGGCCTGAAGGAACTGGCGCGCTAACCACGGCAACGGTGTCAAACCGGCTGCCCTTCGTGTAATGAACGACAACGGTCTTGAACGGAAATGCCCTCATGAGTGAAGCCTCCCGCCTGATATCGCCGGACAAGCGGGGCGAGGACCTCGATGTCACGCTGCGCCCGCAGACGCTGGACGACTTCACCGGTCAGGCGGAGGCGCGCGCCAACCTGAAGGTCTTCATCGAGGCGGCCAAGAATCGCGGCGAGGCGCTGGACCATGTGCTCTTCGTCGGTCCGCCGGGGCTGGGCAAGACGACGCTGGCGCAGATCATGGCGAAGGAACTCGGCGTCAACTTCCGCTCGACCTCCGGGCCGGTGATCGCCAAGGCGGGCGATCTTGCGGCGCTGCTCACCAATCTCGAAGAGCGCGACGTGCTCTTCATCGACGAGATCCACCGCTTGAGCCCGGCGGTGGAAGAAATCCTCTATCCGGCGATGGAGGATTTCCAGCTCGACCTGATCATCGGCGAGGGACCGGCGGCGCGTTCCGTCAAGATCGACCTGTCGAAGTTCACGCTGGTGGCAGCCACCACGCGGCTCGGCCTGCTGACGACGCCGCTGCGCGACCGCTTCGGCATTCCGGTGCGGCTCTCCTTCTACACCGTCGAGGAACTGGAGTTCATCGTGCGCCGTGGCGCACGGCTGATGGGGCTCGGGATGACCGACGACGGCGCCCGCGAGATTGCACGGCGCGCCCGCGGTACGCCGCGCATCGCCGGCCGGCTGTTGCGAAGGGTACGCGACTTTGCGGAGGTGGCGCGTGCGGAAGCCGTTACCCGCGAGATCGCCGATGAGGCGCTGACGCGGCTTCTCGTTGACAACATGGGCCTCGACCAGCTCGACATGCGTTACCTGACGATGATCGGCGTCAACTTTGGCGGCGGACCGGTCGGGATCGAGACGATCGCCGCCGGGCTCTCGGAGCCGCGCGACGCGATCGAGGACATCATCGAGCCCTATATGATCCAGCAGGGGTTCATCCAGCGGACGCCGCGGGGACGCGTGCTGACCGCCAGCGCCTGGAAACACCTCGGCCTGCAGCCGCCCAAGGATCTCGAGGCGGCGCAGTTTCGCCTGACGCTCGAGGGCGACGATTGATCACGCGCCGAGGTTTGCTGAAGCTTGCCGGCGTGGGCTTTGCAAGCCTTGCCGCGGCGGTTGCCTATCCCTTCAGCGAGGTGTTCGCGCGGCCCCGCATCACGCACTACCGGCTGACGCCCAATGGCTGGCCAGAAGGTCTCAAGCTGCGTGCCTGCGTGGTGGCCGATATCCATGCCTGCGAGCCCTGGATGAACCGCAGGCGGATCGAAGGGATCTGCAATCAGGTCCAGGACCTGAAGCCGGATATCATCCTGCTGCTTGGCGACTATCTTTCGGGGATGACTCTCGCCAGTGATCCCCTCGGGCCATCGGAGTGGGCCCCGGTGCTGGGAGGCCTCTCAGCACCTCTGGGCGTGCACGCGGTTCTGGGCAATCACGACTATTGGGAAGACCCCGCCTTCCAGCAGGATCCGACGAGGATGCCGGTCGTGCTGCGGGCGCTGGACGGTGCGGGCATTGCGGTTCACGTCAACCGCGCCGTACGGATCGAGAAGGACGGGCGCCACTTCTGGCTGGCGGGCCTGGGAGATCAGATGGCACTGCTGCCGGATGCGAGGCAGGGACGTTCCCGCATGCGGGGCATCGATGATCTGCAGGCGACGCTCGCTGATGTGCAGGATGATGCGCCGGTCGTCCTGCTCGCGCATGAGCCCGACATCTTTCACGCCGTCGACGACAGGGTGGCGCTTACCCTGAGTGGCCACACCCATGGCGGACAGATCAACCTTTTCGGCTGGCGCCCGTTTTCCGCCTCGCCGGCGTCGGCGCGCTATCCTGCGGGCGTGTATCAGGCGGGCTCACGCCACCTCCTCGTTTCCCGGGGCCTGGGATGCTCGGCCATTCCGGTGCGCGTCGGCAACCGTCCGGAACTGGTTCTTCTGGAGTTGGGGAACGAGCGCTCGTCCTAGTGGTTTTGCCATCGGCTCAAGGAGAACGCGATGGCGAAGATCAAGGTAGGCGACGATGTGCAGTGGAGATGGGGTGCGAACAAGGCCGAGGGGACCGCGAAGGAGCGGTTCACCAGCGATGTCGAACGCACCATCAAGGGCACCAAGGTGAAGCGCAAGGCGGACAAGGACGAGCCGGCCTTCCTGATCAAGCAGGAGGATGGCGACCGGGTGTTGAAGAGCCAGTCGCAATTGAAGAAGAATTAGATAAACGGCTGGATGGAAAGTGGCGGAGCGGACCTGACAGGCCGCTCCGCCTTCTGGTTGGATTACTGGCTGGAAAGAAGGATTTCCTGGGCCGCCTTGGCCAGATTGGGATCTACCTCATAATCGTCACTCAGATGAAGTACCCCGTCTGCGCATTGAAACCACTCCCCGGACGAGGTCGTGGCCTTCTGAATGCGCGTCATGAGGTTCGGCCCGACTTTCCCTGCGGTCAGCGGATGAATTCTCTGGGCGAGAAAATCCTCTAGCCAACGCATGTTCGCCGGCGAGACCGCCGCCGCGGCAACCGCAGGGTGGTCCGAGAAATAGCCTGCGAAGGCGGCGTTGGTGGGTGCAGTCACCAGCAGTTGTACCGTGCTGTCGCCAAAACCGCGCGCGGCTCCCGAGCGTTGGAGGGCTGCCAGGAAGGTGTCGGAACGTCCCGGTTCGCCCTCATGGGAGCCGAGCTCCGCCAGACGTTCCAGGATCGTCGGGAGCTTTTCTTCCCGGGTTGCCGCAACGCCATCCGGCTGGAAATGCAGCGGAATGACGTCGTTAAAGCCCCGCGCGCGTATCCCGCGCGTCCAGTTATACTCGAAATCGACTACGAAATCGCCTTCAAGTGCTGGGAAGGCCCCTTGAGGAACCTCGAAGATGACGGCGGGGTTCCACAGGTACCCGGCGTAGGAGGGCTCGGCAGGATTGGGCGGCGTGGCCGGACCGAGCCATCCGACGCCCGGAAGGCTGGTGCGCCATGAAATGGAATTCGTCGACGGGCGAGAGGCGAAGGAGACTTCCGATGCCGTAAAGCTTACGCCCACGCTGGCGCTGAGCGAGGCGCCGCCCTTGCCTCCCTCCGTTCCAGCCTCGCCGCTCAGCTCGCCACCGATCGAGAAGCTGACGGTCGCCTGTTCCACCGAGCTATTGGGCCCGAACGTCATCACCCGTGCGCCCGGTGTTCTGCAGCGAATGTCGAGCGTCATGTAGTTGGCGTAGAAGCCCACCGAAACCCAGTTTGCAGAGGGATCAACGGGCGACCCCTGGATGCCGTGGTAGACGTCGCCCGCGACTAGATAATAGTCCCGGAGCCTGCTTTGGTCCCCTTGCATCAGCTTGTAGACCGGCAAGACCGCCGCTGCCGTCAGTTTCTGATTTTCCGTGGGCACGCTTCCCCAGCCGAAATTCGGACCTCCTGTACGGGTTCGAGTGCCGTCCATGTGACCGACCAGTTTCCAAACTTCCGGGTTTAAAGATTCAATGGGCATCGATGCTTCTCCCTGTTGGTGGACAAGCCGGGCATCAGCCACGGCGTGCATGTGCAAACTGCACGCAGGGAGTGTAATCACAATTTCAGAAATGCAACCAGAGATATTTTTGCCGCTGTGTTCACATCTTCAGGATGTTTCCGGTCGGTGGGTGGTCTATCCACGAACGGTGAAGCCTTGCCAGCGTTTCCTGCAGCAATAGGTCGCCGCCCGGCGTCCACCCGAGCGCCGATATTCTTCGGGTGTCCATTCGTCTCGGGCTCGGTGCCTCTTTCGAATTTTCGAGTATGCCGCCGAAAACCAGTTGTGCGGTGTGCAGGATGATATCGGACACGTTGAAGGTCAGCCCGTTGATCCGGCTCGTCTCCGTTTCCAGCATCAGTTGCACCGCAGCCGCCACGTCGCGGCCGTGCACCTCGGTGCCGGCGCGGGGTGCAATGCCGCGTCCCGTAAGGTGGTCCGCATAGAGCGCGTCCCATTTGTTCGGCCGAAGCTCGCCGTAGACGCCGGTCAGGCGCAGGCTGGCGGTAATGAAATTCGGGTCTGAGAGCTCTGCCAGCGCCGATTCGGCAGTAAGCTTCACCTCGCCATAGAGGGAGGTCGGCGCGAGCACGGCGGTTTCTTCGAGGGGAATGCCGTCCGCCAGGCCGTCATAGACGGCGCGGCTGGAGAGGAAGACGCAGCGGCGGACGCCGAAGGCTTTGGCCGTCTCGAACAGGCGGACCGTGCCGTCGAGGTTCAGGCGGCGGAAGCGGGTGGCATCATCGCCTTCACCGCCCCGGTATTTTCCGGGCAGGTGGTCGAAGGCGGCATGCACGAAGGCGTCCACACCTGCGAAAGCCGCTCGCTGGTCCTCGTTCGGCTCCAGCGTCAGTGGAATGAAGCTGACGGGGGCCGTGAACCAGTCGTCGGGTGGCGGCGTGCGGCCGCCGACCAGGAGGTCGTATCCCGCCTTCGCGAGGCCGTTGACGATGTAGCGCCCCACCAGGCCGGTTCCGCCGGAGACGAGGACCTTCATTTTTGAATTCCGGGGCCTGGCAGCGAAGAGATATCGGGTATGTCGCGGCCCTCATGGAAACGGTGCCAGAGATCGATCAGCGGTCGCAGTTGATCCGCCTTCGGGTGGTTTTCTTCCCAGGGCTTCTCGTACTGGTAGTGCAGGATGGCGATGCTGTTCCAGTCCCACAGGTCGGGCATGTTGAACCAGACGTATTGCAGCATGTTCATGAAGACCGGCAGGCCGTGCCAGTCGGGGAAGAAGGTCTCCAGGAAGGTCTGGTCGGTGCGCCGCCAGAAGGCGTCGGGCTCGTCCAGCCCCTCCAGCATCCGCTCGAAGGTGGCCAGCGCGGGACGGGCGACGAAGACGCCGGAGTTCAGCCGGTGGAAATCGGCCAGGCTCTCGTAGACATTCGGTGCGGCGGAAAATTCCGGGTAGTCGAAGAGCTTGTCGACGTTGCGCAGCACGATCGCATCTGCGTCGATGAAGACGCAGGCGCGGTATTCCTCCAACTGCCAGAGGCGCAGCTTGCAGAAATTGTCGAGTGGCGTGTGGAAATCGGGCTTTCTGCCCTTGGTGAAGGGGGCGGCGCCATGCAGGTTGCGGCGGGCATGGCGCTCGGAAAAGGCTTCTGAGAGCGGCAGGTGGTCGACCTCGACGAGCCGGCAGCCATGCGCGGTGAGCGGTGCAAGAGCCCCTGGCTCGACGCCGCCGGTGTGGAGGATGACGATGTCTGCCGTCGTGCCGGTCCGCCGCAGCGAATGGGCAAGCGCCGTTGCCCCCATCGCATAGTCGGCGTTGGTGACCAGCGTCACGAAGGCGCGGTCGCTGCCGGCAGGCGTGGCGGGGCGAATGCCCCGCGCACCGGTTTCGGTCGGCATCAGGAGACCGACTTCAGCCGCTTGCCTTCCGGGTCACGCTCGACCTTGGCGGCAATGTCCTTCGTCCAGGCGGAGACGGCGGGCACGCGCGAGCGGTCGACGCGGTAGGCGAACTTCTTCGCCACTTCGACGATCTCGTCGAGCAGGCCTTCGCCGAGCGTCGTCGGATCAAGGCCAAGGCCGAGGAACTTCTCGTTGCGCACGATCAGGTCGTTTTCGGCCGCCTCCTTGCGGGGATTCGGCAGCCAGGCGATTTCGGCGCCGGTCATCTTCGAGATCATCTCGGCCAGATCACGGACACGGTGGGTCTCGGTCATCTGGTTGAAGATCTCGACACGGCCGCCCCGCTGCGGCGGGTTCTTCAGCGCGATCTCGATGCAGCGGACCGAATCCTGGATGTGGATGAAGGCGCGGGTCTGGCCGCCGGTGCCGTGGACGGTGAGCGGATAGCCGATCGCCGCCTGGATCAGGAAGCGGTTCAGGACCGTGCCGTAGTCGCCGTCATAGTCGAAACGGTTGACGAGCTGGGCATGGCGGCGCGTCTGCTCCGTGTGGGTGCCCCAGACTATGCCCTGGTGCAGATCGGTGATCCGCAGCGCGTCGTTCTTCGCGTAGAACTGGAAGAGCTGCTGATCGAGGCACTTCGTCATGTGGTAGATCGAGCCGGGATTGCTCGGGTAGAGGATTTCCTGGCTGACGGTGCGGCCGTCAACGGTCTCGATGCCGACCGGCAGATAGCCCTCCGGAATGGCGGCGCCGACCGTCGAATAGCCGTAGACGCCCATGGTGCCGAGATGCACGAGATGCGCATCGAGATCGAGTTCGACCATGGCATTCAGCAGGTTGTGGGTGGCATTGACGTTGTTGCTGACCGTGTAGTTCTTGTGACGGTCGCTCTTCATCGAATAGGGAGCAGCCCGCTGCTCGGCAAAATGGATGATGGCGTCCGGGCGGTGCTTGGCGAGCCACCCCTTCAGAAGTTCGTAGTCCTTGGCAAGATCGATCAGGTGGAAGTGGATCCGGCGCCCGGTTTCCGCATGCCAAACCCGGGTGCGTTCCTGGATCGAGTCCATCGGCGTCAGCGACTGGACCCCCAGTTCCGTGTCGATCCAGCGGCGCGACAGGTTGTCGAGGATGTGGATCTCGTGACCCTGGTCGGACAGGTGGAGGGAGGTGGGCCAGCCGACAAAACCGTCGCCGCCGAGAACTGCAATCTTCATGAATCGACTCCGCTGGTTGATGGACCGGATTTCCTGATAGGGAGGTTTTGTGACAGAAACAACAATAGCCGATGCCCGCTGCAATGGCATCCGGTCATCACAACCATCCACCAAGGCATGACGATGACAGCTGAAAACTTTCTTCTTTCCGGCCAGTTGACCGAGGCGGGCCACCGGCTGGTGCAAAGGGTCTATTACGAGGATACCGATTTTTCGGGCCTCATCTATCACGCCCGCTACCTGCATTTCCTGGAGCGCGGTCGGACCGACTACCTGCGCTGCCTGGGCTGCCAGCAGAGCGAGCTTCTGGAAGCGGACGAGGAGGGGCTGGTCTTCGTCGTCCACCGCATGGAGATCGACTTCAAGCTTCCCGCCAGGATGGACGACGTGCTGACGATCCTGACGGCGACGGAAAAGGCCGGCGGCGCGAAGATGGTGCTGAACCAGGAAATCCGCCGCGGCGAGACGCTGCTGATTGCGGCGAAGGTGGTGATTGCGGTGATCAACCGGCACGGCCGTCCCCGTCGCCTGCCGGAGACCGTGGCGGAGAAATTCCTCGGCGGTCGGCAGTAGCCCAAGTCACGCTACAGTAACGTATCGTTAACCCTAATGAGGTGTACTGCGAGACAAGGAATTTGTGCGGCGCACGCCTTCCTTTAACCAAATTTGAAAGCGAGAAGCCAATGCTGAAAGCTCAGGGCACCTTGGGGTAACGAGCGCTTCCGGCGGCCAGGTAAATCTCGCGAGAGCGCTTTTGAACCCGCCCGGTCCTGTGCCGGGCGTTTGGATTCGGGGATATAGGTAGATGGAAGATGTAGGTTTGGCTGCGGCGACCCACGACGTCAGTCTCTGGGCGCTGTTCATGCAGGCTGGGATCATCGTCAAGCTGGTCATGCTTGGATTGATGGGTGCCTCTGTCTGGACATGGGCCATCGTCATCGACAAGTACGTCAGCTTCGGCAAGGCAAGGCGCCAGTTCGACCAGTTCGAGCAGGTGTTCTGGTCCGGCCAGTCGCTGGAGGAATTGTACCGGACGCTGGCGGAGCGCCAGAATACCGGCCTCTCGGCGATCTTCGTCGCCGCCATGCGCGAATGGAAGAAGAGCTTCGAGCGGGGCGCCCGTTCGCCGATCGGCCTGCAGATGCGGATCGACCGGGCCATGGACGTGACCATGGCGCGCGAGAGCGAAACCTTCGAAGGCCGCCTCGGGTCGCTGGCGACGATCGGCTCTGCCGCTCCGTTCATCGGCCTCTTCGGCACCGTGGTCGGGATCATGACCTCGTTCCAGGCGATCGCCGGATCGAAGTCCACCAACCTTGCGGTCGTTGCGCCCGGTATTGCCGAAGCGCTTCTGGCCACCGCGATCGGCCTAGTCGCCGCCATTCCGGCGGTCATCGCCTACAACAAGTTCTCTGCCGATGCCGGCAAGCTTTCCGCCCGCATGGAAGGCTTTGCCGACGAGTTCTCCGGGATCCTGTCGCGGCAGATCGACGAGAAGCTGCAGCCGCGCCAGGCGGCGCAGTAACGCGGTCGAGAAGGAGTTTCCCTCATGGGCATGTCAGCCGGTGGTGCAAAGAATTCAGGTGGCGGCCGCAGACGGCGCGGCGGCCGCAGGAATGCGCCCGTCAGCGAGATCAACGTCACGCCGCTCGTCGACGTGATGCTGGTGCTCCTGATCATCTTCATGGTGGCAGCACCGATGATGACCGTCGGCGTGCCGATCGACCTGCCGGAAACGCAGGCGACGGCGATGAATTCGGACACCCAGCCGATCACCGTTTCCGTCAATCCTGCCGGGGAAATCTACCTGCAGGAAACGGCAATAGCGCTCGACGAAGTGGTGCCGAAGCTCGAGGCGATCGCCACCACGGGCTACAGCGAACGCATCTATGTGCGCGGCGATACCGCCGCCGCCTACGGCGTCGTCATGCAGGTCATGGCGCGGATTTCATCGGCAGGGTTCAAGAACATCGGTCTTGTGACCCTCCAGGAACAGGAGCAGTGATCGGTTCGCGATGAAGGGTAGTCTCGGGACATCGCTGGTTCTACACACCGTGGCGCTCGGCTTCGCGCTGGTGTCGCTCGGCACGCCTGCGTCCTTTGATGTGGCCGACGTGGAGGCGTTGCCCGTCGACATCATTCCGGTGGAATCGATCACCCAGATCCAGCAGGGCGACAAGAAGGCTCCGCTTGCGGAGACGGCGGCGCCCGTGCCGACGACAAAGCCGAATATCGTCCAGGATGCCGAGAATGCCGGCGACAACGAGGTCGATCTGAAGGCGCCGCCGACGCCGGTTCAACGGCCGATCGAGACGGAAGTCGCGGCCGCTCCCGAAAAGACCGACAATCCGCTTCCGAACCCGACGACCGAAACCAATACGATCAAGGAGATCGTGCCGGAGGAGACGGCGCCGAAGCCGACCGAGGTTGCCGCCCTGCCGGAGACCAAGCCGGAGATCGCACCCGAGCCGACGCCGGAACCGACGCCAGAGCCTGCGCCGGAAGCGGCTGTTGCCGAAGAACTCCCCCTTCCGGACACCATTCCCGTGCCCGCCGCACGCCCGCGGCCGGAACCTCCGAAGGAACAGGCAAAGCCTGCCGAGAAGCCTGCGGAGAAGAAGCCCGAGACGCCGAAGGCTGCCGAAAAGCCGAGCGACAAGAAGGTTGCCGACAAGAAGCAGGAAACCGCAAAGTCGACATCATCCAAGGATAGCGACTTCAACGCCGACGAGATCGCGGCGCTGCTCAACAAGCAGGAGGCCTCCGGCGGTGGGGCGAAGCGCTCGACCGAGACGGCTGCACTGGGCGGCAAGAAGACCACCAGCGGTTCCTCGCTCAGCCAGAGCGAGATGGATGCACTGCGCGGTCAGATCCAGAACAACTGGTCGATCATCGCCGGCATCGAGGGTGCCGACGGCGTGATCATCACCGTTTCCATGAAACTGGACGAAACCGGCGCGATCATCGGTCGTCCGGAAGTCACAGCGACCGGCGGTTCCGATACCGCCCGCCGTACCCTCGAAGGAAGCGCGCTCCGTGCCGTGATGCGCTCGGCTCCCTTCAAGAACCTTCCTGTCGAAAAATACGATGCCTGGAGCGAGGTTGTCGTGAATTTCGACCCCAGCGAAATGCTGTAATAGCTGAAAGGCTGAACACTATGATGAAACGCATTTTCATCCGCCTGATGATCGCGTTTGCCGGGATGGCGATGTCCTTCGCACCGGCTTATGCCCTGGTGGAGATCAACATCAACAGGGGCAATGTCGAGCCTCTGCCGATCGCGGTCACCGACTTCATGTCCGGAAACGAACTTGGCGCCCAGATCAGCCAGGTGATCGCCGCCGACCTGCAGCGCTCCGGCCTGTTTGCGCCGGTCAACAAGGCTGCCTTCATCGAGAAGATCAGCAATCCGGATCAGCAGCCGCGCTTCGAGGACTGGAAGGTCATCAATGCACAGGCACTGGTGACGGGCCGGGTGACGCGCGAGAGCGACGGCCGCCTGCGCGCCGAGTTCCGTCTCTGGGACACGTTTGCCGGCCAGCAGATGACCGGCCAGCAGTTCTTCACGCAGCCGGAAAACTGGCGCCGCGTGGCCCATATCATCGCCGATGCGATCTATGAGCGCGTCACCGGCGAGAAGGGCTACTTCGACACCCGCGTCGTCTTTGTCTCCGAAAGTGGTCCGAAGACTGCCCGCCAGCGCCAGCTCGCGATCATGGACCAGGACGGCTTCAACGTCCGGCAGCTGACCAACGGCAAGGACATCGTGCTGACGCCGCGCTTCTCGCCGAGCCGCCAGGAGGTCACCTATATGTCCTTCGAGGGCGACCAGCCGCGCGTCTACCTGCTGCAGCTGGAAACCGGGCAGCGCGAAGTGGTAGGCAACTTTCCCGGCATGACGTTCTCGCCGCGCTTTTCACCGGATGGCCAGAAGGTGATCATGAGCCTTCAGCAGGAGGGTAACTCCAACATCTACACGATGGACCTGCGGTCACGGACGACGACGCGGCTGACGAGCACGGCCGCGATCGACACCTCGCCTTCCTATTCGCCGGATGGATCCCGCATCGTCTTCGAAAGCGATCGTGGCGGACGCCAGCAGCTCTATGTCATGGGGGCCGACGGCTCCGGCCAGACCCGCATCTCCTTCGGGGACGGCTCCTATTCGACGCCGGTCTGGTCGCCGCGCGGCGACCTGATCGCCTTCACCAAGCAGTCGGGCGGCAAGTTCTCGATCGGCGTCATGAAGCCGGATGGCTCGGGCGAGCGCATCCTGACGACCGGCTTCCACAACGAAGGCCCCACCTGGGCGCCGAACGGTCGCGTGCTGATGTTCTTCCGGCAGAACGCCGGGGCAGGGGGACCGCAGCTCTATTCCATCGACCTGACGGGTTACAACGAGCAGCTGGTCAAGACACCGTCCTATGGTTCTGACCCGGCCTGGTCGCCGCTTCTCGAATGATGGCAGAATGCGGACAGGGGCGGCACGCCGCCTCTTTGCCGCCCCAATCTCCTGAAAAGGAGCGGTTGAGGAACACCGAAACGGTTCGTTAACCATATGTATTTCACGTTGATTAACTGCCTCCGGTTAGAATCCGGCAACTCTATTACTTGATCTGAGGAGAGACCGGCTATGAGCCGTACCTACACCCCGGCAATCAGCCGAATGCAGACCCTCGCCCGCAACCCGGCCGTCATCGCGCTGACGCTCGCACTGGCGTTGGCCGGTTGCGCCAACAAGAAGAACCTGCCGAACAATGCCGGCGATCTCGGTCTCGGTGGCGCCGCTGGCGCAGGGGCCTCGACACCCGGCTCGAGCCAGGACTTCACCGTCAACGTCGGCGACCGGATCTTCTTCGACACCGATTCGACGTCGATCCGCGCGGATGCACAGCAGACGCTCGATCGCCAGGCGCAGTGGCTTGCCCGCTATCCGAACTATGCGATCACCGTCGAAGGCCACGCCGACGAACGCGGCACCCGCGAGTACAACCTTGCGCTTGGCGCACGCCGTGCTTCCGCCACGAAGGAATATCTGGCTGCCCGAGGCGTTCCGGCCAACCGTATCCGGACGATCTCCTACGGCAAGGAAAAGCCGGTCGCCGTTTGCGACGACATCTCCTGCTGGTCGCAGAATCGCCGCGCCGTCACGGTGCTCGGCGGCGCCGGCATGTAACGCTGCCACCATCTGACGATATCGTGAAGGCGGTCCTGGGGGCCGCCTTTTTCGTTTCTCCATAGTTTGGCCGAACTTGAGTTGATTTTAGGGGCGGGCTTAGTTGCTTTTTGGCGTGGATTGACAAAATCTGCAGTCGCGCCAAATCGGCGCAGATCAAAGCAGGACGGACGATATGAAGAAAATTGTCTTGGCAGCAATGCTGGGGCTGATGGCGGCGGGCGGCCCCGCCGGGGCATTCTCGTTGCCGGAGCTTTTCCCGCAGCGCGGACAGGTATCGCAGGCGCCGCGCGCGCCGGAGGCACCGATGGTGCTGGCGCAAGCCACCGACGGGCCGATCCGTATCCAGCAGCTGGAGGAGGAAATTCGCCAGCTGAATGGACGTATCGAGGAAATGAGCTTCCAGCTTCTGCAGATGCAGGAGCAGATGCGAAAGACCCAGGAAGACAACGAGTTCCGTTTCCAGGAACTCGAGAAGAGCGAAAACGGAGCGGCCGGGAGACCGGCCGCTACCGCGGCGACGCCGCAGCCCGCAGCGCCGGCCGACGATGTTGCGCGCATCATCGAAACGCCGCCGGTGGGGCAGTCGGGTGCTGCCGAAACGCCGGGGGCACCGGAAACGGTCCTCGGCGCGATCGACTTCGACCAGAACGGCAATCCGCGCAACGTCAGCCGCAATGACGTCGACAATTCCTCCGGCCTGCCGGGCGTCGACCCAGGTCCGGGACTGCCCGCCCAGGGGCAGGCGAACGGAACAAACCCCGGCCAGGTGCCGGATACCCAGCAGACGGCTTCGCTCGGCAGCGAGAGCGACACCTATCAGGTCGCCTACAACCACGTGCTCACCGGCGACTATGCGCTGGCGGAGCAGGGGTTCACCCAATATCTGAGCGAGTTTCCCGAGGGCGAGCGGGCTGCGGACGCAAGCTTCTGGCTTGGCGAAGCGCAATACTCGCAGGCCAAATATACCGAGTCGGCCAAGACCTTCCTGAATGCCCACCAGACCTACGACAAGTCGCCCAAGGCCCCGGAAATGCTCTTGAAGCTCGGCATGTCGCTTGCCGCGCTCGACAATTCCGAAACCGCCTGCGCAACCCTGAGCGAGGTCAAGAAGCGCTATCCGAACGCGCAGCGCCCCGTGCTGGCGAAGGTGTCGTCCGAGCAGAAGCGCCTCGGCTGCTGATCGGCCGCCGGTGTTGACCGCCGCCGATCCTTCCATTCTTTCCGCGCCAGAGGCTGTCCGCGTCTTCCTGCAGACGCTTCCTAAGCCCGTGCGCCTTCTCGTTGCAGTTTCCGGCGGCAGCGACTCGACCGGCCTGTTGCTGGCGCTGGCTGCGCATGCAGGCAGGGATGTGGCGCTGACTGCCGTCACCGTCGACCACCGGCTCCGTCCGGAATCCGCCGCCGAGGCTGCTGCCGTCGCACAGCTCTGTGCCCAGCTCGATATTCCCCACGTGATCCTCGCCTGGACCGACGAGAAGCCGCGCAGCGGCATCTCCGCGGCCGCGCGGGAAGCGCGCTACACCCTGTTGTGCCGTGCCGCCGTGGACATGGGGGCCACGGCGATCGTCACCGGCCACACGCTCGACGACCAGCTGGAGACGGTTGCCATGCGCCGGACCCGCGGAGACGGCTGGGTTCCGGGACACGCCGGAATGGCGGACGCGGTGCTCCTGCACCGTCGCCACTGGTTGCTGCGGCCTTTTCTGCGGACATGGCGAGAGGACATCCGCGACTTTCTGCGCGCGGCGGGGCAGGGCTGGAGCGATGATCCTTCCAACGGCGATCTGCGCTACGAGCGGGTCAGGACGAGGGCGAGGCTCCAATCCGCAGATGCCACCGACCTTAGCGATATCGCGGCGGCGGGGGAGCGGCGGCGGGCGCTTTCAGACTATGCGGCGGCTCTGCTCGCGGAGCAGGCGCAGGTGCATCATGGCGCCCTGATGCATATCCCTCCGTCTGCGCTGGCGGAAGATGCGGCGGTATTGCGCTATGCGCTGGCGGCCTCGGCTGCCGTGATCGGCGGGCGCGAGCATGGACCGGCTTCGCAGAGCATGGACCGGGTGATGGACATGGTGGCGGCCCACCGCCTCGACCGCCTGACGGCGGGACGAGTGGTGTTCGACAACCGCCGCAACGGTCTTTTTCTCTGCCGGGAGAACCGCGAACTGCCCGAGATTCAGGCTGCGGCGGGGGAGACGCGCGACTGGGACAGCCGCTTCCGCGTGACGAACAGTGCTGCGGAACCCATGACGATCGGTCCGGCGCGGGTCGACCGACAGGAGGCGCAGGCGCTGTTTCCCGGTGTGCCGGCTTCCATCGCGCTGCGCGCTGCCCGAGGCATGGTGGCGGCGCCCGGCGCAGTCTCAATCCTTGCGCCATACGACCGGTTTTTGCCGCAGTTCGACTATAAACTGGCGACGACGTTGGCGGAGCTTTTCGGATGCGACACTTTCCCACCGGTTCCATGGAACGATTCCTCGCGGAAAAGGTAACCAGTCGATCCGGTTCGCCTTGGCAAGCAGTGGGCGGAACCCTATGTTAAGCCGCAAGCAAGGTGGCTTTAGAGCTGCCATACAGTTCCGGGGAGTTCGATGAACCCAAACTTTAGAAATTTTGCCCTCTGGGCAATCATAGCGCTTCTTCTGATTGCGCTGTTCAGCATGTTTCAGACAGCGCCATCGCAGTCGAGCTCCCGAGAAATTCCATACTCGAAGTTCCTGAGTGATGTGGATGCCGGTCTCGTGCGTGAAGTCGTGGTCACGGGCAACCGGGTAATGGGGACCTATGCCGAGAACGGCACCGGGTTTCAGACCTATTCCCCCGTCATCGATGATTCGCTGATCGAGCGCCTTCAGTCGAGGGACGTAACAATCGTGGCGCGCCCCGAGACGGACGGATCCTCCGGCTTCCTCAGCTATCTTGGCACGCTTTTGCCGATGCTGCTGATCCTCGGCGTGTGGCTTTTCTTCATGCGCCAGATGCAGGGCGGCGGCCGTGGCGGCGCGATGGGCTTCGGCAAGTCCAAGGCCAAGCTTCTGACCGAGGCGCACGGACGGGTGACGTTCGAAGACGTTGCCGGTGTCGACGAAGCCAAGCAGGACCTCGAGGAAATCGTCGAATTCCTGCGTGATCCGCAGAAGTTCCAGCGCCTTGGCGGTCGCATTCCGCGCGGCGTGCTGCTGGTCGGCCCTCCGGGGACAGGTAAAACCCTGCTCGCCCGCTCGGTCGCCGGCGAAGCCAATGTGCCGTTCTTCACCATCTCCGGTTCGGACTTCGTCGAAATGTTCGTCGGCGTCGGTGCATCTCGCGTGCGCGACATGTTCGAGCAGGCGAAGAAGAACGCGCCCTGCATCATCTTCATCGACGAAATCGATGCCGTCGGCCGGCACCGTGGCGCAGGCCTCGGCGGTGGCAACGACGAGCGTGAGCAGACGCTGAACCAGCTGCTCGTCGAGATGGACGGTTTCGAAGCCAACGAAGGTGTCATCCTGATCGCCGCGACCAACCGTCCCGACGTTCTCGACCCGGCGCTTCTGCGTCCGGGCCGCTTCGACCGCCAGGTCGTCGTCCCGAACCCGGACATCGTCGGCCGCGAGCGCATCCTCAAGGTGCATGCCCGCAACGTTCCGCTGGCACCCAACGTCGACCTCAAGGTGCTGGCTCGCGGAACGCCCGGTTTCTCCGGTGCCGACCTGATGAACCTCGTCAATGAAGCTGCCCTGATGGCTGCGCGCCGCAACAAGCGCATCGTCACCATGGCCGAGTTCGAAGACGCCAAGGACAAGATCATGATGGGCGCGGAACGTCGTTCCTCCGCCATGACCGAAGCCGAAAAGAAGCTGACCGCCTACCACGAGGCCGGTCATGCGATCACCGCACTCAACGTGCCGGTGGCCGATCCCCTGCACAAGGCGACCATCATTCCGCGCGGCCGTTCGCTCGGCATGGTCATGCAGTTGCCGGAAGGCGACCGCTACTCGATGAGCTACAAGTGGATGGTCTCGCGTCTTGTCATCATGATGGGCGGCCGCGTGGCCGAAGAACTGACCTTCGGCAAGGAGAACATCACCTCCGGTGCATCCTCCGATATCGAGCAGGCCACCAAGCTTGCCCGCGCCATGGTCACCCAGTGGGGCTTCTCCGACATCCTCGGACAGGTCGCCTATGGCGAGAACCAGCAGGAGGTCTTCCTCGGCCATTCCGTGTCGCAGTCTAAGAATGTGTCGGAATCGACGGCACAGAAGATCGATACCGAAGTGCGCCGGCTGATCGACGAGGCCTATACGGAAGCCCGCCGCATCCTGACGGAAAAGCATGACGAGTTCGTCATCCTCGCCGAGGGACTTCTTGAGTACGAGACGCTCTCGGGCGAAGAGATCAAGTCCTTGATCAAGGGCCAGAAACCTTCGCGGGATACGGGCGACGACACGTCGCCGCCGCGCGGATCGGCCGTCCCAAGTGCCGGCGCCAAGAAGGACGAGACCAAGGGCGGCGAGCCTGAAGGCGGCCTTGAGCCCCAGCCGCACTGACATCGGCGTAGCACCGAACAAAAAGGCCATCCGCGAAAGCGGGTGGCCTTTGTCCGTTGGTAACGGGATGTAATCGGTTTTGACGCTAATTTAAGTGTCTCGATGGGGAAACTGTGGCATGACCGCAGCCCCTGGGGACATTGTCTCTCCCAGACCGCGGCGCATGCCGCGATGACGCGCCATGAGGCGCGGTGACGAAGGAGCATGTATGACACGCCGATATTTTGGCACCGATGGAATTCGCGGACATTCCAACACCTTCCCGATGACGCCGGACCTCGCCATGCGCGTCGGTATCGCCGTCGGGACGATCTTTCGCAACGGCAGCCACCGCCATCGGGTGGTGATCGGCAAGGACACGCGTCTCTCCGGCTACATGCTGGAAAACGCCATGGTTGCCGGCTTCACCGCCGCCGGCCTCGACGCCTTCATCCTCGGACCCATCCCGACGCCGGCCGTCGCCATGTTGACCCGCTCGCTGCGGGCCGATGTCGGCGTGATGATCTCGGCCTCCCACAATCCCTATCAGGACAACGGCATCAAGCTCTTCGGCCCCGACGGCTACAAGCTTTCCGACGAACTGGAGATGCAGATCGAGGACCTGATCGACAAGGACCTGACGCAGCAGCTTGCGAAGTCCGCCGATATCGGCCGGGCGAAACGCATCGACGGTGTTGACGACCGCTATGTGGAGCATGCCAAGCGGACGCTGCCGCGCGACGTGACCCTGCAGGGTCTGCGGGTGGTCGTCGATTGCGCCAATGGCGCTGCCTACAAGGTCGCCCCGACGGCACTCTGGGAGATGGGTGCCGACGTCGTGACGATGGGCAACGAGCCGAACGGCCGAAACATCAACCTCGACTGCGGTTCGACCAGCCCGGGCGCGCTTCAGAAGAAGGTGCACGAGGTGAGGGCGGACATCGGCATCGCCCTCGATGGGGATGCCGACCGCGTCATCATCGTCGATGAGACCGGTGCGGTCGTCGACGGCGACCAGCTGATGGCGGTGATCGCCGAAAGCTGGGCGGCGGAGGACAAGCTTCGCGGCGGCGGGATCGTCGCCACCGTCATGTCGAACCTCGGCCTCGAGCGCTTTCTCACGTCCAAGGGCCTGAACCTCGCCCGCACCAAGGTCGGCGACCGCTATGTGGTCGAGCATATGCGCAGCCATGATTTCAACGTCGGGGGCGAGCAGTCCGGCCACATCGTCATGTCGGATTTCGGCACCACCGGCGACGGCCTCGTCGCGGCGCTGCAGATCCTGGCGCGGGTGAAGCGGCTGGGCATTCCGGTCAGCGAACTTTGCCGGCGGTTCGAGCCGGTGCCGCAACTGCTGAAGAACGTGCGTTTCCAGGGCGGCAAGCCGCTCGACGACATCATCGTGCAGCAGGCGATCGCCGATGCCGAGTCGGAGCTTGCGGGCAGGGGACGCCTCGTCATCCGTCCGTCGGGCACCGAGCCGCTGATCCGCGTCATGGCGGAAGGCGACGACGAAAGACAGATCCACCGGATCGTCAACGAGCTGATCGGCGTCATTTCGAACGTACGCAGCGTCGCCTGACACGAGCGAAATTCTACTAAGAAAAGCCGGCCTTGCGCCGGCTTTTTGTTTCGGTCTTGGTAAATTAGTATAGTTAAGCGGCTCTTTACCTTTCCGGCTCATTATCCATCCAGGATCAACCGATTGGCGCGTGCGCGACAGCCAATGATGACGAGCTTGGAGATGAAGCCATGAAAAAGAGCCTGCTGGGCGCAGCCGCGTTGTTGCTGACGGTCGGTGCCGCCCATTCTGCAGATGTGTATCAGCCCGAACCGCTCCCCTTCATGGATGCTCCTGAAATCACCGTGAAGGAGGCCAGTGGCTGGTATCTTCGCGGCGATGTCGGCTATTCGTTCAACAAGAGCCGCGGCGTCGAATACTTCCAGGGTTCGAATGGACTGGTTTCGGACTTCGCCACCGCCTCGCTGAAGGACAGCTTCCTGGTTGGTGCCGGTGTCGGTTACCAGATCAACAGCTACCTGCGCACCGACGTGACGTTCGACTACCTGACGTCTGCCGACTTCGAGGGCAGCACCGTCGGCGAATGTGGTGGTGGGTCAAACCCGCTCGTCGCCTGCTCGTCCAGCGACACGTCCGACATGCGCGCCTACTCTCTGATGGCCAATGCCTATGTGGATCTCGGCACCTATGGCGCGATCACGCCTTATGTGGGCGCCGGCATCGGCGGCACCTACGTCAAGTGGGGCAAGCTGCGCAACACCATCTGCAACGACCCCTATTCGGGCGGCTGCTATGGCAACGAACACGGCGGCGAGAAGAGCTGGCGCTTCACCTACGCCCTGATGGCCGGTGCAACGATCGACCTCACCTGCGCACTCAAGGCCGACGTCGGCTACCGCTTCCGCCACGTTACCGGCGGCGACATGTTCGGCTATGTCGACAATGGTGGTCCGGGCTACGACAAGGGCTTCTACAGCCACGAAGCGCGCGTCGGTGCACGCTACCTTCTGGGCGGCTGCGATACGCCGGTGGCCTACGAGCCTCCGCTGGAGCCGATCGTCTACAAGTAAGCTTCTCGACTATTCACAAAAGCCGTCCGGTTCCGCCGGGCGGCTTTTGCTTGGGCCGGAGGAAATGCGACCGCAACCGGCTCGCGCGCGACATTTGCCGCTTGACTAAGACAGTGCTCAGGACTACCCAAGCCAGTGGGACACCCTTCCCCAACGAAGGGCTTTCTATCTGGAAGGATAGCCACATGAGCGATATCACCAAGCCGGACCTGCGTCCGGAAAACACCCATTTTTCTTCTGGCCCCTGCTCGAAGCGCCCCGGTTGGACGCTTGAAGCTCTCTCCGATGCACCGCTCGGTCGTTCGCACCGCGCCAAGGTCGGCAAGGCGAAGCTGAAGCAGGCCATCGATCTCACCCGTGAAATTCTGAACGTGCCGGCGGACTACCGCATCGGTATCGTGCCCGCTTCCGATACCGGCGCGGTCGAGATGGCGCTCTGGTCGCTGCTCGGCGAGCGCGGCGTCGACATGTTGTCCTGGGAAAGCTTCGGCGCCGGCTGGGTGACGGATGTCGTCAAGCAGCTGAAGCTCAAGGATGTGCGCAAGTTCGAGGCCGACTACGGCCTGCTGCCGAACCTGGCAGAGGTGGACTTCGACCGCGACGTCGTCTTCACCTGGAACGGCACCACCTCCGGCGTGCGCGTCCCCAATGCCGATTTCATTCCCGCCGACCGCAAGGGCCTGACGATCTGCGACGCCACCTCGGCGGCGTTCGCGCAGGACATGGACTTCTCCAAGCTCGACGTCGTCACCTTCTCCTGGCAGAAGGTGCTGGGCGGCGAGGGCGGCCACGGCATGTTGATCCTGTCGCCACGCGCTGTCGAACGCCTGGAAAGCTATGTCCCGACCTGGCCGCTGCCGAAGATCTTCCGCATGACCAAGGGCGGCAAGCTGATCGAGGGCATCTTCACCGGCGAGACGATCAACACGCCGTCGATGCTCTGCGTCGAGGACTATCTCGACGCACTGACCTGGGCCAAGTCGCTTGGCGGCCTCAAGGCCTTGATGGCCCGCGCCGATGCCAACGCCAAGGTCATCTTCGACTTCGTCGCGAAGAACGACTGGATCGCCAATCTCGCCGTCGAGGACGAGACGCGGTCGAACACGTCGGTGTGCCTCAAGATCGTCGATCCCGAGATTGTGGCACTCGATGCCGACGCGCAGGCGGCCTTCGCCAAGGGCGTGTCCGCGATCCTGGAGAAGGAAGGCGTCGCGCTTGACGTTGGAGCCTACCGTGACGCCCCGTCCGGGCTTCGCATATGGGCCGGCGCGACGATCGAAGAGGCCGACATGAAGGCCCTGATGCCTTGGCTCACCTATGCGTTCGAGACGCAGAAGGCTTCGCTCGGCAAGGCTGCGGCCTGATCGCTGCTGCATGAGGCTCCGTCGCAAGAGGCGGAGCCGGCACATCATCCCATATCTTACCGTTGAACCTATTCAGGAGGCCTCACATGGCACCTCGCGTTCTCGTCTCCGACGAACTGTCGGAAACCGCCGTCCAGATCTTCCGTGATCGCGGCGTCGAAGTCGATTTCCAGCCGCAGCTCGGCAAGGACAAGGAAAAGCTCGCCGAGATCATCGGCAACTACGATGGTCTTGCCATCCGCTCCGCCACCAAGGCGACGGAAAAGCTGATCGCGGCGGCGACCAACCTCAAGGTTATCGGTCGCGCCGGCATCGGCGTCGACAATGTCGATATCCAGGCTGCCTCGCGCCGCGGCATCATCGTCATGAACACGCCCTTCGGCAATTCGATCACGACTGCCGAGCATGCCATCGCACTGATGTTTGCCGTTGCCCGCCAGCTGCCCGCAGCCGATGCCTCGACGCAGGCCGGCAAATGGGAGAAGTCGAAGTTCATGGGCGTCGAGATCACCGGCAAGACGCTCGGCGTCATCGGCGCCGGCAATATCGGCGGCATCGTCTGCCGCAAGGCGATCGGGCTGGGCATGCATGTGCTGGCCTATGACCCCTTCCTGTCGGCCGAGCGGGCCCAGGAGATGGGCGTCACCAAGGTCGAGCTCGACGATCTGCTGGCGAAAGCCGACTTCATCACCCTGCATGTGCCGATGACCGACAAGACGCGCGGCATCCTCGGCAAGGAAGCGCTCGCCAAGACCAAGCCCGGCGTGCGCATCATCAACTGCGCCCGCGGCGGGCTGGTCGACGAGGCAGCGCTTGCCGACGCCATCAAGTCGGGCCACGTAGCCGGTGCCGGCTTCGACGTCTTCGAGGTCGAGCCCGCGACGGAAAGCCCGCTCTTCGGTCTGCCGAACGTCGTCTGCACGCCGCATCTGGGTGCCGCAACCACGGAAGCGCAGGAGAATGTCGCATTGCAGGTGGCCGAGCAGATGTCGGACTATCTGATCAAGGGCGCCGTTTCCAACGCCATCAACATGCCTTCGATCACGGCTGAAGAAGCGCCGATCCTGAAGCCCTTCATCCGTCTCGCGGATGTTCTCGGCGCCTTCGTCGGTCAGGTGACCGAGAGCGCGATCAAGGAAATCGAGATCCTCTACGACGGTTCGACGGCCGAGATGAACACCAAGGCGCTGACCAGCGCGCTTCTGGCGGGTCTCATCCGCAACCAGGTGTCGGACGTCAACATGGTTTCAGCGCCGATCATGATCAAGGAAAAGGGCATCGTGCTCTCCGAGGTCAAGCGCGACAAGACCGGCGTCTACGACGGCTACATCAAGCTGACGGTGACGACGCAGAACCAGACGCGTTCGATTGCCGGTACCGTGTTCTCCGACGGCAAGCCGCGCTTCATCCAGATCAAGGGCATCAACATGGATGCCGATGTCGGTCAGAACATGATCTACATCTCCAACACCGACGTTCCCGGCATGATCGGCTTCATGGGCACGACGCTTGGCGAGGGCGGCGTCAACATCGCCAACTTCCAGCTCGGCCGCGACCAGCAGGGCGGTGACGCTATTGCGCTGCTCTATGTGGACGCGCCGGTGAAGCAGGAGGTTCTCGACAAGCTGACGGCAAACCCGGCGATCCGCCAGGCAAAGCCGCTGGTGTTCAACGTCGACTGATCCGTTTTTCAAGGACAAGAGAAAGGCCCGGCAGAGTTGCGCCGGGCCTTCTTTCATTTTGGGCTGTGGCACGCGGCTGACGATCCGAGAAAAACCACAAAATGACCGGTCACTTCTGCGCCAGTTACCGAAACGCTCTTAAAAAGTAGGGCAACAATCGCTATATGCCTCCCAGTCCGCGCGCTTGCGGATCGTGAGGAGATCAGAATGTTTTCATCCATCCGCCGCTTCAAGAGCGTGTTTGCCATCGCGGCCCTTGCGATGGCCTTCTCTTTGGCGGCCGTCGATTTCGCGGAAGCCCGCCGTGGCGGTGGTTTTGGCAGCCGTGGCAGCCGTACCTTCAACACGCCCGCCGTTACCCGGACTGCGCCGAATCCGGCTGCACCGGTCGACCGCACCATGACCCCCGGCACGCAGCGCAATGCCGCGACGCCGAATGCCGCTGGACAGGCTGCGCCGCAGAGCCGCGGACTTTTCGGCGGTCTCGCCGGCGGCCTTCTGGGCGGCCTCTTCCTTGGCGGCCTCTTCGGCATGCTGATGGGCTCTGGCTTCGGCGGTGCCGCAGGCTTCCTCGGCATGCTGCTGCAGATCGCATTGATCGCGGGTCTTGCCATGCTCGCCATGCGCTTCTTCGCACGCCGTCAGCAGACGGCCAACGGCCCTGCCGGAACGAGTGCGCGCAACGCCTATGAGGCGCCGCAGCAGCAGCGCGGCTCGTCGTTCCAGATCCCGAAGATGGGTTCGCTCAGCGGCGGCGCTGCCGCAGGTGCCGCATCCGCGCCCCGCCAGGCATCCGATGCCACCGACGAGATCGGCGTGACCAGCCGCGACTTCGCGCTTTTCGAGAAGCTTCTGGAGCAGGTTCAGGCGGCCTATGCCGCCGAGGACTACGCGGCCTTGCGGGCGATCACCACGCCGGAAGCCATGTCCTATCTTGCCGAGGAACTGGGCGAGAACGCCACCAACGGCCTCAAAAACGAGGTTCGCGACGTGGCGCTGCTGCAGGGCGACCTCTCCGAGGCATGGCGCGAAAACGGCATGGAATATGCCACCGTCGCGATGCGCTACTCGAGCATCGACGTCATGCGTGACCGGGATACCGGTGCGGTGACGAAGGGCGATCCGGATGTTGCCACGGAGACCGTCGAACTGTGGACCTTCGTGCGCAAGCCGACCCAGGAGTGGAAGCTCTCGGCGATCCAGACCGCCTAAGACCCAAGGCGCGCGACTGTTTTCTCGTCGCGCTGACCTCCATAGAACACAGCAAGGGCTCGCTCGAAAGGCGAGCCCTTTTCGCTGACGGCTGCAAAGAGCGTCATGCAGCTCCTGAACTTCATGTCGTCCGGAGAGCCGAGAATGGCATTCGCGCTCGTGCCTTCATGCTGCAGCATCAGCTGCGTGCATTGGACAAGTCTCGGACCCAGCACCGGGTGACGCAGGTAGGCTTCGGCTTCGGCGCGCGAGCCGATGGCGTATCGCTCGGCCATCGAGGACGAGCCCAGCCCTTCCACCTGCGGAAAGACGAACCACATCCAGTGGGAGCGCTTAGCGCCCTGCTGCAATTCGGCCAGCACCTGCCTGTAGACTGGTGCCTGCGCCTGCGTGAAGCGCTCCAGATCGAAGCCGTTCGACGGTCGCATCCTGTTCCTCCCTGGCTTGTTATGCTGCTACGTCAAAAGTCGCCAGGCGTGAAAATGTTGCAACAGGCCTTTTCGCTGCTGCGTTGCACCCTACCATTAGGCTGCATGGAAGCACGACTGGAACAATATATCCACGCATTCATCCGCTGGGTGCCCGACCCGATCCTGAGCATGCTGATCCTGCTCCTGTCGTTCGTGCTCGGGCTGCTCATCCACAAGATCGTCTTCAGGATCTCGACCCGGTTGGCGGAGAAGCGTGACCTTTTCTGGCGCTCCCTCGTGCAGCGCACGCGGCGGCCTGTGAGGCTGGCGATCCTGACCTGGACACTGTCGCTTGGCGTCGTGGTGGCGCCCTTGAGCGCAAACGCGGAGAGCGTGCTGCGGCACATCCTGCTTCTCTGCTTCATCGTGGTGATCGGCTGGATGGCGCGCACCGCCCTGCATATCTGGACGACGGTCTACCTCAGGCGCTTCAAGCTCGACGCGGAAGACAATCTGCTGGCCCGCAAGCATGTGACGCAGTCGCGGATCCTGGAGCGGGTCGCGGTGACCGTCATCATCGCCTTCACCATTTCGGCGGCGCTGATGAGTTTTCCGGGCGTTCGCCAGTACGGCGTGTCGCTGATGGCCTCTGCCGGTGTCGCCGGTATCGTTCTCGGCTTGGCGCTGCAGCCGGTGCTCAAGAACCTCTTTGCCGGCATCCAGCTGGCGATCACGCAGCCGATCCGCATCGACGATGCGCTGCTGGTCGAAGGGGAGTGGGGCAATGTCGAAGAGATCACCTCCACCTATGTCGTCGTCAAGCTCTGGGACTGGCGCCGCCTCATCCTGCCGCTCGGCTACTTCATCGAAACGCCGTTCCAGAACTGGACGCGCGAAGGGTCGGCGCTGATCGGCACGGTGATCATCTACCTGGACTACAGCGTGCCGGTGGCCGAGGTCCGCCGCAAGGTGGAGGAGATCGCAGCCAATTCGGCGCTCTGGGACCGCGATGTCGTCAACGTCGCCGTCACCGATTTCAAGGAAAGCGTCATGGAGGTCCGCATCCTCGTTTCCGCCAGCAATGCGGGGCGTGCGTTCGACCTGCGCTGCGAGGTGCGCGAGAAGCTGATCGACTTCATCCAGCAGACCTATCCGTCCGGCCTGCCGAAGGTGCGCGCCGAGGGATCGACCGATGCGAGGGGGCAGGCGGTGGCCGCGGAGGCTTCACAGGCGACCGCGCCGACACTGTGAGAACAGCCGCGCTTGCACGGGCGGCCAATCCTTTCTATATCCGGGGCAAGAACAGCCTGGCGCGGCCGAACCCGCCCCAGGCAATGCCGCCGCTTTCATGCAGGCCGGCGCCCGAGCGACTGAGAGAGTTCCTGTGAATACGCTGGATTTTGACAAGAGGCCGGAAGACACGCGCATCGTCGTCGCCATGTCGGGCGGCGTGGATTCCTCCGTTGTGGCGGGGCTCCTGAAGCGCCAGGGCTATGACGTGCTCGGCATCACGCTGCAGCTCTACGACCATGGCGCGGCCGTTCATCGCGCCGGCTCCTGCTGTGCCGGCCAGGACATCGACGATGCCCGCCGCGTCTCCGAGACGCTCGGCATTCCCCATTACGTGCTCGACTACGAGAAGCGTTTTCGCGATGCGGTGATCAACCCGTTCGCCGAGGCCTATGCGATGGGCGAGACTCCGATTCCATGCGTCGCCTGCAACCAGACCGTCAAGTTCGCCGACCTGCTGGCGACGGCGAAGGAACTCGGCGCCGACGCGCTGGCGACCGGCCACTACATCCGCTCGCGGCCGAACCCGATCCCCGGCAATCCCGGCCGCCGCGCGCTCTACCGGCCGATCGACAGCGACCGCGACCAGAGCTGGTTCCTGTTTGCCACGACGCAGGAACAGATCGACTACCTGCGCTTTCCGCTCGGCGGCATGTCGAAGGCAGAGGTGAGGGCGCTTGCCGAGGACATGGGCCTCGTCGTCGCCAAGAAGGCCGACAGCCAGGACATCTGCTTCGTGCCGCAGGGGCGCTATACGGACATCATCAACAAGGTCCGACCCAACTCGGCGCTCGGCGGCGACATCGTCCATATGGACGGGCGCGTGCTCGGACAGCACGAGGGCATCCTGCACTATACGATCGGCCAGCGCCGCGGTATCGGCGTGGCGACCGGCGATCCGCTCTACGTGGTCTATCTCGATGCCCGCGGACGCCGGGTCATCGTCGGGCCGAAGGAGGCGCTGGATACGCGGCGCGTCTACCTGCGCGACGTAAACTGGCTGGGCGATGGTTCGCTCGAGGACGATGCTGCCGGCGGCTTCTCCTGCTTTGCCAAGGTGCGCTCCACGCGTCCGCCGACGCCGGTAACGCTGCGCTGCGACGACCGGGGTGTCTATGTCGACCTGACGATCGGCGAAGCCGGCGTGGCACCCGGCCAGGCCTGCGTCCTCTATTCGGCGGAAGGCCCCGATTCCCGCGTCTGGGGCGGTGGCTTCATCGAACGGTCAGAACGGGCACCGGAAGCGGAAGCCGCGCTGAAGGCCCTGCTTTCCACACCCGTCGCCGCCTGACCTGTGCACGGGCGGCAGGCGCGGGTTTTCATTCGTGAAATTGAAAAGACCGCGCTTGACACTGCCACGACGCGGGTTTTATAAGCCGCACATCCAAACGGGCCCGCCCTTCAGCACGCTGAAATTCAAGGCAGGTTTTCCGTGTGGCGGGGTAGCTCAGGTGGTTAGAGCAGCGGAATCATAATCCGCGTGTCGGGGGTTCGAGTCCCTCTCCCGCTACCATTTTTCCCATACAGTCCCAGGCACATATCTAAGGTTTTTCACCTGACACATGGGTGCCAGCCTCCTGGTTGACGATGGGTTGCGTGTGCTCTGCTCCAGAGCGATCTGCCCAAATCGCTGCGCATGAAGCCGGAGCTTCCTGCGGTGGTTTTTCTTTTCAGTGGGCAATGTCGCCTGCGTCTTCAGCGGCAGATGCAGGCGCTGGGGACGTGAAAGCTGGGCGGCTATCACATTTGATAAAATACAATTTCGTAAATCAAGAGATTCTTAAATGTGGAGCTTGTAAAGTAGCATTCATTAATAGGAGTTTTCATGCACTACGTTCGCTCTCTTGTCCTTCTCTTCGTCCTCTCCCTTTGTCCTACCATCGCCATCGCAAAGGACTGGCTCGTGGCCAAGACCACCACCCAGGTCAGTTATACGATCGACAAGACGACCTGGGACGCTGTTGCTGTCGGCACGGTGATCCCGAGCAAGGCATGGATCTCCACCGGTCCGCGCGGCCGGGTGACGCTGACCAGGGGCGAAGAGAGCCTATCGCTCAGCCCCAATACCCTGGGCTCGGTGGTCACGCATGAAGGCCTGTTCTCGCGCAAGACGGAAGTTGTTCAGCAGACCGGGGAGATTGCCCTCGATATTGAGAAGCGCAGCAGTCCCCATACCTATGTTCACACGCCCTTCCTGGCGGCCGTGGTGAAGGGAACGACCTTTACTGTCACGGTGACGCCGCAGGATGCCTCCGTCTCTGTCGAGAGCGGCTTGGTGCAGGTGTCTTCCTTCACAGGTGGGGAAAGCGCCGATGTGGGGCCGGGCCAGCAGGCAACGGTGGACCAGAACCAGACCATGTCGGTTGCAGGCGTCGATGCCACGCCTTCGGTCACCTCGGTGGAGCCGACTCGCGCCAATGTTCCGGCGGTCAATCAGGCCGCTCCGCTCGGAGCCGACCTCGGGCTCAGCGCCTTCGGCGACCAGAGCGCACAAAGCGAAGATGTCGGTACCAACGGCGTCGCGGGCGAGAGCAGTGGTGGCGAAAACAGCTTCAATGAAAGCGGCTTCAGCCAGGGCAATGAGGGCCAGGGCCTCGGCAATGCCGGCGGCAACAGCAGCGACCGGGCCGACAATGCTGGAAACAGTGGCAACGGAAAAGGCAATGGCAACGGTCCCGGGAACGGGAACGGGAACGGTCCCGGGAATGGCAAAGGCCATGGACAGGGACATGGTAAGGGCCACGGACATGGCCACGGAAACGGGCATGACCACGATGACGATGACTGATGCTTGATGCTTGGGGGGCGGGGCCCCCTAAGCCGGCCCATGCCACTTAGCCGTCGATCACGGCCGCCCGTTACGAGACGGCAAGAGCATCAAGACCACCTTTTCAACCGACACCAGCCAGACATAAATATGGAGAGAATTCCGTGAGACTTATCATCCTGTTCGCCGTCGTCACCCTGGTCGGCTGTGCCACCACCGAGCCTTCCTATTATGAACCGCCAACGACGACGCCGATCTATAAATAGGCATGAGCGGCGGCTCGTCCGCTGAAGGGCGGATCATCTTCCGCATCATCAATATTGGCGGGCCAGGGCCTCACCCGGGGACCTGCCACCAGGTACGACGATCGGTAGGGCGATTTTGAGGTTGTGCGCCTGTGCCACGGGCGCCACTGATGTCGCCCTGACGATCACCCCTTGCGTGGAATGACGCTGAGGGAACCGTCGCTTTCGAGGATCACCGCTTCCACCTGGTCGAGGTCATCGAGGCCCTGCGAGCGCACGGCGGAGAGGACCTCGTCTTCGGTCAGCCGCTGGTCGAGGAGGGCGGCGCTGCAGTAGCTTCCGCTGCGGGCCAGCAGTGTCGGTTGCGACCGCACCAGCTTGGCGAAGTCCTTGGATCGCACCGACAGAAAGGTGACGAGATACTGGAGCGCGATGAGAAGGCCGAGTGCGGTGGCGCCTTCCGCCAGCGCAATCGCTTCCTGGAGCAGGACGGCCGACAGGGTGGAGCCAAGGGCAACGGTCACCACCAGGTCAAAGGCATTCATCTTGGCCAGTGTCCGCTTGCCCGAGATGCGCACGAACAGGACCAGCACCACATAGGCGAGCGTCCCGACGATCAAGGTTCGGATGATGCCTGACCACCCTTGGAAAAATAGTTCACTCCAGTCCACGGACTTCCCTCCATTCAAGCAACGGGAACCGCAGAGGTGCCGGAAGGTTCCGCGAGCGTCGACCAATGGAGGGTGGGGGTGCAGTTCGCACGGCCGAAGGACCACGGACGGCTCTTCGGCAGTGCCTTCCGTGAGCATGTCGCGCGACAGGACCGGCTCATCGGTCCCGCGGTGGCGGTCGCCTCACAGGGAGAGGCCCGACTCCCGGCGCAGCTTCAGGGCAATCGTCAGGATTGTTCTGGTTCTGAAGGCGACGAAGGGTACAGGCTCGTGGCGAGCCTCTGCAGTGCGGATCTTCATTTCCATATAGTCGATGGCAGCGGCAATCTCGTCGCTGTCCACCGTGTCATCCTGAGCAAGCGTATTTGCCATGGCCGCAAGTTTGTTTCGCATGGCACCCCCTAACTCGCTTCCTAAGAGTAGCTTCCTTAAGCGATGCGCCATTCTGGACCGATGTTGCGCTGCATTCAACTATGAGCAGCAATAATTTTAGTCCTTGGTAAACTGCTGGGACCTGCCTTGGCGGGCCCTATCCAGCTGCGACAACGGTTGTGGTTCCGTCGGGTGCGAAAGGCGTCCGCTGGCTTTGGAAAAGCGCCGCAATGAGATCCGACTGCGTGATGATGCCGACGACATGATTGCAGTGATTGACGACAGGCATGTGATGCAGGCCCATGTCAGCCATGGGCGGCACGAGCTTGGCGATCATCGTTTCCGGCAGTGCCGATTGAACGCGCCGCGTCATGACGTCCGCAACACTGCGCGGGGCACCCTTGCCCGGGAGTATGCGCCCCGCCCTGGCGCGCAGGCTCAAGGCTCCGTGCTCGTTCAACACGGACATGCGCATGAAGTCGGTCTGCGTGACGATCCCCACGAGCTGGCCGTCCGCGTCCACCACCGGAAGCGCCTTGTGCGGTCCCCGCATCAGCTGCTGCCACGCCCGGCGCAGGCTCGTCTGCGGTGCAATGGTGACGACATCACGGGACATGATCTGCTCGCAGGTGATCTCGCCGGAGCGGCGTTCATAGGCACGGATCTGCGCGGCATGCAGAAGCGCATCCAGGTCTTCGGGGCTGACGTTCACCACTTCGTCATACTGCTCCAGCACGGCACGCAGGTCTTCTGGAACGACGCCGAGCGGACGGCTCGACGCTGCCTGGCCGGCGGCGGAAGCAGAGGGCGATACGGCAGGTGCCAGATGCGGATAGCGGCGGCCGGTGGCGTTGTTGAAGGCGTAGGCGCTGGCCAGCAGCAGGACCGTGTTGAGGCCGACCGGCGAGAGCACGAACCAGTAGCCCCATTCCTGGATGCTGGCGCCGGCGAGCACGGCGGTCAGCGCGACGGCCCCGCTTGGCGGATGCAGGCAGTTGAGCAGCAGCATCAGCCCGATGGACACGGCGATCGCGGTGCTGGCGGCAATCACCGGATCCTCGATCAGCAGCGCACAGGTGACGCCAACGGTCGCCGAGACGATGTTGCCCCCGAGGATCGACCACGGCTGCGCCAGGGGGCTGCTTGGGGCGGCAAACAGGAGGACGGCGGAAGCTCCCATGGGCGCGATCAGAAGCGGGAAGGCGCCGCTGTCGCCGAGCGCCATCCGGCTCAGCAGACCGGTCAGCAGAATGCCGAGCAGCGCGCCGACGGAGGCGCGGATACGCTCGGCAGGGCTTACGGGGACGATCGATGGATTGAGGCGTCGGAGAAAGGACATGGACCCTGTCGCGGTGCTGGAGACCGTGGACTAGCAGAGGATCTGCCGACATAATAGGCATGTTGCCCTAAAGCTGGTCTGTCGCTTGGAAAATCCGTCCGGCGATGGGTGGTGCGAGGCGACTTCATGCAGAGATGCCGCAGGCGTGCCGCCGAGCTGGAACTTCCGGCCGTCTCCCCTCGTTAACGGCGCTTGCCGACGATCGAATCCGAGGAGACCACACATGCTTGGCAGAGGCTCGGACGAGCTCGCCGTTTCCGACAGTCCGTTCGACTGTATCATCCTGGGCGGCGGTCCGGGTGGAATGACGGCTGCGATCTACCTGGCGCGGATGAACCGGAAGACCCTGCTGGTCGACGGCGGGCGCAGCCGGGCGCGCCTCATCCCGCGTTCCTACAATCATCCCGGCTTTCCCGGCGGCGTCATCGGCCGCGACCTGCTTGCCCGGATGCGCGAGCAGATCGCGGAACTGGGGGTGCCGGTGGTCGAGGGAGAGGCTGCGCAGTTCGAACGCACGGCAGACGGTTTCTTCAAGGCAGATATCAGGGGGCGGCTCGTCCTGGGCCAGAACGTCATCTTTGCCACGGGACTGGAAGACAACATGCCGCCTCTCGATCATGCCCATGATCTGGTGGCGGAGGGATATCTGCGCATCTGCCCGATTTGCGACGGCTACGAGATTGCCGGGCGGCCGGCGGTGGTCATCGGTGCAACCATGCGTGCGGTGGCGGAGGCGCGCTTCCTGAAGGCCTTCACCCCCACCATCGCGATCGCCACGCTGGGCGAGGCGCCGCAGTGGGACGAGGAGACGCAGGCTGCCTTGCGGGAAGAGAACATCGAGGTCGTCGTGGAACCTCTTTCGTCGTTCACAAAGACGGGCGAAGACGACATGGACATGATGTTTGGCAAAGGTAAGCTGTTCAAGGGAGTCGTCGTCTATGCCGCGCTCGGCGTCAGGCCCCGTTCGCAGGTGGCGGCACAGCTCGGGGTCCGGCTCGAGGAGGACGGTCGCATCAACACCGGAGCGCATCAGGAAACCAATGTCGAGGGTTGCTTCGGCGTTGGAGATGTGGTGACGGGCCTGAACCAGATCGGTGTCGCCATGGCGCACGGGGAGGTCGCGGCCGTCGCCGTTCACAACCGGCTGCGTACCGGAAGCAGATGAGCGCTGGAACTCCTCCATCCGCGTCGGGTTGAAGCCTTGCTGAAAAGAAGAAAGGTCAGGTGCCTCTTGAAACAGTTATCTCCCCTCGTCGGGCTGGCGATCGCGCTGGCTGCCTGCACCTCGGTTTCGCCCGATGCGCCGGGGCTCGAACCCATTCCCGGCAGCATCACCTATGGCGGCCAGCCGCGGACGCGTTTGACGAAGGCGCCAATCGGAAGTCCCGTCAACCATCAGTTCCGCAACGAGTTCGGCCAGAGGGTCGAGGAGCGCTACGTCATCCAGCCGGACCGCAGCCTGAAGCTCGTCACCCGCCGCGTCTATCGCGGCTGGCCGTTCAGCGACGACTGAATGCAAAAAGAGCCCCGCGACCAACGGGGCTCTTGAGGTTCAGGTTCCGCTGCCGGGCTCGGCCATCTTGCGATGCTGCCCGGCGAGCATGCCGGCTGGTGTGACATTGGCGACGGCGGACATCACCTTGTTTTTCCAGCCGGCGACAACGTCGCCCTCGCCATCCATCATCGCCTTGAAGCCCGCCTTGGCCACGAAGGCAGGATCATCCTTCTTGCCCTGACCCACGGCCGTGTCGAGCAGGTCGGCGCGTTCGAAGAATTCGGTATCGGTCGGACCCGGCATCAGGCAGGTCACGGTGACGCCGCTGTCCTTCAACTCGTCGCGCAGCGCAAACGAGAAGCTGTTGATGAAGGATTTGGTGGCATTGTAGACGGCCTGGTAGGCGCCCGGCATGAAGCCGGCGATCGAGCCGGTAAAGAGGATGCGGCCTTCACCCCGTCCCCGCATCCGGTTGCCGATGGCATGCACCAGGCGGATAGTCCCCGTGACATTCGTGTCGACCACCCGCTGCGCCTCGTCCAGATCCTGATCGAGGAAGCCGTGGCCGAGGCCGACGCCGGCATTGGCCATCAGGAGATCGACAGGCCCGCCGAGGGCGGACACCGCGTCGACGAAGCGACGGACGCCGTCCGGCGTCGCAAGGTCCACCTGCAGCGCTTCCACCTGCACGCCGAATTCTTTCAGCTTTGTGGCCGCTTCCAGGATTTCAGGCTCGTTGGCGGCAATGGCGAGGTCGTAGCCGTTTTCCGCGGCGCATCGGGCCAGTTCATAGCCGATGCCGCTCGAGGCGCCGGTGACGACTGCCAGGCCTTTTCCGGTTGGTACGGGTTTCATCATCTTCTCCTTGAGGGGCAGGACTCTCCTGCGCCGAACCGGGGCCGGAGCGGAAATGTTCCTGGTGATTCCATGACGAATGGCAGGTCAGATTGACGCGCAGCGGAGGAAACCCTTGCTGCCGGGGTGTGTTCGGCAGTATCGCAAAGCCAGTTTATGAAAAGGACCAGGCATGACATCCGACGCGCAATGGGCTCCCCTGTCTCCCTACAGCACCGGCCTGCGGGGCCGCTGCCCCCGGTGCGGGCAGGGGCACCTCTTCGACGGGTTCCTGAAGCTGCGGCCGAACTGCGAGGTCTGCGGTCTCGACTATTCGTTTGCCGATCCCGCCGACGGCCCCGCCTTCTTCGTCATCTGCTTTGCCTGCGTGCCGAGCGTGGCCCTTGCTGTCTGGATCGAGGTGGTATTCCAGCCGCCCTTCTGGGTGCATGCGCTGACGTCCTTGCCGTTCATGCTCCTGACCTGCATTCCGCCGCTGCGGCCCCTGAAGGGCTGGCTTGTGGCCAGCCAGTATTTCTACAAGGCCGAGCAGGGCACGATCGATCGTTCGACCGCGGTCGATGCGGCCTCGCCGGAAGCCGAAGCGCGTCGGCAGACCGAGGAATAGTCGGAACCTTTTCTTCGCCAATCAATTCGTCAGGTAGCCAGCAGGGAGCCTGACATGCTTGAAAACGAAAACGAAAAAGACAAGGAAAGCCACCGCAGGGCTCTGGCCCTGGAAGGGGTCATGCTGCTCTTGATCGATGGTCTTGCGGCCCGCGGGACCATCTCGGCAGACGAGGCAGAGGACATGCTGCGGATCTTGTCGAAAAGCTCCGATTTCTCCGCCGCACGTGCCTCCGGGTCGCTTCGCATCGTCAACCAGTTGCGACGCCTGCGCGGCGGCGACGGGCTTGCAACGCCCGGCGCATAGCCGGTCGGCAGTTCACCGATAAAGAAAGGGCCCGGTACAGACCGGGCCCTTTCTTTGTGCCTGTTTCCACCTGCCGATCAGACGGGTGCTGCGGCAATCTCGTTCCACTTGCCGTTTCCTGCACCGGCGCGCTTGCTGTTGATCTTCAGGACAGGAGCAGCGGCACTGCGGCCGATGCTGATGTATTTCAGGCCGTGGCGGGTGACGTCCTGCGGCTTGAAGAGGTTGCGGCAATCGATGACCGACCGGCCGGCCATGGACCGGGACAGGCGCTCCAGGTCCAGCCTGGCATAGTCGTCCCATTCCGTCAGGATCACCACCACGTCCGCGCCCCGGGTGGCCTCATAGGGGCAATTCGACCAGGAGATGCCCTTCACATGGCGCTCCGTCACATGACGAGCCTTCGGGTCATGGGCGGTCACCGTCACTCCCGCTTCCACCAGAAGCGGTATGATCGTCAGCGCAGCAGAATCCCGCACGTCGTCGGTATTGGCCTTGAAGGCCGTTCCCAGCACGGTGGCGCGCCGACCACTTCCCTTGAGCTCGGCAAGGATCCGGCTGGCGAACGCGGCCTTGCGGGCCTCGTTGCGGCTGATCAGTGTTTCGACGATCGCCTGCGGCTGTCCCAGGCGGCGACCGGTGGCGGCAAAGGCACGGGTGTCCTTGGGAAAGCAGGAGCCGCCGAAGCCGGGTCCTGCATTGAGGAAGGCGCGGCCGATGCGGCGGTCGAGGCCGATGCCGTCCGCCACGGCCGAAACATCGCCGCCTGCGGCTTCGCAGAGATCGGCCACCTCGTTGATGAAGCCGATCTTCAGCGCCAGAAAGGCATTGGCGGCATATTTGATCATTTCCGCGTTGATGGTGCTCGTCGTCACGAAGGGGACGCCCTTGCTGCGCAGGGGCTCGTAGAGCCGTGCCAGAAGCTCGGCAGCCCGGCTGTCGTCGGCGCCTGCAACAATGCGGTCGGCCTCCAGGAAGTCCCGGATGGCGGAGCCCTCCCGCAGGAATTCGGGGTTGGAGGCGATGTAGACGTCCTTGCGGCCTCGGATGGCCTCAACCCGTTCGCTGACCATCCTTGCAGTCCCGGCGACCACCGTGGACTTGATGACGATGACCGCCTCCTTCTTGAGGAGCAGCGCCACGCCAGCGGCGGCATCCTTGACATAGGAGAGATCGATGTCGCCATCCGGTGCCGAGGGCGTTCCCACCGCGATGAACAGGGCATCTGCGCCAGGGGCGGTGGAGGCGGGATCGTCGGAGAAGGCGAGGCGGCCTGCGTCCACGTGCTTGCGGATCAGCTCCGACAGGCCGGGCTCATAGATCGGAACTTCGGCACGTTTCAACCCGGCGACCTTCTGGGGATCATTATCGACACAGGTGACGGTGTGGCCAAGTTCGGCAAGGCAGGCTCCGGTGGTCAGCCCGACATATCCGGCTCCAATTATGACAACGTCCATACTGTCCTCTCTTTCGCAGGTAATCAGTCGCAGGCGGCCGACGAGGGCTGCTGCAGATGGCCGTCGAACAAAGTTATGCGCCCACTGTTCCTGAAGAAGACATTGTTGTTGATGTTATTCATGAAGATGCAGCTGGCGGGCCATGCATCGGAAATCTCAAGGGAACATAGACCAGCGGCTGCTGTTGGACAGGTCTCGTTACACCGACAGCACAAGAGGTTTCCATGAGCCATTATCCCAAGCCGCCGTTCGAAGAGCAGCAGCCGATCCCGATGCCCGGTCGCACCCGGGACATGAAGCCCGTTCCCGACCATGGCGAAAAAAGCTACCGCGGCTCCGGCCGGCTGGCTGGCCTGAAGGCTGTCATAACCGGCGCCGACAGCGGCATTGGCCGCGCCGTGGCGATTGCCTACGCCCGCGAAGGCGCCGATGTCCTGGTGTCCTATCTCGACGAGGACGAGGACGCCCAGGAGACGAAGCGCCACATCGAAGAGGCCGGTCGCAAGGCAGTTCTCGTTGCCGGCGACATCCAGTCGGCCGATCACTGCCGCAGCATCATCGAGACCGCCGTCAGCGAGCTCGGCGGCATCGACATCCTGGTCAACAACGCCGCCCACCAGGCGACCTTCTCGTGGATCGACGACATTTCCGACGAAGAATGGGAACTGACCTTCCGGGTCAACATCCACGCGATGTTCTACCTGACGAAGGCGGCCGTAGCGCACATGAAGCCGGGCAGTGCGATCATCAATACTGCGTCGATCAATTCTGATTCGCCAAGCCCGAGCCTGCTCGCCTATGCGACCACCAAGGGTGCCATCCAGAACTTCACGGGCGGCCTCGCGCAGCTTCTGGCGGAGAAGGAAATCCGGGCCAACTGCGTCGCGCCCGGCCCGATCTGGACGCCGCTGATCCCGTCGACGATGACCGGTGACCGGCTGAAGCAGTTCGGGACGCAGGTTCCGATGCAGCGGCCGGGGCAGCCGGCAGAGCTGGCGACCGCCTATGTGATGCTGGCCGATCCGCTTTCGAGCTATGTGTCCGGGGCAACGATTGCGGTGACCGGCGGCAAGCCGATCATCTGATAAGCGAAAGGCGCGGCCTTAACGGGACCGCGCCTTCACTTCCGCCATGATGAAGCCGCTCTCCGGCAGCGCCGGGACGCGGTTCATCTTCACCGACAGGTCCTGTGGCGGCACCCGGGAGCACATCTCCCGGCAGATCAACCGGATGGATTCCTTCAGCAGCTCCACCGTGATCATCTCGCCGGGACAACGGTGCGTCGTGGCGACCGCTCCGGCTCCCTGGGGAATGAAGTCGAAGCCCTGATCCCGCCAGGAGATCTGTCTCTCCGGATCGAACTCCTGCGGCCGAGAAAACAGCTGGGAGTCATGGGTCGTTCCGTAAAGATCGAGCAGCAGCCATTGCCCCTTGGCAAGGACATGGCCCTGCCATTCGATGTCCTGCTTCACGCGGGCGCCGACAAAGGGGAAGAAGGGGCTCGACCGCCGGACTTCCTCCGCAAAGCCCTCCAGCCGATCGTCGCCACCGTCGCGGAAGGTTTCCGCCCAGTGCGGTTTCTGGTGCAGCCGGAGTGCGGCAAAGACGATGAAGCGGCCGATGGCCACCACCGGCCGCAGCATGTTGAGGATCTCGACGGCGGCGACCTCCGCCTTCAGGCGTTGCCCGTCGAGATCGGGGAAGGTGGCAACCCGGTGGAGGGGGCTGTCCGGATCGATGGAGAGATGACCTGACCGGACGTCTTCGACCATGTGCCGGATGCGGCGCTCTATGCGCCGCCTTCGCCACAGGGCAGCGACCGTGCCTGGACGGAAATGACCGGCATATTCGACCATGCCCGCCAGTTCCGTGGTTCTCTCGTCACTGTCGCCGATCGGTATTCCCGCCCATTGACACACCGCGCGCGTCAGAATCCGGTTCACCTCGTCGATCAGGACGATCTGGTCCCGCTCCTGCCAATGCCGCAGCTGCGCGCGCCACTCGCTGCGGAAGATGCCCGTCAGCCGCTCGACCTCGCCCGGCGCCATGAGGATGGCGACGAAGAGCCCCTTGCGGTGACGATGGGCATCGCCATCCTGCTGCTGGACGCTGCCCTTGTCCTGCAGCAGCCGAAGCACCGTCTGCGGCATCGACCCCTGGCGGGTAAGGGCGGCATTGCCGTAGAAGAGTTCAGCCGCACGCGGGCCCCGCATGCAGATCACCTCGGTCAACGTCAGGCGGGTGCGGAAGATCTCGCTTTCCAGCCGCCGGCACCGGTTGGGGATGAAGTGATAGCCTTCGCGGAGCAGCGAGAGGGTGGCGTCCCAGGCGCCGTCGGCAGGGATGGCTGCAGCCTGTGGAGGTTTTGTGCCGGTCATGTTGCCTCGTCAGGTGCGGCGGCCCACCTCGCGGGCGAGATCCTTGAAATCGAAGGTGTCGCCCCGCTCCGACGCCTCGTTTGCGAGCAGCAGGACGCGGATCGGGAAGGCGACAGCCATCTGATGAGAGCCAGAGATGTCGAGCAGATGGGTGTCGTCCAGCACCGCACGTTCGACATTCTGCAGTGCCTTCTGGATCTCGCCGTGGGTCACCAGACCCTTGTCCACGAGCAGCCTGTTGATGGACGCGAACGCGAGATAGAGGCCTTCCAGCTGCGGATTGGCGGTGTTCATGTCTCTGTCCTTTCAGTCGATGACGGAACTTCGAGGGCTGCATTCTCGTCGATCAGCCGGGCGCCGCGCTGGCGCGTCACATAGCGCCAGATCCACTGGATGCTGACGAGCAGGCGCTTCTCGAAATTGACGAGCAGGTAGACGTGGACGATCGCCCAGAGCAGCCATGCCAGTCGACCCTTGAGCCGCCAGCGCCCGAAGTCGAAGATCGCCGCGTTTCGCCCGATGACCGCCGTATTGCCGCGGTTATTGAAACGGAAGGGCTCCGGCTGGCGGTCCTCCAGGATCCTCCCGCGCAGTGACCGACCGAGGTATTGTCCCTGCTGCTTGGCCACCTGCGCCAGTGCCGGGAGCGGCTTTCCTTCCTCTCCGAGGCCAAGGGCGGTATCGCCGATGGCATGGATGCCGGGAAAGCCGGTGACGGAGAGATCCGGCTCGACGGGAATACGCCCACCGGCCTTGCCTTCGATCCCCAGCCAGCCGGCTGCGGGCGAGGCCTTCACGCCGGCGCCCCAGACGATACAGCCGGTGCGGAAGGTGTTTGAACCGGCAACGACCTCATCCTTGGTGATCCTGTCCACTGGCGTGTTCGTCAGAACCTGGACGCCCGCCTTGGCCAGGGTGCGTTCCGCATAGCCGGCCAGCTCCTCCGGAAATGCGCCAAGAATGCGCGGCGCGGCTTCGATCAGGATTACCCGAAAATCCGCGGGTGAGAGGTCACGAAAATCCCGCGTGATCATGAAGTGCCCGAGTTCGGCAATGGCACCGGCCATCTCGACGCCGGTCGGGCCGCCGCCGATCACGATGCTGGTCAGTAGCGCCTTCTTCTCCTCCGGGTCCTGCGAGAGCTCCGCCCTTTCGAAGGCGAGCAGCAGCCGCTGGCGGATCAGCCGCGCTTCATGGATGGTCTTGAGGCCCGGAGCCCAGGCGCGCCAGTCGTCGTGACCGAAGTAATTGTACTCCGAACCCGTGGCGATCACGAGGTGATCGTAGGAGAGGCTGCCGCCGTCTTCGAAACGGATCGACTTCGAGGCCGCATCCACGCCGGCAACCTCGGCGAGGACGACCCGGATGTTGCGGTAGCGTCCCAGCGTGCGGCGGATCGGTTCGGAGATGTCGGCAGGGGAGAGGGCCGCAGTGGCGACCTGATAGAGGAGCGGCTGGAAGAGGTTGTGGTTGCGGCGATCGACGACGATGACATCGAGATCGGTGTTGCCGAGTTCACGGGCGCAGGCGAGTCCGGCAAAGCCTGCGCCGACGATGACGATGCGGGCAGGGGCTGCCTGCGATCGTGACTGCTGGAAACTTTGTTCTGCCATACCCACCCCCATGGTTCTCTGCTGCAAAATTCACCACAGCATCTGGTGAACACCGCCCCGCGGACGATTGTTCCCGCTGCATCCCGTTGGAACCTTTTCGGCGCCTTCCCGTTCACCTTGCCGAGAGCCACAGGAGAAAGCCATGTACAGCATCGTTTGGTTGGTCGGCGCCGTCGTCATCGTCATCGCCGTTCTGAACCTGGTTGGTTTCGCTTAATTCGTAATGTCAGCATTCATAAGGAGAGAGACATGAACAGCATCGTATGGCTTGTTGGAGCAGTTGTAATCGTTCTCGCTATCCTGTCCTTCGTTGGCCTCGGCTAACGAAGAACAGTCTCCACCGGAGAGAAAAAGGCCGCCAATCATGATGATTGGCGGCCTTTTTTCATGTTTCCTCTTACTCCGATACCAAGAGCGCGAACGAGTGATCCGCGAAGGTCCAGCCGACCGAGAGGCTGGTGGAAGGTTCAAAGACCCGTCCGCTGAAGATCTCCCGGTAGCGGCGTCCCTGCAGGTCTTCCGGAAGCGGCAGCTCCGTACCCGCCCATTTATCCGAGACCGACATCTCGCCCTGGCGGAAAGCGCCCAGCACCAGCCGGGGGGCGACCAGCAGGAGTGACGCATCTCCTTCCTGGCGCGCGAAGGAGACCAGGTGGTCGGCACGCTTGCCGCGGGGCTGAAGCGCGATGTAGCTGCCGGACGCGAAGAGTTCCGGCCGCTGCTGGCGGAGGTTCAGGACCCTGGCGATCACCGCCTGTTTCAACCGGCCGCTGCGCCAGGTTTCCTCGTCGACCGACTGCAGCCCGTCGTCGCCTGCGCCCGTCAGCATCTCGAAGTCGGGCGCCCGGCGGTTGTCGGGATCGACGAGGCTGAGGTCGAGACGTTCGCTTCCCTGGTAGATGTCCGGCACACCCGGCGCCACGAGCTTGATCAGCGTCTGGCTGATGCCGTTGACGAGACCGGCGCGGATGAAGGGGGCCAGCGTGCCGACGAAATCGGCAAGGAAGTTGCCGTTCTCCGGATCAAGAAGGCGGGCGGCATAGTCCTTGACGGCCGTTTCGTAGGGTTCGTTCACCTCGTTCCAGCTCGTCCTCTGCTTGGCCTCGCGCAGTGCCTTTTCAACATAGGCGAGAAACCGCTCTTCGAGAGCCTTCAGTCCTGCCGTGTCTTCCGGACGCAGGTCCGTCGGCCATGCGCCTGCCAGCGCCTGGTAGAGCATCCACTCCATGGCCGGTTCCGGCGCAGGTCCGTCCTTCAGTGTGACCACCTGCGATGCGTTCATGTCGCGCCAGCGGGCGACGGCTTCGGCCCAGGTCTCCGGCGCCTCGCTGAGGGTATATAGGCGGGCGCGGGCATCCTCGCCGCGCTTGGTATCGTGCGTGGAGGTTCCCGAGAGCGCGTGGGGCTGGTGCTTGAGGCGGGTGCGCATCTCCTCGTGGAAGTGCGTAAGCGATGCGGCTGGCGGCGCCGCCTCGCTGCCGACCTCGTTCAGCGCCAGCAGACGGTGATGGCGGAAGAACAGCGTGTCTTCTAGCGACTTGGCCATCAGCGGCCCGGTGAGCTGCTGGAAGCGCGTGCGGAAGAGGCTGGCCTTGTCCGCCTGGTCGGAACCGACGTCTCCGAGCAGGATACGCCGGATGAAGGCTAGAGCCTCCTTGTCCGGCGCATGAGGGCCGCTTTCAACCGATGAGACGATGGCGCCGAGGCGGGTCTTGTCGGCCTCCGGCATGCCGTCTGCGGTGCCATAGGTGCGGTAGACGGGAAAGGCGACGAGCAGCTCGCGCAGCGCGTTGTGCATGGTGTCGGCATCGATGGCGCTCGAATCGTCCTCGACTTCATGAAGTGCGAGAGCCAGTTTTTGCAGCGCAGCAACTTCGCCCTCGAAGTTGTTGTTTGCCATAGAAAGTTTTGCGTCACGCAGATCTTCCATCGGGTCCGTCTGACGGCCGGAGACGGCTTCATAGGCGTGGGTCAGAGCGTCGGTCTTGCTGCCGTCCACCAGGGCATTGCTCAGCGCGCCGATGAACTCGTAGCCCGTGGTGCCGGAGATCGGCCAGTCGTCCGGGAGCTGCTCGCCTTCGCCCAGGATCTTTTCGACGACGATATAGGTGTCGGGGCCTGCCGCCTCGCGAAGCTGCTCCAGGTAGGCCTTCGGATCTGCCAGACCGTCGACGTGGTCGATGCGCAGGCCGTCGACGCGGCCCTCCCGCACCAGGTCGAGCACCAGGCGGTGGGCGTCGGCGAAGACCTCCGGATCCTCGACCCTGAGGCCAACCAGTCCGGTGATCTCGAAGAACCGGCGATAGCTCAGCTCGCGCGGCGCATCGCGCCACGACATCAGCCGCCACGGCTGCTGGTCGTGAAGTGCGGCGATCTCCGCTTTCGCGGTCATCGACAGCACGGCCTGTTCGCGACCATCGTAGGTCGAGGGCTTCAGCGGGTAGCAGGTGTCGTAATAGGCGAGTGCCGGCTTGCCGGTGTCCGGATCCGCCTTGATCGACAGATCGCCGGCCTCGAGAACCTTCTCGAAGGTGTCGCCGAGGAAGGGGAGCGTCAGCCGCCGGCTCCAGTCGATGTCGAAGTAGCGGGCATAGCGGCTGTCTTCGCCATGCTCCACGACATCCCGCCACCATGGGTTCTCCAGCGAGGAGGCCATATGGTTGGGCACGATGTCGAGGATCAAGCCAAGCCCGTGCTGCTGCAGCGCCTGCGACATCCGGTCGAAGCCTTCGCGGCCGCCGAGGACCGGGTCGAACTCGTTGGCATCGGTGACATCATAGCCATGCGTGGAGCCGCTCGTGGCGGTGAAGATCGGCGAGGCATAGAGGTGGCTGATGCCGAGACGCTTCAGGTAAGGCACCAGCGTGGCGGCACGATCGAAGGTCATCCCGTCGCGAAACTGGATGCGGTAGGTGGAGGAGGGGATCTTCATGCCCGGCCTCCGGTCGTGGCGGTCACGACGACCGAATTGACGTCGAGGCGATTACCGGTGCCGGCTTCCGGCGGATAGCTGTGGATCGGCGTGCCGGGCAAGTCGGGGAGCGGCTTTGCTTCTGACCCGAGGTTGATCGCCATGCCGAGTTCTCCGTCGGGGAAGCTCCAGCGGACTGCGACCAGGCCATCCGCCGCTTCCAGGATCGTGCCGCCGGATTCGCGCGCGGTGCGGATCATCGGAACGATGATCTCGCGGCGAAGCGTGAGAAGCTGCCTGGTCAGTGCCATCCACTCTGCACCCTCGGCGGCCTCGGGTTTCGCCCAGTCGAGCCTGCAGTCGGTGAAGGTGGTCTCGGCATTGGGATCCGGGATTTCCTCTTCCTCGTGTCCATGGCCGGCATGACCTTCGAATTCCCTTCGTCGTCCGTCGCGCACAGCCTTGGCGAGTTCGCCGTGGAAGTCGGTAAAGAACTGGAAGGGGCGGGTCTCGCCGAATTCCTCGCCCATGAAGAGAAGCGGGATGTGCGGCGACAGGAGGAGCATCGACAGAAGCGCCTTCACCTTCTCCGGGCCGGCGAGCGTCAGCAGGCGGTCGCCGAAGGCCCGGTTGCCGACCTGGTCATGGTTCTGGATGAAGTCGACGAAAGCCACCGGCGGCTGGCCGGTGCTGGTCACGCCCCGGGCCTCGCCGCTCTGTTTGGACATTTCGCCCTGATAGGCGAATCCTTCCGCCAGCGTGCGCGCCACGAGATATTCGGTCTTGTCGGCGAAATCCTTGTAGTAGCCGTCGGTCTCGCCGGTCGCATAGACGTGGATGGCATTGTGGAGGTCGTCGTTCCACTCCGCGGTGAAGCGGGGCACACCGCCATCGGCATCGCGCTCGTGCAGCGAGGTGATGTTGCGGGCATCCTCGGTGGTCAGATGGATGTGACGGTCGGGCAGCTCGGAGCGGATGCGTTCGGCAATTTCCACCAGAATGTGCTTTTCGGACTCGTCGTCGCCGATCTGGTCGATCGCGTCGAAGCGCAGCCCGTCGATCTGATACTCCTCCAGCCAGTAGAGCGCATTCTCGATGAAGAAGCGCCGCACCGCGTCCGTTTCGTAGGCGATGGCCGCGCCCCAGGGGGTGTGTTTTTCGGGATGGAAGAAGCTCGGCGCCACCAGCGGCAGATAGTTTCCGTCCGGGCCGAAGTGATTGTAGACGACGTCGAGGAGGACCATGAGGCCGTGGCCGTGCGCGGCATCGACGAAGGCCTTCATGTCTTCCGGTGTGCCGTAGGCGCTGTGCGGGGCATAGAGCAGGACGCCGTCGTAGCCCCAGCCGCGGTTTCCGGCGAACTGGGCGACCGGCATGATCTCGACGGCGGTAATGCCAAGTTCCGCCAGATGCGGCAGCTTCTCGATGGCAGCGCGGAAGGTGCCTTCCTGCGTGAAGGTCCCGACGTGGAATTCGTAAACGACCGCTTCTTCCCACGGCCGGCCTTTCCAGGCGGCTTTCTGCCACTCGTAGTTGGTCGGATCGATGACGAGGGAGGTGCCGTTGACCTCACCCTTCTGGCCACGCGAGGCGGGATCGGGAATGGTCATGCCGTCCGACAGGACGAAGCAGTATTCGGCGCCTGCCGATACGCCTGTCGCCAAAAGTTCGAACCAGCCGTCGTCGCTGCGGCTCATCGGTGTCTCGCTGGTGCCGAGGCGAAGGACGACCTCCTTCTGGCCCGGCGCCCACAGCCGGAAGCGGACCTCGCCGGCGGCGACGAATTCCGCCCCCCAGGTCTTTGGAAAGGCGCGAAACTCGCTTGCGGCTTGGATGGCAGACGTCATGAAGTACCCCTGATGATGAGACGGGTCAAACGAGCGAGGAAGCCCCTTGTTCCAGAGCTTCCCGCCGAGGGCATAACTTAAGATCAGTTTGCGGATTTCTGGGGCAGCGCCTTCATCGGAACGCTTGTCAGCGCTTCGTTTCGCCGTCGTCCTTGACCTTGCGACCGTTCTCCTGCGCCTTCTGGTCCTGACGAGCGAGTTCGCGGTCGATGGTTTCGCGGGAGCCTTCTGCCGGATCCTGCTCGGGGTGGTTCTTCTGGTCGGTCATGGATCAGTCCTCCTGGTAAGCGCTTCGAACTGACGGCAGGGCCCGATGTTCCGCTAGAGGTCCAGCAGGGCATAGGGCCGACCCGTCGGCTTCTCGATGTGGGAGGCGACGTTGTAGACGGGGGCACCGCCCGGCGTGCGGCCTTCGTAGGTTCCGCGGTGGGCGTGGCCGTGAACGACGGCCGACACGGGAAAGCGGTCGATCGTCTCCGCCAGCCGCGAAGAGCCGAGGAAGGCATAGATCTCCTGCGGCTCGCCGACGACAGTGTCGGGGATCGGCGCGTAATGCAGCACGACCATGGCGCGCTCGGAGCGAACCTGGCGCAGGGCGTTCTCCAGCCGCATGGTCTCTTCCACGCTTTCGGCGACCATCGCCTTGATCGCCGGCTCACCGAAGGACCCCAGCATGTAGCGGCCGAAGCCGCCGGCAAAGCCCTTGACGCCGGCAAAGCCGACACCGTTGATCTCCACGGCCTGGCCTTCCAGCAGGTGAACGCCTGCGTCCTTGAAGATCGCCGTGACCTCTTCGACATGGCCGCATTCGTAGTCGTGGTTGCCCAGCACGGCAACGACCGGGATCGTGCAGGCGCGCAGGTCGGCGGCGAGCAGCTCTGCCTCCTTCGGCTTGCCGAGATCGGTGAGGTCGCCTGTGAGAACAAGAATATCAGCGGCCTGGGAGATTTCCGTGAACAGGTCCTTGAAGGAGGCCGTGCCGGTTTCCTTGACGTGGAGGTCGCCCATGGCTGCGATCCGCTGCTTGTCGTCGGCTTTCCTCGTTCCGCTTCCGCCCTTGCCAGTTGACTTGCTCACGCCGAACCTCCTTCCGTCTTTTCTTTCTCGATGCCCTCGCGCGGCTCTCCTTCACCGCCCACATCGGCAAAGCCCCATTCCTTCACGTCGATCTCGAAATCGACGCGGCTGAACATGCGGCCACGGCAGATCTTCATCTGCGGCAGCGGCAGTTGGCGCTGTGCCTGCAGGCGGTCCAGAAGTTCGTCGAGGAGCCATTCCGGCACCTTGTCGCGCTCGGTCGGGTAGATCCAACGGAAGTTGAGGAGGTGGATCAGCAGCACCTCCCAGTGGACTTCCATGTGGTTGAGCAGCCGATGCCAGTCGATCTGGTCGTGGGCGCGCAGCATGACATGCACGACGTCGCCGCCATCATAGCGGTGGCGAAGCTGGACGAAGCATTTGGACCAGACGAGTTCGGTGGGGGCGATGATCCGAACCTGGTGGCCGTTCAGCTCCATCTGGCGGGCGTGGTCGAACCAGGCATCGCCGATCGGCATGGTGCCGTTGGAGCCGGCAAAGATCACGTCGAAGAAATGATCGCCCTTGATGACCTTGCCGAGCCAGCGGTCATCCTCGACCTCGATCTCGTATCCCTTCGCCTTGAAGTGCGCGAGGATGCGTGCGTAGTCGCCGGCGCGGCAGAAGATGTCGAGATCCTTGGTGGGGCGGGAAATGCCGGTATAGGCGCTGACGGCGAAGGTCCCGGCCAGCAGGAAGGGGATGCCGCAGGCGACGAGCTCATCGATCGCCTCGCGGACGAAGGCTTCGGCGCTGGCATCCGTCAGGGTCGGCGCGGCCTTGGCTTCCATGTGGGGCATGGTTTCAATGCGATTGCGCGGCTGGTCGATCTGGGGCGGCAAGGTTTCGGCTTCCATATGATCTCGCGATAAACGGCAGGGCAACCCAGTCTGGCGGTCGTTCCTCCGGAGCGGCCATCGTCCGGAAAGGGCGATGCGTGACCCGGAGGAAAGGTTTTTTAGCGTTCCTGGTTTCCGGCGTTTGCGAGGGCGCTGATGCTGCCGTCCTCGTTCTCGACGCCTTCGCTCTCGTCGGCCTCCTCGAGATCGGTCTCCACCAGATAGGTGTCGCCGCCGCCCAGCCGGGAAGCTTCCTTGACCGCCTTCTGGCTGGTCATGTCCGTCTGTGCGTGCAGCGCATCGTCGACGCGTTCGCGACCTTCCTGCTCGAAGCGGGCGGACGGGTTGGTGGTGTCGGCAACTTTATCCTTGGCATCCATGATGATGTCCTTCCTTTCAGAATCTGCCAGCCCAACGGAAGCGCAAGCCAGTTGGTTCCGCGGGCAGGCTGGAACCCGCCGGCACGTTGGCTGTTGAACATAGGATGCAAAGCAAGGAGGCGATGATGCCGGCAAAATCCAAAGCACAGCAGAAGGCCGCAGGCGCGGCGCTGGCCGCCAAGCGCGGCGACATGAAGAAGAGCGAGCTTCAGGGCGCTTCGAAGAGCATGGAAAAGTCCATGAGCGAGAAGGAGCTGCACGACATGGCCTCCACCAAGCGGAAGGGCAAGCCGCAGCATGCGTCCGAATAGAGATCGGCCGGTCGGCAGCCAGCAGGTGCATTCGCGGGAGCGTGCCGCTATGCTGCCGCCCGGGACCCCTGCATAGACGCAGGCGACAGGAGTGCCGGAGACAAGGCTCACCACGGAGGAACATCATGCCGCCCGAAGAACTCGACAAGACACTGACCGCCATGCCGCTTCGTGTCGGGACCTATATTCCGGACGATCTGCTGGAGGACTGGTTTGCGCCCGGCACCGGCATGAACCCGGTGAGCGCGGAGGCGCTGACGGCGGCGGAAGCCTATGGGCGCCGCTTCGAATGCGAGTTCCAATATTACCCGGAGCGTCAGGAAGGCGTGTTCTGGAAGTGGGTCCCGGCCATCTGATCCGGCCGGAACCTGTTGAAGTGCGCTGTTCCGCTACGTCCGATAGCTGTCGCGCAGGGCCTCGAACCGGGCGAGCTGGTCCGCGATCAGTTCGCGCTGATCGTCGCGGCGGACAAACACCTTGAACATCGGCGCGCCCTTCTCGTTCATGAACCAGACGGAGCAGGAACGGCGCCCGTGGAAGGGGCGGTCGACGAAGGTGATCGAGGCGCAGTTCTCCTTGCGGATATGACCGCCGATCGGGCTGTCGCCGTGGATGTTGAACCAGCCATGGCCTTCGGATCCCTGCGGCAGGCTGCCCTCCGCTTCCAGCACGATGTCGTCCGTATGAACGATGAAGAGCACTTCGCCCCAGGTCGTCATCTCAGTCCAGATGTCGGCGAAGGCTTCCCGTGCGGCCGCGACCGCGGCACCCTCGGGGAGGATGTCGAGGATCTCGGCAGGGGTTACCTCGGCGGAGGCGGCAATCGCCTCGACGACGCCGTCGGGCTTTGCGGCAAGGGCTGCAAGTGCGCGCTCACGGCGATCGCCGTCGGTTTGAACAGCAAGGCTCATGACACCCTCACGCGGCATCGGCGTTGCGGACGCCCTTGCGGTCTTCACGGATGATGACCTCGAAGCCCTCGAAGTGGGGTCCCGACAGATATTCGATCTTGCCGCGGTTCTCGCCGGCCTTTGCGTGGGCGGCGCGGAACTGCTCCGACTTCGTCCAGGCCTGGAAATGCTCGAAGCTCTCCCACACCGTATGCGAGGCGTAGAGGGTGTGGTCCTCGGACTTGGGGCCTTTCAGCATGTGGAATTCCAAATAGCCCGGCATTTCGGCCAGCCGGCCCTCACGGCCGCGCCACATGGCCTCGAAGGCCTCCTCATAGCCCGGCACGACACGAAAACGGTTCATCGCAATGTACATTTACAGGTCCCTCTCAAATCTTTCACTTACCACTCAAGATATCGAGTGGCCCCTGTCTTGAAAAGCCGAAAAAACTTGTCTAGTCAACTCAAGTTATAGCCGCCGGTTGAGGCGGAGACTGGTAGGGGCCTCATGTTCAGATCGTATTTCTCTCGCATCGTCATCGCGTCTTCCCTGGTTGTCACGGGGCTCGGGGTCGTCCCCGCGCAGGCTTCGGATGCCGGCAATCCCGAGGCGCAGCGGATCGTTTCGGTCGGCGGCACGATCACCGAAATTCTCTATGCGCTCGGTGCGCAGGACCGGATCGTCGCCGTCGATTCGACGAGCTTCTATCCGGCGGATGCCACCTCCAAACCGGATGTCGGCTATATGCGGGCACTGTCAGCCGAGGGCATCCTAGCACAGAAACCGGACCTGATCCTCGCCGAAGAAGGGTCAGGCCCGCCGCCGGTGCTCGACATCCTTCGGGCCAGCGCCGTCCCCATGGTCACGGTGCCGACACCGGCGACCGCTGACGGCATCCTCCAGAAGATCCGCGACGTCGGATCCGCCGTCGGCCTCGCCAAGGAATCGGCGGAGTTGGCGGAGAAGACGGGCGAGGACCTGAAAGCCGTGATGGACGAGATCGCTGCATTCGACGGCACGAAGAAGCGGGTGCTGTTCGTGCTGTCGCTCTCGAACGGCCGGATCATGGCCAGCGGTTCGGGCACGGAAGCCGCCGCCATCATCGAAATGGCCGGCGGCATCAATGCCGCTCCCGAGATCTCCGGCTACAAGCCGCTCAGCGACGAAGCCGTCATTGCGGCCAAGCCGGACGTGATCGTTGCCATGGAGCGCGGCGATCACAGGCTGACGCCCGAGCAGGTCTTTGCTGTTCCGGCCCTTCAGACGAGCCCGGCCGCGGCCAATCAGGCGTTAATCAGCATGGACGGGTTGTTCCTTCTCGGCTTCGGCCCGCGTACGCCGGAAGCAGTCCGCGCGCTGGCAAGCCAGCTCTATTCCGGAGCCTTCGGCGGATGAGAGCCCTGACCTTGCCCTGGCGCGCCGACAAGGCCGGAGGCGACCGCTCGCTCCAGGGGATCGTTGCCCTGGTGGCCCTGGTCCTGCTGGTGGTCGTCGCCAGCCTCGTCTCGCTCAGCAGCGGCCCGACGGGTGTGGGCCTCCCCGAACTCTGGGCCTATGCGACCGGCAATGGCGACAGTCTTGCGGCGCAGGACCGGGTCGTGCTCGAGGCGGTGCGCCTGCCGCGCACGGCGCTCGGCCTTCTGGTGGGGGCCGGACTTGCCGTCTCAGGTGCCATGATGCAGGGCCTGTTCCGTAACCCGCTGGCCGATCCCGGCATCGTCGGTGTGACATCGGGTGCGGCATTGGCGGCGGTCGTCGCGATCGTGCTCGGCCCGACGGTTCTCCTGCCGCTCACCCTTCTCTTCGGCAACCAGTTCCTGCCGCTGATGGCCTTCTGCGGCGCGCTGGTGAACACCTGGGTGCTTTATCTGATCGCCACGCAGGATGGGCGGACCTCGACGACAACGCTGATCCTCTCGGGCATCGCCATCGGTGCGCTGAGCGCTGCCCTGATGGGGATGCTGATCTTCATGGCCGACGACCGGCAGCTGCGCGACATCACCTTCTGGAGCCTCGGGTCGCTCGGCGGCGCCACCTATGGGCGCGTCCTTTCCATTCTGCCCTTCGTGGCCGTGGTGATTGCCATCATCCCGTTCGTGGCGCGCGGGCTCGACGCGCTGGTGCTGGGCGATGCGGCGGCCTTCCACATGGGCATTCCGGTGCAGCGGCTGAAGAAGATCGTCATCATCGCGGTCGCGGCCGCCTGCGGCTCGACGGTCGCGGTCGCCGGCTCGATCGGCTTCGTCGGCATCGTCGTGCCGCATCTGCTGCGCCTGGTGATGGGCCCGTCCCACCGCTTCCTGCTGCTCGGCTCGGCGCTTGGCGGCGGAGCGCTGCTGCTGATCGCCGACAGTGTCGCCCGCACGGTGGCGGCGCCGGCGGAGCTGCCGATCGGCGTGATCACGGCGCTCTTCGGCGCCCCGGTCTTTCTCTTCCTGCTGCTCGGCAAGGGCGGTATCCGCATGAGGGACATGCCATGATCTCGGCTGGCAACATCACCGTCACGCGATCGGGCCGCAAGCTGCTCGATGACGTCGGCATCGACCTCCATCCCGGCTGCTTCACGGTGGTGATCGGCCCGAATGGCGCGGGCAAGTCGACGCTGATGAAGGTGCTGTCGGGCGAGATGGCACCGGACGAGGGCAGCGTCTCCTATTTCGGCACGGCAGCCCATCTGCATCCGCCGGCCGAACTGGCACGGCGCCGGGCCGTGCTGCCGCAGGCGGTGCAGCTGTCCTTTCCCTTCACGGCGCTGGAGATCGTGCGCATGGGGGCGGTGGCGCAGGGAGCGCTGCAGCCGACGGAACAGGCGCGCAAGGCGCTGACGCGCGTCGGACTGCGCGGCTTCGAAGCGCGTCCCTATCCGTCGCTCTCGGGCGGTGAGCAGCAGCGGGTGCAGTTCGCCCGGGCGCTGGCGCAGGTGCCGGCCGCCGTCGTCGATGGCATACCGCGGGCGCTCTTCCTCGACGAGCCGACCGCCAGCCTTGATCTCGGGCATCAGATCTCGGTGCTGGAGATCGCCCGCGATTTCGCCGCTGCCGGCGGCATCGTGCTGGCGATCCTCCACGACCTCAACCTTGCTGCGGAATTCGCCGATCATCTGGTGGTGCTCGACCAGGGCAGGGTGGTGGACGAGGGCGCCTCCATGGAAACGGTCAACGATCGGACGATCGGCAGCGTCTACGGCATCGCCGGGGCTGTCGGGCGACTGCCGGCCGCGCATATTCCCTTCGTCCTGCCGCAGTCGCGGCATCGGTGATGTGTGATCAGGCGCCGGGTTCGGGCCGGGTGACGACGAAGATCGCCGGAGCGATCATGATGGCCGCCACAAGCACAGCCCGCCAGAAGGGCGGCGAGCTTCCGAACCAGAAGATCGCGTAGCTTGCCGTCATCATCGTGACGGCGGCAATCTTTGCTTTGCGCGGTACGGCACCCTTTTCCCGCCAGTCGCGAAGCGGCCTGCCGAATTTCGGATGATCCAGCAGCCAGGCCTCCAGACGCGGCGAGGAGCGGGCAAAGCAGGCGACCGCCAGGATCAGGAAGGGGGTCGTCGGGAGCACCGGCAGAAAGGCGCCGATGACGCCGATGGTGACAAGCAGCCAGCCGAGACCGAGATAGACGACGCGCATGGAAACCTTCCGGACAGGGCTGGGGTGCGGCCGACGATTTTTCGGCGGCGGCTGCAGATCTCGCAGCCATATGATCACCTGCCGCCTGGAATTCAATCGTGCGACGGACGCAGCCGGATGTGAATAGCGTACCCGATCTCCACGGCTGGTACTGGCAATCGCTTCGACATTGCCGATAAATAGGGGAAATTTTCCAAAGAAGGAGTTCTCCGTGGCGAAGCTGATCCATTCGATGATCCGGGTGCTCGACGAGCAGCGCTCACTCGATTTCTACCAGAAGGCCTTCGGGCTTGCAGTTGCCGAGCGCGTCCCTTTCGACGGCTTCACGCTGATCTACCTCGCCAACCCGGAGACAGACTTCGAGCTCGAGCTGACGGTGAATGCCGGGCGGGACACGCCCTACGATCTCGGCGACGGCTATGGCCATCTGGCGGTCTCGGTGGAGGATGCCGCGGCGGAGCACCGGCGCTTCACGGACCTTGGCCTGACCGTCGGCAAGCTTGTCGAGATGCCGCATGACGGCAAGCCGTTCGCCCGTTTCTTCTTCGCCACCGATCCGGACGGCTACAAGATCGAGGTGCTGGAACGCGGCGGGCGCTTCAAATAGGGGACGGGTGATGGTCGAGGGCGTGAAGCTGGAGGAGAGCTGGCGGGAGGCGCTGGCGGGCGAGTTCGCCAATTCGTACATGAGCGACCTGCGCCGCTTCCTGATGGAGGAGAAGAGCGCCGGCAAGCGCATCTTCCCCAAGGGCGGCGAATACTTCCGGGCGCTGGATCTCACACCGCTTGATGAGGTCAAGGTCGTCATCCTCGGGCAGGATCCCTACCACGGTCTCGGGCAGGCACATGGCCTCTGCTTTTCCGTGCAGCCCGGCGTGCGCATTCCGCCGTCGCTCGTCAACATCTACAAGGAGCTGCAGAGCGACCTCGGCATCGCGCCGGCCCGCCACGGTTTTCTGGAGCATTGGGCGCGGCAGGGCGTGCTGCTCCTCAACAGCGTGCTGACGGTGGAGGAGGCACGCGCGGCCTCCCACCAGGGAAAGGGCTGGGAGAGGTTCACCGATGCGGTGATCCGCGCCGTCAACGAGGAGTGCGATGGCGTCGTCTTCCTGCTGTGGGGCTCCTATGCGCAGAAGAAGGCATCCTTCGTCGACCAGACGCGCCATCTTGTGCTCAAAAGCCCGCACCCTTCACCGCTCTCGGCGCACAATGGCTTCTTCGGCTCCAGGCCTTTTTCGCAGACCAATGCCTTTCTGGTTTCCAGGGGGAAGGAGCCGATCGACTGGGAACTGCCGCCGCAGACATGATCGTTGAACGCTGCCGAGGGTTAAGTCTTCAAATGGTGAACGATGCGTTCGGGTGTGCTTCCCTATGCAAAAGACGCGGCACTCGCCAATTATGATCCCAGAACAGGCTCATAGAGCCAGAAAGGGTTTCAGATGATCGACCAGATCAAGGGGCTGCATCACGTCACGTCGATGGCCGCGAGCGCCCGGACCAACAACAAGTTCTTCACCGATACTCTCGGCCTTCGCCGGGTGAAGAAGACCGTCAATTTCGACGCTCCCGATGTCTACCATCTCTACTATGGGGACGAAGTCGGGACGCCCGGTTCGGTGATGACCTATTTTCCGTTTCCGCATATTGCCCGCGGCCGGCCTGGTGCGGGTGAGGTGGGCACGACCCTCTTCTCCGTCCCGGAAGGCTCGTTCGGCTACTGGACCGAACGGCTGACCGCTGCCGGCGCCGAAGGGCTGAAGACCGAGACCGCGTTTGGCGAGAACCGCCTGCATTTCGCAGGCCCCGATGGCGACGGCTTTGCGCTCGTCGAGGTGAAGGATGATGCGCGCGCCCCCTGGATCGGCAATGGCGTCGGCGAGGACCATGCGATCCGCGGCTTCCATTCCGCCTCGCTTCGGCTGCGCGACGAGGGTGCGACGGCCGAGCTCCTGAAGTACATGGGCTACCAGCAGATGGACAGCCGCGACGGCGTGCTGCGGCTTGGCGTTCCGGGCGGCAATGGCGCCGACGTCATCGACATCGAGACCATGCCGAACATCAGCGACGCCCGGCTTGGGGCAGGCTCCGTCCACCACATCGCCTTTGCCGTCGAGAACCGGGAAAAGCAGCTGGAGGTCCGCAAGGCCCTGATGGACACGGGCTACCAGGTGACGCCGGTCATCGACCGCGACTATTTCTGGGCGATCTACTTCCGGACCCCGGGCGGCGTGTTGTTCGAAATCGCCACCAACGAGCCGGGGTTCGACCGCGACGAGGATACCGCGCATCTGGGCGAAGCCCTGAAGCTTCCGCAGCAGCACGCACATTTGCGGTCCACTCTCGAACAGCATCTCGAACCGCTGGAGGCCTGAGGCGTTAGGTCTTCGAAGGAGTATGTCATGAGTTACGACAGTTACATTCATCGTGCCAAGCCCGGCGAAGCCGGGGCGCCGATCCTCTTCGTCTTCCACGGGACCGGCGGCGACGAGAACCAGTTCTTCGATTTCGGCAGCTGCCTGCTGCCGAACGCGACTGTGATCTCGCCGCGCGGCGACATCTCGGAGCATGGCGCGGCGCGGTTCTTCCGGCGCAAGGCGGAAGGGGTCTACGACTGCGAGGATCTCGCCCGCGCGACCCATCGCATGAGCGAGTTCGTCGCCGCCAATCGGGAACGGCATCAGGCCGGGCCGGTGATCGGCGTCGGATTTTCGAATGGCGCCAATATCCTGGCGAACATCCTGATCGAGAACCCGGGGCTGTTTGAATCGGCGGTGCTGATGCATCCGCTGATCCCCTTCGAGCCGAACGACAGGACGGGAAAGGCCAGCAGCCGGATCCTGATCACCGCCGGCGAGCGCGATCCGATCTCGCCGGTCGACCTCACCAACCAGCTCGCCGACTATTTCCGGCGGCAGGGAGACAGCGTCGATCTCGAATGGCATCCCGGCGGGCATGAACTGCGCCCGAACGAGATCCAGGCGGCCAAGACGTTTCTGGCCCAGTATCGGTGACCATCGCGGACGGTCGGCGGAGCTACGTCGGCGGCAAGGCTGAAGCAGTCTTTCGTGCCAATCAAGAATGTCGCCGGCCTCTGCCGGCGACCTGGAGCTGAATCCCTTAGGGTCAAACTGCCGGAACGGGATAGGTCCAGGATTTCAGCGCCCGCAGCGTCGGCGTCTTCTTGGTCATGTGCTCGTCCATGCGCGACATCAGGTGATCGAGGACATTGACGGCCTCGGCGACGGCGGCCCCCTTGTTGAGCATCACGCATTCGGCCCGCGCCGCCATCGCGGCATCGGTCATCTCGCCACGGGTCGGGATACCGGTCTTGACCAGATCCTCCAGGACCTGGGTCGCCCAGATCGTCGGCACCGAGGCGGCTTCGCAGAGCCAGAGGATTTCCTCCTGCATTTCGGCCAAGCGCTCGAACCCGATCTCGGCTGCCAGATCGCCGCGGGCGATCATCACCCCGAAGGGCCGGCGGTGGCGAAAGGCGACGGCGATGAGTGCCGGCAGGTTCGCCAGGGCCTCGGGCTGCTCGATCTTGGCAACCAGCCCCAGTGGGCGGTTGCGGGGCGGCAGGCCGGCAAGCGTGCCTTCGAGCGATTCGATGTCGTCGGGGCGGCTGACGAAGGAGTAGCCCAGCATGTCGGCATGATCCATAACGACCGCGAGATCGGCATGATCCTTGGTGGTCAGGGGCGACAGGCCCAGCACCGTATCGGGAAGGTTCAAGCCTTTTTCCACCTTCAGTTTCGTGCCGCCGGTCTTGGTGCGTGTGACGCGGACCAGCGCTTCCTCGGGCGACGTTTCCTCGACGATGCCCTCCAGCTTGCCGTCGTCGTAGCGGATCCGGTCGCCGATCTTCAGACGCGTGACGATCTCCGGAACGGAGACAGCCGCGGAGAAGGGGGCGATGTCATCGACGCGCGGCAGAGCGCCGGCGCACAGGCGGATGTGATCGCCGACCTGCGCCTTGGTGGAGGGCGGTGTCAGCACGTTGCCGGTACGGATCTTGGGGCCGGCGATATCCATCAGGATCGTCAACCGGCGGCCAAGCGTCTTGCCCGCTGCCCGCACATGCTTTGCCATGTCCTCCCAGATCGACTTGTCGTCATGGGCGCAGTTGATGCGGGCAATGTCCATGCCGCGGCGGGCGAGGTCCAGGATGAAATCGGGATCGTCGGCGGAGGCTTCGGGCAGCGTCACCATGATCCGGCCACGCCGGTTCGGCCGTCCGCCGCCGAGAAGCGCTTCCGTTTCTTCGGCGAGCGCGAACTCGCCACGGAAAAACGTTTGTTCCGTGGGTGGGGGATAGGGTGCGGGAGAGCCCTGGATTGCCGCCAGTGCCCCAAGGACCGCATCGAAGGTCGGCAGGACGCGACCTTCCAGCCTGCCGAGAGAGGACAGCCCGTGCTGCATCAGCTGGCGCTGGAGCGGGCGCAGGTCGTGCCGTCGCAGGGCCAGATAATGACACAGGTTTTCGAGCCGGATGCGATCGCTGTCTTCGAAGCCGTCGGTGCCGCCCAGTTCCAGCAACAGGTCGGCGGCATCCGCGACCACCTGGACCCGGACAGCCATCAGGTCCTTGAACAAGACTGCTGACCAGGAAGTGTCAACGTCCTTCACGTCCATGTCGTTCTGCATCATCGAGAATCTCCGCCAGTTGCAGGACCCTAGGCGTGTCAAGCCACAGGTTCATGACGCTCAGATGGCAGACAGGCGCGACATGACGCCTCATCGGCAATGCCGGGACGGGGCAGGGCTGACGCACCGCCGCCGGCGCCGGCGTTTTCCCGGATCAGTAGCCGCAGGAGCGCAGCTGCGCCTCGTACTTGGAGGCGATGCCGGCGGAGCGCTGCGCCCCTTTTCGGGCCGTCGCGGTGAAGGAGCCGCGCGAATAGCCCGCATGGCCGGTGTAGTAGGCGAGATAGAGGTTGTAGCTGTCGTTGCGGGGGATGCCGTTCCTGACATGGCTGCGGTTGTGGTACCAGCCGATGAAATGGATGGCGTCGCCGAAGTCGCTGCGGCGGGCCGACCAGCGTCCCGTGGCGCGCTGGTATTCAGTCCAGGTGCCGTCCAGCGCCTGGGCATAGCCATAGGCGGTCGACTGCCTCTTCCAGGGGATGAACCCGAGCAGCTTGGTGCGCGGCGGACGGGCGCGGGCACGGAAGCTGGATTCGGTGTAGACCGTGGCCATCAGGATGGGGACAGGCACCCCGAACTCCCGCTCGACCTTCCTGGCATCGCGGGCCCAGTTGTTGAACAGCCCGTCGCGCTGCTCGAAGATCGCACAGGCATTGGTGACCCGGCTCGGGGCGGACGCGCAGGCTGACAGCAGCAGCAGGAGCGCGATGGAGAACGCAATACGCATCGCTAGACCTCTTGTTTCCAAGAGATTCATGAGCCCTAAAATTTAATGAAAAGTTTAGGGATCGCCCGGAGCTGGAAGACTCTTCGGCGACCGCCGGTGCGCAGCCTGTGTCATCGCGGGAAAAAAAATGGATTTCAGTAAATTTGAATCTTTCCGTTTAAGCGGGCTGCAAAGGTGTTTTCGTATGGTTGGCCATAGACGGCATGAGGCCAATGACGACCGAGATGAATTCGGGAAGCCACGCGAGACGGCGATCAACGCTGTCCGATCAAACAGGGTCTCGAAGATGTCGACAAAGATTCTCGCTGCTGCGGCTTTTCTGGCCGCCCTCGTTTCGGGTCACGCTGCACAGGCAGCCGGTCCCGGCGGTTTTGCGCGCACGTTTGCCGCTTCCCCGGCACTCGAATACAAGATGGCGGACGTTCGCCCGGCCGCAAAGGCCGAGGCTGCCGATAGCACGTTTTCACTGACCCGCGACAAGGCGCAGGAGCTTGTGCGTGTCAATCGGACGGTCAACCAGACGATGGACGCCTTGGACAGCTATTTCGACGGCTTCCAGACGGACCTGGTCGTCGCTGCTCCATCAGGCGCCTGCTTTGACTGCGCCGACCTGAAGCGTGACCGCCTCGTGGCGCTCGGATGGCCGGATGACCGCATGCACGTCACCTATGCCCTGACGGACACGGGCCGGGTCCAGCGGGTGCTGGTGGTTTCCACCGACCGCGGCCAGATCGTGCTCGGGGAGAAGGTCAGCGTCGTGCGGGGCTGGCGCAACGACCAGGCCGAAGCGGCGGCCGAGGCGCTGTCGCAGACAGCCTCCAAGGCGCCGGCGGCCTATTACGACATCTGAAGGTTTTTCATTTCTATCGGAAAGCCCGTCTCAGGGTGAGGCGGGCTTTCCGCGTTCCGCAATGGCGATACCGCCCAGCGCCAGCACCAGTGCCGCGATGTGGAACAGCTGCAGGTCCTCGCCGATGATGGCCACCGATAGAAGCGTGCCGAAGACCGGGATCAGGTTGATGAACAGGCTGGCCCGGTTCGGACCGATCCCCTCGACGCCCTTGATGTACAGGACCTGCGACACGAGCGAGGCGAAGAGCGCGGTGTAGAGGACAATGACCCAGCCCCGCGTATCGGGCCAGATGGCCTGGTCGCTCGCCTGTTCCCAAAGGACCAGCGGCACTGTCGTCAGCAGTGCGAAGAGAGCAGGGATCGCCATCAGCGTGCGCCAGTCGACGATCGGCTTCCAGCGCAGCGAAACGGTGTAGACGGCATAGGCCACCACCGCGATCAGCATCAGCGCGTCCCCGAAATTCACGGTCAGCTCCAGAAGCGTGCCGAGGTCGCCATGGGCCGCCGTCAGCGCCACACCCAGCAGGGTCAGGGAGAAGCCGAAGATCTGGGCGAGCGACACCCGCATCCGAAACAGGATGAAGTTGATGATGAAGATGAGCATCGGGATGCCGGCCTGCTCGATGGCGACGTTGATCGCCGTCGTGTATTTCAGCGCGGTATAGAGCGTCGCGTTGAAGGTCGTATAGCCGACGACGCCATAGAGAATCAGTATCGGCAGGCGCTTTCGCACGATCGGCCAGTCGCGGATCAGTTGCGGCACCGAGATCGCGAAGATGATGGCGACTGCGAAGGTCCAGCGCCAGAACGTCAGCATCATCGGGCTGACATGGCCGACGGCAAGCTTGCCTGCCACCGCATTGCCACCCCAGCACAGCGTGGCGATGACGAGACACAGATAGGCCTTTTTGTGCAAGGGGATCTCCACTGGAGAAAAGGAAGGAATCTGGTCGGACCAAGCGCTGATAAACCGGTGGTTCGGCGCTTGTCACGCAAAAACCGCTTTTTTCGCGACAAACGGTTCGCTTTCCGCGCGTCATGGTTTTATAGATGCGCCGGTTTGAGTGGGCGCAACAGCCTGTGCGGAATAGGAAAGCAAAATATGACGAACGTCGTGGTGGTCGGTTCCCAGTGGGGCGACGAGGGCAAGGGCAAGATTGTTGACTGGCTTTCCGAGCGCGCCGACATTGTCGTCCGGTTCCAGGGTGGGCACAATGCCGGCCATACGCTCGTCATCGATGGCGTCAGCTACAAGCTGTCGCTGCTGCCGTCGGGCGTCGTGCGTCCCGGCAAGATGGCCGTCATCGGCAATGGCGTTGTCGTCGATCCGCACGCGCTGATCGCGGAAATCGAGAAGCTGGCGAAGCAGGGCGTGTCGATCACGCCGGAAAACCTGCGCGTCGCCGACAACGCCACCCTGATCCTGTCGCTGCACCGCGAGCTGGACGGAATGCGCGAAGACGCAGCTTCCAACAGCGGCACGAAGATCGGCACCACCCGCCGCGGTATCGGACCTGCCTATGAGGACAAGGTCGGCCGCCGTGCGATTCGCGTGATGGATCTCGCCGATCTCGACACGCTGGGCGGCAAGGTCGACCGCATCCTCACCCATCACAATGCCATCCGCCGCGGTCTCGGTGCACCGGAAGTCTCCCATGAAACGATCATGGAAGAGCTGACGTCGGTTGCAGAGCGGATCCTGCCTTTCCGCGAGACGGTCTGGCTGCTGCTCGACAAGCAGCGCCGCAAGGGTGCCCGCATCCTCTTCGAAGGCGCGCAGGGCTCGCTTCTCGACATCGATCACGGCACCTATCCGTTCGTGACCTCGTCCAACACCGTCGCCGGCCAGGCCGCTGCCGGTTCGGGCATGGGACCGGGCGCGCTGGGTTATATCCTCGGCATCACCAAGGCCTATACGACCCGCGTCGGCGAAGGTCCGTTCCCGACCGAGCTCAACGACGAGATCGGCCAGTTCCTCGGCGAGAAGGGCCATGAGTTCGGCACCGTCACGGGCCGCAAGCGCCGCTGCGGCTGGTTCGATGCCGCCCTCGTTCGCCAGTCGGTGGCCACCAACGGCATCACAGGCATCGCACTGACCAAGCTCGACGTGCTCGACGGGCTGGACGAGCTGAAGATCTGCGTCGGCTACAAGCTGGACGGTCAGGAAATCGATCACCTGCCGGCGAGCCAGGCGGCCCAGGCGCGCGTCGAGCCGGTCTATATCACCCTGGAAGGGTGGAAGGAATCGACCGTCGGCGCCCGCAAGTGGGCCGATCTGCCGGCACAGGCGATCAAATATGTTCGTCAGGTCGAGGAGTTGATCGGCGCGCCGGTCGCCCTACTTTCCACCAGCCCGGAGCGGGAGGACACGATACTTGTGACTGACCCGTTTGAGGACTAATGTTCATCATTGATTAATTATCAATCGATGGACGACCCAATGACCATGAGAAAGTACTGATGGCAGATTTTGTTGCGGTGATCCGCCGCGCCGTCGACGGTCTGGCGAAAAATACGCCAGAGATGCGCGAAAAGGTGTACGATAAGGCGCGTGGCGCCGTTCGGCGGCAGCTCGAGAACATGAAGCCGGTACCGCCGGAAACGATGATCCATCGACAGATGGAGAAGCTCGAGTCGGCGATCGTTTCGGTCGAGGCGGAGCACGCGGAAGCGTTGCCGGCGGAGGAACCGGTCGCGGCTGCACCGCTGTTTGTGCCCGACGCTGATACGCAGCCCGAGCCCGAGGACGTTGCAGCGGCCGGTTCCGTTCGCGATCCCGAGCCGGAGACGTCCGTTGCCGCCCAGTGGCCGCAGCAGGACGAGGTTGTCCGCGCTCCGGAGGAGGACGGCTACAGCGCTCCCCCAGAGCCGTCGCAAGCTGCGTCTCCGGAAGATGAGGCTCACGCCGAGCCTGCCTCGGAGCCGCCGTATGAGGCGCCTGCCTACCGTGATGAGCCTGTCAACGAGGAGCCTGCCTATCAGGAGCCCGTTCATCAGGAGTATTCCGCGCCGGTCGGCATGCCCGACGAGAGCTGGCCGCCCCGCGAGGAAGCGGAAAGCCATGCGCCGGACGTCGCAGACCATCCGGTCGAACGCCAGACGGATCATTGGTCCGGGCAAGAGACCCGCGCAAGCGAGGTCGCCCCGGAGCCTATCGGCATGTGGCCGGCACCGGAACAGCATCCGGACGCCGACGATCTGCATGCCGACGCCGGACCGGCCGTCGAGCCCGATCCCTATGCTTCGCCGGAACCCACCCCTGCGGAGGCTGAGCACGCTGATTTTGCCTGGCAAGGCGAGCCGGCACCTGCCGCTGCGCCGGCCGAGGACGGCTGGCTTTGGCCGGAAGCCCATCAGCCACCTGAGGCTCCCACGCAGACCGAAGCCGCCTGGCAGGATGTGCCAGACCTGACGGCTGCGGCGCCTCACGCTGCGGATGCATCCGCTGCGCCTGTGGCTTCCGAACCCTTCGAGGCGCATTTCAGCGACGAGACGCATGTCGGCGCCTCCTCCGTTCGCATGCCGTCCACGGATGATTTTCCCGCCTTCGCACCGCCGCTTGCAGCAGCAGGCGCCGGCGGGCATGACGCATTCGAGGATGCGCTGCGCACGCAGCAGCCGGCAGCTTCAGCGCCGAAAGACGCCAGCGACCCCTGGAACGACCTCGAGGAACTGATCGGTTACAACCAGAATGCCATGCCTGCAGGGGGGGCCGGTGGCCCGCCGACGGACATGGAGACGAATGCCGACGCCGACATGGTGCCGCCGCCGCGGCCCTACCGCGTTGCGCCCAAGAAGCGCAATTATGCCGGACCGATCCTGGCACTGATCGGCGTGATCATCATCGCTGCCGGAGGTTATGCGCTCTGGCTGAACCGCGAGTCGCTGACGGAAGTGGTCGGCTTGAGCGGGACGCCGGTCGCAACCGAAGGCGCGATCGAGGGACTTGTCGAGCCGACGCCCGAGGCGGCGGAAGCTCCTGCGACCGAAGAAGCCGCGACCGCCGCGCCGGAAGCGGCGGCACCTGCCGCCGAGGACATCGCCGCCACGTCCAAGTTCACGCAGCGGCTCCTCACCGACGGTACGGAAGTGGACGAGGGCCCTGGTCCGGGTGACGGCACCGGCGCAGGCCAGTCGGTGGCTCAGCTCAACGCCCCGCCGGCGACGCCGGCCGAGGTCGCGGCAAGTGCTCCGGCAGGGGAGGCCACGCCATCCGCGGCTCCCGCGGATGCAGCCGCCCTCGCGGGTGAGAAGATGTTCCTCTACGAGGAGCGCGTCGGGCAGACGGCACCCACGGCCATCGAAGGGGCGGTGTCCTGGTCGCTGCAGCAGGAGGCCGGTGCCAACGGCGTGCAGGAACCGGTCGTCCAGGGACGGGTCAACATCCCCGGTCGCGGTCTGACGGCGCTGATCACCTTCAAGCGCAACACCGACAGCTCCCTGCCGGCAAGCCATCTGGTCGAAGTCGTCTTCGCCGTTCCTCCCGGTTTCGAGGGTGGCGCGATCGACAGTGTCCAGCGGATTGCCATGAAGCAGACGGAGCAGGATCGCGGCGACGCGCTGATTGCCGTGCCGGCCAAGATCACGGACGACTTCCACATGATCGCGCTGAACGACTTTCCGGATGCACGGGCGACAAACCTCGAGCTCCTGCGCAGCCGCAACTGGATGGACATCCCGCTTGCCTACCGCAATGGACGCCGTGCGCTCATGACGTTGCAGAAGGGGGAGGCTGGAACCCAGGCCTTCAACGAAGCCATCCGCGAGTGGCAGGCAATGAGCAACAACGCAACCAGCGGCACGACCGGAAATACCGGTCAGTAAACAACAAAAAAGCCGGCGGAGTGATCCGCCGGCTTTTTTAGTATGGGTTTGGGTGGGATCAGGCGTCGACGACGCGCAGGGCCTGCGCCTGCGCCAGCGCTTCCTTCTGCACCGAATCCTGAACCTTCTCGAAGGCTCTCACCTCGATCTGGCGCACACGTTCGCGGCTGATATCGAACTCCGAGGACAGCTCTTCGAGCGTGATCGGATTGTCCGCGAGGCGCCGGGCTTCGAAAATCCGCCGTTCGCGATCGTTCAGAACGCTCATGGCCTTCGACAGCATGCGCCGGCGGGTTTCCAGTTCGTCCTGCTCGATGAGCACGTCTTCCTGGCTCTCGTGATCGTCCACGAGCCAATCCTGCCACTGGCCAGATTCGCCCTCGGTGGCGCGGATCGGAGCGTTGAGCGAGGCGTCGCCGGACAGGCGCCGGTTCATCGACACCACTTCTTCTTCCGAAACCTTCAGCTTGGTCGCGATCTCGGCCACCTGGTTGGGCTTCAGATCGCCCTCGTCGATGGCCTGGATCTTGCCCTTCATGCGGCGCAGGTTGAAGAACAGCCGCTTCTGATTGGCGGTGGTGCCCATCTTTACGAGCGACCACGAGCGCAGGATGTATTCCTGGATCGAGGCCTTGATCCACCACATGGCATAGGTGGCCAGGCGGAAGCCCCGTTCCGGATCGAATTTCTTGACCGCCTGCATCAGGCCGACGTTGCCTTCGGAGACCACTTCGCCGATCGGCAGGCCATAGCCGCGATAGCCCATGGCGATCTTTGCCACCAGGCGCAGGTGGCTGGTTACGAGCTGATGGGCGGCATCGCGGTCGCCGTGCTCGGCGTAGCGCTTCGCAAGCATGTATTCCTGCTGCGGCTCCAGCATCGGGAACTTGCGGATTTCATCGAGGTAGCGGTTGAGACCGGCTTCCCCGGCAGTGATTGACGGCAGTGAATTGCGGGCCATGAAAGCACCCCCTTCTGATCGATATTCCTGGCTCCCTCTTCACGAGCGACAAGCGCTGAGGCGAGCCAAACGGCGCGGGTCAATCTCGACCCCGCACCGACCCAGCTACCAGATAAGTGCGGCATAAGAGTGGTTCAAGTGAACGCAGCGTTCACCTGTGCGTTATAGCATTACATTTGCGTAATGATATCCCGACGCCGCGTCGCCTGCCGCTATTGCCGCAGCGACGCGACCAGAGCCTCCATATCCTTTGGCATTGGCGCCCTGAACTCCATCACCTCCCCGGTCCGCGGATGCTCGAATGCGAGAAGGAAGGCGTGCAGGGCCTGGCGATGGAAGCCGTTGACGACGGTCTTCGCCGGCTCCGGCAGCAGATTGACCTTGGTCCTGAAGCCGGCGCTATAGTCCGGGTCGCCGACCAGCGGGCAGCCGATGTGGGCCATGTGGACCCGGATCTGGTGCGTGCGCCCGGTCTCCAGGCGGCACTCGATCAGGGAGGCGAGAGCCGTCGCATCCGGCTTCTCGTGAAAACGCTCCATGACTTCGTAATGGGTCACCGCCTCGCGGGCGTCGTCGCTGCCCTCGCGCTTGACTGCCCGCTTGATGCGGTCGCCGGCGCGGCCGAGCGGGGCGTCGATGGTGCCGCGCAATTGCCTGGGTCTGCTCCAGACGACGGCCTGATAGGCGCGCTCCAGCGGTCCGGTCCGGCCATGGTCGGCAAACTGCGCGGCGAGATGGCGATGGGCGGCATCGTTCTTGGCGGCGACGAGCACGCCGCTGGTGTCCTTGTCGAGGCGATGGACGATCCCCGGCCGGCGCACGCCGCCGATGCCCGAGAGGGTGTCGCCGCAATGGTAGATCAGCGCGTTGACGAGCGTGCCCGTCCAGTTGCCGGCGCCGGGATGGACGACGAGCCCCGCCGGCTTGGCAATGACGATGACGTCCAGATCCTCATAGAGCGCCTCCAGCGGGATATCCTCGCCCTTCGGCTCCGGATCTTCCGGCTCCGGGAGGACGATCTCCACCTGGTCGCCGGGGGCGACCTTGCGCTTCGGCTCGGTGCAGACGACACCCTTGAGCAGAACGGCACCCTGTTCGATCAGCGCCTTGATGCGGTTGCGCGAAAATTCGCCGTCCAGCGTTGCCGTCAGCCATGCGTCCAGCCGGCCTTCGGCGTCTTCGTCGGCCACCAGCACTTTCCTTGGTGCCTCGGCTTGTTTAAAGGGATCGTTCATTCATTCAACCTGACAGCAGCAAGGACATTCGCAATGGCAAATCCTGATTCCGTGGAACAGGAAGAACCGCTTGATCCGGCAATGGAAAGGGTCCGCCGGAAGATGGTGCTGCTGCAACTCGTTTCGGGCGGCATCTTGTTTGTCTGCTTTATGGCGGTCCTCGCCGCGGTTGTCTACAAGGTGACGCAGACGCCGACGAGCGCGCCGGTGGCCGCGGGTGGCTTCTCTGTACCCGCCGACCAGCCGCTGACGTCTTCGGTCACCCTGCCGGCCGGGTTCCAGGTGCAGTCCGTGTCACTGTCCGGCAGCCAGATCCTTTTCTATGGATCGATCGGCGGCGCGCAGAAGGCACTGGTGTTCGACGCGTCGGTCGGTCGCATCGTTGCCGATGTGGCGGTCGGAACAGCACCCTGAATGGCGGCGGGCGGCGAAGCCCGGATCATCCGGATCGACGATCCCGATGATCCGCGCATCCTGGAATTCCATGCCATCCGCGAGCGGGACCTGACCGGACGACAGAACCGCTTCATCGCCGAGGGGACGGTCGTGCTGCGGATGCTTGCCGCCGCAAATGCGGGCGGCGGAGGCTTCGTCGCCGAAAAGATCCTGCTGCTGGAGAACCGGGTGGCGGGCCTGCAGGCGGAGCTTGCTTCCTTCCCCGCGGACGTGCCGGTCTATGTGGCCAGCTCGACAGTGCTCGACGCAATCGCCGGTTTTCACCTGCACCGCGGCGTCCTCGCCCTCGGGTACCGCAGCCATCAGCCACACGCGGCGGAACTGCTCGAGACCTTGCCGGACACCGCGCTGGTGGTGTGCGCCGCCGGCATCTCCAACCACGACAATATCGGCTCGATCTTTCGCAACGCCGCAGCCTTCGGCGCGGATGCGGTCCTCCTCGACGAGACCTGCTGTGATCCCCTCTATCGCAAGGCGCTTCGTGTCTCGGTGGGTGCGGTGTTGAAGGTGCCCTATGCCAGGGGCGGCAGCATCGAGGCCAATCTTGCGGCGCTCGTTCAACGCGGCTTCGACGTCTGGGCGCTTTCCCCCTCCGGGAAAACCGAGATGGGCAGCCTAAGCGCTGCGCCGCGCATGGCGCTGGTGACCGGCACGGAAGGAAGCGGTCTTCCCGCCGCTATCCTCGACCGGTTCAACACGGCGCGCATCGCACAGGCGCCGGGGCTCGACAGCCTCAATGCGGCAACGGCGACCGGTATCGCCCTCTATCTGCTGGCCAGTGCCCAGGGGCGGCTTCAGACGGACGGGACCGCCGGCTCCTGAGCGGCCTCAAGTTCCGCGCGCGTGCGCGCGGCGAGGCTTCTACGGGTGCCTTTGGCCGCGCCGTCCGGCTCCAGCATGGCATGAATGGGGGAGGCGGGACCTTCGGCCCGGGCCGTGAGCGTCACCATGGCTGCGGCAATCGCCGCCAGTTCCTCGCGTATGGCAGGATCATTGCCATCGCTCCTGGCCTTCAGAAGCCGCTCGGAGAGGGCTGATGCCCGATTGTGGACATTGTCTGCCAGCTCGGAAAGCGCCGGAGAGGCGGCGATGACCGCGGCGATGTCGGCAGGCCCGGTCGTTTCGACGGGAGCAAGCGGCACGCTGGCCGTGGTGGCCTGCGTGGCCATGCTGCCGGCGGCTGGCTGCTTCGAGCCCGACTTGTTTGCGGAGCGTGCGGCATCGCGTGCTTCGGCGTTCGCCGCCTTCAGCTTGTCCTTCAGGAGAGCGATTTCCTGAAGGCGTCGCTCCAGCGCGTTTTCCTTGTCCGTCCGCACGGAGATTTCACGCGAAAGCTTGTCCTCAAGCCGCAGCGCGCGGTGTTCTTCCTGTGCAAGCCTGTTTTCGGCATCCTTGGCCCGCGAGGTCTGCAGCTTGATGTCGCTGCGGATGGCTTCGCGTTCGTCCCGAAGTGCGGCAATGCGAAACTTGAGGTTTTCGATTTCGGTATCGCGGGCGGAGAGGTCGATCCGGAAATTGTCGCCGTCTGCCGTGAGCTTGGCGACCCGCCGCTGCAAGTCCTCGATCTGGACGCCCTTGGCGGCATCCGCTTCCTCGGCCGCTTCGACTGCCGCCTTCAGCTGCTGGATATAGCTGTCTTCCTGGCGCAGGCGGGAGCGGAGGTCGGCCGCCTCGACATCCATATCGTTGATCTGCATCTGCAGGTCATGATTGTCCGACTGCAGGCGCCGCGCTTCCTCAGCCAGCTTATCGTAACGCAGCTTCAGACCGACGGTCTGGTCACGCTCCTGTACCAGTTCCTGCTTGGTACGGGCATTTTCGGCGGCGTAGACGGCGCGCGCCATGTCGCGCTGGGCGCGAACCTCCTGCGGACTGATCGGCAAAGTGGCCTGGATGCGCTTTTCGGTGTAGCGGACGATGCGGCCGTGGATCGCGGGGGCGATCAACATGACCAGTAGCGAGGCGCTCAGGAAGCCCAGGCCGAAAAGGAGAGCGAATTGGATCACGACAGGGCCATCTCGCCGGATTGGACGTGTTCTGGGGCAGTTCGACGTTTAAGCACAACCCGTAGGCTGCGGCAAGCAATGCCATGATGCCGTTCTGCCAAGCGTGCCAATGCCACCCCCTGTTGATGCCCCGGGGCTATAATTCAACAGTTCAGAAAGGGTTCCAGGTCGGCGTGGGGGTCAGCTTCAGGTAGCCGATGTTGATGCCGAGACGGGCGCCGAGGCCGGTGCGGATCGGCACAAGGATGACGTCGTTGTTGCGCATGACGGTCATCCCGACGCCGGCGACGACGAAGGCAGACCCTGAAACGCCCCCGAAGCGGGCATAGAGGCTCGGAATGGCCGGCAGGTCGTAAACGAGCATCATGGCGCGGGAGCCCTGGCCGCCGTAGTCGATGCCGAGCGATGGACCCTGCCAGAAGACCGGGTGCTGGCCGGCGTTCTTCGTGTAAAGCTCCCCTTCGCCATAGGTCAGACCGGCGATGAAGGCCCCTGAACCTTCCTGGCCGAGGATATAGCCGTTTGGCAGGCCGTATTGCTCGAAGGCCTTTTCGACCACCTTGGCCAGGCCGCCGCTCGTGGAGCCGAAGAAGCCGTGACCGGCATCTATGATTTCCTGCGCCGTATACTGGGCGCTGTTCTGGGCCTGTGCCGGCTTGCCCCAGCCGAAGCCTGCCAGCGTCAGCACTGCGACGGCGATTGCGGCAAAGCGGGCGAGGGGAGAAGTCTGGTACATGCGCATCAATCGGGTCCGTCTTGTTCTTTGGTGCGGGTGAGGTTCACATATTGCGGGGATCGCCTTAACAATCGGTTTACCAAATATGGTGTCTTTATGACCGACGACACGGCACCATCTTCGCACAATGCTAAGACCATACAGATGCTGGCATGACAGCAGCAGGAGAACCGAATGGCCAAGAACCCCAATCTCACCCTTGAGGGGCCAGATCTTGCGGCTCTGCTGTGCAGCCGTGTCTGCCATGACGTGATCTCTCCCGTCGGTGCGATCAACAATGGCCTGGAACTGCTGGATGAGGGCGGTCCCGGCGCGTCGGACGCCGATGCCCTCGACCTGATCCGGACATCCGCGCTCAATGCTGCCGTCCGCCTCAAGTTTGCCCGGCTTGCTTTCGGTGCCTCTGGATCGGTCGGCGCCTCGATCGACACGGGCGAGGCCGAAAAGGCCGCGAAGGATTATGCGGCTGCCGAGAAGAAGACGGAAGTCACCTGGAGCGGCCCGAGGGCGATCGTCGCGAAGAATCGGGTGAAGCTGCTCCTCAACCTCTTCCTCGTCGCCTATGGCGGCATTCCACGCGGCGGCTCTGTCGACGTCATGCTCGAGAACCCGGAGCACCACGCGAAGTTCACGATCACCATCAAGGGACGGATGATGCGCGTGCCGGCGAAGTTCGTGGAGATCTGCTCCGGAACGCTGGATGAGTCGATCGATGCCCATACCATCCAGCCCTATTATACGGTGCTCCTGGCGGATGAATGCGGCATGGAGCTCCGCTACGTCGTGTCCGAGGACAAGATTGTCTTCACGGCCGAAACCACAGCCGCCTGAGCATTCTCCCGACGTAACCATTCGTTAGCTGACTTGGCTCTATCCTTGCCGAGGCTTTTCCTGAACGGGGAGGCCTTGGAGCAGGGAGTGAGCTATGCAGCGTCTGATGATTGCCGACGGTTCGGATGTCGTCCGCAAGGTCGGAAAGCGCATCCTGTCCGAGATCGGCTTTCTCGTTGCCGAGGCCGCCAGCGCCGACGAGGCCATGAGCCGCTGCGAGACCGATCTGCCGGCCATCCTGATCGTGGATGCGGGGCTGGAAGGTGCGCTCGGGTTGATCCAGAATGTCCGTGCCTTGCCGAACGGCAAGGGCGTGCGGATATTCTACTGCGTCATCGAGGCCGATCTGAAGAAGATGATGCTTGGCAAGCGCGCCGGTGCCAATGACTTCCTGCTGAAGCCGTTCGATCGCAAGATCCTGACGGCCGTCTTCGGCGCATTTGTCGCCGCCCCGGCCTGAAGGCGATCTCTCCCAAAGCGAATCAGTCGACGCTGAGCTGACCGGTTCACGGGACGTTCATGCATGCCTGCTGCAACGCAAAACGCCCGCGTCGGACGCGGGCGTTTGCAGGGGGGAAAATGCGCGGGTGTTGAAATTATGCGCTTTCGGCCAGGTCGCCTTCCGGTTCGCGCAGCACGTAGCCGCGGCCCCAGACGGTTTCGATGTAGTTGGCGCCGCCGGCAGCATTGGCGAGCTTCTTGCGCAGCTTGCAGATGAAGACGTCGATGATCTTCAGTTCGGGCTCGTCCATCCCGCCGTAGAGGTGGTTGAGGAACATTTCCTTCGTCAGCGTCGTGCCCTTGCGCAGCGAGAGCAGCTCGAGCATCTGGTATTCCTTGCCCGTCAGGTGGACGCGCTGGCCACCGACTTCGACCGTCTTGGCGTCAAGATTGACGATCAGTTCACCGGTGATGATGATCGACTGGGCGTGGCCCTTGGAGCGTCGGACGATCGCATGAATGCGAGCGACCAGTTCGTCCTTGTGGAAGGGCTTGGTCATGTAGTCGTCGGCGCCGAAGCCGAGGCCGCGAACCTTGTCCTCGATGCCGGCCATGCCCGACAGGATCAGGATCGGGGTCTTGACCTTGGACAGGCGCAGTGTCCGGAGAACCTCGTAACCCGACATGTCGGGCAGGTTGAGATCCAAAAGGATAATGTCGTAGTCGTAGAGCTTCCCGAGGTCGACGCCTTCTTCCCCGAGATCGGTCGTATAAACGTTGAAGCTCTCCGACTTCAGCATCAGCTCGATGCTCTGCGCTGTTGCGCTGTCATCTTCGATGAGTAGAACCCGCATAATTTTCCCCTTTGCCGCCGCTAGGTAGTCCGTGCCCCTAGGCGTAACGGATCCAGACTGAGCCTGATTTGGAGGCTGCCACCAAATGGTTAACAAATTCTGATTCACTTAGGCAAGCGGTATCGTAATTATTAAGCACGTGAAGACACCCGTCTGATTTTCAAAGAGGATCGGCCATCGCCTGACTTAAACCACCGCATGAGGAAACCTCGTTAAGTGATTCATGCGACTCTCACATTGCCGCGCCAAATAGGCCTTGGCATTTACCGACCCTTAAATGATCACCCGTATTGTTAATGATGCCCGTAAACGAAAGGTTAACGCGGAGGGGATTTGCATTAACGCGTACGGGTTTTTTGGCCCGAAGTGTAACAATCGGGTTACAGCGGACAGGTGCCGCTTCCCACGGAGTATTGCGTATGAAGTCGCGTGACAGCCTAGTTCGCCTGAAGGAATTTCAGGTCAATGAGAAACGCCGCCAGCTGCAGCAGTTGCAGATGATGATGGCGGAATTCGAGCGCATGGCAAAGGAGCTCGAATATCAGATCGGCGTCGAGGAGAAAAAATCGGGAATCACCGATCCGAATCACTTCGCCTATCCGACCTTTGCCAAGGCGGCCCGCCAGCGGGCCGACAATCTTCAGGTCTCGATCCGCGATCTTCGCGTTCAGCAGGAAACCGCTGAACTCGCCGTCGAGGAGGCTCAGGCCGAGTTTTCCAAGGCTGCGGCTCTGGAAGAGCGGGACGGAGCCATGCGCGCCAGGGCCTGACACCCTGCCGCCTGCAAAGAAAAGATGCCGCAGGCCGACTGGCCATGCGGCCCTTCGCGTTTGACCCCAAGATTTGTGCGGCGGCCTAGCCGCTGATGACGTCCTGCCATTCCGGGTGCCGCAGTGCCTGGCTCCTGAAGAATGGGCATAGCGGCATGATCTTCCATCCGCCCCGGCGTGCCTCTTCGACCGCATGGGCGGCGAGCGCCTGACCGACGCCCTGGCCGCGCAACTCGTCGGGAACGCCCGTATGGTCGACGATCACCAGCCGCGGTGATGTCCGCGAGTAGGTGAGCTCAGCCTCATGCCCATCCAGCGTGGCCGAATAGCGCCCGCCCGATTTTGATTCCTGGTGGCTGATGTCCATGTCGCTCTCCGTTGCCGCTCGAGATGTCATGCATAGGACATCTTCAGCGACTGCGGAACCATGGCAAGTCTGGCTGTCGGGATTTGGTGGGATCGGCAGGGCTAAAGGCCGACCGGGCAGGGGCTCTGCAGGAGTCCTTGCCTCAATGCCAGAAGGCGCCGCGGTGTGGTCTCCCGAGCGGCGCCTTGCGGCATGGACTAGATTGTCAGCGGAACGCTAGTGGCGATACTGCTGGATACGCGTGGTGCGCAGGCCGGCAAGGCCGTGATCATTGATCGATGACTGCCAGGAGAGGAATTCCTCCACCGTCAGCGTATAGCGCTCGCACGCTTCTTCCAGGCTCAGCAAGCCGCCCCGCACGGCTGCGACGACTTCCGCCTTGCGGCGAATGACCCAGCGGCGGGTATTGGCCGGCGGAAGGTCGGCTATCGTCAACGGACTGCCATCGGGGCCGATGACGTATTTCACTCGGGGCCGTATCATTTCGGTCATGGAACTCTCTACACAAACACAAGACCACAAGGCGAAGGCTAGCGCCGCAGATTTAACATTTACCTAAATGTGGCGAAGCATTTGTTCCAAAGGCATCCACAAGCCCGGAAAAGAGGAGATGCAGCGGTGCGGCAGCCAATTAAGGCAGCAAAACCGGGCTTTCTCAGAAACCGTTTCCGCCGCGCAACTCGTTCCACACGGTCAGCACCATGATCTTGAGGTCGAGCCGGAGGTTGAAATTGTCGATGTAGTAGAGGTCGCAGGCAATTCGCGCCCGGGCCTTGGCGGCTCTGTCCGTCGGACCACGAAGGCCGCGCATTTGCGCAAGGCCCGTCATTCCGGGCTTCACCAGGTGGCGGCGGTGATAGTGAGGGACCAGATCCTCGTAGGGGATGCCTGCGGCCAGCATGCCGATCGCATGGCAACGCGGCCCGACAAGCGACATGTCGCCCTTGAGGACATTCAGGAGCTGCGGCAGTTCATCAATGTTGGTGCGCCGAATGATGGCGCCGATCCGCGTGATCCGGGGGTCGTTCACCTTTGTCTGCAGAACGCCGGTGACGTCGCAGTTGTCGATGCGCATCGAGCGGAATTTGTAGACCTTGATCTTGCGGCAGTCCTTGCCCCAGCGGACCTGGGTGAACAGGACGGGGCCTGGGCTGTCAAGCCGGATCATGATGGCCACCGCCAACAAGAGCGGGAAGAGCGCAATGAGCGCCATGATGGACACGGCGACGTCGATCACCCTCTTGGCGACAGCCTGCTCGACCCGAATTGGCCCGGTCAGCTGGAAGGGATAGTGATCGACATAGGTCTGCAGAGCAGGCGATGCCGACAGGACATCGGCAGCTGCATAGACGGTATTTTTTTGAAAATCCGACATACTCACAGAGCCACCCCGACAGGAAGTACGCATCGCCACACCCATTTCAACAATAGAACAGTATTTTCCGGCTGTCATCCTCAAAGTTAATCATTGGTTAACTACAAGCAGATGTCAGAGGCGATTAATTCAATCGCCTCTAAAGTAGAGCCAAGGATAGTGTTGTGCCGTCGGGTCCGGCGCGCAGCTGCGCCGTTCCGTCGTGCCTAAGGGTGAGCGTGTCGCCGGCCGCAAGGGCTGCCATCGTGCTGGCCGATTGAAAGCCCGCGCTTCCGGGGAGCGTCAGCAGATCCGAGGTGTCGTTGACGCGCAGGCCGGTCGTGTGTCCGCTGGAGGTGGCGACGGCCACGTGCAGGCAGATCAGGTAGATGCCGGCCGCAGGCACCAGGATCTCGTTGCCGCCGCCGGGCACTGCGCTTGCGAGCTGAAAGCCGCCCTGGACCAGCGAAAAACCTGTGAATCCGCTCCGGGTGTTATCGGCCGGTGCAAATGTCGTTCCGGCTCGATAGGCCCGTGCCACGGGCTGGTTTGGTCGATGGACCCGGCCGGCCGGATCGAGGGAGAGGCCGGTCTTCCAGGTGCTGCCGTCGCTGACCTTCAGCGAAAGCGCATTGTCGCCCGTCAGGCCCATTTCCGCGTAGCCGGTCCATCCGGACTGGAACAGCAGCGATGCGGTGTCTCCGCCGGTCGCCTTGTTGATCTTCAACTGATGGCCAGCGCCGGCATGGGAGAAGAGACTGGAAGGGGAGGAGAGGGCGAGCCTGTTCGTTTCATCGGCGGAAGCTGCGATCCCGAGACGGGCAAATTCTGCCTCGGCGGGAAGAGCGTTGCGCCAGTCTCCGCCGGAAAAGACCTTCAGAGAAAGATCAGACACGAACCAGGCGCGCCAGCCGTCCTGCGGTTGCAGGAAAGCCCACGCTCCGTCCCGCCAGGCCGCCAGCTGTCCCTGGCGACCTGCCCATGGTCCGAATGGTTCGGTGCCGATCAGGAAGACCACGCCTTCCATCGGGGAGACGGGTGGGGTGGATGTCTCTGCGAGGATGGCAAGGTGTACCAGCGCATCCAGCGTCAGCAGGGCCTCGTTGTGGGTGACGTGCTTCTGAGCCTGGGATGGAAGGATGAAGGGCAGGTTCAGCTTCGCGGTGGTATCGGCCATGATCTCTCTCCTGTTTGCCAGAGAGTAGGCGCGGTTCTTCGGGAGGTGAATCTGAACCGGGGTAAGCCGTTGTTTCGATTGACCTGGCTGTGCGGTTCCTATGCGTGGGAGGGGCGCAGCTGCAGGCGCCGCACATCGCTTTTCCTTCTTCCGTCGCGGTGTGGGCGCAACCCTGGCGCGGCGGATCGATGTGTCGGCAAACCACAAAGGCGCGGATTTCGGCAGGGCCCTGCGTATTTTTTGGCGTTCCGGCTTCGTCTGTGTGCAGACTGTTGAAAACCGAATGCTTTTCGCCGTGCTCCCGGCTTTTTGTCTTCACATTTATGCCAAAAACGGTAATGGATGCGCCTGAAGTCTGGGGACCCGCAAGGGTCAAGAATAAAAGAGATGCGGCCGATGGGATCGCATCCGGGGGAAATTATATGGAGTACTTCGTCCAGCAGCTCGCCAACGGGCTGACTCTTGGATCCATCTACGGCCTTATCGCAATCGGCTACACGATGGTCTACGGCATCATCGGCATGATCAATTTTGCCCATGGTGACATTTTCATGCTCGGCGCCTTCGCGGCCCTGATCGTGTTCCTCATTCTCACATCGTTCTTCGCAGGCATTCCCGTGGCGCTGGCGCTGCTGGTGATGCTGATTGCGGCGATGCTGATGACGAGCCTGTGGAACTGGACGATCGAGCGGGTCGCCTACCGGCCGCTGCGCGGGTCGTTCCGCCTGGCGCCGCTGATCACCGCGATCGGCATGTCGATCGTGCTGTCGAACTTCATCCAGGTGACGCAGGGTCCGCGCAACAAGCCGATCCCGTCGCTCGTGACGGATGTGTACCACTTCGGCAACATCACCATATCCTTGAAGCAGATCATCATCGTCGCGGTCACCGCGGTGCTGCTGACGGTCTTCTGGTACATCGTCAACAAGACGCCACTCGGACGCGCCCAGCGCGCAACCGAGCAGGACCGCAAGATGGCGGCACTGCTCGGCGTCGACGTCGACCGGACGATCTCGATCACCTTCATCATGGGCGCGGCGCTCGCCGCCGTCGCCGGCACGATGTATCTAATGTATTATGGCGTCGCGACGTTCAACGACGGCTTCATTCCGGGCGTCAAGGCGTTCACCGCAGCCGTTCTCGGCGGCATCGGCTCGCTGCCGGGCGCAGTTCTCGGCGGGCTGCTGATCGGCCTCATCGAGTCGCTCTGGTCGGCCTATTTCACGATTGCCTACAAGGATGTGGCGACCTTCGCGCTGCTCGCCTTCGTGCTGATCTTCAAACCGACCGGCATCCTTGGCCGTCCGGAAGTGGAGAAAGTCTGACATGGCGCAGTCGTCTGACAACAACAGCCTGATGGCTCAGGCTGCCAAGGAGGCCCTGGTCGCGGCCGCCGTCTCCTTCGGCCTCTTCATCCTTTACGTCGGCATCGAGACCTACCAGGACATCAACAACGCCCTTGTCTGGCGCACGCGCTGGGGCCTGCTTGCGGTCTTCGTCGTGATCGCGGCCGTCAGCCGCTTCCTGGTCGTCGGCTTCATCAAGCCGCATCTGGACAAGCGCAAGCGGGACAAGGCCAAGGCCGGCATCCCGGAGGTCTCCGACGGGAAGAACTTCTTCCAGAGGAATTTCCTGAAGATCGCCCTCATCGGTCTTCTGATCTACCCGCCGCTGTCGGTCATGCTGGCGGGAACGCAGGGGTCGCTGAAATACGTCGACAACTTCGGCATCCAGATCCTGATCTACGTCATGCTCGCCTGGGGCCTGAACATCGTCGTCGGGCTCGCCGGTCTCCTCGATCTCGGCTATGTGGCCTTCTATGCCGTCGGCGCCTATTCCTATGCGCTGCTGTCCCAGCAGTTCGGCCTGTCCTTCTGGGTTCTCTTGCCGCTGTCGGGCATTCTGGCCGCCTTCTGGGGCGTCATCCTCGGATTTCCGGTGCTGCGCCTGCGGGGCGATTATCTGGCGATCGTCACACTGGCGTTCGGCGAGATCATCCGTCTCGTGCTGATCAACTGGACCGCCGTGACGAAGGGCACCTTCGGCATCTCGGGCATTCCCAAGGCTTCCTTCTTCGGAATCTGGTCGTTTGACGTGGGGGCCGCGAACAACTTCACGAAGGCATGGGGTCTCTCGATGTCCTCGGCCTACTACAAGATCTTCCTGTTCTACCTGATCCTCGCGCTCTGCATGCTGACGGCCTATGTGACGATCAAGCTTCGCCGCATGCCGATCGGTCGCGCCTGGGAAGCCCTGCGCGAAGACGAGATCGCCTGCCGCTCGCTCGGGATCAATACGGTCACCACCAAGCTGACGGCCTTTGCCATCGGCGCGATGATCGGTGGCTTTGCCGGCGCGTTCTTCGCCACCCGGCAGGGTTTCGTCTCTCCGGAAAGCTTCGTCTTCCTGGAATCGGCCGTCATCCTGGCGATCGTCGTCCTCGGCGGCATGGGCTCGCTGACCGGGATTGCCATCGCCGCCATCGTCATGGTCGGCGGCACCGAACTGCTGCGCGAGATGGAATTCCTGAAGCATGTCTTCGGCCCCGACTTCACGCCGGAGCTCTACCGCATGCTGCTGTTCGGCCTGGCGATGATCGTCGTCATGGTCTTCAAGCCGCGCGGCTTCGTGGGCTCGCGTGAGCCCACGGCCTTCCTCAAGGAGCGTAAGGCCGTCGCCGGCAGCTTTACCAAGGAGGGCCACGGCTGATGACCCCCGGAACGAATACGATGAACAACAACGACACGATCCTGAAGGTCGAGCACCTGTCGATGCGCTTCGGCGGCCTGATGGCCATCGACGACTTCTCCTTCGAAGCCAGGCGCGGCAACATTACCGCGCTGATCGGCCCGAACGGTGCCGGCAAGACGACCGTCTTCAACTGCATCACCGGCTTCTACAAGCCGACCATGGGCATGATCACCCTGAAGCAGCGGGATGGCGACCACTATCTGCTGGAACGGCTTCGCGACTTCGAGATCACCAAGATCGCCAAGGTGTCGCGGACCTTCCAGAACATCCGGTTGTTCTCGGGACTGACGGTTCTGGAGAACCTTCTGGTCGCCCAGCACAATGCACTGATGAAGGCCTCCGGCTATACGATCCTCGGTCTTCTCGGCATGCCCGCCTACACGAAGGCATCGGCGGCCGCGATCGACAAGGCGAAGTACTGGCTGGACAAGGCCAACCTGACGGAACGGGCCGACGATCCGGCGGGCGACCTTCCCTATGGTGGGCAGCGCCGTCTCGAGATCGCCCGGGCGATGTGCACGGGGCCTGAGCTTCTGTGCCTCGACGAGCCGGCCGCCGGCCTCAATCCGCGCGAGTCGGCTGCGCTGAACACGCTTCTGCACTCCATCCGCGACGATGGCGCCTCGATCCTCTTGATCGAGCACGACATGTCGGTGGTGATGGAGATCTCCGACCATGTCGTGGTGCTGGAATACGGCCAGAAGATTTCCGACGGCACGCCCGACCACGTGAAGAACGACCCGAAGGTGATCGCTGCCTATCTCGGCGTCGAGGATGACGAAGTTGAACAAATCGAGGAACAACTCGACGAGGGGAGGATCTGATGTCCGTTGAACCCCTCCTGAAAGTCCAGGGCGTCCAGACGTTCTATGGCAATATCCGGGCGCTCGACGGTGTCGACGTGCACGTCAACCGCGGCGAGATCGTCTCGCTGATCGGTGCCAATGGCGCCGGCAAGTCGACGCTGATGATGACCATCTGCGGCAGCCCGCAGGCGCGCCACGGCTCGATCATCTTCGACGGCGAGGACATCACCCAGCAGCCGACGCACCTGATCGCGCGGCGCCGGATCGCCCAGTCGCCGGAAGGCCGCCGCATCTTCCCGCGCATGACCGTCTACGAGAACCTGCAGATGGGTGCCGGCCTCGACAAGATGAAGCACTTCGACGAGGACGTGGAGAAGATCTTCACCCTGTTCCCGCGCCTGAAGGAACGGCAAAGCCAGCGCGGCGGGACACTGTCCGGCGGCGAGCAGCAGATGCTGTCGATCGGGCGTGCCCTGATGTCACGGCCGAAGCTCCTGCTGCTCGACGAGCCGTCGCTTGGCCTCGCGCCGCTGATCGTCAAGGGCATCTTCGAGGCGATCAAGAAGCTCAACGAGGAAGAAGGGCTGACCGTCTTCCTGGTGGAGCAGAACGCGTTCGCCGCACTGCGGCTGTCGCATCGTGCCTACGTCATGGTCAATGGCAAGGTGACGATGACGGGAACGGGCAGAGAGCTTCTGACCAATCCGGAAGTGCGCGCCGCCTACCTCGAAGGGGGCCGGCATTGAGCCGCGCGTCAGGGAGAGATTGAGATGCAGGGTTTATTCTTCGAAACCGACACCGGCGTCCGCTACGTGCTGCGCGTCCTCGTGTTGCTGATCGGCTTCTGGACAGCGTGGCGCACCGGCAGGGCCGTCGCGGAAGGCTGGCAAGGCTATCTCACTGTGGTGATTTATACCGCGCTGCTCGCCTTCGTGATGCGCTTCCTGCATTTTTCGCTGTTCGAGGGACCGTTCGTCAGCCCCTTCTACTACCTCATCGACTTCGTGCTTCTGCTGGTGCTGTCGACGATCGGATTCCGGATGCGCCGGACACGGCAGATGGTCGACAACTACTACTGGCTCTACGAACAAACCTCCGCTTTCTCATGGAAGAAGAAAGATTGACAGTCGCGAAAATCTGTCCTCAGATTGGGCAAAGGTTCAAAGCGACGAAACCTTAGAGTGGAACAGTTTCCGACGCGACAACAGTGGGTATCGCGGCCGGCTCGAAATCCAACCCGCTTATAAAACTGGGAGTAACATAATGAAGAAGTCTCTTCTTTCCGCCGTCGCACTGACAGCCGTCGTCGCCTTCGGCGGCAGCGCCTGGGCAGAGGTGCTGGTTGGCGTGGCAGGTCCTCTGACGGGCCCGAACGCAGCTTTCGGAGCGCAGCTTCAGAAGGGCGCCGAGCAGGCAGCTGCCGACATCAACGCGGCTGGCGGCCTCAACGGCGAGCAGATCCGCATCGTGCTCGGCGACGACGTGTCCGACCCGAAGCAGGGCATTTCGGTCGCCAACAAGTTCGTGTCTGACGGCGTGCAGTTCGTCATCGGCCACTTCAACTCCGGCGTTTCCATTCCGGCCTCGGAAGTCTACGCAGAGAACGGCATCCTGCAGATCACGCCGGCATCGACCAACCCGGTCTTCACCGAGCGCGGCCTGTGGAACACCTTCCGCACCTGCGGCCGCGACGACGAACAGGGCGGCATTGCCGGCGCCTATCTCGCCGAGAACTTCAAGGACGCGAAGATCGCGGTCATCGACGACAAGACGCCTTACGGCCAGGGTCTTGCCGAAGAAACCAAGAAGGCAATGAATGCCGCCGGCGTCACGGAAGTGATCCGCGAAGGCGTCAACACCGGCGACAAGGACTTCTCCGCCCTCATCGCCAAGATGAAGGAAGCCGGCGTCTCGATCATCTACTGGGGTGGCCTCCACACGGAAGCCGGCCTGATCATCCGTCAGGCTGCCGACCAGGGTCTCGATGCAACGCTCGTTTCTGGTGACGGTATCGTTTCCAACGAACTGGCCTCGATCGCCGGCGACGCCGTCGAAGGCACGCTCAACACCTTCGGTCCGGACCCGCGTCTGGCGCCGCAGAACAAGGAGCTCGTCGAGAAGTTCCGCGCAGCCGGCTTCGAGCCGGAAGCCTACACGCTGTACTCCTACGCTGCGATGCAGGTGCTGGACGGCGCCACGAAGGCTGCCGGATCGAACGATCCGCAGGCCGTTGCCGAAGCGATGAAGGCCAACACCTTCCCGACCGCTCTCGGCGACATGGGCTTCAACGAAAAGGGCGACCCGAAGCTGCCGGGCTACGTCATGTACGAGTGGAAGAAGGGTGCCGACGGCAACTTCACCTACGTCCAGATGGCTGACTAAGGTTTGCCGTGAGGCATTCCGACTTGAGAAAAGCCCGGCTTCGGCCGGGCTTTTTTTGTTCTGCATGCCTACATTCAATTCGATGTCGCGATCTGGTATCGCCCCAGTCGGCGCAGAAGCGCGGGGGATCGGTCCTGATCCACCTTTGGCATTGTGCATGGTGGCAGAAATGTCGATGTTGCAAACATGGCAACAGAAACAGAGTTTTCCTTCGTAGGGCTAACCCGTTCGGCACGACGGCACATTCGGGTGTTTCAGATACACCAGTTTCTTGATCGTCTTGCGATGGGTCTGACGGTTGCCGTTGTTGCTCTGGCGTTAACCGACCGAGGCATGGACCTCTTTCAAATATCGCTTCTCTTCGGGGTGTATTCGCTCACGACTATGGCGATGGAACTGCCTTTTGGTGGCTTGGCAGACAGTATTGGACGCAAGCCGGTCTTTCTGATGGCAGTCGTCGCCAGCTTGATTTCGCTCGCGCTCTTTCTCGCAACCAGCGATTTCTATGTTCTCGCAGTTTCATTTGCGTTCATCGGTTTCGGACGTGCGCTTCGGTCGGGGACGCTTGATGCGTGGTTTGTCGAAACTTTCAAAGCCGCCGCGCCGAATGTGGATCTCCAGCCCGCGCTGGCCAAAGCGCAATGGGCCAATGCTGTCGGGTTGGCCATTGGCGCGGTCCTCGGTGGCCTTCTGCCCGATATTTTCGGCTCGGTCGCGGAAAGCATCGGTCTCAGCATCTATGATGTGTCCTATGCAGCAAGCTTTGGTGTGATGCTGGGCGTGTTTGTTTTCACGGTATTGGCCATTGTCGAAAAACCACGTTCGGTGGACCCCGGTGCGCTCAGACAGGGGTTCGCAAACGTTCCGTTGGTGATCAAAGACGCGGGCGTTCTTGCTCTGAAACATCCTGCACTATCGGTTCTATTGGCAACGCTGGCGTTCTTCTTGATGGCAACCAACCCAGTCGAGGTGATCTGGCCAACCCACGCAAAGCCGATGTTGGACGAGGGCTATGCAAACACCGTCATTGGTGTCGTGACCGCGACCTATTTCTTCTCCATCGCTTTTGGCGCATCTCTGTCTCCGTACATCAGCCGGATCTTCAAGCGGCAGCACGCAATGACGCTTGCGGCGACTTTTGCATGCCTGGCAGGCGTTCAGATCGCATTGGCATTCCAGGGCAATATCCTAGGCTTTGTGACCGTTTTTGTCCTGTATTCCGTGTTCCTTGGCGTCAGCGAGACACCTGCCAGCAGCATTCTGCATCGTTGCGTAGGAGACCGTCAGCGGTCGACCATGCTGTCTTTGAGATCGCTTGTACAGCAGTTGGGAGCCGCATTGGGACTGGTGTTGGCCGGAACCGTCGCCGAGAGTTACTCGACACCCATCGCATGGATTGTCGGTGCGGTGTTTCTATTCGTTGCTGCGATACTGTCCTTGGTTCTGGTCAAACGACTGGCCGTGTAAGCCGATCGCTGACGTTCGTGCACCCGGCTCTGGCACGGTGGCATGACCGCGGCACCGGAGTTCCTCCTGATGCAGGTCTGAACCGGTCGTGGTCACGCCAGATAAATCACCTGCGCCGCCTTGACCGCCGCGGAGGCCCGGTTTTCGACGCCGAGCTTCACGTAGATCTGCTCGAGGTGCTTGTTCACCGTACGGGCCGACAGGCCGAGGATGTCGCCGATGTCGCGGTTCGACTTGCCCTTGGCGATCCATTCGAGAACTTCCGATTCCCGCTGCGTCAGCGAAAAATGCTGGCGCAGCACGTCGGCGCCGGCGCGCTGGCTGGAGCCGGTCAGCCGGAACAGGAACTCGTCGGCGCCGATGGCGCCGAGGAAGGTGAAATGCAGGCCTGCCTCGTCCTTGAGGCTGAGCGCGAAGGCGCCATCGCGCGGTGCGCCGGGCTGCTCGCGTGCGCCGAGCCACGACGCGATGTGGTGCGCGACCGCTTCCAGACCGTCGTCGCTGCCGGTCGCGGCATTCACCAGCCGCGTCGCCTGCGGGGTGGACCAGTGGATGCTGCCGTCGCCCTTGACCGCCAGCAGATGACGTCCGGCGGCGTCGAGCGCCACCCGAGCGCTCTGGGCGGAGCGGGCATTGGCGAGGTGGACGCGGATGCGGGCCCGCAGTTCGTCGATGTTGATGGGCTTGGTGAGGTAGTCCACACCGCCGCAATCCAGTGCGTTGACCACATGCTCGGTTTCCGTCAGGCCGGTCATGAAGATCACCGGGACCTGCGACACGGCCGGATTGGCCTTCAGCCGCCGGCATGTGGCGAAACCGTCCATGGCCGGCATGACCGCGTCCAGCAGGATCAGATCGGGCGTGATGCGCTCGACGATGTTGAGCGCTGCCTGTCCTGAGGTCGCGATCAGCACCGAAAAGCCGGACTGCTCCAGCGCCTCGGTCAGGAAACCGAGGGCTTCGGGACTGTCGTCGACCAAAAGGACGATGTCGCGGGGCAGGGCTGCATCAGCCATCGGTTGCGTGTTCTCCGCTGAATCGGTTGAGGAATGTCCTGTAGCCGTCGAAGTCGAAGGCCTGCACGTAGACACCCAGCTCGGCGACGAAGGGGCGGTTGGCCTCCGACTGCGCAAGGTCGGCGAGCTTGCTTTCTATCCCCCGGACGTAACCGATCTCGCCGAGCCGCAACAGGTCCTTCAGGTGATTTTCTCCAGGACTGATGAGGGCGCTCCGCGCAGGGGCGGCGATCGTCTGCAGTTCGTCCTCGTAGATCCAGGTCAGACCGAGGTGGGCGGCCAGGCGATCGCTCAGCTGGCGCATGTCCACCGGCTTGCCGATGGCATCGTTATGACCTTCCGCCTTGGCCGCCGTACCATCGCCGATGTTGGCCGAGAGCATGACGATCGGCGCCGTCTGACCTCCTTCGCGCAATCGCGTCACCAGGTCCCAGCCGCTCATGCCGGGCATGGAGATGTCGACCAGGAAGAGATCGGGCTTCACGCCCTCAATCAGCGTCAGGCAGTCCGGCCCGCTCGCGGCCGTCAGCACCACGAAATCCATCGGCGCCAGCGCTTCCTGCATCAGGTCGCGGTGGTCCTCGTTGTCATCGACCACCATGATCGTGCGGCGCGGGCCGCTGTAGGAGACGATGCGTCGTTCGGGGGCAGGGGCCGTGCTCGGCCGGTCGACCGCCGACAGCATCAGCCGCACCCGGAAGGTCGAGCCCTCGTCCTTGACGCTCGACACGGAAATGTCACCGCCGAGCGTGTTGGTCAGCAGCCGGGTTATCGTCAGCCCGAGGCCGAGACCGGGCATGGGCTTGATCGTCTCCGCCTCGCCGCGCTGGAACGGTTCGTAGATCCGCCCGAGATCCTTCTCGGCGATGCCGCGGCCGGTATCGCTGACCGTGAAGGTCGCCACCTGGCTGCGATAGGTGACATCGAAGCGGACCGTGCCGGCATCGGTGAACTTGATGGCGTTGGAGAGCAGGTTGACGAGGATCTGGCGCAGGCGCTTCTCGTCGGTGCGGACATATTGCGGCAGCGCGCGGGCGCGCTCATGCTCGAAAACCAGCCCCTTGGCCTGGGCCTGCAGGCCGAACATCTCGACGAGCTGGTCGAGGAAGTCCTGGATGTTGATCTCGTTGGAATAGACCTGGAGACGGCCGGCCTCGATCTTGGAGATGTCGAGAAGCCCGTCGATCAGCCCCGCCAGATGGTCTGCCGAGCGCTTGATGACCTTGATCGCCGCCTGGCGCGGGACGGGGATGGTCTCGTCGCGCTCGAGGATCTGGGCATAGCCCATCACGGCGTTCAACGGCGTGCGCAGTTCATGCGACAGGCCGACGACGTAGCGGCTCTTGGCGCGATTTGCCGCCTCGGCCGTTTCCTTGGCCTGCTGCAGGGCGGCGTCGGTCTTCTTGTGGGCGGCGATTTCGCGCAAAAGCAGGGTGTTCTGGCGCGAGGATTCCTCCTCGGCCACCACCCGGCTGTCATGGGCGAGCACATAGAACCAGGAGACGATGCCGGCGATGACGGCGAAGACGAAGAAGACGATGAAGATCGTGCTGTAGATCACCTCGGCATTGGCCGGCGCCGCAAGCCCCGCCTGATAGCCGATCATGGCAAGGATCACGCCGATGACGGAGATCGACAGCAGGGCGGCGATCGCATAGCGGCCAAGCCTTGTGGTGAGCTTGGTCACCACCGTCAGCGGCAGCACGGTTCGGGCAACGGCCCCCAGCTGCGCATGCAGGCGCGCCTTCGGCTTGCACATGTCGTGGCAGCGGCTGTCGAGCGAGCAGCAGAGCGAGCAGATCGGCGCCGCATAGGCGGGACACCAGGCCATGTCCTCCGGCTCGAAGGGATGCTCGCAGATCGAGCAGGTGATCGAGGTCAGGTTCTTCCAGCTGTGGCGGGGCTTGCGGGCCAGGTAGAACCTGCCGTTCGTCGCAAAGGCCAGCGCGGGTGAGAGCAGGAAGGCGATCAGCGTCAGATAGGTGGAGAGCGACGCCATGACCGAGCCGAAGAGGCCGAAGTGGGCGGCGAGCGCGATCGCCGCCGATCCGGTCATGGCGCCCAGCCCGACCGGGTTGATGTCGTAGAGATGCGCCCGCTTGAACTCGATGCCCGGCGGCGAGAGGCCGAGCGGCTTGTTGATGAAGAGATCGGCGGAGATGGTGCAGAGCCAGGACATGGCGATGATCGAGAAGATGCCGAGCGTCGCTTCAAGCAGCCGGTAGATGCCGAGCTCCATCAGGAGCAGCGCGATGGCGACATTGAAGATCAGCCAGACGACGCGTCCCGGGTGGCTGTGCGTCAGCCGCGAAAAGAAGTTCGACCAGGCGAGCGAGCCCGCATAGGCGTTCATCACGTTGATCTTCAGCTGCGAGACGACGACGAAAGCGGCCATCAGGAGGAGTGCTGCGGTTTCGTTCGGGATCATGTAGCCGAAGGCGGCGAGGTACATATGGGCCGGATCGGCGGCCTCGCGGACGGGAAAGCCGGTCGAGAGCGTCAGGACGGCGAGGAAGGAGCCGGCCAGCAGCTTCGGCACGCCGACGACCACCCAGCCGGGGCCGGCCAGGAAGACGGCCAGCCGGTGACGCCACTTGCGCTGGCCTTCGGCCGGCAGGAAGCGCAGGAAGTCCACCTGCTCGCCGATCTGCGGCATCAACGCCAGAATGACCGCCGAGGCGGCGCCGAACTCCAGCAAGTTGAAGGGGGCAACGCCGGAGGCTTGCGCATTGGAATGGTCGATCCCGGCAAAGGCGCGCCAGAGGTCGAATTTCTCCCAGTCGAGGAAGGCGATGAAGATGAAGGGCAGGATGTTGAGGACGATCCAGAAGGGCTGGGTCACCAGCTGGAAGCGGGAGATCAGCCGGACGCCGTAGATCACCAGCGGGATGACGACGACGGCGCTGATGATATAGCCGATCCAGGGCGGGATGCCGAAGGCGAGCTCCAGCGCCCCGGTCATGATCGAGGCCTCGATCGCAAACAGCATGAAGGTGAAGCTGGCATAGATCAGCGAGGTGATCGTCGAGCCGATGTAACCGAAGCTCGCGCCGCGGGTCAGGAGATCGATGTCGACGCCGTGGCGGATCGCATAGCGGCTGATCGGCAGGCCGACCACCAGCATGACGAGGGCGGCCACGAGAATGGCGTAGATGGCATTGGTGGTGCCGTAGGAGAGGGTGATGGCGCCGCCGATGGCTTCCAGCGCCAGGAAGGAGATCGCGCCGATGGCCGTCTGCGAGATGCGGCTCGACGAAAAGCGGCGCGCGCTTTTCGCCGTAAAGCGCAGCGCGTAGTCCTCAAGCGTCTGGTTGGCGACCCAGCGGTTGTACTCCCGACGGACCGGTATGATGCGTTGCCGTGCGGCCATGCCTAATATCTAGCGCTCATGGTGATGTGACTGATGATTGAGCACTCTCCTGTGCGCGCAGCGGTTTTGCAAGCCCTCCGGATGGATGATCAGAGGTGCCGGACGGAAAGAGTCCCACCCCACTTTCCGTTCAGGTAATCGCAGACAAGGCTGCGGTGGCAGTGGTGCGGCTTGTCTTCCGAGCAGAGAAGGCAGGCCCCCGCCAACTCGTCCGCCTTGTATCGGTTTTCGATCCTGCGATCGGACATCAAGTTCAGAAAGTCGCGCTGGAAGACCTCCCAGTCCCCCTTCTGCTTCTTGAAGCGGGTCATGATGTCTTCCGTCGGCGCCAGGTCGGGCTCATGAACGTAGCCGGTGCCGCAAATCTCGCGCAGGAAGTAGGCAAGGTCCTCGGACTTCGCGAAGCCTGCCAGCTGTGACGTGTTGTGCAGGCGCACGTCGATCACTTTCCTGACCCCCGCATTGCGGAGCCGGCCGAAGAAACCCTCGGCATTGGTCTTGGTGAAGCCGATCGTCATGACGTCCATCTGTCTCTCCCGCGTCGAAGCCATTTCACGCCGCGCACGCCGGCTGTCAACACATCCGCGTCGGGCGGTGGCTCCCGCCTTTCCCTCTTCTCCCCCCACTGTACGTCAAACGACGTATACGGTTTTGCGGTGCAGCACCCGATAGTCACGTTCAGCAACGGTTAAGGTTTTCACTTCCGGCTGCAAACGAACAAGAAGAGGGGTTCGATCATGAAGATTTCCGCAAAATTCGGCGGCGCATTGCTCGCTGCCGCGCTGTCGACGACGGCGTTCCACGGTGCGCTTGCGCAGGAAGACACGATCAAGATCGGTGTCCTGCACTCGCTGTCCGGCACCATGGCCATTTCCGAGACGACGCTCAAGGACGCCATGCTGATGCTGGTCGAGGAGCAGAACAAGAAGGGCGGCGTGCTCGGCAAGCAGATCGAGGCGGTCGTCGTCGATCCGGCGTCCGACTGGCCGCTGTTTGCCGAAAAGGCCCGCCAGCTGATCTCCCAGGACAAGGTCGCCGCCGTGTTCGGCTGCTGGACGTCCTCGTCGCGCAAGTCCGTCCTGCCGGTGTTCGAGGAGCTGAACTCGATCCTGTTCTACCCGGTCCAGTACGAGGGTGAAGAATCCTCGCGCAACATCTTCTACACGGGCGCCGCTCCGAACCAGCAGGCCATTCCGGCGGTCGATTATCTCGCCGAGACGGAAGGCGTCGAGCGCTGGGTTCTCGCCGGCACCGACTACGTCTATCCGCAGACGACCAACAAGATCCTCAAGGCCTACCTGATGTCGAAGGGCGTTGCCGAGGAAGACATCATGATCAACTACACGCCGTTCGGTCATTCCGACTGGCAGACGATCGTGACGGACATCAAGAACTTCGGCTCAGCCGGCAAGAAGACCGCCGTCGTTTCCACCATCAACGGCGATGCCAATGTTCCCTTCTACAAGGAACTCGGCAACCAGGGCATCAAGGCGGAAGACATTCCGGTCGTCGCGTTCTCGGTCGGTGAAGAAGAGCTCGCCGGTCTCGACACCACGCCGCTCGTCGGCCATCTGGCCGCCTGGAACTACTTCCAGTCCGTCGATGCGGATGTGAATGCCGAGTTCATCGAAACCTGGCACGCCTTCACCAAGGACGAGAAGCGCGTCACCAACGATCCGATGGAAGCCGCCTACATCGGATTCAACGCCTGGATCAAGGCCGTGGAAGCCGCCGGCACCACCGACACCGACGCCGTTCTCGACGCCATCATCGGCGTCTCCGTGCCGAACCTGTCGGGCGGCACCTCCACCGTCATGCCGAACCACCACATCACCAAGCCGGTGCTGATCGGCGAGATCCAGTCCGACGGCCAGTTCGAGATCGTCCAGGAAACGGCCGCCGTCGTCGGTGATGAATGGTCCGATTACCTGCCAGACTCGAAGGATCTGATCTCCGATTGGCGCAAGCCGATGGAGTGCGGCAACTTCAACGTCGCCACCGGCAAGTGCGGCGGCAAGGGCAGCTGATCTCAAATCCCTCCCCAACCCCTCCCCACAAGGGGGAGGGGCTTTGTTGCCGCGGCCGCTCTGCCTGAATTCGACGTTCCGGGAGGGCGATGCGGTGTCGCAGCTCCTCTCCCCCTTGTGGGGGAGATGGCCGGCAGGCCAGAGGGGGTAACTTGCGCGATGCCTCTCACAGGTGGCGCCGTCTCCATCACGACGACGCGAACAAGACGGACAAGGGCGCTGTCATGATCTTCAAATCTCTGCTTCGGGCATGTCTCGCCTGTCTCTTTCTCTCCCTTTGCACACCAGCGTTCGCGCAGGCCGACAGCAAGGCGCTCCTCGACTCGCTTGCGGACGCCAACTTCAAGCAGGCGGAAGAGATCGTCGGGCAGCTGGCGGCCTCCGGAGATCCCCGCGTGGTGCCGGCGCTCGAGGCTTTTGCGGAAGGCGATCTCTATGCCCGCAAGTCCGACGATGCAGTGTTCATCACCCAGGCGGCGGGGTCCAAGCTCGCGCTGATCGATCCGCTGAGCGGCGAAAGTGCCGGTGAGGTCGCCAAAGGCGCCATGAGCAAGATCCGGGTCAACAACAACCTGCGGCGCGTGATCCGCTCGGCGCTCGGCGGGCTGACGCTGCTCAGCCCCGATCGCAACACGCGCCTGCAGGCGGCGAGCGCCGTGCTTGCCTCTCCGAGCGCCGAAAACCTCGATCTGGTCGAGGCGGCGCTCGAGCGCGAGACCGATCCCGAGGTCAAGGCCCGCATGGTCGAGGCCCGTGCCGTCTCGCTCCTGTCCTCCGACCGCCCGCCGGAGGCCAAACGCGAAGCCATCGAGACGATCGCCAGCCTCGGCGGCCGCAATGCGATCGGCATCCTGATGTCGTCCGCCGGCACGCTGGATCCTTCCCTCCAGGAGGATCTCGATGCGGCGATCGCAAGGCTTGAGAGCAAGCTTGCGTTCTGGGACATGGCGCAGAACGTCTGGTACGGCGTGTCGCTCGGCTCCGTCCTGCTGCTCGCGGCCATCGGGCTTGCCATCACCTTCGGCGTCATGGGCATCATCAACATGGCGCATGGCGAGATGGTGATGCTCGGCGCCTATTCCACCTTCGTCGTCCAGGACGTCATCCGATCCAATGCGCCGCAGCTGTTCGACTGGTCGCTGCCGATCGCACTGCCGGTCGCCTTCCTCGTCACGGCGCTTGTCGGCCTTGCCATCGAGCGCGGCGTCATCCGCTTCCTCTACGGCCGGCCGCTCGAGACGCTGCTCGCCACCTGGGGCATCTCGCTGATCCTGCAGCAGGCGATCCGATCGATCTTCGGCCCGACCAACCAGGAGGTCGGCAATCCGTCGTGGATGTCCGGCTCGTTTGCGCTCGGCGGCATGACCGTCACCTGGAACCGCATGTGGATCATCGTCTTTTCGCTGACGATCTTCTTCGCGCTGCTGGCGCTGATGAAGCGCTCGGCCTTCGGCCTGCAGATGCGCGCCGTGACGCAGAACCGGCGCATGGCGTCCTCCATGGGCATCCGCACCCCCTGGGTCGATGCCTTCACCTTCGCGCTGGGGTCCGGCATCGCGGGGATCGCCGGCGTCGCGCTGTCGCAGATCGACAATGTCTCGCCGAACCTCGGGCAAAGCTACATCATCGACAGCTTCATGGTCGTGGTCTTCGGCGGCGTCGGCAATCTCTGGGGCACGCTCGTCGGGGCCCTGACGCTCGGTGTCCTCAACAAGTTCCTGGAGCCGTCTGTCGGCGCCGTTCTCGGCAAGATCCTCGTGCTGGTGCTGATCATCCTGTTCATCCAGAAGCGACCCCGCGGTCTCTTCGCACTCAAGGGAAGGGCGGTGGAGGCATGATCACCGGATTCATCTTTCGCGCGCTCGACGGCAAGATCGTCGCGGCCATCGGTATCCTGTTGGCCGCCGGCATTCTGGTGCCGGCCCTCAACCTGCTGGTGCCGCCCGACAGCGCCTTCCACATCCCGACCTATGCCATGTCGCTGATGGGCAAATATCTCTGCTACGCACTGCTGGCGCTGGCGCTTGATCTGGTCTGGGGCTACTGCGGCATCCTCTCGCTCGGCCACGGCGCCTTCTTCGCGCTTGGTGGCTATGCCATGGGCATGTATCTGATGCGCCAGATCGGCAGCCGCGGCGTCTACGGCAATCCGCTGCTGCCCGACTTCATGGTCTTCCTGAACTGGCAGGAACTGCCGTGGTTCTGGTACGGCTTCGACATGTTCCCCTTCGCCATGCTGATGGTGCTGGTGGTGCCGGGCCTGCTCGCCTTCCTGTTCGGCTGGTTCGCCTTCCGCTCACGCGTCAACGGCGTCTATCTGTCGATCATCACCCAGGCGATGACCTATGCGCTGATGCTCGCCTTCTTCCGCAACGACATGGGGTTCGGCGGCAACAACGGCCTGACGGACTACAAGGACATCCTCGGCTTTTCGGTCCAGGCCGACGGGACGCGCGCCGTGCTGTTTGCGCTGTCGGCGCTCATGCTCTCGCTCTGCCTGCTGATCGCCTCGGCCATCGTCCGCTCGAAGTTCGGCAAGGTGCTGGTCGGCGTGCGGGATGCGGAAAGCCGCGTGCGCTTCCTCGGGTTTCGGGTGGAAAACATCAAGCTCTTCACCTTCGTGGTTTCGGCCATGATGGCGGGGATCGCCGGGGCGCTCTTCGTGCCGCAGGTCGGCATCATCAACCCGGGCGAGTTTGCGCCGGCCAATTCCATCGAGGTGGTCGTCTGGACGGCTGTCGGCGGGCGCGGCACGCTGATCGGACCGATCATCGGCGCCATCCTCGTCAACGCCGGCAAGAGCTTCTTCACCGGCGCCTTTCCGGAGTTCTGGCTCTATGCGCTGGGCGGGCTGTTTATCGCCGTGACGCTCTTCCTGCCGAAAGGCATCGTCGGGACCATCCAGCACGGCTGGAACGGGCGCAAGGCGATGAAGGCGGCTGCCGACCGGGAAAAGGGCAGGGACGATACCGTCCTGCCGCAGGCTGCGGAGTGAGCTAATGGCGAAAATTGCAGAGACCAGATCCAAAAGCCTGCTCTATCTCGATGGCGTCTCCGTCTCCTTCGACGGCTTCAAGGCACTCAACTCGCTCTCCTTCGTCGTCGAGCCAGGGGAATTGCGTGCGATCATCGGGCCGAACGGCGCGGGCAAGACGACGATGATGGACATCATCACCGGCAAGACGCGGCCCGACAGCGGCACGGTGCTGTTTGAGGATTCCATCGACCTGACGAAGCGGGACGAGGCGGACATCGCCCAGCTCGGCATCGGCCGCAAGTTCCAGAAGCCGACGGTGTTCGAGAGCCATACCGTCTGGGACAATCTGGAGCTGGCGCTCAACCGCTCGCGCGGCGTCTTCGCGACGCTGTTCTACCGGTTGTCGGGCGAGGATCGCGACCGGATCGAGGAGATCCTCTCCACCATCCGCCTGACCCATCGCAAGACCGAGCTTGCGGCAAACCTGTCGCACGGCCAGAAACAGTGGCTGGAGATCGGCATGCTGCTCGCCCAGGAGCCGAAGCTTCTGCTCGTCGACGAGCCGGTGGCCGGCATGACGGATGCGGAGACGGCCGAAACCGCCATCCTGCTGCGTGACATCGCCAGGACCCGCTCCGTCGTCGTCGTCGAGCACGACATGGGCTTTATCCGCGATCTCGGCGTCAAGGTGACGTGTCTGGCGGAAGGATCGGTGCTTGCCGAAGGGTCGATCGATTTCGTGTCGAACGATCCGAAGGTGATCGAGAATTATCTGGGGCGGTGAAGATGATGCAAAACTTCGAAGCCAGAAAGATCCCCTCCCCACCCTCCCCACAAGGGGGAGGGCTTAACCCAGCTCTACCTTCCTCGCAGATGGCAAGAGGGTGCCCCGGGTTCTCTCCCCCCTTGTGGGGGAGATGGCCGGCAGGCCAGAGGGGGTCTTATCTTGCGCCGACTTTAAGGACGTTCCCATGCTGACAGTCGACAACATCAACCTCCACTACGGTGCCGCCCAGGCCCTGCGCGGCGTGTCGCTGACGGCGGAGATGGGAAAGATCACCTGCGTGCTCGGCCGCAACGGCGTCGGCAAGAGTTCGCTGCTGCGCGCCATCACCGGCCAGCATCCGGTGAGCGCCGGCCGGATCTCCTTCGGCGACGCTTCGCTCGACGGCATGGCGCCCTATGCACGGGCGAAGAAGGGCATCGGCTATGTGCCGCAGGGCAGGGAGATCTTCCCGCTCCTGACCGTCCAGGAAAACCTCGAAAGCGGGTTTGCACCACTCGACCGCAAGGATCGCTTCATTCCGGACGAGATCTTCAGCCTGTTTCCCGTCCTCGGCAGCATGCTGACGCGACGTGGCGGCGATCTGTCCGGCGGGCAGCAGCAGCAGCTGGCGATCGGTCGGGCGATGGTGATGCGGCCGAGAATCCTCTCGCTCGACGAGCCTACCGAAGGCATCCAGCCGTCGATCATCAAGGATATCGGCCGGGCGATCCGCTACCTGCGGGATTCGACCGGCATGGCGATCCTGCTGGTGGAGCAATACCTCGACTTCTGCCGGGAACTCGCGGATCAAGTCTATATCATGGATCGTGGCGAGATTGTGCACCAGGGACTTGCCGAAACGCTAGATACGGCGGAAGCAAGGCGCCATCTTACTGTTTAGGGTCGATAGTCGCATAGCTTCTATTCGTTTGAATCGTTTTAAGCTTTACCGGCTTATGCTATCACCGCTGCGGTTTCAGAGCATACCGCAGACCGTGAGACTCTCCTGCACCCCACTTTTTGAGGCGCTAGATGGCATTTGCCCGCATTGCTGGTTTTCATCCCCTGATCGCTCTTACTCGCATGATCGGAGTAGGGGCCTTTTTCTTGGGCGCCGGTTCCGGTGCGGCACTGGCTGCAGGATGCGGCCAGCCCCTGGAGCCCGGCCGTCACGCGTTCAGCATCCCTTCCACGGATGAGACCCGCTCCGGCGTCTATTTCGTTCCCGCCTCCTATACGGGCGAGGAAAAGCTGCCGGTGGTGTTCGACTTCCACGGCAGCGACAGCAACCCGCAGGGGCAGCTGAACCGGAGTTCCTGGGATACGGTTGCAGAGAAGAACGGTTTTCTGGTCGTGGCGCTGCAAGGCAGCCTGCCGGGCAACATGGAAGGGACCTACGCCTGGAACGTGCCGCTCGTCACGCAGGCGCAAGGCGGGCTTGATGAGGTCGGCTTCATCACCTCGGCGCTGACCAAGGTGAAGCAGGATTTCTGCGTCGATCCCGACCGCATCTACGCCTCCGGCTATTCCGGCGGCGGGCGCATGCTCTCCCATTACATCTGCAGCGGTCACGGCGATTTCGCAGCCGCCGGCTTCGTGCACTCGCTGCGGGCAGGCGCGCCCGTCGAGATTGACGGCCAGTGGCGGCCGGGCAGCTGTTCGCCGGCGCGCCCGATCTCGATCATGGCGTTCGCCGGCGAGAAGGATACCGCCAACCCCTATGCGGGCGGCGGCAAGGCCTACTGGCAGTATGGTTTCAAGACGGCCGTGCAGCGCTGGAGCGAACTTGTGGGCTGCAACGGCGGCGCCAAGGTCGAAAGTGCCGACGGCGTCAGCTACGGCCTCTACGACACCTGCAAGAACGGCGCACGCATCGCCTCCTACGTATTTGCGAACGGCACGCATGCCTGGCCAAAGCCCAGCCCGAAGGACGCCGTGATGGCGGCCAATGCCGATGCGCAGGCCGGCATCGTCAAGGTCGCCTCCGCCAAGCAGCCTTCGTTCAATCCAAGTGTTGATCCTGCCGCCCGAATGTGGGACTTCTTCCAGAAGGCCGACAGGTCGGACATGGTTGCCACGGTCGCGCCCGCCGCCGCCAAGGCGATCGAGCCCTGCACGGCCGCCGCAACGGGCGCGCTGGACGGCGCCGATCCACAGGGGACGACGTGCAGCAGCAAAGAGCAGCCAATCCAGGCGCGCCGCAGCGGGCAAGGGGCAAAGGGCGCCTTGTAACCAAGCTCTTCGACGGCCGCACACGGCTTGCCGAGTTCTACCAGGAGGGTTGCGCGAAGATTCGCCTGCCTGAGACCTTTTCGCCCGAGATGGAGGCGATCCTCATCAACACGTCAGGGGGACTGACAGGCGGCGACGTGATCGAATGGTCCGTCGCCGCCTCTGACTCCACCCGGCTGACGGTGACGACGCAGGCGAACGAGAAGGTCTACAAGGCGTCCGCCGATACCGCCTCCCTGAGCACCCGGATCACCGTCGGCCATCAGGCTGCCGTGCACTGGATGCCGCAGGAAACCATTCTTTTCGACCAGTCCGCGCTCAGCCGCCGCCTGGACGTGGATCTCCAGGAGACATCCGAGTTCCTGGCTGTCGAAGCCGTACTGATGGGACGCCAGGCCATGGGCGAGACGCTGAAGCGCGGCCTCTTCCGCGACCGCTGGCGGGTCCGGCGCGGCGGACGCCTGATCCATGCCGAGGACCTGCGGCTCGACGGCGAGATCGACCTCCTGTCGGGCCTCCCGGCGACGCTCGGTGGCCAGTCCGCCTTCGCGACGCTCCTCTACATCGGCCCCATGGCCGAGGCCCTGCTGCCGAGAGTGCGTGAGAGCCTGGGCAGTGCGGTCGGCGGGGCAAGCCACTGGCAGGGGAAGCTGGTGGTGCGGCTCGTTGCGTCGAGCGGCTACGAACTCAGAAAACTGCTGGTACCGGCAATTGCCGTATTGCGTAATGGCGCCGCGGTGCCGAAGGTCTGGAACATCTGATTTTATTGGGACGAACATGAACCTCACGCCGAGAGAAAAAGACAAGCTGCTGATATCCATGGCTGCCATGGTGGCGCGGCGCAGGCTGGAGCGGGGCGTCAAGCTCAACCATCCGGAAGCCATCGCGCTGATCACCGATTATGTCGTCGAGGGTGCGCGCGACGGGCGCTCGGTTGCCGACCTGATGGAGGCGGGCGCCCATGTGATCACCCGCGATCAGGTGATGGAGGGCATCGCCGAGATGATCCACGACGTGCAGGTGGAGGCCACCTTCCCGGACGGGACGAAGCTCGTCACCGTCCATGAACCGATACGTTAAGAGATTGGGAGATCGATTCATGATCCCGGGCGAAGTCATTGCCGCAGAAGGCGAAATCGAACTGAACGTCGGTCGGCCGACGATCGTGATCGAGGTCGCCAACACCGGCGACCGGCCGATCCAGGTCGGCAGCCACTACCACTTTTTCGAGACCAACGAGGGGCTTGCCTTCGACCGGGACATGGCCCGCGGCATGCGCCTCGACATCCCGGCCGGAACTGCTGTCCGCTTCGAGCCGGGGCAGACGCGGCAGGTGACGCTGATCCCGCTCTCAGGTGAGCGCAGGGTTTACGGCTTCCAGCAGAAGATCATGGGTGCGCTGTGAGATCTCTCCTGATTGCTATGGCCACTCTGCTTCTGCCCTTCGCCGCGCAGGCGCAGGACCCGGAGGTCAACTGCGAGGATGCGCAGACGCAGATGGAGATGACCTACTGCGCGGAACAGGATTTCGTCGAGGCCGATGAGCTTCTTAACGCGCAGTACAAGCTGTCGCGTCAGGCGACGAAGGCTGCCGACGCGGATGCGATGGCGGATCTGCGCGGTGCCGATGCAGCGCTGGTCGCGGCGCAACGCGCCTGGGTGGCGTTTCGCGATGCCCATTGCGCCTCCTATGGCTATCAGGCCCGCGGCGGTTCGATGGAGCCCATGCTCATCTACGCCTGCCAGGCGGATCTGACGCGCCAGCGCACCGAGCAACTGAAGGAACTCACGGATCTGACGGACAACTGACGCCGCCTCATCGCTTCGTTTCGACCGTCTCCGATTTCACAAGGTCTATTTGCCATGCCCCACAAGATGTCCCGCGCCAGCTATGCCTCGATGTTCGGTCCGACCGTCGGCGACAAGGTCAGGCTTGCCGATACGGAGCTCTTCATCGAGGTGGAGAAGGATTTCACCACCTATGGCGAAGAGGTGAAGTTTGGCGGCGGCAAGGTCATCCGCGACGGCATGGGCCAGAGCCAGGCGACCCGCGCCGAGGGTGCCGTGGACACGGTCATCACCAATGCCCTGATCGTCGACCACACCGGCATCTACAAGGCCGACGTCGGCCTCAAGGACGGCCGCATCCATGCGATCGGCAAGGCCGGCAATCCGGACACACAGCCGGGCGTGACGATCATCGTCGGTCCCTCCACGGAAGCGATTGCCGGTGAGGGCAAGATCCTGACCGCCGGCGGCATGGACGCGCATATCCACTACATCTGCCCGCAGCAGATCGAGGAAGCGCTGATGAGCGGCATCACCTGCATGCTGGGCGGCGGTTCCGGCCCGGCACACGGCACGCTCGCCACCACCTGCACCGGCGCCTGGCACATCGAGCGGATGATCGAGAGCTTCGACGGCTTTCCGATGAATCTGGCGCTTGCCGGCAAGGGGAACGCCTCGCTGCCGGCGCCGCTGGAGGAGATGATCCTTGCAGGCGCCTCCTCGCTGAAGCTGCACGAGGACTGGGGCACGACGCCCGCCGCGATCGACAACTGCCTGACGGTCGCCGACGAATACGACGTGCAGGTGATGATCCACACGGACACGCTGAACGAGTCCGGCTTCGTCGAGAACACCGTCGCGGCGATCAAGGGCCGCACCATCCATGCCTTCCACACGGAAGGGGCGGGCGGCGGCCATGCGCCCGACATCATCAAGGTCTGCGGCCAGCCGAACGTCATTCCCTCGTCCACCAATCCGACGCGGCCCTATACGATCAACACGCTGGCGGAGCATCTCGACATGCTGATGGTCTGCCATCACCTGTCGCCGTCGATCCCGGAAGACATCGCGTTTGCCGAAAGCCGCATCCGCAAGGAAACGATTGCGGCCGAAGACATCCTGCACGACATCGGCGCCTTCTCGATCATCTCGTCGGACAGCCAGGCCATGGGCCGCGTCGGCGAGGTGGCGATCCGCACCTGGCAGACCGCCGACAAGATGAAGCGCCAGCGCGGGCGGCTGGCCGAGGAAAAGGGCGAGAACGATAACTTCCGCGTCCGCCGCTACATCGCCAAATACACGATCAATCCGGCGATCGCTCACGGTCTTTCGCACGAGATTGGCTCGGTGGAAGTCGGCAAGCGTGCCGATCTGGTGCTGTGGAACCCGGCCTTCTTCGGCGTCAAGCCGGAGATGATCCTGATGGGTGGCTCGATTGCGGCGGCCCCCATGGGCGATCCGAACGCCTCGATCCCGACGCCGCAGCCGATGCACTACCGGCCGATGTTTGCGGCCTACGGCAAGCTGCGCACCAATTCCTCGGTCACCTTCGTCAGCCAGGCCTCGCTCGATGCCGGGCTGGCGCAGCGTCTCGGCATCGCCAAGAAACTGCTGGCGGTGAAGAACACGCGGGCGATCTCCAAGGCGTCGATGATCCACAATTCGCTGACGCCGCATATCGAGGTCGATCCGGAAACCTACGAGGTGCGTGCCGACGGCGAGCTTCTGACCTGCGAACCGGCAACCGTGCTGCCGATGGCGCAGCGCTACTTCCTGTTCTGAGGTGGCACCGAGAGATCAAGGCAACCGCATGATGAGAGTGCTGCGGCGGCTGCTGGCGGTGATGCTTATCATCGTCGGCGCAGTCGCCGCCGGCGCCCTCATTCCGCTGCCGCTGTGGTCGCAGGCGGCGGAAGACAACGGTGGTGAGACGCGGCGGATCCTGGTCCTGTCCAATCCCATCCACACCGACATCGCCATCCCGCTCGACGCCGACACGCGCGCGGCCTTTGCCTTCCTCGAACGGTCCGGCGTCCCTGTCGCGGAAGCGGGCGCCCGATGGATGATCATCGGCTGGGGCGGGCGGGCCTTCTATCTGGAAACGCCGACCTGGGGCGATCTGAAACCGATGCCCGTCTTTCGGGCGCTGACCGTCGACAGTTCCGTGCTCCATGTCGACGTCACCGGCGAACTCGACGAAGGGCATCCTGCGGTCACGGCGCTTGAGCTTGGAGCGGAGGAATTCGAAAGGCTGCAGGTGTTCATTCGCCAAAGCTTTGCGCAGGCGCCGGATGCCGTTGCGGCGATACCGGACGCGGGATATGGACCGTATGACCGCTTCTTCGAGGCGAAGGGGGCCTTCAATGCGCTGATCGGCTGCAACACGTGGACGGCGCAGGCGCTGAGGGCTTCCGGTGTGCGCACAGGCCTCTGGAACCCGCTGCCGCAGACCCTTACCTTCTCACTCAAGCTTTTCAACTGACCGGAGTTTCTGATGCAGTACATTCGTTCCCATCACAAGGCCGGCGTCATCACCGATCCGCCGGTCGACACGATCGCCCTGCCGCACGACCTGCGCCATCTGCGCCGCAAGGTGCTGCATCTGTCGAACGGCGAGATGGTGATGCTCGACCTGAAGGAGGCGGTGCTGTTTGCCGACGGCGACCGGCTGATCCTCGACGACGGCAGCAACGTCGCGATCGCGGCCGCTCCCGAGAAGCTCTTCGAGATCAAGCCGCGCGACCCGCTGCACCTGATCGAACTCGCCTGGCATCTCGGCAACCGCCATCTGTCGGCACAGATCGAGGAGGGACGCATTCTCATCCTGCGCGACCACGTGATCCGGCAGATGCTGGAGGGGCTGGGTGCCACGGTCGCCGAAGTGGAGGAGCCCTTCCACCCGGTGCGCGGTGCCTATCACGCCCATGGCGGCCATGACCATCATGCGCATGGCTGACGCGCATGGGTGAAGGGCTTGCCACACAGGCGCTGCTCCGGCTGATGGCCTGGATGTCGCCGGCCTTTCCGATCGGCGGCTTTGCCTATTCCGGTGGGCTGGAGCGGGCGGTGCATGATCGGCTGGTGGCGGATGCGACCGGCCTGCAGGGCTGGATCGCCACGCTCCTGCGCCACGGCGCGCTCTGGAACGATGCCGTGCTGTTCTACCATACTTGGCGCAGCCATGAGAGCGAGGCCGATCTTCGTGAGGCGGCCGACCTCGGGCTGGCGCTGGCCGGTTCGGCCGAGCGATACCTGGAAACGCTGTCGCTGGGACGGGCCTTCGTCGGCGCCGCGCGGGCATGGCCGAGTACGGTTTTCGAGCGCCTGCCGGACGACCTGCCGTTTCCGGTTGCGGTCGGCAGCGTTGCCGGGGCCCAGGCGGTGCCGGCAGAGGATGCGATGGCAGCCTATCTGCATGCGGCAGTGTCCCAGATGATATCGGCCGCCATCCGGCTCGGCGTCTGCGGTCAGTCCGAGGGCGTGGCGGTCCTGGCGGCTCTGGAGGAGGAGATCGTCGCGGTGGCGTCGCGTGCCGCCTCCACCACGCTCGACGACCTCGGCACCTCCTGCATCCAGGCGGAGATCGCTTCGCTTCGCCACGAGACACAGCATTCCAGGCTCTTCCGCTCCTGAGGGACGAGCCTTCTGACGAAAGGAAACACCATGAAATCCCAGAACGGTCCCTTGCGCGTCGGCATCGGCGGCCCGGTCGGCTCCGGCAAGACGGCGCTCACCGAGAAGCTCTGCAAGGCGATGCGCGACGAGTATTCGGTCGCCGTCGTGACCAACGACATCTACACCCGCGAGGACGCCGAGGCGCTGGTGCGGATGCAGGCGCTTTCGTCGGACCGGATCGTCGGCGTGGAGACCGGCGGCTGCCCGCATACCGCTATCCGCGAGGATGCGACGATCAACCTGCAGGCGATCGCAGGACTCAACGAACGCTTTCCTGACCTCGACATCGTCTTCATCGAATCGGGCGGCGACAATCTGGCGGCCACCTTTTCTCCGGATCTCGCCGACATCACCATCTATGTGATCTCCACCTGCCAGGGCGAGGAGATCCCGAGGAAGGGCGGCCCGGGCATTACCCGTTCCGATCTGCTGGTGATCAACAAGAAGGACCTGGCGCCCTACGTCGACGTCGATCTCGACGTCATGGATCGCGATGCGCACCGGATGCGGGAGGCCAAGCCGCATCTCTTCACCGACCTCAAGCGCGGCGAGGGCGTCGATCATGTCGTCCGTTTCCTGAAGGAGAACGGCGGCCTCTGAGGCTGCTGGCTAGATGTCCCGCAGGGCCCTGACGTCACCGATCTGCACGACGCGGCCGCGGACGGTGACGCCGATGCGGCGAAGCGAGGAGAAGGCCCGCGACAGGGCCTCGGGCGCCAGACCCAGCATGCCGGCGAGCAGGTTCTTCTGGAAGGGCAGGCGGAGCGAGGCCGGGCCGCCGCTGACGGGGCAATTCTTCAGGAGGTATTCCGCGACCCGCTGCTGTGCCGTGTGCAGCCGGTCGTTGGCGACGCAATCCATGGTCGTCAGCAGGTGCTGCGACAGGCAGGCCATGATGGCCTTGGCGATGTCCGGCTCCTGCTCGGCAAGTGTCCGGACCGTGCGGGTGTCGAAACGGGCAAAGGTGGTGTTCTCGGCGGTCTGGGCGTTGAAGCGGTAGGTATCGTCGCCGAAAATCTGGCATTCGGCAAAGGTGTCGCCGGGGCCGCAGACGCGGATGTCGGCCTCGCGTCCCTCCCGGTTCAGACGGTAGAGGCGCACGTAGCCGCCAAGCACGCAGTAGAAGTGATCGGCAGGGGTTCCTTCACGGAAGACCACGTGGCGGGCCGGCAGGCTGCTGATCGTGGCGGCATTCAGCATCTTGAGCAGAGCCTCGTTGCTCAACGCCGACATGAACGGTGTTCGCACCAGGAGCGCCTTGTCGCGGCTGTTCACTTTGAGGCTCTTGTTCATCTGGACCGTCGGATCTTCCATCGTCACATCCGGCTGCTGGAGACACCGGTGAAGATCGAAATCTAGCAGCAGCAGCGCCGGAGCCTTTTGACTTCGATCAAATGTGACGCGGGACGACGCGCATGAAAAAGGCCGGGACGGACCCGGCCTTCGATGTACTGGGGATGCAGGCTTTACCGCCGTCTACTCCGCCGCCCAGGGCGTCAGCCTCAGGACATTGGAGCCGGGGGAGCCAGGCTCGCCCTTGTCGCGGTCGTCGTTGGCGCGGTTCTGCTTCTCGATGGAGGCAACGCGTTCTTCAAGCGTGGTGATCGATTGCGATGCTTCCTGCGCGTGGCGGCTCAGCACCTCGGAGGAGAATGCCGCGTCTTCCTCTTCCTTCTTGCCGAACATGCCGCCGAAGAGGCGCGCGAGCAGGCGGGAGACATCGTCCATGATCAGGAAGAAGGCCGGCACGACGATCAGCGACAGCACGGTCGAGACGATGATGCCGCCGATCACCGCAATCGCCATGGGTGCGCGGAAGGAGCCGCCTTCGCCGACGCCAAGCGCCGAGGGCAGCATGCCCGCCGACATGGCAATCGAGGTCATGATGATCGGACGGGCGCGCTTGCGGCCGGCTTCCACCATGGCGTGAACGCGTTCCATGCCGTGGCGGCGCATCTCGATGGCGAAGTCCACCAGCAGTATGGCGTTCTTGGTGACGATGCCCATCAGCATCAGGATGCCGATCAGCACCGGCATGGAGAGCGAATTCTGCGTGATGATCAGCGCGATCGCGACACCGCCGATGGCCAGCGGCAGCGAGAGCAGGATGGTGAAGGGCTGGATCACGTCCTTGAAGAGCAGGATCAGCACCACCAGCACCAGCAGGAGGCCGAGCAGCATGGCGTTGGCGAAGCCTGCCGTCATTTCCGCCTGCACCTTGGCGTCGCCACTTTCGGCCAGCCGGACCGAAGGGGGAAGCTCCGTCTCGCTGACGATGCGCTTGAACTCCTCCGTGGAGGTATCGAGAGCGGTGCCGAAGGGGACGTCGGAACCGATGGAGACGACGCGGCTGCGGTCGTTGCGCCGGATGGAGCTTGGACCTTCCGCATAGTCGACGTCGGCGACGCTGTAGAGCGGCACGGTCTCGCCGGTCGCGGTCTTGATCTGCAGGGCCCGGATCGCCGAGAGGTCGCGCCGGAAGTCGAGCGAGGCCTGGACGCGGATCGGGATCTGCCGGTCGTCGATCGACATCTTCGGCAGCTGCGCATCGACATCGCCGATGGTGGCGACGCGGATCGTTTCGGAGATCTGCTGAGGCGTGATCCCGAGCCGGGCAGCTTCGTCCGTGCGCGGCCGGATCTGCAGTTCCGGACGCGGCAGGGCGCCTTCCGAACTGACGTTGGCGAGGATCGGCGAGGCCCGCAGCTTGGATTCCAGTGTGCTCACCGCCTCGTTCAGATCTTCCTCACTGGAGGACAGGAAGTTGAAGCTGAGCTCGCGCTCGGCGCGGTCGTTGAGCTTGGAGATGCGCACGTCCGGGATGGACTGCAGCTTGGCCAGCAGTTCCCGCTCGATTTCCCACTGCGGCCGCGTGCGTCCGTGGTCGGGAACCTTCGGGATCGTATCGCCGAGCAGCGGAATCGAGCCGAGCCCCTTGTTGACGAGCGTCTTGAACAGCGAGTGATCGATGTTTTCGAGGATGACGCGCACGGTGGCGCGGCGAAGCTCGAGATCGCCCTTCGGCGATGCGCCGCCCAGGATGAAGACGCCCTCGACGCCCTCCAGGTCCCGCGTCGCCTCGTAGATGCGATCGGTCGTCTCGGCCGTCTCGTCCAGCGTCGCGTTCGGCGGCAGCTCGACCGACAGCACGATGCGCGAGGAGTCCTCCGGCGGCAGGAAGCTGCCGGGGACCTGGGCCAAAAGCGCAAGCGACCCCACGAGGAATGCGATTGCGCCGAGCAGCGTCGCATAGCGCATGTACCACTTCCGCGTGGTGCCGGTCACCATCCAGGTATAGGCCCGCATCAGGCGGCCATCGTTGTCCTGGTGGTCATCCATCGCGTCTTCGGCGCGCATCCAGTAGGCCGCCATCAGCGGCGTGATGAGGCGCGCCACCAGCAGCGAAAAGACGACCGAGAAGGCCACCGTCAGGCCGAACTGGATGAAATACTGGCCGGGAATGCCCGGCATGAAGGACACGGGCACGAAGACGGCGATGATCGTGAAGCTCGTCGCAATGACCGCCAGCCCGATTTCGTCGGCGGCTTCCAGGGCTGCGCGATAGGGCGTCTTGCCCATCTTGATGTGCCGCGCGATGTTCTCTACCTCGACGATCGCATCGTCGACGAGAATGCCGGTGGCGAGCGTCAGGGCGAGGAAGCTGACGAGGTTCAGAGAGAACCCAAGCAGCTCCATGACCCAGAAGGTCGGGATCGCCGAAAGCGGCAGGGCGACGGCGGCAATGACGGTCGCGCGCCAGTTCTTCAGGAACAGCATGACCACGACGATGGCCAGCAGCGCGCCTTCGATCAGCGTGTGCAGCGCCGCCTCGTAGTTGCCGTAGGTAAAGTAGACGGAATCGTCGACCATCTCGATGTTGACGTCCGGATAGGCGGCGCGGACGGTTGCGAGGCTTTCCCCGACCGTCTCCGCCACCGAGACTTCGCTGGCGCCTTTGGCGCGGAAGACGGCGAAGGTGACGGAAGGGACGCCGTTGAAGCGCGAGAAGGACTTCTGCTCCTCGTAGGTGTCGTCGATGGTGCCGATTTCCGCTAGCCTGACGAAGCGTCCGCCCGAGAGCGCGATCGTCGTGTCGGCCAGCTGCTCCACCGTGCGGGCGTCGCCCAGCGTACGGATCGTCTGCTCGTTGCCGGCCACCTGGCCGCGTCCGGAGCCGAGATCGACGTTGGTGCCGCGCAGCTGGTTGTTCACGTCGACGGCGGTGATGCCATAGGCGTCGAGCTTGTCCGGGTTGAGGGCAATGCGGATTTCACGGTCGGCACCGCCGTAGCGGTCGATCCGGCCGATGCCGGGCTGGCCCTGCAGTTCGCGCTTGATGGTGTCGTCGACGAACCAGGAGAGCTCCTCGAGAGTCATGTTGGGCGAGGAGACGGCAAAGGTCTGGATGGCCTGGCCCTCGACGTCGATCTTCGAAACGACCGGCTCCTCGGCGCTGGCCGGCAGGTCGCTGCGGATGCGGTCGATGGCGTCCTTGGTGTCCTGAACCGCCTCGTCGGTCGGCTTCTCGATGCGGAACATCACGACCGTCTGCGACTGGCCGTCCACCACGGTCGAGGAGATTTCGTCGACGCCGCTGATCGAGGCGACGGCGTCCTCGACCTCTCTCGTGACCTGCATTTCCAGTTCGGCGGGCGAGGCGCCGCTCTGCACCACCGTGATCGAAACCACCGGCACGTCGATATTCGGGAAGCGGGTGATCGGCAGCGAATAGAAGGACTGCACACCCATGAAGAGCAGCAGCGCGAAGCCGAGCAGCGGTGCAATCGGGTTGCGGATCGACCAGGCTGAGAAGTTCATCGTACGTCCTCGATCAATTCGATGCGGCGGCTTCTTTGAAGACCGGTGCGATCCGGTCCCCGTCACGCACGAAGGCACCAGCCTTCTCGACAACCACGTCGCCGGCCGCCAGGCCGCTGACGATTTCCACGAAACCGCCATCCTGGATGCCGATCTCGATGTCCGCCTGCTTCACGACACCATCCTCCACCTTTCGGGCGAAAGAGCCGTCGCGTCCCGTGGTGACGGCAGACAGCGGCAGGGCGAGCGCCGTCTTCTCGTCGATGATGATCTGTGCGCTGCCATACATGCCGGCGCGGACGCCGTTCTTCTCGTCGATATCGATGCGCACGTAGCCGAGGCGGCTCACCGCGTCCACGGTCGGCGACACGAGGCGGACCACACCCTCGATCGTCGCGGTCCCGCCGGCAATCGTGACAAGCGCCTTCTGGCCGGGCTCGACCTTCTGGATATTGGTTTCCGAAAGGTCGGCAACCAGTTCCAGCGCGCCGTCGCGGATCACCGTGAACAACGGCTCTCCGGCGCCGCTTGCGATCGCGCCGACCTTGGCATTGCGGGCTGAAACGACGCCGGCGACCGGAGTCTTGACGCTGGTGCGCGCGAGCCTCAGGTCGATGTCGGCAATCTGGCTATCCACCACTTCGATGTCGGCCTCGCCGACGGCGACCGCCTGCCGCGCGGCCTGAAGCCGCGCTTCTGCAACCTCGGCGGCGGAACTGGCCTGTTCGACCTGCGAGGTGGTGGCAGTTCCCGTTTCCTGCAGGCGGACCAGACGGTCGCGCTGGCGGACGGTGTCGTCGCGATTGGCCTGCGCCTCGATCACTTGCGCCCTGTACTGCGCCAGCCCTGCCTCTGCCTTCGCCCTGTTTGCCTGCAACTGGCTCTTCTGCAGAACCAGCGTGTCGTCGTTCAGGGTCGCAAGCACCTCGTCGGCGGCCACGGTGTCGCCGGCATCCACATTGAGAGCGCGGACGGAAAGGCCATCGACGAGCGGCTGGACATAGACCTCCTGCACCGGCTGGATAGTTCCCGTCGCGTTTACCCGGTCAACCAGCGGCTTTTGCACGGCTTCCGAAACCACGATTGCGGGCAGCGTCGGCTCGCGGACCTCGGTTTCTTCCTGCGCGGATACGGGAACTGCCGTCAGCAGGGCAGCCGATATGAAGGCGGCAAGAAGAGAAGACTTGCGGAGCATGCGACTAATCCAAATGAACGGTGGGCTTGTCAGGTCCGCACTTTGCGACGAACGATTTCGTGCGCCCTCGAAGCTTGTATCAATGCACAGTTGGGAACCGGGTCAGGTCGTTGCAAGACGGCTGCCGAAGTTTCAACTGTCACAGCTTTTGTACGTGCGCAGGGCAGACAAATCAATCCTGAGCGGAGATGCCACCGATTAGTTTTGCTGATGATTTACGTAAAACGCGCAGCCGAAGCCGCGCGTTCTGTGCGTGTCGAAAGTATACCGCAGATCACTGCGCTGCTGCGTCGGTAATCTCCGTTGTATAGGCGCCCTCCGGCTCCGTGGTGATGATCTTCTGGTCAAGCAGGGCATTGGTCGTCCGCTCGTAGACTGCCGTGTCGAGCTTGCCCGTTGCGTCGCCGATCAGCTTGGCCACTTCGCCCATCATCCGCACCTGGTGGTTCTCGTCCTGGCCGCCATTGTCCATGACGATCTCGGCCGCTTCCTCCGGATTTGCGATGGCGTACTCCCAGCCCTTCATCGAGGCGCGGACGAATTTCACCATGCTCTCCTTGAAGGCCGGGTCGGCGAGCTTGTCCTCGAGAACATAAAGCCCGTCCTCAAGCAGGTCGTTGCCCATCTCGCTGTAGTTGAAGACGGTCAGGTCTTCCGGCTTGAAGCCGGCGTCGATCGCCTGCCAGTACTCGTTGTAGGTCATCACCGAGATGCAATCCGCCTGCTTCTGGACGAGCGGTTGTACGTCAAAACTCTGCTTCAGGACCGTGACGCCGTCGGCGCCGCCTTCGGTCGAAAGGCCGAGCTTGTTCATCCAGGCGAAGAAGGGATATTCGTTGCCGAAGAACCAGACGCCGAGCGTATGGCCCTTGAAATCCGCCTCGGTCTTGATCGGCCCGTCCTTGGGGCAGATCAGCTGCAGGCCGGACTTCTGGTAGGGCTGGGCGATGTTGACGAGCGGCACGCCCTTTTCGCGGGCGACCAGCGCGCCGCCCATCCAGGCGACGATCACGTCGGCGCCGCCGCCGGCGATCACCTGCTCCGGCGCAATGTCCGGGCCGCCGGCCTTGATCTCGACGTCGAGGTCTTCCTCTTCGTAGAAGCCCTTGTCCTTGGCGACATAGTAGCCGGCGAACTGGGACTGGGCGACCCACTTCAGCTGCAGCACGATCTCGTCGGCAGCCGATGCATGGCTTGCTGCGAGCGACATCGCGCTCGCCATCAATGCAATCAGGATGTTTCTCATTTTTCTTATCCTTCCCTCTGAGGTTTTGCCGCCGCCCGTCGTTGCGGGTGGCGAAAACGCCTAGCCACCACGGTTAGACGGATGCCAGAACGTCGTGGCCCGCTCGGCGAGCGCCACGACGCCATAAAAGACCGATCCAATGACTGCCGCAACCGCGATCTCCGCCCAGACCATGTCGACGTTCATGCGGCCGATCTCGGTGGAGATGCGAAAGCCCATGCCGACGATCGGCGTGCCGAAGAACTCCGCGACGATGGCGCCGATCAGGGCGAGCGTCGAGTTGATCTTCAGCGCATTGAACACGAAGGGCATGGCGGCGGGCAGGCGCAGCTTGACCAGCGTCTGCCAGTAATCGGACGCATAGGAGCGCATCAGGTCACGCTCCATGGCGCCTGCAGCACCCAAGCCGGCAATGGTGTTCACCAGCATCGGGAAGAAGGTCATGACGATGACGACGGCAGCCTTCGACTGCCAGTCGAAACCGAACCACATCACCATGATCGGCGCCACGCCGATGATCGGCAGGGCGGACATGAGATTGGCGATCGGCAGCACGCCGCGCCGCAGGAAGGTGACCCGGTCTGCGAGAATGGCCACCGCAAACCCTGCGGCGCAGCCGACGACATAGCCGAACAGCACGGCCTTGAAGATGGTCTGGCGCACGTCGGCGGCGAGGATCGGAAGGGAATTGCCGATCCTCTCCCCGATCGCCGAGGGTGGCGGCAGCAGGATGAAGGGAACGCCGGCGCCGCGCGTGCCCGCTTCCCAGAGGATCAGGATCCAGGCGCCGAAGATCGCCGGGATCAGCAGGCGCAGGACGGTCTCGGCCGCCCGGCCGTTCGGTTCGATGTCTGCCAGCACCGTGATGCAGCGCCAGCCGAGCAGCCAGCTTGCCGCGACAAGCAGGAAGAAGGCGCTCCCGGCATGTCCCTCGTTGCCGTCGACGCTGCCGATCAGCAGCCAGGCCGCGCCATGCGCAGCAACAAACAGGATGGCTGCCAGCGCAGCGGACGGGATCGGCAGGAAGGAGGCGAGGGCGCCGCCGGCGATCAGCAGCAGGATCACGCTCGTGGCGCCGGACCCGACGGGAAGTGGGGCCTCCGGGCCGAGCAGCGGCAGCTGGGTCAGGGCGAGAAGACAGAGGAGGAGGGCGACGGCACCCTGCCAGGAGCGCAGGAGGTAGCTCATGCGGGCTTCACTCCCATTCTCCGGTCTACCAGGCGCGACCCGATGCCGACGATGGTCACCAGCAGGGCGGCGAGCACCGAGCCGGCAATCAGCGCCGCCCACATGTCGATCGTCTGGCTGTAGTAGGAGCCGGCCAGGAGCTTGGAGCCGATGCCTGCGACCGCGCCGGTCGGCAGTTCCGCCACGATGGCGCCGACGAGGCTTGCCGCGACCGCCACCTTCATGGAGGTAAACAGGAAGGGCATGGCGGCGGGCATCCGCAGCTTCCAGAAGGTCTGCCAGGGGCTGGCGCTATAGGTGCGCATCAGGTCGAGATGCATGAGCTCGGGCGAGCGCAGGCCCTTCACCATGCCGACGGCGACGGGGAAGAAGGAGAGGTAGGTGGAGATCAGCGCCTTCGGGATCAGCCCCGAGACGTTGATGGCCGACAGCACCACCACCACCATCGGCGCGATCGCCAGGATCGGCACCGTCTGCGAGGCGATGATCCAGGGCATCAGGCTGCGGTCGAGCGCCTTCACATGGACGATGCCGACGGCGATCAGGATGCCGAGCACCGTGCCCATGCCAAAACCGGCAAGCGTCGAGGAGAGCGTCACCCAGGAATGATAGACAAGGCTGCGGTTGCTCGTCACCTTGCGCAGGAAGGTGTTCTCGAAGACGTTCACCACCACCTGATGCGGCGCCGGCACGATCGGCTTCGGCTGCGAGAGCGTCTTGCCGATGAACTCCATGGTGGTCGAGGTGACATCGCCGCGGCGGTCGAGATCGCGCTGGAAGGGGGCGTTCATCAGCACGGCGGCGAGATACCAGGCGGCGATGATGGCGGCGACGACGGTGAGGACGGGGAGAGCGCGGGTTTTAAGGGAGTCGGTGGTCATGCCGGAACCCCTTTCAGGAAGGGCGCGGCATGGGTCTGGATCGTCACGAAGACGACGTCCGGGCCGCTGAGTACCTGTTCGTTTTCGAAGCGGAGGACGGTGAAACCCTGGCCAGTCAGGAAGGCGTCCCGCCGTCGATCGTGCCGGCGCCCCTGGTCCGTTTCATGCGTGTCTCCGTCAACCTCGACCACAATGCGGGCCGAGAGCCAGGCAAAGTCGGCGATGTAAGGGCCGATCGGCGTCTCCCGTCGAAACCGGGCACCGTAGGGGCGCAGATCGCGCAGCATGCTCCACATGGCGGCTTCCGCCTTGGTGAGTTCGCGGCGGAGGGTTTTCGCCCGGGTTCTGGTCCTGGGATCGATGTTGGAATGCGGCATGCCAATTCCTCCGTCGATGGAGAAGGCCCCTCCCCAACCCCTCCCCACAAGGGGGAGGGGCTTAACCTGCCGCATCGTCTTCTTCCCCAAGTTAAGGAGCGTGCAGCATCTGGTCGCTGCACTGTCTTTCGCAACGGGGCTGCGGATCAAGCCCCTCCCCCTTGTGGGGAGGGGTTGGGGAGGGGTTTCTTGAAACACACTACTCCTCATAGCTATGCCCCGCCCTCAAGCCCTCGCGCACCCGGTGGGCGATCTCCAGAAATTCCGGCGTCTCGCGGATGTCCAGCGGCCGCTCCCGGGGGAGCGTGCTCTCGATCACGTCGGTCACCCGCCCCGGGCGCGGGCTCATCACCACGATCTTCGTCGAGAGGTAGACGGCCTCGGGGATCGAGTGGGTGACGAAGCAGATGGTCTTCTGCGTCGCCGCCCAGAGCTTCAGGAGCTGTTCGTTCAAATGGTCGCGGACGATCTCGTCGAGCGCGCCGAAGGGTTCGTCCATCAAGAGCAGGTCGGCGTCGAAAGCGAGCGCTCGTGCGATCGAGGCGCGCTGCTGCATGCCGCCCGAAAGCTGCCAGGGATATTTCTTGCCGAAGCCGGAGAGGTTGACGAGATCGAGGGTACGTTCGATGCGCTCCGCCCGTTCGGCCGGCGCATGGCCCATGATCTCCAGCGGCAGGGCGATGTTCTTCTCGATCGTGCGCCACGGGTAGAGCGCCGGGGCCTGGAAGACATAGCCGTAGGCGCGCGCCTTGCGGGCCTCCTCCGGCGTCATGCCGTTGACGGTGATCTCGCCGGAGGTGTTCTTCTCGAGGTCGGCGACGACGCGCAGAAAGGTCGTCTTGCCGCAGCCCGAGGGGCCGATGAAGGAGACGAAATCGCCCTTGGCCACCTCCAGGTCGACATCCGAGAGGGCATGCACCGGCCCATCGCCGGTCTGGAAGGTGAGACCGAGCTTGCGGGCGGACACGACGGGCGAGGGAGAGGATGTCATGGGGCTTTGCCAATGCTGTGTTCTAGGGATGCCGGGGCCGGCAGGCATGCTATGATCGGGACTTGCGGCATCGGGGGCCGATCGGGCCGGGCCGCATAGTGGCACAGGACGGAGGACGGATGACATGGACGCATCATCGAAGCCCACCTGCCGGATCGTCAAACCCGGCGCGACCTATGACGGCAAGCAGGGGCTGAGCTACTTCGAGGGCATTGCCGCCGAGACGGTCGGCTCGACCGGCATCTGCATGCATCTTTTGACGATCCCGCCCGGCGGCCGCGCCAAGGCGCATCTGCACGCAAGCCACGAGACGGCGATCTACATGCTGTCGGGCTCGGCCCACACGTGGTACGGCGACCGGCTGGAACACCATGTCGTCGTGCATGCGGGCGAACTCTTCTACATTCCCGCGGGCGTGCCGCACCTGCCGGCGAACCTCTCCAACACGCCCTGCACGGCGATCATCGCGCGGACCGACCCGAACGAGCAGGAGAGCGTCGTGCTGCTGCCGGAGTTGGACGGACTGGTGGAGGTTTGAGGGGGCGCTCCGGCCAATCTCCCCCCTTGAGGGGGAGATGCCCGGCAGGGCAGAGGGGGGTAAGCCGCACTCACTTTGCATCGAAATGCTCCATTCCAATCGTGCGGATGATACCTGAGCAGACATTGTCGATATCGTTCAGGACCTCGTCATTCCAGACCCGCAAGACCTTCCACCCGAGGGACTGCAGTCGCTCTGTTCTTGAGCGGTCATATTCCTGATCCGCGGCATTGCCATGCTGCGAGCCATCGACCTCGACCACCAGCTTGTGCAGTGGGCAAGCGAAGTCGACGATATAGCCTGAAATCGGCATCTGCCGGCGGAAGCTCAAACCCATCAACCGATGGGCTCGAAGCTCATTCCAGAGCTTCAGCTCGGCGTCTGTCATCACCCGCCGCATGCGCTTGGCATTCTTTCGATTGGCCGGAGCAACTTCAAAGTGGGGCAACGACCGTTCCTCCAAGGCACCCCCCTCTGTCACTTCGTGACATCTCCCCCTCAAGGGGGGAGATCGGAGTGCCGCTGCGCCGTTTGCACGTATGAGCCGATTCCTCTTGTGAGGCGGGTGTCGGGTGGTTCCGAGTCATGGCAGGCATCACACCCCGCTCGCCGGTATCCCGCTGCGCTCCACCCTGCGCGGCGCGGTCACTTCCTTCCAGGTCGAGAGTGCCTTGCTGACCGCCGGATGGGGCTCGCGGCTGACGAACTGGCCGTGGCCTTCTTCCGTCTTCACCGCACCGTCGTCGATCGCCACCTTGCCGCGAGTCAGCGTGTAGCGCGGCAGGCCCTTAACCTGTTTGCCCTCGAAGACGTTGTAGTCGATCGCCGATTGCTGGGTGCTCGCGGCAATCGTCTTTTCCTTGCTCGGGTCCCAGACGACGATATCGGCATCGGCGCCGACGAGGATGGCGCCCTTCCGAGGGTAGACGTTGAGGATCTTGGCGATGTTGGTGGAGGTCACCGCGACGAACTCGTTCATGGTGATGCGGCCGGTGGCGACGCCCTGGGTCCAGAGCATCGGCATGCGGTCTTCCAGACCGCCGGTGCCGTTCGGGATCTTGCGGAAATCGCCGACCCCAGTGCGCTTCTGGTCGGTGGTGAAGGCGCAGTGGTCGGTCGCCACCACCTGCAGCGAGCCTGACGCGAGGCCTGCCCAGAGCGAGTCCTGGTGGGTCTTGCTGCGGAAGGGCGGGCTCATCACCCGGCGGGCGGAATGGTCCCAGTCCTTGTCGAAATACTCGCTCTCGTCGAGCGTCAGGTGCTGGATCAGCGGCTCGCCATAGACGCGCATGCCGTTACTCCGGGCGCGGCGGATGGCTTCATGAGCCTGTTCGCAGGAGGTGTGGACGACATAGAGCGGCGCGCCGGCCATGTCGGCGATGATGATCGCGCGGTTGGTGGCTTCCCCTTCGACGGAGGCGGGCCTCGAATAGGCATGCGCCTCGGGGCCATTGTTGCCGGCGTCCATCAGCTTCTGCTGCATGGCGGCAACGACGTCGCCGTTTTCCGCATGGACGAGCGGCAGCGCGCCGAGCTCGGCGCAGCGCGAGAACGAGGCGAACATCTCGTCGTCGTTGACCATCAGCGCGCCCTTGTAGGCCATGAAGTGCTTGAAGGTGTTGATGCCCTTGTCCTGCACGACGGTCTTCATCTCGTCAAAGACCTGCTCGCCCCACCAGGTCACCGCCATGTGAAAGGAATAGTCGCAGTTGGCGCGGGTCGCCTTGTTGTCCCATCGCTTCAGCGCGTCGAGCAGCGACTGGCCGGGGTCGGGCAGGCAGAAGTCCACCACCATGGTGGTGCCGCCGGCAAGGGCTGCGCGCGTGCCGCTTTCGAAGTCGTCGGCGGAATAGGTGCCCATGAAGGGCATTTCGAGATGCACATGCGGATCGATGCCGCCCGGCATCACATAGCAGCCGGTGGCATCGAGGACCGTGTCGCCCGAGAGGTCCGGGCCAATCTCGACGATCCTGCCGCCGTCGATCTTCACGTCCGCCTTGTAGGTCAGGTCGGCGGTGACGATGGTTCCGTGTTTGATGACTGTGGTCATGGGTCCCGTTCCCTCTGTTTTTATGTCGGGGACCACCGGCCGCATCGGAGCCGGAGGCCCGATGCTATCGTCGTAATGTTCGTCTGCTGTGGTTGCTGTGCTGCTCAAGCCTCGACGAGGTCGAGGCGCTTTTCGATGCGTGTAAGCCGCTCGTCGACAGGGTCCAAGCGTTTGGAAATGCTGGCGTACTGGGCTGTGATGCCACCCATCTGATATTCGACCAGTCCCAGCCGCTCCTTGGTCTCAAGATGGTACTGCGTGTGCAGGGAAAGCGTTTTCTGCATGCGCTTGAGCGTTTCGTAGATGAGCTCGTTGGTGACCTTGTCCGACATCGCGACATCCTCTCGACGCCGGAATATAGCGGTTTCGTCTTCATCCCACAATCTCCGCCGTCTCCACCACCGCGTGGAACAGCACGTCGGCGCCCGCCGCCGCCCATTCCCTGGAGATCTCCTCGGCCTCATTGTGGGACAGGCCGTCGACGCAGGGGCACATGACCATGGTCGAGGGCGCCACACGGGATGCCCAGCAGGCGTCGTGGCCGGCGCCGGAGATCAGGTTCATGTGGCTGTAGCCCAGTCTTTCGGCCGCCTCGCGGACGCGACCGACGAGGACAGGGTCGAAGGTCACCGGGTCAAAATGCCCGACGGCCTCGACGGAACAGCCGACGCCAAGCGCGGCGCAGATCTCCGCCGCCTGCGCTTCGATCCTCGCCCGCATGCGGTCGAGCTTCTCCTGGCTCGGCGTGCGGATGTCGACGGTGAAGACCACCTTGCCCGGCAGGACGTTGCGGGAATTGGGCGAGAAGAACACCTGGCCGACGCCGCCGACGGCGCCCGGCTGTTCGGCCATCGCCACCGCCTGGACCATCTCCAGGATGCGGCCCAGGGCGAGACCGGCATTGACGCGCAGGGTCATCGGCGTCGAACCGGTGTGCGCCTCCTTGCCGGTCAGCGTGAATTCCAGCCACCAGAGGCCCTGGCAGTGGGTGACGACGCCGATCTGTTTTTCCTCGGCTTCGAGGATCGGGCCCTGCTCGATGTGATACTCGAAGTAGGCGTGCATCTTGCGGGCGCCGACCTCTTCCTCGCCGAGCCAGCCGATGCGCTGCAGCTCGTCGCCGAAGGTCTTGCCCTCGGGGTCCTTGCGGGCATAGGCATAGTCGAGATCATGGACGCCGGCGAAGACGCCGGAGGCGAGCATGGCCGGCGCGAAGCGGGCCCCTTCCTCGTTGGTCCAGTTGACGACGGTGATCGGGTGCTTCGTCTCGATGCCGAGGTCGTTCATCGTGCGGACCACCTCCAGGCCGGCGAGAACGCCGAGCACGCCGTCGTATTTGCCGCCGGTCGGCTGGGTGTCGAGATGCGAGCCGATGAAGACCGGCAGGGCTTCGGGATCGGCGCCGGGGCGGGTGGCAAACATGGTGCCCATCTTGTCGACGCCCATCGTCAGGCCGGCCTCGTCGCACCAGGCCTTGAAGAGATCGCGGCCTTGCGCATCGGCATCCGTCAGGGTCTGGCGATTGTTGCCGCCGGCGATGCCGGGGCCGATCTTCGCCATCTCCATCAGCATGTCCCACAGCCTGTCGCCGTTGATGCGCAGGTTCTCTCCGGGTGCTGCCACCATGAGCTCAGTCCTCACCTGTTCTAGGGCCGCATTGTCGCGGCCGTGCTGTTCCCGTCGGTCCGTTCCTGCCGTTGGTCGGCAGTGAAACTCAGCATTGCCTTTGTTGGACTTGTCGCTGATAATTTGACCGGTTGGTAAAACATTACAATTTCCGCGCCGCCACTCAAGACGAAAATCACGAAAAGTCACCGGCAAATGTCGAAGCCTGTGACTTCGCGAAATCCGGTGGTGGCCGGGTGCAGGGACGGGAAAGGGCAGGCGAGGGGATGACGGTACCACGTGCGGCGAAGACGCAGCGGCGGACGCGGATCCAGGAGGAGAAGGAGGAGCGTATTCTCGATGCGGCCCTCGACGTCTTTTCATCCAGCGGGTTTAGGGGCGCCACGATCGATCAGATCGCGGAGGCGGCCGGCATGTCGAAGCCCAACCTCCTCTACTACTTCCGCACCAAGGAGGCGATCCACCGCACGCTCCTGGAGCGGATGCTGTTTACCTGGCTTGAGCCGCTCCAGGCCTTCGATGCCGACGGTGATCCGGAAACGGAGATCCGCTCCTACATCCGCCGCAAGCTGGAAATGTCGCGGGATTTTCCGCGCGAAAGCCGGCTCTTCGCCAACGAGATCCTGCAGGGCGCGCCGCATATCGAGGACGAGATCAACGGGCCGCTGAAAGCCCTCGTCGACGAGAAGGCGGAGGTCATCCGCACGTGGATCAAGGCGGGCAAGCTTGCCCGATGCGATCCCTATCACCTGATCTTCTCGATCTGGGCGACGACGCAGCATTATGCCGATTTCGACGTGCAGGTGCGCGCCGTGCTGGGCGAGAACCGGGCCGGCGAGGGGCGCTTCGAGGATGCGGCACGCTTCCTGGAGCAGCTGTTTATGCGCGGGCTCGGGATCAGCGCCGCCTGAGCGGCCTTCAGAAGCCTGTGAGCTTCACCATCATCAGCCCGAAGAGCGAGATGAACAGCCAGCCGAAGGCGCCGAGCGCCAGTGGCCGCGCGCCCTGCACCTTCAGCCGTCCGAGCGTGGTGTGCAGTCCCATGGCGGCCAGTCCCATCGACAGCAGGAAGCTCGACAGGAGGGCGCCGGCCTCGTGAGCGACGGCCGGGAGGTCGATGCTGCTGTTGATCAGCACCATGGCAAGGAAGCCGAAGACGAACCAGGGCATGGGGCTCGACGCCGACGAACCACCGCCCTGGCTGCGGCGGGCTGCATAGGCCATGGCCATGACGAGGGGTGCCAGCAGCATCACCCGCGCAAGCTTTGCGATGGTGCCCGACTGGCCTGCCACGTCACCGCCCTGGAAGGCGGCCGCAACCACTTGCGCCACTTCATGGATGGTCGAGCCGGTCCAGACGCCATAGGCCTGCGGGTCGAGCGCGAGCGGGGCGGCCAGCAGCGGAAACAGCAGCATGGAAACGGAGCCGAAGATCGTGACGCAGGCAACGGCGTAGGCAACCTGCTCGTCGCGACCGCCAGCGACGGTGTTTGCCGCGATCACCGCCGAGGCGCCGCAGACGGAGGTGCCGGCGGCGATCAGATCGGTCAATGCCGGGTCGACGCCCATGGCGCGACCGACGAACCGGATCGCCAGGAAGGTGGCGACGAGGGTTGCGGTCACGGCCACGAGGCCGCCGAACCCGAGCGAGAGGATCTGGCCGAGCGTCACCTGCAGCCCGAGCAGGATGATGCCGAGGCGCAGCAGGCGCCGCATGGCAAACGCGATGCCGGGCGCGGCGGCGGCAGGCAGTTTCACGACATTGCCGATCACCATGCCGATGACGATGGAGAGGATCAGCGGGCTCAGCCACAACCACTCCGTCAGGGTCCGGAAGCCGAGGGCCGCAACTGCTATGCCACCGGTGAGGAGGAGCCCGGTTGCCAGCGGAGTGAAGCGAGGCTCGGGATGTATTTGCTCTGCGGAAGATGTTGCTTGGGTCATTGTTCTAGAACTGCTTGTTATTGCGCAAATCCATCCTCCGGTACTTCCAAAGACAAATCCAACGCGTAATATCGGTTGATCTGATCGAAAATAGCGAACGATAGCCATGACCCTTGACCAGTTGCGAGTGTTCATCGAGGTGGCGGAGCGGCAGCATGTGACCCGCGCCGCCGCCGCACTCAACATGACGCAGTCGGCGGCCAGCGCCGCCATCTCCGTTCTCGAGCGGCGGCATGACGTGGTTCTCTTCGACCGCATCGGCCGCCGGATCGAGCTGACCGAGGCGGGACGGCTGTTCCTGCCGGAGGCGAGGGCGCTTCTGGAACGCGCCGCATCGGCCGAGCACATGCTGGCGGATCTCGGCGGAACCGCATCGGGGACCCTGCGGGTGCATGCCAGCCAGACGGTTGCCAGCTACTGGCTGCCGTCACGACTGGTCGCCTATCACGAGCGCTTTCCGCGCGTCGACCTGCAGCTCACCGTCGGCAACACCCGAAGCGCGGCGGAGGCGGTGCTCGCCGGGCGGGCGGAGCTCAGCGTCGTCGAGGGCGAAGTGGAGTTTCAAGATCTCGTGCGGACGCAGGTCGCCGCCGACCGCCTGCTCCTCGTGGTCGGCAATCGGCATCCCTGGCTGGAACAGCGGCGCATCCAGGCCGCGGACCTGACCGACACCACCTGGGTCATGCGCGAGGTGGGGTCCGGCACACGCTCGGCCTTCGAGCGCGAACTGCAGGCGCTCGACATCGATCCGGCGGGTCTGTCGGTCGTCCTGGAACTTCCCTCCAACGAGGCGGTGATCGCCGCCGTGGAGGCCGGCCTCAGCGCCACCGTCATCTCGAGCAGGGCGGTCGACTGGCATCATGCGTCCGGCCGGGTGCGGGCGGTCGACTTTCCGATGCCGCTGCGGGCCTTCTCGGTGCTGCATCACAGGGAGCGGCATGTGACGCGGGCGATGCAGGCGATGCTGGATGCGCTGCAGGAGCCGGACAAGCCGGCTTCGTGACGAGTGCTAGATCTCCGTGCGCCGCAGGAGGTAGTCGAGCCCGCCGACCCGGAACCAGCGGTAGGCATGCGCCTCCAGCAACAGCCGGTGCTGTCCCTTGTCGTCGGCCTTGCTGCTTTCGCTGTCGACGATGTCGATCAGCAGATTGCTGTGCTCGCCACAGCCGGGGTCGACGAAAATCTCGACCGGCTCCGGGTAGAGGTTGTGGACGATCAGCACCGAATTGTTGCGCCAGTCGTAGCGCATGACCAGCACGCCGGGCTTGCCCGTGTCGATGACCCGGTAGTCGCCCCAGCCGATCTCCGGGACTTCCTTGCGCATGCGGATCAGCCGCTCCATCCAGTTGAGGAGAGAGGTCGGCAGGCGCCGCTGTTCGGCGACGTTGAGGTGATCGTAGGAGAAGGGACCCTTCGAAATTACCGGCAGGACAGGGTTGTCGCTCCTGGTGAAGCCGCCCTGCGGCTCGTCGGACCACTGCATCGGGGTTCTGGCGCAATTGCGCTCGGGGAGTTCGAGATCGTCGCCCATGCCGATCTCGTCGCCGTAGCGGATGACCGGCGTGCCGGGCATCGAGAACATCAGGCTGTAGGCGAGCTCGAGGCGACGCTGGTCACCGCCCAGCATGGGGGCGAGGCGACGGCGGATGCCGCGATCGTAGAGCTGCATGTTCTTGTCAGGACCGAAGGCCTCGAACACCGTCTGGCGTTGCTCCTTGCTCAGCCGCCCCAGGTCGAGTTCGTCGTGATTGCGCAGGAACTGGCCGAACTGAGCCGTCTGCGGCTTTTCCCTTGTCTCATCGAGCGCCTTGACCAGCAGCCCTGTGTCGCCTGACGCGAGCGCGTAGAAGAGGCTCTGGTTGACCGGGAAGTTGAACATCATCTGAATACGGTCGCCGTCATCGCCGAAGTACTGGATGTTGTCCTCCGGCAGGATGTTGGCCTCGCCGAGGATGATGCTGTCGCCCTGGCGCCACTGAAGGAACTCGCGGAAGGTCCGCAGCATGGGAAACTGCGATTTCGGCTTCTTGAACTCCGCCCCCTTCTCGGCGATGACGAAGGGAACAGCATCCATCCGGAAGCCGCTGACGCCGAGCTGGATCCAGAAGCCCATGATCTTCAGGATTTCCTCCTGCACCATGGGGTTGGCGGTATTGAGGTCCGGCTGGAACTTGTAGAAGCGGTGGAAGTAATACTCGCCCGCCTTCTCGTCGCGGGTCCATGTGCTTTCCTGGACGCCGGGAAAGACGACGCCCTTGTCGGCATCGGCGGGCTTTGTCTTCGACCAGATGTACCAGTCGCGATAGGGGGATTTCGGGTCGCTGCGGGCGGACTGGAACCAGGGGTGCTGGTCCGACGTGTGGTTGACCACCAGATCGATCAGGACCCGGATGCCGCGCTGCTTGCAGCCATGGGTGAAGTCGACGAAGTCGCCGAGGGTACCGAAGCGGGGATCGACATTGTAGTAATCGGAGACGTCGTAGCCGTCGTCCTTGCCGGGAGAGGGCTGGAAGGGCATCAGCCAGATCGCCGTCACGCCGAGACCGGCGATATAGTCGAGGCGCCGGGACAGGCCTTCGAAATCGCCGACACCGTCGCCATTGGCGTCCATGAAGGTTTCGACGGAAAGACAGTAGATGACGGCGTTCTTGTACCAGAGGTCGCTGATCACGGATTGGTTCTCCTGCTTGCTCCCTGCGGGCAATGAGATGAACCGGTATTTGTTCCGATGGCCGGCATCCGTGGCAGTGCGCCTTTCCTGAAAGCCTGCGTCCCTGCGACCAAAGAAAAAGGTCCGGAAGCAGATGCTTCCGGACCTTTCTGTTTCAAAGACGGAGGTGGATCAGGCTGCGGTGCGAATGCCGCGGCTGGATGTCTGACGGTCGCCGTCGAGCTTGAAGTTCTGCAGCATGGTCTGCAGCTGGAAGCTCTCCTGGGCAAGCGTGGTGCTCGCAGCCGTGGTTTCCTCGACCATGGCGGCGTTCTTCTGCGTCATCTGGTCCATCTGGTTGACGGACGAGTTGATCTCGGCCAGCGCCGTCGACTGTTCGCGGGCAGCCGTGGCGATCGACTCCACGTGGCCGTTGACGCGGTTGACGAGGCTTTCGATCTCCAAAAGCGCGTCGCCCGTGGAGCGGACCAGCGAGACGCCGCCGTCGACTTCCGACGCGGAGGCCGTGATCAGCGTCTTGATCTCCTTGGCGGCATTGGCCGAGCGCTGTGCAAGCTCGCGGACTTCCTGGGCAACGACGG
>JOKI01000008.1 GCA_000722615.1 Pseudorhizobium pelagicum | reverse complement strand
GCTTTCAGCGCCCCGTCCGAACTGCAAAAATTCCGAGGATCACCAAGGGGGTAGTCTGTCCGCGCGTCGTCCCCGGGCAAGCGGAGCGCACCCCGCACCCCGCGTCCTGTCGCCGCTGCACCCCAGATATGCCTAAAAACGCTTGCCTTCCACCCGGCGCCGTGGTTTGACCCGCGCCATTCCGATTGCAGTGCCGCCGCACCCGTTTTGCGCCAAGGATCTCCCGATGTCCGAACAGTCCAAGCCCCATCTCCTGATCGTCGAAGCCCGGTTCTACGACGACATGGCCGACGCGCTGCTCGACGGCGCGACGTTCGCGCTGAAGGAGGCGGGCGCCACTTATGACGTGGTGACGGTTCCGGGTGCTCTCGAAATCCCGCCGGCGATCGCCATGGCGCTCGATGCGGCCGAAAACGATGGCACGCACTACGATGGCTTCGTGGCGCTCGGCATGGTCATCCGCGGCGAGACCTACCACTTCGATATCGTCGCCAATGAATCCTCGCGTGCGCTGATGGATCTCGCCGTCTCCGAATCGCTCTCGATCGGCAACGGCATCATGACGGTGGAAGACGAGGCGCAGGCCTGGGCGCGCGTGCGCCGCACCGAGAAGGACAAGGGCGGTTTTGCCGCCCGCGCGGCGCTGACGATGATTGCGCTTCGCGAGAAGCTGAATGGTTGATCCGATGACGAATGCAGACAAGCCGGCGGTCAAGACCGCCAACCAGCGCGGCGCGGCGCGTCTTGCCGCAGTGCAGGCGCTCTACCAGATGGACGTCGGCGGCGCCGGCGTGCTGGAAGTGGTCGCCGAATACGAGACCCATCGCCTAGGCCAGGAGCTCGACGGCGACACCTACCTGAAGGCGGATGCCTCCTGGTTCCGCTCGATCGTGTCGGGCGTCGTGCGCGACCAGGTGAAGATCGATCCGGTGGTGCGCGGCGCGCTGCAGGAAGACTGGCCGCTGTCGCGCCTCGATTCGACGCTGCGCGCCATCCTGCGCGCCGGCACCTTCGAGATCCTCGAGCGCAAGGACGTGCCGATCCCGGTGATCGTCACCGAATATGTCGAGATCGCCCAGGCCTTCTTCGAGGGCGAGGAGCCGAAGATCGTCAACGCGGTCCTCGACCGCATCGCCAAGCAGGTCCGCGGGCCGACCGCGAAATAGGCTTGGCCGCGAAATAGGCCAGACGGCCAAATAGGAGAGACCGCGTCATGGAAGGCAGCGTCGACGGGCTACAGGCGCAGGTCAGTGCCGCACGGCGCAACGTCTTCCTGCTGTCTGCCGTCCAGGCGCTGCTCGGCTCCGCTCCGCCGCTCACCTTCGCGCTCGGCGGCCTTGCCACCTACCAGATGCTCGGCGACGACAAGTCGCTCGCCACAGCACCCTTGACCGGCTTCAACATCGGCGTGGCGCTCGGTGCCGTCGGCGTTGCCATTGCTTCGCGCTATCTCGGCCGCCAGGCGGGCTTCATGCTCGGCGCGCTGATGGGAGCGACCGGCGCGGCCGTCGCCGCTGTCGCGCTCTTCCGCGCCGATTTCTGGCTGTTTGCCACCGGCCTGATGCTGATCGGCGTCTCCGGCGGCTTCACCCAGAAGATCCGCTTTGCCGCCGCCGACGTCTCGCCGAGCTTCTACAAGCCGCGCGCCATCTCGTGGATCCTCGCCGCCGGCATCGTCTCGGCCATTCTGGGGCCGCAGCTGGCGATCTTCGCCAAGGATCTCCTGTTCCCCGTCACCTTCGCCGGCGCCTTCGTAGCGCTGATCCCGCTCAGCCTGATCGCCATCGCCATCCTCTCTGCCCTGAAGCTGCCGGAGACGGGGGTGCGCGCCGCGGGCGACCTCCCGGCGCGGCCGCTGAAGGAGATCGTGCTGACGCAGCGCTTCATGACCGGCATGGTCTGCGGCATCGGCACCTATGCGCTGATGACCTTCATGATGACCGGCGCGCCGCTCGCCATGGTCATCGGCTGCGGCTTCTCCACGGATCTCGCCACGCTCGGCATCCAGTGGCACGTGCTGGCGATGTTTGCGCCAAGCTTCTTCACCGGCATGCTGATCACCCGCTTCGGCACCGAGAAGGTGGTCGCCGCCGGCCTGGTGATCCTGATGGCCTGCGCCGTCGTCGCCCACGCCGGCATCGAGCTCTGGAACTTCTGGGGCGCGCTGGTGCTGCTCGGCATCGGCTGGAACTTCGGCTTCATCGGCTCCACTGCCATCGTCGCCTCCAGCTACCGCCCGCACGAGGCCGACAAGGTGCAGGGCTTCCACGACATCATCCTCTTCGGCACCGTGGCGCTCTCCTCCTTCTCCTCGGGCAAGGTCTTCACCGCCTGGGGCTGGGAAGCCATGAACCTCGTCATCTGGCCGGTGACGATCCTCTGCCTCGTCCTCATTCTGCTCCTGATGCGCAAGCGGCCGGAAAAACAGCCCTGACCTCCCCGTTTTGTAGGGCTTGACGCAGCCTTGTCCGCGCGGGCACTCTCCCTCCCGCGGGCAGCCCTTGGTTCCTTGGGAGGGGAGGCGGTTGCCGGCCATTGCCGGGGGACTTGCCTGCCGGCGCAAGGGAGAGGGAAAAGCGAATGACCGTTCTATTCGGTGTGATCGTGTGCGGCTTGCTATCGATCATCTATGCCGCCTGGGCGACGCGGGCTGTGCTCGCCGCCGATCAGGGCAATGCCCGCATGCAGGAAATCGCAGGCTACATCCGTGAGGGGGCGCAGGCCTATCTGACGCGCCAGTACATGACCATCGCCATCGTCGGCGCCGTGGTGACCGTCATCACCTGGCTGCTCCTCTCCGTCACCGCCGCCATCGGCTTCGTCATCGGCGCGGTGCTCTCCGGGGCTGCGGGCTTCATCGGCATGCACGTCTCGGTGCGCGCCAACGTCCGCACCGCCCAGGCCGCCTCGCAGAGCCTCGGCGCCGGCCTCGACATCGCCTTCAAGTCGGGCGCCATCACCGGCATGCTGGTGGCGGGCCTTGCCCTTCTCGGCGTCGCGATCTACTTCTGGATCCTGACCGCCGGCCTCGGGCACGAAAGCGGCTCGCGCCAGGTCATCGACGCGCTGGTGGCGCTCGGCTTCGGTGCCTCGCTCATCTCCATCTTCGCCCGCCTCGGCGGCGGCATCTTCACCAAGGGCGCCGATGTTGGCGGCGATCTGGTCGGCAAGGTCGAAGCCGGCATTCCGGAAGACGATCCGCGCAACCCGGCCACCATCGCCGACAACGTCGGCGACAACGTCGGCGATTGCGCCGGCATGGCCGCCGATCTCTTCGAGACCTATGCGGTCTCCGTCGTCGCCACCATGGTGCTCGGCGCCATCTTCTTTGCCGGCGCGCCGGTCTTGGAAAGCGTGATGATCTATCCGCTCGCCATCTGCGCCGCCTGCATCGTCACCTCGATCATCGGCACCTTCTTCGTCAAGCTCGGCACCAACGGCTCGATCATGGGCGCCCTCTACAAGGGCCTGATCGTCACCGGCCTCCTGTCGATCGTCGGCCTCGGGGCTGCCACCTCGCTCACCATCGGCTGGGGGACCATAGGCACTGTCGCCGGCATGGAGATCACCGGCACCAACCTCTTCCTCTGCGGCATCCTCGGCCTCGTCGTCACGGCGCTGATCGTCGTCATCACCGAGTACTACACGGGCACCAACAAGCGCCCGGTCAATTCCATCGCCCAGGCCTCGGTGACCGGCCACGGCACCAACGTCATCCAGGGCCTGGCGGTCTCGCTGGAATCGACGGCGCTGCCGGCCATCGTCATCGTCGGCGGCATCATCTCGACCTACCAGCTCGCCGGACTGTTCGGCACCGGCATCGCCGTCACCGCCATGATCGGCATCGCCGGCATGATCGTCGCGCTCGACGCCTTCGGCCCCGTCACCGACAATGCCGGCGGCATCGCCGAAATGGCCGGGCTTCCCTCGGATGTGCGCAAGTCCACCGATGCGCTCGACGCGGTCGGCAACACCACCAAGGCCGTGACCAAGGGCTATGCCATCGGCTCCGCCGGCCTCGGCGCGCTGGTGCTGTTTGCCGCCTATTCCAACGATCTGGCCTATTTCGCCGCCAATGCGGACCGCTACCCGTATTTCGCAGGGATCGGCGACATCTCCTTCAGCCTCTCCAACCCCTATGTCGTCGCCGGCCTGATCTTCGGCGGCCTCATTCCCTACCTCTTCGGCGGCATCGCCATGACCGCCGTCGGCCGTGCGGCGGGCTCGATCGTCGAGGAGGTGCGCAAGCAGTTCCGCGAAAACCCCGGCATCATGCAGGGCACGGTGAAGCCGGACTACGGCCGGGCCGTCGACATCCTGACCAAGGCTGCGATCCGCGAGATGATCGTGCCCTCGCTCCTGCCGGTGCTCGCCCCGATCGTGGTCTACTTCGGCGTGCTGCTGATCTCCGGCTCCAAGGCCTCGGCCTTTGCGGCGCTTGGCGCCTCGCTGCTCGGCGTCATCGTCAACGGCCTCTTCGTGGCGATCTCCATGACCTCGGGCGGCGGCGCCTGGGACAATGCCAAGAAGAGCTTCGAGGACGGCTTCGTCGACAAGGACGGCACCCGCCACATGAAGGGCTCGGACGCCCACAAGGCCTCCGTCACCGGCGATACGGTCGGCGATCCCTACAAGGACACCGCGGGTCCCGCGGTCAATCCGGCGATCAAGATCACCAACATCGTCGCGCTGCTGCTGCTGGCGGTGCTGGCCGGCTGAACCGGAAGCGCGCAAGAAAAAATCCCCGCGAGGCCTGCGCTTCGCGGGGATTTTTCAGAGAATCGGCAGAATGATCAGTTGCTGCCCATGTTCTGGAACATGTTTCTCGCCGCATTGGCGTTGCCGGCCGAACCAGCGCCCGAGAGCAACTGCTGCAGGAAGGTCAGGTCACGTCCACCGGTCGGCGTCGTGCGCGAGATGCTGTCGAACACCTTGCCGTCCTGGAGCGTGTAGTTCGCCTTGCGGGACACGACACCCTCTTCGTCGAAATAGATGGCGAGCACCGTCTGCTCCACGAGCCTCGGCTTCATGAAGGCGACCGGGCGCTCGCGCTTCTGCGAGATGTAGTAGAGGACTTCGGAATCGAAGGTGGCGGTCGTCGACGGCGTGCCCATGGTGAGCAGGACCTGCTCGCGGCTGGAGCCGACCGGGATCAGCGCCAGCGACTCCTCGTCCAGCACATAGCCGTTGTACATCGTCTGGCCGATGTCCATGGAGGTGCAGCCGGTGAGGGATGCCGTTGCGATGATGGCCGCTACTGCGGTGCTGCTCAAGAACTTCATTTCAGACCTTAACACCTGCCTCGTTGAGGCTTTCCCGAAACTTCCGATTGCGGCCTTCGCCGCCACCCTGCTGCCCATATCATTGTGGCTATTCCGGGGAAGGGCAGATGCCGACGTTCCGGCGGCCCCGGTGTGATATGCGGTAACGACGTTGCAATTCGTGCCTGCTTCGGTAAACCAGCTTGCGCCTCCATGCAACACGTGGCGGCTAACTGTGGGAATTCTTATGATCTTCGGTCTGTTCCGTAAGAAAAATCAAAACCAGCCGATCGTCGATCGTCAATACGCCTCCTTGACATCGGCAGCCCGAGTTCCTTTTTTCTTCAGCGATCTTGGTGTTCCCGACACTGTGATGGGACGCTTTGAAATGTTGTCGATCGTCATGATCCTGTTCTTTCGCCGCACGGCGAAGTCGGGTGTCAGCGGCAAGGAACTCGCCCAGGAGATCATCGATAGCTTCTTTCAGGACATCGACCATTCGATCCGCGAGCTCGGGATCGGGGATCAGGGCGTACCGAAGCGGATGAAGAAACTGGCGGGCATGTTCTACGGACGGCTGGAAAGCTATGCGGCGGCTCTCGACGCCAGGGATGCCGACGCTCTTGCCGCGGCCTTGTCGCGCAACATCCATCCGAAGGTGGAGCCGGCCCAGCCGATGCGCGGTCTTGCCGACTGGATGCTGTCGGCGGAGACCGAGCTGGCGACGATCAGCGAAGACGAGATAGCGCGCGGCGCCATTGTGCTGCCGACGCCAGGAAATTGAGGTATCCATGAAACCCACTCACCAAGGCAGTGAAAAGTCTCCCTTGTCCTACCGCGTGCGGGTCGGACATGTTTCGGTCAATCCGATCACCGTCCAGATCGAGGCCGCACCCGCCGAGCTGGAACGGCTGGCGGAGACATGGAAGGTGCTGGCGGTCCGTTCTCTGACGTCGGAGATCCAGATCACCCGCTGGAAGAAGGACGGCGTGCGGATCAAGGGGCACGTCAAGGCCGAGGTCGAGCAGGCCTGCGTCGTGACGCTGGAGCCGGTCGCGTCGAAGATCGACGAGAGCTTCGAGCAGATCTTCGTGCCCGAGGGCTCCAAGCTCGCCCGCGTCATGCTCAGCGACACGGCCGAGATGGTGCTGGATCCGGAAGGCCCGGACGCACCCGAGGTCTTCGTGGGAGACACGATCGATGCCGGTGAGGTGATCGCGGAGGCCGTCGCGCTCGCGATCGATCCATACCCGCGCAAGAAGGACATCGAATTTGAGGGCCATATTGAGGACGATGCCTCGGGGCCAGATGCGCGGCCTTCGCCTTTCGCGGCCCTCAAGGACTGGAAAAAGCAAGACTAGCGTAGAAATCGCCGCTATTGCGTTGTAAGCACCGCGGGAGCCACTACTTTGGCCAGGGTTACGCCCCGTGGCGAGCAAAAGGATCAGGGACGCGTGATCAGAATTTCTCTCGATGTCATGGGCGGCGATTTCGGTCCTGAAATCGTCATCCCCGGCGCTGCAAAGGCGCTGGAACGACATCCGGACATTACCTTCTTGCTGTTCGGCCTGCAGGCCGAATGCGAGCCGTATCTCGCCAAACATCCGAAGCTCCGCGAGCGGTCGGTCTTCCACGACTGTGAGCTTGCCGTCGGGATGGACGAGAAGCCGAGTGCTGCCTTGCGCCGGGGACGCTACGTCTCCACCATGTGGCGGTCCATCGAGGCCGTGAAGCTCGGCGAAGCCGACGTCGTCGTCTCCGCCGGCAATACCGGCGCGTTGATGGCCATGTCGAAATTCTGCCTTCGCACGCTGGCGCACATCGAACGTCCGGCCATCGCCGGCATCTGGCCGACACTGAAGGGTGAGAGCATCGTGCTCGACATCGGTGCGACGATCGGTGCCGACGCCCATCAGCTGATGGACTTCGCCCTGATGGGTGGCGCCATGGCGCGCGCCCTGTTCGAGGCGCAGCGGCCGACTGTCGGCCTCCTCAACGTCGGCGTCGAGGAAGTGAAGGGGCAGGAAGAGGTCAAGGAAGCGGGTCGGTTGATCCGCGAGGCCAATCTCCCGACGATTTCCTATCACGGCTTCGTGGAAGGCGACGACATCGGCAAGGGGACGGTCGACGTGGTGGTCACCGAAGGCTTCACCGGCAACATCGCGCTGAAGACGGCGGAGGGCACGGCCCGCCAGATCGCCGAACTGCTCCGGGAGGCGATGTCACGCACCTGGCTTTCCAAGCTCGGTTATCTTCTCGCCAAGGGCGCCTTCGACCGCCTGCGCGAGAAGATGGACCCCCGCAAGGTCAATGGCGGTGTCTTCCTCGGATTGAACGGCATCGTCATCAAGAGCCATGGCGGCACCGATGCCGAAGGCTTCGCCGCGGCGATCGATGTCGGCTACGACATGGCCCGCAATGGCCTGACCGAGAAGATCGTTGAAGACCTCGAAACTTACCATGCCCGCCGCCAGCCACCGGCTGGCCCTGAAGCGGCCTGACGACAGGATAGAGATAGCATGATCCGTTCAGTGGTACGCGGTTACGGGGCTGCACTGCCCAAGCGCGTCGTCCCCAACCGCGAGTTGGAGGGCATGGTCGCGACGTCGGACGAATGGATCGTCCAGCGCACGGGCATCCGCCAGCGCTACATCGCGGGCGAGGGCGAGACCACCGCCTCGCTTGGCGAGCAGGCAGCCCGGGCGGCACTCGATCGCGCCGGCCTGACGCCCGACGACATCGACCTCGTCCTGGTCGCCACCTCGACCCCGGACAACACCTTTCCGGCGACCGCCGTCAACATCCAGCAGCGGCTGGGCATGACCCATGGTTTCGCCTTCGACATCCAGGCCGTCTGTTCCGGCTTCGTCTATGCCATGGCGACGGCGGACCTCTATATCCGCGGCGGCATGGCCAGGCGCGTGCTGGTGATCGGCGCCGAGACCTTCTCGCGCATCCTCGACTGGAACGATCGCACCACCTGCGTGCTCTTCGGCGACGGCGCCGGTGCGCTGGTGCTGGAAGCGGCCGAGGGGGAGGGGACAGTTGCCGACCGCGGCATCCTGACCGCGCACCTGCGCTCCGACGGCAGCCACAAGGACAAGCTCTATGTCGACGGCGGCCCCTCGACCACCGGCACGGTCGGTCACCTGCGCATGGAAGGCCGTGAAGTCTTCAAGCATGCCGTCGGCATGATCACCGACGTCATCGAGGCTGCCTTCGAGGCGACCGGCACCACGGCCGACGATCTCGACTGGCTGGTGCCGCACCAGGCCAACCGCCGGATCATCGACGGCTCGGCCAAGAAGCTCGGCATTCCCACCGACAAGGTGGTGGTCACGGTCGATCTGCACGGCAACACCTCGGCGGCCTCCATCCCGCTGGCGCTGTCGGTTGCGCTCGATGACGGCCGCATCAAGCAGGGCGATCTTGTGATGCTGGAGGCCATGGGCGGCGGGTTCACCTGGGGGGCAATTCTCGTTCGCTGGTAGCGGCACCCCCGCCGAGGCTGTATCAAGCTAAGACAGCGGGCGAACCTGCTGATTTTACAGTAGAGCTTGACCCTGGCCTGCAAGCAAAATACTCTTGCCCGGCGTACAGAGCGGTAAAGAACTGGGCGGGGATCATGGCCGGAAAAACAGTGACACGGGCGGATCTGGCGGAATCGGTATTCCGCAAGGTGGGTCTCTCCCGAACTGAATCGGCCGAACTGGTCGAAACCATCATCGACGAGATCTGCAATGCGATCGTCCGCGGGGAAATCGTCAAGCTTTCGTCTTTCGCCACGTTTCAGGTGCGCTCCAAGAACGAGCGCATCGGCCGCAATCCGAAGACCGGCGAGGAAGTGCCGATCTCGCCGCGCCGCGTGATGACCTTCAAGGCGTCGAACGTGCTGAAGCAGCGGATCCTGAGGGCGCACAATACCCGAAAGCTGAAGCAGAAGACGGCCGTTCCGGCAGCCTGAGTCATTAGTCTGTTCACTGCCTTTCTTCCCACTTGAATCGCAGCGCTTAGAGCGCTGAAATGACCGACGATTCGTACATGGCACTTCGTGCCGGCGCGACTCGCTTGCAGGCATGTTCAAGCTTGCCGTTGGAGACTGAGTTGGACAAAGGCCCGGACGCTTTCCGCACCATCAGCGAGGTTGCCGAAGATCTCGATCTGCCCCAGCACGTCCTGCGTTTCTGGGAGACGCGGTTTCTGCAGATCAAGCCGATGAAGCGTGGCGGCGGGCGGCGGTACTATCGCCCCGAAGACGTCGATCTCCTGAAGGGCATCCGCCATCTCCTCTACGACCATGGCTACACGATCAAGGGCGTCCAGAAGCTCCTGAAGACCAATGGTAACAAATTCGTGTCCGCCATCGCCTCCGGCGACCTGGCGACCATGGATGCGATCGTTGCCGCCAGCGGCGACAAGCAGGCCGAGCCGAAGATCGGTGGCGGCGAGGAGGACCAGCTCGTCGGGCGCCCGAAGGCAAAGCCGAGCGGCCGGTTCTTCGGCTTCGGCCCGAGCACCGAGGACGAGGCTCTCGAGGTGTCGATCGGCAAGTCCGGCATCGGCAAGGAGGACCGCGCCCTGCTGCAGGAAGCGCTCTTCGACCTCCTGGAATGCAAGCGGCTCCTCGACCAGGTGCGCTGAGCCAGGCCATCAAAAACGTCACCGTTCACCTCTGGTTCAGGCGCAAGCCCTGACTATCTGCTTCAGAAGACGCAGAAAAAGAGGTGAGGAAACATGAAAAAGCTCGCAGTCATCCTGATTTCGATGGTCACGGCCTTCACGGGCGTTGCCCCGGCACAGGCATTCCCCTCGGTCTCCGTGCCGAAGGTCGAAGCGACCAAGATCCAGGAAGTGGGGCACCGCGGCCATGGTTGGCGCGGCCATCGCGGCTACCGCCAGCGCCACTACGGCCATCGCCGCTACCGCCATCATCGCGGCAATGCGGGTGCGATCATCGGCGGCCTGGCCGCTGGCGCCATCATCGGCGGCGCGATCGCCGCACAGCAGCAGCCGCGCTACTATCGCGGTGGCAATGCGCACGTGAACTGGTGCCACTCGCGCTACCGCTCCTACCGCGCCTACGACAACACCTTCCAGCCCTACCACGGGCCACGGCGCCAGTGCCGTTCGCCCTACTGAGTGAATGTGAAAAGCCGGTCCTTCGAGACCGGCTTTTTCGTTTGACGGTCGTCTCTCGCGGCGGCTGGTGCAGACGTCGTTAAAACTTCATGAAAACGATCGGATCCGACCGGAACCCGGGGCGCCGGTGCCGCGTTCTTTGCGCGGACGGAGGGTCACGTGATGATTGTTTGGATGATGCAGAAGACGGCCAATGGATCGGAACCGGAGATGGCCACCGGCACCTATGCCGACGGGCTCTTTCCGTTGACGCTCAAATATCCCGAGAGCCGGGCCGAACGCAGCTTTCGCGATTCCTATGCGCGCGACACGCGCCTGGCGCACAAGGGACCACCCGTGGCCGACATGGCCGCCGGCTGAAAAGCCCTGTCGCGGACGTGGCTCACGCAGGCGACATCATTCGGGACGGAAACAGCGACCGGAATGCCCGCCACCAGAATGCACCCTTCTCCGGTGAGCGCAGGGTGGTGATCCGGCTGCAGGTCGAGGGGAACATCTCGTTCTGGTGAAGAACGGTAAAGTTGTCCTCGGCGCCCAGGTCCCGGACCAGCTTCCGCGCCGACCGCTCCAGCCCGTGCGGGACGCGGAGGTAACAGTAAACCGACTGATGCTTAGATTTTTCCGCGATGGACTCGGCATACTGCACGATATCCGGCCAGCTGGACTCGGACCCGTCCACCCCCTCGACATCTGACATCAATAATCTCCTCAACCCAGAGATGTCTTTGCACGGCTAAGGATCGAGGTCAACTTGGTCTCTGGTCGGGGGGAGCCCAGATCCAATGTGGCGGAAGGGGATGCACGGGCACAGGCACGGCCGCGCCGCGGCGACGGGCCAAAGGCCTGCCCGTCGGATCTGCGTCTGAAACATGCTTGGGCGTCAGTCCTGAAGCGGCGGAACGTCCCCGAAGGCGATGATCAAATTGGGAGATGTCATGTCGCCCGTCTCGGTGTCGACGATCACTGAATAGGCCGCGACGCCGGGATGGCGCTCGGACATGGCCGTGGCGATCCGTTCGGCGGAGGCCGCATTGCTCGCCTGCCGGAGGTCGCCCGGCACAAGCCCGCCCCTGCCTTTTTTGTAGGGGATGATGATGAATTTTTCCGAGGACATGGCGCGCTCCTTGCTCGACAGGGCATGCCGCCATCGCCAGGAGATAGCAAGCGGTAAATCGCCGGCAGCCCCGGGGTGGTCGAACCTCGCCCGACCGGCTCTCCTGGTCGTGAAGGGCCGACGACGCGGGCGCCGATGTTCTCGTCCAAGCTTGGTCTGGAGGCCTGTCCGAAGACTTCATGGCCCGGCGCATCTTTTTCTGCTCTCCGCAGTTAGGCAGACGGAAGCCAAGGAGAGCGACGATGGCAGAGAAGACTGCAAACGAAGCCGACAAGAACATCAACGAGAAGGACGGGCACAGGCGCTTTACCGAAAGCGTCGACGTCACCAAGACGCCCGAGGAGGAGCTGAAGGATGCTCGGCGGCGTTCCGGCAGCGAAGGCAGGCCAGGCGCGATCATCAAGTAACCTGCGTCGAGGATCCCACCTCCCTCGTTCGGGGATTCGGGGCTTTGCGCTGACGGGAGAACGCTGGGTCGTTCTGATCGAACCGTCACGGCGAAGCACGCCGGGGTGGAGTGACGCATCTGACACGGCATTTTCTTCCACCAAACGTGACCGGGCGGCGGAGCGAAGCTTTCCGCTCCGAAGCGCGCTTGCTGGCCCCCTTCCGTTCCCTTTTTCGTCCATGGTCCAATTTTCCCCTTGCGCCGCAATGGTCGAAAGACTACGGAAATCCTGCTCGCAAGAGCTTGTCGGAATGTAGCGCAGCCCGGTAGCGCACTTGACTGGGGGTCAAGGGGTCGTGGGTTCGAATCCCGCCATTCCGAGATTTAGAGCGGCATCGCTGAATGCCGCGACGGATGAAGGCCAGCTGGTGATCGCCAGCTGGCCTTTCTGTTTGCGCGCCAGAGATCCCTTCGTAGTACCTCGGTTGCTGCCGTTCTTCCCCGGGCCTGGAACATTTGCCGTCGCCAAGGTTTTAAGTTCCTGAACCTATGGAGGACAGGATGGACAAGCCGCCAAGATCCGCGGCTTCCGCGTTTGCCGCCGGCGTTCTGGCCACTCTGGCCGGGCTGTTCGGGATCGGCATATTCGTCGCTTATACCGGAAGCTACAACATCGCCGCCACGGAGGAGCATGCCTCCTATACCCGCTGGCTCTTCGACACCACCTTCCGCAATTCCGTCGAGGTTCGTGGGGATGACGAGGCGGTGCCGGAGCTGACGCCTGCCATGGCTGCCGCCGGCGCCGGACCGTACAAGGAAATGTGTCAGCATTGTCATGCCGGTCCCGGTGTCGAGCGCGACGGATGGGCGGGCGGCATGCGACCGATTCCGCCGCATCTGACGGAGGCGGCGGCCGAATGGGAAGCGAACGAGGTTTTCTGGCTCGTCAAGCACGGCGCGAAGATGACCGGCATGCCGGCTTTCGGGCCCACCCATTCCGACGAAAGGCTCTGGGAGATTGCAGCCTTCGTCAAGCAGCTGCCCGCCATGACCCCCGAGCAGTACACCGCGGCAGGCGGAGAGGCCGGCAACGAGAGCGGTAACGCCGTCGGCCAGCCGCCCGAGGTTCCGCCGACGCAGGGCCTGTAGCGGCAGGCAATTCAGCAGCAGAGAGGCTTATCAACGATGGGAATGTCTTACTGGCGGTTCGCCGCGATGATCGCGACATCGACGGTCGTGATGTACGGACTGATGTACCTCAACACCTACGCGCTCGAGCACGTCTTCTGGAGCGAGACGCGAGCCTGGATGGCGCTGGTGATGGGAGCGACGATGGCCGTGATCATGCTCGGCTTCATGCTGGGCATGTACAAGAACAAGATGCTGAACATGGCAATCCTTGGCGGTGCGGTGGCGGTCTTCGCGCTGTCGCTCTGGCTGGTCCGCGGACAGGCCACGGTCGATGATTCCGAATACATGAGCGCCATGATCCCGCATCACTCCATCGCCATCATGACCAGCGAGCGGGCGCAGATCTCCGATCCGCGCGTACGCAAGCTCGCCGACGAGATCATCGAGGCCCAGGAGCGCGAGATCGCCGAAATGAAGTACCTGATCGAAGACCTGGAGGCGCGCGACTGATGAAAGCTTGTGACCACTCTGTGCGGAAGGGGCTGCCGGCCATCCTTCTGATGGCAGGCCTGCTTGCCGCCTGCGGCAACGAGGCTGCCGACGACGTGACCGATCCCATGAGCGGCGAGGAGACGCCGACCGTGCTTCCGGCGGGTGAAGCCATCGCCGGCGCAAAGGTTGCGACGCTGGATCCGGCGACGATGGTCGACGCGGAGATCCAGACGGTGCTCGGCGGGCCGCCACGGTGCGTCTTTCGCTACACGAGCTTCGGCAAGCCTGTGCTGGCGCTCGGTGGAGGCGCAGACGGCGCTCCGGCCGCCGCAGTCGCCAAGCTCAACGGCCACCTGATTCAGCTGCCGGCCATCGCCTCGGACGCACGCATAGACATGGCCGCCGATCCCGTCCGTCTCACCCTGTCGCCCAGCCTCGAAGCGGGCGAAGAGGAAGCCACCCTCCTCTTCGAGATCGGCCAGGACATGCGGGTCGGCTATCGCGGCTATTCGGACTGCGACTGACGGTCGGCAAAAGGCTTGAGTTTTTCTGAGTTGTGGGAGCTGCATCCGGCAGGACGGAGGATCTTCCTCCGCCCTGCCGGACTTTATCATGCCGATCAGATCAGAATGCGCACAGGGACGGCCTTCGATGCAGGCGTCTTCGACCGCTTTTCGTGCAGCGACAGCGGGATCAGCGGGTTGAGTTCGGGGTAGTAGCCCGCCACGCAGCCGTCGGGGAGCGCGAAGGGCAGGACCTTCAGGCCTCCGACCTTGCGCTCACGGCCGTCGTCGATGTCGGTCTGCAGGCTGACCATCTGGCCCTCCGTGAGACCGAGCTTTGCCATCTCCTTCGGATTGATCAGCAGGACGTCGCGGGTGCCCTCGATCCCGCGCAGGCGGTCGCTGTAGCCGTAGATGGTAGTGTTGAACTGGTCGTTGCTGCGCAGCGTCATCAGCCGGTAACGACCGTCCCGGTCCTCGAAGCCGGCAGCCGACAGTGCCTCCGGAACGGTGAACTCCGCCTTGCCGCTCTCCGTCTTCCAGATCCGCTCGCGGGCGCTGTTGCCGCGGTAGAAGCCGCCGGCCGTGAACATGCGCTTGTTGAAGTCGTGGAACTTGTCCGGATAGGTCTCCTCGATGAGGTCGCGGACGATGGCGTAATTGCCCTGCCAGTCGTCCCACCGAACCTTGGGGTTGGGCGGGAGCGTCGCCTTGGCGATGCCGGCGACGATGGCGATTTCCGACAGGAGATGCTCGCTCGCCGGCTTGTGCTTGCCGACCGAGCCGTGGATGCAGCTCAGGCTGTCTTCCATGGTCACCGTCTGCGGGCCGCTCGCCTGCATGTCCTCCTCGCTCCGACCGAGGCAGGGGAGGAGATAGGCGACCTCGCCGTTGATGAGGTGGCTGCGGTTGAGCTTGGTGGCGATCTGCACCGTCAGCCGCATCTTCGTCCAGGCTTCCTCCATGGCGCCATGTTCGGGAATGGCGCGCACGAAGTTGCCGCCGAGGCCGACGAAGGCCTTGACGCTGCCCTCCAGCATGCCCTCGCAGGCTTCCACCGTATTCATGCCCGTGTCGCGGGGCGGCTCGAAGCCGAACATGGCGGCGAGCTTGTCGAGCGGCACCAGTTCCGGTTTTTCGGAGATGCCGACCGTGCGCTGTCCCTGGACGTTGGAATGGCCACGAACGGGGGAGATTCCGGTGCCATCCCGGCCGATGTTGCCCTTCAAGAGCAGCAGGTTGACGAGCATGGCGATGCTGTCGAAGCCGCCGACCTGCTGGGTCAGGCCCATGCCGTAGATGCCGATCACCCGCTCGGCGTCGACGTAGACCTGGCCTGCGGCTTCCAGATCGGCGCGGGTAAGCCCGGACTCGCGCTCGATCTCATCCCAGCCGGTCGTCCTGACCTTCTGTTCGAAGGCCTCCAGGCCATCGGTGTGCTGGGCGACGAAGTCGCGGTCGATGACGGAGCGGCCGCGCTGCTTGGCCTCGTCATCCCTGGCGAAGATGTGCTTGCACATGCCCATCACGGCCGCGATGTCGCCGCCGGTCTTGACCTGGTGATACTGGCAGGAGATTTGGGTTTCCTTGCCGGTCAGCATTTCGGTCGGGCTCTGCGGATTGATCATCGACTCCAGGCCCTTTTCGCGGACCGGATTGAAGGTGACGATCTTGCAGCCGCGCTTGACCGCCTGCTGCAGCGGATGCAGGAAACGGGGGCTGTTGGAGCCGGTGTTCTGACCAAAGAAGAAGATGGCGTCGCAGGTGGAGAAGTCCTGGAAAACCGAGGTGCCGACGGAGGCGCCGATCACCTTCTTCAGACCCACGGACGTGGTCTCGTGGCACATGTTGGAGCTGTCTGGCAGGTTGTTGTTGCCATAGAGCCGTGCGAAGAGGGCGTAGAGATAGGAGGTCTCGAGGCTGGCACGACCGGAGGCGTAGAAGATGACCGATTTCGGATCGAGCGCCTTCAGTTCACGACCGATGCCGGTGAAGGCCTCTTCCCAGGAGCAGGGGACGTAGCGGTCGCTTGGCCTGTCGTAGCGCATCGGATGCGTCAGTCGGCCTTCATGCTCAAGGTCATGGTCCTTCCAGCCTTGTAACTCCGTCACGGTATGCTTGGCGAAGAAGTCGAGCGTGGTTCGGCGTGGCGTCAGCTCCCAGAGCGTCGCCTTGGCGCCGTTTTCGCAGAATTCCAGAGGGTTGTGGTCCGCAGGCTTGGTCCAGGCGCAGGAGACGCACATGAAGCCGCCCGGCTTGTTCTGGCGGCGCAGCGTGTCCAGCACGGCCGGCGAATTGCGCTCCTTGGCAAAGATCCGCGCAATCCCCTTGGCCGATCCCCAGCCGCCTGCCGGGCCGTCGTAATGTACGGTCTCATCCTTGGCCATGAAGCCCCCAATCATCCGGATTCGCTGCACCACGGAGGTCGACACCGTGACGTTTCCTGCTGCCGATGGCGCAAGATGATCAAGCAACCCATCAACGCGGGCAAAGTTCCATGGGCGTACCGTCACCAATGCCGGAAACGAAAGAAGCCCCGCTTTTTGAGCGGGGCCTCCATTTGTGCAGTGTGCTGCTCAGATTTCGGGGCAGCCGCGGACATTGGCGAAGACCATCCGGGTCGGGCCACGGCGGGTCATGCCCTCGACGGTCAGGCTGCGGCGCGTCACGCGGGTGACTTCGGCGCGGCGCAGACCTTCGTCGCGAGCGATGGAGAGTGCCTCACGCGGGCTGCATTCGTCACGGCGGCGATCGCGGCGGTCACGACGGTCGTTATCGCGGATGATCGGACGCACGCCGTCAGGACCGATGCGCAGCTCAAGATCCTGGGCGGACGCGACGGTTGTCGTGGTTCCGACGGCAGTCAGCGCAAGGGTAAGGGTAAGACCGGCCTGGGCCAGGAATTTCAGCATGCTATCCTCCGTCAGGCGACCGCCACGGTCGCGCTAGATTGTAATGCCCGTGAACGCCCGGTTGAAGAAGAGGTTCCTCCCGCCACCGCCGATTTTCACAAACAACAATCGCGGAGTATCCCGTTGTCCACGCACGTGAAAAAGCCGCCGGAGATGACGGCGGCTTATGCGGTTCTCAAAAGCAGTGGGATTAGCGGAAGCGCGGCGCCCGCGAGGCATTCATCAGAAGCTCCTGCTCGGTCGCGAATGAGCCAAGCAGCTTCAGAAGGCGCTGCTCTTCGTCGCTCTGCAGACGGTAACGCTTGGAAAACTCGCTGACGCTCCAGACCTTGCGAAGTCCGGTGTCCTGAAACCGTTCAACGTCGATGCGCTCGCTCATTCCAGATCCCCTCTACGCGATGATGTCCGAAAACGCCGGACGCGCGAAGAAGTTCCAGGGGCAAGGCGAAATTTCGGGACGGCGTCCGTCCGAGGCCTTCTTCAGCCGTCGTTGGCCGAGCTCAGGTTCTGCGGGCGGATGCCGTCGTCCGAGCTGCGCGTGCGCAATCTCACGCCCGGTCCGGCGCCGGGATTGTCTTCTCCCGCGGCGAGAAAGACGACCCCCTTCGGCTCAAGCGCCAGGCGCAGACGTTCCGCGACCGCCTGATCGACGGCGGTGGCGCCTTCTGCCTGCTGGATGTCGTGGATGGAGATGCCGGTCATATCGGCAAGTTCTTCGACCGATAGGCCGATCATGGCGCGCCCGGCGCGCAGTTGTGTTCCTGTCAGCATCGAACCAATTTGGCGCAGCCGTGGCCGAAGTCAAGCCAGGCCTGCGGGACGGCGGCTCTGCCGCTGGAAGCGGTGTTCCAGGGCAAAACACCCCCAGATGATCCCGAGCAGCATGTAGAAGTGTCGCCAGTGGTCGGTATCGATGACGTTGCCGATCAGGCAGTGGCCGAGGATGACGATCCAGGAGATCATCAGGAACGGTTGCCACGGTCGATCGCGCAGCAGGTAGCGGAAGCCCGTCGCCAGGGTCCAGCCGATCATGATGATGTAGGTGACGAAGCCGAGCCAGCCGTAGGTGGTCAGCGACTTCAGCCAGATGTTGTGCTCGTCCTCGCCGAACATCCGGCCCAGCTCCATCGGCCCGATGCCGAGCGGGCGTTCCATGGAGAGCAGGAAGCCGATCTTATGGCGCTGGAAGCGGCCCATGTGGGCCCCGTCATAGTCCTGGACCAGCTTGGCGCGGGTGGTGAACAGGTTGGAGACCTGGTCGAACTGAAGGGCAATGGTCAGTGCCACGGCGAACAGCACGAGGGCTGCGATCGACAGCACCAGGATCTTCATCCGGAAGGCGCCGGTACGTTCCTTCAGGAGCATGATGACGATCAGCATCAGGCTGCTGAACGCCAGCAGGCCCCAGGCGGCGCGCGAAAACGACAGGAAGACGCCGAGAACCAGAACCAGAAGGCCGGCGATCAGAAGCGGCGACTGCAGGAGCTTTCCGGTCAGCAGGCGATGCATGAGGTAGAGGATGGGCGCGATCAGATAGGGGCCGAAGACGTTGGGGTCCTGGAAGGCGCCCATGGCACGGTCGTAGCGCGTGAAGGCGCCGGCACCCGGAAAGGCGTGGAAGTAACCGAGGATGCCGAGGATCGCGGTAATCACGGCCGCCGCGACCCAGGCCTTGAAGATCAGCGTCAGGCGCTGGTGGCGGCTTTCGATGACGGCGGCGTAGAAGACGGAGGTCATGGCGAGGAAGATCGACACGGCCGCATAGAGCGGTGCGCCGCTCATGTCCTTCATCACCGTGATCGCCAGCAGGCCGCCGACGTTGAAGACGAGCAGCATGGCGAGCAGAAGCCCGACGGTGCGGGAAATGGTAAGGCCGAGGAGGAACCAGATGGCGATCTGACCCGCCATGATCAGCTCATAGGGTGCCGGCTCCGACATCACGAAGCCGGACAGGAAGACGCCGAAGGCGATCATGGCCGAACCGAAGAGCGTCACGGCGGCAAGCCTCGGCTCAAAGGCGCGCTGATCCTGGACGAGGGCACTCAATAGGCGTTGTCCACGTTGAGCAGCCGGATCGGCGTCAGGAACAGGATCTTCAGGTCAAAGAGCAGCGACCAGTTCTCGATATATTCGAGGTCATAGGCCGTGCGCATGCGGATCTTCTCGTCGCTGTCGAGCTCGCCGCGCAGGCCGTTGATCTGCGCCCAGCCGGTGACGCCGGGCTTGACGCGGTGGCGGGCAAAATAGCTCTCGACGACGTCGACATAGCGCCGTTCGCCGGTCTGCGCATGGATCGAGTGCGGCCTTGGCCCGACGAGCGAGAGACTGCCGCGCAGGACGTTGAAGAGCTGCGGCAGCTCATCGATCGAGGACTTGCGCAGGAAGCGACCGACCGGGGTGACGCGCGGGTCATTCTTGGTGACGGCCTTCTTGGCGGTCGGGTCGGACATCTCGGTGTACATCGACCGGAACTTCAGCACGTCGATGACCTCGTTGTTGAAGCCGTGGCGCTTCTGGACGAAGAAGACCGGCCCCTTGGAGGTCGCCTTGACGGCAATGGCGGCGCCGATCATCACCGGCCAGATCATCACCAGTGCCAGCAGCGAGAAGACGATGTCGAAGACGCGCTTGGCGACCGAGTCCCAGTCGCGCAGCGGCTTGTCGAAGATGTCGAACATCGGCACGGCGCCGACATGCGAATAGGAGCGCGGCCGGAACCGCAGGTGGTTGGCATGGGCGGCCAGCCGGATGTCGACCGGCAGCACCCACAGTTTGCGCAGGAGCTGCAGGATGCGCGCCTCCGCCGAGGCGGGCAGTGCGATGATCAGCATGTCAACCCGCGCCAGCCGGGCAAACTCGACGAGTTCGGCGAAGGTGCCGAGCTTCGGATAGCCGGCTACCACCGGCGGGGAGCGACCCGAGCCGCGGTCGTCGAAGATGCCGCAGATGCGGATGTCGTTGTCCGGCTGCTGTTCCAGCGCCCGGACCAGCTGCTTGGCGGGTTCGCCGCCGCCGACGATGACGGCGCGCCGTTCCATGATGCCGTTGCGCGCCCAGTGGCGGATGCCGAACGCCACCAGCTGCCGCTCGATGAGGAGGAAGACGGCCGTACCGAAGAACCAGATGAAATGGCCGGTGATGCTGATGGAACCGGTTTCGACGAAATGCAGGGTGCCTGCCGAGGCGGCAAAGCCGATCAGCCAGGCGACGACGACCCGTCGGCGGGCTCGCGCGGCGATGCGCAGCAGGGGGATCTGGTAGGTGTCTGCCGCCTGCATGGCGATGACCGACACCAGCGCCCCCAGAAGGGCAATGGCGAAATGGGTGGGAAGGCCGGCATTGTCCGGCGCGGTGAGGGTGACCATGGCCAGAAGGCCGAGGGCCAGCAGCGACAGGAACTCCAGCAGCCGGATCTGGCCGATCAGCAGTGACGGGGAGGTGTTCTCGTCGCGGAACTGGCTGGCGATCTGAAGCGCGAACGGGTTCAGCACCGAAGGCGCATCCTCCGTGTCGCCCGCAGGCAGGTCGGAGACCTTGCGGCGCAGGGCATCGGCGTCGAACTGGCCTTTCATACCGGCGTCGGGCATCCAACTGGTCCTCTTGCAGCGCATGTCGTGTCGCGCCGCGCTCGGTTCCCTTGTCGCAAGACGACTAGCAGGAAGTTGCTAAGAAACCTTTAGGGCTGGTCCCGAAGCACGCTGCGGTAGAGGTCGAGCATGCTGTCGGCCATGACGGAGCTTGAAAAAACGGACCGGAAGGTTTCCGGCTTCGGCATAACCCGGCGCTGCCAGCCGGGATCGACGGCCGCTGCCGCCATGACCTGCGACAGATCCTGCGCGTCGCCGGGGATGGCAAGCGCCTCGCTGTCGGTGCCGAGGATCTCGGGAATGCCACCCACGCGCGACGCAACCACCGGCTTCTGGGCGGCGAGCGCCTCGATGACGATGTAGGGCATGGCCTCGGCGCGCGAGGGGACGACGACGGTGCGGGCCATCGCGAAGGCTTCGCGGGCCGGCATGGCCGGCATCATGCGAATGCGGCGGCCGAGGCCGCGCTCCGTCATCATGGCCTCGTAGCGGTCGCGGTCCGGGCCGTCGCCGACCATCAACCCGGACAGCGGGCGCCCGAGCGCCCGTTCCGTACGCGCAAAGGCGTCGATGAAGACATCCGGGCCTTTCAGGTCGCGCAGCATGCCGATGTAGAGGAAGTCGGCGGCATCGTCCGGCGCGACGACCGGCGTGAACTCCGAGGCCTTGACCCCGTTGAGAATGACCTTCCACCGTGTCGTCGGGGTCCCGACCTTGGCCTCGTAGGTGCGTCGCTCGTAGTCGCAGACGAAGACGAGCGCGTCGGTGAAGCGCTCCTGGAGGCGCTCGAGGCGCAGGACGGCCTGGCCGGACATGCTGGACCGGTCGAAATGCAGGCTTCCGCCATGCGGTGAATAGAGACGGGCGACGCGAGACCTGTTTGCCCGAAGCCCCGTGCCGATCATCCGTGCCAGCACGCCGCCCTTGGCGCCGTGCCCATGCAGGATGTTCGGCTGCAAGCTCTTTATATGCTTGTAACTCTTCAAGAGTGCAGAAAGATCCGAAGGCGCGATGGCGCGGCGCACCGGGATGCGGGTGAGCCCCAGCGTCAGGTGCGGCCGGATGCCGTCGAAGAGCTTTTCCTCGTGCGCTCCGCCCGTCGAGCTGTCGCAGAGAATGCCGACATCATGCCCTGCGGCGCGGTGCTCCTCGACCAGGTCCCGGACATGCCGGAAGATGCCGCCGACGGGAGAGCGGAAACAGTGAAGGATGCGCAGCTTTTCGGGTTCGGCCATCGGATCAGAACAGCCGTTCGCGGACGTAGATCGTGTCCCCGGCAAGCACGGGGCTGGCAATCGACGTGCGGCCGGTCAGGACCTGGGCATTGACCTTGCGGGTAATGTCGACGTCACGCTGGTTGCCGCGCGGCGTGAAGCCGCCGGCGATCGCCACCGCGTTCTGCGCCGTCATCCCCGGCACATAGGCGTATTGCCCCGGCCGTCCGACTTCGCCCATGACGAAGACGGGGCGGTAGCGGTCGACCTCGATCGTCACGTCCGGGTCCCGCAGGAAGCCCTGTTTCAGCCGCGCAGCGATGGTGCCCTCGAGCGCCGGCAGGGTCTGACCGCGTGCGGCAACCTGACCGATCAGCGGCAGCGCGACATAGCCGGCCTGGTCCACCGTATAGGTGTTGGAAAGCCCCGCCTGCTCGAAGACGGTGACCCTGAGACGGTCGCCGCTGTCCAGCCGGTAGGGCTGGATGGCCGCCTGCTGGAAGGATTTCGGTGCCGGCTGGTAGGCTGAGCAGGCCGAGACGGCACACGCCATTGCGGCAAGGGCGAGCGTCATCAGGCGTGGTCGACGGGCGACGGACATTCGCAGGTGGCTCCGGCTGTTCATCAGATGACGCAGTTATCGGTCTTTTACGGTTAATGCGCGGTAAAGGCGCAAGCCTCGCCTAATGCTTTTTGGCGGCGTCATTAACGCTTGGATTACCATAAGGATTTACCCTTGCCGGGATTGCGAGAGAATTGGAGCTTCGGATGTCGGGCGTAATGGGCAACAATCAGGACGTGGACATCGATCTGGGGCGGTTGTTTTCGGCGGTATGGGAGCGCCGGAAGCTCGTTGCCGGCATCGTGGTCGTGTCCGCCGGTGTTGCCTTGCTGGCGACCACGATGATGACGCCGCTCTACAAGGGGGAGACGCGGCTGCTGATCGAGTCGCGCTCCGCCAACCTCTCGAACGGCCCGGCGCCCGCCGCGGCAAACGACCCTGTTCTGGATGCCTTGAATATCAGCAGCCAGGCGGAGCTGCTGCGCTCCACGGACCTCATCCGGCAGGTGGCGGCGGATCTGCGCCTGGAGGAAACCGACGAGTTCAACCCGCACCGCCAGTCGTTCCTGCCCAGCCCGTTCGTCCTGCTCGGCCTGCAGCAGGATCCCCTCGACATCCCGCCGGAAGACAGGCTGATCAAGGAGTTCCGCGAGAAGCTGCAGGTCTTTGCCGTGGAGAACTCCCGCGTCATCGCGGTCGAATTCTCCTCCGAGGATCCCAGGCTGGCCGCAGCGGTGCCCAACCAGATCGCAAAGGTCTATCTGCAGCTGCAGAGCGGTGCCAAGCTCGACAACAATTCCGACGTCACCCGCTGGCTGGAGCCGGAGATCGCGACGCTAACCGAAAAGGTTCGCGAGGCCGAGGCCAAGGTCGCCGAATACCGCTCGTCCGCCGGGCTCTTCCAGTCGTCCGACACCAGCAGCTTCACGGCGCAGCAGCTGAACAACATTTCCACGGAACTGGCGCGTGTGCGCGCCGAGCGTGCCAATGCCGAAGCGAGGGCGGAGAACGTGCGCGCCGCCGTCGAGGCAGGCCGCAATTCGGACTCCTTGGCCGAAGTCGTCGGCTCCCAGGTCGTCCAGCGGCTGCGCGAGACCGAGGCCAACGTCCAGGCCCAGATCGCCGACCAGTCCACCGTTCTTCTGGAGAACCACCCGCGGCTGAAGGGCCTGCGCGCGCAGCTGGCCGGCATCCGCCAGCAGATCGATGGCGAAACGCGCAAGATCCTCGCCAGCCTCGACAGCGAGGCCGAGGTCTCGCGCATCCGCGAGCGGCAGCTGATCCAACAGCTGAACGAACTGAAGGCCGCATCGTCGAAGGCAGGCGAGGAAGAAGTCGGCCTGCGGGCGCTGGAGCGCGAGGCGACGGCACAGCGCCAGCTCCTCGAGACCTATCTGGCCCGCTACCGGGAAGCGGCATCCCGCGCCGATCCGAATGCAGCGCCGGCCGATGCGCGCGTCATCTCCAGCGCCTTCGAGCCCTCCGAGGCCTATTTCCCCAAGGTCCTTCCGATCGTCATCATCGTGGCTCTGGCCAGCCTGATCCTGACGGCGGTCGCCATCATGGTCGGTGCGCTGTTCTCCGGCCGGGCGCTCAGGCCAACCGGCGAGGCGAACGCCTCGGCTGCCAACGAACCGGTGACGGTTGTCCGCGAACGAGCACCGGCAACCGAAGCCGGCGTCTCCGTGGACCCCGTCGATGCCGCAGCGGCGGCGGCCTTTGTCTCGGCCAATGAGGAACCCGCGACAGGTTCGACTGCATCGCCCCTTCAGGATGAGGCCTTTTCCACCGTTGGCGTCGCCAATACCCTGCTGCGCCACGGCGTTCCCTGCGCCTTTGCCATGTCTCCGGGCGGTGACGCGGGCTCGACGGCCACGGTGATGCTGGCGCGCGAAGTGGCCGAGCGCGGCAAGTCGGTCATCCTTCTCGATCTCTCCAGCTCCGGCTGCCCGTCGAAACTGATGGCCGAAAACATGCGGCTGCCGGGGATCACGGACCTGCTCTGCGGCGAGACTGCCTTCGGCGACGCGATCCATTCCGACCGCCTGTCCGACGCCCATATCATTCCGCGCGGCGCAGCCGACGTGGAGAGCGCCATGCGCGCATCCGACCGGCTGCGGATCATCATCGATGCGCTCGTCGATGCCTATGACCTGGTGCTGGTGGAATGCGGGACGGCACAGGTGTCAAGCCTGGAGAAGCTCGGTGGCAGGCCGGAAATGGAAATCGTGCTGTCCATGCCCGAGGGGCAGGATCATCAGGTGGTCGAGCTCGTGCAGCAGCTGACGGATGCCGGTTACCGCAACCTTCTGATCATGGCCGGTGGCGTGCCGAGCCGCAGGCGCGCGGCCTGAGGCTGCGCCTACGAGCGGCGCAGCAGTGCGCGGAATTTCTGAACCAGGGCATAAAGCTTCGGTTGGCGTTTGATCGCCAGCCGAAGACTGCCGAGGCCTTGAATGGCCGGCATGGCCATGCGGCCCTTCGCGGTCAGCGGCAGGACGAGGTCGCGCGTCACCGTCATCTGCGTGCACCAGCTGCGCTTGTAGGGCTGGTCGCCGACGCCGAAGTCGAAGACGGAAGCCCCCTCGAGACAGGCTTCTTCGATCATCAGCCAGAACAGCAGTTCGCCGGGGCTGGCATCGGCGCAGAGCTTGTCGTCGATCGAGCCGAACTGGCACAGCACATGGCCGCCCTTGCGCGAAAGCCCGCTGATGGCGACGAGGCTTCCCTCGTGTTCTCCGTGCAGGCGAAGGGCGTGCATCGTCAACGCCGTGTCCGGGCCGGATCCGGATCGGTCGATGAGGTCGTGGAGGAAACGCCGGACCTGCGGCGGCTGGAAGACGTCGGGAAGCCCGAAGCCCGAGAACCGCTCCGCCTTCTGCTGGAAGAACAGGTCGAGCAGGGCGTGCTGTTCGTCTCTGCCGGCAGGGCAATAGTGTTCGAACCCGCCGATCGCCTCCAGCCGGCGGCACTGCTGCCGGAAGCGCTTGCGGCGGGTCTTGGCGTTCAGCTGGGCGATCGTCTCGTCCATGGTCGCAAGCAGCGGAAGCTGGAAGGAGGGGTTCGGATTTTCCATTGCGGCAAGGCCGGCGAGCGGAGAAGGCGCGCCGCCCCAGGCAACCGGTATGCAATCCAGCACGAGCGTGTCCGCCAGAGGCGACAGGCACCGGCAGAGTGCCGAGGTGAAGGTGCTCAGCGCATCACCGTCGAGGGCTGGAAAATCCGCGCTGAAAAGGCCGGTGTTGAGGTTGTTGAAACGCTCCCCGGGCAGGCGCGCCGTGCGCAGCCCGTACCGGGAGATGATTTCAAGCGGCAGCAGCATGACCGTACGCTCGCCGAGCCGGGCGCGCAGGATGACCGGCGACAGCGCGTGCGCGTTCCACCAGGCGCAGCACCAGTCGTAGCTTTGGTCGAGAGAGTTTCTGGGCAGGCTTTCGAGCGATCGCCATTCGGCTTCTATGAGAGCGGGCGAGGTGACCACGTCGAAGACGGCCGACGACAAGGCCGGCGCCACCGCTCCCGGCAGTCCAATGTCTTCCGCGTCCATGTCCGTGCGCACGCTCAAACGGGGCATCTCGTCACCCACCTCTCATCGCAGGCGGACCATAGCCGATCTCGCTGGAGAACAAGTTTACAAAGCCTGACTTCGGCATGAACTTTAGCGCGCGTGGTTAATCCCGGCGGGACGCGGGGTCAGTCGCGCGGCCGCGGGCCGGCCATCCACTTGATGATCAGCATGGCGGGCAGGATCCACAGCAGGCCGGACAGCAGGAAGTAGAGGAGGTGCACCCACCACGGGGAGGTGGCGAGCGTCAGCGTCGCGACGGTCGTCGCCAGAAGCGCGTACAGGATCACCAGGCAGATGATCAGGATGGTCCCGATGAAGCTCCGCAACCTTTGCGGCATTCTCTTTTCTCCCGGCGGCAGTGGCGTGCATCAGGCCGCGACGGCATGCCGCAAAGCGCTGGGGCTTGTTTTGCACGGGTCCATGGGGCAAATCAACGCCTGAGTGATGGGGCGTCTTGCCGCCCCTCCAAATCCCCAGGGCAGACCCCCAGGGCAGACCTCAGGAGCGACGATGTCAGTGGCCGATGTAACCGCAGCGCAAATCATGTCCCACACGCGCCGGCGCGAGAGCGACCGCAAGGTGGTGCGCATCTGGCTCGGCGTCGTCATCTTCACGCTCTTCTGTCTGGTGCTCGTCGGGGGCGCGACCCGGTTGACCGATTCCGGCCTGTCCATCACCGAATGGAAGCCGATCCACGGCGTGGTGCCGCCGCTTTCTGCCGAGGAATGGCAGGAGGAGTTCGACCTCTACAAGCGCATTCCGCAGTACCAGCAGATCAACAAGGGCATGACGCTTGGCGAATTCCAGTCGATCTTCTGGTGGGAGTGGGCCCACCGCTTCCTGGCGCGGGCCATCGGCGTCGTCTTTGCCGTGCCGCTCCTGTTCTTCTGGCTGAGCGGCAAGATCGAGCCGCGCATCCGCCGGCCGCTGATCGGTCTCCTGGCGCTCGGCGGCTTCCAGGGTTTTATCGGCTGGTGGATGGTGTCGTCGGGCCTGAGCAAGCTCACCAGCGTCTCGCAGTACCGGCTGGCGGTCCACCTGACGATCGCCTGCCTGATCTTTTCGGCCTGCGTCTGGATCATGCGCGGCCTCTCTCCCCACAGCGGCCACCCGGCCGCGGCCGGGCGAGGGAAGGCGGGCGCGGTCCTGCTGGCGGTCTTCTGTCTGGTGCAGATCTATCTCGGCGCGCTCGTCGCCGGACTGGATGCGGGGCTGAGCTACAACACCTGGCCGCTGATGGACGGCGCGCTCGTGCCGAGCGGCCTCTTCGTGCAGCAGCCCTGGTGGATCAACCTCTTCGAGAACCCGAAGACGGTGCAGTTCGTGCACCGCATGGGAGCCTACACGCTGCTGCTGCTGGCGCTGTGGCACATGGTGGCGATGCTGCGTGACGCGGCGGGCACGACGCATGCGCGGCGGTCGGTCGTGCTGTTTGCGCTGATCTGCATGCAGGCCGGCATCGGCATCCTGACGCTGCTCTCGCAGGTGCACCTGCACACCGCACTCCTGCACCAGGGCATGGCCCTGATCGTCCTCGGCTTCGCCGTCGCCCACTGGCGCGGCTTCGCCGGTGAATATCCGCAGGAAGTGACGGTGGAGGTCAGGAACTGAGAGTCAAAAGGGCTGCGACGATTTCTGCAAGGGGCTGTGCGCTGTCCGCTCGTCTTCTCCCCAGCGGGGAGAAGGTGGCGCGTAGCGCCGGATGAGGGGGGCCGGATGAGCAATGGCTTCGCACTCCCTCATCGCCTCGCATCCGCTCGGCTCTTCTCCCCGTTGGGGAGAAGAGGGCATTTCCAGGCACCGCAGCTCGCCTGCTAAGCCGTTTTACAGTTAGTGGTTTTTGGACCGGCGATCCTGCGCTCAATTCAGGCCGACAGCATCAGATCCATGTTCTGCACGGCGGCCCCCGAGGCGCCCTTGCCGAGGTTGTCGAGCACCGCCACGAGATTGACGTGCTCGCCGCCGGCGCTGCCGAAGACGAAGAGCTTCATCGTGTCCTTGCCGGCGAGTTCCTCGGCGTCGATGCGGGCAAGCCCGTTGGCTTCCTCGAGCCCGACGACCTCGACGACATCCTGTCCGGCGTAATGCCCGACGAGCGCCTTGTGGATGCTCTCGCGGGTGAACCCGTTCTTCAGGTTGTGCAGGAAGAGCGGCACCTGCACGATCATCCCCTGCGGGAAGCGTCCGACCGACGGCGCAAACAGCGGCGCCTGGTCGAGCAGTCCGTGGATCGTCATCTCCGGCACGTGCTTGTGCTTCAGCGACAGGCCGTAGAGGAAGTGGTTCGCCTGGATGGCGTCGTCGCGGGTCTGATCTTCCATCTGCGCGATCATCTGCTTGCCGCCGCCCGTATAGCCGGAGACGGCGTTGACGCTGACCGGATAGTCGTCGGGCAGGATGCCGGCCGCCCGCAGGGGCCGGATCAGGCCGATGGCGCCGGTCGGATAGCAGCCGGGGTTGGACACCAGGCGCGCGGCGCGGATCTTCGCCGCCTGCGCCTTGTCCATCTCGGCAAAACCGTAGGCCCAGTTCGGATCGGTGCGGTAGGCCGTCGACGTGTCGATGATCCGGACACTGTTGTTGCCCGACAGCATGCCGACGGCTTCGCGCGAGGCGTCGTCCGGCAGGCAGAGGATGGCGATGTCGGCGCTGTTGAGCAGATCCTCGCGCATGGCGGCATTGCGGCGCTCGGCCTCGGGGATCGACAGGATCTCCACGTCGCGGCGGGCGGCGAGGCGGGTGCGGATCTGCAGGCCCGTGGTGCCGTGTTCGCCGTCGATGAAGATCTTCGCCATGGTCGATACCCTGTTGTTTCGATCGCTTGCCCGAAGCGGCGGACCCGAGGTCCTGAGCTCCGGAAAGCCGTCATGTGCCGGCGGAAAGGCGCTCCGCACGCAGGCCGAGCATATACATCGCGACGGTAGCGCCTGCAATGGCGGTGATATCGGCGTGATCGTAGGCCGGCGCCACCTCGACGACGTCGGCGCCACGGACATCGACGCCCTTCAGCCTGTGCAGCACCGAGAGGATCTTGGCGCTCGACGGGCCGCCTGCGACCGGGGTGCCGGTCCCTGGGGCAAAAGCGGGGTCGAGGCAGTCGATATCGAAGGTGAGATAGGCCGGCGCGTCACCGACCTGCTGAAGGATCGCCTGCGCGATCTGCTCCGCCGTCATCTCCTCCAGCTCATGCCCGTAGAGCATGCGGATGCCGCAATCCTCCGGCGCATGGGTGCGGATGCCGACCTGAATGGAGCGGTTCGTGTCGATCAGCCCCTCGCGGGCGGCACGCGCCACGAAGGAGCCGTGGTCGATGCGCCGGTTGTCGTCGAACCAGGTGTCCTGGTGTGCGTCGAACTGCACGAGCGCCAGCGGTCCGTGCTTGGCCGCATGCGCCTTCAGCAGCGGCCAGGTGATGAAGTGATCGCCTCCGAGCGTCAGCAGGAAGGCGCCCCCCGCGATGATGCGGGCCGCCTCCCGTTCGATGGTCGCCGGCGTCTTGTGGTGGTTGCCGTAGTCGAGCAGGCAATCACCGTAGTCGATCACCGCCATCTGCTCGAAGAGATTGTGCCCGAAGGGATACTGCGGATCATTGTCGAAGATGGCCGACGCCCGGCGGATCGCCTGCGGCCCGAAGCGGGCGCCGGGGCGGTTGGAAGTCGCGGCGTCGAAGGGGATGCCCCAGACCACCGTATCGACGCCCTTGAGATTCTTGGTGAACCTGCGGCGCATGAAGGAGAGGGCGCCGGCAAAGGTCGGGTCGCTGGCAGCGGCGGTGAGGCTGCGGGAGGTGAAGGCGTGATCGATGGTTTTCCGGGGCATGTCCGCTGGTATCCTGTTGTCGCGGAAAACTGCTCCGGCCTCGCTCCAAATACAAGCCGCAAAAGAAAAAGGCGGAGCCGAAGCCCCGCCTTTTCGAATGGTATTGTCCGAGCGGGATTAGCGCTTGGAGAACTGGAAGGACCGGCGGGCCTTCGCCTTGCCGTACTTCTTGCGCTCGACGACGCGGCTGTCGCGGGTCAGGAAGCCGCCCTTCTTGAGCACGCCGCGCAGGCTGGGCTCGAAGTAGGTCAGCGCCTTGGAGATGCCGTGACGAACGGCACCGGCCTGGCCGGAGAGACCGCCGCCGGTCACCGTTGCGATGACGTCGAACTGGCCCGTGCGGGCAGCTGCGACGACCGGCTGCTGCAGGATCATCTGCAGCACGGGACGTGCGAAATAGGCGGAGAAGTCCTTGCCGTTGACGATGATCTTGCCGGAGCCGGCCTTGATCCAGACGCGGGCGATGGCGTTCTTGCGCTTGCCGGTGGCATAGGAGCGGCCGAGGGTGTCGACCTTGCGGACGTGAACCGGAGCCTGGTTTTCAGCCGCCGGAGCGAGGTCCTTCAGAGAGGAGAGATCGGCCATTATCAGGCGCTCCTTACGTTCTTGCTGTTCAGCGATGCCACGTCGAGAGCGACCGGCTGCTGTGCTTCATGGGGATGGTTCGAGCCGGCGTAAACGCGCAGGTTCTTCATCTGGCGACGGCCGAGCGGGCCACGCGGGATCATGCGCTCGATAGCCTTCTCAACGACGCGTTCCGGGAAACGGCCTTCGATGATCTGGCGAGCAGTGCGCTCCTTGATGCCGCCCGGGTAACCGGTGTGCCAGAAGTACTTCTTGTCGGTGTACTTCTTGCCGGTCAGGACGATCTTTTCCGCGTTGATGATGATGACATTGTCGCCATCGTCGACGTGGGGGGTGTAGGTGGCCTTGTGCTTGCCGCGCAGGCGGTTTGCAACGAGGGTGGCGAGACGACCGACGACGAGACCTTCCGCGTCGATGATCACCCACTTCTTCTCCACCTCGGCGGGCTTCTGAACGAAGGTTGACATGGTGTGTGCTTTCTACATCTGGACCCGAGCCTTCGAAAGCTTCGAAGCAAGGGCGTTTCTTGTTGCTTGAATTGGCGGCATTGCGCCAAAAGAGAAAGCAGGCCGCAGGGGCCCGCAATCTGTGGCGGTTTATACCGGCAGCCCTTTTCCCGGTCAAGATGCGGGTTTTGCGGCCTCGGAAAAATTAGATAGCAAAATCATCGGCTTGGTGATGGGGTAATCAAGTACCCCATACAATCACCGTCCGACCGGAGGAATCGAATAGGTCACGGTCGCCTGCGCCACGGCGTCCTGCAGGCCGTCCTGCCGCAGGATGGCGTCGATGACCGCCAGCCGCTTGCCGAGCTTCAGGATCCTGCAATCGCAGAACATTGGCTGCATCTCCGGCTTGCGCAGGAAGTTGACGTTGAGGCTGGTGGTCACCGCCAGCGCCACCGGACCGAGATGCGCCAGGATGGCGGCATAGGCGGCGACATCCGCGACCATCACCATCGAGGGGCCGGAAATGGTGGCGCCGGGCCGCAGGTGTCGCTCCTGCGGGTCGAAGCGCATGGTGAGACCACCGGGACGCAAATCGGCGATGGAGAGAACCCGCCCGTCGGCATGGATCTGCGGAAACTCCCGGTCGAGAAAATCCTCGATCTCCCGGACGGTCATGATCGGCTGCATGTGTTCTCCTCCACTCGATGCGACCTCGGTAGGTGCATGACCGATCGGGAGGAGGCTGTCAAAAATGCGCCGCGGGGTGTCCATTCCCGTCAAGCGTCCCTAGATCTTGGAGTGAGTTCGTTTTTCTCCGGAGGCTACCCATGAACCACGACCGCTACGACGACGCCTATATCGCCGACATCCTGAAGACGACGAAGACGATCGCGCTGCTCGGCGCCTCGCCGAACCCCGACCGTCCGAGCAACGGCGTCATGCGCTTCCTGCTGTCGAAGGGCTATACGGTGATCCCGGTCAATCCGGGGCAGGCGGGCAAGGAGATCCTCGGGCAGACGGTCTATGCGAAGCTGTCGGACATTCCGCAGCCGGTCGACATGGTCGATGTCTTCCGGGCACCGGAATTCCTGGACGGGATCGTCGCCGAGGCGGCGGCCTTGCCGCAGCCGCCCCAGGTGATCTGGGGGCAGCTCGGTGTGCGCGACGATGATGCTGCCGCCAAGGCGGAGGCCGCCGGTATCAAGGTGGTGATGAACCGTTGCCCGGCGATCGAATACCCGCGCCTGGTGGCCTGACGCTCAGGCCATCAGCAGCGGCGCCTCCTGCTGCAGCGCCTTCAGATGGTCGGCGTTGCTGCAGTAGCGGAGATATTCCCGATCGATGACCTGCTCGCCGAGGTCGTGCCGGCAGCGGTCCTTGGATTCGCAGAGCGAGCAGTTGACCTGCATGTCGCGGAACTGCTCCGGATAGAGCCTCGCCACCTCGGCGGGGTCGATGTTGATGGCCAGCATCAGGGCGACCATCTCGTCGGCGGCATGCGGACCGGCACTCGCCAGCCGCTTCAGCTGATCGGTCGAGACGCCGCAGTCGCGGGAAAGCTCAGCCAAGGTCCGGTCGTCCAGCTGGCCGATGACATCCGTCTCGGTTGCCGCCTCCCAGGCCTGCGAACACCACTGCAACAGCCGCGATGTCAGTGACTGTGTCTGGCGGTGCGCATCGGTTTCCATAGCAATCCCCTCTCTGTTTCTCGAAAGGCTAGCCTGCGTCGACGGAATTTCCTTGATCGGGATCAACCGAGGAGGTTTGTTGAAGCGACACCAGTTCTGCATTTCAGGGAGGAAGACATGTCGACACACAATCCGGGCTTTGCGACGCTTGCCGTTCACGCGGGCGCCCAGCCCGATCCCGCCACCGGCGCCCGCACAACTCCCATCTACCAGACCACGTCCTTCGTCTTCGAGAGCGCCGACCATGCCGCCGCCCTCTTCGGCCTGCAGCAGTTCGGCAATATCTACACCCGCATCATGAACCCGACACAGGCGGTGCTCGAGGAGCGCGTCGCGGCGCTGGAGGGCGGCGCGGCAGCACTTGCAGTCGCCTCCGGCCATGCGGCGCAGATGCTGGTCTTCCACACGATCATGCAGCCGGGCGACAATTTCCTCGCCGCCCGCAAGCTCTATGGCGGCTCCATCAACCAGTTCGGCCATGCCTTCAAGAACTTCGGCTGGGAGGTCCGCTGGGCCGATCCCGCCGATCCGGCAAGCTTCGAGAGCCAGATCGACGAACGCACCAAGGGCATCTTCATCGAGAGCCTGGCGAACCCGGGCGGTACCTTCGTCGACATCGCGGCGATCGCCGAGGTCGCGCAGCGCAACGGCCTGCCGCTGATCGTCGACAACACGATGGCGAGCCCCTATCTGCTGCGGCCGCTGGAGCACGGCGCCGACATCGTCGTCCATTCGCTGACGAAATTCCTCGGCGGCCACGGCAATTCCATGGGCGGCATGATCGTCGACGGCGGCACCTTCGACTGGTCGCAGTCCGGACGCTACCCGATGCTCTCGGAGCCGCGTCCGGAATATGCCGGCGTCGAGCTGCACAAGACCTTCGGCAACATCGCCTTCGCAATCGCCTGCCGGGTGCTCGGCCTGCGCGATCTCGGCCCGGCCATCTCGCCGTTCAACGCCTTCATGATCCTGACCGGCATTGAGACGCTACCGCTCAGGATGCAGCGCCACTGCGACAATGCGCTCGCCGCCGCCACCTGGCTGAAGGCGCACGAGAAGGTCTCCTGGGTCAGCTACTCCGGGCTGGAGGACGATCCGAACCACGCGCTGCAGCAGCAGTATGCGCCGAAGGGTTCCGGCGCCGTCTTCACCTTCGGCCTGAAGGGCGGCTACGAGGCCGGCAAGACCTTCGTCGAGGGGCTGCAGATGTTCTCGCATCTGGCCAACATCGGCGACACCCGCTCGCTCGTCATCCACCCGGCCTCCACCACCCACCGCCAGCTCTCCGAGGAGCAGCAGGTGGCCGCCGGCGCCGGCCCGGACGTGGTGCGCCTGTCGATTGGCATCGAGGACCCGGCGGACATCATCGCCGACCTCGAACAATCGCTCGCAAAGATCTGAGGCCGCCATGTCCGCCGCACTCGCCTTCGACCTCACCGCCATCGAGCCGGAGGAGGGTGCGCCTGCGCCCGACCGGCTGATCTCCGGCAATCCGCAGTTCCGCACATGGAACCTCGAGGAGGCCGCCGGCGGCCTCTATGCCGGCGTATGGGAATCGACGCCCGGCAAGTGGCGGATCGTCTATGACGAGTGGGAATATTTCCACATCCTGGAAGGCTATTCGATCGTGGCGGAGGAGGGCGGCGAGACCTTCCACCTCCGCCCCGGCGACCGGCTCGTCCTCAGGCCCGGCTTCAGGGGAACCTGGGAAGTGATTGAAACGACTCGCAAGGATTATGTCATCCGGGTGTAGCCCGGCCACGCTGCGATCAAGGCCGGGGCCAACTCACCACGCCAGCTCAAGCCGCTCCAGCCCGTGGAAGTGGTACACGTCCTTGACCGTCGGCGTCTTCGCGATCCGCAATCCGGGCAGGCGGCGGAAGAGGATGGGGAGCACGGTGTTGAGTTCCAGCCGGGCAAGCGGCGCACCGATGCAGAAGTGGATGCCGGCGCCGAAGGAGAGGTTGGGAGCCTCCTGCCGGTCCGGTCTGAAGACCAGAGGCTCGGAGAACTTCGTGGGATCCAGATTGGCGGCAGCGAGGATGAGGCTCACCTTGTCGCCGCGCCGCAACGCGATGCCGTCCACCTCGATGTCCTCCAGCGCCCAGCGCTGGAAGATGTGGACCGGCGCGCAGATCCGCATGGTTTCCTCGACCGTCCGCTCGGTCGCCGCCTCGTCGCGGAACATCTCTGGCACGGGAAGGCCGCTCTCGAGGATCACCCGGACCGAATTGCCGATCTGGTGCACGGTCGCCTCGTGGCCGGCGTTCAGCAGCACGATGGTGGTCGAGACTAGCTCGTCGTCGCTCAGGTGCTGGCCCTTGTGCTCGGTGTGGATCATGTGGCTGAGGAGGTCCTCCCGCGGCGCCTTGCGGCGCTCGGCGATCAGGCTCTTGACGTAATCGGCGAACTCCCGGGCAGCCTGGTCGGCCGCCAGCTCGTCCTCCGGCGTCCGCTTGAACATGTACATGCCGACATAGGCATGGGACCATTTCAGCAGTTGCGGTCCCATTTCGTCCGGGATGCCGATCATCCGCGCGATCATCGTCACCGGGATGATATCGGCGAAGGAGGAGAGAAGCTCCGTCCTGCCGTCCCGCTCGAAGCCGTCGATGAGCGTCTCCGCCAGACCGGCGATCTCCGGCCGCAGCCGCTCGACGTGGCGCGAGACGAAGGCGCGGTTGACGAGCGTGCGCAGCCGCGTGTGCTCCGGCGGCTCGATCTCCAGCAGCGAGTGGCGCTCGGCAAGGTCGAAGTTGGCGAGATGCGGCTGCGGTTCCGGCAGCCCAAGCTCCTCGCGGCTGGCGATGTGGAGGATCTGGCGGCCGAACCGGCGGTCGCGCAGGAGCGCGTTGACGTGGTCGTAGCCGGTGAAGAACCATTGCCGCTGCTCTTCCCAGTAGAAGGTCGGGCAGTGCTGGTGGAGCGCGGCATAGACGCGATTGGGATCGCCGTAGAAGGCCGCATCTCGGCCGTCGAGCGAGACGTGGCGGGTGGCAGGGTCGATGCGGAGACAGGAGGGCATAGCGTTCATGGCTCAACGCCTAGCGCAATCGTCGCCCCGGCGAAAGAGGTCCGACCGGCAGATCCTAGTCGCCCAGCGCTACGCCCTCACGGCGCGGATCGGCGCTGCCCGCCAGGCCTTCCGCTGTAATTTCAATGGCATGCAGGCCGGAGTTCATCTCTCCCGCCTTGACTTCGTAGCCGAGCGACCGCAGCGGCTCGGCCAGCTCCTCGGCGGCGGTGCCGGCCTCCAGGTCGTAGGTGCCGAAGCGGTTGTTCAGGTGCGGCATGGCGACGATCGCCTCGACGGGCATCTGCCAGTCGATATAGGCGACGAGCGCCTGCGCCACATAGCCGATGATCTGGCTGCCGCCCGGGGAGCCGATCGCCAGCAGCGGTTTGCCGTCCTTCATCACGATGGTCGGCGCCATCGACGAGCGCGGCCGCTTGCCCGGCTCGACGCGGTTGGCGACGGGGACACCCGCGTCATGCGTCTTGAAGGAGAAATCGGTCAGCTCGTTGTTGAGCAGGAAGCCGTTGGTCATCAGGCGGGAGCCGAAGCCGTTTTCGATCGTCGTGGTCATCGAGACGACGTTGCCGTCCGCATCGACGATGACGAAGTGGCTGGTGGAGGGAAGTTCGATCGCTTCGCCATCGCCGAAGAGCAGGGCGTGATCCCATTCCGGTTCGCCGGCCTTCACCTCGTCCTTCGCCAGTGCCGTCTCCCGGTCAAGCAGCGCGGCGCGCTGTTCCAAATAGGTCTTGCTGACAAGCCCCTTGATCGGCGCGGGCACGAAGTCGGTGTCGGCGAGGTAGCGCTCACGGTCGGCGAAGGCGAGCCGCTGCGCGTCCCCGATCAGCCGCCAGCTCTCGGCGCTTTCCGAGCCGAGGCCGCGGATGTCGAAGTTCTCCAGGGTGCCGAGCATCTGGCCGACGGCCACGGCGCCGGAGGAGGGCGGCCCCATGCCGCAGACGTCGAGCGCCCGATAGGCGATGCAGACGGGATCACGTTCCTTGATCCGGTAGTTGGCGAGGTCGGAGAGGGAGAGGACGCCGGGATTGCCGGCTGCCTCGCGCACCGTCTTGACGATCGCCTCCGCGATGGGACCCTTGTAGAAGGCATCGGCGCCGCCCGCCGCGATCGCCTTGAGCGTCTCCGCATAGGCGGCGTTCTTCAGCATGGCGCCGGCGGCGAGGGGCGCTCCTGCTGCATCGAAGAAATAGCGCGTGGTGCTGTCGAAGGTCTTCAGCTTGTCGCCTTCGGCGGCGATCAGGCTCGCAAGCCTTGGCGATACGGCAAAGCCTTCCGAAGCGAGCGTGATGGCAGGTTCGAAGAGGCTGGCCCATTCCGCCTTGCCGAGGCGGCCGTGGACCTCGTGCAGCAGCCTGACGGTGCCGGGCGTCCCGACCGATCGGCCGCCGACCACGGCCTCCATGAACTTCAGCGGCTGCCCCTGGTCGTCCTGAAACAGTGTCGGCGTCGCCTCCATCGGCGCCGTCTCGCGCCCGTCGAAGGTGGTCAGCCTGCCGGAGGAGGCGTCGTAGTAGACCAGGAATGCACCGCCGCCGAGGCCGGAGCTCTGCGGCTCGACCAGCCCCAGCACGGACTGCACGGCGACCATCGCGTCGATGGCATTGCCGCCATCGGCGAGCACCTTGCGCCCGGCCTCCGCCGCCAGCGGATTGGCCGCCGCGACCATGAAGGTCTTCGCTTCGGTCCGCTGCGCGGAGGCCATGCCGGTGGCACGCTCCGGTGCGGTCGTGTCGGAGGCCTGCTGGGCCTGCAGTGGGCCGCCCGGCATCAGGGCCGGGAGCAGGAGGGACAGGGTGATGCCGATCAGTCGCTTCGTCTGCATGTCGCGCTCCCGCCGTGTCGCCTGCGCAAGGAGAGGCAGGCGTGCCTTTTGCCATCTTCAGCATGTGGGCCAGCGAGGCCGTCCGGCAAGTGAAAAAAAGCGGAACGCGCGAGGATTACGAACTGGCTGCCTGGGCCAGGCGGCGAAGCGCCGTCACCTGTTCGCTCGCCTGGATCTCCAGCGTCATGTCGTGCTGCGTCAGCATAGCCGCAGACGGGACGATGGAGGCAACGCCGTTCTGATCGACCGCCGAGCAGTTGCGCCCGGCCGCCTTGGCGGCGTAGAGCGCCCGGTCCGCGGCCGTCAGAAGCCGGTCAAGATCGGCATCGGCTGCAGGCTGCAGTGAAATTCCGGCGCTGACGGTGACGGTGATCTGGTCCTCGCCTGTACGGATGGTCTGCAGCGCCAGCGTCATGCGCAAACCTTCCGCGATACTGGCCGCCTCGACCATGTCGGTGACGCGCAGGATGCTGGCGAATTCCTCGCCACCCATCCGCCCGAAGGATCCGCGGCTGTTGAAGGAGACGGCTGCCAGCTGGCAGAAGGCGACGAGAACCGCATCACCGCCCTGGTGGCCGCAGCGGTCGTTAATCTGCTTGAAGTTATCGAGGTCAAAATGCAGGAGCGCCAGGAACGGCTTTTCCGGCTGGACCTTCTGGCGCAGGTGCTGGAATTCATCGATCAACCCGCGCCTGTTGAGGGCACCGGTGAGGGGATCGGTGGCGGCAAGCACCTTCAGTCGTCGCTCGGACCGCTCCGTCAGCATCTGCGCACCAATCAGCACGGATGCCACGAAACAGAAAGCACCGGGAATCAGAACGAGAGACGGCACGGGGAGGGTCTCAAAGGAGGTTGCGCCATAGACCACTGCGGTCGCTGCATGTGCAAGACTCGTGAGAATGTAGATGCCGAGAACGGCCGCCAGAATGTTGCCGGTCCAGGGCGATCTTCCCGGTCGTCGCAGGAGGATCGCGGCCAGCATGGCGAAGCCAACACCGGATGAGAGTGTGTAGAGAACGACACGGGCAGAAAAGGTCTCGCGGACGACGGGCAGAAGCAGTCCGCCGATCCAGAGAAGCGCCGGCACGATGATGAAAGGCTCGACACGCCTTCCGTCGAACTGCAGCATGCCGCCGATGAATACGCCGATCGACAAGAGGATGAGCGTGTTGGCAATGTCGATCGAGAGAAAACCGGGGATCTCGCCCCGAAGGCCGACCAGGATCAGGCCGACGCCTAGCATCCCGAAACCACCGCTCCAGCTCAGTTGATAGGTTTGGTTCTGGTCGCGGCTCCACCAGGCAAACAGCAGAACGCTCAGCGTCAGTGCCTGCGCGGCCCAGATCACCAGCCCGGTCAAGATGTCCATCCTCAGCGCCTCTTTTCAAGCCACAATGCCATAGCTCTACTCTGGAGTGCTTAAAGGCGCGTTGCCGTCCGGCACGAGGCAGCGTGCAAATTTAGCTTCATCGAAATTCATCTTCGGTTTACCACGTTCCAGCACAAAGATGTGAAGCTCGGCCATTTGCGATAGTGGCGGCGTGTTCAGGTGACCCTGATCGGCTACAGCTAGCTTGCAGTTGCGTTGGCGATTAAGGATATCGCCTGCTCCGTCTTGAAGTGCCTGCCCTTGACACTCTATGTAGGGATTGACCTATTCCACTTTGATTCCGGGGCTTCTCCGCCCGGGCAAGCGATGACAAAGGACTGATATGAGAAATCCCGTCGATACAGCCATGGCTCTGGTCCCGATGGTCGTCGAACAGACCAATCGCGGCGAGCGGTCGTACGACATCTATTCGCGGCTGCTGAAGGAACGGATCATCTTCCTGACAGGCCCGGTCGAAGATCACATGGCGTCACTGGTCTGCGCGCAGCTTCTCTTCCTCGAGGCCGAAAACCCGAAGAAAGAGATTGCGATCTACATCAATTCGCCGGGTGGCGTCGTAACCGCCGGCATGGCCATCTACGACACGATGCAGTTCATCCGTCCGGCCGTTTCGACGCTGTGCATCGGCCAGGCTGCCTCGATGGGCTCGCTGCTGCTGGCAGCTGGCGCCAACGGCATGCGGTTCGCGACACCGAACTCGCGCATCATGGTGCACCAGCCTTCGGGCGGGTTCCAGGGGCAGGCCTCCGATATCGAACGCCACGCTCGCGACATATTGAAAATGAAGCGTCGTCTGAACCAGGTTTACGAGAAACATACCGGTCGGACGTACGAGGAAGTTGAAAAGACGCTCGATCGCGACCATTTCATGGACGCGGACGAGGCCAAGGCATGGGGCGTCATCGACAAGATCCTTACCTCGCGTGAGGAACTTGAGGGCGCTCCGGCGAATTAATCTTCTAGTATCGCTTTCCAATGTCACCCGCATGTGACGGCGCAGGGGTTTCAACCGGCAAGGAAAGCGGTATTAGTACCAGTTAATGTTGTGTAGATTTTTGCCGCATAGCATTTGGTATTCTGAAGGGGATTCGTTGCCGCCGATCCGGACCGGCGTCCAGACCGGTAGAAGTACCCCAGGCAAGGCCGGCGCGTTGTCACGCAAGGTGAACGTGGCGGCAAGCAAGAGTGGACCGCACCCGGAAACGGGAGAGCGGAGTGCTGGAAGGAAAGTGATATGAGCAAAGTCAGCGGCAGCAACGGCGGCGACTCCAAGAATACCCTGTATTGTTCGTTTTGCGGCAAGAGCCAGCACGAAGTCCGGAAGCTGATCGCCGGACCGACGGTGTTCATCTGCGATGAATGCGTCGAACTTTGCATGGACATCATCCGCGAAGAGAACAAGACCTCCATGGTGAAGTCGCGCGAAGGCGTGCCGACCCCACAGGACATCATCAAGGTTCTCGACGAATACGTCATCGGCCAGCAGCAGGCAAAGCGCATCCTCTCGGTCGCCGTGCACAACCACTACAAGCGGTTGGCGCATGCGTCCAAGGGCGGCGACGTCGAGCTGGCGAAGTCGAACATCATGCTGGTCGGCCCGACGGGTTGCGGCAAGACCTATCTTGCCCAGACATTGGCCCGCATCATCGACGTGCCGTTCACCATGGCCGACGCAACGACGCTGACGGAAGCCGGCTACGTGGGCGAAGATGTCGAGAACATCATCCTGAAGCTGCTGCAGTCGGCGGACTACAACGTCGAGCGCGCGCAGCGCGGTATCGTCTACATCGACGAAGTCGACAAGATTTCCCGCAAGTCGGACAACCCTTCGATCACCCGCGACGTGTCGGGCGAGGGCGTCCAGCAGGCGCTTCTGAAGATCATGGAAGGCACCGTGGCATCGGTGCCGCCGCAGGGCGGTCGCAAGCATCCGCAGCAGGAGTTCCTGCAGGTGGACACGACCAATATCCTGTTCATCTGCGGCGGTGCATTTGCCGGCCTCGACAAGATCATCTCCGCCCGCGGCGAGAAGACCTCGATCGGCTTTGGTGCGACCGTCAAGGCAGAGGACGATCGCCGCGTCGGCGAGGTTCTGCGCGAGCTGGAGCCGGAAGACCTAGTCAAGTTCGGCCTCATTCCGGAATTCATCGGTCGTCTGCCGGTTCTGGCGACGCTCGAAGATCTCGATGCCGATGCGCTGATCCAGATTCTGTCAGAGCCGAAGAACGCGCTGGTCAAGCAGTACCAGCGCCTGTTCGAGATGGAAGACGTGGAACTGACGTTCCACGAGGACGCCCTGCGCGAGATTGCCCGTCGGGCGATCACCCGCAAGACCGGTGCCCGCGGACTGCGCTCCATCATGGAGAAGATCCTGCTCGACACCATGTTCGAACTGCCGGCGCTGGAAGGCGTGCGGGAAGTGGTCATCTCCGAGGATGTCGTGCGCGGCAATGCCCGTCCGCTCTACATCTATGCCGATCGGCAGGACGAAAAGACCAACGTCTCGGCCTGATAGCCAATTCGACAGGTAACGTGAGAGGCCCGCAAGGGCCTCTTTTCGTTTCCGCCTTTCGGTTCAGCGACGTCACCGAACTGTGATATGGTGGATAGCGCTTCGCTCGCTTCCGATTTGGGGGTATGAGTTGAGATCGGGAATCGCCGGCGCTGATGGCGGCCCAGGCAATGATTGCTTGAAGCGCCATCTCCGGCATACAGAGTACCTGCGTTCCTCGCTCCTGGCGCCGTCGGCTGTCGACGGGGGCAAAGGGTGAACGAGGCTTGAAATCATCAGTCAGACACTCCACTTGCGGCTCAAGTGGAATCCCCGGATGAGTGGTCTGGGGCAATCCCGGTAACGGGATATGAAAGGAAGAAGAATGACAAATTCAACGTCCGAGGCACCAAGCGTCGATACCTTCCCGCTGCTGCCCCTGCGCGACATTGTGGTTTTTCCGCATATGATCGTCCCCCTTTTCGTCGGTCGCGAGAAGTCGATCCGGGCCCTCGAAGAAGTCATGGGCTCCGACAAGCAGATCATGCTGGTCACCCAGATCAATGCCGGTGACGATGATCCCGAGCCTTCGGCAATCTATGAGGTCGGAACGGTCGCCAACGTCCTGCAGCTGCTGAAGCTGCCCGACGGCACCGTCAAGGTGCTGGTCGAGGGCCGCTCGCGCGCCAAGATCTCGAGCTATACCGACCGCGAGGAGTTCTACGAGGCAAAGGCTTCCGTGCTCGACGAGCCGGAAGAAGATCCCGTCGAGGTCGAGGCCCTGTCGCGCTCCGTGGTTTCCGAGTTCGAGAACTACGTCAAGCTGAACAAGAAGATCTCTCCGGAAGTCGTCGGTGCTGCCAGCCAGATCGAGGACTATTCGAAGCTTGCCGATACGGTCGCCTCGCATCTCTCCATCAAGATCACCGAGAAGCAGGAGATGCTCGAGACGGTCAGCGTCAAGGGCCGTCTGGAAAAGGCGCTTGGCTTCATGGAAGGCGAGATCTCGGTCCTCCAGGTCGAGAAGCGCATCCGCTCGCGCGTCAAGCGCCAGATGGAAAAGACCCAGCGCGAATACTACCTGAATGAGCAGATGAAGGCGATCCAGAAGGAGCTCGGCGACGGCGAGGACGGTCGCGACGAGATGGCCGAACTGGAAGAGCGCATCGCCAAGACGAAGCTTTCGAAGGAGGCCCGCGAAAAGGCCGACGCCGAAATGAAGAAGCTGAAGTCGATGAGCCCGATGTCCGCGGAAGCGACCGTCGTGCGCAACTACCTCGACTGGCTCCTGTCGATCCCGTGGAACAAGAAGTCGAAGGTCAGGACCGATCTCAACCACGCCGAGAAGGTCCTCGAGCTGGACCACTTCGGCCTCGATAAGGTCAAGGAACGGATCGTCGAGTATCTTGCAGTCCAGGCCCGCTCTGCGAAGATCAAAGGCCCGATCCTGTGCCTCGTCGGCCCTCCGGGCGTCGGCAAGACATCGCTTGCCCAGTCGATCGCCAAGGCGACCGGCCGCGAGTATGTCCGCATGGCTCTCGGCGGCGTTCGCGATGAAGCCGAGATCCGCGGCCACCGCCGCACCTATATCGGCTCGATGCCCGGCAAGGTCGTCCAGTCGATGAAGAAGGCGAAGAAGTCCAACCCGCTGTTCCTTCTCGACGAGATCGACAAGCTCGGCCAGGACTACCGCGGCGATCCGTCGTCCGCACTCCTGGAAGTGCTGGATCCGGCGCAGAACTCGACGTTCATGGACCACTACCTGGAGGTCGAATACGACCTTTCGGACGTGATGTTCATCACCACGGCGAACACGCTGGACATCCCGGCACCGCTGATGGACCGCATGGAGATCATCCGCATCGCCGGTTACACGGAAGATGAAAAGCGGGAAATCGCCAAGCGTCACCTTCTGCCGAAGGCGATCAAGGAGCATGCGCTGCAGCCGAACGAGTTCTCGGTCAGTGACGATGCGCTGATGTCGGTGATCCAGCAGTACACCCGCGAAGCCGGTGTCCGTAACTTCGAGCGTGAGCTGATGAAGCTTGCCCGCAAGGCGGTCACCGAGATCATCAAGGGCAAGTCGACGTCGATCCATGTCACGGCTGCCAACATCGCCGATTATCTGGGCGTTCCGCGGTACCGCCATGGCGAAGCCGAGGGCGAGGACCAGGTCGGCGTCGTCACCGGTCTTGCCTGGACGGAAGCCGGCGGTGAGCTGCTGACCATCGAAGGCGTCATGATGCCGGGCAAGGGCCGCATGACGGTCACCGGCAACCTGAAGGAAGTGATGAAGGAATCGATTTCGGCGGCGGCGTCCTACGTCCGTTCGCGTGCAGTCGATTTCGGCATCGAGCCGCCGCGCTTCGACAAGTCGGACATCCACGTGCACGTGCCGGAAGGGGCAACCCCGAAGGACGGTCCGTCCGCCGGTGTCGCCATGGCCACGGCGATCGTCTCGATCATGACCGGCATTCCGGTGGACAAGACCGTCGCGATGACGGGCGAGATCACCCTGCGCGGTCGGGTCCTGCCGATCGGCGGGCTCAAGGAGAAGCTGCTGGCAGCCCTTCGCGGCGGTATCAAGAAGGTTCTGATCCCGGAAGAGAACGCCAAGGATCTGGCCGAGATCCCGGACAACGTGAAGAACAACATGGAGATCATCCCGGTTTCCCGGATGGGCGAAGTCATCGAGCATGCGCTTTTGCGCAAGCCCGAGCCCATCGAATGGGATGGGACCGTCGAGACTCCGGTGATCGCCACGGTCGACGGTGTCGACGAACCGGGAAGCACCTTCGCCCACTGACACCCTTGCCCCCAATATGTGGGGGCTGGGACTATGCCAAATTGGCACGATAACGAAAAAAGCCGGTTAAAAGCCGGCTTTTTTTGGTGAAAAGGGCTTCATACCTCTTGTTTTTCAGGCGATAGCGGCGCTTGTGACGGGGGAAGGCTCACACCGATTTGTGCTGGGCCCGATTAAACTTGAGTCGTTTCAATACCGTTTGAAAGGGTGGAAACATGAACAAGAATGAACTGGTTGCCGCAGTTGCGGAAAAGGCTAGCCTTTCCAAGGCTGATGCCGCTTCGGCTGTCGACGCCGTATTTGAGACTGTTCAGTCCGAACTGAAGAATGGCGGCGATATCCGCCTGGCCGGTTTTGGCAGCTTTTCCGTTTCCCGGCGTGAAGCATCGAAGGGTCGCAACCCCTCGACCGGCGCCGAAGTTGACATCCCGGCACGCAACGTGCCGAAGTTCTCGGCCGGCAAGGGCCTGAAGGACGCAGTCAACAACAAGTAAGGCTTTGCCGCTTGTCGTCTTGGAAGGCCCGGAGTTGTCCGGGCCTTTTTTCGTTCTGGTGACGGGTGTTATTCAGCACCGTCTAACGTGAGTGGCGTGTCATCTGCCTGTCACGCACGTGCCGCACAAGCGCCCTTGTTCGCTTCATGGACAGGAGGGCTTCCCATGAGAATTTCCGTACGCGCCGCACTGACTGCGGCACTGCTTGCTTCCGCTGCACTTCCCGCGTCTGCCGATCCGGTCTTCAACCGCATCGCGTCGTTCCCCGTCGCTTCCAACCTGCCGACCGACAAGGAAAAGCTGACGCCGACATCGGCCGAGATCATCACCGCGTCCGAGGACGGCAATACGCTGATCTATTCCGACAGCCCGCTCGGCGGCATCGGCTTTGTCGACATCACCGATGCCAAGGCGCCCAAGGCTGCCGGTGCATTGATGATGGATGGCGAACCCACATCCGTTACCGTTGCCGGTTCCAAGGTTCTGGTCGCCGTCAACACGTCCGAAAGCTTCGTGAAGCCGTCGGGCAAGTTCGTCGTCGTCGATATCGCATCGAAGTCGATCGAAGCCAGCTGCGACCTGGGCGGCCAGCCAGACTCGGTTGCCATCTCCGGAGACAAGAGCTTCGCGGCAATTGCGATCGAGAACGAGCGCGACGAGGATCTCAACGACGGCGAAATCCCGCAGATGCCTGCCGGCGACCTGGCGATCATCACGCTGAAAGACGGCGTAGCGGATTGCGGTTCGATCAAGCATGTCGACGTGACCGGTCTTGCCGATGTAGCCGGTGACGATCCGGAGCCGGAATTCGTCTCCATCAACAGCCTCGGCGAAATCGCCCTGACGCTGCAGGAGAACAACCACATCGTCATCATCGACGGCAAGACGGGCGAAGTGAAGACCCACTTCTCCGCCGGCACGGTCGATCTCGACGGCGTCGACACCAAGTCGGACGGTGCGCTGAAGTTCACCGGCAAGCTGGAAGCTGTTGCACGCGAGCCGGACGCCTTGAAGTGGCTGGACGACGACCGTTTCGTGATCGCCAACGAAGGCGACTACAAGGGCGGATCGCGCGGCTTCACGATCTTCGACAAGACCGGCAAGGTGCTTTACGAATCCGGCCCGTCGCTCGAGCTGGCAATCGCCCAGATCGGTCATTTCCCGGACAAGCGGGCCAAGTCGAAGGGCGTCGAACCTGAAGGCCTGGAAGCCGCGACCTTCGGCGACCAGAAGTATTTCTTCGTGATGGCCGAGCGCTCGTCGATCGTTGCCGTCTACAAGGACACCGGCGCCGAGCCGGAACTGGTGCAGCTGCTGCCTTCCGGCATCTCGCCGGAAAGCGCCATCGCCATCCCGGCCCGCAACCTGCTGGCGACCTCCAACGAGGCCGATCTCGGTGAAGATGGCGGCGCCCGCTCGCACGTCATGCTCTACGAACTGGCGGAAGGCGAAGCAGCCTATCCGACGCTCCAGTCCGCCATGGTCGACGGTGCGCCGATCGGCTGGGGTGCGCTCTCCGGTCTCGTCGGCGATGCCGAAAAGAACGGCACGCTCTACGCCGTCAACGACAGCTTCTACGGTGCGCAGCCGACGATCTTCACGATCGACGCAACCCAGAAGCCGGCCATGATCACCTCGGCGCTTCCGGTCACCCGCGGTGGCGCCGCGGCCCAGAAGCTCGACATCGAAGGCATCGCGCTCGACGGCAAGGGCGGCTTCTGGCTGGCCTCCGAAGGCGACCCGGCAAAGCTCACCGGCCACGGCATCTACAACGTCGATGCCAAGGGCGCGATCAAGTCGGAGATCGGTTTCCCGGTCGAACTGCTTGCAGGCCAGACCCGCTTCGGCCTCGAAGGCATCACCTCCGTCGGCACCGGCGATGACATGACGCTCTGGATGGCCGTCCAGCGCGAGTGGAAGGACGACGGGAAGGGCATGGTCAAGCTCGTTTCCTACAATCCGAAGTCCAAGGAATGGGGCGCCGTCCACTATCCGCTCGAAAAGACGGAAGCCGGCTGGGTCGGTCTTTCCGAAATCACCGCCCGTGGCGATTACGTCTACATCGTCGAGCGCGACAATCAGATCGGCGACAATGCCAAGCTGAAGAAGCTCTATCGCGTTGCGATCGCCGACCTGAAGCCCGGCAAGATCGGCGAGGAACTGCCCACGGTCACCAAGGAAGAAGTCCACGACTTCCTGCCGGACCTGAAGGCCGCGACCAACGGCTACGCCGTCGACAAGCTGGAAGGCTTTGCCTTCGACGCCGCCGGCACGGCCTATGCCGTTACCGACAACGACGGTGTCGATGACTCCTCCGGCGAGACGCTGTTCTGGCAGGTCGACCTGAATATCACCAACTGATCTCTTCAAGATCGAATCAAAAAGGCCGGGCAGCGATGCCCGGCCTTTCTGTTTGTCGCGAGCCTTGTCCTGCTACCAGCGCTGGTGGACATGCGGCGCGATCAGCCGCGCGTAGACTTCCCTGGTCGCCGTCATCACGTCGTCGGAGAGCGCTGCCAGATCGGCGGCGGCGGCATTGGACCGGGCCTGCTCGGCGTTGCGGGCGCCGGGAATGACCACGGTAACGGCTTCGTTCGTCAGGATCCACTTCAGCGCGAAGGCGGCCATGGAAGCGCCCGCCGGCACCAGCTTGCGCACTTCCTCCACGGCCTGGAGGCCGACCTCGAAGGGCACGCCGGCAAAGGTCTCGCCGACGTCGAAGGCCTCGCCGTGGCGGTTGAAGTTGCGGTGGTCGTCGGCCGCGAACGCCGTCTCGCGGTTGATCTTGCCGGACAGAAGGCCGCTGGCGAGCGGCACCCGGACGATCACCGCCACGTTCTTGCGCCTGGCCTCCTTGAAGAACAGGTCGGCCGGACGCTGGCGGAAGAGGTTGTAGATGATCTGGATGCTGACGACGTCGGGATATTCGATCGCCTTCAGCGCCTCCTCGACCTTCTCGACACTGACGCCATAGCTCTGGATCTTGCCGACCTGGCGCAGGTCGTCGAGCGCGCCGAACACCTCCGGGCGGTAGAAGACCTCGGTCGGCGGGCAGTGCAGCTGCACGAGGTCGAGGGTCTCGACGCCGAGATTGGCAAGGCTGCGGTCGATGAAGGCCTCGAGGTTCGCCTTGGTATAGCCGTCCGCCGTGTGCGGGCTGAGCCTGCGTCCCGCCTTGGTCGCGACCATCGGGCGCTTGCCGCCACGCGCGGCCAGCACGCTCTGGATGATCTTTTCCGAGCGCCCGTCGCCATAGACGTCGGCCGTGTCGATGAAGGTGACGCCGGCGTCAAGCGCGGCTTCCAGCGCCGCGCGGCCGTCCGCCTCGCTGACGTCGCCCCAGGAACCACCGATCTGCCAGGCGCCGAAGCCGATCTCGCTGACGGTGAAGGATGTGCGCCCGAACGCGTGCTGTCTCATGAAGTCCTCCGTAATATCGGCAGGCTGTCCACAGGCCGAATACCCGCGCTATCGCCATGCCCGGCAATTGCCTAAAACACCTGCTCAGCAGAGACAACCAAAGCAAGCGATTCGATGTCCTCCTTCCGTTTCATCCATTCCGCCGACCTGCACCTGGGCAGCCCCTTCCAGGGGCTGGCCATGAAGGATGCCGCCGTCGCGGAACTCTTCCTGGAAGCAAGCCGCAAGGCCTTCTCCACGCTCGTCGACCAGGCGGTCGAACGGCAGGTGGATTTCTTCCTGGTGGCGGGCGACGTCTATGACGGCGACTGGAAGGACAACAAGATCGGCCTCTTCTTCAACCGCGAGGTCGCGCGCCTGGAGCGGGCCGGCATCCCGGTCTTCCTCCTGAAGGGCAACCACGACGCCGAAAGCGTCATCACCAAGACGATCACTTTGCCGAAGAACGTTCGCGAGTTTCCGGTCAACAAGCCCGGCAGTTTCACGCTCGATCATCTCAAGGTGGCGCTGCACGGCCAGGGATTTGCCGAACGTTCGGCAACGGAGAATCTGTCGCTCGCCTATCCGCCGCCGCAGCCCGGCTGGTTCAACATCGGCGTGCTGCACACCTCGCTGACGGGCCGCGAGCCGCATGCGACCTATGCCCCCTGTTCCGTCGAGGATCTGCGCTCGCGCGGCTACGACTACTGGGCGCTTGGCCATGTGCATGACTACGAGGTGGTGGCAGAGGACCCGCTGATTGTCTTCCCGGGCAATCTGCAGGGACGCAGCATCCGCGAGCAGGGCGCCAAGGGGGCCGTCCTCGTGACCGTCGAGGACGGCGAGATCCGCCACGAGCGGATCATCACCGATGGCGCCCGTTTTGCCGAAGCCAGCGTCACGGTCGAGCCGGACGAGGATCTTCCGGCGATCCTGCGGCGCATCGAGGCGGCGCTGGAGCATGTCGCGGAGATCATGGAGGGCCGGCCGCTGGCGCTGCGCATCCGCCTGACCGGCAAGACCCGGTTCCGCCGCGAGCTGCTTGCCCGGGCGCAGGACTTCAAGGACGAGGCGCAGGCCGCCTGCCACCGCTGCCACGAGGACATCTGGCTGGAGAAGCTCGACGTGCGCGTCGAGGACGCCGGCACGACTGGCGCGATGGCGGGACCGGCCGGCGGCCTCGGGCTCGAGGGCCTGATCTCCGGTGCGCTGCCGCCCGAATTGCTGGAGGAGGCCGAGGCGCGGCTGGCGGAGATCGCCGCGCGCCTGCCGGGTGGCATCGGCGCGCGCGAACTGGCGCTCGGCGACGATGCCGCAGCGCTGCTGGCGGAGGCTCGCGAGCTCCTGATCGGGCGCGCGGGAGGGGCCGGCTGATGCGCTTCGAACGCCTCGACATCCTGCGCTACGGCGCGCTCACCGACCGCAGCCTGGTCTTTCGCGCCGATGCAAAGCTGCACATCGTCTACGGCCCCAACGAGGCCGGCAAATCCTCGGCGCTCTCGGCGATCTCCGACCTGCTGTTCGGCTTCCCGACGGCGGCGCAATACAGTTTCCAGCACGATCCCGCCTCCCTGCGCGTCGGGGCATCGGTCGCTTCGCGCGATGGCGCGAGCCTGACCTTCCGCCGCCGCCGGGGCCGCAAGAGCACGCTGCTTGCCGCGACCGACGCCGAGGAGGCGCTGGCCGACGATGCGCTGACGCCCTTCCTAGGAAGCTTGAGCCGCGACGTCTTCGAGCGCGCCTTCGGCCTCAACTCCGCCTCGCTGCGGGCCGGCGGCGAGAGCATGCTGAAGAGCGGCGGCGAGATCGGCAGCCTGCTCTTTTCCGCAGCCTCGGGGCTCACGGGTCTCTCCGAGATGCGCAAGGACCTGGAGGCGGAGGCGGATGTCATCTATGCGCCCCGCCGCTCCAAGGACCGGCTGTTCTATCAGGTGCTGGACACGCACGAGGAAGCCCGCCGGGCCGAGCGCGACAACGAGCTGAAGGCGAGCGACTGGAAGCGGTTGATCGCCGAACAGGCCGAGGTCGAATCGGATCTCCAGACCGTCTCCTCCGAGCGGCAGGAGACGAAGCGGGCGCTGGAGAGCCTTCGCCTGCTGCAGCGGCTCGACCCGATCATCCGCGAGATCGACCGGGAGCGCGAGCAGCTGGCGCAGTTCGAGGCGCTGGCGGGATTGCCGGCGGATTTCGAGGCCGAGCTTGCCCTGCTGCTCGACCGCCTGCGCGAGAACGAGGCGGCACTCCGCGCCTCGGAGGCCGACCGGGCGAAATTTTCAGACGATCTGCGCGCCATCCACGTCAATGATCCGCTGCTTGCGGCCTCCGCCGCCATCATGGCCGCTCATTCGGGCATCGGCGCCTATGTGAATGCCCGCAACGACATCGGCCGGGTGCGCGCCGAGGTGGAGGATTTCGACCAGCGGCTGGCGCAGGCCGCGCGACGCCTCGGCCTGTCCGGTGTCGCCGACCTGGAAAGCGGCCAGCCGCCGGATGCCGATCTGGCGCGGCTGCGCACGCTGGTGGAGGAGGGGACAAAGCTCGACCGCGCGCTGCGCGATGTCCGCGACCGCATCGAGGAGGAGCACGACACGCTGCGGCGGATGGAGGAGAGCGGCCCCGACCGGCGGCTGCTCGACCCCAAACCCTGGACGGAACAGCTGGCGGCGCTGCAGCCGGAGCTTGCCGACCTGCAGCGCGCAGAGACGCTGCAGGTGCGCCTCTCCCGCGCCGAATCGGATCTCTCCGCCGCCATGACCCGCCTTGTCCCGGCGGTCACGGATCTGCGCGCACTTCTTGCCCTGCCGCTGCCGGAAGCCGGCACGCTCGCCGAACACCGACGCCGAATCGAGGAGGCCCGCCTGCAGGCGAAGGCGGCGACCGCAAGGGTGACGGCGCTGGAGGAGGAGGCGGCACAGACGGCGCACCAGCTGGCGGCGCTGGAAGGCACCGGCCGAATCGTTTCCCGCGAGGATCTGGCCGCCAGCCGCGCCGAACGCGACAGCCTTCTCATCGATCTGCGTACCACGCCGGAGCCATCCGGCTTCGACCGGCTGGCGGGCGCCATCGCCGGGGCCGACGCGCTGGCCGACACGGCGCTCTCCGATGCCGAGCGCGTGTCGCGCCACGCACAGCTGCTGCTTCGGCAACGTGAGCTGGAGCAGGGCCTGACGGCTGCGACGAAGCAGGCGAGGGAGGCCGACATAACGCTCTCCGACGAGCTGACCGACTATGAGGACGGCTTTCGCGCCGCCGGCATCCGCCCCGTGGCGCCGGAGCGGATGATCGACTGGCGCCGCGGCGTCGACGAACTCTTCCGCCAGCTGCGCGAGAGCGACTCGCTCCGCGACGAGCTGGAGGCGCTGAAGCTGAAGGAGGACAGGGTGCGCCCGGCGCTGCTGTCGCTTGCCGATGCGACCGGCTTTGCCGCCGCCGCCCTGCCGACCACGGCGATCGCCCGCGGGCTGGAGCGGCGCCTCAACGAGATTGCCCAGGCCTGGGTGGAAAGCCGCGCCGGCGAGACGAAGCGGGCCATGGCCGAACAGGCGCTTGCCCGTCTCGAGGAGCGCGAGCGGGGCCTGCTCGACGAGATCGCCCGTTGGCAATCCGGCTTTGCGAGCGCGCTCACTGCCGTCGGCCTGCCGGAGGATGCCGAGCCGCCCATGGCGCTGGCCGCACTCGAGGCCTGGCGCACGGTGCCGGAAACGCTCTTCGAGCGCCAGAATCGCGATCGCCGCGTGCGCGGCATGATGCGCGACATGGAGGCCTTCGAGGCGGCAAGCGCCAAGGCCGTTGCGGCCGTCGCCCCCGATCTCGCCGGGGTTCCCGCCGAAGTGGCGGCAAGCCTCCTGCACGAGCGGCTGATGGCAGAGACGGCGGAGAACAAGCACCGCGCGGCGCTCTCGGCCGAACTGGAACGCGTCGGGCTGACGCTCACCCGGCTTGCGGTGGAGCAGGCGGACCTGGCGCAGGAAGCGGAGCGCCTTGCCGCGCGGCTGCAGAAAACGCCGGAAGACCTGCCGCAGGTGCTCGACGACCTGCGCCGGCGCCAGCATCTGGAGCGGGAGCTGCGCAACTGCCGCGACCGCTTTGCCGAACACGCCGGCGGCGCCTCGGAGGACGAGATCCGCGCAGCCCTTACCGGCTTCGACAGGATCGCCGCCGACATCGAGGTCGATCGGCTGACGTCAGGCGAGGACCGGCTGATCGAGCGGATGAATGCGCTCGGCATCCTGCAGGCCGAAAACGAGCGCCGCCGCCGCGACCTGGAGACCGGCATTGGCGCCGAACGCGCGGTCTTCCAGAAGCTCGCAGCCGAGGAAGAGGCGAAGGAGCTTGCCCGCCGCTGGGTGGTACTGAAGCTCGCCGCCAGCCTTCTCTCCTCCTCGATGGAGGCCTACCGCGAGCGCCAGGCCGATCCGGTGATGAAGCGGGCAGGGGAGCTGTTCTCCGGCCTCACCGGCGGCCGCTTCGCCCGCCTCCTGCAGGTCTATGACGAGCGCGACGAACTGCAGCTTGCCGTCGAGCGCCAGACGGGGGAGCAGGTGCCGCTACAGGGTTTGAGCGAAGGCACCGGCGACCAGCTCTATCTCGCGCTGCGGCTCGCATTTCTGGAGGACTACTGCCGCCGCAACGAGCCGGCCCCGCTGGTGCTCGACGACATTTTTCAGACCTTCGACGACGACCGCACCGCCGCCGGCCTGCGCACGCTGGCGGCGGCCGGCGAGACGCATCAGACGCTGCTCTTCACCCACCAGACGAGCGTGGTGGAGACGGCGAAGCGAGAGCTGGGGGACGGGGTGGATGTGGTGCGGTTGTGAGGGCGCACGATATGTCGCCGAGATTATTCCGCGCCGATGCCAAAATGGAAAGCAAGGAGAATATTGCTAATTGAAATTGGGGAGGATTTATTCTGAAGTATAGACAAAAAATAAAAATGGAATTCCATGAGGTCTATTGTTCTTGTTGGGGGCGGACCAGTGAAAGAGATTTTTCTTCAGAAGAGTAGAGACGCGCTCAATCGGGCAGTCAAAATATGCAATGTTTTAGCAAGCCTCAGCGTCGTTTCCGGTGTCGTGCTCTTTGTCTTCAGTCAATATGATCGAGAGCTACAAGCTGCGACATCGGCTTGGTCGGCTATTTCTAATCCAAAATCGGGTATTTCAGTCGCACGGGAACTTGAATTCCTTAATAATGAAACATGGTTCCGCAGCAAGAGCACGTTCGACAATATCCATTTAGTGCCGGAGAGTGGCAATCGTGGCGTCTCCCTGAAGGGGCTTACGCTGGAAGACGCAGAAATGGAAAGCCTCAGCGCAGATAGAGCTGAGTTATCTGGAGTCGCTATTTCGAACAGCAACATGACCAACGTGTCGTTGAATGATGCTGACATCATCGAATCCGTGATTAGTGACTCGGTTCTGGTTAAAGCAAATCTAAGCAACGCGTTGATAATCAGGTCACAGATCGATGCCGTTTTAGGGGCCGCCACCCTTGAGAAGGCCCTCGTACTTGAATCAGCTATCACGACCAAGCTTCCAGTTGTCTACGTCTTGAACCGAGAGACTTTAAGGTACGATCAATTCGGAAGATTGCGGGCCAACGGATCATTCATACGCTCTTCCTCGGTTTTGATCGAAATTCTGGAAAACGACGACCAGTGCGGGGTGATAGAGCTTAATGCGGCTGAGCTGTATTACTCAACCGTCACCGCAAACGTGGAAAGTGCAGAGATTTTGGGTTGCTTCTTATTTGTGAGGAAGGGATGGCTGATAGGGACAACGATCAGCGGCAAAATCGGCATAGAGTGTGAAGGATGCACGATTGGTTATTCCGACATTTCAATTGGATCCACAGCAGTTGTAGAGCAAAGTCGTAACGAAGGCTCTATCACGTTGCAAATGAACATCACCAACCTCAAGGACGTATGGGCATTTAAGTCCAAGATCTCTGGTGCCGCGACTAATGTAGATATGTCGAACGCTCGGTTCGAGAAGGTGGACATGCGTGAATTGGATACTAGTGGTGCAAATGTCAGCGGGGTTCATTTCGATGATTACGACCGTTCGACAAATGAAGGTGCTGATGCTCCTGATAGGCTTCTTCAGATCTTCTACCGAGGGTATGGGCAATCGCAAAGGAGCTTAGAGATTTCAGAGGGTCAGTTCGACGCGCACGTTGCGGCCGACGAGACGCCTGAGCAAGTGTTGGAGCGTTATCCTCCGGACGGCTTCTCCAAAGCTTGGGCTTGGGCTGATCGTCCTCCAGTTGGGATTCCTGACGGAGTTGCAGGTCCCCTACTGTGTGACCCAGAACTCAGGCTGCAACGCGACGTTATGAGCGAAGGGACTATTCCTGAAGGCTGCGGACTATAAAGTCTCGACACATCCGTCTGCCACTTGCGACCGCCGGAGACCCAGCAGTGTCTCTAACTCGATTTAAGTAAGTGTTCTGATTACGGAAAAAATGGTGGGCGATGACGGACTCGAACCGCCGACATCCTCGGTGTAAACGAGGCGCTCTACCAACTGAGCTAATCGCCCTCTCGCGTCGCGGAGCCTGTCCGGCGCGTCGGTGGCCGTGATCTATGCGGATCGCGGAGAAACCGCAAGAGGGTTTCTGTTCGGAAGCGGATTTTTTTGGTGCCGTCGCAGGCGGATCGCGGTCGCTGTGGGCAAAGCTTGCACCCTTCATCCTTTTGTCTTGAAACGCGCTTGACACCCGTTCGCGAACCTCTTAGTTAGCCGCTCATCCGAGGCGGTCGAGGCCGCTCCGGGGAGGGTCTTGACCCTTACGAAATGCGCGGGTGTAGCTCAGTTGGTTAGAGTGCCGGCCTGTCACGCCGGAGGTCGCGGGTTCGAGCCCCGTCACTCGCGCCATTCGTATCCTCGAAGTCTGCCGATGTTCTCACAAGAGCGTCGGATCGCCGAAAGGCGGAAACATATGCGCGGGTGTAGCTCAGTTGGTTAGAGTGCCGGCCTGTCACGCCGGAGGTCGCGGGTTCGAGCCCCGTCACTCGCGCCAGTTTCACCCTCTTCCTCTCTCCCGAACGTTGCTGAAAACGCTGCCAGCCGTGTGCCGGTTTTTTATTTTAGAGTTTGCTAAAAATAGCGATCGATTCTCTTGCGAGGGCAGGGGAGCGCACCCATCTTCGGCTCCGGGTCGATTGCGGCTGATCGACTGATTCTCCCGGCGGCCATGCGCCGCTCTCGCTTTTGTGGCCTTTTCAGGCCGTCGTGACTTTGTAAGATGATATCAGGTTTCGATGCGGTTTCTGCGCCTTTCCTTGGGCTGCGCGGCAAAGCGTCCGGCTGCCCCGGATGTTCCTGTGCAACTGTGCCGTTTGGGCGCAAGCGGCGGTCGCTAAATGTCTTGCGTGCGGGCGTGCGCTGCGGTAGTCACGGGCCAATTGCAATGCACGTTCGCTTTGCCCGTGCATTGTTGATCGAGCGCCGCCCGGCGCTACCGGCAAGCAGGGATCGACTACCATGAGTGAACTCCTCACTGCCTACATCCCGATTGCAATCTTCATTGGTATTGCTCTCGTGATCGGACTGGCTCTGCTGATTGCCCCGTTCGCCGTCGCCTACAAGGCGCCCGACTCGGAAAAGCTCTCGGCCTACGAATGCGGCTTCAACGCCTTCGACGACGCCCGCATGAAATTCGACATCCGGTTCTACCTGGTGTCGATCCTGTTCATCATTTTCGATCTGGAAGTGGCCTTCATGTTCCCCTGGGCGGTGTCCTTCGGCGAGATCGGCTGGTTCGGCTTCTGGTCGATGATGGTATTCCTCGCCGTCCTCACGGTCGGCTTCATTTATGAGTGGAAGAAAGGAGCGCTGGAATGGGAGTAGTCGATCACGGCAACACCCTCGTCGCGCCACAACCCAAGGGCATCATCGATCCTGCCACCGGCAAGCCGGTCGGCAGCGATGACCGTTTCTTCGGCGAGATCAACAACGAGCTCGCCGACAAGGGCTTCCTCGTCACCTCGACCGACGAGCTGATCACCTGGGCGCGCACCGGCTCGCTGATGTGGATGACCTTCGGTCTCGCCTGCTGCGCCGTCGAAATGATGCAGATGTCGATGCCGCGCTATGACGCGGAGCGCTTCGGCTTTGCGCCGCGCGCCTCACCACGCCAGTCCGACGTGATGATCGTCGCGGGCACGCTCACCAACAAGATGGCGCCGGCGCTGCGCAAGGTCTACGACCAGATGCCAGAGCCGCGCTACGTGATCTCGATGGGCTCCTGCGCCAACGGCGGCGGCTACTACCACTATTCCTACTCCGTGGTACGGGGCTGCGACCGCATCGTGCCGGTGGACATCTATGTACCGGGCTGTCCCCCCACGGCAGAGGCACTGCTTTACGGCGTGCTTCTGCTGCAGAAGAAGATCCGCCGTACCGGCACGATCGAGCGCTAAGGGCAAGGACACCGACATGAGCGAAGCCCTCAGAGACCTCTCGGCGCATATTGCCGAAATGCATCCGGAACTGGTGGAATCGGCCGACATCGCCTTTGGCGAACTGACGGTCATGACGACGCCCGAGAAGCTGATCCCGTTGCTGACCTTCCTGCGCGACGACGTGCAGTTCGGGTTCATCAACTTCATCGACATCTGTGGCGTCGACTGGCCGCAGCGCGAAAAGCGCTTCGACGTCGTCTACCACCTCCTGTCGCCGCGCCAGAACACGCGCATCCGCATCAAGGTGCTGGTGGCGGAGGACGAACCCGTCCCGTCGGCCTTCGGCGTCTATCCGGGCGCCGACTGGTTCGAACGCGAAGCCTGGGACATGTACGGCATCCTGTTCACCGGCCACCCGGACCTGCGCCGCATCCTCACCGACTACGGCTTCGAGGGCCATCCGCTGCGCAAGGATTTCCCGACGACGGGGTTCGTGGAAGTTCGCTACGACGATGCCGCCAAGCGTGTTGTGTATGAGCCGGTGGAGCTGCGCCAGGAGTTCCGCAGCTTCGATTTCCTTTCGCCCTGGGAGGGGACCGACTATGTCCTTCCCGGCGACGAGAAGGCAAAAGTTTAGAAAGCGGCGTCTCGGCGCCGTCGCTGCTTTTCATTCCGCCGTTCGGCATGGCCGCTCGGCATGGAGCTGACAGAATGAACGAACACAACGTCCGCAACTTCAACATCAACTTCGGACCGCAGCATCCGGCGGCGCACGGCGTGTTGCGGCTTGTGCTGGAGCTCGACGGCGAGATCGTCGAGCGGGTCGATCCGCACATCGGCCTGCTGCACCGCGGCACCGAGAAGCTGATCGAGACGAAGACCTACCTGCAGGCGCTGCCCTATTTCGATCGCCTCGACTATGTCGCGCCGATGGTCCAGGAGCATGCCTACTGTCTGGCGGTGGAAAAGCTGCTCGGCCTCGAGATCCCGATCCGCGGCCAGCTGATCCGCGTGCTCTATTCCGAGATCAGCCGCATCCTGTCGCATCTGCTCAACGTCACCACGCAGGCCATGGACGTCGGCGCGCTGACGCCGCCGCTCTGGGGCTTCGAGGAGCGCGAGAAGCTGATGGTCTTCTACGAGCGCGCCTCCGGTTCGCGGATGCATGCGGCCTACTTCCGCCCGGGCGGCGTCCACCAGGACCTGCCGCCGGAGCTGGTGGAAGACATCGGCGCCTGGTGCGATCCCTTCCTCGGCACGCTGGACGACATCGACGAGCTTTTGACCGGCAACCGCATCTTCAAGCAGCGCAACGTCGACATCGGCGTCGTCTCGCTGGAAGACTGCTGGGCCTGGGGCTTCTCGGGCGTCATGGTGCGCGGCTCCGGCGCTGCCTGGGACCTGCGCAAGTCGCAGCCCTACGAATGCTACGCCGACATGGACTTCGACATTCCGATCGGCAAGAACGGCGACTGTTTCGACCGCTACGTGATCCGCATGATCGAGATGCGCGAATCCGTGAAGATCATGAAGCAGTGCGTCAACCGCCTGATGGGCGACGCCAAGGTCGGCCCCGTGTCGTCGCTGGACGGCAAGGTCGTGCCGCCGAAGCGTGGCGAGATGAAGCGCTCGATGGAAGCGCTGATCCACCACTTCAAGCTCTACACGGAAGGCTACCACGTGCCGGCCGGCGAAGTGTATGCGGCCGTCGAGGCGCCCAAGGGCGAGTTCGGCGTCTATCTCGTCGCCGACGGCACCAACAAGCCCTACCGCCTGAAGATCCGCGCGCCGGGCTATGCCCATCTGCAGGCGATGGACTTCATGTGCCGCGGCCACCAGCTGGCCGACGTCTCGGCGATCCTCGGTTCGCTCGACATCGTGTTCGGCGAGGTGGATCGCTGATGACCCGCTTCGTGGCTTCAACAGGCGCTGCTTCGGGGCAGTGCGGTTCCAAGACTGATAAGGCGTAAGAAAGAATGTCCGTTCGTCGACTAGCCGAAGACAATGTCCAACCGTCAGCCTTCGCCTTTAACGAGGAGAACGCCGGCTGGGCCGAGGCCACCATCCGCAAGTATCCGGAGGGGCGTCAGCAGTCCGCCGTGATCCCGCTTCTGATGCGGGCCCAGGAGCAGGACGGCTGGGTGACGCGCGCGGCCATCGAATTCGTCGCGCAGAAGCTCGACATGGCCTTCATCCGCGTCCTGGAAGTGGCGACCTTCTACACCCAGTTCCAGCTGAAGCCGGTCGGCACCCGCGCCCACGTGCAGGTCTGCGGCACGACGCCCTGCATGCTGCGCGGCGCCGAGGACCTGATCAAGGTCTGCAAGAGCAAGATCCACGCCGACCCCCTCCACCTCAACGAGGACGGCACGCTGTCCTGGGAAGAGGTGGAATGTCAGGGCGCCTGCGTCAACGCACCGATGGTGATGATCTTCAAGGATGCCTATGAGGACCTGACGCCGACGCAGCTCGAGCACATCATCGATCGCTTCCACGCCGGACGAGGCAATGAAATCACGCCCGGTCCGCAGGTGGACCGTCTGGTGTCTGCCCCCGTCGGCGGCCCGACGACGCTGACGGAAGAGATCCGCCCGGTGCGCACCAACCTGGAGTCGAAGCCGGAGGCCCAATCAGCCCCCATGGCGCCGACCGATGCCGGTCGCGCCAAGGACACGGCGGAAGAGGGTGACAAGTCTATCAAGACGCCGGTGACCGACAAGGCCGGCGCCCAGGAGCGCGTCGAGACGGCCGAGACGCAGCCGCTGTCGGGAACGAAGGCGACGGCGAAGCCCGACCGCAAGCGCGCCGGCAGCGCCGCCGAAGGCGCGCCGCCGGAGCCGGGTGCCGTCTCGGGCGACGCCAAGCCGAAGCGCACACGCAAGAAGCCCTCGCCGGACGGTGAGACTTCGTAAGCAATGCTATTGTTGTGTGGCCATGCCGTTGGCCGCATGATGCATATCAATGGCCGACCTCGGATGTCGGCGGACCGGTGGAATAGATCATGCTAAAAGACCAGGATCGCATCTTTACCAATATCTACGGTCTCAAGGACAAGTCCCTGAAGGGCGCGATGAGCCGCGGCCACTGGGACGGTACCAAGCAGATCATCGAGAAGGGCCGCGACTGGATCATCGACGAGATGAAGGCGTCGGGCCTGCGCGGCCGCGGCGGCGCCGGCTTCCCGACCGGTCTCAAGTGGTCCTTCATGCCCAAGGAATCCGATGGACGTCCGCATTACCTCGTCGTCAATGCCGACGAATCGGAGCCGGGCACCTGCAAGGACCGCGAGATCCTGCGCCATGATCCGCACACGCTGATCGAAGGCTGCGTCATCGCCGGTTTCGCCATGGGCGCACACACCGCCTACATCTACGTCCGCGGCGAATACATGCGCGAGCGCGAGGCGCTGCAGGCGGCCATCGACGAGTGCTACGACGCGGGCCTCCTCGGCACGAACAACAAGAACGGCTGGGACTTCGACATCTTCGTGCATCACGGCGCCGGCGCCTATATCTGCGGCGAAGAAACGGCGCTCCTGGAGAGCCTGGAAGGCAAGAAGGGCCAGCCGCGCCTGAAGCCGCCGTTCCCGGCCAACATGGGCCTCTACGGCTGCCCGACGACCGTCAACAACGTCGAGTCGATTGCCGTTGCGCCGACCATCCTGCGCCGCGGCGCCGGCTGGTTCTCCTCGATCGGCCGCCCGAACAACGTCGGCACCAAGCTGTTCATGATCTCCGGCCACGTCAACAAGCCCTGCACCGTGGAAGAGGCGATGAGCATCCCGTTCCGGGAGCTGATCGAGAAGCACGCCGGTGGCGTGCGCGGCGGCTGGGACAATCTGATGGCTGTCATTCCAGGCGGCGCCTCCTGCCCGATCATCCGGGGCGAGGACATGGAAGACGCGATCATGGACTTCGACGGCATGCGTGAGAAGAAGTCGTCCTTCGGCACCGCGGCGATCATCGTCATGGACAAGTCGACGGATGTCATCAAGGCGATCGCCCGTCTCTCGGCCTTCTTCAAGCACGAGAGCTGCGGCCAGTGCACGCCGTGCCGCGAAGGCACCGGCTGGATGTGGCGGGTGATGGAGCGCATGGTGACAGGCAACGCCCAGAAGCGCGAAATCGACATGCTGTTGCAGGTGTCGAAGCAGATCGAGGGCCATACCATCTGCGCGCTCGGCGATGCTGCGGCCTGGCCGGTCCAAGGCCTGATCCGCAATTTCCGTCCGGAGATCGAGGCGCGCATCGATCGCTATACCCACAACGCGATGGCCCATGGCGCCGTCATGGAAGCGGCGGAGTAATCTGGTGAAGCAACCGGTGACAGGACCCGAGGGGAAGGCGGCGGCAGACAAGCCTGCGGCCGATCCCGCGCGCGCGCCTTTCGCCGAAGCTCTGGCCATGAACCCACTGATGGCGCAGTCGGCCGCCGCCATGGCGACCGCAACGGCGGTCGGGTTGACGATCACCAGCCAGTTCGCCAGCGCCTTCTTCGGTGCGCTCCAGAGCGCCCTGGAAACCTCGAAGCGCCTGAACAGCGCACAGGAGACGAGTGGGGTCGCCGCGCCGCCGGAAAAGACGGCGCAGACGCCCGCCGAACCGGCTCCCGCTCCAAAGCCCAGAGCGCCGCGTCAGAAGACGGCCGGCGCTCCGGCGGCCAAGGTTGCGAAGGCCAGGACAGAACCCAAGGCGCAGCCGAAGCGCACCGCCAAGGCAAAGCCGGCCAGCAAGCCTGCAGCCGGTGCCAAGACGGAAGACCTGAAGAAGATCAAGGGGATCGGTCCGAAGCTTGAACAGGTGCTGCAGGAAAACGGTGTGAGCCGCGTCGCTCAGATCGCTTCGTGGAGCGAGGACGATATTGCCAAATTCGACGAGGCTCTCGGGCTCGATGGGCGCATCGGCAGGGACGACTGGGTCGGCCAAGCCAGGAAGCTGGCAGAGTAAGGATTTTCCCCGGCTTCAGGCCGCGGGATGAACACAGGACGTAAGTGAGACGATGGCAAAGCTGAAGGTTGACGGCAAGGAAATCGAGGTTCCGGATCATTTCACGCTGTTGCAGGCGTGCGAGGAAGCCGGCGCCGAGGTTCCGCGCTTCTGTTTCCACGAGCGCCTGTCCGTGGCGGGCAACTGCCGCATGTGTCTGGTCGAGGTGAAGGGCGGTCCGCCGAAGCCCGCCGCCTCCTGCGCCATGGGCGTGCGCGACGTCCGTCCCGGCCCGAATGGCGAGCTGCCGGAGGTCTATACCAACACGCCGATGGTCAAGAAGGCCCGCGAAGGGGTGATGGAGTTCCTGCTCATCAACCACCCGCTGGATTGCCCGATCTGTGACCAGGGCGGCGAATGCGACCTGCAGGACCAGGCCATGGCCTTCGGCATGGACGCCTCCCGCTACACGGAGAACAAGCGCGCCGTCGAAGACAAATACATCGGCCCGCTCGTCAAGACCGTGATGAACCGCTGCATTCACTGCACGCGCTGCGTCCGCTTCACGACGGAAGTCGGCGGCATTTCCGAGCTCGGCCTGATCGGCCGCGGCGAGGACGCCGAGATCACGACCTATCTCGAACACGCCATGACCTCCGAGCTGCAGGGCAATGTCATCGACCTCTGCCCCGTCGGTGCGCTGACTTCGCGTCCCTTCGCCTTCACCGCGCGTCCGTGGGAACTCGGCAAGACCGAATCGATCGACGTCATGGATGCGCTGGGCTCCGCGATCCGCGTCGATACGCGCGGCCGCGAAGTCATGCGCATCATGCCGCGCATCAACGAGCAGGTGAACGAGGAGTGGATCTCCGACAAGACCCGCTTCATCTGGGACGGCCTGAAGACGCAGCGCCTTGACCGGCCCTACGTGCGCCGTGACGGCCGCCTGCAGGCTGCCAGCTGGGGCGAAGCCTTCGCTGCCATCAAGGCGGCCGTGTCGGCCACCTCGGCCGACAAGATCGGCGCAATTGCCGGCGATCTCGCTGCCGTCGAAGAAATGTACGCCCTGAAGGAGCTGATCCGCTCGCTCGGCTCCGACAACCTCGACTGCCGCCAGGATGGTGTTGCGCTCGACCCGTCGCTCGGCCGCGCCAGCTACCTGTTCAACCCGACCATCGAAGGCATCGACCGGGCCGACGCGCTTCTCCTGATCGGCGCCAACCCGCGGCTCGAGGCGGCAGTGCTGAACGCCCGCATTCGCAAGCGCTGGCGCCGCGGCAACTTCCCGATCGGCGTGATCGGCGAGGGTGGCGATCTGCGCTACGACTACGAGTACCTCGGATCAGGCCCCGACACCCTGGGCGAACTCGTCAATGGTACCGGCGACTTCCTCGACAAGCTGCGCAACGCCAAGAACCCGATGATCATCGTCGGGCAGGGCGCCCTGACGCGTGCCGATGGCGCTGCCATCCTGAACGCCGCATCGAAGCTTGCAAACGCCGTCGGTGCGCTGACGGACGAATGGAACGGCTTCGGCGTCCTGCATACGGCAGCCTCGCGTGTCGGCGGTCTCGATCTCGGCTTCGTGCCCGGCGCCAAGGGCGTCAATGCAGCCGAGATGCTGACCGGCATGGATGTCCTCTTCCTGCTCGGTGCAGACGAGCTGGACTTCTCCCGCAAGGGTGCGAAGTTCACCGTCTACATCGGCAGCCACGGGGATGCCGGTGCCCATCACGCCGACGTCATCCTGCCGGCGGCAGCCTATACCGAAAAGTCCGGTACCTGGGTCAACACCGAAGGGCGCGTCCAGATGGGCAACCGGGCAGGCTTCGCGCCGGGTGAGGCCCGTGAGGACTGGGCGATCATCCGGGCTCTGTCGGACGTGCTGGGCCAGAAGCTGCCGTTTGATTCTCTCTACGCATTGCGCGCCAAGCTCTATGAGGCCTACCCGCATTTTGCCGCTCTGGACGAGATTGCGGTGGGCAACGTCAGCGAAATCGCCGCACTTGGCGAAAAAGCCGGTGAGATGAGCAAGTCTGGATTTGCGTCGCCGATCAAAGACTTCTATTTGACGAACCCAATTGCCCGCGCGTCGGCCGTGATGGCCGAATGCTCGGCATTGGCCCGCGACAATTTCAAGGCTGCGGCGGAGTAACAGGAATTATGGACGATACATTCTTCTCGACCTACGGTTGGCCCGCGCTGGTGATGATTGCCCAGTCGCTGCTGGTCCTCGTCTGTCTCCTGGTCTTCATCGCCTACATCCTCTACGCCGACCGCAAGGTCTGGGCGGCCGTGCAGCTGCGTCGCGGCCCCAACGTCGTCGGCCCCTGGGGTCTGTTCCAGTCCTTCGCGGATCTGTTGAAGTTCGTCTTCAAGGAGCCGATCATCCCCTCGGGTGCCAACAAGGGGGTCTTCCTGCTGGCGCCGCTCGTCTCGGTGACGCTGGCGCTCGCCACCTGGGCCGTGATCCCGTTCAACGAGAACTGGGTGATCGCCAACATCAACGTCGGCATCCTCTACATCTTCGCGATCTCTTCGCTGGAGGTCTACGGGATCATCATGGCGGGCTGGGCGTCGAACTCGAAGTATCCGTTCCTCGGCGCGCTGCGCTCGGCGGCGCAGATGGTCTCCTATGAGGTCTCGATCGGCTTCGTCCTCGTCACGGTTCTGCTCTGCGTCGGATCGCTCAATCTTTCCGACATGGTCTTTGCCCAGCGGGACGGCCTCGGCACGATGATGGGTCTGCCGGCCTCGTTCCTCGACTGGCACTGGCTGCCGCTCTTCCCGATGTTCATCATCTTCTTCATCTCGGGACTTGCGGAAACCAACCGTCCGCCCTTCGATCTTCCGGAAGCGGAATCGGAGCTCGTCGCCGGCTACATGGTCGAATACTCCTCGGCGCCGTACATGATGCTGATGCTGAGCGAATATGCGGCCATCCTGCTGATCTGCTCGCTGACGACGATCCTCTTCCTTGGGGGCTGGCTGCCGCCGGTCGACATCTGGATCCTCAACTGGGTCCCGGGCATCGTCTGGTTCATCATGAAGGTGCTGCTGATCTTCTTCGGCTACTCCATGGTGAAGGCATTCGTCCCGCGCTACCGCTACGACCAGCTGATGCGGCTGGGCTGGAAGGTCTTCCTTCCGCTCTCGCTCGCCATGGTCATCATCACCGCATTCGTGCTCAAGCTGATGGGGTGGGCATAGCATGCCCTCTCTCGCTTTGACCCGCACTGGAGAATAACGATGGCAAGTCTTACTCAGACCGTCAACTCGCTGTTCCTGAAGGAGTTCGTCTCGGCTTTCTTCCTGTCGATGCGCTACTTCTTCAAGCCGAAGGCGACGATCAACTATCCGTTCGAGAAGAACCCGGTATCGCCGCGGTTCCGGGGCGAGCACGTCCTGCGCCGCTACCCGAACGGCGAAGAGCGCTGCATCGCCTGCAAGCTGTGCGAGGCGATCTGTCCCGCCCAGGCGATCACCATCGAGGCCGGCCCGCGTCGCAACGACGGCACCCGCCGCACGGTGCGCTACGACATCGACATGGTGAAGTGCATCTACTGCGGCTTCTGCCAGGAAGCCTGCCCGGTCGATGCGATCGTCGAGGGTCCGAACTTCGAGTTCTCGACGGAGACCCGCGAGGAGCTCTACTACGACAAGGCGCGTCTGCTCGACAACGGCGACCGCTGGGAGCGCGAGATCGCCCGCAACATGGCGCAGGACGCGCCATACCGGTGAGTATTCGTAGCCGCCCGCATCCGCGGGTGGAGTGACAATGTGAACGGACATTCCCGGTCGGCACATCTGGCCCGGGACGAACGGGGAGGGGCATGCGCCCGTTCCCGACAAGGACGAAAAGGCACCGTAATGGCTCTGCAGGCTGTTTTCTTCTATCTCTTCGCGTTCGTGGCTGTGGCCTCGGCCTTCATGGTCATCTCCGCAAAGAACCCCGTTCATTCGGTTCTGTTCCTGATCCTCGTCTTCTTCAACGCGGCGGGGCTGTTCCTGCTGACGGGCGCCGAGTTCCTGGCGATGATCCTGCTCGTCGTCTACATCGGCGCCGTCGCCGTCCTCTTCCTCTTTGTCGTGATGATGCTCGACATCGATTTTGCGGAGCTCCGGTCGGGCGTCCTTCAGTATGCGCCCATCGGCGTGCTGGTCGGTCTGATCGTGGCCGCGGAGTTGATCGTCGTGATCGGCGGCAGCGTGCTGACGCCGGTCGCCGCCAGCTCGATCACCATGCCGATCCCGAACCCGCTCGTGCGAACCAATACGGCGGTGCTCGGCGACGTGCTCTACACGCATTACGTCTACTTCTTCCAGATCGCGGGGATGGTGCTGCTGGTCGCCATGATCGGCGCCATCGTCCTGACCCTGCGTCACCGGCAGAACATCAAGCGCCAGGACATTTCTGCACAGGTTGCGCGCACGCCCGAAACCGCCGTCGAGGTGGTCAAGGTCAAGCCCGGTCAAGGTATCTAAGGTAGGCGAAGAAGGAATACGAACATGGAAATCGGTCTCTCCCACTACCTGACGGTCAGCGCCATCCTCTTTATCCTGGGCGTCTTCGGCATCTTTCTGAACCGCAAGAACGTCATCATCATCCTGATGTCGATCGAGTTGATCCTACTGTCTGTCAACCTCAACATGGTCGCCTTCTCTTCCTTCCTGAACGACATCGTCGGCCAGGTCTTCGCACTGTTCATTCTGACCGTCGCGGCCGCGGAAGCTGCGATCGGGCTTGCAATTCTCGTCGTCTTCTACCGCAACCGCGGGTCGATCGCGGTCGAAGACGTCAACATGATGAAGGGCTGATCGGGTCATGATCTACAAGGCTATCGTCTTTCTTCCCCTGATCGGCTTCCTGATCGCCGGCCTTTTCGGCCGCTCGATCGGCGCCAAGGCATCCGAATACATCACCAGCGGCTTGATGATCGTCGCGGCCATCCTGTCCTGGATCGTCTTCTTCAACGTCGCGCTGGCCCACGGTGAGGCCGGCGAGGTGATCAAGGTCGACGTCATGCGCTGGATCCAGTCCGGCGGCATCGACATCGAGTGGGCCTTCCGCATCGACACGCTGACGGCGGTCATGTTCGTCGTCGTCAACACGGTCTCGACGCTGGTTCACGTCTATTCGATCGGCTACATGCACCACGATCCACATCGGCCGCGCTTCTTTGCCTATCTGTCGCTCTTTACCTTCGCCATGCTGATGCTGGTGACCTCCGACAACCTGGTGCAGATGTTCTTCGGCTGGGAAGGCGTCGGTCTCGCCTCCTACCTGCTGATCGGATTCTGGTACAAGAAGCCCTCGGCTTCCGCCGCCGCAATGAAGGCTTTCATCGTCAATCGCGTCGGCGACTTCGGCTTCCTGCTCGGCATCGCCGGCATCTTCATGCTGTTCGGATCGCTGAACTTCGAAACGATCTTTGCCGCCGCCGGCAGCTATCTTCCCGCCGAGGGTGCGGCCGAAGGTGGCGACGTGATCGCCAGCATCTTCGGCATGGACGTGACCCGCTACGGCGCGCTCACGATCGTCTGCCTCCTCCTCTTCATGGGCGCCATGGGCAAGTCGGCGCAGTTCCTGCTGCACACCTGGCTGCCGGACGCCATGGAAGGCCCGACCCCGGTCTCGGCCCTCATCCATGCTGCCACCATGGTCACCGCCGGCGTCTTCCTCGTCGCCCGCATGTCTCCGATCTTCGAACTGTCGCCCGATGCGCTGCTGGTCGTCACCGTGATCGGTGCGATCACCGCCTTCTTCGCCGCGACCGTCGGTCTCGTGCAGAACGACATCAAGCGGGTCATCGCCTATTCCACCTGCTCGCAGCTGGGCTACATGTTCGTGGCGCTCGGTGTCGGCGCCTATGGCGCGGCGATCTTCCACCTCTTCACGCACGCCTTCTTCAAGGCGCTCCTGTTCCTGGGCGCCGGCTCGGTGATCCACGCCGTCGATGGCGAACAGGACATGCGTTACATGGGTGGCCTGCGCAAGCACATCCCCGTCACCTTCTGGATGATGACGATCGGCACGCTGGCGCTGACCGGCGTCGGCATTCCCGGCACGATGTTCGGCTTTGCCGGCTTCTTCTCCAAGGACGTGATCATCGAATCCGCCTATGCCTCGCATTCGCTGGCCTCGGGCTTCGCATTCACGCTTCTCGTCATCGCGGCTCTGTTCACGAGCTTTTACTCGTGGCGCCTGGCTTTCCTCACGTTCTTCGGCAAGCCCCGGGCCTCCGCGGACGTGATGCACCACGTCCACGAATCGCCGCAGGTCATGCTGGTGCCGCTTTATGTGCTGGCCATCGGGGCAGTCGTTGCCGGCGTCCTGTTCGAAGGCTATTTCTTCGGTCACGAATACGGCGAGTTCTGGAAGGGTGCGCTCTTCACGCTGCCGGAGAACGAGATCCTCGAAGAATTCCACCACGTGCCGCTGTGGGTGAAGTGGAGCCCGTTCGTCGCGATGGCGCTTGGCTTCGTCACCGCCTGGTACATGTACATCAAGTCGCCTTCCACGCCGAAGCGGCTGGCCGAGCAGCAGAGCCTTCTCTACAACTTCCTGCTCAACAAGTGGTACTTCGACGAGATCTACGACTTCCTGTTCGTGCGCTCGGCCAAGAGCCTCGGCCGCTTCCTGTGGAAGAAGGGTGACATCGGCGTCATCGACACCTACGGTCCGAACGGCGTCGCTGCACGCGTCGTCGAGGTGACCCGCGGCGTCGTGCGCCTGCAGTCCGGCTATCTTTATCACTACGCGTTTGCGATGCTCATCGGCGTCGCCGCCCTCGTCACCTGGATGATGCTCGGGAGCTCAATCTAATGACCGACTGGCCAATTCTCTCGACGGTCACCTTCCTGCCGCTCGTCGGCGTGCTGCTTCTTCTCCTCACCCGTGAAGACAGCGCCTACGGCCGACGCAACATCCTCAACGTCTCGCTTCTGACGACGGTCTTCACGTTCATCGTGTCGCTGTTCATCTGGATCGGTTTCGACAATTCGAACCCGGGCTTCCAGATGGTCGAGAAGCATGCCTGGCTCGGCACGGGGATCTCCTATCATCTCGGCGTCGACGGCATCTCCATGCTGTTCGTCATCCTGACGACCTTCCTGATGCCGTTCTGCATCCTGGCCAGCTGGCATTCGGTTCAGACGCGCCTCAAGGAATACATGATCGCCTTCCTGCTTCTGGAAGTGGTTATGGTCGGCGTCTTCGTCGCGCTCGACATCGTTCTCTTCTACGTGTTCTTCGAGGCGACACTGATCCCGATGTTCGTCATCATCGGCGTCTGGGGTGGCAAGGACCGCGTCTACGCGAGCTACAAGTTCTTCCTCTATACGCTCGCCGGCTCGGTTCTGATGATGCTCGCCATCATGGCCATGTACTGGCAGGCCGGGACGACCGACATCCCCGAACTGCTCCGCTTCAATTTCCCGGCGGGCATGCAGACCTGGCTGTGGCTTGCCTGCTTTGCCGCCTTCGCCGTCAAGATGCCGATGTGGCCTGTCCACACCTGGCTTCCCGACGCGCACGTCCAGGCCCCGACCGCAGGCTCCGTCATTCTGGCCGGCGTCATGCTGAAGCTTGGCGGCTACGGGTTCATCCGGATTTCGCTGGCCATGTTCCCGCTGGCGTCCGACTACTTCGCGCCCTTCGTCTTCACGCTCTCGGTTCTCGCCATCATCTACACCTCGCTGGTGGCGATGATGCAGGACGACATCAAGAAGCTGATCGCCTATTCCTCGGTCGCCCACATGGGCTATGTGACCATGGGTATCTTCGCGGCCAACATGCAGGGCGTGCAGGGCGCGATCTTCCAGATGCTGTCGCACGGCATCGTCTCCGGCGCGCTCTTCCTCTGCGTCGGCGTCATCTATGACCGGCTCCACACCCGCGAGATTTCCGCCTATGGCGGCCTCGTCAACAACATGCCGAAGTATGCGGTGGCCTTCATGGTCTTCACCATGGCCAATGTCGGTCTTCCCGGGACCTCCGGCTTCGTCGGAGAATTCCTGACGATCGTCGGTGTCTTCCAGGTCAACACCTGGGTTGCACTCTTCGCCGCAACCGGTGTCATCCTGTCGGCATCCTACGCTCTCTGGCTCTATCGCCGGGTGATCTGGGGTGCGCTGGAGAAGGAAAGCCTCAAGGGCCTGCTCGACCTCACCGGCCGTGAAAAGCTCATCCTCTATCCGCTGGTCGCCCTGACCATTTTCTACGGCGTCTATCCGGCCCCGATCTTCGATGCGACGGCTGCCTCGGTGGATCTGCTCGTCAACAACTACGCCGCGGCCCTGCAGGCAGCGCAAGATCTTGCACTCACGGTGCATTGAGACAGGACACGACAGGACATGACCTCTGAACTATTCCTCGCAAGCCTGCAGCTCGCCATGCCGGAGATCATCCTGGCCGTGGGAGCGCTCGCGCTACTGATGATCGGGGTCTTTTCCGGTGAACGATCGGCCCCGACCGTGACCGGTCTGGCCGTTGCCCTGATCATCGCGTCCGGCCTCTGGCTGGTCCTCGTGCCGGGCGAGGGCGTAGCCTTCGGCGGCGCCTTCGTCCTGGATCCCTTCACGCGGTTCATGAAGGCTGTGGCCCTGATCGGCTCGGTGACGGCCATGATCATGACCGTCGGCCACGCCCGTTCCGAGCAGCTCGACCGTTTCGAGTTCCCGGTTCTGCTGGTGATCGCCACGCTCGGCATGATGCTCCTGATTTCCGCAAACGACCTGCTGGCGCTCTACCTCGGTCTCGAACTGATGTCGCTGTCGCTCTACGTCGTCGCGGCGATCAACCGCGACAGCCTTCGCTCCACGGAATCCGGCCTCAAGTATTTCGTGCTCGGCTCGCTGTCGTCGGGCATGCTGCTCTACGGCATGTCGCTGATCTACGGTTTCACCGGCAATACCGGCTTTGACGGCATTGCTCTGGTTCTGGCCTCCGAGACGCGCTCGCTCGGCGTGGTCTTCGGCCTCGTCTTCGTGCTGGCCGGTCTCTGCTTCAAGATTTCCGCCGTGCCGTTCCACATGTGGACGCCGGACGTCTACGAAGGCGCGCCGACCCCTGTGACCGCCTTCTTCGCCGCCGGCCCGAAGGTTGCCGCCATGGCGATCCTCGTGCGCATCGTGTCCGACGCCTTCCTGCCGCTCGTCGCCGACTGGCAGCAGATCCTCGTCTTCGTGTCGATCGCCTCCATGCTGCTCGGTTCGTTCGCCGCGATCGGTCAGCGCAACATCAAGCGGCTGATGGCCTATTCCTCCATCGGCCACATGGGCTTTGCCCTGGTAGGGCTCGCCGCCGGAACGGAAACCGGTGTTTCCGGCGTCATTCTCTACATGCTCATCTACATGGTCATGACGCTCGGCACCTTCGCCTGCATCATGGCGATGCGCCGCAAGGAAGGTGACAACGTCGAGAACGTCGATGACCTTGCAGGCCTTGCCTCGACGAAGCCTTTCATGGCGGTGGTGCTTACGGCACTGATGTTCTCCATGGCCGGCATTCCGCCGCTCGCGGGCTTCTTTGCCAAGTACTTCGTCTTCATCGCCGCCATCGAGGCCGAACTCTACGCCCTTGCCGTCATCGGCGTGCTGTCCTCCGTCGTCGGCGCCTACTATTACCTGCGCATCGTCAAGCTGATGTGGTTCGATGAGGCCACGGGCGAGTTTGCCCGCGTCCCCGGAGAACTGCGTCTGGTGTTCGGTCTTTCGGGTCTGTTCGTCACCGCCTATGTGATCTTTGGTGGACCGGTCGGCTCCGCGGCGAATGCTGCTGCCGCGTCCTTCTTCTGAGCATGTCTGAAAACGGGGAACGCTTTTGCCTGGAAGCGTTCCGCCACGAAGCCCTGCAGGACGTAGGCTCCACCAACACGGAATGCCTTGAGCGGGCCAGGGCGGGTGATCCGGGCAACCTCTGGATCACCGCAACTCGCCAGACGAGCGGTCGTGGCAGACGCGGCCGAGTCTGGACGTCCGAGCCCGGCAACCTATATGCCTCTCTGTTGCTGATAAATCCCGCTCCCATGGACCGGATCGCGTCCCTTCCTCTGGCCGTCGCTGTCGGCCTGCAGGCTGCCGTTTCCGCGGTGATGCCGCGCGACGCCGAGCCGGTCGAGGTGAAATGGCCGAACGATATTCTCATCGGACGGAAGAAGACCTGCGGGATTCTGATCGAGGGCGAGGGGCTGCCGGACGGCAGACATGCTCTGGTGATCGGCATCGGGATCAACATCCGCCACAAGCCCGAAACGGCACCCTATGCCGTGACGCGCTTGGAGGAACACGGGTGTTTTATCACGGCAGATGAGTTGTTCGCCCATCTTTTCAGAGAGATGGCGGTTGTAATTAAGATTTGGGACGAAGGTCGAGGGATCTCGGATATCACCCGCCGCTGGCTCAATGTGGCCTGCGGCGTCGGCGAAAAGATAACCGTGAACCTTCCCGACAGATCTCTCACGGGACGTTTCGATGGCATAGCGGCCGACGGCCTGCTGATGCTGAATTTGGGCGGCGGGCAGATTGTGCCCATTGCCGCCGGTGATGTATTCTTTGAAAGAACGGAATAAAGACATTATGGCCAAGCAAGAAGAACTGGTGTTCCTCCCCCTCGGTGGGGTGGGCGAAATCGGCATGAACCTCGCCCTCTATGGCTACGGAGTACCAGGCAAGCGCCAGTGGATCATGGTCGACTGCGGTGTGACGTTCCCCGGTCCGGACCTGCCGGGTGTCGATCTGGTGTTGCCAGACATCCGCTTCCTCGCCAACGAGCGCAAGAACCTGAAGGGCATCATCATTACCCATGCCCATGAGGACCATTACGGCGCCCTGAACGACCTCTGGCCCGGACTGAACGTGCCCGTCTACGCCTCAGGCTTCACCGCCGGGATGCTGGAAGCCAAGCGCGCCTACGAAGGAAATCGGCCGGAGATCCCGATCACGCCCTTCAAGGCCGGCGACCGCATCAACGTCGGTCCGTTCGAGGTGGAGGCAATCGGCGTCAACCACTCTATCCCCGAGCCGATGTCGCTGGTGATCCGGACGCCGCTCGGCAATATCGTGCACACCGGCGACTGGAAGATCGACGATGCGCCGTCGCTTGGACCGTTCACCGACGAGGCGCGGTTCCGCGCCGTCGGGGACGAGGGTGTGCTGGCGCTGATGTGCGATTCCACCAACGCCGAGCGCGATGGGGTCTCGCCTTCGGAAGAGGAAGTCTCGGAAGGGCTGCGCAAGATCATCGAGAGTGCCGAGGGCAGGGTGGCCATTACCACCTTCTCCTCCAACGTAGGACGCATCCGTTCGATCGCGCAGGCCGCCCATGCCGCTGGCCGGCAGACCCTGCTGCTGGGGAGCTCCATGAAGCGGGTGGTCGGCGTCGCCCGCGATGTCGGTCTGATGGAAGGCATCGCTCCCTTCCTCGCCGAGGAGGAGTTCGGCTATATCCCGCGCGACAAGGTCGTCGTCATCCTGACCGGCAGCCAGGGAGAGCCGCGGGCAGCGCTGGCGAAGATCTCGCGGGACGAGATGCGAAACGTCGCCTTTGCAACCGGCGACACGGTCGTCTTCTCGTCGCGGACCATTCCCGGCAACGAGAAGCCCATCATCGAGATCAAGAACGCCCTGATCGAGCAGGGCATTCACATCGTCACCGACCGCGAGGCGCTCGTGCATGTGTCGGGCCATCCCCGTCGCAACGAACTCCTGCGGATGTACGAGTGGACGCGCCCGCAGATCCTCGTGCCGGTCCATGGCGAAGCTGCGCATCTGACGGCGCAGGCCGAACTCGGTGCACAGGCCGGCATCGCGTCCATTCCGAAGGTCCGCAACGGCAACATCCTGCGTCTCGCGCCGGGTCCTGCCGAAGTCATCGGTGATGCCCCCCACGGCCGCGTCTTCAAGGACGGCAAGCTGATCGGCGACCTCAAGGAGATGGGGATCGACGATCGCCGCAAGCTCTCCTATGTCGGCCATGTTTCCGTCGGCGTGCTGCTCGACAGCCGCTTCGACTTCCTGGGCGATCCCGACATCTCGGCCATCGGCCTGCCGGAGCTCGATCACGAGGGCGAGGAGATGGAGGACACGCTCTATGACGCCGTGCTGAACGCCGTCGAGAGCATTCCCCGCGCACGCCGCAAGGATCTGGGGATGCTGCGGGAGGCGGTTCGCCGGGCCGTGCGCTCGGCAGCCAATGAGGCCTGGGGCAAGAAGCCGATCGTCACCGTCTTCCTCAACAAGGTCTAGCGGAGGGCCGCGCATGCTGGGACGCGTGAACCATATCGCCATCGCCGTGCCGGATCTGGCACAGGCGACGGCAACCTATCGCGACCTTCTGAATGCGCGGGTTTCGCAGCCGCAGGCTCTGCCGGAGCATGGCGTGACGGTGGTTTTCGTCGAGCTGGAAAACACCAAGGTGGAGCTCCTGGAGCCGCTGGGGGAGGGGTCGCCGCTTGCGGCTTTCCTGGAGAAGAACCCCTCCGGCGGCATGCACCACATCTGCTACGAGGTGGCCGACATCCTTGCAGCACGCGATCAGCTGCAGCTGGCCGGAATGAGGATCCTGGGTGACGGCACCCCGAAAACCGGCGCCCATGGGAAGCCGGTGCTCTTCCTGCACCCCAAGGACATGGCCGGCACGCTGGTGGAGCTGGAGGAGGTGTGACAGTCCGCCTCTATGGCCGGGTTTGTACGCAGCGACGGATGTCGCTATAAGCGCTGCAAGCCCAGCAGGAAGTTCAGAATGTCGTTCCTACCCATCTTCGCGGTTTATTTCATCATCTGGTGGATCACGCTCTTTGCCGTGCTGCCGCTTGGCATGCGGTCCCAGGACGACGAGGGAGACGTGACGCTGGGAACGGTCGGCAGCGCGCCGGCGCGCATGCGCATGGGCCGGGTCCTGATCCTCACCACGCTCGTATCGGCTGTCATTTACGGGGTCTGGTTTGCCGTCTCCAGCTATTTTGGCATCAGCCTTGCAAGCCTGCCGCGGATCGTTCCCGAGTTTCGCTGATTGCCAGGGAGCGGGGCGCCGGTAAGCCAAAAAAAAACAAGGCCGTGAGGCCTTGTTCCAGTTTCGCGTGATCCTTAACCGTTGCCGGGGCTGCGACGAGCGCGCCTAAGATCTGATCCTCCCAAGACTTGACCGCGATCAGCAAGGATTTGATCTCCTTGCCTCTTTTATGGGCTAAACCTAGCCTAAAGATTAAGCCCTGTCACTTGGTTTTTTGTATTTTTGTTACACTCCCGCGATAATTTTGCGGTTGACAAAAATGTCGCAGGCCTGTCACAAATTTCGCCTTGTTCGTCTGATCTGGGTGCCGCCCCGGCGACCGCGGGACGATGTGCGCCTTCCTGAGGCGGGTTTCCATCTTTCTCCGAAACGGCTATGACGCTGCTGCCAATGCCAGCTTGAAAACGGCCGATTCCCGCCAGAGAATTCTCGAAAAATCCGGAAAAATCCATGCGTCTGTCCCGCTACTTCCTGCCCATCCTGAAGGAGAACCCGAAGGAAGCCGAAATCGTCTCCCATCGCCTGATGTTGCGGGCCGGGATGATCCGCCAGCAGAGCCAGGGGATCTACTCGTGGCTGCCGCTCGGCAAGCGGGTGCTCGACAAGGTCAATGCGATCGTGCGCGAGGAGCAGAACCGCGCCGGTTCCATCGAGCTGCTGATGCCGACGCTGCAGTCGGCCGAGCTCTGGCAGGAAAGCGGGCGCTACGAGGCCTACGGCAAGGAGATGCTGCGCATCGCCGACCGCCAGGACCGGCCGATGCTGTACGGTCCTACCAACGAGGAGATGGTCACCGACATCTTCCGCTCCTACGTGAAGTCCTACAAGAACCTTCCGCTCAATCTCTACCACATCCAGCTGAAGTTCCGCGACGAGATCCGCCCGCGCTTCGGCACCATGCGCTCGCGCGAGTTCCTGATGAAGGATGCCTATTCCTTCGACCTGACGAAGGAAGGCGCCATCCATTCCTACAACAAGATGTTCGTCGCCTATCTGCGCACCTTCGCGCGGCTGGGCGTGCGGGCGATCCCGATGCGCGCCGACACCGGCCCGATCGGTGGCAACCACAGCCACGAATTCATCATCCTCGCCGACACGGGCGAGTCGGAAGTGTTCTCGCACAAGAGCTTTACCGAATTCGACATTCCCTCCGTCGACACGGATTTCGACGACGTCGCCGGCCTGCAGGCGATCTTCGACAAATGGACCTCGGTCTATGCCGCCACATCGGAGATGCACGACGAGGCAGCCTTCGATGCGATTCCGCAAGGCGACCGCCTCTCCGCACGCGGTATCGAAGTCGGCCACATCTTCTACTTCGGCACGAAATACTCCGAGCCCATGGGTGCCAAGGTGCAGGGGCCGGACGGCAAGGAACACCTTGTCCACATGGGATCCTACGGCATCGGCCCGACACGCCTTGTTCCCGCCATCATCGAAGCCTCGCATGACGAGAACGGAATCATCTGGCCGGCTTCGGTTGCGCCCTTCGATGTCGTGCTGATCAACATGAAGCCGGGTGACACCGCCTGCGACAGCGTGTGTGGCCAGCTTTACGAGGGACTGGGCAAGGCCGGCAAGGACGTGCTGTACGACGACACGGACGACCGCGCAGGCACGAAGTTCGCCACGGCAGATCTCATCGGCGTGCCGGTGCAGGTCATCGTCGGTCCGCGCTCCGCCGCCAGCGGCGAGGTCGAGGTCAAGGATCGCAAGACCGGCGCACGCGAGGTCATGACGCTCGAGGCCGCCATGAACAAGCTCACCGGCTGAGCCGGCAGCTTCGGGCGGTCGGTTAGAACAGGTTGAGGAAAGACAATGGCAAGCGCAGCGGATCGTCAGACGGAAAAGATGGACCTTGGTCCCTCTGCCGCACCATTTTCCGCCTTCGAGCGGATGGTGGCATGGCGCTACCTGAGGTCCCGGCGCAAGGAAGCCTTCATTTCCGTCATCGCCGGATTTTCGTTCATCGGCATCATGCTGGGCGTCGCGACCCTGATCATCGTCATGGCTGTCATGAACGGCTTCCGCACCGAACTGATCTCGCGGATCCTCGGCATCAACGGTCACATGATCGTCCAGCCGATCGACGGCCCGCTCACCGACTACGCTGACCTGGCCGTCAAGTTCGAGGCCGTGCCCGGCGTCAAGATGGCGCTTCCGCTGGTGGAAGGGCAGACGCTGGCGTCCGGCCGCGCCGGCGCCGGATCCGGCGCTTTGGTGCGCGGCATCCGCGCCGAGGACCTGGAGAAGCTGCCGCAGGTCGCCGGCAACATCCGCCAGGGAGACATCGTCGGCTTTGCCTCGGGGCAGGGCGTGCTGGTGGGCTCCCGGCTCGCTGCATCGCTCGGGATCACCGCCGGCGACGACATCACGCTGATTTCGCCGGAAGGCGATGTCACGCCGATGGGCGTCAACCCGCGCGTGAAGGCCTACCCGGTCTCCGGGGTCTTCGAGATCGGCATGTCGGAATACGACGCCACGATCATCTACATGCCGCTCGAGGAGGCGCAGCTCTATTTCAACGCCGACGGCCTCGTGCAGTCGATCGAGCTTTTTGTCGACGATCCGGACAATGTGGACGGTCTGCGCCCCCTCGTCGAGGCGGCGGCAGGACGCCAGGTCCACGTCACCGACTGGCGGCAGCGCAACCAGACCTTCTTCTCGGCACTGCAGGTGGAGCGCAACGTCATGTTCATGATCCTGACGCTGATCGTGCTCGTCGCGGCGCTCAACATCATCTCCGGCCTGATCATGCTGGTGAAGGACAAGGGCAGCGATATCGCGATCCTGCGGACGATGGGGGCCGGCTCCGGCGCCATCATGCGGATCTTCTTCATGACGGGCGCTGCGATCGGCACTGTGGGCACCTTTGCCGGCGTGGTCCTTGGTGTCGTCGTCTGCCTCAACATCGAATCGATCCGCCAGTTCTTCTCCTGGCTTTCGGGCACGGTCCTCTTCGATCCCGAGCTTTATTTCCTGAGCCAGCTTCCGGCCGAGATGAGCTTCGGCGAGACGTTCACGGTCGTGGTGATGGCGCTGGTGCTGTCGTTCCTGGCGACGATCTTCCCCGCATGGCGTGCCTCCAAGCTCGACCCGGTCCAGGCCCTCCGCTACGAATAGGATTATCCATCTTCATGGTAAGCAAAACGGTTCTGCAGCTCACGGCCATCGAACGGCATTACGGCGAGGGCGAGATGATGCTCTCGATCCTGAAAGACGCCAACTTCGAGCTGAGAAGCGGCGAGACGGTCGCTCTCGTTGCGCCCTCCGGCACGGGCAAGTCGACCCTGCTGCATCTGGCCGGTCTGCTGGAGCATCCCGATGGCGGCGAGGTCGTGGTGAACGGGCGGTCCTGCAACGGCTTGTCCGATGACGAGAGAACGGCGATCCGCCGCAGCGACATCGGCTTCGTCTACCAGTTTCACCATCTCCTGCCGGAGTTCACGGCACTCGAAAACATCATGATGCCCCAGCTCATCGCCGGCCTGGGACAGGCAGAGGCGAAGGAGCGTGCGGCTCAGCTTCTCGACTACATGCGCATCGGCCACCGCGCCGATCATCGCCCCACGGAGCTTTCCGGGGGTGAGCAGCAGCGGGTGGCAATTGCCCGCGCCGTCGCCAATGCGCCGCGCGTCCTTCTGGCCGACGAGCCGACCGGCAACCTGGACCCAAAGACCGCTTCCTATGTCTTCGATGCGCTCGAAGCGCTCGTGCGGCAGTCGGGTCTGGCGGCGATGATCGCCACCCACAATCACGATCTGGCGGCCCGCATGGACCGGCGCGTCACGATCGAAGGCGGCAAGGTCGTCGACTTCTAGCAATCGCAGTTCCTTAACCTGATGTTCACCGTGACTGCCGGCGACGGCGGTCCTGTTCTGTTTTCTCCTCGTCAGGGTTGACGCAGGAATGAAAAGAGAACAAAATGACAACATACAGGAACAACGGAGATGACGATGACTGACCTCATTCGTGACATTGCTGCATTTGCTTCCATTGCGACCTTCGTCGCCAGCCTTTCCATGCTGATGATGGCGATGTGATTGCGCCAACGCCCGAAAGGCGTTGACGACCGCAGTCTGAACTGGACTTCACCGGCCGGAAGCCGGAAAATCACCTGATTCATGAGGTGATGTAAGACAATGGCAGAACGGGCGGAAAACATGGTGGCGGGCGGCGCAGCAGACACGCCGCAATTCGTCCACCTGCGGGTTCATTCGGCCTACTCGCTGCTCGAAGGCGCCTTGCCGCTCAAGAAGATCCTCTCCAAGGCCGTCGCCGACAACCAGCCGGCGATCGCCATCGCCGACACCAACAATCTCTTCGTGGCGCTGGAGTTTGCCCAGAAGGCGATCGGCGAGGGCTTGCAGCCCATCATCGGCTGCCAGGTCTCCATCGACATGGAGGACCAGACCGAGGAGCGCCGCAATCACCATCAGCTCGCCAAGCTCCCGGCGATCGTTCTGCTTGCCTCCACCGCCGATGGCTATGAGCGGCTCGTCGATCTCATCAGCCGCGCCTATCTCGGGGGCGAAAGCCACCAGGCTGTGCATCTGCGGGCGTCCTGGCTGGAAGAGGCTGGTACGGAGGGCCTAATCGCACTGACCGGCGCGCGCGGCGGCCCGGTCGATCTTTCCGTCAAGGACGGCAACGCATCCCAGGCTGAGGCGAGACTGCTTCGCCTGAAGGCATTGTTTGCCGACCGGCTCTATGTCGAACTGCAGCGGCACGGCGCCTATGACCGCCGCCACGAACACAAAATGGTCAGCCTCGCCTATGACCACGACCTGCCGCTGGTAGCTACCAACGAAGCCTTCTTCCCCGCCCGCGACGACTTCGACGCCCACGATGCCCTGATGGCCGTTGCCCACAATGCGATGGTCTCCGACGACAGCCGCTTCCGGCTGACGCCGGATCACTACCTCAAGAGCCGTGCCGAGATGGCGGCGCTGTTTGCCGACCTTCCGGAGGCTTTGGAAAGCACGGTCGAGATCGCCCGACGCTGTTCCTTCATCCTTGAGACCAGAAAGCCGATCCTGCCGCGCTTCACGGGCGCGAGCGACGACCCGGATGAAGCCGACCGGGCGGAGGGCGCCGAGCTGCGGCGCCAGTCGATCGAGGGCCTGGAGAACCGGATCGCCTTGCTTGGCATGACGCCCGGGTTCACCGAAAAGGACTATCGCGAGCGCCTCGATTTCGAGCTCAGCGTCATCGAGCGGATGAAGTTCCCCGGCTACTTCCTGATCGTTGCCGACTTCATCAAGTGGGCGAAGAACCAGGGCATCCCCGTCGGCCCGGGCCGCGGTTCGGGTGCCGGCTCGCTGGTTGCCTATGCGCTGACGATCACCGACGTCGACCCGCTGCGCTTCTCGCTGCTGTTCGAGCGCTTCCTCAATCCAGACCGCGTCTCGATGCCCGATTTCGACATCGACTTCTGCCAGGATCGCCGTGAAGAGGTGATCCGCTACGTGCAGCAGAAATACGGCCGCGAGCAGGTGGCGCAGATCATCACCTTCGGGTCGCTGCAGGCGCGCGCGGCGCTGCGCGACGTCGGCCGTGTGCTGGAAATGCCCTACGGCCAGGTCGACAAGATCTGCAAGCTGGTGCCCAACAACCCGGCCAACCCGACGCCTCTGTCGAAGGCGATCGAGGAGGAGCCGCGCCTGCAGGAAGAGGCCGACAAGGAACCGGTCGTTGCCCGCCTGCTCGATATCGCCCAGAAGATCGAGGGCCTCTACCGCCACGCCTCGACCCACGCCGCCGGTATCGTCATCGGCGACCGGCCGCTGTCGAAGCTCGTGCCGATGTATCGCGACCCACGCTCGGACATGCCGGTCACCCAGTTCAACATGAAGTGGGTGGAGCAGGCCGGGCTGGTGAAGTTCGACTTTCTCGGACTGAAGACGCTGACGGTCCTGAAGACGGCCGTCGACTACGTCGCCAAGCGCGATATCCATATCGATCTGGCTCGCATCCCGCTCGACGACCAGAAGACCTACGAGATGCTCTCGCGCGGCGAGACGGTCGGCGTCTTCCAGGTGGAATCGGCGGGCATGCGCAAGGCGCTGATCGGCATGCGGCCCGACTGCATCGAGGACATCATCGCGCTCGTTGCCCTCTACCGCCCGGGCCCGATGGAGAACATCCCGACCTACAACGCCCGCAAACACGGCGAGGAGGAGATCGAATCGGTCCACCCGACCATCGATTACCTGTTGAAGGAGACGCAGGGCGTCATCGTCTACCAGGAACAGGTGATGCAGATCGCCCAGGTCCTGTCCGGCTATTCGCTCGGCGAAGCCGATCTTCTGCGCCGCGCCATGGGCAAGAAGATCAAGGCGGAGATGGACCAGCAGAGCGAGCGCTTCATCGATGGCGCCATCAAGAATGGCGTCTCCAAGCCGCAGGCCAAGAACATCTTCGAGCTCCTGGCGAAGTTCGCCAACTACGGCTTCAACAAGTCGCACGCCGCCGCCTACGCCATCGTCTCCTATCAGACGGCCTACATGAAGGCGCACTACCCGGCCGAATTCCTGGCCGCGTCGATGACCTTCGACATGGCCAACAGCGACAAGCTGAACGATTTCCGACAGGACGCCGGGCGTCTCGGCATCAAGGTCGTTCCCCCTTCGGTACAGACCTCCTTCCGCCGCTTCGAGACGGACGACAACCGGATCTACTACGCGCTGGCGGCCATCAAGGGGGTCGGTGAATCGGCCGTCGATCACATCGTCGAGGTGCGCGGCGAGACGCCGTTTGCCAGCATCGAGGACTTCTGCCTGCGGATCGACCCGAAGCAGATCAACCGTCGCGTCATGGAAAGCCTGATCTCGGCGGGTGCCTTCGACTGCTTCGGGCGCGACCGCGCCGAGCTGGTGGCAGGCCTCGACCGCGTCATCGGCTATGCGCAGCGGGCTCAGGAGAACAAGGTGAGCGGCCAGCACGACATGTTCGGCTCATCCTCGGCAACAGGCCCCGAGATGCTGGTCTTCCCGCCGTTCACGCCCTGGATGCCCTCCGAAATGCTGATGCGCGAATACCAGGTGCTGGGCTTCTATCTCTCGGCGCATCCACTCGACGCCTACAAGGATGTGCTGGCCAAGATGCGCGTCCAGAACTTCGCCGAGTTCTCGGTTGCCGTGAAGCAGGGCGCCACCGCCGGTCGCCTCGCAGGCACCGTGACGGGCCGGCAGGAGCGCAAGACCCGCACCGGCAACAAGATGGGCATCGTCACCTTTTCCGATGCCACGGCCCAGTTCGAGGCGGTCTTGTTTTCCGAAGCTCTGGCGCAGTACCGCGACCTGCTGGAGCCGGGCAAGTCGCTGGTGATCACGGTGCAGGCGGAGGAGCGCCCGGAAGGCATCGGTCTCCGGATCCAGACGGCCGCCTCTCTGGAGGAAAAGTCCGTGCAGATGCAGAAGGCCCTGCGGGTCTTCGTCCGGGATTCAGGGCCGATGCGGACGGTTGCCCGCCACCTCAACGCGAGGGGCGACGGGCTGGTGTCCTTCGTGGTGATCAAGGAAGATGGACGCCGCGAGATCGAGGTCGAGCTGACCGAGAAGTACCGCCTCTCCCCCGAGATCGCTGCCGCTCTGCGGACGGCGCCCGGGGTTCTCGACGTCGAACTCGTCTAGGAACGTCGGCCTAGTAGAGGCCGACGCCGTTTTGATAGGAGCGGGCCCGCGAACGGACCGGCTTGCGTGGCGTGCTCGATACCGTCTCTGCTTTTGCCACTGACTGCTGCGGGCGGGTGAGGGTGATGAAATCCGTCCCCTTGCCGGTTTCCGGGCCGAGGCCCTTGTCCGTGATGGTGAGCGATGTGCCGTCGCTCATCAGCGTTGCGATCCGTTCGCGAAGCTCTGCCGGGATCTCCAGACGATCGAGCGCAGCGTCTGCCGTGGAGGGGGTGGCATCTTCCTCGATCCCCAGGCGCTGCATCTCGGCTGAAGAAAGATGGGTCGGCAGGGTCACCGCGTGCCAGTCTGCCTTCTCCCGGTCGGGATCGACGCCGCTTGCCGTGAAGAGATGCGTGCCGAGCGGGATTTCGGAATTCTTCAGGCCGACCGGTGCCTCGAACAGCGGGTTGAAGTTTCGCCGAACCAGCAGATGGCCGGCCGGCGGCTCGTCCTTGCCTGACGCGCGATAAAGTGCTGACAGGAATTCCTTCGATAAAACAGTGTCATCGGCAGGAAGATTCTTCCAGCGCTTGAAGCCGGCAATCGCCGAGCGCGTCATGGATCCCACGATCCCGTCCGGCGTGCCGGCGTAGAAGCCGAGCTCCGTCAGCAGGACCTGGGCGTCGAGAACTGTCTCCCTGGTCTCGCGTCGCTTGACGAGGATCCGGAGCGGCGACCGATCGGCGCCGGAAATGGAACCGGTGGTGGTCATGTCCGGCGCCTGCTCCGCCATGGCGACCTCGTAGGGACCGGTCGTCTTGCGCTTGACCGTCGGCCGCAGGTCGATGTCCGACATCAGCGGTTCGGACGGCAGTGGCTTCAACGGCGCAAAGAGGTTGACGTGCTCGATCTTCACCGGCTCGACCGGCGCATCGGCGATGATCACATGCAGACCACGGTCGGTCATGCCGAACAGCGTCTTGGCAAACCCGGTCGGGATGCGAACGCAGCCATGCGACGCCGGATAATCCGGGACCACCCCCTCGTGCAGGGCGATTCCCGACCACGTCAGCCGCTGCATGAATGGCATGGGGGCGTTCGAGTAGATGTTGGATTCGTGGTACTTTCGCTTCTCCAGGATCGAGAAGATGCCGCTCGGCGTCGTGTGGCCGGCCTTGCCGGTCGAGACGCGCGATGTCGCGATCAGCTTGTCGCCGTCGTAGACGGTCATTGACTGCGCATTTTTGGAGATGATGATCTGGAGGGCGCGATCTTCGCTCGCGAGGACGGAACAGGACAGCATGGTCGCGGACAGGAGCCCGAGACCGAACACGATACGACGCAACATCAATGACCTCACACGCAATACAATTGAGTCAAATTAGCGCGACTGACTTAACGAAGCTTTTCCGGCGGAAGGGATGAAGTCACAGCGGTTCGCCGTCCCATCACATTTCATTGATCGGGTCATTGATCGCGACGACGATCGCCGAACGTGTAGCCCGTCTCCACCGCAGCCTTCCCGAACTTGTCGCGCAGCCTGTCCATGGCCGCTTCCGCCGCGGCCCGCCGAACGGCACCCTGGTCCACCAGATCGGGCGGATCGGCGGTTGCCGGATCACAGAGATCGCTGACGCCGATGCCGAGCAGGCGGAAGCGCGTCCCGTCCGTTTCCCGCTCCAGAAGCGACAGGCCGGTGCGGAAGATCCGGTCGGCAAGCTGCGTCGGATCCTCCAGCCGGCGGTTGCGCGTCCGGCTCTTGAAGTCGGCCGTCTTCAGCTTCAGCACCACGGTCTGACCCGCGATCGCATGCTTCTTCAGCCGCGCCGAGACCTTTTCCGAAAGCCGGCGCAGGATCGGCACCAGATCATCGTGGCGGGAGATGTCGTCAAAGAAGGTGGTCTCCGCGGAAACGCTCTTTGCGGCGTCGTTGGGGTGAACGTCGCGTTCGTCGATGCCGCGCGCAAGCCGGTAGAGCCGTTGACCCATCGAGCCGTAGCGGCGCATCAGGTCGCCTTCCTCCATGGACTGCAGCTGGCCGATCGTGCGGATGCCATCGGCGGCCAGCACCGCCTCGAACGCCTTGCCGACGCCCCAGATCGTGGTCACCGGCCGCGGCGCCAGAAACGCCAGGGCCTCCTGCCGCCCGACGATGGAAAAGCCGCGCGGCTTCTGCAGGTCCGAGCCCACCTTGGCCAGGAACTTGCAGTAGGAAAGGCCGATCGAAATGCTGATCCCGACCTCCGCTTCCACGCGCTTGGCGAATTTGACCAGGGTGCGGGACGGCGGATCGTGATGCAGGCGTTCCGTGCCGGCAAGATCCAGGAAGGCTTCGTCGATCGACAGGGGCTGCACGAGCGGCGTCAGCTCCAGCATCATCTGGCGAATTTCCCGTCCGACCTTGGCGTATTTCTCCATGTTCGGCCGGATCACGATGGCGTCGGGACAGGCCTCGAGCGCCTTGAACATCGGCATGGCCGAGCGCACGCCGTGGATGCGGGCCACATAGCAGGCGGTCGACACGACGCCGCGCTTGCCGCCGCCGATGATCACCGGCTTGTCTGCAAGCTCGGGATTGTCGCGCTTCTCGACGGCCGCATAGAAGGCGTCACAGTCGATGTGCGCGATGGGCAGGTCGTAGAGCTCGGAATGATAGAGGAGGCGGGGGCTACCGCAGCTGCGGCACCGGCGCACCTCCGCCTTCTGCTCCGCAAGGCAGTCGCGACAGAAGCCGGGTTTGGTGGCGGGCGCAGGTGTCATGATGAGAACAGAAGTTGAACATCTTGACCCTACGCCTCGCGCGTGCGAGTCTCAAGAGCCTGATAGGGCGTATCGACAGTCAGTACTCGCCGGAGTCGAGGCCTGGACCAGAATAGTAGCGCCAGGCGGCCTCCACTGCCTCCGGTCGCGTCTCCGTCGCTTCGCAGAAGGCCAGCAATGTCGGCTCGTGCCCCATCAGGAAGTCGATCATGCCGCCGAGAAACCCGGGATCGGCGACGGCGCCCCGCAGCTGGCTGGCTTCAAGGCCCGTCAGAGCCAGGAAACGGCTCAGCATCTCCGGTTCGGATGCCAGCCATGCGAGGATGGCGACCGCCGTCTGCTCGGCGCTCTCGGCTCCATGGGATACGTTTTTGGGATCGCGCGGCATTGCGGCCAAGTGGTTACCTCTTTTTCAACCAAATGCTCATAGGGTCGATTCCACATACAAAGTGAAATCGGCTCCGGTGCAACAATATATAGTGTTGGAAAGCGGTCGAAGCAGGATTTGAGGACGGATGCATGCCCAAGCGGGTCATGATTGTCGAAGACAACGAGCTCAACATGAAGCTCTTCCGCGATCTGATCGAAGCTTGCGGATATGAAACCATCCAGACCCGCAACGGCATGGAGGCGATGGATCTCGCCCGCAAGCACCGCCCGGACCTGATCCTCATGGACATCCAGCTTCCCGAAGTCTCTGGCCTCGAAGTCACCAAGTGGCTGAAGGAAGACGACGAGCTGCACATCATCCCGGTCATCGCCGTGACGGCCTTCGCCATGAAAGGCGACGAGGAGCGGATCCGCCAGGGCGGATGCGAAGCCTATGTGTCGAAGCCGATCTCGGTGCCGAAATTCATAGAGACCATCAAGACCTACCTCGGCGACGCGTGAAACGGGAGTACTGACCATGACGGCGCGCATTCTGGTGGTCGATGACATCCCGGCGAACGTGAAGCTTCTCGAGGCGCGGCTGCTGGCGGAATATTTCGACGTGCTGACCGCCGATGACGGCTACAAGGCGCTCGACATCTGCCGCAAGACCCCTGTGGATCTCGTGCTCCTCGACATCATGATGCCCGGCATCAGTGGCTTCGACGTTTGCGAACAGCTGAAGGCCGATCCCCGTACCTCGCATATTCCCGTGGTCATGGTCACGGCTTTGGACCAGTCTGCCGACCGGGTGAGGGGCCTCAAGGCAGGCGCGGACGATTTCCTGACCAAGCCCGTCAACGACCTGCAGCTCATTTCGCGGGTCAAGAGCCTGGTGCGGCTGAAGACGTTGAGCGACGAACTGCGCATCCGCGCGGAGACGGCGCAGAACGTCGGCATAGAGGACATGCTGAAGGGCACTGACGGCCGCGAGGAGCCGGGGCAGGTGCTGCTGGTGGATAGCCGCGCAAGCTCCCAGGAGCGCATCATCAAGGCGCTGAAGCCTGTCGCCCAGGTCGTGGCCATGTCCGATCCCCAGGCGGCGCTGTTCGAGGCTGCCGAAAACCCCTTCGACCTGGTGATCGTCAACGCCAACCTGGACGAATACGATCCGCTTCGTCTCTGCTCGCACCTGCGGTCGCTGGAGCGCACCCGTTTTCTGCCGTTGCTGCTCGTGACGGAGCCCGGTGCCGAGGACGTCATCGTGCGGGCGCTCGACATCGGCGTCAACGACTACATCGTCCGGCCGATCGATCCCAACGAACTGGTGGCCCGCAGCCTGACGCAGATCAAGCGGAAGCGCTACAACGACCGGCTGCGCACCAGTGTTCGCGAGACGATCGAACTCGCCGTCACCGATGGGCTGACCGGCCTCAACAATCGCCGCTATCTGGATAGCCACCTGAAGACCCTCTTCAACCGTGCGGCGGCGCGGGGCCGTTCGCTCTCCGTCTGCATCACCGATATCGACCGGTTCAAGCAGGTCAACGACACCTATGGACATGATGTTGGGGACGAGGTCCTGAAGGAATTCGCCAGCCGCATCCGGTCCACGGTCCGGGGAGCCGATCTCGCCTGCCGTTATGGCGGGGAAGAGTTCGTCGTGGTCATGCCGGATACCGATGCGGGCGTTGCCGAGATGATCGCCGAGCGGCTGCGCAGCCTGATCGAGAACGAGCCGTTCGTGCTGCGCTCTTCAGGGGTCACTCTCCACATCACGGCGTCGCTGGGTATCGCCTGCAACGAGAAGGGTGCGGAAACGCCGGAGCAGCTGCTGAAGCAGGCCGACAAGGCCTTGTATGAGGCAAAGAACGGTGGGCGCAACCGGGTCGTGGCTGCTGCAGCCTGACCCTTGCCGCCTTCACGAATAGTTTATGACTTGCCGTTGGCACCTCGGAACGGTGAGGGATCCGGCCAGCATCGGCGGAGAACAAATGCCTTTTAGAATGTTCGGATAAGTGTACTTGTAGTGAGTATGGCGACCAATACAGCCTGAGGCCCCGCCCGACAGATAATCTTTCGTCAGGTTTCTGCTGCGGTCTTCGTTTTAATTCGAGGACTTCACAGTCTTGCCGCGAAGAAGGTTTCGCAGTTTTCGATGAGGAAATAATACTGCAGTATTACCATCATAATTTTCTGTTATTGTCCCTGTGATTGCAATCAGGGGTGGTCGGCTCGAAACTGAATTTATTCCCGATTTTAACCAACAAAAGACATAGTCGGTTGGGAATTTAAGAAGACGTTGATTTTCTTGCCGGGTTAAGAGACTTTCATTTCCATAAGTATATTTTCCCAAGCGGGAAGAGATACCCCATGATGCTCAGGTCCGCCGCATCTCCTGGGTCGTGGGGTCGGTCGACTGGTTGCACAACAAAAGCGGTTCCTCGTGCCGTGCTGCAGCTGGTCGACCCCCATTAAAAAGCGCCGCCTCCTACCGGAGCGCGGCGCTTTTTTTCATTCAGGTTTGGTCAAAAAGAAAGGCGCGTCGCCTTGCAGCGCGCGCCCTTTTTCCACCGGAAGCGAGATCTTACTTAATCTTGGCTTCCTTGAACTCGACGTGCTTGCGAACGATCGGGTCGTACTTGGTCTTGGACATCTTGTCCGTCATCGTACGGCTGTTCTTCTCGGTGACGTAGAAGAAGCCGGTGTCTGCCGTCGACAGCAGCTTGATCTTGATGGTTGTAGCTTTCGCCATGATGTCCTGCCTTTAGGAAAAATGAGGCCGCGGGAGACCGGTTGGTGTCCACGGCGAATTCTGGCGCGAAACTACAAATCGCGCCCGAAAAGTCAAGTCTGTTTCGGTTTAAAAAGGTACCGACCGATGGAGAGTACCACATAGAGGCCAAAGAAAGCAGCCAGAGCCCAGGCAAATCCGTTGTTGCCGCTGACGTCGATGGACGCGCCGATGGCTTGTGGGCCCGCAACCGTGCCGACGGCATAGCAGAATACGAAGGCGGCATTCGCCGCGGCGAGGTCCGCACCGGTGAGTCGCGATCCGAGATGGGCAAGCCCGACCGTGTAGAGACCGGAGACGCAGCCGCCCCAGAACAGGAGCACGACAGCCGTCAACAGCCAGTCCTCGATCAGCAGCGGCAGCATCAGGGAGCCGATGCAGCCGGTCACGGCCATGGCTGCCAGCAGCGGACGCCGGTCCCGAAGGCGGTCGGAATACATCCCGAGCGGAATCTGGAAGATCATGTTGCCCACGCCCATCACCGTCAGCAGCAGCGCTCCCTGGGACTCGGTGAAACCGGACCGGAGCGCATAGATTGGAAACAGCGACAGTCCACCGGCCTCCACGGCGCCGAACACGAAGACGGCCGCCGTCGCAGTGGGCACCAGCAGGATGTAGCGCAGGAAGTGCCGCTCCGGCTTCTCGTCCAGCACCGGGCTTTCGTTGCGGGCGATATAGATCGGCACCGCAGCGAGCAGAATGGCGGCTGCGCCGATCAGGAAGGGCAGGATCCCGTCGCTGCCGATTGCCGAGAAGAGCAGGGGGCCCATCGCGAAGCCGACTGACAAAACGGTCGCATAGATCCCGAGGACAAGCCCGCGGCGGCGCGGTGGCGCGGCGGCATTGATCCAGAATTCCGAAAGGATGAACAGGGTGGTGATGGCGCCATGGAAGGCGAAGCGCAGCGGGAACCACATCCAGAACGCTTCCGCATAATAGAAGGCCAGCGCACTGATGGCCGAGATGACGACCGCCCACAGCATTGTTCGCGCGACGCCGAAATCATGCGCCAGCCGCGTGGTGATCGGCGCTGCGACCATGGCCGCGACACCCGCCATGGCCGAGTTCAGCCCGATCATCGTCGAGGAGATCCCGCGCTTCTCCAGGATGATGCTGAGCAGCGGCAGCCCGAGACCGATCGCGATCCCGACTGCGCTGATCGCAGAGATGGCCGCAATCAGCGAGGGCCAGTGAATTTCTTCGACGTGACCGTTGAAATTATTGGGTGGTCGGGACATCCGGGGGTCTCTGGATCAGGGGAGGACAAACCGTCCTCAGCGGTATCGAGCGAAGTGGAACGCTGCTTTCTTAGGCTGCGGCCGTTCAGCCTGCAGCCTGATTCTGACATCTTCGAGAACGGAGCAGCTAATCCGGGCCGTCCGTGGCAGAAAACCTCTTTTGCAGCCGCTTGCCGTGCAGTCCATGGGGCAGGTGCATGTCAGGGGTCCGAACCGCCGTGACGGCGCATGGCATCCTCGTCGGAATCGCCGCCAAAGCCGTGCATTCGCTGCGCCCACTGGAGCCCGATGACACCGCCCTTGATCGGCTGGATCGTCAGCAGCGCGGCAAGCACGGCGAGCGGGACCCAGATCGCCAGGTGTGCCCAGGGCGAAAGGACGAAGATCGAGTCGGTCAGCATGTAGCCAGTGAGCAGCACGTGGCCCACCACGAAGATGACGAGGTAGGCGGGCAGGTCGTCGGCGCGATGGTGGTGCATCTCCTCGCCGCAGACCGCGCACTGGTCGACGGGCTTGAGAAAGGCGCGGAACAGCTTTCCCGTGCCGCAAGACGGACAGGTATTGCGCATGCCGCGGCCGATGGATCGCATCACCGGGCGTTCGGCTGGCTTGCCCCCGCCATAGTGGACCGGCTGCTCGCTTGGATTATGCATGTCGGGTCGCTCCTATCGGCCACGCCGCGGTCTGGTTCCGGCCATCGGCCGCCGCTGGCCTCCGTCTCGCCGCCCCGACTTGTGGAAGGAACGGGTCGGCGTTGGCATCTTTCGGCCTTCGCTCAGCATCTCGAACCGCAAGGCGCCAGCCAGCGGTATGGCCTCGGCAAGCTTGACCTGAACCGAATCGCCGAGCTGGTAGCCGAGGCCGGTCTTTTCCCCGGTCAGCGCCTGGTGGGCCTCGTCGTAGATGAAGTAGTCGTTTCCGAGCGTCGAAATCGGCACGAAGCCGTCTGCGCCGTAGGTGGGCAGGGCCACGAACAGGCCCGCCTTGGTGACACCGGAGATCCGGCCCTCGAATTCTTCCCCGACCCGCTCGCTGAGGTGGTGCGCGATCAGCCGGTTGACCGTATCGCGTTCCGCCGCCATCGCGCGGCGTTCAAAGGTCGAGATCTCGGCCGCGATGTCGTCGAGACCAGCCTCTTCCTCCGGCGTGATGCCACCTTCGCCGAGCCCCAGAGAGCCGACCAGCGCACGATGCACGATCAGATCCGCATAGCGACGAATTGGTGAGGTGAAATGCGCGTATTTCATCAGGTTGAGGCCAAAGTGCCCGATGTTCTCCGGGCTGTAGATGGCCTGGCTCTGCGAGCGCAGCACCATTTCGTTGACCATGGTCTGATGCGGCGTATCGACGGCGCGCGCCAGGATGCCATTGAAGGAATTGGCGCGGAGCTGACCGCCCTTCGCCATCGAGAAGCCGATTGTCGCCAGGAACTCGCGCAGGGTCTCCTGCTTCGACAGCGCCGGCGCGTCATGGATGCGGTAGACGAGCGGCTGGCGCTTCTTTTCCAGTGTCTCCGCGGCGGACACATTCGCCTGGATCATCATCTCTTCGATGAGCTTGTGGGCGTCGAGCCGTTCCGGAATATGCACGCGGTCAACGGTGCCGTCCGGCTTCAGGATGAGCTTGCGCTCCGGCATGTCGAGTTCGAGCGGCTGACGGCGCTCGCGGCCGCGCTTCATGATCGCATAGGCATGCCACAGCGGCTTCAGGATGGGCTCCAGCAGCGGTCCGCTCTTGTCGTCGGGCTTGCCGTCGATGGCGGACTGGGCCTGCTGGTAGGAGAGCTTGGCGGCGCTCTTCATCATGATGCGGTGGAAGGTATGGCTGGCCTTGCGTCCCTCGTGCGAGAACACCATCCGCACCGCGATCGCCGGCCGGTCTTCGCCTTCGCGCAGCGAGCAGAGGTCGTTGGAGATGCGCTCCGGCAGCATCGGGACGACGCGGTCCGGGAAATAGACCGAGTTGCCGCGCTTCAGCGCTTCGCGATCAAGCGGCGAGCCGGTGCGGACATACCAGGAGACATCCGCGATCGCGACGGTGACGATGACGCCGCCCGGATTGTCCGGATTGGGATCGAGTTCCGCATAGACGGCGTCGTCGTGGTCCTTGGCGTCGGCGGGGTCGATGGTCAGCAGCGGTACGTCGCGCCAGTCTTCGCGCTTCGTCATCGGAGCGGGGCGGGCAGCCTCGGCTGCGTCGAGAACGGCCTGCGGAAAGATGTGCGGAATACCGTGCGCATAGATGGCGATCATCGAGATCGCCTTCTCGCTGGCAACGGAGCCGACGACGGACAGCACGCGGGCCCGCGGAAGACCGAAGCGCCCGGTGCGGGCAACTTCCACCTCGACGAGATCGCCGTCCTTGGCCTCTCCGAGACCCTCGGTCTCGATCACCATTTCCTCGCCGCGCCGCTCGATCGGCATCAGGCGGATTTCCTGTTCGCTCATGCGCACGACGCCGAGCGACGCACCCTTGCGCCGGTCGATGATCTTGATGACGCGGGCGGTGTAGGCCGGGCCGGTACGGTCCTTGTTGGCGAAGATCTTCGCCAGAACGCGGTCGTTCAGGCCGGCGGCCGGCGACTTGCCCTTTCCGCGTCCGTCTGAAGATTGGCGAATGAGCACGGCCGGCGCGGTGCCCATGTCTTCGGGCCATTCCGCCGGGCGCCCGATCAGTTCGCCGTCCTTGTCGCGCGTCGTGATGTCCAGGACCGTGACCGGGGGGAGGGCGCCTGGCCGGGCCAGAGACTTGCGGCTCTTCTTGAGAAGGCCCTCGTCCTCCAGCGCGCGCAGCACATCCTTGAGTTCGACGCGCGTCTCGCCCTTCAGCCCGAAGGCCTTGGCGATCTCGCGCTTCGATGCCCGGTCGGGATTGTCCGCGATGAATTCCAGAAGAACGTCGCGCGGCGGCACAGCCCCGTGGATGATGGCAGGCTTGTCGCCGGCCGTGGCCGCGGCGGATGTCTTCCTGGAGGGCTTCTCGCGTCGTTCTCTCGTCACGTTCCGGTCTTCTTCGCCTTTGCCGCCGTCTTGGTCGTGGTCTTCGCCGCAGTCTTGGTCTTGGTGCCGGCGGCAGCCTTGGTTTTCGGTGCAGCCTTCTTCGCCGCAGCAGTCCCCGTCTTGGCGGCAGCCTTCTTCGGCTTCGCCTTGGCGGAAGGAGCCTTGCCACCCTTTTCGACGATCAGCGCCATGGCCTCCTCCAGGGTGACGGACTGCGGGTCCTTGCCCTTCGGCAGCGTCGCGTTGACCTTGGCCCAGTTCACATAGGGGCCGTAGCGCCCGTCACGGACGGTAATCGCGCCGCCGCTCGGGTGATCGCCCAACGTCTTCAGGGCCGCCGGTGTTCCGCGCCCGCGTCCGCCCGGTCCCTTGCTCTGCTTTTCGGCAATGACCGTGACTGCGCGGTTGAGGCCGATGGTGAAGACATCCTCGATGCTTTCCAGGTTTGCATAGCCGCCGTCGTGCAGCAGGAACGGCCCGTAGCGCCCCAGGCCGGCGGAGATCATCTTGCCGGTTTCCGGATGCTGTCCGACGTCGCGTGGCAGGCTGATGAGGGCCAATGCCTTCTCGTGGTCGATGTCTTCCGGCTTCCAACCCTTCGGCAGCGACGACCGCTTGGCCTCCTTGCCTTCGCCGCGCTGGATATAGGGACCGAAGCGTCCGGACCGTAGCGTCAGTTCTTCGCCCGTATGGGGATCGGCACCGAGCGCCTTCGGCTCGTTGAGGCCGCTGGCATCGGCTTCGTTGCCGTCGGAGGAGAGCTGGCGCGTGAAGTTGCAGTCGGGATAGTTGGAGCAGCCGACGAAGGCGCCGTATTTTCCAAGCTTCAGCGACAGATTGCCGGTGCCGCAGACCTGGCAGATCCGCGGGTCGCTGCCGTCTTCCCGCTTGGGGAACACGAGCGGGGCGAGCGTCTCGTTCAGCGCATCGAGGACATTGGTGACCCGCAGTTCCTTGGTGTCCTCGATCTGCGCGAAGAAGTCCTTCCAGAAGTCCCGCAGGACCTGCTTCCAGTCGAGTTCGCCGGCCGAAATCTTGTCGAGCTTTTCCTCGAGGTCGGCCGTGAAATCGTATTCCACATAGCGGGTGAAGAAGCTTTCGAGGAAGGCCGTGACCAGCCGCCCCTTGGAATGCGGAATGAGCTTGCGCTTGTCCATGATGACGTATTCGCGGTCGCTCAATGTCTTCAGCGTTGCCGCATAGGTGGAGGGCCGGCCGATGCCGAGTTCTTCCATCTTCTTGATCAGCGAGGCTTCCGAATAGCGCGGCGGCGGTTCGGTGAAATGCTGGCTGGCGTTCACCTTGTTCTTGGCGAGCGCTTCCTGGGCGTTGATCTGCGGCAGGCGGCCGTCCTCGTCGTCATCCTCGCTCTTGTCGCCTTCTTCGCGCTGATCGACATAGGCGCCGAGGAAGCCGTCGAAGCGCACGACGGAGCCGACGGCGCGCAGGCCGGCCTTCTCACCGCCATTGCCGGCAAGGATCTCGACCGTCGTACGCTCGATCTCGGCCGAGGCCATCTGGCTGGCAATGCCGCGCTTCCAGATCAGTTCATAGAGCCGGGCCTGATCGCTATCGAGGTAGGGCCGCACCTTGTCGGGCGAACGGCTGAAGTCCGTCGGACGGATGGCCTCGTGCGCTTCCTGGGCGTTCTTGGCCTTGGTCGAGTAGAATCTCGGCTTCTCCGGCAGGTAGCGGTCGCCGAACTGGTTCTGGATCGCACGACGCGCGCCGTCGATGGCTTCCGGCGCCATCTGCACGCCGTCCGTTCGCATGTAGGTGATCAGACCGACGGTCTCGCCGCCGATGTCGAAGCCTTCGTAGAGCTTCTGCGCCACCTGCATCGTCCGCGACGCGTTGAAACCGAGGTTGGACGAGGCGGCCTGCTGCAGGGTGGAGGTCGTGAACGGCGGACCGGGATTGCGCTTGACCGGCTTGGCCTCGACGCTGTCGACGACATAGGTCGCGCCATCGAGCAGGGTCTTCAGGCGGTTGGCGTCATCGCCGTTCTTGATCGAGCGGTTCTGCAAGCGCTTGCCGTCGGCCGAGACGAGGCGCGCCTCGAATTCGTCGCCGCGCGGCGTGCGCAGCAGCGCCGAGAGGTTCCAGTATTCCTCGGAGATGAAACGCTCGATCTCCGTCTCGCGGTCGCAGACGAGTCGCAGGGCGACCGACTGGACGCGGCCGGCCGAACGGGCGCCGGGCAGCTTGCGCCACAGCACCGGCGACAGGTTGAAGCCGACGAGATAGTCGAGAGCCCGTCGCGCCAGATAGGCATCCACCAGCGGCGCATCGATATCGCGGGGATTGGCCATGGCATCGAGCACGGCCTTCTTGGTGATGGCGTTGAAGACGACGCGTTTTACCGGCATGTCGCCCAGGACCCGCTTCTTCTTCAAGAGGTCGAGCACATGCCAGGAGATCGCTTCGCCCTCGCGATCCGGGTCGGTCGCGAGATACAATCCGTCGGAGCCTTTGACGGCGTCGGCAATATCCTTCATGCGCTTCTGCGAGGCGCTGTCCACTTCCCACAACATTTCGAAGTCCTGGTCGGGCAGAACGGAGCCGTCCTTTGCAGGGAGATCGCGAACATGGCCAAAGGATGCGAGAACCTTGAAGTCCGGGCCCAGGTACTTGTTGATGGTCTTGGCTTTGGACGGAGACTCGACGACGACGACGTTCATTGTGCTTCTCTAAGGTGAGGCTGAGCCCGGACAACCACATGGTTCCGGGCAGGTCTTGGCCTCCGACATGGATGGCCTTTTCGTTGCGGTCAAGTGCCAGCGTCAAATTAAGCGATGCAACGTCGTGCAACCTATAGAGGATATTCTGTAGGTTGCAATTTTAGATTACTGGATTATCCTGCCTCTGCCAGGCCGGTTTCCGGCACCTGGCGAGGGGCCCAGTCAGACAGGGTGGATCATGGGATCGGAACGTCAGAGCTCCGGCGACGCAGAGGCTATCGCCTACATCCGCCAGATGCTCGGGGAACTGCATCAGGTCGCCTCGAAGGAGGGAGCAGACATGCTCTGCTATCTGATCGAAATGGCCTATGTCGAGGCGGGCGACGTGCAGTCCGGCCGCCGTCCGCGCTCAGTCGCTCATCGCAATGGAGACAAGCCCTCCGGAGTGACGGTGTAGGCGCCCGGCAAGATCGAGCTCCAGGAGAACCAGATAGACGGCGGACGCATCAAGCCCGGTATGGCGGATGATGTCGTCGATCTCGACCGGGGTCGGCCCTAGCGCCGAGACGATCTGTTGTCGCTCGCTGTCGTCCGGTGGCAGGAACGACCTGCCGCCTTCGTCCTGCTCCGGTTCCTCGATGACGGAGGATGGGGGAGGGGCCATCTGCGAAAGGGGCGCCAGTGCATCCAGGACATCCTGCGGCTCGGTCGTGACGATCGCCCCCTCCTTGAGAAGACCGTTGGTGCCGTGGCATCGGGGATCGAGCGGCGATCCCGGCACCGCGAAAACCAGCCGCCCGAAATCGCCCGCCATGCGGGCCGTGATCAGCGAACCGGATCTCTGGGCCGCCTCCACCACGACGACGCCGAGAGAAATGCCGGCGATCAGCCTGTTTCTGCGCGGGAAGTCACGGGCGCGGGGCTCCCACCCGAAAGGCATCTCGCTGACCGCAAGGCCGTTGCCGTCGGTGATCTCCTCCAGCAGCGGAATGTTTTCTGGGGGATATGGCTGGTCCAGCCCACCCGCCAGAACCGTGATCGTTCCGGTGTCGAGACTGGCCCGGTGGGCGGCGGTGTCGATGCCACGGGCGAGGCCTGAGGTGATTGTATAGCCGGCGCGGCCGACGTCGCGGGCAATCATCGCCGCGAATTTGGCGCCGCTGATCGAGGCATTGCGCGATCCGACGACGCCAACGGAAGGCCGGATGGTCACCCCGGAGCGGCCTTTCGCCGCGAGAAGAGGCGGCGCACCGTCGATCTGCCGAAGCGCTGCGGGATAATCCGGCTCGCCGATGCCGATGAACCGAGCGCCCAGCCGGTGGGCCTTCTCGATCTCCCGCTCGGCCTCGTCGACAGTCGCGATCCGGATCGTCCGGGAGGCACCGCCGCGGCTGGAGAGCTCAGGCAGCATGGAAAGTGCGGCCTCGGCGGAGCCGAAGTGGTTGATGAGATCGCGAAAGGTGGCTGGCCCGACGTTGTCGCTGCGGATCAATCGAAGCCAGGCGATCCTTTGCCTGTCGGTCAGCGCAATCCCGATCCGTCTTGCGCCGCCCTCAGGCATCGCTATCCCTTCTGGCCGATCTTACCTTCCGTGCCTGCCAGCAACCGCTTGATATTGGCTTCGTGCCGCCACCAGGACACCGCCGTCATGATGGCCATGACCAGCGCAATCTTTTCCTCGCCTACTATCCACAATGCAACCGGAATCACAAGCGTTGCAACCAGGGCCGAGAGGGAGGAGTAGCGGCTGACGAAGGCGACCGTCAGCCATACGGCTGCAAAGGCCAGCACCCAGAGCGGCGCCACGCCGAGCAGCGTGCCGATATAGGTGGCGACGCCCTTGCCGCCCTTGAACCCGATCCACACCGGGAACAGGTGCCCGATGAAGGCGCCGAAACCCGCAAGCAGCCCGGCTTCCGGTCCGGCGATGTAGAAGCCGGCGAGAGCGGCAGCGGTGGCCTTCAGCGCATCGAGCAGCAGCGTCGCGGCGGCGAGCTTCTTGTTGCCGGTGCGCAGCACATTGGTGGCGCCGATGTTTCCCGAGCCGATGGTGCGAATGTCGCCAAGCCCCGCCATGCGGGTCAGGAGCAGCCCGAAGGGAATCGAGCCGAGAAGATATCCGAGTACGATGGCGGCAAGGGCGACGCCGCCACCGATCTGCCAGGTCATGATGTCAGTCACAGGCTCGCCTCCTCAGAGTGCATGAACGCATTTGCCGCCGACATAGGTGGCGACCGCCCGGCCGGAGAAGCGGGCATCTTCGAACGGGGTGTTCTTCGACCGCGACAGGATCGCGTCCTTCGAGACGAGCCATGGCTCGTCGAGATCGATCAGCGTGATGTCGGCCCGCGCGCCAGGCTTCAGGGTACCGGCGTCCAGCCCGAAGATCTCCGCGGGTCGCGTCGACATGGCATGAATCAGGCGCATCAGCGGCACCTGGCCGGAATGATGCAGGCGAAGTGCTGCCGCCAGCAGTGTCTCCAGTCCGATCGCGCCATCCGCCGCATCGGCAAACGGCAGCCGCTTGGTGTCGACGTCCTGAGGATCGTGGGAGGAGACGATGATGTCGATCGTCCCGTCCGCCAGCGCCTCGACCATGGCCGTGCGGTCGTCCTCGGTGCGCAGCGGCGGCGAGAGCTTGAAGAAGGTGCGGTATTCGCCGATGTCGTTCTCGTTGAGCGACAGATGGTTGATGGAGATGCCGCAGGTCACCTTCGCGCCACGGCGGCGGGCAACCCGCATCGCCTCGGCCGATTCCGGAACGGAAATCTTTGCGGCATGATAGCGGGCGCCGGTGAGGCCGGCGATCCGCAGGTCCCGCTCCAGCGGAATGATCTCGGCTTCCTTCGGCACGCCGGCAAGTCCGAGCCAGCTTGCGAACAGCCCCTCGTTCATGACGCCTGCGCCGATGTAGCGGTCGCGCGCCTCGAGTGCGATCACCGCGTCGAATTCCCGGGCATAGGTCATGGCCCGGCGCAGCACCAGCGTGTCGTGCAGCGGCTGGCGGCCGTTGGTGAAGGCCACCGCACCGGCCTTCTGGAGCATGCCGATCTCGGTCATCTCGTGGCCGGCCAGTCCCTTGGTCAGGGCTGCGGCCGGATAGACGTTGACAACCGCCTTGTCGCGCGCCGCCTTCTGGACGAATTCGACCAGCGCGATGTCGTCCAGCACGGGATCCGTGTCTGGCATCATGATGAACGAGGTGACGCCGCCGGCGGCTGCGGCACGGCTGGCGGATTCGATCGTTTCGCGGTGTTCCGCGCCGGGTTCGCCGACAAAGACGCGCGCGTCGACGAGGCCGGGAACGGCGAGAAGCCCCCTGCAGTCGCGGATGACAGCCCCTTCCGGGGCGCCCTGGTTGCGGGCGTCGGCGCCGGCGGCAAGAATACGACCGTCGTCGCCGACGATGATGGTGCCGACCTCGTCCAGGTTGCGGGACGGATCGAGGATGCGGGCATTGGTGAGAACGAGGGCCTGGCTCATGCGTGCACTCCCTCGCTTCTCGGGCCCTGGTTCTGCGACAGGAGCAGCGTTTCCATCACGGCCATGCGCACGGCGACCCCCATTTCCACCTGCTGCTCGATCACGCTCTGTGGGCCGTCTGCGACCTCGGAGGCGATCTCGACGCCGCGGTTCATCGGGCCGGGATGCATGACGAGCGCGTCTTCCTTGGCGGCCTTCAGCTTCTCGGCATCCAGACCGTAGAAGTGGAAGTATTCCCGCACGGAGGGGACGAAAGAGCCCGACATGCGCTCCCGCTGCAGGCGCAGCATCATCACCACGTCGGCATCCTTCAGACCCTCTTCCATGGAGTGGAAGACCTCGGCGCCCATCTGGGCAATGCCGGACGGCAGGAGCGTCGACGGCGCCACCACCCGTACCCGTGCGCCCATGGCGTTCAGGAGCAGGATGTTGGAGCGCGCGACGCGGGAGTGAAGGACGTCGCCGCAGATGGCGACGATGATGCGCGACAGCTTGCCCTTGGCGCGGCGGATGGTCAGCGCATCGAGAAGCGCCTGCGTCGGATGTTCGTGCTGCCCGTCGCCGGCGTTGACCACGGAACAGGCGACCTTCTGGGCCAGCAAAGCGGCAGCGCCGGCCGACGAGTGCCGCAGCACCAGCACGTCCGGGTGCATGGCGTTCAGCGTCATCGCCGTGTCGATCAGGGTCTCGCCCTTCTTCACCGACGAATTGCCGACCGACATGTTCATCACGTCGGCGCCCAGCCGTTTGCCGGCGAGCTCGAAGGAGGCCTGTGTGCGGGTGGAGGCTTCGAAGAACAGATTGATCTGCGTCAGCCCGCGCAGCGTCGAGGTCTTCTTTTCTCGCTGTCGGCTGATCTGGACGGCCTCGTCGGCCTTGTCCAGGAGATAGGTGATGTCGTGTTCGGTGAGACCCTTGATGCCGAGGAGATGGCGGTGGGGAAAGAAGACCATGAGGCGTCTCCGCTTGCGTTCGGGCGTCTATAATGACTGGCTGCGGGACGGGCAAGCGAATGGCCGGGAAAAGTCGGTTCATCCTCATGCATTTTTCGGAGAAACGGGCTAGAAGCGGCCTATGACACAGAATAGCCGGACCGAACAGAAACTTGCCGAACTGAACCAGCCGAAACCCTGGTCCGGTATCAACGCCTATCGATCAGATCCGCTGATCGTCGACCTCACGGCCGGCCTGCATCGCAGCCTGCGTGATGAGTTCGATTCGATCGGCCATTACGCGACCTCGCCGGAAGCGCAGGAACTGGCGCGGATGGCCAACGAAAGCCCGCCGAAACTGCGCACCCACGGTCCGCGCGGCGAGCGTCTCGACGTGGTGGAATTCCATCCGGCCTGGCATGCGCTGATGCGCCGCTCGATGTCGATCGGCCTGCACTCCTCCGTCTGGGAAAGCATTCCGGAAGCCAAGGGCCATGAGCACAAGGCGCGTGCGACGCGCTTCTACCTGACCTCGCAGCTCGAGTGCGGCCATCTCTGCCCGCTGACGATGACGAGCGCCTCTGTCGCCGCGCTCATGGCATCGCCGCGGGTGCAGAGGGAGTGGGCCCCGAAGATCCTGTCGCGCAAATACGATTCTTCGAACCGTCCGGCATTGCAGAAGACCGCCGTCACCATCGGCATGGGGATGACGGAAAAGCAGGGCGGTACGGATGTGCGCGCCAACCGCTCGACGGCCGAACGGGTCGGCGAGGGGATCTACCGCCTGTCCGGGCACAAGTGGTTCATGTCGGCGCCGATGAGCGACGGCTTCGTCATGCTGGCAAAGACGAACGAAGGCATCGGCTGCTTCCTGGTGCCTCGCCTGCTGGAGGACGGCTCCGCGAACGGGCTGGAGTTCCAGCGCCTGAAGGACAAGCTCGGCAACCGTTCGAACGCGTCCTCGGAAGTCGAATTCACCGATGCCTTTGGCTATCTGCTGGGCGAGCCCGGTGCCGGCGTCCGCACCATCCTCGACATGGTGACGCTGACCCGGCTGGACTGCGCACTGGCCTCGGCCGGCATCATGCGCGCCTCCCTGGCGGAAGCCGTCCACCACTGCCGCGGCCGCAGCGTCTTCGGCAAGAACCTGATCGACCAGCCGCTGATGACCCGCGTGCTGGCCGACATGGCGCTCGATGTCGCCGCCGCGACCGCCTTGGCCTTCCGCCTGGCCGAGGCGTTCGATCAGGCAGCCAGCAATCCTGCCGATGCCGCCTTCGCGCGGGTCATGACGCCGGTCATCAAGTACTGGAACTGCAAGATCGCCCCGTCGCTGATCTACGAGGCGATGGAATGCATGGGCGGCAACGGCTACGTCGAGGAGCGCCCGCTCGCCCGCCACTATCGCGAGGCGCCGGTCAACGCCATATGGGAGGGCTCCGGCAACGTCATGGCGCTCGATGTGCTGCGGGTGCTGTCGCGCGGCAAGGACCTCTTCGAGCTCGTGCTTGCGGGCTTTGAGCGGGATCTCGGCGCTTCCGGGCGCAAGACGATCGAAGTACTACGCGCCGCCATGGCGCTCTGCGAGACGGATGAGGGAGCGGCACGCCTGCTCGTCGAGCAGCTGGCGCTTGCCGCCGGTGCCGCCGAACTGGCGCGGCTCGGTGCCGGCAAGATCGCCGATGCCTTCCTCGAGACGCGGCTTGCCGGAGGGTGGCGCTCCACCTACGGCATGCTCGATGCGCGCTTCGATGCCTCCTACATCGTCGATCTGCTCTATCCCGCCGCGAGCTGACCGGCGATCATCAGCACGAGCGGGATGGTGACGAAGGAGAAGACCGTCTGCACCGTGGCGGTGGCGGCATAGAGCTCGGCATCACCGCCCATCTTCTTGGCAAGGATATAGCCGTTCATGGCGGTCGGCACGCTGGCGCTCAGCGCCAGCATCACCAGCGCCGGGCCGGTGACTCCGGCCAGAAGTGCAACCGCGATCATCAGCAGCGGGAAGAAGGCAAGCTTCAGCGCCGTGGAAAACAGCACCAGCGGCCGCGGCTTCAGCGCATCCGAAACCCGCAGACCGGCACCGACCGCGATCAGCCCGAGACTGAGCGCCGCACGGGCGACGAGATCGACCGTGCTCATCAGCGGCGCATAGATCGGGATCCCCGCCTGGTTGACGATGACGCCCAAAATGCTGCTGATGATCATCGGATTGGTGATGATCCGCAGCGCGAAGGTGCCGTAGCTCATGCGCGCGCCGGAAAACGACAACAGCACCCCGACATTGATGAAGTTGATCGGCAGGATGATCACGGCCATCACCAGCGCCACCACGGTCAGCCCGTAGTCTCCCTGGATCTTCTGGGCGATGGCGAGCGCGATGAAGGCGTTCCAGCGGGTGGCGGTCTGGAAGACGGAGCTGAAGGCCGAAGCCGGGACGCCGACCCGCTTCAGGACAAGCCAGAGCGCCAGCACCAGTGCGCACATTGCCACGACGGCCACGACGGCGGCGGTGCCGATCGCGCCGATCTCCATGGTCGAGAAGTCGGCGGTGGCGAGCGTGTGGAAGAGCAGGGCCGGGAACAGAACGTAATAGCCGCATTGCTCCAGCCCTTCCCAGAAGGTGCCGTTGATCAAGGGGCTTCGCTTCAAGGCGACCCCGAGGAGGACCAGCAGGAAGATCGGCAGGATGCTTTCGAAGATGATCAGCATGGGGAAGGGCCAGGGGGAGAGGGAAGGGCGGCGGGAAATGACGGGCGAGGGTTACCCGCTGCACCCGTTCGGCGCAATCCCTGCGGGTTTCTGTGTATGGCCGCCCGCGTGCGGTTGTTTCAACGATCACTGCGGCTTATCGGCAAACGACGTTGGAGTGCCGTCTATGCTTGCAGTGCAGGAAGCCCTGGTCGAACCCGTTCCCGAACGGCGCGTGAAGAACCGCGTCCAGACGGAGGCCGCCATCTTTCAGGCGGCGCGGAGCCTGTTGGCGGAAGAAGGCTTCCAGGGGTTCGGCATCAATGCGGTCGCCCGCCGGGCCGGTTGCGACAAGCAGCTGATCTATCGCTACTACGGCGGGCTGGACGGCCTGCTCGACGCCATCGGCGCCGATCTCGGCGACTGGGTGAAGGAGCGCATTCCCGAAGATTCCGGCGGCATGTTCCTCCTGACCTACGGCGACCTGATGGAGCGACTGGCGCTCCTCTACATGGAGGCGCTGCGCCACGATCCGCTGGTCTGCAAGATCATCGCCTGGGAAGTCTCCAAGGACACCCCGCAGGTGCGCAGGCTCGCCGAGGCGCGCTCCCGGTCGCTTGCCAAGTGGCTGGACCGCATGCGTGGCAGCCTCACCGCCCCGAAGGGCGTCGATGCACCGACCGTCAACGGCATCCTGTTTGCCGCCATCCAGCACCTCGTCATCTCCGCCGTCGCCACCGGTGAGTTCGCGGGCCTTCCGCTGCGCAGCGAGAAGGACTGGCTAAAGATCGAGACTTCGGTCCGCCGGCTGGTGCGCGGCATCTACGGCTGACGGACATCGAAAGCCCGGAAGGGAGCCGACGGCTCTTGTCCTTCCGGGCGGAGTGCAGCGGGTAGTTCTCGCCATCAGGCCCTGCCGGGTCCTACTGCTTCGGAATGCCGGCCTTCTCGATCACGGCGCCCCACTTTTCGATGTCGGCGGCCAGCCGGTCGCCGATCTCCTGCGGCGTGCTGGAGCGGGCTTCGACCCCCAGATCCGCAAACCGTTCCTGGATGGCCGGCTCTGCAAGCACTTCGGTAAGGGCCGCATTGAGCGTGTCGACGATCGGCTGCGGTGTTCCGGTCGGCGCAAAGATCGCGTTCCAGGACGTCACGTCGAACCCTTCCACGCCCTGTTCCTGCGCCGTCGCCAGGTCGGGCAGGAGCTTGGAGCGGGTCGGGCCGGAGGAGGCAAGCGCGGTGGCCTGGCCCTGTTCCAGCGCCGCCTTCAGCGCCGTCTGGCTGTCGATGATGACATCCAGTTCGCCGCCCAGCAGGGCGACCAGCAGATCCGGTGTCGCCTTGTAGGGAATGATGGTGAAATCAACCCCCGCCGTCGACTTGAACAGTTCCGCCGCCAGGTTCTGGCTGCTGCCGACGTTGATGGTCCCGACATTCAGAGCCCCGGGTTTGGCCTTGGCAGCGGCAAGGACGTCCGCGAGCGTCTTGAACGCGCCGCCCTCCTTGGTGACGAAGACGAAGTCGAAATAGGCAAGGCTGGAGACCGGGACGAAGTCCTTCAGCGGGTCGAACTGCAGGTTTTCAAACAGCGGCACGCTGATGGCGGTCCCATTGGAGAGGAGCGCAAGAGTATAGCCGTCGGCGGGCGCATTGAGGGCGGCACGGGCGGCGACAGAGCCTGCGGCGCCCGGCTGGTTCATGATCACGATCTGCTTGCCGAGCTTCCTCCCGAGAGCTTCGGCAACGACGCGGGCCGTGATGTCGGCGATCCCGCCGGGGCCGAACGGCAGCACGAGGGTGATCTCCCTGCTGGGGTAGTCTTCCTGCGCATGGACGATCGCCGGTGCGGCACTGGTCAGGACCAGAGCCGAAACGGCGGCCCTCAGCAGGGTTCGCCGGAGTAGCCTGGGCCTCTGTGTTCGTGGATGTATCATGTCTTCTTCCTCCTCCAATAGACGCCGTTCAGGTGGCGAATTCGTATAGCCGCGCGGGATTGTCGACGAGCTGCCGCTGACGCTCCTCCTCAGCGGGCGCAAACCTCTGGACCAGGTCCACCAGGTCTGCCTCATCGACAGGTTCCTTGAGATTGGGATGCGGGAAATCGGTGCCCCACAGCGTGCGATCCGGGCTTGCCTCGATCAGCGCCCGCGCAAACGGGACGGCCGCCTCGATAACGGGAGATCCGTTCCGAGCCGCAAACCTTGACCCAGCAATTGTCCCGTTCGGCCATGGCGAGAAGCGCGCGAAACGCCGGCTGATCGGTGCCGAGACTGGTGTCCACGCGGCCCATGTGGTCGATGACGAAGGGCACGGGCAGGGCGCGGATCATCTCGGAGAGCGGCTCGATGTCCGCAGCGTCCAGATGCAGGACCACATGCCAGCCGAGCGCCTTGATCCGCGCGATAACCCGGTCGAAGATCGCCATGTCCGGCGCCCCGCCGAGGTGCCGGACGAAGTTGAAGCGGACGCCGCGCACGCCGCCGTCGTGCAGCTGCTGCAGCGCCTTCTCGTCGAAGCTGTCGTCGACGATGGCGACGCCGCGGTAGGCGTCGGGACGCCAGGCAATCGCATCGAGCATGGCGCGGTTGTCGGTGCCGTGGCAGCTCGCCTGGACGATGACGGCCCGGTCCACGCCGAGCCTGTCATGCAGGGCCGCCAGGGCCTCCTTCGGCGCATCGGCGGGCGTATAGCTCCGGTTATCTGCGTAGGGAAACACGGCCGCAGGTCCGAAGACATGGCAATGCGCGTCGCAGCTGCCGGCGGGAAGCGAAAGGGTCGGGCGACGTTTGGAACTGGCGGCTGTCGACGGGCCGGTGCTCATGTCTGATTCTCCTGGATGGGGGGCGTCGAAACCGTCAAAGGTTCCGACCTTTGCGGGCTGGTGCCCGAAAGGCTCCTGAAGCTCGCGTAGGTCGCCTCCACGAGGTGCCGGACCGCCGCCTCGCGGTCGTCACCGTCGACGGCGCCGTTGGAGAGACGGGTCACCCGCTCCGGGTTGATGAGGGCGTAGTAGAGCCCGCCGAGCAGGAACTGGCTGCGCCAGACCAGGCTCTCCAGCGGCGCCCCTGGCACGCATTCCCCCAGTGCCTCGATGAAGGTGCGGCTCGTCTCGTCAAAGGCGTCTGCAATGATCGCCTGCGCGTCCGGATTGCCTTCGGCGGAAAGGACGGCGCGCATGCGCGTGAACTCGGCTCCGCCGCCATCGCCACCGGAGGACGAGACGAAGGCCGGCACCACATAGGCCCGGAGGATCGCCATCAGGCGTTCGTCGGGATCCTTGATTCGCCGCGCCTCGCCGAGCAGTTCGAGGCGTCGCGCATTCATCGGCAGCGTGTGCCGCGTGTAGATCTCCCGCAGGAGATTGGCCTTGGATCCGAAATGATAGGTGAGGCTGCCGACATTGACTCCGGCTGCCTTGGCGACATCGCGAAGCGAAACGGCATTGTAGCCGCTGCGGGAAAACAGCGTGGCGGCGTTCGATAGCAGGGCTTCTTTGGCACTTGATCTCATGATTTGTACACTTGTACAAATCAGTTGTTCGGTCAACCGGCTTTTCGTCGGCTGAAATTCCAGCGACGTGGAGGGCTCGATGCTGCCTTATCCACAGTCGGCGCTGCGCCATTAACCATATCAAGCGGTTCGCGTTGCGCGGCGGTGCGACATGCCTAAGTTAACGTTAATCGTATGTTAACCATGGACGGATTGAACCGTTGCCGCAGGGAACTGTCATTCTAGAGTGCGCATTGCTGAGCATCATGACGATGTTCTTTGCGGTGCTGGCTCTGGACATCGCCATGCCCGCGGTCGTGCTGAGCCTGATGGCTCTGCTGAGATGGCTTGCAACGATGGAGTTTCATCTTGTTCAGCCGGGAAGGAGAACCGCATGAAGTGGTTCCTGATTCTTTGGGCGGGACCGATCCTGCTGCTCGGCAGCTGGTACGGCCTTTCCTATAACGACATGAGTTTTGGCGTGTTCATGCTGACCCGGCAGGCGCATGATCTTGTCTTCCAGGTCTACAGCGGCGTGCTCGGCATTCCGGCGGAAGACATCCCGCCGCTTGTCATGCGGGCGATCATGGTCGATAGCACTGTCGTCTTCATGATCATCGGCTTCCGGCGCCGCAAGGCGATCGCCGCCTGGTGGCGTCGCCGTCAGGAAATGCGCAGCGATCCGATTCTTTCCAGAGACGAGAGCCTGTCGAGCGCGCCCTGAAGGATGAAGCTTGCCGCCGCCGAATCGATCCGATCGGCCCGCTTGGCACGCGAGACATCCATCTCGATCAATGCTCGCTCCGCCGCGACGGTGGACAGGCGCTCGTCCCAGAAGACGAAGGGGATCTCTGTCTTTTCGCCCATCCCGCGGACGAAGGCGCGTGTCGCCTGGACCCGCGGCCCGGATGAACCATCCATGTTCGTCGGCAGGCCGATGATGAAGGCAGCGACTTTTTCCTTCGCCGCGAACGCCAGCAGGACCTCGGCATCCTTGGTGAACTTCGTCCGCTTGAGAACGGGACGGGGGGATGCGAAGCGGCGACCGAGGTCCGACATCGCAAGGCCGATGGTCTTGGTGCCGAGATCGAGTCCGGCGATCGCCTGTCCGCTTTGCAGGGCTTCGGCGAGTTCCTCGATCGTCAGCACAGTCATCCGTTCGGCATCCTTTGGCGTATAAATGAAGTCGCCGCCGCTTCACTTTAGCGGCGGCCCGGATATCTCTTTAACATTCTCACCAATTTTCGCATTATCTATCGAGGAAGACTGTCATGAAGATCACCTGGCTCGGCCATTCCGCCTTTCGCATCGAGACTGCAAAGGCGAAGCTGCTGATCGACCCCTTCTTCACCGGCAATCCTGGCTTTGCAGGTCTGGATCGCCGCGAGGCGGCCGAGGGCATTACCCATATCCTGCTCACCCACGGCCACGGCGACCATGTCGGCGATACCATCGCGCTGGCGGAAGAGACCGGTGCGATCGTGCTGGCCAATGCCGATCTGGCAGGCTGGCTGGCCAAGAAGGGCGTGGCGAAGACGGACATGGGCAATACCGGCGGCACCGTCTCCTTCGACGGCTTCACCGCGACCTTCACCCAGGCGCAGCATTCATCGGCCCAGATCACCGAAGACGGCGTGTCCCATGCGCTGGGCAGCGCCAATGGCCTGATGCTGCACTTCGACGACGAGCAGTCGGTGCTGCACATGGGCGACACCGACATCTTCACCGACATGGGATTGATCAACGAACTGCACCAACCGGATATCGGCCTCGTGCCGATCGGTGACCGGTTCACCATGGGCGGCGCGGTTGCGGCACTTGCCTGCCAGCGCTTCTTCGACTTCAAGCACGCCATCCCGTGCCATTACGGGTCCTTCCCGATTATCGACCAGACGGCCGACAAATTCGTTAAGGGCATGGAGGGGACGCGCACCCGGGTCGAGACGCCGACGCCCGGCACGACCCTCAGCTTCTGATTTACCGCTCCTCCACACAGAGCGGGGAGTTGCGAACGGCGGACGTGGCCATTATAGCGGTAGGAAATTCTTGCCCGGAGTCATGCCATGTCCGTCGATCTCGCCACCGTCAAGCGCGTCGCTAGCCTTGCCCGCATCGCCGTCAGCGAGGAAGAGGCAGAACGGATGGTCGGCGAGCTGAACGGCATCCTCGGCTTCGTCGAGCAGCTGTCGGAGGTCGATGTGAACGGCGTCGAGCCGATGACCTCCGTCACCCCCATGGTCATGCGCAAGCGCACGGACGTGGTGACCGACGGCGACAAGGCCGACGACATCGTCGCCAATGCGCCCGTCACCGACCGCAATTTCTTCCTCGTGCCGAAGGTCGTCGAATAGCATTCGTGACTGCTGCCTTCCGACCATTCCAGACACACCTGCTGAGCGACAAAACATCATGACCGAGCTGACCAGCCTCACCATTGCAGAAGCCCGCGACAAGCTCGCCTCCAAGGAGATCAAGGCCGTCGACCTGACGCAGGCCTATCTCGATGCCATCGCGTCCGCCAACGGCGCGCTGAACGCCTATATCGCCGTGACGGATGAGAAGGCGCTGTCGATGGCGAAAGCCTCCGACGAACGCCTCGCCGCCGGCAAGGGCGGAGCGCTTGAGGGCATTCCGCTGGGGATCAAGGACCTCTTCGCCACCGAGGGCGTCCACACCCAGGCCTGCTCCCACATCCTCGACGGCTTCAAGCCGAAGTATGAATCGACCGTCACCCAGAACCTCTGGGACGACGGTGCGGTCATGCTCGGCAAGCTCAACATGGACGAATTCGCCATGGGCTCGTCGAACGAGACCTCCTACTACGGCCCCGTCATCAACCCCTGGCGCGCCGAAGGCTCCAACCAGCAGCTCGTACCGGGCGGCTCGTCCGGCGGCTCGGCGGCGGCGGTTGCCGCGCATCTCTGCGCCGGCGCCACGGCGACCGACACCGGCGGCTCCATCCGCCAGCCGGCGGCCTTCACCGGCACCGTCGGCATCAAGCCGACCTATGGCCGCTGCTCGCGCTGGGGCACCGTCGCCTTCGCATCGTCGCTGGACCAGGCCGGGCCGATCGCCCGTGACGTGTGCGATGCCGCCATCCTGCTGAAGTCGATGGCGAGCGTCGACGCCAAGGACACCACCTCCGTCGACCTGCCGGTGCCGGATTACGAGGCATCGCTCGGCCAGTCGCTGAAGGGCATGAAGATCGGCATTCCGAAGGAATACCGCGTCGACGGCATGCCGGAGGAGATCGAGAAGCTCTGGCAACAGGGCATCGCCTGGCTGAAGGACGCCGGCGCCGAGATCGTTGACATCACGCTGCCGCACACGAAGTATGCGCTGCCGGCCTATTACATCGTGGCGCCGGCGGAAGCCTCGTCCAACCTCGCCCGCTACGACGGCGTCCGCTACGGCCTGCGCGTCGACGGCAAGGATATCACCGACATGTACGAGAAGACGCGGGCCGCCGGCTTCGGCAAGGAGGTCAAGCGCCGCATCATGATCGGTACCTATGTGCTTTCGGCCGGCTATTACGACGCCTATTACCTGCAGGCGCAGAAGGTCCGCACGCTTATCAAGCGCGACTTCGAGGAGGTCTTCCATGCGGGCGTCGATGCCATCCTGACGCCGGCCACTCCGTCGTCCGCCTTCGGTGTCGCCGACGAGAACCTCGCCGCCGACCCGGTCGCCATGTACCTCAACGACATCTTCACCGTGACGGTCAACATGGCCGGCCTGCCGGGCATCGCCGTCCCCGCCGGCCTCGACCGCAAGGGCCTGCCGCTTGGCCTGCAGCTGATCGGCAAGCCGTTCGAGGAAGAAACCCTGTTCAAGACTGCCCACGTCATCGAACAGGCCGCCGGCCGGTTTTCGCCGGCGAAGTGGTGGTGAGCCAGTAGGCCAGTCAGCGGGAACGGCATCCGCACGTTAGGATGTCGTGCTCGTGGAGAGGGCTAGCTCCCCTGTGGCGGATAGAGCTTGCGCTGGTGGATGATGGTCAGCACGTCGAGTTCGGTCGCGGAAGCAATCCGGTAGACAATGGTATAGGGGAGGCCGGAGATGGCAAATTCCCCCGTACCTTTGACCAAGCCCTCCCGCCCGAGGAGCGGAAAAATCTCGAACATTTCGATGACTTGGCGGATGCGCGACAGAACGCGGTCCGCAGACAGCCGGTCGATGGTCGCAATGTGGGAATGGATCTCAACGAGGTCGTCGACGGCCTGAGGGGTGAAACTAACGTTCAAACCCGAAACGCTCCCAAACGTTTCTCGCAGGGGTCATGACAGAGCGGTCCTCAGATTGCTTCAGAGCCTTCCTGATCTTGCTCTCTTTCCAGGACGCATAGTCACGATCATCCGCATCGGGCATCTGCGGCCCCGTCGGATCATCCAGGCGGATTTTATGCTCTCTTTCGCTCATGCCCTCAAGATAGCGCATGCGCTGGGACATTCCAATCCTGCCGCCCTCAATGGCAGCTTGCCGTCGTCTCGCTAACCACGCTTCTCCGTCCCACTTGGCAAAACGCCAGACTCAGTGATCTACTGCAGCCAAAACAGGGGCTGTCATGGCGACCATTCGCAACGCACGGGAAGACGAGACCGAGACGTTGAGAGATATCGGTCTCAGGGCATGGGAAAAAGCCATGCTCAATGTCGGCGAGATGGCCGGCATCCGCGACAATGCGCAAGCCGCCTTCGACAATTTCACGCGCAAGACCTGGCTCACCATCACCGTGGTCGAAAAGGGTGGCGTGGTGGTCGGCTGGGCCGCGCGCGAGGCGCTCGATGAACTGATCAGCGACTTCTGGATCGATCCGCCCCACCAGCACCAGGGCCTCGGCAGCGCGCTTCTCAGCGCGATCGAGGCGGACATCGTCCGGCAGGGATTCGACACGGCCCGGGTCGAGACCCACGCCCGCAACGACGAGGCCGTCAGCTTCTTTGAAAGGCACGGCTATCGCATCAACTGGCTGACGGCCACCTATTCGCCGAAACTCGACCGCGAGGTTCAGTCGGTCGGCCTGTCCAAGCTGCTGGTCGAGGACGCCGAGGCCACCTACGGGCCGGGCATCTAGGCGGCGGCTGGCACCAGGGCGCTCACGCCGTCCAGAAGCAGATCGGGCGCAAACAACCAGGTCGCCCCCAGGATGACGTGGAATGCGACGATGAGCATGAGCTGGGTGCGAAAGGGTTCTTTCCGCGTCTTGTGGCGGAGGATCTGCTGCGCCGCCACAGCGCCGAGACTGCCACCCAGGAAGGCGAGCGTCAGCAGGGTGCTCTCGCTCACGCGCCAGGCCCTTTCGATCGCCGCCTGCTTGTCCCACCAGTAGACGCAGAACACCACGACGTTCAGAAGCAGGAAGATCAGCAGAAGGGTCGCGGGTTCATTGAGTTGCATTCTCCCAGTCTGCCATCCTGCGGTTAAGTTTGTCCCAAGGTCCGCTCTGCTGTTTTGCATTCGCATAGGGCCGCGCGCTTGCGCCACCGCCCCATTTGCTCTACCTCACAGACACCCCAACGAGACGATTTCAAGAGCATTCCATGACCCTAGTCGATGTCCGCACGCCTGATCCGAAACGTTTCATTCCCGGCGCCACCGGCGACTGGGAGATCGTCATCGGCATGGAGGTCCACGCACAGGTTCTGTCGAAGTCGAAGCTGTTTTCCGGCGCGTCGACAGAGTTCGGCAAGGCACCGAATGCCAATGTATCGCTGGTCGACGCGGCCATGCCCGGCATGCTTCCGGTCATCAACGAGGAATGTGTCAAGCAGGCGGTCCGCACCGGCCTGGGGCTGAAGGCGCAGATCAACAAGCGTTCGCTCTTCGACCGCAAGAACTACTTCTATCCGGACCTTCCGCAGGGCTACCAGATCTCGCAGTTCAAGGATCCGATCGTCGGCGAGGGCAAGATCGTCATCTCGCTCGGTCCCGATCGCCAGGGCCAGTTCGAGGACGTGGAGATCGGCATCGAGCGGTTGCACCTGGAGCAGGACGCCGGCAAGTCGATGCACGACCAGCATCCGACCATGTCCTTCGTCGACCTCAACCGCTCCGGCGTCGCACTGATGGAGATCGTCTCCAAGCCCGACATGCGCTCGTCCGATGAGGCCAAGGCCTATATGACGAAGCTGCGCTCCATCGTCCGCTACCTCGGCACCTGCGACGGCAACATGGACGAAGGCTCCATGCGCGCCGACGTCAACGTTTCGGTCCGCAAGCCCGGCGGCGAGTTCGGCACGCGCTGCGAGATCAAGAACGTCAACTCCATCCGCTTCATCGGCCAGGCCATCGAATACGAAGCCCGCCGCCAGATCGGCATCCTGGAAGATGGCGGCTCCATTGATCAGGAAACCCGTCTGTTCGACCCGAACAAGGGCGAGACCCGCTCCATGCGGTCGAAGGAGGAGGCCCACGACTATCGCTATTTCCCGGATCCGGACCTGCTGCCGCTCGAATTCGACGATGCCTTCATCGAAGAGCTGAAGAAGGATCTTCCGGAACTGCCGGACGACAAGAAGGAGCGCTTCGTGCGCGAGCTCGGGCTGTCGATCTACGACGCCTCGGTGCTTGTCTCGGAGAAGGCGATCGCCGACTACTTCGAGGCGGTGGCTGCCGGCCGCGACGGCAAGACCGCTGCCAACTGGGTCATCAACGACCTGCTGGGTGCCTTGAACAAAGCCGGCAAAGGCATTGAAGAGACTCCGGTTTCTCCCGCTCAGCTCGGCGGCATCATCGACCTCATCAAGTCGGAAGCGATATCGGGCAAGATTGCCAAGGATCTCTTCGAGATCGTCTGGAACGAAGGCGGCGATCCGGCCGAGATCGTCGATGCCCGCGGCATGAAGCAGGTGACGGACACCGGCGCCATCGAGGCCGCCGTCGACGAGATCATTGCCGCCAACCCCGACCAGGTCGCCAAGGCACAGGCGAAGCCGGCGCTGGCCGGCTGGTTCGTCGGCCAGGTCATGAAGTCGACCGGCGGCAAGGCCAACCCGCAGGCGGTCCAGGCACTGGTGAAGGCAAAGCTCGGCATCGAGGAATAGGCCGATGGTCTACTTTGTCCGCACCGCAGGTGAGCGTGACCTCGACAAGGTCCGCGCGCTGCTGGTCGAGACCTTCCACGCCACCTATGATCCCTTCTTCGGACTGGTGACGGTGCAGCGGATGCTGGACAACTGGCACTCGGAAAAGGCGCTGAAGGCGCGGATCGGGAAGCGCTTCAGCGAATTCCTCGTCGCCGACAGCGGTCGCGATATCGGCGGCATGGGATATGCCGCCATGTCCACGACGATGTCGAAGACGGCGATGCTTCACCACCTCTATGTCAAGCCGTCCTGCCAGGGGCAGGGCATCGGTCGCGACATCTTCGCCGAGCTCGAGACCTGCTTCCCGGATGCCGAGGTCATGCGGCTGGAGGTGGCGCTGCAGAACACGCGGGCGATCTCCTTCTATGAGCGGCTCGGCTTCTTCGAGGTGGACCGCATGGAGGAATTTGGCGGGCCGGCCTCGGGCCTCCCCGCCGTCGTTCTTGAAAAGCCTTTGCCGCGCTGATGGGAGACGAGCCGATGCATGACGACCTTCTGATCCGGCGGGCACACGAAGAGGACCTTCCGGCCTTGATTTCGCTGTTCGCCGAAGACGAGATCGGCGGCCATGGCGACACTACCGATCCGGATGCCTTTGACGAATATCTTCGCGCCTTTAATGTCATCGATGCATCCAACAATGAGCAGTTGTTCGTGGCCGACCGGGCAGGCGAGGTGGTCGGGACCTTCCAGATCAAGTTCAACCGCACCCTGACGGGCCGCGGCGGTCTTGCCATGGTGATCGAGGCGGTGCAGACCCGTCACGACATGCGCGGCCAGGGAATTGGCGCCGCCATGATTGAACACGCCCTGCAGGAGGCGCGGCGGCGCGACTGCCGCATGGTCCAGCTGACGTCGAACATGGCCCGCACCGACGCCCACCGTTTCTACGAGCGGCTGGGCTTCGCCAAAAGCCATTACGGCTTCAAGATGAAGCTCAAGTGAGGATCGCCCGGTTCGGGAATCACTGGACATCGGGCCCGGCAGGTTGCATAACCGCTCAAACAGTCACAGATCGCGCTGCCTGCAGCGTTTGCCAGAGCTGACGAAACGCACATGAAAAATTTCCTGCTTCAGATATTTACCTGGTGGAACGGACAGACCCTCGGCACCCGCTTCTTTACCTGGCGCCACGGCAAGAAGGTCGGCGTCGATGAACTGGGCAATGTCTACTACGAGGGCCCGAAGACATCGTTCGGCGTGCCGCGCCGCTGGGTGATCTTCAACGGCTACGCAGAGGCCTCGGCGATCACGCCGGGCTGGCATGGCTGGATGCATCACCGCACCGACGTCGCTCCTTCGCAGGACAACTACGTGCCGCGTGAATGGGAAAAGGGCCACAAGCCCAACATGACCGGAACGCCGGGTGCATATCGTCCCCAGGGATCGCTGGCATCCACCGGCGAGCGTCCCCGCGTCACCGGCGACTACGACGCCTGGACACCCGGCGCCTAAACACCTGTTTTGGCCACATTCGGCTTCTACCGGATAGGAGGACCGGGGTGCATATGCTGTGCCCGGACCTGACCGAGAATGGGATCATCGATGAGGAAATCCATCCGCAAGCTGACCGTTGCAATCGCCGTGGCAGCGACCATGTCGGCGCTGTCGGCAACGGCCGTATCGGCTGCGCGCATTTCCAATCCCGTTGCCGTGTTTGCCGGCATAGACAAGATCACCGGTCGCATCACCACCTTTGACGTCTATATCGACGAGACGGTCCAATATGGCGCCCTGCAGGTCACGCCGAAGGTCTGCTACTCGCGTGACGAAACCGAGGCGCAGCGGGTGGACGGTTTCGTGGAGGTCGACGAGATCACGCTCGATCGCAAGATCCGGCGGATCTTCACCGGCTGGATGTTTGCCGACAGTCCCGGTCTGAACGCCGTCGAGCACGCGATCTATGACGTCTGGCTGACCGGCTGCAAGCAGCAGTCCGACGTTCCGGCGCCAGAGGCGACGAACTGACCACCTAGAAGGTCAGATGCGGCGAATCCATCGCCTCTTTCAGCATCTCGAGATAGGTTTCCTTCGGCACGTCGATCGCGCCGAATGTCTTCAGGTGCTCGGTGGTGAACTGGGTGTCCAGAAGCGTGAAGCCCTGTGCCCTCAGCCGCTCCACGAGGAAGACAAGACAGATCTTCGAAGCGTTGGTGCGCCGCGAGAACATGCTCTCCCCGAAGAACGCAGAGCCCAGAGAAACGCCGTAGAGGCCTCCCACCAGTTCCTCGCCCTCCCAGGCCTCGACGCTGTGGGCATGCCCCATGCGGTGCAGTTCGGAATAGAGCAACCGGATGGTCGCATTGATCCAGGTATTCGGTCGATCTTCTGCCGGTTCGGCACAGCGGTCGATGACCCGGTCGAAGGCCGTGTCGAAGCGGATGTCGAAGGGGCGTTTGCGGATCACCTTCGCAAGGCTTTTGGAGAGATGGAAGCCGTCGAGGGGGAGGACCCCGCGGATCTCCGGCTCCACCCAGAATATCTCCGGGTCGTCAGCGGATTCCGCCATGGGAAAAAGCCCAATGGAATAGGCGCGCAGCAAAATGTCCGATGTCAGTGTCGGGTAATATTTGCCGCGGCGCCCTATCATCTGTCTCCCGCTACTTGTCGCCGGCCAGATAGTTTTCCAGCCAATGGATGTCGTAGTCGCCGTTGGCGATGTCCTGGTTGGATACGAGATCCTGGAACAGCGGCAGCGTCGTCTTGATCCCGTCCACGACGAACTCGTCGAGCACGCGGCGCAGGCGCATCATGCATTCGACGCGGGTGCGGCCATGCACGATCAGCTTGCCGATCAGGCTGTCGTAGTATGGCGGGATCTTGTACCCGGCGTAAACACCCGAATCGACGCGAACGCCCAGACCACCCGGCGCATGGAAATGCGTGATCATGCCGGGCGACGGCACGAAGGTACGCGGATCCTCGGCATTGATGCGGCATTCGATGGCATGGCCGGAAAACACGATCTCTTCCTGCGTGACCGAAAGCCCGGCGCCGGAGGCGACGCGGATCTGTTCATGCACCAGGTCGATGCCGGTGATCGCCTCGGTGATCGGATGCTCCACCTGCAGGCGGGTGTTCATCTCGATGAAGTAGAATTCGCCGTTTTCGTAGAGGAACTCGACCGTGCCGGCGCCCCGGTACTTCATCTTCTTCATCGCATCGGCGCAGATCTGGCCGATCTTCATGCGCTGCTCGACGTTGAGGGCAGGGGAATTGGCTTCTTCCCAGACCTTCTGGTGACGGCGCTGCAGCGAGCAGTCCCGTTCGCCCAGATGAATGGCGTTGCCTTCACCGTCGCCGACAACCTGCACCTCGATATGGCGCGGCTTGCCGAGATATTTTTCCATGTAGACGGCGTCGTTGCCGAAGGCGGCAAGTGCCTCGGAGCGCGCCGTGGTGACGGCCTCCTCGAGTTCGGCCTCGGTCTTCGCAACCTTCATGCCGCGGCCACCGCCACCGGCGGTCGCCTTGATCAGGACCGGGAACCCGATTTCCCGGGCGATCTCCAGCGCGTTCTCCGGCAGCACTTCGCCGGCAGAGCCGGGGACCACGGGGATACCAAGCTCGACGGCCGTCTTCTTGGCGGTGATCTTGTCGCCCATCAGCCGGATGTGCTCGGCCGTCGGTCCGATGAAGGTGATGCCGTGTGCATCGAGGATATCGGCAAACCTGGCGTTTTCCGACAGGAAGCCGTAGCCGGGGTGGACCGCATCGGCGCCGGTGATTTCGCAGGCGGCAACGATCTGGTGGATGTTCAGATAGCTGTCGCGCGACGGCGGCGGGCCGATGCAGACGCTCTCGTCCGCCAGCCGGACGTGCATTGCGTCGGCGTCGGCAGTCGAGTGCACGGCAACGGTGGCAATGCCGAGCTCCTTGCAGGCGCGCAGCACGCGCAGTGCAATTTCACCGCGATTGGCTATGAGGATTTTGGAGATCATGTGCCGTCGTCCTATTCGATGACGATGAGCGGCTCGCCGTATTCGACGGGTTGCGCGTCAGTGACGAGGATCTCGACGACCTTGCCGGACCGGGGCGCAGGGATCTGGTTCATCGTCTTCATCGCCTCGATGATGAGGAGCGTCTGCCCTTCCTTCACGGTGGCGCCGACTTCCACGAAGGAGCGCGAACCAGGTGCCGGCGAAAGGTAGACGGTGCCGACCATGGGCGCATTGACGGCATTCGCGTTGTCGCGTGGGGCAGGAACTGCCGGTGCGGCTGCGGCAGGCGCGGCAGCGGCGGCAGCCGGTGCGGCAGCCACAGGAGCCTGGACATACTGCGTGGCGGAAACGCGGGACACGCGGATCCGGACGTCCTCCTGCTCCACTTCGATCTCGGTCAGGTCGGTCTCGTTGAGGATGTTCGCGAGGTCGCGGATCAACCCCTTGTCGATACCGTGCTTATTCTCAGACATGGCAAACCCTATTGTTCTGTTTATCTTGTCAGTCGGTGATGTTTTTCAAGGCGTGCAGAGCCAGGATGTAGCTCGTCGGGCCAAAGCCGCAGATGACACCCTTGCAGGCAGGGGCAATCATCGAGTGATGACGGAATGCCTCACGCGCATGAACATTGGAAATATGGACTTCGATGACGGGAACGGAGATGGCGCGGATCGCATCATGGAGCGCAACGGATGTATGCGTATAGGCGCCGGCATTGATCGCCACCCCCACCGCCTTCTCATCCGCCTCATGCAGCCAGTCGACCAGCATGCCTTCATGGTTGCTTTGCCGGAAGTCGATGGCGAACCCATGGGACGAGCCGGCTGTAACACAGTCGTTTTCGATATCCTTCAACGTCTTGCCGCCGTAGATGCCGGGCTCGCGCTTGCCCAGCATGTTCAGGTTGGGGCCGTTCAGGACGAAGACCGTCTTGCTCATCGTATTCCAGTGTTCCTGTCAAAGTCAGGGGCCACCTATAGACCGCCCGCAACACAAGGAAAAGCCCCCGTTCTTTGAAAGACAGGGCTTTCCGCCAGCTTGCCTCAGGGGGTGCGGGGTCAGCAGGTGCTCTGGCCGCAGGCCCGCACGTTTGCGACTTTCTCTTCGATGGCAGCGCGGCCGACGGCTCCGAAAAGCGCTTCGTTGCCGACGACGTACGTGGGCGTGCCCGTCACGCCGATGTTCGTCGCCAGCTGGTAGGCCTCGCGAACGAGGGCGTCGTTCGGCTGCTCTTCCATGGATTTGCGGATATCCGCGTCACTGATCCCCAGCGAGGTGGCAATCTCGATTGCACTGTCTTCCGTTGCCATCCCCGTTGCGCCCAGCATCATGCGATGGAATTCCGGATACCGCTCGGGGGCGATCAGCCTGACGGCATTGGCGACGCGGTGGGCGGCGATCGACTCCGGCCCGAGGATCGGCAGCTCCTTCAGGACGAAGCGCACGTTCGGGTCGCTGGCGAGGATCTCTTCCATGTCGCCGAGGGCCTGTTTGCAGTAGCCGCAGTTGTAGTCGAAGAATTCGACGATGGTGACGTCGCCGTCCGGATTGCCGAGCACGACGTCGGTCTTCGACGAGAAGATGGCATCATGATTGGCCGCCACCGCCTGGCCCGCCATGGAGACCCGCGCCGCCTGCTGCTTGGCTTCCAGCGCAGCCTGGACCTCCAGCATCACTTCCGGGTTCTCGACGAGGTATTCCCGGATGAATTCCCCCATCTCCTTCTTCTGCTGCTCGTCGAGCGCGACCGCCGGCGAAAGCCACAGCGAAGCAATCAGCATCGAGCCGAGGGCTAGGGTCTTGGAAGGAACGGACATGGGAGGATCCTTTTGGTCGATTTCAGCCGCTGGAACGTGTCGGCGTACATGAGATTTGCGGCAAACCTACGCCGGCAGCGGAAGGTTCGGAACTGCAAATCTGCACCGAGCACAGCTTGTGTCGTCACAACTGCGTTGGGGAGGTGGAGGCCGGACCCTGTCGGGCCAACGAACAAGGGCCGCGCAGAAGACGCGGCCCTTGTTCAAGTCTCGTTTTCAGTACCGTCGGCGTCTCAGAAGAAGCTGCGGCGCTGCCACCAGCCGGCCTTCTTCGGCTTCGACGGATCGCTGTCGTCTGAGTCCTCGGCCTTCGGCTCGGAGCTCTTGATCACCGGATCGGAAGAGCTGATGTTGGACGCCCGGTTGGACCGGACCGGCTTGGCCTGGTCTTCCGCTGGCGGCGCCGGTGTCTCGGCAACGGCAGCAGCAGGTGCCTCTTCGCCGAGCGCAGCCTCGACCTGCTCTGCGAGGACCGGTTCGCTTGCCACTTCGGCAGCCTTGGCAACGTCCGGCGTGACGGCCGGTGCCGGCGCTTCTTCCGCTTCCTTCGCTGCTGGTGCTGCCTCTACGGCGATCTCTTCCACCGGCGCGGCAACAGCCTTGCGGCGGCTTCGGCGCGGCTTGGCTGCGACAGGAGCATCGGCGTCCGGTTCGGCAGCAGGGGCGGTCGGGGCAACGGCCTCCGACGGCTGCACGTCTGCGGCAACGTCGCTTTCGGCGGTCGCGGCCTGGGAGGACGCATCCTCCTCGGAGCCTTCGCCCTCACTGCCTTCCTCGCCCGGACGGTTGCGGCGTCCGCCACGCTTGCCACGGCGACGACGCTTGCGCCGGCCGTTTTCATCCGTGTCGGCGCCGGTCTCCGAAGCTTCGCGTGCTTCGGTCTCGTCCTCGTCGCCTTCGTCCGAATCGTCCTCGGCGGAGGCGCCATTGTCGCTGTCGCCGTTCTCGAGGCTCATGCCTTCGCCGCGTTCGCCGTTCTTGTTGCGACGACGACGACGGCGCTTGCGCTTGCGACCATTCTGGTCGTCGCCCTGCGCCGCGGTTGCAGCGGCGGCAGGAGCAGCAGCCTTGGCCTCGCCAAGCTCCTCGTCCTCGTCTTCGTCCTCCTCGATGACGATGTCATCGTCTTCGTCTTCGACGGGGAGGGCGGCAAACTGCATCAGGCTTTCGATCTTGACCGGGTTTTCCACGGGTTCGCCGCGGTCGATCGCGAAGTGGTTCGAGCCGATGGTGTCGTCCGATTCGATGAAGATCGAGACGCCGAAGCGGTGTTCGTAGTCCACGACCGAGTTGCGCTTGTGGTTGAGCAGGTAGAGTGCGATCTCGGGCGTCGTGCGGACGCTGATGTCGTGCGTCGTGTTCTTCAGCAGGTATTCCTCGACGCCGCGCAGAACGTGGAGCGCGATGGAGGACTGCGACCGCACGTGGCCGGTGCCGCCGCAATGCGAGCAGACCTGCGTTGTGGATTCCAGCACCGATGCGCGGATACGCTGGCGCGACATTTCCAGAAGACCGAAATGCGAGATGCGTCCAACCTGGATGCGCGCACGGTCGTTCTTCAGGCAATCCTTGAGCCTCTTCTCGACGGCGCGGTTGTTGCGCTTCTCTTCCATGTCGATGAAGTCGATGACGATGAGGCCGGCAAGGTCGCGCAGGCGGAGCTGGCGGGCAACCTCTTCGGCGGCCTCCAGGTTGGTCTGCAGCGCCGTGTCCTCGATCGAGTGCTCGCGGGTCGAGCGACCGGAGTTGACGTCGATGGCGACGAGCGCTTCCGTCTGGTTCATGATCAGATAGCCGCCGGACTTCAGCGTCACCTGCGGCTGCAGCATGCGGTCGAGCTGTGCCTCGATGCCGGAGCGCGAGAAGATCGGATGCAGGTCGCGGTAGGGCTGGACCACCTTGGCGTGGCTCGGCATCAGCATCTTCATGAAGTCTTTCGCTTCACGATAGCCTTCTTCACCGGCAACGATGATTTCCGAGATGTCCTTGTTGTAGAGGTCGCGGATCGAACGCTTGATCAGCGAGCCTTCCTCGTAGACAAGGCATGGAGCCATCGAGCTGAGCGTCAGCGTGCGGACGTTCTCCCACAGGCGCATCAGATATTCGAAGTCGCGCTTGACCTCGACGCGGGTGCGGTTGGCACCTGCGGTGCGCAGGATCACGCCCATGCCCTGCGGCACTTCGAGCTCGCGGGCAATTTCCTTCAGGCGCTTGCGGTCCTGCGGGCTGGTGATCTTGCGGGAAATCCCGCCGCCCCGCGCCGTGTTCGGCATCAGCACCGAGTAGCGACCGGCAAGCGACAGATAGGTGGTCAGGGCTGCACCCTTGTTGCCGCGCTCTTCCTTCGCCACCTGCACCAGCAGGATCTGGCGGCGCTTGATCACTTCCTGGATGCGGTACTGCTTGCGCGGCCGACGTACGACGCGGTCGGGAACCTCTTCCATGGCGTCTTCTGCGCCGACGGATTCGATCTCTTCCTTCTCGCCGTTGTCGTCGTCGTCATCATCGTCGTCATTGTTGCGACGGTCTCGGATGTCTTCGGAGATCGAATCGGTCTCGACCATGGCCGCCATTTCGCCGGGCGTGCCCTTGTCGTCGCCATCGGACGTCTCGGGAGCTGACTCGTCGGTCGTAGCCTCGACCGCTTCGGCGTCCACTGGCTTCTTGCGCGCACGGCTGCGGCGCGGCTTTGCCTTCGGCTTTTCCGGTTCGGCGGCGGCTGCTTCGCCGGGGCTGACCTCGGCGGCTTCGGCACCGGCCTCGCTGGCGGCCGCTTCCGCCGAAAGTGCGGCCGGCTCGTTGACGTAGGGCTGTTCGGCGGACGCCGGGTCGACGGGATCCGCCGAGTCGTCATCGGCGATCCGCCGCTGATCTTCCGCTTCGGCCTGCTTCAGGGCCTGCCGGTCGGCATGCGGGATCTGGTAGTAATCGGGGTGAATTTCGGCGAAAGCCAAGAAACCGTGACGGTTGCCGCCATAATCGACAAAGGCTGCCTGCAGCGAGGGCTCGACCCTCGTCACCTTTGCCAGATAGATATTGCCGCGGATCTGTTTCTTGTGTTGGGACTCGAAATCGAATTCTTCAATACGGTTGCCGCGAACGACGACTACCCGCGTCTCCTCTTCGTGAGACGCGTCGATGAGCATTTTGTCTGCCATGTAAATTCTGCTCCTCGGCGCAGCCGAGCAGGTGCAAAAAGGCCTGCCGCTAGGACAGGCCGTTCATGCATGATGGTGATTGCGCCGGAAAAAATGGTTCCCTTTGAACGATGTTGCGGCGACAGCCGGACGGCTGACGGAGCATTTGGCTCCTTCAGGGTATCCAGGTTCTGAAACACTTGCCGAGACATGAAAGTCCAAACGAGAACGACGATATCTTAGGCCTCGAGGGCCGGTGGAGGTGCTCTTGTTGAGCTTGGGTGGCGCGCCACCCAGTATGTGACCGGCCAACGCCGGATGAGATCGAGTATCAGGAATAAAATGTACAGACGGCGGATGAACTGCTCGGATTCGGCGCCAGGTTCCTTTTGGGCTGGCCAGCCTGCGGGCAGACTATCCCGTCAACACTTTAGTCCTTAACCGCCTTGTATGGTTTCCGTGACATAATAGCAAGGGAAAAGCCCGTACCGCCATATTCTCGATTGAATTAAGAGGCTAGTGGAAGCCGTTGATTCGTAAGCGCCGATCAGCAAAATCATGCATGTTCGGGCGCCCACGAAAGACGGGGACATTGAAGTCGGCAAGCGGGACGACGTCGGAATGATGGTTACCAGAGGGCGCATCGCTGCGCCGAAGCGGTTGATCGCGCGAATCGGGCGCGGCGCCGTGTTCGGCATTCTTTCCGTCGCGCTGTTGGGCGTCGGCGGACTGCAGGCTGCGGACAAGCCGCTCCTGGCCTTTGCGGCCCGTATCGCCGGCGATGATGCCCGCACCCGGATTGTCATCGATTTCGACGAAAAGCCGGAGTTTTCCGTTCACTATGTGGCCGCGCCGGAACGGGTGGTGGTCGACCTTCCGGCAACCGCGTTCGGCTTTCCCGACGAGGATCTTGCCGCGCGCGGCCTGTTCAACGACATCCGCTTCGGCGCCATGGACGAAACCAGTGCCCGTCTTGTTCTGACCGCCAAGCGGCCGGTGCAGTTGAGCCTTGCCGAGGTGCAGGAGGGCGAGAACGGCGAGTTCCGCCTGGTTCTGGATGCGGAGATGGCCACGGCCGAGGCTTTCCAGAAACTTGTCCAGGGCCAGGAGTGGGAAGGCAGTGCGGCTGCCGCCGATGAGTCTCTTGCCGCCGTCGACGATGACGCCTTCGTCGTGGCAATCGATGCCGGCCATGGCGGCATCGACACCGGAGCGATCGGCACGACGACGCAGACCCCGGAAAAGTCGATCACGCTGTCGTTCGCGAAACTGCTCGCCGAGGAACTGGGCGGCGAGGCGGGCATCGACGCCGTGCTGACCCGCGACGACGACGTGTTCCTGTCCCTCTCCGAGCGGGTGACGCTGGCGCGCCAGGCGAAGGCGGACCTGTTTATCTCCCTGCACGCCGACACCCTCAGCCAGAAGGACATCCGTGGCGCGACTGTCTATACGCTCTCCGACCGCGCCTCCGACCGCATGGCCGAAAACCTTGCGGCGCGTGAGAACCTTTCCGATCAGATCGCGGGAATCCGCCTGAAGGACGAGCCGCCGGAGGTCGCCGACATCCTCCTCGACCTGACCCGCCGCGAGACCCAGGCTTTTTCCGTGACGCTCGCTCAGAACGTCCTCAGCTCGTTCGAAGGGCAGGTCGGCCTGATCAACAACGCCCACCGTCATGCCGGTTTCCAGGTGCTGCGCGCTCCCGATATCCCGTCGGTGCTGCTGGAACTCGGCTTCCTGTCCAATGCGGATGATGAGAAGCTTCTTCTCGACGAGGCCTGGCGCAAGAAGGTGAGCAGGCTGCTGGTTGATGCGGTCGGCCGTTACAAGAACATGGCGGTTGCCAACGGCGGCTGAGGGGACGGCGGGTTGCGGGTTGGCAACACCGCCAGCAGAAACGCACCTGGCGCAGAGTTGGGAGCTGGGAGGAGGGGACTCGAGCCCTATTTTCCTCACATTCAAACCGTTAGTCGCAGCCAAGTGCTACGGCGACTCGGTTGCTGAGCCTATGCCTGCTTGCGCAGGGACATCCGCCGTGCAAAACCGCATCAATCGTGCGATGGTGTGCTGGCACCGAATGACAAGCCGAACGGTAGCTTCGATATGATCAGACTTATTGGGTATTTCTTTGGATTGGCATGCGTTCTGTTTCTGGGCGTTGCCGTCGTCGCCGCGATTTATCTCGCCGGCGTTTCCCGGGATCTGCCCAATTACGAGGTTCTGAATTCCTACGAGCCGCCCGTCGCCACCCGCGTCCATGCGGGCAATGGCGCCCTGATGGCCGAATATGCCCGCGAGCGGCGTCTCTTCCTGCCGATCCAGGCGATCCCGGACCGGGTCAAGGCGGCCTTTCTTTCGGCCGAAGACAAGAATTTCTACAATCATCCGGGCGTCGATCCGGCGGGCTTGGCGCGCGCCATCGTCAACAACCTCCAGAACATCGGTTCCGGTCGCCGGCCGGAAGGCGCATCGACGATCACCCAGCAGGTGGCGAAGAACTTCCTGCTCAGCAACGACCAGACCATCGACCGCAAGGTCAAGGAAGCCATTCTGTCCTTCCGCATCGAGCAGACCTATTCGAAAGACAAGATCCTCGAGCTCTACCTGAACGAGATCTTCTTCGGCCTGAATTCCTACGGCATCGCCGGGGCGGCGCTGACCTACTTCGACAAGTCCGTGACCGAGCTGACCATCGCCGAGTCCGCCTATCTGGCGGCCCTGCCGAAGGGCCCCAACAACTACCACCCGTACCGGCGCGAAGCCGCGGCCATCGAGCGCCGCAACTGGGTCGTCGATCGGATGGCCGAAAATGGCTACATCACGCCAGCCGATGCGGCCGAGGCCAAGCAGCAGCCACTTGGCGTGAAGCCGAGGACCGGTGGTTCGCATCTTGCGGCCTCTGAATATTTCGCCGAGGCGGTCCGTCGCGAGATCATCGAGAAATACAGCGACGACACGCTCTACGAAGGCGGCCTTTCCGTCCGCACCTCGCTGGATCCGGAACTCCAGGTTCTGGCGCGTGCCGCTCTCCACAATGGCCTCGTCCAGTACGACGAGCGGCGCGGCTTCCGTGGACCGCTCTCCAGGATCGCCGTGAGCGGCGACTGGGGACCGGAGCTCGCCAAGGTACCAAGCCTTCGCGATGTGCCGGAATGGCAGGTCGCGGTGGTGATTGCCGTCTCGAGCAAGGAAGTCGATATCGGGCTGCAGCCTTCCACGGATGCCGGCGACAAGGTTGATGAAGCACGCAAGATGGGCGTGATCAAAGCCGAGAACATGAAGTGGGCCTACCGCGACGCCGCGGGCGAGCGGAAGACGGCGAAATCGCCGGAAGGCGTTCTCGAGCCGGGCGACGTTGTCTATGTCGAGCCGATCGCCGACGAGGAAGGCAGCTATCGCCTGCGCCAGCCGCCGAAGGTGCAGGGCGGTTTCGTCGCCATGGACCCCAACACCGGCCGCGTGCTGGCCATGACAGGCGGCTTTTCCTATGCGCAGTCGGAATTCAACCGCGCGACGCAGGCGATGCGTCAGCCGGGCTCCTCCTTCAAGCCGTTCGTCTACGCGGCCGCGCTCGACAACGGCTATACGCCCGCTTCGGTGATCCTCGATGCGCCGATCGAAATGGTTTCGGGCGGCCAGGTGTGGCGACCGGAAAACTACGGCGGCGGATCGGCCGGCCCGCAGACCCTGCGGCTTGGGATCGAGAAGTCCCGCAACCAGATGACCGTGCGGCTGGCGCAGGACATGGGCATGGAGCTTGTGGCGGAATATGCGGAGCGCTTCGGCATCTATGACGACATGCTGCCGGTGCTGGCCATGTCCCTTGGCTCCGGGGAAACTACCGTGCTGCGCATGGTTTCCGCCTACGCCGTGATTGCCAATGGCGGCAAGCAGATCAAGCCGACCGTCATCGACCGTATCCAGGACCGCTATGGCAACACGATCTTCCGCCACGAGGAGCGCACCTGCGACGGCTGCAATGCCACGGCCTGGACGGGCCAGGACGAGCCGACCCTGGTCGACAACCGAGAGCAGGTCCTCGACCCGATGACCGCCTACCAGATCACCTCGATGATGGAAGGCGTGGTCAAGCGCGGAACCGCGGCCGGCAAGATCAACATTTCGGATCGTCCGGTTGCCGGCAAGACGGGCACCACCAACGACGAGAAGGATGCCTGGTTCGTCGGGTTCACGCCCAACCTCGTGGCCGGTGTCTACGTCGGCTTCGACACGCCGGCACCGCTTGGTCGCGGCAGCACCGGCAGCGGGCTTGCTGCGCCGATTTTCGCTGACTTCATGGAGAAGGCGGTCAAGCATCTGCCGGCGGAGAAATTCCTTGTGCCTGAAGGGATGCAGTTCATCCCGGTCAATCGGACGACGGGCATGATGGCCTTCGAAGGCGAACCGGATACGATCGTGGAAGCCTTCAAGCCCGGAACCGGCCCGGCCGACGTCTTTGCCGTCATCGGCGAGGGCGAGTACCTGCCACCGGAAGAGATCCTCGAGACCTCTCCGCAGGCGCAGCAGGCGGTCACATCCGGTGCGGCCGGCCTCTTCTAGCCTGAACCAAGGGATATCTCTGCGCCGGCGCGGCCTTTACATCCGCGGCCGGCGCAACTATGTCCACCCCGTCTTCCAATCAAGCGAGAGTAAGAAATACCCATGCGGGCTGAAATCATTGGCGTCGTCGACGAAATCAAGCAGGCCATAAGCCTGCTGAGGAGGCATCTTTGACTGGGATCAGGCGGTACGACGGCTGGACTGGCTGAACAACAAGGCAGAGGATCCCAACCTCTGGAACGATGCCACCGAAGCCCAGAAGCTGATGCGCGAGCGCCAGCAGCTCGATGACAGCATTGCCGGCGTCAAGCGCCTCGAGCAGCAGCTGAACGACAACATCGAGCTGATCGAGATGGGCGAGGAAGAGGGCGACGAGAGCGTTGTCAAGGATGCCGAGGACGCCCTGAAGACCCTGAAGGCCGAATCGGACCGTCAACAGGTCGAGGCGATGCTGTCCGGCGAGGCCGACGGCAACGACACCTATGTCGAAGTCCATTCCGGCGCTGGCGGAACCGAGTCCCAGGACTGGGCCAACATGCTGCTGCGCATGTACACCCGCTGGGCCGAACGCTCCGGCTACAAGGTCGAGATCCTGGAAATGCACGACGGCGAAGAGGCCGGCATCAAGTCCGCGACGATCCTGATCAAGGGCCACAATGCCTATGGCTGGATGAAGACCGAATCGGGCGTGCACCGCCTCGTGCGGATCTCGCCCTATGACTCGAATGCGCGGCGGCACACGTCGTTCTCGTCGGTCTGGGTCTATCCGGTCGTCGACGACTCGATCAACATCGACATCAACGAGAGCGACTGCCGCATCGACACCTTCCGGGCCTCGGGCGCCGGCGGCCAGCACATCAACACCACCGACTCGGCCGTCCGCATCACGCACATTCCGACCGGCATCGTGGTGTCCTGCCAGCAGGAGCGTTCGCAGCACAAGAACAAGGCCAAGGCCTGGGAGATGTTGCGTGCCCGCATGTACGAAGCAGAGTTGAAGAAGCGGGAAGAGGCGGCCAATGCCGAAGCCGCGTCCAAGACCGAGATCGGCTGGGGGCACCAGATCCGCTCCTACGTGCTGCAGCCCTACCAGATGGTCAAGGACCTGCGCACCGGGGTGGAGAGCTCCGCGCCGGACGATGTCCTGAACGGCGACCTCAATCCCTTCATGGAAGCGGCTCTTGCCCACCGGATCAGCGGCAAGGCCGACGCTGGCATCGACGACGTCGACTGACAGCCCTGGGCCGGACGATGATATGAGAAGAGCGGCCGCATCGACGGCCGCTCTTCTGCATTTTAGGGGGGGAACGCGCTGGAATGACGCTTGGCGTCAGTTGGCCCGGCCTCAAGCGCGGCTTGTGCGATCTCAGTTGTTGAACTGCTCGGCCACGATGCGGTCCGACCAGGAGTGGTCCGGATCGGACAGGATGCGCGCCGTCATCTCCTGGGACTGGGCGATCTCTACGTGCAGCACCGACTTCACCTCCATGTTGTCGGCGACCGCGTTCACCGGGCGCTTGTCGGGCTCCAGAATGTGGATGTCGACGCGGACCTGATTGGGCAGAAGGGCGCCCCGCCAGCGGCGCGGCCGGAAGGCGCTGACCGGCGTCATGGCCAGCAGCGGCGCTTCGAGCGGCAGGATCGGCCCATGGGCCGAAAGATTGTAGGCCGTCGATCCCGCCGGTGTGGCGATCATCAGCCCGTCGCAGATCAGCTCGTCGAGCCGCACCTGGCCGTCGATCTCGACGCGCAGCTTGGCGGCCTGGTAGGACTGCCGGAACAGATAGACCTCATTGATGGCCAATGCGATGGAGCTTGTGCCGTCGGCGTTGGTCGTCTTCATCTGCAGGGGATGCAGCGTGTTCTCCACCGCGACCTCGATCCGCTCCCGCAGGTTCTCGGTGCGGTAGTCGTTCATCAGGAAGCCCACGGAGCCGCAGTTCATGCCATAGACGGGCTTGCCCGAGCTCATCGTGCCATGCAGCGTGTGCAGCATGAAGCCGTCGCCTCCCAGCGCCACGACGACGTCGGCGTCATTGTCGGAGATATTGCCGTAGATGCCGATCAGCTCCTCGCGCGCAGCAAGAGCCTCGGGGGCGGAGGACGCACAGAAAGAGAGGGACTTGGCTGGGTTCGACATGGCTCGCCTCGTATTAGCGGCCATACCTACCCGCAAAAATCCTTTGAAGACAAGCGCTTTGCGCCTGAACTGGTACTCCCGATCGGCTACCCCGGGAGCCGGAGATCTCGACAAAACGCAATTTTTCGCTTTACAGGAAAGCAGAATCTGGTAACTCGACGGCATTGGAAATGCCCTTGTAGCTCAGTTGGTAGAGCACCTGATTTGTAATCAGGGGGTCCCGAGTTCGAACCTTGGCGGGGGCACCAATTCATCTTCTCAGGCGTAGGCCTGTGCCACGCATTTCCCCTTCTGTAAGCCGTCCGTCACCGCTGCTGGCTCGCCTGCATGCGCGCAAAACCGCGGCCGTCGACGGCCCCTCCGCTCCACAGCAAGAAGAAGAGCGGAACCAGCAGGTTTAACTGCGATTCCAGGCCAGCCATAAACCGGGTGAAGCAGCCTCACGGGCGACTTCATTCGGTGATGCTTCAGCATCCGTCGCTCTGTGGGGAGGGGCGAAACCGCGGCGCTGCTGCGTGTCAGGACCTCCAACGAATACGGCCACATAAGCTCTGTACCCCATAGTTCGCGTGTAGCGCGTTAATTATGGGTGTGCTCTTTAATTTGAGTGTTTCTATTCGGCGGGTGTGCTTCTATACAGGTGCTCTGATTGGAAAGCGCGCCCGGTATTTAAGTATATTTTGATTTTTTTCCACAAAGGCGGATTCGTTGCTCATGAAACTTTGCCGTCGCCACGCTGAAAAGTTACTGTTCTGTACGCGCCGATCATTCCGTCCGAGGTGACTGTGAATATCGTGTGTGTGCTTTGCGAAGGAAGAATTCACGTGGACGGAAGACAGCGGTGCGGGGAAAATGGTGCCTCAAGGTTTTTCTAACGTCATGGGCCCGATCATTGCCAGGGCTCGATCCTCGCATGCCATCGTCAGTACGTTCGCCGCCGGAATAGCCACGCGGCTGCTCATCTTCGTGATGACGATCCTGGTGGCGAGGCACCTGTCGCCGGAGGGGTATGGTCAGTTCACCTTCGCGACCGGCTGCGCGATGCTGATCGCGCAGACTGCCGGCCTCGGCTGGCCGATGCTGATGTCGCGGCTCATTCCGTCCTTTCGGGCGCAGAGCGACTGGTCGTCGCTGCGATCGCTGCTGCGGTGGGGCGATATCGTGGTGCTCTCGGCGGCTGTGGTCGCAACCGCGATTGTCGCTTCGCTGTCGCTCTTTCCCGGTGCCCGGTCCGAGATCGCGATCGGTCTGGGGATGGCCCTTGTCCTGATCATCCCCAGTGCAATCAATCTGGCCCGTCGCAGCCAGCTCGCCGGCGCCCGTCGCCCCGCACTCGGGATCCTGCTCGACGAGGGGGTTCCGCCGCTCATTCTGATCGCGGCCCTGGTCATCGGCGTCGTCGCGGATGCCCGGCATGCGGTCATCCTGTTGGCCATCTCGACGGCCCTGGCGGCGGCGGCGGCCACCGTGGCGCTCTGGCGTGCCACGCCAAGGGAGGTCTGGGCGGCACCGGCACAGGGGCAGCCTGCGGTCTGGATGGGGATGGCCTTTCCGCTTCTCCTCGGTCTCCTGTCGAAGCTGGTCATGGATCGGATGGACATCCTGATGCTCGGTCCCCTCGCGGGGTTCGAGGAGACCGGCTACTACGGATCCGCCTACCGCTTGACCTATCTGGTGACGTTTCCCCAGGTCATGCTGATGACGGTGATGACACCGATGCTGAGCGAGATGCATGCGTCCGGCCGGCTTGCGGCCATGTGGCGGGCATTCGGCCTGTCGAGCATCTTCGCACTGGCGACCTCGGTGCCGGCAAGCATTTTGCTTTTCATCTTTTCCGACGAGATCATGACGCTCGCCTACGGCGCCCAGTATGCCCCGGCGGGATCGACATTGCAGGTTCTGGCGATCGTTCAGACCCTGACGGCGCTTTCGATACCCTGCGCCAGCCTGCTGATTGCCAACGGCCAGGGCCGTTCCTATGGTGTTTTCAGCCTTCTCGGGCTCGCGGTCAACGCGGGCCTGAACCTTGTCCTTATCGATGCGATGGGTGCAGCGGGCGCGGCCCTGGCCTCTCTGGCCGGCGCTGCCCTCATCTTTTCGGGGCAGGGGTGGCAGATCCTGAAGCTTTACCGCACGTCCAACATGAAGGACTGATCCATGTCCAAGCACTTTTTCCAGAATGCGACCTTGCGGCGCGTTCTGCTGAAGACCTACCGGGCCTATGCCCGCTCCATGGTCTGGCGCCAGGGGCCGAAGGTGTTCATCAATTCGATCCCGAAGGCAGGCACGCACCTTGCCACCGCGATCATCGAAGAGGTGCCGGGACTGATGCAGTCACGGCTGCACATCGATATGTGGGACGTCCACAGCGGAAAAGAGCGCCTTGCTCCCATCGCAGATTTCAAAGCCGACGTTGCGAGATTCAAACGGCTGCTTTCGGAAGTCCGTGCGGGTCAAATTGCAACGGGGCATCTGCCATGGAATCCTGAGATTGCCGCAGCTCTCAGGGATATGAACTTCAAAGTCGTCTTCATTACGAGAAGTCCGAAGGACATCGTAAATTCGAATCTTCATTACATAAAAGGACTTAAACGCATCTACATCCACGAGCGGTTGATGCGTGAATATGCGACAGACGAAGAGAGGCGTGACGCCATAGAAAAGGGAATTCCTCCACGGTTTCCTGGCGATCCCTGCCTTGATTCAATTGCAGACATCTTCAAGGCCTATGACGGATGGGCAAATGAAGAAAGTAGCGAGAAACTTGTTCTCGCTTTCGAGGACCTCGTCGGCATGAGGGGCGGCGGCTCTCAGGAAAAGAGAATAGACAGCATAAAGAAGATCGTTGCCCATGTAGGTTTGCGGCCGGATCCCTCTGTGGTGGAGGAAATCGAAAGAGCGTCCCGATCAAAGAGAAGCTTCACCTTTCGTAGCGGGAAGATTGGCGAAGGAAAGTCCACATCACAGGCGTCCAACTCCGGAGCTCCTAGCAAGTGAAAAATGCAAAGATCAGACTACTGATTCAGGTCTTACTCTTTTTTGCTCCGTGGTTTCTGCGCAAGCAAGCGTTGAAGGCTTTTCTTGGGTTCCAGATCGGACCTGGTGCCCGCATCGGGTTCTCTGTCGTAGGTGCTCGTGTTGTCCAGTTGGACGAGGGGGCAGTGATCGGGCATCTGAACATCGTTACGTCGCTTGATGTTCTGCGTCTTGGCGCCAATTCGGTTATAGGAAATCTCAACTGGATTTCTTGCGCATCACGAGGCTCGTTCCGAGACGATGCAGAGTTCTCCGACCGCTCTCTCCTGCTTGGTGCTCATGCGGCCATTACCAATCGCCATCTCTTCGACTGTTCGTCCAGAGTGGAGATAGGCGCCTTCACGACCATTGCAGGGTGGCGTTCACAGTTCCTGACGCACTCGATTGATCTTCGGGAATCCCGACAGACCTTGGGACCGATCGCCATCGGCGAGTACTGCTTTGTCGGCACGGCTTCTGTTGTTCTGAAAGGGGCGGTGCTGCCTGATCACAGTGTTCTGGCTGCCGGCGCAGTTCTTGCCAAATCTTTCGATCTTTCCTGGCATCTCTACGGGGGCGTACCTGCGAAACCCGTGCAGCCCATTGACAAAGCCGACGCCTACTTCACGCGCTCGGAGGGCTGGGTCCACTAGTCGCGTCCAAAGCTGACTTTTAGATCATTCTCCGTTGCTTCCTCATCCCGCCGCCCCCAGGCAATGAAATGCGGGTTGGCGAAGTCGCTGTCGTGGAGCTGTTCCCGCTTGCCGTAGGCGAGCGGCTTGCCGTCGAGAGTCACCGTCGATCCGCCGGCGCCGCGCAGCACGGCATCTCCAGCCGCGGTGTCCCATTCCATCGTGCGTCCGAAGCGGGGATAGACGTCCGCCTTGCCCTCTGCCAGCAGGCAGAACTTCAGGGACGAGCCGATCGAGCAGATGTCGGAGACTTTCGCCGACGCAAGGAAATCGTCGGTTTCGGGCGTGTTGTGCGAGCGGCTGGCGACGGCGACCGGATGGTCGGCAACCGGCTGCGCCGCGATGGCCTGCCGGTCCTCGACCGTGAAGTCGGCACCGATCGTCATGCGGCGCGCGCCTTGGCGATCGCCGACATAGGCGACGCCGAGCGCCGGTGCATAGACGATGCCGGCCACCGGGATGCCGCCCTCGATGAGCGCGATATTGACGGTGAACTCGTCGCGCCGGGCAATGAACTCCTTGGTGCCGTCGAGCGGATCGACGAGGATGAACCGGTCGCTCGTCTCGGGCACGCGGCCCGCCGCCACCGATTCCTCGGCAACGACGGCGATATCCGGGCAATGCCGGCGCAGATGCGTCAGAATGATCTCCTCGGCGCGCTCGTCGGCCTCGGTGACCGGCGAGTGATCGGCCTTGGTGCTGACGGTCGCGCCTTCGCGGTAGACCTCCATGATGGCGGCTCCCGCCGCCAGTGCAGCGTGTTCGAAGATCTCAAGCATGGTCATCAGGTGCCTGTCGCTGCTGTTCCAGGAATGTCTGGAGCTGCACTGCAAGCAGTTCCGGATCCGCGCCGACCGTCCTGAGGTGGATTTCCGGGTTCTCGGGCGGTTCATAGGGCGAATCGATGCCGGTGAAGTTGCGGATGTCGCCGGAAAGCGCCCGCTTGTAGAGACCCTTCGGATCGCGGCGCACGCATTCTTCCAGTGGCGTATCGACAAACACCTCGATGAACTCGCCGGCCTCCATCAGGTCGCGGGCAAGCTGGCGTTCGGAACGGAACGGCGAGATGAAGGAGACGATCACGATGAGGCCGGCCTCCGTCATCAGCCTTGCGACCTCCGCGACGCGACGGATGTTCTCCACCCGGTCGGCATCCGTGAAGCCGAGGTCGCGGTTCAGCCCGTGGCGAACGTTGTCGCCATCCAGCAGAACCGTGTGGCGACCGCTTGCATGCAGCAGCTTCTCCAGATTGTTGGCGATCGTCGATTTGCCCGATCCGGAGAGCCCCGTGAACCAGAGCACGGCGGGCTTCTGGTGCATCAGTTCGGATCGGGAGCGCTTGCTCACCTCCAGCGCCTGCCAGTGAATGTTCTGGGCGCGGCGCAGCGGGAAATCGATCATCCCGGCGCCGACCGTCGCATTGGTGAAGCGGTCGATCAGGATGAAATTGCCGGTGATCCGGTTGTCCTTGTAGGCATCGAAGGCAATCGGCGCCTGCAGCGACAGATTGCACACACCGAATTCGTTCATGGCGAGTGATTTTGCCGCCGTATGCGCGAACGTGTGGACGTCGATGCTGTGCTTCAGGCTGGTGATGTTGGCCGTCACGCTCTCGCATTCGGTCCGCAGGATATAGCTGCGGCCCGGAATGAGCGGATTGGCATCGAACCAGATGACGCGCGCCTGAAACTGGTCGGCAACCTCCGGCCGCTCTTCCGGTGTGACCAGCATGTTGCCGCGCGAGACTTCGACCTGGTCCGCGAGCACGATCGTCACCGCCTGGCCCTCGCGGGCCTCGGTGAGGGACCCGTCCATGGTGACGATATCCTTGACCCGTGTCAGCTTGCCCGACTTTGCCACCACGACCGGATCGCCCACGGCGATCTTGCCCGAGGCGATCTGCCCGGCGAAGCCGCGGAAATCGAGGTTCGGGCGGGAAACATACTGAACGGGGAAGCGGAAGGGCTTGTCGAGATACTCGTTGTCGACGGCCACGGTCTCCAGATGCTGCAGCAGCGTCGGACCCGTATACCAGGGCATGTGCGCCGAGCGGTGGATGACATTGTCGCCGAAACGGGCCGACATCGGGATCGGCAGCACGGTCGCAAATTCCAGGCTCGCTGAGAACTCGGCGTAGTCGGAGACGATCTGATGGAAGACGGCCTCGTCATAGTCGACGAGATCGATCTTGTTGACCGCCAGCACGACGTGCCGGATGCCGAGCATCGAGGCGATCAGCGAATGGCGTCGCGTCTGCGGCAGGATCTCCTGGCGCGCGTCGATCAGCAGGATCGCGAGATCCGCCGTCGAGGCGCCCGTGGCCATGTTGCGAGTATATTCCTCGTGGCCGGGCGTATCGGCAACGATGAACTTGCGCTTCTCGGTGGCGAAGAAGCGGTAGGCGACATCGATGGTGATGCCCTGTTCGCGCTCCGCCTCCAGGCCGTCCACGAGCAGCGCGAAGTCGATGTCGTCGCCGGTGGTGCCGTGCTTGACGCTGTCGCGCTCCAGCGCCGCCAGCTGGTCCTCGAAGATGCGCTTGGTGTCATAGAGAAGACGTCCGATCAGGGTCGACTTGCCGTCGTCCACCGAACCGCAGGTCAGGAACCGCAGAAGCGACTTGGTTTCCTGCTGTCCCAGATATTCGGCGACGGAGGAGAGGGGCTCGCGTGACGTGGTATCCATCAGAAATACCCCTCCTTCTTCTTCTTCTCCATGGAGCCTGATTCGTCCTTGTCGATCATCCGGCCCTGGCGCTCGGAAGTTCGCGCAACGAGCATCTCGGCAACGATGTCCTCGATGGTGACGGCGTCGGACTCGATTGCACCGGTGAGCGGATAGCAGCCGAGCGTCCGGAAGCGGACCAGCCGCTCCTCGACGCGGTCGTCGGGGCCGAGCGGCATGCGCTCGTCGTCGACCATGATGAGCATTCCGTCCCGCTCGACGACGGGGCGCTTCTGGGCAAAATACAGGGGAACAATCGGGATGTCCTCCTTCAGGATGTATTGCCAGATGTCGAGCTCGGTCCAGTTCGACAGGGGGAACACCCGGATGGATTCGCCGGGGTTGATGCGGGTGTTGTAGGTCTTCCACATCTCGGGACGCTGGGTCTTCGGATCCCAGGCGTGCTGATTGTTGCGGAACGAGAAGATCCGCTCCTTGGCGCGGGACTTTTCTTCATCCCGCCGCGCGCCGCCGAAGGCAGCGTCGAACTTGTAGGCGTCCAGCGCCTGCCTGAGCCCCAGCGTCTTCATGATGTGCGTATGGGTATCGGAGCCATGTACGAAAGGGCTGATGTTCTGCGCCACGCCGTCCGGATTGACGTGGACGATCAGGTCGAAGCCCAGCTCTTTCGCAGCCTGGTCGCGAAACTCGATCATCTCCCGGAACTTCCAGGTGGTGTCCACGTGGAGGAAGGGAAATGGCGGCTTGGCCGGATAGAAGGCTTTCCGGGCAAGGTGCAGCATCACGGAGGAATCCTTGCCGACCGAATACAGCATCACCGGCCGAACAAAGCTTGCTGCCACCTCGCGGAAGATATGAATGGCCTCTGATTCCAGACGCTGAAGATGGGTTAAATCCAAGGCAACACTCTCCAACCAGAGACACGACACTGGGAAGAATTAAATCTTGTTCTACAATGAAAGCAACGAAATTATATTGCAGGTGCGAAATAAAAAGGCGGCGGCACAAGCAGAGGGCGCGGGCGTTAAGTAGGGCCCACTAAAATAGTGAGCCCTGATCGCGTCAGCGGGTAAGGTGCTGCCGGCTCGCGTAGAGGGCGATGGCGGCGGCATTCGAGACGTTCAGCGACTTGATGGCGCCCGGCATGTCCAGCCGTGCCAGGGTCTTTACCGTGTCTCGGGTCTTCTGGCGCAGACCTTTGCCCTCGGAGCCCAGCACCAGAGCGATTTTGTCGCCGGAGAGAGCCCCTTCCAGCGGGGCAGGGCCTTCCGAATCGAGCCCGATCGTCTGGAAGCCCAGCGCATGGAGCTCTTCCAGCGCATTGGCGAGATTGGTCACCTGGATATAAGGGATGAGTTCGAGGGCGCCGGACGCCGACTTGGCAAGCACGCCGGATTCCGTCGGGCTATGTCTCTGGGTGGTGATAAGTGCGCCGGCGCCGAATGCGACGGCCGATCGCATGATCGCGCCGACATTGTGCGGGTCTGTCACCTGATCGAGAACCAGAAGCAGCGGGCTCTCCTTCAGGGCCTCCAGCCGCCGGACGGGCAGCGGCCGCGTCTCGACCATTGCACCCTGGTGGATCGCGTCCGGCCCGAGGATCTTGTCGATGTCCTGCGGCGAGACGAACTCGACGGGATAGGGGAGGGTCTCCGGCTCCGCCAGCTCCAGCCGTGCGAAAGCGTTCTGGGTCACCGAGAGCTTGACGATCACGCGCTCCGGGTTTTCGAGCGCCGCCCGCACGGTGTGCAGGCCGTAGAGGTGGACCTGATCTGGCTGCAGCTGCGGCGGCTGCCATCCGGCGGCCTTGTCGCGCCGACGCGGCGCCGGCGTCGGAATTTCACCCCGCTCGCGCTTGGCGTCGCGCACGTTGCGGCGCAGGGTTGCGTAATGGCCGTCGCGGCCGGACTTGTCGTTATTATCGTTCTTGCTCATGCGGTCTTATAGCCCCGGCAGCGGCGCTGGCCTAGTCGTCAGGCGCATGCATGGACATCTTTGGCGCAAGAATTTTTTCGACATTTAGGCTCGACAGTCGTGTTGACAGACGGTCATGGGGCGGTCATATACGCGGCGCAGATCGGAGCCGGTGGCCACGATCTCAAGAGCTTGGTCTCGATCCTGACGGATACCTGGAGGGATGCCCGAGTGGTTAAAGGGGACGGACTGTAAATCCGTTGGCTCAGCCTACGTTGGTTCAAATCCAACTCCCTCCACCATTCCGTCAGAGGATCGACCACCTGCGGGTATAGCTCAATGGTAGAGCAGCAGCCTTCCAAGCTGAATACACGGGTTCGATTCCCGTTACCCGCTCCAAGCCTCGCTCGTCCCGTTTCCGCACCGATCATCTATATAAGCGTATGCAGCCGGCGGGTGCTGCTCGATCGCGGATGCGTCCTTGCCGGTGCGCTGGCTATCCGCCTTCTGGGGCGATATCTCATGGGGACACATCGCCGAAGGATCCGCCCATGAGTTGGATAGACCGTTCCCGTCGAGGAGTAATGGGGCTGGCGGCAAGCCTCGCCCTTCTCGCCTGTCTGCCGGAAACTGTCGTTGCGCAGCAGCCGGTGACGGTCTTTGCCGCTGCCAGCATGAAGAATGCGCTGGACGCAGCAAGCACTGCATGGACGGAGAAGAGCGGTATCGCGACGTCCATTTCCTATGCCGGCAGCTCCGCGCTCGCCAGGCAGATCGAAGCCGGCGCGCCGGCCGATCTCTTCATCTCCGCCGACCTCCAATGGATGGACTACCTCGCCGCCCAGGGCCTGATCGATGCGGCAAGCCGCACGAGCCTCCTCGGCAACCGGATCGTCCTGATCGGGGCAAGGGGTGCGCCTGCGGTCGACATCGGGCCGGGTTTTGATCTGGCTGCGTTGATCGGCGACGGCAAGCTGGCCATGGCGGCGCCTGATTCGGTGCCGGCCGGCCGATACGGCAAGGCAGCGCTTGAGAGCCTTGGCGTCTGGCCCTCGGTCGCGGCGAAGGTTGCAGGTGCCGAGAATGTCCGTGCCGCCTTGCAGTATGTGGCACGCGGGGAGGCGCCTTACGGGATCGTCTACCGAACGGATGCCGCGGCCGATCCGAACGTCACGGTCGTGGGGATCTTTCCTGAAACGTCCCATCCGCCGATCGTCTATCCCGTTGCCCCGCTGCGGGACGCCGATAACCCTGCCGCCGCCGATTACCTCGCGTTCCTGAAGTCCGAGGAGGCTCGGCCCTTCTTCGAGGCGGAGGGGTTTGCGGTGCTGCACGGCGACCGGTAGGCGATCCGGCCTTCCGAGGTCCGGAGCCATGCAGGGTCCAGTGGTCGACGGCGCTGCCCGGCTCCTCTTGGTGCCCGCGACAGGCATCCGCAAGCGGGGCGGGCAGTGCCGGCCGCCGGCCCGGTTCTTCCGGCATTTATGTCTTGCGCATTCTCCGGGAAAGCCTTAAACGGCCACACCAAACCCGCGCGCGGGTCCCACATCCATGTCCACAGGAAGCATTCAATGGCAAAGAGCAAGTTTGAGCGCAACAAGCCGCACGTCAACATCGGCACGATTGGTCACGTTGACCACGGCAAGACGTCGCTGACGGCCGCGATCACGAAGTACTTCGGCGAATACAAGGCGTACGACCAGATCGACGCTGCGCCGGAAGAAAAGGCGCGCGGCATCACCATCTCGACGGCGCACGTCGAGTATGAGACGCCGAACCGCCACTATGCGCACGTCGACTGCCCCGGCCACGCCGACTACGTCAAGAACATGATCACCGGTGCTGCCCAGATGGACGGCGCGATCCTGGTCTGCTCGGCCGCCGACGGCCCGATGCCGCAGACGCGCGAGCACATCCTGCTGGCCCGTCAGGTCGGCGTTCCGGCGATCGTCGTGTTCCTCAACAAGGTCGACCAGGTCGACGACGAAGAGCTGCTTGAGCTCGTCGAGCTGGAAATGCGCGAACTTCTGTCGTCCTACGACTTCCCGGGCGACGAGATTCCGATCATCAAGGGCTCGGCCCTTGCCGCTCTCGAAGACAGCAACAAGAAGATCGGCGAAGACGCGGTTCGCGAGCTGATGGCCGCTGTCGACGCCTACATCCCGACGCCTGAGCGTCCGATCGACCAGCCGTTCCTGATGCCGATCGAAGACGTGTTCTCGATCTCGGGTCGTGGCACGGTCGTGACCGGCCGCGTCGAGCGTGGCATCGTCAAGGTTGGCGAGGAAGTCGAGATCGTCGGCATCCGCGACACCTCCAAGACGACGGTGACCGGCGTTGAAATGTTCCGCAAGCTGCTCGACCAGGGCCAGGCCGGCGACAACATCGGCGCGCTGATCCGTGGCGTCCAGCGTGACGGCGTCGAGCGTGGCCAGATCCTGTGCAAGCCGGGTTCGGTCAAGCCGCACACGACCTTCATGGCTGAAGCCTACATCCTGACGAAGGAAGAAGGCGGCCGTCATACGCCGTTCTTCACCAACTACCGTCCGCAGTTCTACTTCCGCACGACGGACGTCACGGGCATCGTTGAGCTTCCTGAAGGCACGGAAATGGTCATGCCGGGCGACAACGTCACCGTGAAGGTGACGCTGATCAACCCGATCGCGATGGAAGAAAAGCTGCGCTTCGCGATCCGCGAAGGTGGCCGCACCGTCGGCGCCGGCATCGTCGCCTCGATCGTCGCCTAATCGACGCAAGGCGGGGGCCGACGCATGTTGCGCCGGCTTCGCTGCTCTGCAGCGAACAATGATTTAAGCAAGCGGCGTTTCGTCGCTTGCTTATGACACGAAAATGTAGCAAATGGCGCGCAAGCGCGATTTGCCCCTGCTTCGAATGGGGCAGGGAACTGCAATCAGCATCAAGGTGGGTCGCAAGGCCCGAAGACTGGAAAGGGATACCGTCCTGCGGTGTTCCTCTCGATCTTTGAAACCGGTGGTCCGCCTTAGGTAAAAGAACAACCCGTGCCTTTACGTTGGGCACGCGTAGTAACAGACAACAAGGATAACGTCGAATGAACGGCCAAAATATCCGCATTCGCCTGAAGGCGTTCGATCACCGAATTCTCGATGCTTCCACGCGCGAGATCGTGTCGACGGCGAAGCGCACCGGTGCTAGTGTCCGGGGCCCCGTTCCGCTTCCGACCCGAATCGAGAAGTTTACGGTTAACCGGTCTCCCCATATCGACAAGAAGAGCCGCGAGCAGTTCGAGATGCGCACCCATAAGCGCCTTCTCGACATCGTAGATCCGACACCGCAGACGGTAGACGCGCTGATGAAGCTCGATCTCGCCGCAGGTGTCGATGTTGAGATCAAGCTCTGAGGCGGTTGTCTCGAGCGGAGTGAGAAGGAATTAACCGATGCGTTCGGGTGTAATTGCACAGAAAGTGGGAATGACCCGCGTCTATAACGACGCTGGTGAACATATCCCGGTAACAGTACTGCGGCTCGAAAAGTGCCAGGTCGTTGCCCAGCGTACCCAGGAAAAGAATGGCTACACGGCTATTCAGCTGGGTGCAGGCACCGCCAAGGTGAAGAACACGACGAAGGCGCTGCGCGGCCATTTTGCCGTTGCTGAAGTCGAGCCAAAGGCGAAGCTCGTCGAGTTTCGCGTGACCGAAGACAACATGATCGACGTTGGCACCGAGCTGACGGCCGGCCACTTCACCGCTGGTCAGCTGGTGGACGTGACGGGTACGACGATCGGTAAGGGCTTTGCGGGCGCCATGAAGCGCCACAACTTCGGCGGTCTGCGGGCCACGCACGGTGTGTCCGTTTCGCACCGTTCGCATGGTTCGACCGGTTCCAACCAGGATCCGGGCAAGGTCTGGAAGGGCAAGCGCATGGCGGGCCACATGGGCCAGACGCGCGTCACCACGCAGAACCTCGAAGTCGTCTCCACCGATGAGAACCGCGGCCTGATCCTCGTCAAGGGTGCCGTTCCCGGCTCCAAGGGCGCTTGGATCGTCGTTCGCGATGCCATCAAGTCGGCCGCGAAGTAAGGGAGCCAAGCACATGGAATTCAACGTCAAGACCCTCGAGGGAAAAGACGCCGGCAAGGTCTCCCTGTCGGATGAGATTTTCGGCCTCGACCCCCGCGAAGACATTCTTGCCCGTATGGTTCGTTGGCAGCTCGCCAAGAAGCAGCAGGGCACGCACAAGACCAAGACCCGTGCAGAAGTCTCCCGCACCGGTGCCAAGATGTACAAGCAGAAGGGTACGGGCCGCGCTCGTCACCATTCGGCACGTGCACCTCAGTTCCGTGGCGGTGGCAAGGCTCACGGCCCGGTCGTCCGCAGCCATGCCCACGATCTTCCCAAGAAGGTCCGTGCGCTTGCTCTGCGCCACGCCCTGTCTGCCAAGCTGAAGTCGGAAGACCTGATCGTCATCGACAACCTGGTTGCCGCCGAAGCAAAGACCAAGGCGCTTGTCGGTTCGTTCGCGTCGATGGGCCTCACCAACGTGCTCTTCATCGGCGGTGCGGAACTCGACAACAACTTCAAGCTCGCTGCCCAGAACATCCCGAACGTCGATGTTCTGCCGGTTCAGGGCATCAATGTTTACGACATCCTGCGTCGCGGCAAGCTCGTGCTGTCGAAGGCCGCAGTTGAAGCTCTAGAGGAGCGTTTCAAGTGACCGATCTTCGCCACTACGATGTGATCGTATCTCCTTCGATCACCGAAAAGTCGACGCTGGTATCTGAGCAGAACCAGATTGTTTTCAACGTTGCCAAGGATGCTTCCAAGCCGGAAATCAAGGCTGCCGTCGAGGCGCTTTTCGGTGTGAAGGTCAAGGCCGTCAATACGCTGGTCCGCAAGGGCAAGGTTAAGCGTTTCCGCGGCTTCATCGGCAAGCAGAAGGACGTGAAGAAGGCTATCGTGACGCTGGCCGAAGGTCAGTCGATCGACGTCTCCACCGGTCTCTGAGGAACAGAAAAATGGCATTGAAAAGCTACAATCCGACGTCTCCGAGCCAGCGACAGCTGGTCATCGTCGACCGGTCTGGCCTTCACAAGGGCAAGCCGGTAAAGGCGCTGACGGAAGGCCTCTCCAAGAGCGGCGGTCGTAACAACCTCGGCCGCATCACCGCCCGCTTCATCGGCGGCGGTCACAAGCGTACCTATCGCCTGATCGACTTCAAGCGTCGCAAGTTCGACGTCGAGGGTACGGTCGAGCGCCTGGAATACGATCCGAACCGTACCGCGTTCATCGCTCTCATCAAGTATGAGGACGGTGAGCTGGCCTACATCCTCGCTCCGCAGCGTCTTGCTGCCGGCGACAAGGTCATCGCGTCCGACAAGGCCGTGGACGTCAAGCCGGGCAACACCATGCCTCTGCAGTACGTTCCGGTGGGCTCGATCGTGCACAACGTCGAGATGAAGCCGGGCAAGGGCGGTCAGATCGCCCGTTCGGCAGGCACCTACGTGCAGCTCGTCGGTCGTGACCAGGGCATGGCCATCCTTCGCCTGAACTCGGGCGAGCAGCGCCTCGTTCCGGGCTCGTGCCTCGCCACCGTCGGCGCCGTGTCCAACCCGGACCATGGCAACATCAACGACGGCAAGGCCGGTCGTACCCGCTGGCGCGGCAAGACCCCGCATAACCGCGGTGTCGTCATGAACCCTGTCGACCACCCGCACGGCGGTGGTGAAGGCCGCACGTCGGGTGGCCGTCACCCAGTCAGCCCGTGGGGTAAGCCCACCAAGGGCAAGCGTACGCGCTCGAACAAGTCGACTGACAAGTTCATCATGCGTTCGCGCCACCAGCGCAAGAAGTAAGAGAGGTAGTCAGGAATGGCTCGTTCAGTATGGAAAGGCCCGTTTGTTGACGGCTATCTTCTCAAGAAGGCTGAGAAGGTTCGTGAAGGCGGACGGAGCGAAGTGATCAAGATGTGGAGCCGCCGTTCCACCATCCTGCCGCAGTTCGTCGGTCTGACGTTCGGCGTCTACAACGGCAGCAAGCACATCCCGGTCAGCGTCAACGAAGACATGGTCGGTCACAAGTTCGGTGAGTTCGCGCCCACGCGTACCTATTATGGTCACGGCGCGGACAAGAAGGCGAAGAGGAAGTAACCATGGCGAAGGCAAAGACCGAACGCCGGCTGAAGGACAATGAGGCGCAGGCAGTTGCCCGCACCATCCGCGTCAGCCCGCAGAAGCTCAACCTGGTTGCCGCCATGATCCGTGGCAAGAAGGTCGAACGCGCGCTCGCAGACCTCGAGTTCTCTCGCAAGCGCATCGCCGGCACGGTGAGGAAGACTCTCGAGTCTGCCATCGCCAACGCCGAGAACAACCATGACCTCGACGTCGACTCCCTGATCGTATCGGAAGCCTACGTCGGCAAGTCGATCGTCATGAAGCGCTTCCACGCTCGCGGTCGCGGCCGTGCTTCTCGCATCGAGAAGCCTTTCGCGCACCTGACGATCGTCGTGCGCGAAGTCGAGGAAAAAGGGGAGGCCGCATAATGGGTCAGAAAATCAATCCAATCGGTTTCCGCCTCGGCATTAACCGCACCTGGGACAGCCGTTGGTTCGCCGACAATGCCGAATACGGCAAGCTGTTGCACGAGGATCTGAAGATCCGCGCGTATCTGATGTCCGAGCTGAAGCAGGCCGGTATCGCCAAGGTGGTCATCGAGCGTCCGCACAAGAAGTGCCGCGTCACGATCCACTCGGCGCGCCCGGGTCTGATCATCGGCAAGAAGGGCGCCGACATCGAGAAGCTTCGCAAGAAGATCTCGACGATGACGAATTCGGAAACGCACCTCAACATCGTTGAAGTGCGCAAGCCCGAAGTCGACGCCACTCTGGTTGCCCAGGGCATCGCCCAGCAGCTCGAGCGTCGTATCGCCTTCCGTCGTGCGATGAAGCGTGCCGTTCAGTCGGCGATGCGTCTTGGTGCCGAAGGCATCAGGATCACCTGCGCCGGCCGTCTCGGTGGTGCGGAAATCGCCCGTACCGAATGGTATCGTGAAGGCCGCGTGCCGCTTCACACGCTGCGCGCCGACATCGACTACGGGACGGCGGAAGCCGAAACCGCATTCGGTATCTGCGGCATCAAGGTCTGGATCTTCAAGGGCGAAATCCTTGAGCACGATCCGATGGCTTCCGAACGCCGCGCTCTCGAAGGTGACGCACAGGGTCCCGCAAGCCGTGGTGATCGTGGCGACCGTGGCGATCGTCGTCGCGAAAATGCTTGATTAGCGCTGGCGAAAGATAAGCTCGGAGAAGTAAGAAAATGTTGCAGCCAAAGCGTACAAAGTTCCGGAAGCAGTTCAAGGGACGTATCAAGGGTGTTGCCAAGGGCGGATTCGATCTGGCCTTCGGTGAGTTCGGTCTGAAGGCTCAGGAGCCGAACCGCGTCAACGCTCGTGAGATCGAAGCCGCTCGTCGTGCCATCACGCGCTATATGAAGCGTGCCGGCCGCGTGTGGATCCGCGTCTTCCCAGACGTTCCGGTCACAGCCAAGCCGACGGAAGTCCGCATGGGTAAGGGTAAGGGTTCGGTCGAATACTGGGCATGCAAGGTCAAGCCCGGCCGGATGATGTTCGAGATCGACGGTGTATCCGAGGAGATTGCCCGCGAGGCACTTCGTCTCGGCTCCGCCAAGCTCTCGGTTAAGACGCGCTTCGTTCAGCGCATCGCAGAGTAGGAGAAGGCACGATGAAAGCCGAAGAAGTTCGCGGCCTCACGGCCGACCAGCTCAAGGACAAGCTCGCCGACCTCAAGAAGGAGCAGTTCAACCTGCGCTTCCAGAAGGCCACCGGTCAGCTCGAGAAGTCCTCGCGCGTTAACGAAGTCCGCAAGGACATCGCCCGCGTCAAAACCATTGCCCGCCAGAAGGCGGCAGAAGCAAAGGCCTAAAGGAAGAACAATATGCCGAAACGCATTCTGCAGGGCGTCGTAGTTTCCGACAAGAACGAGAAGACCGTTGTTGTCCGCATCGAGCGCCGATTCTCCCATCCGCTGCTTCAGAAGACGGTTCGCCGTTCCAAGAAGTACAAGGCGCACGACGAGAACAATCAGTACAAGGTCGGTGACGTGGTTTCCATCCAGGAATGCGCCCCGATTTCCAAGGATAAGTGCTGGACGGTGATTTCCGCCCAGGCTTAATTTCAGTCATTTGCGCCAGGCTCTTGCTTCTGGCGCAGATTTCTGTATGAAGCACGCCATCGGCGCAGGACGCTCGGCAACGAGCGTTCTTTTGCTTTGAGCGCAGGGAAGGTCCTTTTTAAGGAAACCACCTTGGCAAGATCCGTCCCGCGCACAATGAAATTCTGTCCATAAGCCGGATCGGGGCGTTCGCGCGCCCGGTCGTTCCGGTCATTAGAAAAAGGCGACCTGAAATGATTCAGATGCAAACAAACCTCGACGTGGCGGATAATTCCGGCGCACGTCGTGTCATGTGCATCAAGGTGCTGGGCGGCTCCAAGCGCAAGTACGCTTCGGTCGGCGACGTGATCGTCGTCTCGATCAAGGAAGCTATTCCGCGTGGCCGCGTGAAGAAGGGCGATGTGATGAAGGCGGTGGTTGTGCGTACCGCCAAGGACATTCGTCGTGCCGACGGCAGCGTCATCCGCTTCGACAACAACGCAGCGGTGCTTATTGATAACAAGAAAGAGCCGATCGGTACCCGTATCTTCGGACCGGTTCCGCGCGAACTCCGCGCCAAGAACCACATGAAGATCATCTCGCTGGCTCCAGAAGTGCTGTAAGGGAGCGATACCGATGCAGAAGATCCGCAAGGGCGACAGTGTCGTCGTATTGACCGGCAAGGACAAGGGCCGTACCGGCGAAGTCCTCCAGGTTATGCCGAAGGAAGATCGCGCACTCGTGCGCGGTATTAACATGGTGAAGCGCCACCAGCGTCAGACGCAGACGCAGGAAGCCGGCATCATCAACAAGGAAGCATCCATCCACCTGTCGAACCTCGCGATCGCCGCGAAGGATGGCAAGCCGACCCGCGTTGGCTTCCAGGTCGTCGACGGGAAGAAGGTGCGAGTTGCCAAGCGTACGGGAGATTTGATCGATGGCTGAGGCGAAGTATGAGCCGCGGCTCAAGACAGAATATGTTTCCCGCATCCGCGGTGCGCTGAAGGAAGAATTCTCCTTCGCCAACGAGATGATGATCCCGAAGCTCGAGAAGATCGTCATCAACATGGGCGTGGGTGAGGCGACAGCCGATTCCAAGAAGCCCACCGTTGCTGCAGCGGATCTCGCTGCGATCTCCGGCCAGAAGGCCGTGATCACCAAGGCACGCAACTCCATCGCTGGCTTCAAGGTCCGCGAAGGCATGCCGATCGGCGCCAAGGTTACCCTGCGCGGCGCACGCATGTACGAATTCCTCGACCGCCTGATCAACATCGCGCTCCCGCGCGTTCGCGACTTTCGCGGCCTGAACCCGAAGAGCTTTGACGGCCGTGGCAACTTCGCCATGGGCATTAAGGAACACATCGTGTTCCCTGAGATCAACTACGACAAGGTTGATCAGATGTGGGGCATGGACATCATCGTTTGCACGACGGCCAAGGCCGACGACGAAGCCCGGGCTCTCCTCAGAGAGTTCAACTTCCCGTTCCGTCAGTAACCGTAACGACGAGCGTAGAAAAGGAACTCCGATATGGCGAAGACTAGCGCAGTTGAAAAGAACAAGCGCCGCCGCAAGACAGTTGCCAACCAGGCCGCAAAGCGTGCGACCCTGAAGGCAACCATCATGAACCAGGGCCTCTCGATCGAAGAGCGGTTCCAGGCAACACTGACTCTTGCCTCGCTGCCGCGCGATGGCTCCAAGACCCGCATTCGTAACCGTTGCGAAGTCACTGGCCGTCCGCGCGCATTCTATCGCAAGCTCAAGATGTCGCGTATCGCGCTTCGTGAGCTGGGCAATTCCGGCAAAGTGCCGGGTATCGTCAAGTCGAGCTGGTAAGGAGACAGTTAGATGACCATGACTGATCCGTTGGGCGATATGCTCACCCGCATCCGCAATGGTGCCGCTCGCCGCAAGACTTCGGTGACGACGCCTGCCTCCAGACTGCGCGCACGCGTTCTCGACGTGCTGCAGGCCGAAGGCTACATCCGCGGCTATTCCCAGACCGATTACGGTAACGGCAAGTCCGAGATCGAAATCGAGCTGAAGTACTACGAAGGCGCGTCGGTGATCCGTGAGATCGGCCGCGTGTCCAAGCCGGGCCGCCGAGTTTATGTCTCGGTGAAGTCCATTCCGCAGGTCGCGAACGGCCTCGGCATCACTATCCTTTCGACTCCGAAGGGTGTGATGGCCGATCACCAGGCTCGCGAACAGAACGTTGGTGGCGAGGTTCTTTGCTCTGTCTTCTAAGACAGGGCAGGGATCTCCATAGCGAACAGACAGGACAAAAAAATGTCTCGTATCGGTAAGAAGCCCGTTCCGGTTCCTGCTGGAGTTACGGCCACGGTTGATGGCCAGAAAGTGACTGCCAAGGGCCCGAAGGGCGAGCTTTTCTTCGTTGCAAACGACGAAGTGAAGGTTGAACACAATGGCGACGGCGTGTCGGTGACCCCGGTCAACGCCAGCAAGGACGCCCGCTCCAAGTGGGGCATGTCCCGGACGATGATTGAAAACATCTTCAAGGGCGTGAAGGACGGTTTCGAGCGCAAGCTCGAGATCAACGGCGTCGGTTACCGTGCGTCCCTGCAGGGCAAGAACCTGCAGCTGGCTCTCGGTTTCAGCCATGACGTTGTCTACGAACCCCCGCAGGGGATTTCGATTGCCGTGCCGAAGCCGACGGAAATCATCGTCACCGGCATTAACAAGCAGCAGGTCGGTCAGGTTGCAGCGGAAATCCGCGAATACCGCGGTCCGGAGCCCTACAAGGGCAAGGGCGTCAAGTACGCCGAGGAACGGATCATCCGCAAGGAAGGCAAGAAGAAGTAAGGATCACGCGATATGGCTAGCAGGAAACAAGCACTTGCAAAGCGCGCGAGCCGCGTGCGCCGCCAGATTAAGGCGGTTGCCAACGGCCGTCCGCGCCTGTCGGTTCATCGCTCGTCGAAGAACATCTATGTCCAGGTCATTGACGACGTGGCCGGCCGCACGCTTGCAGCCGCCTCCACGCTCGACTCGGATCTGCGCTCGAAGCTCAAGACCGGCGCTGACGTTGAAGCAGCGACCGCCGTCGGCAAGCTGGTGGCGGAACGGGCGACGAAGGCCGGTGTAAAGGAAGTCGTGTTTGATCGCGGCGCCTTCATCTATCACGGCCGCATCAAGGCCCTGGCAGAAGCTGCCCGCGAAGGCGGACTGAGCTTCTAAGGAATTTGCCCGGCCTCGCGCAAGCGGGGCCGGGCAAACGCGGTTTCTCCGCACCCGATCCTGAACCGGATCGCCCTGTAATCTGCCGATTGCACCCGGAAAAGAAAAAGGAAAAGGACAATGGCACAAGAAAGAAGAGGTTCTCGCGACGATCGCCAGAACCGTGACGAGCGCGATAGCGAATTCGTCGACAAGCTGGTCGCGATCAACCGCGTCGCCAAGGTCGTCAAGGGCGGCCGTCGTTTCGGCTTTGCTGCTCTCGTCGTCGTCGGCGACCAGAAGGGCCGCGTCGGCTTCGGCCACGGCAAGGCACGTGAAGTGCCGGAAGCCATCCGCAAGGCGACTGAGTCCGCCAAGCGCGACCTGATCTTCGTACCGCTGCGCGACGGCCGTACGCTGCACCACGACCTCAACGGCCGCCACGGCGCCGGCAAGGTTCTGCTGCGTGCCGCCAAGGCCGGTACCGGCATCATCGCAGGTGGCCCGATGCGCGCCGTCTTCGAAACACTCGGCGTCAGCGACGTTGTTGCGAAGTCGACCGGTTCGTCGAACCCGTACAACATGGTTCGCGCCACTTTTGACGCCCTGAAGCATCAGGTGCATCCGAAGGACGTCGCAGCACAGCGCGGCCTCAAGTATGCCACGCTTCAGGCTCGTCGCGCCGCTTCCGGCATTGCTTCGGAAGAATAAGGAGAGCGATCATGGCCAAGAAAGCTACTCAGGCAGAAGCCAACAAGACGGTTACGGTCGAGCAGATCGGTAGCCCCATCCGCCGCCCGGCCGTACAGCGCGCAACGCTGATCGGTCTCGGCCTCAACAAGATGCACCGGGTCAGCACCCTGGAGGATACGCCTTCGGTTCGTGGTATGATCCGTGCTGTCCAGCATCTCGTTCGCGTCGTCGACGAGAAGTGAGACGGGGGAAGTCATCATGAAACTGAATGAACTCAAAGACAACGAAGGTTCGACGAAGAACCGCAAGCGCGTCGGTCGCGGTATCGGCTCGGGCTCGGGCAAGACCGGTGGTCGCGGCGTGAAGGGTCAGAAGGCTCGCTCCGGCGTGTCCATCAACGGCTTCGAAGGCGGCCAGATGCCGATCTATCGTCGCCTGCCCAAGCGCGGCTTCAACAACATCTTCTCGTCGGACTTCGTGACCGTATCGCTCGGTCGCATCCAGACGGCGATCGATGCCAAGAAGCTCGACCCCAAGGCAACGATCGACGCTGCGGCCCTGAAGGCTGCCGGCGTGATCCGTCGCCCGCGCGACGGCGTCCGCATCCTGTCGGATGGCGAACTGACGGCCAAGGTCACGATCGAAGCCGCCGGTGCCTCCAAGGCTGCCGTCGAGAAGATCGAGAAGGCCGGCAGCACCATCAAGCTTCCGGAAGCTCCTGCTGCCGAATAAGCCGTATAAATCGCCCGGCGTGCTTCACACCGGGCGATTTTGCTCCCATATGTGAGCCTCACGATTCTGGGACCGGCCGCTACGGTCGCGCTTTCCGGAACCATACGGAAAACAGGGTGAGGCACTGGTTGCGTCCCGCGCTCCCGCCCGTTTTCATCAACTGAATTCAGACTGCTTTCCGGGCTTGGCGCCTTCCCGCCGCCGGAATTGGTCAGGCGGAGAAATGCATGGCTTCTGCAGCGGAACAACTTGCCTCCAACCTCAATTTTTCGACCTTCGCCAAGGCGGAGGATCTCAAGAAGCGGCTGTGGTTTACGCTGGCAGCTCTCCTCGTCTATCGCCTCGGCACGCATATTCCGCTGCCCGGCCTCAACCCGGAGGCTTATGCCGCGGCCTTCCAGGGCCAGTCCGGTGGTATCCTCGGTCTCTTCAACATGTTTGCCGGCGGCGCCGTGGAGCGCATGGCGATCTTCGCGCTCGGCATCATGCCCTATATCTCCGCGTCGATCATCGTGCAGCTGATGACTTCGGTCGTTCCCTCGCTGGAAGCGCTGAAGAAGGAAGGCGAGCAGGGCCGCAAGGTCATCAACCAGTACACCCGCTACGGCACCGTCCTGCTCGGCACGCTGCAGGCCTACGGCATTGCCGCAGGCCTCGAGAGCGGCAATGGTCTGGTTCTCGATCCGGGCTGGTTCTTCCGCATCACCACCGTCGTGACGCTTCTGGGCGGTACCATGTTCCTGATGTGGCTCGGTGAGCAGATCACCGCCCGCGGCATCGGCAACGGTATTTCGCTGATCATCTTTGCCGGCATTGCTGCAGGTCTGCCGACCGCCTTTGCAGGTACGCTGGAACTCGGCCGGACCGGCGCTCTATCGACGGCGCTGATTCTCCTGGTCATTCTGGTGGCGATCGGTGTCATCACGCTGATCGTCTTCGTCGAACGTGCCCAGCGCAGGCTTCTGATCCAGTATCCGAAGCGCCAGGTGGGCAACCGCATGTTCCAGGGCGACACCTCGCATCTGCCGCTGAAGCTCAACACCGCAGGCGTGATCCCGGCGATCTTTGCCTCGTCGCTTCTCCTTCTGCCGGCGACGGCTGCGGGATTTGCAAACAGTGCCGAGCTTCCGAGCTGGGCAACGACGGTGATCGCCGCGCTTGGTCACGGTCAGCCGGCGTTCATGGTGCTCTACGGCATGCTGATTGCCTTCTTCGCCTTCTTCTATACGGCGATCGTCTTCAACCCGAAGGACACCGCCGATAACCTGAAGAAGCATGGCGGCTTCATCCTGGGCATTCGTCCGGGCGAACGCACCGCCGACTACATCGACTACGTCCTGACCCGAATCACAGTGATCGGCGCGGTCTACCTCGTCTTCGTCTGCATCCTGCCTGAGCTGCTGATTGCCCGTACGGGGGTACCATTAGCCCTTGGTGGTACTTCGCTTTTGATCGTGGTCAGTGTTACGCTTGATACGGTCGCACAGATCCAGGGTCACCTGATTGCTCAGCAGTACGAGGGGTTGATCAAGAAGTCGAAACTGCGTGGAGGAAAGAGGGGACGATGAGACTGATACTTTTGGGACCGCCGGGCGCGGGGAAGGGGACCCAGGCCCAGCGGATCGTGGATAAGCACGGAATTCCGCAGCTATCCACCGGCGACATGCTGCGGGCAGCCGTGGCGGCACAGACGGACGTCGGCAAGCGTGCCAAGGAAGTCATGGATGCCGGAAAGCTGGTCTCGGATGACATCGTCATCGCCATCGTGTCCGAGCGAATCGATCAGCCCGATTGTGCCAATGGCTTCATTCTCGATGGCTTCCCCAGGACTCTCGTCCAGGCCGACGCCACGGAGAAGATGCTGAAGGACAAGGGACTGGGTCTGTCGGCCATCATCGAATTGAAGGTCGACGACAAGGAGCTGGTTCGTCGTGTCTCCGGCCGCTATTCCTGCGCACAGTGCGGGACGGTCTATCACGACACCGACAAGAAGCCGGCAGTTGAAGGCGTCTGCGACAAGTGCGGTTCAACGCACTTCAAGCGCCGCCCGGACGACAATGCCGAAACGATGACGCAGCGCCTCGAGGTCTACTACAAGGAAACCTCGCCGCTCATCGGCTACTACTATGCCAAGGGCAGCTTGCAGACCGTCGACGGCATGGCGGAAATGGATGCCGTGACGGCAGACATAGAGAAGATCCTCGCCGCTCTTTGAGAGGGGCGGTGGCTTGTTAAAGAATCTTGGCGGAGCCGGTTGCTATTTTTGACCGATTCCGTTAAACCCCGCGCCAACTCGCTACAGCATATGCGATCGGTGCGGATCTCCCGAGAAGGGTATCCGGGTCGGTCGTTTGACTGTTTCGGATAATCGTTTGAACTGGCGGCCGTCTTGCGGCTGCTCTCATGGAAGAAGTACCACTTGCCGGATGGCAACTGGAACGAAGGAGAATAGGCGTGGCACGTATCGCTGGCGTCAACATCCCGACTGCGAAGCGCGTTGTTATTGCGCTCACGTATATTCACGGGATCGGCCCGAAGTTCGCACAGGAAATCGTCGAGAAGGTCGGTATTCCGGCTGAACGTCGCGTTCATCAGCTCACGGACGCAGAAGTTCTGCAGATCCGCGAAACCATCGACCGCGATTACCAGGTCGAAGGCGACCTGCGTCGCGAAACCTCGATGAACATCAAGCGTCTGATGGACCTTGGTTGCTACCGTGGCCTGCGCCACCGTCGTGGCCTTCCGGTCCGCGGTCAGCGCACGCACACCAATGCCCGCACCCGCAAGGGTCCGGCAAAGGCGATTGCTGGTAAGAAGAAGTAATTTCCCGGTTCTCCGGGTGGGAGAGGCTGGCGCTCGCTCGCTGGCCTCTTTTTGAGTTTGGTGCCGGGCGCAAGCCTGGCTCCGGTGGAGCCGCTGGAACTACGGCGGTGACGAGATCAACGAAAGGAAGACCATGGCCAAGGAAGCCACACGCGTCCGCCGTCGCGAACGCAAAAACATCACGTCGGGCGTTGCCCACGTCAATTCGACCTTCAACAACACCATGATCACCATCACCGACGCGCAGGGCAATGCGATTGCCTGGTCGTCGGCTGGCGCGAAGGGCTTCAAGGGTTCGCGTAAGTCGACCCCGTTCGCCGCACAGATCGCTGCCGAAGACTGCGCCAAGAAGGCCCAGGAACATGGCATGAAGTCGCTGGAAGTCGAAGTCTGCGGTCCGGGCTCCGGTCGTGAATCGGCTCTGCGCGCTCTGCAGGCCGCCGGTTTCATGATCACCTCGATCCGTGACGTGACCCCGATCCCGCACAACGGTTGCCGTCCGCGCAAGAAGCGCCGCGTCTAATCAGCGGATGCGCCGGCGGTTCAGCCAGGCTGCATTGAACTTGTGTAATGCCGCCTCACTTCGTTCTCGAAGTCTGGCGGTTTTGCCGTACCGCCGAAGGGCCTTGTCTCGCTCGGTGCTTCTCATGCTCGGTTGCCACGATTGGATGGTGGCAACGAACGGAAGGTTTAAAACATGATCCAGAAGAACTGGCAGGAACTGATCAAGCCGAACAAGGTGGAGTTCACCTCGTCCGGTCGCACGAAGGTGAACCTCGTCGCAGAACCGCTTGAGCGGGGCTTCGGCTTGACGCTCGGCAACGCTCTGCGCCGGGTGCTTTTGTCGTCGCTGCGCGGTGCTGCTGTCACCGCCGTCCAGATCGACGGCGTTCTGCACGAATTCTCCTCCATCCCGGGCGTCCGGGAAGATGTGACGGACATCGTGCTCAACATCAAGGAAATCGCCATCAAGATGGATGGCGACGACGCAAAGCGCATGGTTGTGCGCAAGCAGGGTCCAGGTTCCGTGACGGCCGGCGACATTCAGACGGTCGGCGACATCGAGATCCTGAACCCCGACCACGTCATCTGCACCCTCGACGAGGGCGCGGAGATCCGCATGGAATTCACGGTCAACAACGGCAAGGGTTATGTTCCTGCCGATCGCAACCGTGCTGAAGACGCTCCGATCGGCCTCATCCCGGTCGACAGCCTCTACTCGCCGGTCAAGAAAGTGTCCTACAAGGTGGAAAACACCCGCGAAGGCCAGGTTCTCGACTACGACAAGCTGACCATGACCATCGAGACCGATGGTTCGGTCACGGGCGAAGATGCTGTTGCCTTCGCTGCCCGTATCCTGCAGGACCAGCTCTCGGTCTTCGTCAACTTCGACGAGCCGCAGAAGGAAGCCGAAGAGGAATCGGTCACCGAACTGGCGTTCAACCCGGCGCTCCTCAAGAAGGTCGACGAACTGGAACTTTCGGTCCGGTCCGCGAACTGCCTGAAGAACGACAACATCGTCTACATCGGCGATCTCATCCAGAAGACCGAGGCGGAAATGCTGCGCACTCCGAATTTCGGTCGCAAGTCGCTGAACGAGATCAAGGAAGTTCTGGCATCCATGGGCCTCCATCTCGGTATGGAAGTTCCCGCCTGGCCGCCGGAAAATATCGAAGACCTCGCCAAGCGTTACGAAGACCAGTACTAACCATTAGACTGCAGGCGGATGCCTGCAAGTAAAGGAGACCAGAGATGCGCCACCAGAAAGCCGGTCGCAAGCTCAACCGCACTGCCAGCCACCGCAAGGCCATGTTTGCCAACATGGCTGCCTCGCTGATCACGCATGAGCAGATCGTCACCACCTTGCCGAAGGCCAAGGAAATTCGTCCGATCGTCGAAAAGCTTGTCACGCTCGGCAAGCGCGGCGACCTGCACGCTCGCCGTCAGGCGATCTCGCAGATCCAGGATCAGGACGCCGTCCGCAAGCTGTTCGACACAATCGCCTCGCGTTACGCAACCCGCAATGGCGGCTACCTGCGTATCATGAAGGCTGGCTTCCGCCAGGGCGACAATGCACCGCTCGCGGTCATCGAGTTCGTCGAGCGCGACGTCAACGCCAAGGGCGCAGCCGACAAGGCTCGCCACGCGGCTGAAATGGAAGCCGCCGAAGCCGCATAATCTGCGGATTTCGGATGCGACAGATTGAAAGAGCCGGGTGGCGACACCCGGCTCTTTCGCGTTTTGTCGTCATGGATTTAAAGCCGCCGGTCGGGACCCTGCCCAGCCAGCCGCACCACTGGCGTTAATCAGCAGATGAAGTCCGCCCCTCGGGCCTCACGCCGGCGAGGAGATCGTACAAGGCGCTTCTCTCGGCCGCATGCCGGGACTGCAGCCGCCCGAACTGGGCCCGCGAGGCTTGCGCTAGCGCGTGCCTGGACTGCTGACCGAGTTGGCCCGCCATCCGCCGTGTCGCATCGGCAAAACCGGCTGGTCCCTCGTGCGGATCAACGACGATGCACGAGTCAACGTCCAGATCGGATGGAATGCAGCAGAGGCCGAACGCCACGATCGGCAGGCCGGCCGCCAGCGCCTCCAGGTTGACGATCCCCTGGGTCTCGTTGGCATAGGTGGACGGGAAGAGGAAGATGTCGATCATCTCGAAAAACGAGACCTTCTCGTGCCCGTAGACCGGGCCCAGGTATACGAGCCTGTCGCCCATCTCCTCCAGGGCCGCCTCGACGGCCTGCCGGGATGCCTCGTCGTTGCAGGGCCCGGCAAGAACCAGCCGCTGCGCGTGGCCGGCGGCGAGCGCCTCGCGAAACGCAGCGATGGCGTGATGGACGCCTTTCTCGGCCGTGAGATTGCTCATGAACCCGAGCGTCACCTCGGTTCTGTCTTCCCGCGCCAGCGTCAGCAGGCCGGTGTCGACGGAGCCGATGTTGCTGAATTCGAGCGTCTTTAAGACCTGAGGGTATACCTTCTTCAGCTGTGCGCTCATTGCCGGGCAGATGGTGATGTGCCAGGCCGCCTTTCCGGCAAGCGCCAGCAGGATCTTCATCCTCGGCACTTCCTGGCCGATATGGGCATAGGTGTGGTGGTGGAGCACGACGGTCTTGCCGGTGGCGCGGGCCGCAAGCGCCATCAAGGCCGTCAGATACATGCCCTTGTTGGCGCCGACGGAAATGTAGACGCTGGGCTGGCGCCCTGTGAGGCAGGCCATGATCGCCCGCAGTTGCGCCCAGCCCCGGCGCACCATCAGGGCGGCGGTGGATCCTCTGCTTTCGACGCCGAGGTTCAGCGTTTCGATCTGCAGTCCTGCGGTCAGAAGCTGCTCCTGAACCGTCCGCGTCGCGATAGCCTGTCCATGTACCGGGGGCGGCAAAGGACCGATGAAGATTAGATCTCTGGTCATGGAGTACTTCCGAAGAGAAGGGGCATTGGGGTATGGCTTTGCTTACCATACAACAGCCGGATCGGAAGTGTCCGCAAGTTTTACGTGGTCACTGCACAGGAAAAAGCTCCCGCTCATATAAGCCGTGAACCGGATGGGAGGATGCACGGCAGGTCGCGGCGCATCCTGATCTCTCCGTCACCACCGACGGCAGTGTCCGGCACAGTCCTAGCGGGAAGATGCTCTCTGCTGCGCCGCGACCGGCTTGCCGCGCTTCCAGGCAAGGAAGGGCTTGCGCAGCGGCCGGTAGAGCAGCAGCAGCGCGATCAGCGCAATGTGGATGAAGGGGCCGGCGGTGAGGGACTTGATCGCGAGGAGGTAGTGAAGCGCGCCGCCCAGCGCCACCGGATAGATCAGCTGGTGGAGCTTGCTCCAGCGCTGGCCGAGGCGCCGGATCGACCAGCTGTTGGAGGTCAGCGCCAGCGGCACCAGCGAGACGAGGCAGACCATCCCGATGGTGATATAGGGTCGCTTGACGATATCGCCGGCAATCGAACTGAAGTCGAGGCCGCGGTCGAGGATCAGCCAGACGGAGAAATGCAGCGCGACGTAATAAAACGCCAGGAGGCCGAGCGCCCGGCGATAGCGCAGCCAGTTGATGCCCGCGATGTCGCGCAGCGGTGTGACGGCGAGCGTCGCGATCAGGAACCGCAGCGCCCAGATCCCGAGCAGGTGTTCGAAGGTCTTGACCGGGTTGACCCCCAGACCGCCGGTGGCGCCTTGGTAGAAGTACCAGACCGCCGGAAGCAGGCCGACGACATAGAGCGCCCAGATGCTCGCCCCGTGCAGCTTGCGGGGCAGGGTGGGGATCAATGCCATCAGAAGTTCGCCTTGAGGTCCATTCCCTCATAGAGGCTTGCGACCTCGTCGGCATAGCCGTTGAAGGGCAGGGTGGGGCGGTTGGCGACGGAGAAGAAGCCGCCGTCACCGATCCGCTGTTCGGTCGCCTGGCTCCAGCGCGGATGATCGACGGCCGGATTGACGTTCGAGTAGAAGCCGTATTCGCGGGCGTTCGAATTCTTCCAGGTGGTTTGCGGCTGCTCCTCGACGAGCGAGATCTTGACGATCGACTTGATGCTCTTGAACCCGTATTTCCACGGCACGACGAGCCGGATCGGCGCACCGTTCTGGTTCGGCAGCGTTTCGCCATAGAGCCCGACGGCGAGGATGGTCAGCGGATGGCGCGCCTCGTCGAGGCGCAGGCCCTCGACATAGGGCCATTCCAGCGGCTGGAAGAACCCGGTCTGTCCCGGCATCTGCTCGGGGCGGACGACGGTTTCGAAAGATACGTATTTGGCGCTGCCGAGCGGCTCCACCTGGTCGAGAAGCGCCGACAGCGGGAAGCCGACCCACGGGATGACCATCGACCAGCCCTCGACGCAGCGCATCCGGTAGGTCCGGTCCTCGAGCTGCATCTTCATCAGCTCTTCGATGCCGAATTCGCGCGGCTTGCCGACCATGCCGTCGACCTTCACCGACCACGGCAGCGGCTCGAACTGACCGGAATTCTGGGCCGGATCGCTCTTGGCCGTGCCGAATTCGTAGAAGTTGTTGTAGGTGGTAACCGCCTCTTTCGGCGTCAGTGTCTCGTCGGTCGAAAAGCGGCTCGGGGCGGCGGTCAGCGGCGCGGCCAGGGCCGAGCCGGCACCGGCCATCACGAAGCCGGCCGCAGCGGTGCCCATGAACTTGCGCCGTGACATGTAGATGTCGCGGGGGGTGATGTCGGAGGCGGCGATACGAGGCGGGCGATAGACGGGCATGACAGTCTCCTTCGGAGCGGCTTTGTCTGATATACGTAACGCGAGACGAATTAGTTTCACAGCGCCGGCCAGAATTCTTCGGCCCACGTTTGCGTGAGGCTTCGGCAGGCGTACCGGTTTTGCCCCGCCTGATAGTGACACTTCGGGGCCCTTGGAGTAGGAAAGCCGGGAAAACCGGGCTGTGCCGCCGTGGCAGAGCGCGCCCGAAATACAAGATCGAGGAAGAAAACCATGCCCGTCTATCGTTCCAGAACCACGACCCACGGCCGCAACATGGCAGGTGCGCGCGGCCTGTGGCGCGCCACCGGCATGAAGGACGGCGACTTCGGCAAGCCGATCATCGCGGTGGTGAACTCCTTCACGCAGTTCGTGCCGGGCCACGTCCACCTCAAGGATCTCGGCCAGCTCGTCGCCCGCGAAATCGAGGCTGCCGGCGGCGTCGCCAAGGAGTTCAACACGATCGCCGTCGACGACGGCATCGCCATGGGCCATGACGGCATGCTCTATTCGCTGCCGTCGCGCGAGATCATCTCGGACTCGGTCGAATACATGGTCAACGCCCATTGCGCCGATGCCATGGTCTGCATCTCCAACTGCGACAAGATCACGCCCGGCATGCTGAGCGCCGCCATGCGCCTCAACATCCCGTCCGTCTTTGTCTCCGGCGGCCCGATGGAAGCCGGCAAGGTCGTCCTGCAGGGCAAGACCGTGGCGCTGGATCTCGTCGACGCCATGGTCGCTGCGGCCGATGAGGCGATGTCGGACGCCGATGTCCAGGCGATCGAGCGTGCCGCCTGTCCGACCTGCGGTTCGTGCTCGGGAATGTTCACCGCCAACTCGATGAACTGCCTGACGGAAGCGCTGGGTCTCTCGCTGCCGGGCAACGGCTCGACGCTTGCCACCCATGCTGACCGCAAGCGCCTGTTCGTCGAAGCCGGCCATCTGATCGTCGATCTCGCCCGCCGCCACTACGAGCAGGACGACTACAGCGTCCTGCCGCGCTCGATCGCGACCAAGGAAGCATTCGAAAATGCCATGGCGCTCGACATCGCCATGGGCGGTTCCACCAACACCGTTCTTCACATCCTTGCGGCCGCCTACGAGGGTGACGTCGATTTCACCCTCGACGATATCGACCGCCTGTCGCGCAAGGTGCCCTGCCTGTCGAAGGTGGCGCCGGCAAAGAGCGACGTCCACATGGAAGACGTCCACCGCGCCGGCGGCATCATGCGAATCCTCGGCGAGCTGGAACGGGGCGGCCTGATCAACCGCGACTGCAAGACGGTCCACGAGGCGACGCTCGGCGACGCCATCGACCGCTGGGACATCACCCGCACCAACAGCGAGATGGTCCGCACGTTCTTCAAGGCGGCCCCCGGCGGCGTGCCGACCCAGGTTGCCTTCTCGCAGTCCTCGCGCTGGGACGAGCTCGACACCGACAGCGACAAGGGCGTCATCCGTTCCGTCAAGAACCCCTTCTCCAAGGACGGCGGCCTTGCCGTGCTCTACGGCAACATCGCCGCCGACGGCTGCATTGTGAAGACGGCGGGCGTTGACGAGTCGATCCTGAAGTTCAGCGGCCCGGCGCGCGTGTTCGAAAGCCAGGATGCTTCGGTGAAGGCGATCCTCAACAATGAGGTCGTCGCCGGCGACGTCGTCGTGATCCGCTATGAAGGCCCCAAGGGCGGTCCCGGCATGCAGGAAATGCTCTATCCGACGAGCTATCTGAAGTCGAAGGGCCTCGGCAAGGCCTGCGCGCTGATCACCGACGGCCGCTTCTCCGGCGGTACCTCGGGCCTCTCCATCGGCCACGCCTCGCCGGAAGCCGCCAATGGCGGCGCCATCGGCTTGGTGCGCGAAGGCGACATGATCGAGATCGACATCCCCAACCGCACCATCAATCTGATGATTCCCGACTCCGAACTGGCGCACCGCCGCACCGAGCAGGACAAGCTCGGCTGGAAGCCGGTGGCGCCGCGCAAGCGCAATGTCACCACGGCCCTGAAGGCCTACGCCGCCTTCGCCTCCAGCGCCGACAAGGGCGCCGTGCGGATCCTGCCGGAGTAGGGGCCGGACCATCGAAGGCTCTTTGTTGAGGTGAGCGCTCGCAGGTTCTCCTGCGGGCGTTTTCTGTTATGGTAGGCTCAGGCGCGGAAAGGACAAAGATGTCTGAGCTATATCGTATCACTTTCGATCCGCAGATATGTTCGGGGCGGCCTTCCATCCGTGGGTTACGCATCCGGGTGAAGGATGTTCTGGAGTTGCTGGCCTCCGGTGCCGATCAGGACGAAATCCTGGCGGACTATCCGCTGCTCGAGCCGGAGGATATCACTGCAGCGCTTGAATATGCTGCACGACAGACTGACCACACAGTGCTGCGCGTCGCCTGATGCGATTTCTCGTGGATGCCCAACTGCCTCCTGCCTTGGCGAGGTGGCTGGTCGAAATGGGACATGATGCCGGGCATGTTGCTGACCACGGTCTTCAGTCGGTGCCGGATCGTCAGATCTGGGAGTTTGCCGTCACCTCCGGTGCTTGCATTATCACGAAAGACGAAGATTTCGCTCAGCGCCGGGCATTGGCGGAAGCCGGACCTGCAATAATCTGGGTGCGCCTACCGAACGCCCGCCGCCGCGAGTTGCTGACGTGGTTCGACCAGGCGCTGCCAGCGATCATCGATGTGCTGGAGCGCGGTGAAACTTTGGTTGAGGTCATATAGTACTTGGTTCCTGCCCTGGCGGGGTCTCAACTACCGCGGCCGAGGCAGGCCGTTGAAGGTTTCTGTCAGAACCTTCATCCGCTCGTCATAGGCGGACTGGATGCAGGCGACGTCTGCGCCGCAGGCCTGTCGCCTCGCGAGCCAGGCCGTCTGATCGTCCTGCATCGTGCCGCGGGCGCCCATGGCCAGCAGGCCGGCGAGGATGTCGAACGTCGTCACCATCTTCACGTCGGCATCGTTGAGCATCCGGTTGTCGCAGATTGCCTGCTCGTCCGCCGCGAGGTCCTCTTTCTCGCAGTCGAAGCTCGCAGCCGCTGCCGTCGAGCGGCCGGGCAGGCCTGTGGTCGAGAAGGAAAGGACGAGCGCGATTGCGCCGACCGAAAGCGCTCGGCCATATTGGGAACGAAAACAGGGCATCACTATTCTCCGGTGGTTCAACTAAGGGGGCGGGTACACGATTAGCGTCAACGTGCCCGCTTTCCTTTCCGACGTTCCGCGTTACAAATCGTTCCGGATTTTCATAAAGAGGAATTCATGCAGAGCATGTTGAGACGCGTTGCCGCCAGTGCACTGGCCCTTTGCCTCCTGTCCCCGGCCATGGCCGGCGCCCAGACGGACAAGGCGGTGCCGCAGAGTCAGGCGGAGGTTCAGCTGTCCTTTGCGCCGCTGGTGAAGCAGACGGCGGGTGCCGTCGTCAATGTCTATGCGGAACGCGTCGTGCAGCGGATGAACCCGTTTGCGGGCGACCCCTTCTTCGAGCAGTTCTTCGGCCAGCGCATGCCGAACCGCACCGAGAAGCAGTCGTCGCTGGGATCCGGTGTCATCGTTTCGGCCGGTGGACTTGTGGTTACCAACAATCACGTCATCGAGGGTGCCGACGATATCAAGGTCGCGCTGGCGGACGGGCGGGAATATGCCTCCGAGGTCCTCTTGAAGGACGAGAGCCTCGACCTCGCCGTGCTGAAGATCGAGGCGAGCGAAGATTTCCCGGCGCTGCCGATCGGCAATTCCGATGCCGTCGAGGTCGGCGATCTGGTGCTGGCGGTCGGCAATCCGTTCGGCGTCGGCCAGACGGTAACGAGCGGCATCGTCTCGGCACTTGCCCGCAACCAGGTGACGCCCGGCGACTTCGGCTTCTTCATCCAGACCGATGCCTCGATCAATCCCGGCAACTCCGGCGGCGCCCTGATGAACATGAGCGGCGAACTGATCGGCATCAACACGGCGATCTTTTCCCGCGGCGGCGGCTCCAACGGCATCGGCTTCGCCATTCCCGCCAACCTCGTCAAGGTCTTCCTGGCCGCGGCGGAAGAGGGCGAGAGCTCGTTCGAGCGTCCCTATATCGGCGCAAGCTTCGAGCCCGTCACCTCCGATGTGGCAGAGGCGCTCGGCCTGAAGGCGGCGCGCGGTGCGCTGGTGGTCGGCGTCGCCGAGGGCGGACCGGCCGATGCGGCCGGCATCCGGCCGGGCGAAGTCGTGACCGCCGTCGACGGCATCGAGGTCGAACATCCCGATGCCCTCGGCTACCGCCTGACGACGGCCGGACTGGGCGGCGAGGCCGTGCTGACGGTTCAGTCGAGCGGCAGCAGCCGACAGGTCACGATCGCTCTCAATTCCGCACCGGAAACGCCCGCCCGCGACGAGCGGCTGATCGAGGGACGCAATCCCTTTGCCGGGATCCGCGTCGGAAATCTCTCGCCGCGCCTGGCCACGGAGTTGCGCATGCCGGCCGACAAGACCGGCGTCGTGGTCGTCGACGTCGTGCGCAATTCGCCCGGCAGCCGCATCGGCTTCCGGCCGAAGGACATCATCGTGTCGCTCAACGGCGTGGCGGTGCAGTCGAGCGAGGCCATGGAAGACATGCTGGACGAGGATCCGGGCTTCTGGCGCGTCGAGATTGAGCGGGACGGCCAGCGGATCCGGCAGTTCTTCCGATGAAGGGCGACCTTTTCGCGCCGAAGGTCCCCGACGAGGTCGCCAGCCGGCGACCTCTGGCCGACCGCCTGCGGCCGAAGTCGCTGGCGGAGGTGACCGGCCAGGAGCATCTGACGGGCGCCGACGGCGTGCTCCAGCGGATGATCGCCTCCGGCTCGCTCGGGTCGATGATCTTCTGGGGGCCGCCCGGCACCGGGAAGACGACGGTGGCGCGCCTGCTGTCGGGCGAAACGGGGCTCGCCTTCGAGCAGATCTCGGCGATCTTTTCCGGCGTCGCCGATCTCAAGAAGGTGTTCGAGACGGCGCGCATGCGGCGCATGGAGGGCCGCCAGACGCTGCTCTTCGTCGACGAGATCCACCGCTTCAACCGCGCCCAGCAGGACAGTTTTCTGCCGGTGATGGAGGATGGTACGGTCATTCTGGTCGGCGCCACCACGGAAAACCCGAGCTTCGAGCTCAACGCCGCTCTTTTGTCGCGTGCCCGGGTCCTGACCTTCGGCCCGCATGACGAGCGCAGCCTTCGGGAGCTGCTGACGCGGGCGGAGCAGGTGGAGGCAAGGCCGCTGCCGCTCGATGACGATGCCCGCGCCAGCCTCATCCGGATGGCCGATGGCGACGGGCGCGCCGTGCTGACGCTCGCCGAGGAGGTGTGGCGCGCCGCCCGTGACGGCGAGATCTTCGATACGGCCGGCCTGACGCAGATCGTCCAGCGCCGGGCGCCCGTCTACGACAAGGGCCAGGACGGCCACTACAACCTCATCTCGGCATTGCACAAATCCGTCCGGGGCTCCGATCCCGATGCGGCGCTCTACTATCTCTGCCGCATGTTCGATGCCGGCGAAGACCCGCTCTATCTCGGGCGCCGGCTGGTGCGCATGGCGGTGGAGGACATCGGGCTTGCCGATCCCCAGGCGCTCGTCGTCTGCAATGCCGCCAAGGATGCCTACGATTATCTCGGCTCGCCGGAGGGCGAGCTGGCGCTGGCGCAGGCCTGCGTCTATCTGGCCACCGCGCCGAAATCGAATGCCGTCTATACCGCCTACAAGGCGGCGATGCGGGCGGCCAAGGAGAACGGCTCCCTGCTGCCGCCGAAGCACATCCTCAATGCGCCGACCAAGCTGATGAAGGGGGAGGGCTATGGTGACGGCTACCGCTACGATCACGACGGGCCGGACGCTTTTTCGGGCCAGAACTATTTCCCCGAGAAGATGGGCCGCCAGGTCTATTATGATCCGCCGGAGCGAGGCTTCGAGCGCGACATCCGCAAGCGCCTCGACTGGTGGTCGAAGCTGCGCAAGGAGCGGGGCGAGCCCTAGGAGACCCGCCGCTGCGCGGCCGCGGGAGGCGGCGTGAGCTTGACCGCGGACTCGGCCAGCCCGTGATGACCTTCCATGTCGACGATCAGGTGCCAGTGCCCGTCCTCGGGGATCACCAGTCGGATCGGCGACTTCTTGGCGACGCCGCCGACATATTTGAAATCGAGCAGCTCCTTGAAGCGCTGGAAGTTCGCCGCCGTCATCAGGCGGACGTTGTTGACCGCGCTGAGGGTGACCTCCACGGCAGTCCCTGCTCTTTGACCTTTCAGGTCATAGTGTTTGAAGCGGAAAGACGGTGCTCCCACGGCTTGCCTCGATCGTGAATTCTCCAATCCACAACGCCTATCATCGGCGGGTTAAAGAAAAGTGGAACCGGATCGCGTCTCGGGGGTTTTGTAAGCGAAACAACGAACGGACATGAACCATGAGACGGATCAAGACAGAGACATTTCTGACGGTGATTGCGGCCATGATGGTGAATGCGGTCCTGTTCGGTGTCGGCGCCATAGCCATCCTTTCGGTTCCGGCGTTGAACGAGATGGCGAAGTTCCTGCTTCCCGCATGGATCGTCATCGCCCTGATCGCCTCGCCGTTCATCGGCAAGCTGATCGCGCCGCGGATGCGCCTGCGCTACTGGCAGGATCGCGATCGCGCACATATCTAGACAAAAACAGGCGACGTTCTCCCCCCCTGCCGTTGCCGCAAAACAATAAATGACCTCCAGTCCTGACCCTGCCGCTTCCCCTCGGCAGGTTTTTTTCTTGCGCGCATTCCAGAAGTTCGTTGCCGATCATTAGTTTGGTCGAATTTTCTAATTTAGATTGTTATTGATTTTGCCCGCGGGCTGCGGGTCGAACGGTCGGAGCGAATACGGCGGTATCTTGTCCTTTTGCCAAGCCTCTGCCTTGTTGCGGGCCTACTCTTGCAATCGATTCGGCAGCGCCACGGGCGGCGCGCCACCACCACTCTGCGCAAAGGACCTGTCCATGTCGGAAGACAAGAAGCACTCGATCACGGAAATGCGGCCGAAGATCACCGTGATCGGGGTGGGCGGCGGCGGCGGCAATGCCATCAACAACATGATCGCCGAGGAACTCGAGGGCGTCGAGTTCATCGCCGCCAATACCGATGCGCAGGTGCTGGCGACCTCCAAGGCGACACGGCGGATCCAGCTGGGCACCACGGTGACCGAAGGCCTCGGCGCCGGCTCGCTGCCGGAGATCGGCCGCGCCGCAGCGGAGGAATCCATCGACGAGATCATGGACCACCTGTCGGGCTGCCACATGTGCTTCGTGACCGCCGGCATGGGGGGCGGCACCGGCACGGGAGCCGCGCCGGTGATCGCCCAGGCGGCCCGCAATGCCGGCATCCTGACGGTCGGCGTGGTGACCAAGCCCTTCACCTTCGAGGGCAATCGCCGCATGAAGACCGCAGATGCCGGGATCGAGGAACTGCGCCGCGCCGCCGATACCGTCATCGTCATTCCCAACCAGAACCTCTTCCGCATCGCCGATGCCAAGACCACCTTCGCCGACGCCTTCATGACCGCCGACCGCGTGCTGTTTTCCGGCGTCGGCTGCATCACCGACCTGATCGTCAAGGAGGGCCTGATCAACCTCGATTTCGCCGACGTGAAATCGGTGATGAAGGGCATGGGCCGCGCCATGATGGGCACCGGCGAGGCCTCGGGTGACGGCCGCGCACTGGTTGCCGCGGAAGCGGCAATCGCCAACCCGCTTCTCGACGAGATCTCGATGAAGGGCGCCAAGGGCGTGCTGATCTCGATCTCCGGTGGCGCCGACATGACGCTGTTTGAAGTCGATGAAGCGGCGAGCCGCATCCGCGACGAGGTCATGGACGATGCCGACATCGTCGTCGGCGCCATCTTCGACCGCAACCTGGACGGCATGTTCCGCGTCTCCGTCGTGGCGACAGGCCTCGATGGTGGCCCTGCGATGGCCGGCGCTTCGCAGGAGATGAACGGCGTCCCCGCCGATGCGCCGCCGGTGCCGCGCTTCCTGCAGTAGCCGACATCCCACGAGGTGGCACCGCCCCGGAGCTGAAGCGCCCAATGGCTTGAGCCATGCGGGTGAAGGCCCCGGCGGTGCCATCGTGATTGTGTCATTCTCGGTCGATACAGCGTGAAGCCTTTCCCAAGATCATCGGGGGGACGATTCGTGGACGCCAAGACTGTCGCTCACCATTGGGAAGGGAATGCCGAAGCCTGGACGCTCTACTCCCGGGCTGGCTACGATCGCTATCGCGATGCGTTGAATACCCCTGCCTTTCTCGAGATGCTGCCACCGGTGTCCGGCCTCACGGGGCTGGACCTCGGTTGCGGCGAGGGGACCAACACGCGCAGGGTCGCGGAACTTGGTGCGGCGATGACGGGTCTCGACATTGCGCCGACCTTTCTGCGTCATGCCCGCGAGGCGGAGGATGCGGATCCGCGCGGCATCGATTACGTGCTCGGAGACGGGCTGACGCTGCCGGTGCCCGATCACGCATTCGATTTCGTCACGGCCTTCATGTCGATGATGGACATGGCCGACCAGCCGACGGTGTTGAAGGAGGTGGCGCGGGTGCTGAAGCCCGGTGGCTTCCTGCAGTTTTCGATCCTCCATCCCTGTTTCGTGCCGCCGAAGCGGCGCAACGTCCGGGATGAGCGCGGCGAGGCCGTGGCGGTGGAGGTGGCCGATTATTTCGACGAGACAGAGGGCCGCATCGAACGCTGGCTGTTCTCGGCCATCCCCGCCGAGGAACGTGCCGGCGTGACGCCGTTTTCCATCCCCCGCTTTCATCGGACGCTTTCCAGCTGGGTTTCGATGATCGTCGGGGCAGGGCTCGCAATCGAGGCGCTTGGCGAGCCGATGGCCTCCGAAGAACTCGCCGCCGCCGAACCGGTCGTCGCCGACACCCGGATAGCGCCGATTTTCCTGCATGTCCGCGCAAGACGCCCGTGAACAGATGCTCGGGCTGTACGGCGCGGGCAATGGGTGGATAAGTCAGGGCTTGCGCTGGTCCTTCCGAATTTGCGGGTGAGGGGCAAGCCGCAAGGCTCAAATGACAAGACAGACTCCTCCCTTGGCGATCTTCAAGACTTTCAAGTTCGGACGGGGCGCTGAAAGCTGCCTCGTAAGTTAGTTTTATGTGGCACCTCGCAGCGCCCCGTTCGGCGGTTGTTGCCCGCGACTTCGGTCYCTCTGCAAGGGTCTTCYGGGAAHGGTGYTCGTCTGGTTGYCMRAAGCACGGGCGGACCGATTTACCGCCAACACTYAMGGCVCCTTCGCCGAACGCTCGYYGTSRCGACGGACNWSWCCGTCCGGCGACACCAWYCYCGWNGACCCCCCTGTGTGCCGCACAGGCACGCCCGGCGCGCTCTTTCGGGCTTCAAGAGRCGAGGGTCCGGTCCGAAACCCCGCGCCTCTCCCCGTGTCGCCGGAGGGAGACCATTTTCCGCGRACCCCGAGGATGGAGACTTACGTCGTTTCTCCACCACCGGCGCCGGCCCCACCTCGCCGGCACGCCTGCCGGTGTATCCGAGAGCGGAACGGGGGGATTTTAGGCACGAGTTGGGAGGGGGTGGATGTGGAGGGGGGTAAGTGGTTGATTTTTGGTGGGTAGGGTTGCGATTTTGCGGAGGCGGGTGCCGCAAGGGGCCTCATCCTGAGGTGGACGGGCGAAGCCCGGCCCTCGAAGGATCCGTCTTGCTCCGGTGTCCCGTGAGCCACCCATGGCACCTCCCTGTCTTTCGTCATCCTCGGACTTGATCCGAGGATCCAGGTCAAGGGCTGTGAGGGCAGCGGCTGGGGCGGACCGGCGTGACTATGGGAGCGACGAGAGCTTGAGGTTGGATCCTCGGGTCAAGCCCGAGGATGACGAAGGTGGAGAATGGCGAGGTGGGGAGTTCGGTAGCAGCTGCCGCCGAAGGAAGATGCAACGTTGAGGCGGCTTCGCGCCCCCGTTTCGGACGCTCAGGCTACCTAACCATTTTCCTGGATGCAGACATTCCGTTTCGTTCGAGGCAACGTGGACATCGGGGTGGAAAACGGACTGGCAGGTTTCAGGCGACTACACCGCGAAAGCTGCCCTTCAAAAGCGCCGGCCATGGGGTCTCGTTCTGCTCCGCGTCCGCCACGTAGGTTCCTGCTTAGGCGACAGCCGAAACGAGGCCGGCATCGCCTCTCGGCACCAATTCGTGCACGGCGAAAGGGATGCCGGCACTACGGCATTTGCGCGCTAGAAACTCGGCTTCGGAACTGTCATGCGTCGACAGAATGACTTGATAGCCCAGCTCGCGAACCATCTGCCGCAACAAATCCATGAAAGCGCTCGCGTGGATGATATCATTGTGTTGGAGCGGATCGTCGAGTAACAGGCCGCGCCATCGCGACCATGAGAAGGTCGTACTGGCGGCAAGGAGCGCGCTGACGCTCAGCGCAGAGAGCTGTCCCTCGCTGAAGAAATAGTTCGGGTTGATCTCCAATTGGCTCGTGGTGCCATCGGCATCGGTATGAATAACCGCGGGTCGCAGTTCTGAGCGTGTAGCATGGTGCTCCGCGCGATAGATAATCGAGGCGTCAGACCAAGTCATCAACGTACGCGAGAAGCGCTGGATCGTGTCATTCAGTGGCTCGAGGACCTCCTCAGCGAATTCCTCGGCGCGGGTTTGCATCTTGACCCCCACATCCTCCATTCGGTCGCGCGCACGCTGGGCAATATCGAGCTGTGCCTGCGCTTGCGCCACCGACGTTTGAAGCGCTGTGGTCGCCTCCGCTTCGCTCGCCGCATGCCTCTCAAGGATTGTGGCGGCGATTGCCTGCTCGCGCTGCTGCAACTGCTGGTCATTCTGCCATATGCGAAGACCGTTGATCAGGTCGGTGTGCGCTGCCGCGATCGGCTCCGCACGCGCCTGACGCTCTGCAGTCTGCGATCGGAGCTGGGCAACTCGGGCATTATCGGGATCACCAGTCTGGCCAAGCTGGTTCCAGCGATCGACCAGTGCCTTGCGCCTCGCAGCTAACGCATCGAGGTCACCATTTATCGTCGCGAGACTAGCGTCTTCGCGATTGATCGCCGCCGCGACGGCGTCACGCGCGATACGCGCATCATCCAGTTGCTTCTGATCGGTCCGAAGCTGTTCGCCGATCGCAAGCGCCTCGCTCTGTGCCGTTGCATTCTCCTGTGCGAGTGGGACCAGAAGCCCGCCAGCGGCCGACCAGAGCTCCGGATGCTGGGACAACAATGACCGTGCTACTTCGAGATCGGACGAGGCATTCGCCAGCGTCCGCTCGAGACTGACCCGCTTGATGCGCTCGGCCTCGATCGCCGCCTGCGCTTCCGCAAGCGCCGCATCCAAGGCCTCTTGGGACGGGCCTTCCGCAATCTCGCGGTCCAGCGTGTCCAGAACGGCACCAAGCGTGACCACGGAGCTGTCGTCATAGTGGGTGTCGACCGAGCCGCCAGCCTCGACCAACTGCTGCATCAAGCCCGCCTCCCGGTCCTGTTCAGCAGTCAAAGCGGCGGTCAACTGGGCATAGTCTGCAAGGCCGAGGTCGAGCATGGCCATTTGACGGTTGTTTTCCTCTTGGCGCACCTTTGCGGCCGCCAGGGCAGCGCCGAGTTCGGCCGCAGGCGCCGCGTCAACGGCGGAATTCGCGAGGGCCAGCGATCTGAGCTCGCCAGGCTCGAAGAGCGATGAGCACACCGGACAAGTCAGATCATCATGGGTCAGTTGATGCGCAATCCTCGCAACCGCCTCTGCGAGAGTTTGGATGCGTGCATCATGGCTGCGCAATTCCGTGGTGAGCCGCACGATTTCTTCACCGATTGCTCTCGAATGCGCCGTCAGATCGGACCGCGCACCACGCAGTCTCGGCTCATCCAGTCCATCCGCTAAGGGCTTGAGTCGCTGAATCTCCATCCGCACGGTTCGCAACGCAGCGGACAATCGTGTCCTCGACTTTGCGGATTCGAGGTGCGCTGAGACCCTGTTCCTTTCGGCACGCCGCGCATTGGCAGCATCGATGCCGGACTGGCAAGTCACCAGACGGGATTCGGCGCGCGCCGCATCCAGTTGCGATGTACCAAGCTGCCGCTGACTCTCTTCGATCGATGCCCTGCTGCGCTCCAGCTGCTCCATCGCGCGGGAAACCCGAGCAAGCGACGCTGCGCGCGCTTGGATCTGAGCGGACCGCTGTTCGCTGTGCGATAGCGCCGTGGCTGCAGTCGCCAAGTGGGTCTCGGCTTGCGACAGCTGTTCGATCAGGCCGGTTCGACGATCGGTGATCTCCAGCGCTAGCCTCGATTTCTGCGTCGTCTGATCGCCTGCGGCAGCATATTCACCGCATAGGCGCTCGAGCTCGGCGGCCCGGGCCGTCGCCGCTTCATTGACAAGCCGTCCGTCGCCGAGCAGCGCGGCGAGCTGGTTCAAGGCGCCTTCCGGCTCGCCGCTCGCGCTGATTGCTACCCAGCGGGCGCCCGCGACCAGTGGCAGAAACTCCTGCGCGAGTCGCTCGACCGTTTCGAGCACCTGCGCGGGCGAAAAGGACCGCTCGGAACTCGACAGCCGCGCGAGTCGGTCGCGATCGTCGAGAAGCATGCGCCATGCATCCAGGAGGCCCGACGCTGTCTCGAGCCGCTGCACACGGTCGCGGATTGCCCGTGTGAAGGCTCGGCGCGCGCCTTGGCCGCTAACACGCTCTCGCAGCAGGTTGATCCGGTCGACTCCGGCGGGCCCCTTGAGCGCTTCCCATTGGCTCTTGGGGTCCCGAAGCGAAAACCGCCGCGTCGAAGACTGGCCGAGGAAATGAGTGATTGATAGATAGCCGTGTAGGTTGCCGATCGCGGGCCAGTCGGGCTGCTTGAGCAGACGCGCGATCGAACCGTCGGGCGGCAGGAAACCAGCCCCTCGATCGATCGGCGCACCGTCCGAAAAGGCGAGGCTTACTCTATGGCTGTTCTGCGGTGCGCCAACGCGCGTAAGTGGATCGCGGCCTTTCCGCCGGGCATCATGGGGAATGTCCGAAAAGCGCCCGACCTGGCTGGTCAGTGCCCATTCAACGGCGTCGAAGAAGCTTGTTTTGCCCAGTCCGTTAGCGCCGGTAATCAGAGTCACTCCAGGGCCTTCCGGGAACTCGAACGCATAGCGTTCGCCATAAATGCGGAAGTTGGAAAGCTCTACGCTGCGCAGGAAGATGTCGTTCATATCCTGGCTTCCAATTCAATCAGCACCTCGACCAGCCCATCAAAGTCGAGCTCCTTGTCGTCCACTGCCTCTTCCCATCCTTCCGGCAGCGCATAGCTTGCGACCGTATCCAAGAGGACTTGCTGTTGCGACGTCGGCCAAGGGCGCGCGACGAACGTTCGGTTCAGGAAGATTTCGGCGTCTTCAATGCTCGGCTCGTGGTCGTATAACCACACCAGCTTCCGGCATGTACGGTCATCAGCCTCAATCTCGGCAGCAAGCTGCCGCCATTCCATTGTGCGGATCGCACCGGGCGGCCCGATCAAGAACAATTGCAGATTGGGCGCTTCCGCGGCGAGCCAAGATCGCGCAATTGTCGCCTGATTGCGATAGCGGCGCAACTGCGGTTCGGCACTGGGGCGCAGTGCCGTTCCCGACAGCTCGCCGATCAGCACCGGGATATCGTCGATTCGGGCACTGCACACCAGATTGGGTAGGTCGTTGTCATGGCGCGCGATGGCCGATCGCGACACGGCCTCGCTTAGCACCTCAGAGTTGAATCTGCCGCCAACTAGTTCGGCCGGAGCGTTACCAACGCGCGCGCCAATGCGACGTGCAGCCCGCAGCAGGAGATTTGCGAATGCCGGTGCTTCAGCCATGTGTTTCCTCCTCGAGGCCCGCTCGCGCCGCCTGTGAGCGCCGCCTGAAAATCGACTCCAGATAATTCTGCACGCTCTGCTCACCGGCCTCCAGTGCGGTCACGAACATTTCGTCCGCTCCGATGACCAGAGGTTCCTCGCCGAGCGAGATTGTGCCGACCTTTGGCGGATCGTCCGTGGCACGGTCGAATCGCATCTCGCCTTCGACAAGTTGAAAGGCGTCCTTCAACTGGGCCAGTAGAACGACGCCGGTCGTCCAGGCGTGGCGCGTCGCGCAGCTGGCGCCAAGATCGCGACCTCCGATCCAGCCGACCCCGCACGCATGACCTGTAATCCCTTGCGTCGCGACATTGCCAGGCGGCCCACCCGACGGCACGAGTGCATGCCCTGAGCATATTGCGAATGTTAGACCAAAGAGTGCCGGCTTGGTCAGGAACGGCCGCAGGATTTTCGGGCCGAGCCGAACAAGCAAGCCATCACGGAGCTCGGCAGTATCCTGCTCGGTCGCCAACAGGAGCAGGAATCGTCGTCGCGTTGTCGCGTCGGCGAGGAGCCCTGCATGCCATAGCTCCCATTGCGCCCAAAGCCGGCTTTTCAAAGCCGGCTCGATCGGCCAGCCCATCTCGACCGCCGCCGGACCCAATATGCCGTGCAGCGCATCACGGAGCTGGCGGAGCATTTCGCTATCCAGCGCCGCATGGACCGTACTGGCCAAAGGAGCCGCCGCTACCGACGCCTGCGTGTCGAGGGGCGGGGGATCGGTCCAGTCGTGGATAACGCACGGCGCTACGAGGTCGGGGCCAGGTAATTCGCGCGGCGCGCAGAGCTTGCTCACCGCGGCGCGCCACCCATGAACGTCGTGGGCGTAAATGACGAAATCTGGAACATGCGCGCCGATGCGCGCGAGCGCAGCAACCAGCGGACCAGCATCAGCCGCCGACAGATCAGCATGGATCGCGAGCGAGCGGCCACCTACCCAAAAGCGTTCGGCTTCGCCGGGCGTGATTTCGCTCAGCCACTCGATCTCCCCGCCCTGGCTGCGCACGACTAGGTGGTTGACAACCACGCCCGCTGGCGCGGCGGCTGCCGCTGGAGGGAGAACGGCAATGCCTGCCGCCGCGGCAGCCGCCGCCTCGAACCGGATCCGTGCTGCGGGCGTCAATTGGGGGGATCGCGGCTGAGTCGCGGAGACCCGCACCCGATTAGGAAAGGCCAGCAGCGTCGCATCAAACGGTGCCAGATTGGAGGCAGAATCTGGGCCAAGCCGCAGGAACCGTCGGTAGGGCGTGAACGGCGCAAGACCCGCCAGCGTGATCGGGCCTGTAACGGGTACCGAGCCGGCAAAGGCGGTCCCGGTAGTGACTGCCACGAGATTCCGTCCAATGGACTGGTCGGCCTCAATGACGAGGAAGGCCGCGAGCCGATTATGCAACGCGGTCGCGCGCCGAAAGAGATGTGGATCACGGGTATGAAGGTGGACCTGCGCTTGCGGGCGCAGGTTTGCGATAATTGTCTGCCAAACTGGCTGCGGTATGAGCGGGCGAACGCGATCGTGATAGAGGGCGAGGAGATCTAAGTCATCACCGCCGTCCGCCCAGGCCTCCTGTTCGATTAGCAGCACGGCCGCGAGCGCCGGCCCGAAATCGAGCCCTAGGATAAGCTCGCAAATCGCCTGGTGTTCCATGGCGTTGAAAGCGGCCATTAGAAAGTCGACGAGTCCGCCGTCTCCATTGCCCGATACGAAGACCAGCGGCTCGGGTTGCGGCGTGAGCAACGCGGCCGACATCTGCGATGGAAGCCAGTAGGAGGGCGTGTCGCCATCGAGATGGGCTTCGAGGCCAAAGCCAATCGCCAGGATGACGACATCATAGATCTTGCCCAATGGCGATGCGCCCGGGACCAGCACACGCACGGTACTCGTGGTGCTCGGACTTAGGCCCGTGACCCCCAGATCGGGCTGGAACGACAGAATGGAAGACCGGAGCGCTTCATCGAATTGAGCGCGAAGTGTGACCGCAACCGTTCCCGCGGGACCGGCTGCCCAGTTCATGAGAGGCAAGCCGGCATCGGGATTGTCCGAACCGGCATAGGGCCAGTCGTAGAAATGGGGATGAAGGTAACGGCTGCTGTGGTGCTGCAGCTCGAGAACATTTGAGCGGCTTTCAAAGAGGTCCAGCTTCTTGAGGCCAGGCGCCGCACGCGCGAGGGCGACCGCTGCGGTGACGCCGGCGGCGCCGCCGCCTACGATCGCGACGCTCCCGGTGTCCTGAAGCAGCCCACGCGAGAGGATGGCGTCGATAAGATTTAGCGCACGCACCTGCTGTGCATATACAGTGACACGCTGTTCAAAGCTGCCCAGAACGAAAACGCTGTGGGTGTCCGGAACAAGCGCCTCCGCGATGATCTCGTCTGCGGTCATCAACTTGCGCTTCGCTCAAGAGCGTCACGCTTACAGAATGGCGCGCGCCTTCCCGTCCCGAATGTGGTCGCCCCAGTCATTGCCTGTCCCCCTGAATCGGCATGATAGCAAAAGGCGCGGTTGGCGCGACCTCTAATCGTCTGGGGATAAATGAGATCGGCGAGAATGATCATCCACAAGGCCAGCAATACTGTGGAGTTTTGATATCGCAGTGTCGAGGAAGCACTCTGGCGTCACGAGCGGTCGGAATGGAGCTCAAAGCTGCTGACGGCGATATGCAGGCGATGGCAGCTATCGGGATTTCATAATTAAGATGCGAATGGCCGGGATGGGACGAGACCAGCCATAGGGGTTGCCGCGCTTAATGACGGCTATTGAGCATCGGTCTCCAGAACCCGCCAGTCCCATGCCGGCCCCACTGCGGCCATTGGTGGCGTATGTTACTCAATACCTGAAGAGTGACGGTGCTGAAACGCCCCTCATCCTGAGGTGGACGGGCCAAAGCCCGGCCCTCGAAGGATCCGGCTTGCTCCACATCCCGCCCTTGCCCTTCGAGGGTCGCTGCGCTCCCACCTCAGGGTGAGGGCTGCCCGCTTGCCTGCCGAGGACGTCTGGTTCGCCCAGGTGCCGGTCTCCCACCCTCACCGCCCCGCCGGATCGTCCACTGCCGGGTTGTAGAACAGCGACAGCGTCAGGCTTTTGGCGATGCGCTCGGCGGTGGTCATGAACCAGGTCTTGGCCTCCGGGCTCGGGGCGATGTCGTCGAGGGTTTGGGAGAAGAGCGCCAGCCACTGCGGGAAGAGGTCGGGCGTCATGTTCGCGACGCCGTGGTGGGCCTGGACGGGCTTGCCGCCGTAGGCGCCGGTGCGGAAGGCGAGCGAGGACCAGAAGGCGACCATTTTTTCCATGTGCTGCGGCCAGCGGCCGTCCAGGCGGGCGTCGAAGACGGGGCCGAGCGCGGGATGGGCGCGCACGCGGTCGTAGAAGGTGTTGACCAGGGTGGCGACGAAGGCCTGGTCGACGCCGATCGCCAGCATCTCGGCCGCCGCCCGTTCCTGGATGGCGGCATTGCGCGCGGCTCTTGCTGTGAGATCGGGGTGCATGGCGTTTCGTCCTTCTGCGTTGCCCCCTAGATAGAGGTTTTGGCAGAGATTGCGAAGGCGGGCGCGGCCGGTGCGGCGCCTCGCCTGCCCTGACCGTGACCCAGCCCCGCTGTCACCGCCCCTGCCCGCCTCAGCCGCGGACGGCGGCCTCGATCCGGGCGACGTCGAGCTTGCGCATCGTCATCATCGCGTCGAAGGCGCGCTTGGCGGGGGCGCCGCCGGCGGCGAGCGCTTCCATGAGGATCCGCGGCGTGATCTGCCAGGAGACGCCCCATCTGTCCTTGCACCAGCCGCATTCGCTTTCCTTCCCGCCATTGTCGACGATGGCGTTCCAGTAGCGGTCGGTTTCGGCCTGGTCCTCCGTGGCGATCTGGAAGGAGAAGGCCTCGTCCTGCTTGAACTGGGGGCCGCCGTTGATGCCCATGCAGGCGACACCCACAACGGTGAACTCGACGACGAGGACGTCGCCCTCGCGGCCATCGGGAAAATCACCGGGGGCACGGATGACGGCGCCAACGGCGCTGTCGGGAAAGGTTTGTGCATAGAAGCGGGCGGCGCTTTCGGCGTCGCTCTCGTACCACAGGCAGATGGTGTTCCTGGCCATTGCATTCTCCTCCAATCGTTTCCTTGCCGTATCGCGGCTTGCGCGCCGACAGTGTGGAAGACGGACGGGCTGCCGGCAATCCGACAGTGGGGCGGAGGAATTTTTGGCGGCCGGCTGGCCTTACCCCTGGAACTCGGCGAGGCGGGCGGCGTAGCGGGCCATGGTGTCGACCTCGAAGTTGACGAAATCGCCGGGCTTGCGATCGCCCCAGGTGGTGACGGAGAGCGTGTGGCGGATGAGGAGGACGTCAAAATCGGCGCCCTCGACGGCGTTGACGGTGAGCGAGGTGCCGTCGAGCGCGATCGAGCCCTTGGGCGCCACGAAGCGGGCGAGTGCCTGCGGCGCGCGCAGGCGGATGCGCACCGCCTCGCCTTCCGGTTCGATCGAGAGGATTTCGGCGCGGCCATCGACATGGCCCGACACGATGTGGCCGCCGAGCTCGTCGCCGATCTTCAGCGCCCGCTCGAGGTTGATGCGGGTGCCTTCCCTCCAGCCGCCGATGGTGGTCAGCCGCAGCGCCTCCTCCCAGGCCTCGACCTCGAACCAGCGGGTGTTCGACGTCTCGTCGGAGAGCGCGGTGACCGTCAGGCAGACGCCGGAATGGGCGATCGAGGCGCCGATGTCGATGGTCGCCGGGTCGTAGCTGGTGGCGATGCGCAGGCGCACGCCCTCGTCCATCTGCGTGGTGGCGGCAACCGTGCCGACGTCGGTGACGATACCGGTGAACATCAGGAGGACCTTTCGTATTCGGCGAGCCGGTCGGGCCCGAAGGTGGCGGTGCGCAGCAGCCGGAAGCCGGCAGGGGCGGTGGCGGTGCTGCTTTCGGCTCCGATATCGGGATGGCGCAGCGGCGAGTCAATGCCGCCCTCGCCGACGGTGGTTGCGCCGGTGAAGAGCAGGATGCGGTCGACGAGACCGGCCTCGAGGAAGCTTTTCGCCACCGTGGCGCCGCCCTCGACCAGCAGCGAGGAGATGCCGCGGGCGGCCAGCGCTGCCAGCAGCATGGGGAGAGATTCGGGCGCGAGGATCTCGACGCCGGCGGCGGTGAGGGCTTGGTGGCGGGCGGTGTGCTCTGCGGGGGTGGCCCCCTCATCCGCCCTTCGGGCACCTTCTTCCCGGGGGGGAGAAGGGAGCGCGGCGATGAGGACTGGGACGGCGTGGGCGGTACGCACCAGCTTCGAGGTCACCGGCAGGGCGAGGTGGCGGTCGAGCACGATGCGCAGCGGCGAGCGGTGTTCAAGGCCCGGCAGGCGGCAGGTGAGGTCCGGGTCGTCGGCGAGGGCCGTGCCGATGCCGACGAGGATGGCGTCGCTCTCGGCACGCAGGACATGGGACTGCGCGCGCGCAGCGGGGCCGGTGATGGCAAGCTGCCCCTCCCCTGGAGCATGGCCTTGCCTGCCGATCATGCCGTCGGCGGAGACGGCGAGCTTCAGGGTGACATGCGGGCGGCCGCGGGTCTGGCGCATCAGGTAGGCCGACAGCGCCCGGCGGCCCTCCTCCTCCATCACGCCGCTTTCGACGGTGATGCCGGCCTCGCGCAGGATGGCAAGGCCACGGCCGGAGACGCGCGGATCGGGATCGGTCAGCGAGACGACGACGCGGGCGACGCCGGCCGCGACGATGGCATTGGCGCACGGGGGCGTCCGGCCGTGGTGCGAGCAGGGTTCGAGCGTGACGTAGAGGGTGGCCCCCCTCGCCCGGTCGCCGGCGATCGCAAGCGCCTGGGTTTCGGCATGCGGGCGCCCGCCGGGCGCGGTCACCGCCTGGCCGACGATGGCGCCGTCGCTAACGACGAGGGCGGCGACGGAGGGATTGGTGGCGGTGAGGCCGGTGTTCCAGCGCGACAGGCGCAGGGCAGCCGCCATGTAGCGCCGGTCCTCTGGGGTGACGGCCATGGCTTTACGGCTCGAGCCCGGGATCGCGGGCAATCTTGGCGTTGATTTCCTCGATGACCTTCTCGAAATCCTCGGCGTGGGAGAAGTCGCGGTAGACGGAGGCGTAGCGGACGAAGGCGACGTCGTCCAAGCTCTTCAGGGCTTCCAGCACCTGCAGGCCGATCTGTTCCGAGGAGATCTCGGCCTCGCCGGAGCTTTCCAGGCGGCGCACGATGCCGGAGACGGCGCGTTCGATGCGGTCGTTGTCGACCGGGCGCTTGCGCAGGGCGATCTGGAAGGAGCGCACCAGCTTGTTGCGGTCGAAGAGGACCTTGCGGCCGGTCTTCTTGACGACCATCAGTTCGCGCAGCTGCACCCGCTCGAAGGTGGTGAAGCGGCCGCCGCAATCGGGGCAGATGCGGCGCCGGCGGATGGAGGTGTTATCCTCCGCCGGCCGCGAATCCTTGACCTGCGTGTCTTCCGAACCGCAATAGGGGCAGCGCATTGCCTCTCCAACTTCTTGTCGTCACGCAGGTCCGGGGAAACCGCGCCGCGGCCTCCCCCGGGACTGCTTACAGATAGGGGTACATGGGGAAGCGGCCGGTGAGCGCCACGACCTTGTCGCGCACGGCGGCCTCGACCGCGGCATTGCCCTCGTCGGAATTGGCCGCCTTCAGGCCATCCAGGACCTCGACGATCAGATTGCCGATCTCGGTGAATTCCGCTTCCTTGAAGCCGCGGGTGGTGCCGGCCGGCGTGCCGAGACGGATGCCCGAGGTGACGAAGGGCTTTTCCGGATCGAAGGGAATGCCGTTCTTGTTGCAGGTGATATAGGCGCGGCCCAAGGCTGCCTCGGCGCGCTTGCCGGTGGCGTTCTTCTTGCGCAGGTCGACCAGCATCAGGTGGTTGTCGGTGCCGCCGGAGACGATGTCGACGCCGCCCTTGACCAGCGTCTCGGAGAGCACCTTGGCGTTCTTGACGATCTGCGCCGCATAGTCCTGGAACTCGGGCTGCAAAGCTTCACCGAAGGCAACGGCCTTGGCGGCGATGACATGCATCAGCGGGCCGCCCTGGAGGCCTGGGAAGACGGCCGAGTTGAACTTCTTGGCAAGATCCTCGTCGTTCGTCAGGATCATGCCGCCGCGGGGTCCGCGCAGCGACTTGTGGGTGGTGGTGGTGGCCACATGGCAATGCGGGAACGGCGACGGATGCTGGCCGCCGGCGACGAGTCCGGCGATATGGGCCATGTCGACCATCAGCCAGGCGCCCACCTCGTCGGCGATCTCGCGGAAGCGCTTCCAGTCCCAGGTGCGCGAATAGGCGGTGCCGCCGGCGATGATCAGCTTCGGCTTGTGCTTGCGGGCATCCTCGGCAACCTTGTCCATGTCGAGAAGGTGATCCTCCTCGCGCACGCCGTAGGAGACGACGTTGAACCACTTGCCGGACATGTTGACCGGGGAGCCGTGGGTCAGGTGGCCGCCGGAGTTGAGGTCGAGGCCCATGAAGGTGTCGCCGGGCTGCAGCAGCGCCAGGAAGACGGCCTGGTTCATCTGAGAACCGGAGTTCGGCTGGACGTTGGCGAAGTTGACGCCGAACAGCTTCTTGGCGCGCTCGATGGCGAGTTCCTCGGCGATGTCGACGAACTGGCAGCCGCCGTAGTAGCGCTTGCCCGGATAGCCCTCGGCATATTTGTTCGTCATGATCGAGCCCTGGGCCTCGAGCACGGCGCGCGAGACGATGTTTTCCGAGGCGATCAGTTCGATCTCGTGGCGCTGGCGACCCAGCTCCTTCTCGATGGCGCCAAAGATGTCCGGATCGGATTCGGCCAGCGGACGGGAGAAGAAAGCGTCGGTATGCGACATGGACAAGGCTCCTCGGGAGATCGGATGCGTGTGCCACCGCGTCTTAGCGGGTGGCCCGGAATTGGGCAATACAGGGCGCGACATTTGCGCGACCCGGACCGGCCTCGCGCCAACGAAAAAGCCGCGGCACAGGGCCGCGGCTCGAGATCGGGCGAAGGCTGCCGGCTTATTGCGGTGGCAGGAAGTCCTGCTCGCTGATCGGGCCGGCCGACTGTTCGATGCCGGTCGTGGTCTGCAGCGCAAGCTCGGTCGCGCCGTCCATCTGGTAGATGTCGTCGCGGAACTGGGCGACGCCATCCTCCGCCGACCAGGCGGTGACGTAGACGATATAGACCGGCACTTCCTCGGTCAGCTTGATCGGCGTGCTGACGCGGCTGGCGATGACCTGCTCCATCTGCTGGCGATCCCAGCCGGGGGTCTCCTTGAGCAGCCAGCTGGTGAGGTCACGGACGTTCTGGACGCGCACGCAGCCGGAGGATTCAAAGCGCATCAGCTTGTTGAACAGGCCCTGCTGCGGCGTGTCGTGCATGTATTCGTTGTGCGGGTTGTGGAAGTTGATCTTCGTCGAGGACATGGCGTTGATCTTGCCGGGGTCCTGTCGGAACATCAGGTTCGGCGCCTTGGCGGCATTCCAGTCGACCGTCTCCGGCGACACCTCGGTGCCGTTGCCGTCGAACAGGCGGATGTTGTTGCGCGTCAGATAGGTCGGATCCTTGCGCATCAAGGGCACGATGTCCTTCTCGATGATCGAGCGCGGCGCGGTCCAATAGGGGTTGAGGATGACCTCGTAGATCTTCGAATTGATGGCATGCGTCGGGCGGTCGATCTTGCCGACGATGGCGGTGTTGCGCAGCGCGACGCGACCATTCTCGACCGCCTCGATGTAGGCGGCGGGGATGTTGACCATGACGTAGCGGCGGCCGAGATCGCCCGACATCGTCTGCAGGCGCACGAGGTTGGTTTCCAGCTGGCGCAGGCGCGTGTCGGCCGACACGTTCATCGCCTTCAGCGTGAACTCGCCGATCGCGCCGTCGGCCGGAAGGCCGTGGCGGGACTGGAAGCGCTTGACGGCGCCATCGACGTAGGAATCGAAGGAGGGCGACATGCCAGCCGACTGCGGCATGTCACCGGAAATGATCAGCCGCTGGCGCAGCTGCTGGACGGCCGGATCGGAGACGCCGATGCGCAGCGCCTGGCTGGTATTGACCTGAGGCCAGCCGCCGTTGGAGACGATCATCTGGTGATCCATGATCGCCTGCTGGATGTTGGCCGTGGCGTTGACGCCGAGAACCGGATTGTTGGTCGCAATGGCGGCCACCGACCGCGATGCGCCCTTGGCGTCGAACTGGTCGTCCCAGGTGCCGCGACGGGGCGCGGCGATCAGGCTCTCGATTGCCGTCTGGGCGAGTGCAGGCGTGGCCAGGGCAACGGCGCCGACCGAAGCGGCCGACCGCAGGAGCATCCGGCGCGAGAGATTTTCCGATCCGATTTTCTTCGACATCATTCTACCCATCTGTTCCCGTCCAGCACTCAAAGTGCATAGCGGGATGTGGTTAACAAAGGCGCAAAGAGCGCTGCTGACAACGGCCCCAAGGGGGTTTCGTATCCCAGCGACCCAAGCTGCCGATCCCATGGCAATATGGCCAATTCGTGTCTGGGAGAGGCCCGCAACAGCGCGATCGCGGTGACAAACAGGTGATGGCTTTTTCGGCGCGAGGATGTGGCAGAACGGCAACGCGAAAACCGGACGCGCAGGGACGCATCCGGTTTTGGTCGCGGCTGGAGGACGCGGTGGTTGTGGCAAGCCTCTCGTGGATTAGAGGCGGTAGGCGATCGAGTCGTTCCAGAAGCGGTCGAGACGCTGCAGGAGCTTGTTCATCTGGGTGAATTCGCCCTCGCCGATGCCGCCGACCTTTTCGATGGAGCCGATGTGGCGTTCGTAGAGCTTGGCTACCGTCTCGGCGATGTCCTGGCCCTGTTCGGTCAGGCTGATGCGGACCGAGCGGCGGTCGATGCGCGAGCGCTGGTGGTTGATGAAGCCGAGGTCGACGAGCTTCTTGACGTTGTAGGAGACGTTGGAGCCGAGGTAGTAGCCCCGCGAGCGCAGCTCGCCGGCCGACAGTTCGGAGTTGCCGATGTTGAAGAGCAACAGTGCCTGGACGGCATTGATGTCGTCGCGGCCCTGGCGGTCGAACTCGTCCTTGATGACGTCGAGAAGGCGGCGGTGGAGACGCTCGACGAGGTGGAGCGATTCCATGTAGAGCGAACGAATGGCATCTTCACGGAGATCTGCGGCGGGAGCGGTCTGCGGCTTCAGTTTCGTGTTCATGGTTTCTGCCTCACTGTTTTGCTTGGCGGTATTTGTTTTTCCGCCTTGAAAACAAAACTATCGGAAGCCCATAAAATTCGACTTAAAACATATGTTTAACAGCAGGTTACAGCCATCCTTCCAATTGCGGCCGATCCGGGGCGGGTGTAGCACGGCGCAAAATCCGCCTATAGAAATCAGAGGCTTAGCCCTGAAATTCGTTCAAATGGCAGCCGTCAAAGCTTTCGACTTACGGTAAATGGGTGGTTACCTGCCCGGCCCTGCGGCGGTCATCCAGCCAGAAGGCGATGCGAAACAGCACGTAAAGGGCGGCCACCAGCCCGTGAAACAGCAGCACGAAGGTGTTGGTGCCGAAGATCTCCGACCAGGTTTCATACATGAGGAACTGGACGATGGCCGCCAGTGCCCAGAGCACCGGCCCCCAGGAGACCGCCAGCCAGAGGCCGAGCGCGGCGACGGGGAAGACGACGGCGAGCGTCGGCGCCGCCACCTGCCACGGAACCGTCAGAAGATCGAAGCGGCCCTGGCCGTCCAGCGAATAGCCGACGAGCATGCCCCAGTACTGCAGGCCGAACCAGAGGCTGGTGACGGCGACGAGACGCAGGAAGACCACGTAGAGGATCTCCGTCAGCGTGCGCTTCGGGACTGTCGGGGAATCATTCTCCATGGCGGCCATCATAGCGGGGCCGCGCGAGGGCCGCTAGCTGCGGCGTGGCGATCTGACCATTCGCAATCCGGCCCCGAAATGGTAAGGACCCCATACCCCATTCAAGCAAGCGAGGATTTCATGAGCGATCGGACCCATCTCGTTGATGAGATCACCGGCCACCGACGGATGCGGCGCAACCGCAAGGCTGACTGGACCCGGCGTCTCGTGCAGGAAAACCGGCTGACCGTCGACGATCTGATCTGGCCGATCTTCCTCGTCCCCGGCTCCGGGATCGTCGATCCGATCGAGGCCATGCCCGGCGTCAACCGGATGAGCGTCGACAAGGCGGTGGAGGCGGTTCGCGAGGCGGCCGATCTCGGCATTCCGGCAATCGCCCCCTTCCCAGACGTGGAAATGGAAAAGCGCGACCTGACGGGTTCGGAAATCCTGCAGCGCGACAATCTGATCAACCAGTTCGTGCGCGCCGCCAAGAAGGCTGCGCCGGACATCGGCCTGATCACCGACGTCGCGCTCGACCCCTTCACCAGTCATGGCCACGACGGCATCCTGCGCGACGGCGAGATCGTCAACGACGAGACGGTCGACATGCTGATCAAGGCGGCCGTGATGCAGGCCGACGCCGGCGCCGACATCATCGCCCCCTCCGACATGATGGACGGGCGCATCGGCGCGATCCGCCACGGACTGGACGCCGCCGGCCACCAGGACGTCGGCGTCATGTCCTATGCAACGAAGTTTTCCTCCGGGTTCTACGGCCCCTACCGGGAGGCGATCAACACCGGCAGCCTGCTGAAGGGCAACAAGAACAGCTACTACATCAGCCCGGCCAACGGCACGGAAGCGCTGCGGGACGCGGAACTGGACGTCCAGGAGGGCGCCGACATGCTGATGGTGAAGCCCGGCATCGCCTATCTCGACATCTGTTGGCGGATGAAGGAAGCCTTCGGCCTGCCGACCTTCGCCTACCAGGTTTCGGGCGAATACACGCAGATCAAGGCCGCGGCCATGAACGGCTGGATCGACGGCGACCGGATCATGATGGAGACGCTGCTCTGCTTCAAGCGGGCCGGCTGCGACGGGATCCTCAGCTATTTCTCCGTCGAGGTGGCGCGCAAGCTGGCGAAGGGCTGAGGCCCGCCGACCGCTTGCGTCGGCGGCGATTGCCCCCCATATCCAAGGGACCAACTGGAGACAAGAGACATGGCAATCGACCCGACCCCCGTACAGACCGCGCCGGACGACTGGCGCGCCTATAGCGGCGTGCTGACGCGTCGGTCCTTCGCCTTCATCCTCGACTACGCCATCGTGCTGCTTCTGTGCATCCCGGCGGCGGTCGTCGTCTTCTTCCTCGGCATCATCACGCTGGGGCTCGGCTTCTTCCTCTACCCCGCCCTCTTCGTGATCGTGGCGCTTCTCTACTTCGGGATGACGCTCGGCGGACCGAGCCAGGCGACGCCCGGCATGCGCGCGGCGGGCATCATGATGATGCGGCTCGACGGACGGCGGATGGATTTCCTGACCGCCATGGTCCACACGGTGCTGTTCTGGATCATCAACTCCGTGCTGACGCCGCTCATCCTGCTCGCCGGCCTGTTCACGGAGCGCTCGCGGCTCGTCCACGACATGCTTCTCGGCACCGTCGTGGTGCGCGCCGACTGATGCTTCGATGACGGCCCGTCCGGTGCCGGTGGCAGCCTCACGCCGCCGGCGCAGTTGACCTTTTGCCAATCTGCGCCATGCTATGGTCGTTACGGCATCATCACGAAGCCAAGACAGGACCGCACGCGCCGCGATGAACACTCAGACAACGCCCTCCCCGCAGTTCTACCTGACGGCGCCTGCAACCTGTCCCTATCTGCCCGGGCAGATGGAGCGGAAAGTGTTCACCCATCTGGTGGGGCCGCGCGCGGCGGAAATGAACGACCTCCTGACCCAGGGTGGCTTCCGCCGCTCCCAGAACATCGCCTACCGGCCGGCCTGCGAGACCTGCCGCGCCTGCGTGTCCGTGCGCATCCTGGCGGAGGACTTCCAGCCGACGCGGACGATGCGGCGCATTCTCTCGACCAATAGCGACGTGATCTCGACCATCTATCCGGCGCAGCCCTCGACCGAACAGTTCTCGCTGTTCCGGCACTATCTCGACGACCGGCACCAGCAGGGCGGCATGTCCGACATGTCGGCGCTCGACTATGCGATCATGGTCGAGGATACCCATGTGAACACGCGGCTGATCGAATACCGCCTGCGCCAGCCCGGCGACGGCATCGGCGAAAGGCCGCAGGGCGAGCTGCTCGCCGTGGCGCTGACCGACCTGATGAGCGACGGTCTCTCGATGGTCTACTCCTTCTTCAATACGGATCTGGCGAAGCGGTCGCTCGGCACGTTCATGATCCTCGACCACGTCCGGCGGACCCGGGCGCTCGGCCTGCCGCATGTCTACCTCGGCTATTGGGTCCACGGTTCGCCGAAGATGAACTACAAGACGCGGTTCCAGCCGCAGGAGCACCTGACGGCGCGCGGCTGGGAACGCTTCAATCCCGCCGCGGACGAGTGAACTGGCAGATGCATGAGTGATCACAGGAAGGGTCTGGTGCTGACCACGATCGGCGGGCTGGCGTTGTCCTTCGACGTGCCGCTCGTCAAGCTCGGCGACGGCGAGCTCTGGTCCGTCATTGCCTTGCGCAGTCTCGTGACCTGCGCGGCGGCAATCGTCCTCTGGTTGCTGGCCGGATATTTTTCCAAGCGGCGGCCGGTGCTGGTCCCCGGCCGGGCCGGGCTGCTGGCGGGACTGTGCTACGGCCTGTCGACGATGACCTTCCTCGGCGCGGTCTTCCTGACGGCCACCGCAAACGTGGTCTTCATCGTCGCCTTCACGCCAATGTTTGCGGCACTCTTCGGCTGGCTGGTGCTGAAGGAGGTGCCTTCGCTGTCGACGGTGCTGACCATGGTCGCGATGGCGGCCGGCGTGGCGCTGATCGTCGCCGGCGGGCTGGAGGCCGGCGGCCTGCTCGGCGACCTGCTGGCGGCGCTCACCTCGGCGCTGCTGGCCGGCGCCATCACCATTGCGCGCAAGACGCGCAGCGACATGGGTTTCGTGCCGCTGGTGGCAACCGCGCTGCCGGCGCTGATCGGCCTGGCGATGGTGGCGAACGAGGGCTTTGCCGTCGCGGCGCCGGTCTGGATCGTCTTCGACGGCGCGGTGATGATCCCGCTTGCCTTCTGGTGCCTGGCCACCGGGCCGCGCTATCTCAGCGGGCCGGAAGTGGGCATGTTCTACCTGCTCGAAACCATCCTGGCGCCGATCTGGGTGTGGATGATCTTCTCCGAGGTGCCGGCGGCGCAGACGGTGGCCGGCGGCGCGATCCTGGTGTCGGCGCTGATCCTGCATTCTGCGTGGCAGATGCGCGCCAAGGGACAGTCGGCACACCGTTCGATCCACACCTAGGTGCCGAGCCCGATTGCGGCGGGTGTTCAGGCGAGCAGCACCGCCTCGACCGGGCGGCGCGCCGAGAACGGCAGCACCTGGCTGGTGCGGCCGAACCGCAGGACGAGATCCGGGCGGCGCGCGCCAAGCCCCGCGATCGTCGCCAGTTGCGGGCGCAGTGCCGCCACTTCCACGGGCTGGTTGACGAAGGCGGTCCTGAGACCAAGCGCAGTCGCCATCAGGCAGAAGCGCTGGCAGGCCCGGCCGACCGCCATCCAGCCGGCAGGGCCTTCGCTGGCGGCACAAAACACGGCAACGCCTGCCGAACTGTCCATCTGCCGGGCATATTTCTCGTTTTCCGCAGGCGCCTTGAACACCAGGTCGAAGGCCGGCCGACCCAGCCACTCCGGCAGGGCGGGATTGCCGCTGGCCGCGGCATAGAGGCCGTCGCCGCTCTCGCGGGCGCTGTCCGGGCTGAAGCGCAGCCAGTCCTTCAGTTCGCGCAGGAAGGCCGGATCGGCCATCTGCGCCGCGTTGCCGTCGATGACGAGATCGCGCACGGCATCGATCTGCGGCCGATCGGTCAGCAGGATCACGTCGACGCCCGGGACCTGCGACGCTGTCTCCAGACGTGCCAGATCGGACGTGGCGACGGCTGTGCCGTCATAGAGTGCGCGGCAGGATTGGCGGCGGGGGATGGCCTGAAACATCGCCGCATCGTCGACGCCCGGCGAAGAATTGCCGGACAGCCTGATGGAGGCTCCGCTCATCCCGTCCTCGACCATGACCACATCGGCGGCCTGCCCGGTTGCGCCGGCCGCCAGCACCAGGTTTTCAAGCGCGCAGCCGAGGCTGACATAGAGGTGGTGATCGTCGGGATCGACCACCGGCGTTCGGCGGGCGGTATCCGGGGAAATCGCGATCTCGTCCGGCCCGATGCGGAAGTGCCAGGGCTGGGTGTTGTGACCGCTGGCGGCCAGCGTCGCATAGCGCACCAGCGCATGGGCATCCGCGGGGCCGGACAGCGCCGCTCGCTGATCCTCCACGGAGCGCCGATAGGCGTCGGCCGAGGTGCGCCAGGACAGGACGGAGGCTCCGACGCCCAGCGCCAGCGCACCACCCGCCCCGGTCAGGACCACTCGTCTGCTGATGGATCGGGACATCGGCCGTCACTCCAGTCTTCAGACGGACAGTACCTGCTGTGACGGGCGTGACCTTGATCACGGTCAAGCCACAAACTGCCGTCTGACCGCCAGACGTTGTCAGTCGGGCAGCCCTCATGTTATAACTCTGTTGCAACATGAGGGCCCGACCATGAACGTCACCATTCGCAAGATCGGCAACTCCGAAGGCATCATCATTCCCAAGGAGGTCCTGGACCGCATGGGCCTGAAGGCGGGGGACACGATCGAAATCCGGGAAGAGAACGGAAGCCTGTCCCTCATTCCCGAACAGGCTGATCTTGCCGAACAGCTCAAAGCGGCACGCCTGGGGATGGAAAAATACCGGGTTGCCCTGCGAGAACTGGCAAAGTGACCAGCATCAAGTGGCTGTCGCGGCAGGCCATAGAGATCATCCACGGCGAACAACTAGCAGAACATGGCGGCTTACCCAGCACCCAGGATGAAAACGCCCTGGAAGCCGCATTGGCGCGTCCTCTTCACAAGAACGCCTATGGGGAGGACGACCTCTTCCACCTTGCGGCCGCTTATCTTTATGGCTTGGCCCGCAACCATGCGTTTGCGGATGGCAACAAGCGGACCGCCTATCTGGCCGCCTTCACGTTCCTGCTCATCAACGGCCACCTGATCGAAGCGACGCAGGCAGAGGTCATCACATTCGTTCTTGCCGTTGCCGCCGGCGAAATCGACGAGGAGGGCGCGACGCGGTTCCTGCGCGACCACGCCGTCCCCTACCCCTGATCAGCCGGAGAACTTGCCGCTGCGGGGAAAACCCTTCGGCACGAGGCGGCCGGCGGTGGCGCGGTCGCCCAGCCATTCGACCAGTTCGTCCTTCGTCTTGGTGAAGAGGCGGCCGGCGGAATCCTCCCAGGTCAGGCCCTGGTCGATGGCGAAGCACCGGATGTCGGAAATGCCGCCATCCTTGTAGCGCTGCAGGCGCACGCCCTTGCCGCGGGTCATTTCCGGCAGCTGCGCCAGCGGGAAGACCAGGAGCTTGCGGTTCTCGCCGACGACGGCGACATGGTCGCCTGTCACCGGCACCACCAGCTTCGTCTCGTCGGGCATGGCGACGTTCATGATCTGCTTGCCCTTGCGGGTGTTGGCGATCATCTCGTTTTCCGCGACCACAAAGCCGTTGCCGGCCGTGGAAGCGAGCACCAGCTTGCGCGAGGGGTCGTGCACGAAGGCCGTCAGGATATCCTGGTCGTTCTCCATCTCGACGATGATGCGCAGCGGTTCGCCATGGCCGCGACCGCCCGGCAGCTTGTCGGCGCCGAGCGTATAGACCTTGCCGCCGGTGGTGACCAGCAGCAGCTTGTCGGTCGTCTGGGCCGGGAAAGCCAGCTTCAGCGCGTCGCCTTCCTTGAAGGTGAGCGCGGCGGTATCGGCGATATGGCCCTTCAGCGCGCGGATCCAGCCCTTGCGGGAGATGACGACGGTGACCGGTTCCTTCTCGATCATCGCCTGCTGGATGGCATCGAGATCGGCATTCGGGGCTTCGGCGAACTGGGTGCGGCGGCGGCCGAGTTCGGTCGCCTTGGCGAACTTCTTCTTCACCTCCTGGATTTCCCAGGCGACCGTCTGCCAGAGCTTGTCGTCGGAGGCGAGCAGCGCCTCGATCTCCGCCTTTTCGGCCGAGAGCGCATCGTGCTCCTTGCGGATCTCGAATTCCTCGAGCTTGCGCAGGTTGCGCAGCCGCATGTTGAGGATGGCTTCGGCCTGGATGTCGGTGAGATCCCATTTGGCGATCATCACCGGCTTCGGCTCGTCCTCCTCGCGGATGATGCGGATGACCTCGTCGAGGTTGAGATAGGCGATCAGCAGGCCGCCGAGGACTTCGAGGCGACGGTCGATGGCGGCAAGCCGGAACTTCGAACGCCGGACCAGCACTTCCTTGCGGTGGGCGAGCCACTCCAGCAGCACCTCGTTGATCGCCATCACCCGGGGCACCTTGCCCATGGAGAGGACGTTCATGTTGAGCGGGAAGCGGTTTTCCAGATCGGTCAGGCGGAAGAGCGATTCCATCAGCAGGGTGGCATCGACCGTGCGGCTCTTGGGCACGAGGACGACGCGCACGTCTTCGGCCGATTCGTCGCGCACGTCTTCCAGGAGCGGCAGCTTGCGGGCGATCAGCAGTTCGGCGATCTTCTCGATCAGCCGCGACTTCTGGACCTGATAGGGGATTTCGGTGACGACGATCTGATAGCCGCCGCGGCCGAGATCCTCGATCTCCCACTTGGCGCGGACGCGGAAGCCGCCGCGGCCGGTCTTGTAGCATTCGATGATGGATTCACGGCTGTCGATGATGATGCCGCCGGTCGGCATGTCCGGGCCGGGGATGAACTCGACGAGCTTTTCCACCGTCGCATCGGGATGCTTAATGAGGTGGAGCGCCGCGTCGCAGAGCTCATGGGCATTGTGGGGCGGAATGGAGGTCGCCATGCCGACAGCGATGCCGGAGGCGCCGTTGGCCAGAAGGTTCGGGAAGGCTGCCGGCAGGACCACCGGCTCCTCATCTTCCTCGTTGTAGGTCGGGCGGAAGTCCACCGCGTCCTGATCGATACCGTCGAGCAGCAGGGCCGCGACATCGGTCATGCGCGCTTCGGTATATCGGTAGGCGGCGGCGCTGTCGCCGTCGATATTGCCGAAGTTGCCCTGGCCGTCGACGATCGGATAGCGCTGCGAGAAATCCTGGGCGAGCCGCACCAGCGCGTCATAGACCGACTGGTCGCCATGCGGGTGGAACTTACCGATGACGTCACCGACGATGCGGGCGCATTTCTTGAAGGCGGAGTTCGGGCGGATGCCCATCTCGCTCATGGCATGGATGATGCGGCGGTGGACCGGCTTCAGCCCGTCGCGCACATCCGGCAGCGCCCGGTGCATGATGGTCGACAGCGCATAGGCCAGATAGCGCTCCTCGAGCGCGGCCTTGAGGTCGATCGGGACGATGTGATCGCCACCCTCGCCGTCGGACGGCGGTGTCAGATTTTTACCCATGGTCCTTGACTAGCGGAAAGCCCTATTGCGGGCAAGATTCGCATGCGAGCAGCCTGTGGATGACGCGCGCAGACGTGCCACCGGACGATAACCACGCCGTGAGGAAGGGCCGCCTGCAACACAAAAGCCATAGACGTTTGTTTGCCTCCCCCTATAACTGCAGAAACGAAACATGAGGCCGGAAGGCCCAGACGGAGGAGCTTTACATGTCTCATACCGGCAAGCTGCGGGTCCTGATGGCCGGCACAGGACTGCTGCTGATGGCGGGTCCTGCCTTTTCGCTCGATGGCGCCGACCTTCTGGCGAAGATCAATGCCGCCACGGGAATGTCCGGCACGCCCGTGACGGCCCAGTCGGTTGACGTCAACGGCACGACGGTGACGCTGCGCGGCGCGACCTACAAGCCCATGCCGGCCGAGGAGGCGATGGCGATCGGGGACATCACCCTGGAGGGCGTCCAGGAAGAGGATGACGGCGGCTATTTCATCGAGACGGTGACCCTCCCCGACCTCAGCATGCGCGAAGAAGAGACCACCGTTACCGTTGCCGACATCTCCATGACCAATGTCACCGTGCCGGCCGACGTCACCGGCGGCACGCTGGATTCCGTCCTCGTTTACGAGGAGGCGGCGACGGGGCCGGTGAATGTGTCGGTCGACGGCAAGTCCCTCTTCTCGCTGGCCTCTGCCACATCGACCACCGAGATTGCCGACGACAATTCCTCCATCGGCTTCGATGTCGAGGTTGCAGGCATCAAGGCGGACCTCTCGACCGTGGAGGATCCGAAGGCGCGCGAGGCGATCCAGTCGCTCGGGCTTACCTCGATCGACGGCAGCATGACGATGTCCGGCGACTGGCAGGCGGCGGACGGGCTCGTCAACATCGAGGACTATACGCTCGATTTCGCCAATGTCGGCACGCTGTCGACCTCGCTCAGCTTCTCGGGCTATACGCTCGACTTCATCAAGGCGGCGGAGGAAACCTCGCGGGCGATGCAGCCGGCGGCCGGCAAGCAGGCCCAGGATGCGGCGGGGCTCGCCATGCTCGGCCTGATGCAGCGGCTGACCTTCAACAGCGCCGAGATCAGCTTCCAGGATGCCGGACTCACCAACCGGGCGCTGGACTATGCCGGCAAGGAACAGGGCGTCTCGGGCAATACCATGGCGCAGATGCTGAAGGGCATGACGCCGCTCCTGCTGGCGCAGTACAATGTGCCGGAACTGCAGAACATGGTGAGCCAGGCGGTCAACACCTATCTCGACAACCCGGGCAACTTCATCATCAGCGCCGCACCGGAAAACCCCGTGCCCTTCCCGATGATCATGGGCGCCGCGATGGGCGCGCCGAACACGCTGCCCGACGTGCTGGGCGTGACGGTGGAAGCCAACCGCCGCCAGTAACAAGCGGCCTTCAGCAGCACAGGATCAGGGGCCAGCGGCATCGTCGCTGGCCTCAGTCGTGACAGGGACAGCCTTATCGTCTCAGTGAAACCACTTCTCGGCTGCGGCCAAAAGCTCCCTCTCCGACCGGATGCCATCCTGAAAGAGGCGCACGAGCAACATCGCCAGCTCGTCCGGATGCGTGTCATGCTCCGGGATGACTTGTGCGAACACGCGTTCGAGCAGGGCCAGATCGTCTGGGCGCAGATGAACGTCGGATGGGATACGACCACGCATGTGCCGAGATTAAGGCAGGGTGCGGTTTTGGGCAAGAGGGGGTGGCGGCAAGGCCGGAGGCCGCGTGCGCTGAGGAAGCGACGGCGCCTGAAGGTCCGCTTCCGACCCATTCACGCCGTTCCCAAGCCTCCGGCGCCTCCTCCCAAGTGGTTATCGGGACGGCCCGGGCCGGAGATCACCTCCTTGGCGGCCTTGGTCTGTCATATCAGCCGCGATCGGCGGACCGGGCGATCTCCTGCCGCAACTGGTCGACCTTCGCGCCGGCCCACTGCCGGGCGTCGTCGCCGAATATGAGCCGCGAGGGCGCCTCGCCCTGCGAAGCCAGCGCCACGATCCGGGCGGCGAGCAGCTTCGGATCGCCCGGCTGGTTGCCGTTGGCCCCGTCCACGAACGCGCGATACTGCGCGACCGCCTCAGCATAATCCGGGATATCGATGCTGCCGAAGCTCGCCGACTTCCGGTCCATGAAGTCCGTGCGCAGCATCCCCGGCTCGACCAGGAGCGAGCGGACGCCGAACGGCGCCAGTTCCTGCGCAAAACCCTCCATCCAGCCCTCGACCGCGAACTTCGATGCCGAGTAGACCGCGCCCCCGCCGTTGGAAACCAGCCCGCTGACCGACGAGATGGTGACGATGAGGCCTGAGCGACGCGCACGCATGTGGGGGACGACCGCGCGCGCGACGTTCATCGTGCCGAACAGGTTGACCTCGAACTGGCGCCGCACCGCGGCATCGGTGAAGGTCTCGAAGAAGCCCAGTTCGGCATAACCGGCATTGTTGACCAGCACGTCGATCGCACCGAGCCGCTCGATGGTCTCGAGGGCGACCGCGTTCGCGGCTTCGGCGTCCGTAATATCAAGCGCGAGGGCGTGCAGGCGATCGTGTTCGCCCCCGAAGGCATCGCGCACCGCATCAATGGACCGCGCCGTTGCCACCACCGTTTCGCCCGCTTCGAGCGCGGCACGCGCGATCTCGCGTCCAAGTCCCCGGCTTGCGCCCGTTACCAGCCAGATATTGCCCATCATCTGCTCCTCGTTTCTTCTGCTGCCACCGGCTAGGTAAGTGTGCTAATTGGTCGAGATAATGGGCTAATAAGTAATAGGCCCCAGTAGCAGGATTTATCAATGCGCCCGGACCAACTCGGCGACCTTGCCGTCTTTGCGGCGATTGCTTCCGACCGCAGCTTCACGCGTGCCGCAAAGCGGCTGGGCGTCACGCAGTCGGCATTGAGCCAGACCATGAAGCGACTGGAGGGCCAGCTCGGTTTTCGCCTGCTCTCCCGCACGACGCGAAGCGTCGCTCCGACCGCTGCCGGCGAGCGCCTGCTTGCCACCTTGTCGCCGGCACTGGCCGGATTGGACGACGAGATCGAGGCGCTGTCCCAGGCACGCGGAGCGGCGATCGGCACCGTCCGGATCACGTCGGGCAAGCACGCCGCGGATACGGTGCTGTGGCCGATGCTCCCGGCCTTCATGCGCCGCCATCCCGGCATCGAGGTGGAGGTGTGCGTGGAGGACGGGATGACCGACGTCGTGGCAGGCCGCTACGATGCGGGCGTTCGGCTCGGCGAGCGACTGGAGAAGGACATGATCGCGCTGGCAGTCGGGCCTCCGCTTCGCGTCGCGGTGGTCGCCGCTCCCGGCTACCTGAGCGACCATCCGGCACCGATGGAGCCCGCTGACCTCACGGCGCATCGCTGTATCGCCTATGGCGACGCGCATGGCGACCTGTCTCCCTGGTCGTTCGAGCGCGACGGTCGTGCGGTGACGGTCACGCCGGGCCGTGGGCCGGTGTTCAACGATGGCGACCTGCTGGTGGCTGCCGCCCTTGAGGGTTTCGGCATCCTCTACATCCTGGAGGATCTAGTGGCGGCGCCGATTGCCGATGGCCGTCTCACTCGCCTGTTGGAGCCGTGGTGCGAGCCATTCGCCGGCTACCATCTCTATTATCCCGACCGGCGGGGCACGACGGCCTTCGAACTGTTCAAGGAGACGCTTCGAAAAACCAGGGTCTTGTGAGGAATTGGCGAGGCGTCGGAGGCCGGCATTGGACGGGGCTCGCAATCTTGGACGCCGCCCAGCAGCCACTGCCGAATATTGACGACACCATACGAGACATGAATTGACAGATCGCTCAATTGATGACACACATCGCGTCACCAATTTGGAGATGCTCCCTTGTCCCTAACCCGCGTCTACAACAGCCCGATACGCGCGGCGCAGTTCCGCGAAACCCGCGAGGCCATACTGTCTGCCTTGTTCTCTCTGATGGAGTCGGCGGCTACCCCGGACGACATCGGCATGGATGCAATCGCCGCCGAAGCGGGTGTGCAGCGCCGGACGATTTTCAGGCACTTCGAAAGCAAGGAAGAATTGCTGCGGGCATTCTGGCCATGGCTCAATGCCCGCATCGGGGCCTCGATCAAGCCGATGACCCCGGAGGAGATTTCGGGCGGGCCGCGCCAGGCGTTTCCCCTCTTCGAAGCGCATGAGGCCGCCATACGGGCAGCGCTCCATTCCCGCACCGGGCGGGAGATGCGGGCGGGCACCATTGCGGATCGGCGCCGGGACTTCTCGGCGGCACTCGCTCCCGCCCTCGACACATTATCGCACGTGGAGCGCCAGAAGATCGAAGCACTGGCTCACCTGCTCTACTCCGCCTCCGCATGGGAGGTTCTCAAAGATTATGGCGGTCTCGACGGCACCCAGGCCGGCGAGGCCGCTTCCTGGGCGCTCGAACTGATCCTGTCCGCGATCAACTCCGGCGAAACTGCGGCGGACGCAACCATCGCAGCCAAAGGAGATACGCGATGACCATAGACGTCAATACTCCCTCCAACGCCGATCGCCTTTGGGTGGTCGCCGACAAGATACGCTTTCTGGGCAGCCTCCCGGGCTCCCCCATCGAGCTTCTGGACATCGAGGTGCCTGCGGGCTCCGGTACTCCGCCTCACACGCACGAGGCAGCAGAGCTCTTTTATGTGCTGGAAGGAGACCTGACCGTGCGGCAGTTCGGCTCGGAAATCCCGCCCGTGGTCATCCATGCCGGCCCTGGAACATCGGTGACGATTCCGTCCCGCGTGCCTCACAACTATGTCAATGAAAGCGGCAAGCCGGTTCGCATGCTGGTCATGCTTGAGGCAAGCATGGTGGCTTTCTTTCGCGATATCGGATCCGCCGAGCCGGCAAGCGGCGTGCCGGACTTTGCGCGAATTGGCGCTGCCATGGAGAGACATGGCATCGAAGCACTCGCCAGTGCGGCCTGAAACCGCATAGCTCTTGATCGCACCGGCACCAAGGTGCCGGTGCAACTTGCTCCTCACTCTAAAAGCTGCCGGTCTGTGTGAGGTAAAAGCTGGATAGTGATGGCTTCCGGGACCGTCCACCTGGATGACGAATGCCTGGATCGTAGGGGCGTTGCTGCGCAGGCTGGTTCGCCCGTTGAAGGGCAGCGTCCCGGCGAAACCGCAGAAGACCTGCCCGTCTGTTTCCCACCCCGAAGCGGACGATGGCTACCTGGAAGCCAATGATGACTTGCGATTTTCCAGCTTGCGTCGACCTGACAGGTTTCAGCGGATGCAAGCGTACCGGCTGCCTTTCACCGGAGCAAACCTCAGCCGGCTTCTTGAACTCGACCATCAACGTGGTGGCGCGGCACCTGTTGGTGGCGCCCAACCCCGCATGTGCATCCACTCCTGGAGATAATGCGGCCAACGGTCGGACGTCATGTTTTGTTGACGCATGCCAAAGCCGTGCCCACCACGCTCGAAGAGATGAAATTCAACAGCACATCCGGCAGCCTTCCAGGCTTCTGCGAGGCCATAGCCCTGTGCGCCAAAAAGGGGATCGTCGGACGCAAGGGCAAGGAACATGGGCGGGGCATTGCATGGGACGGGAACCGCAAGCATTGATGGATAGATTGGAATGACGAAGTCGGGCTGCATCCCCGGAGAGCCGGCCAAAACCGTCCACAGCGAGACATCGCGCCAACGAAAAAGCCTACACCCAACGGTGGAGGCTTTCCAAGTGTGCCGCAGCCGCGCGACCGCTCCCTCTCAGCGGAAGATCACCACCGGCACCTTGCACGAGCGGATCATCTCCGTCGTGGTGGAGCCGAGGAAGAGGCTGCGCAGGCGCGAGTGGCTGTAGGCGCCCATGACCAGCAGGTCGAATTTTTCCCGCTCGATCGTCTCGGAGATCACCGTGGTCGGCTCGCCCTGCCCGATCTCGGTCTCGACCGTGAAGCCGGCGCCCTTCAGGATGATGGCGGCATCCTCGATCTTGCGGCGGTTGTCGGGCGTCTCGGGGCCGGCCATGACGAGCTTGCAGGGAAGGCCCGCGAGGATCGGGTTACGGGCCACCTGGTCGATCGCCTTCAGCGCGGTCGCGCCGCCGTCGAAGGCGATCAGGACCTTCTCGATCGGCTTGAAGGCGCGCGAGGCGATCACGATCGCCTTGTGGGTCGAGCGCACCACGCGCTCCAGGTTGGAGCCGAGATGGCCCTTGGCGAAGTCCGCCCCCTCCCCGCGCTTGCCGATGACGATCAGGTCGGCTCCCGACTGGAGCTCCTGAACCGTGTCGACGAGATCGCCGTTGCGCAGCTTCGTGTCGATCTGCGCGACGCCTGCCGCCTGGAGGAGGTCCTTGCCGCCGTCGAGCAGCAGACGGCCGCGCGTGTGGGCGACCTTGGCCTTGCGGGCGTCGAGTTCCGCGAGCTCCTCGAGCAGCGCGGTCCTGGCGCCAAGGCCGATGTTGCCGCTGAGGTTGACCGGTTCCGTGGCGGTGTCGCGACGGCCGATCACATGCAGCAGGTCGACCGAGGCCTCCGTTCTCCCGGCGATCCACGCCACGTGATCGCAGACGCTCTGCGCGTAGGGTGAACCGTCAATGAGTGCGAGTATCTTCGTCATCGTTCTTCCTCCCTAGTGTCCCATCAGCCGGTCCATGGCGCCCGGCTTGTCGTGAATGGCCAGCCTATCGACGATGGTTTCGCTTGCCTGGTTGAGACCGAGGATCTCGACCTCGGCGCCCTCGCGGCGGAATTTCAGCACGATCATGTCGAGCGCGGCGACGCTGGAGATATCCCAGATATGGGCGCGGCTGACGTCGATCGTCACCTTATCAAGCGCTTCCCGGAAATCGAAGGCGGCATTGAAGTCCTCGACCGAGGCGAAGAAGACCTGGCCCTCGACCGTGTAGGTGCGATGCGTGCCGTCGGCCGAGAGGGCCGAGGTGACGCGGAAGATCTGGGCGATCTTCCAGGCGAAGAAGACGGCCGAGAGGAGAACGCCGATCAGCACGCCGATCGCCAGATTGTGGGTGTAGACGACGCCGACGACGGTCGCCAGCATGACGATCGAGGACGAGCGCGGGTGGTCCTTCAGGTTCTTGATCGAGGACCAGGAGAAGGTGCCGATCGAGACCATGATCATGATGGCCACCAGCGCCGCCATGGGGATACGGCTGACGAGATCGCCGAGCACGAGGATCATGAACAAGAGCAGGACGCCGGCGGCGAAGGTGGAGAGCCGACCGCGGCCGCCCGACTTCACGTTGATGATCGACTGGCCGATCATGGCGCAGCCCGCCATGCCGCCGATGAAGCCGGTCGCCGCATTGGCGATGCCCTGGCCGACGCATTCGCGGTTCTTGTCGCTCGGCGTATCGGTCAGATCATCGACGATCTGCGCCGTCATCAGCGATTCCAGGAGGCCGACGGCTGCGACCGCCACCGAATAGGGCAGGATGATCAGCAGCGTTTCGAGGTTGAGCGGGATCTGCGGGATCAGGAAGATCGGCAGCGTCGAGGGCAGTTCGCCCATGTCGCCGACGGTGCGGACATCGAAGCCGAAGGAGAGCGTGATGGCCGTCAGGACGACGATGCAGACGAGCGGCGACGGGATCGACTTCGTCAGATAGGGGAAGAGGTAGATGATGCCGAGACCGGCTGCGACCAGCACATAGGTCAGCATCGGCACGTTCGTCAGTTCCGGCAGTTGCGCCATGAAGATCAGGATGGCGAGCGCGTTGACGAAGCCGGTCATCACCGATTTCGACACGAAGCGCATGACATAACCGAGCTTCAGCAGGCCGGCGACGATCTGGATGAGGCCAGCGAGCACGGTGGCGGCCAGAAGATATTGCAGGCCGTGGTCGCGTACCAGCGTGACCATCAGGACAGCGGTGGCGGCGGTGGCCGCCGAGATCATGCCGGGCCGTCCGCCGACGAAGGCGATCAGCACGGCGATCGAGAAGGAGGCATAGAGGCCGATCTTCGGATCGACGCCGGCGATGATGGAGAAGGCGATGGCTTCCGGAATCAGCGCCAGCGCGACCACAAGGCCGGACAGCAGATCGCCGCGAACGTTCGAAAACCATTCGCGCTTGTATTCAGTCAAATTGATCATGGGATAATTTCGCAAAGAAAAGCATCGACCGGAAGGGGCATTCGGGCCTGATAGAAGATGATGCTTTGCGTTGTCCGGCGGATCGGCGGCCGGAAGAGCCAGGTATCTATAGCGGGGCCGGGTCTGATGCCACGGGGAAGAG
>JOKI01000007.1 GCA_000722615.1 Pseudorhizobium pelagicum | reverse complement strand
TTATAAAAATTCATTCGAGGCACACGACGTGTCCCGGCCGAACTGAAAAGATCGAGATCGCCAGGGGAGGAGTCCGTCTGGCGAAAATTCACAGCGATGGCGTGACGCAGGAGCAGCCTATCAATCAGGAGCACAAGGAGGCAGGGCTTGCGCGGCGAACCACGGTACGGGACAAGGAGAACGGGAATGGCATCGGAATACGAGCTGCTGCGGACGCAGCACCACGAACTGCTGCATCGCTGTGTCGCAACGAAGGTGGGGGCGCCCTTCATCCTCTGCGGCATCCGCAAGTGTCGTCGCGACAAGGCCTGCACCGGTCCGATGCAGCCAAGCCGTCACACGCGAGGTGCCGTTCAGGCACAGCAACTGCTTGGAATGTCCGGAAACGCCTGCGCACGATTGCCCGCCTGTATTGCCGCCCAGGAGGACGACAACTATGCCGTCTACCAAACCCACGCCAGACAGGAACTCGAAGCTGCGCGTTTTAGGAAAACGTCAGAAAGGCAGCTCAGGCAGCTTGCCAGCCGGCCCTGGCCGTCCGCTGCGGCAACCAGCCTCTTGACTTCGAGCCCCTGTCATCCGACTTCAAATGCCAAGAAGAAGGGATGATCCGATGACCGACGCAGCCAAGACAACCATCGACCAGAGCGAGGTCGACCGTTTCTCCGCCATGGCCGCGGAATGGTGGGATCCGACCGGCAAGTTCAAGCCGCTTCACAAGTTCAACCCGGTGCGCCTTGCCTACATCCGCGACCGCGTCTCCGAGAATTTCGGCCGCAACGCCAGGGATCACCTGCCGCTCACCGGTCTGCGCGTGCTCGACATCGGTTGCGGCGGCGGCCTTCTCTCCGAACCCATGGCCCGCATGGGCGCCACCGTGGTCGGCGCCGACCCCTCGGAAAAGAACATTCGTATTGCGCAAACCCATGCGGCGGAAACCGGCGTCACCGTCGATTACCGCGCCGTCACCGCCGAGCATCTGGCGGAAGCCGGCGAGATGTTCGACGTGATCCTCAACATGGAGGTGGTCGAGCACGTGGCGGACGTGGATTTCTTCATGCGCACCTGCGCCTCGATGGTGAAGCCCGGCGGCCTGATGTTCGTCGCCACCATCAACCGCACGCTGAAGGCACGCGCTCTTGCCATCTTCGCGGCCGAGAACATCCTGCGCTGGCTGCCGAAGGGCACCCACCAGTACGAGAAGCTCGTCCAGCCGCAGGAGATCGAAGCACCGCTGACCGCCGGCGGCATGGAGATCATCCACCGCACCGGCGTCTTCTTCAACCCGCTCCAGGACCGCTGGAACCTCTCGCCCGACATGGACGTCAACTACATGATGCTAGCGAAGAAGCAGGGCTGAACGGCCGCTTTTGCGGCAGGCGATGGCTGTGGTAAACTGGCCCCATAGTTGGGAACGGAAATCATGTCGGAAGCCGTAAAAATCACAGTGACGCTGGAGCCGGACATCGAGGATTTCGTCCGCGACGAGGTGGAGCGCGGATCCTTCGCCTCACCGAGCGACTACGTCGAAGACCTGATCCGCAGACGCCGGGAACGCGGTCTGGCCCGACAGAAGCTCGATGCCGCACTCCAGAGAGGGATCGACGACATCGAGGCGGGTCGATACCTGCCGATTGACGAAGCTTTCGAGGAGATTTTCGCGGCTGGGCTTGGAGTGAGCCGCTAGTTCGCGTCGTCCGGCAGCACCGGCAGCGGCGCCACCTCGATGCCTTCGTCGACCAGCGCACGTACCTCCTCGACGCTCGCCTTGCCGATGATGCCGCGGGCGTCCGCCTCGCCGTAGTGGATCTTGCGGGCTTCCTCGGGAAACTTCTCGCCGACATCCTCGGCATTGGCCTTGATGGCGCTCACCGCCTCGCGCAGCTTCGCCATCACCCGCTTCTGCGCCATGTCCATGGCAACCGCCCGCTTCTCGTCCTTGCGGCGTGCCGTCGAGACCGACGGCGCCATCAGCGACTTCGAGATCGCCGCGGAGTTGCAGGTCGGGCACGTCAGGAAGCCGGTCGCGACCTGCCGGTCGAAATCGGCGCTTTCCGAAAACCAGCCTTCGAAGGCATGGCCACTGTCGCAGACGAGGGAATAGCGGATCAAGCGGGTACCCCTTCCGCCTCCGCCGCCACGGTATCGAGCGTGAAGTCACGGGCGTTCTTGAGGTTCGGGATCTTGCCCCGGGCAGCCTTGACCTGATCGACATCGATCTCGGCCAGCACCACGGCCTCGCCGCTGCCGCCGGCCGAGGCCAGCACCTTGCCCCAGGGGTCGATGATCATCGAGTGTCCGAAGGTCTCGCGGGTGTCCTCGTGGACGCCGGCCTGGGCCGCCGCGATGAGGAAGGCGCCGTTCTCGATGGCGCGGGCCCGCAGCAGGACCTCCCAGTGCGCCTCGCCGGTCTGGCGGGTGAAGGCGGCCGGAACCGTCAGCACCTCGGCGCCGGCCACCGCTTCCGTCCGAAACAGCGCCGGAAAGCGGACGTCGTAGCAGATCGCAAAGCCGAGCTTGGCAAAGGGTAGCTCGGCGACTCGCGCCGCCGCGCCCGGGCTATAGGCGGCGCTTTCGCGCCAGCTCTCGCCATTGTCGAGATCGACGTCGAACATGTGGATCTTGTCATAGGTGCAGATACGGCTGCCATTGGGGCCGAACAGGAAGCCCCGGTTGGCGATCTTGCCGTCGTCGAGCGCAATCGCGGTCGAGCCGACATGCACATGGATGCCGAGGTCCTGCGCCAGGCTCCGGGCGGTGGCGACGATGATATCGTCCGACTCGTCCCTCAGCACCGCCCTCAGCCCCGCGCGGTCCTTCTGCACGGCTCCGGTCATTTCCGGCGTCTGGACATAGACCGCGCCCTGGCTTGCCGCCTCGCGGACGAGACGCACCATGTCGGCCGCGTTCTTCTGCGGGTCGACACCGGAGCACATCTGGATGGCAGCAGCCTTGAACGCCATGTCGGTCGGTCCCTTAGTTGGCGAGCATCGGATCGAGCTTGCCGGCCCGGTCGAGCGCGTGCAGCTCGTCGCAGCCGCCGACGTGTTCGCCGTTGATGAAGATCTGCGGGAAGGTCGAGCGACCGTTGGCCTTGTCGATCATCTCCTGGCGCAATTCCTGCGAAAAGCTTGCGTCATGCTCGGTAAAGTCGACGCCCTTGGACGACAGGAGGGACTTCGCCCGGGAGCAATATCCGCAGCCCTGACGGGTATAGATGGTAACATCTGCCATGAATTCTCTCCGCGCACGGCTTAGGGAAAATGCCGTGGAAACATTGTCTTCTGCCTTCATATAGGCCCGGCCACCGCCATTGCAAAGGTCAAAACCGTGACCTCCGCCGCGCCCGCCCTGCGCAGGGCCCGGCATGCGGAGGAGACGGTTGCGCCCGTCGTATAGACGTCGTCGACGAGGACGATGTGCCGGCCGGCAACATCGGTCTCGCGTCCGGCCACGACCCGGAAGGCGGCCCGGACGTTGTCTTCCCGGGCCCGCGCCGTCAGGCCCACCTGCCGCGCGGTATTCTTCACCCGCACCAGCGTCCGCGGCAGAAGAGGCCTGCCTGACAGCCGCGACAGGTGCCGGGCAAGCTCGGCCGACTGGTTGAACTTGCGGCTGGCGAACCGCCGGCGATGCAGCGGCACCGGCACGATGGCGTCGCAGCGGGCAACCAGTCCCTCGGAGGCGCGCAGCATCCAGAGCGCCATCATCGGCGCCAGATCCGTCCGGTCCCGGTATTTCAGGCCGTGGACCAGATGGCGCACCGGCCCCTCGTGGATCGCCACGCTCCGCAGGCGATCGAAGACCGGCGGCTCCGCGATCGCTTCCGCCGACACCATGCCCTCGCCGGGATCGATGCTGAACGGCAGGCCGAGAATCTCGCAGTAGGGACGCTCGATGAACGGGATTTCACGCCAGCAGTCTGGGCAGAAGCTTGCATGGCGGCCGGTGAGAACCCCACATGCGGGACAGACGGGCGGATAGACGAGATCGCCGATCCACCGCAGCCAGGCGGGGAACCGCAGCACGGGCTTCGACGCTGTCTCGGTCTCATCTACCGTCATGGATTGACATTAGGTCCGGCGGCGGGCCTTTGCGCAACAGATTCTTGAGGACATGGGCACGATGGAGATACTTTTCGATCAGGCGTTGGCAACGGCCCGGCGCGAACGGGCGATGTCCGCCGGCGATACCGGCGCGGGCTTCCTGCTCGAGATTGCGGCCAAAGAGATCGCCGAGCGGCTGTCCGTCGTCGAACGGTATTTCGACACCGCAGCCGAACTGCACGGCGGCAGCGGCACGACCGCCCGTCAGGTGCTGGAAACCGGCAAGGTCGGCAGCCTGGACCGCATCGAAACCAGCACCGCCTTCGCGTCGCCCGGCAATCACCTGAGGCTTGCCACCCTCGACGACGTCCCGCTCGATCCGGCTTCCGTGAACCTCATCGTCTCGCCGCTCTCGCTGCATCTGGTCAACGACATGCCCGGAACGCTGGTGCGTGTCCGCCGGGCCCTGAAGCCGGATGGTCTGTTCATGGCCGCCATCCCCGGCGGCGGGACGCTTGGCGAACTGCGCGACGTGCTCCTGGCAGCCGAGGCGGAAATCACCGGCGGCGCAAGTCCCCGCGTCATCCCCTTCGCCGATGTGCGCGATATCGGCGCCCTGATGCAGCGGGCGGGCTTTGCCCTCCCGGTCGTCGACGTCGAGAACTACACCGTCCGCTACGATTCTCTCTTTGCATTGATGCGCGACATCCGCGCCATGGGCATGGCCAATCCGCTGACGGGCCGCAGCCGCACCCCGGTGGGGCGGCGGTTCTTCCTGCGGGCGGCGGAACTCTATGCGGAGCGCTATGCGGATCCCGACGGGCGGATCCGGGCAACCTTCTCGATCATCTACGCCTCCGGCTGGGCGCCGCACGAAAGCCAGCAGCAGCCGCTGAAACCGGGATCGGCGAAGATGCGGCTGGCGGATGCGCTGCGCGTCCCGAAGGACGACGACACCCGCGACCCCTAGTCGGTGACGGTGTCCAGTCGCTCCTCGACGGCCCCGAAGACGTTGAGCAGAGCATCGGAGAAGGTGCCGAGACCGGCGATCAGAGCAACGGCGATCAGCGCTGCGATGAGACCGTATTCAATGGCCGTCGCACCTTCGTTCGACCGCGACAGGGACCGGAGGAGACGCATTCGATTTCCTTTCGCTGCCTTGCAGGCATCACCGCTCAGCAGCGGCTGCCGACGTCATACGGCTGGATGATGCAGACGGAGCCGGGTGTTTCCTGCAGGACGCTGCGGCGGATCGTGTAGTGTTTGGAATTCGTGCCCGAAGGCGTGATGGAGCCGGTCGTGATGCGGTCGAACTCCTCCTGGACATGCGCCAGGTTTCGGTCGTCGCGGTTCTCGGCGAGCATCGGCGTGACGATCAGAGACAGGGCGATCGCCGCCGTTCCGAACAGCAGCGCAATATTGAGGGCACCGGTCCTGCCGGATCTGTACGTGCGCTGGCGGACACGCACGGTCTTCCAGAGTTCATCGTCCATCGCAAAGCCTCGTCACGCAATTACTGCCTTGGTGAAAGACAACGTTAAGACAATTGGATAAACGATCTGTTAACGGCGTTCCAATTCGGGCCGCAGGCGTGACATTAAAGCAAGTCCTGCAGGAACGGGATCAGGGGCTCGTCCGCGGGCGGCATCGGATAGGAGCGCAGGTCGCGGCTGCGCACCCATTTGATCGCCTGGCCCTCGCGCCCGACGGGAATACCCTCGTAGCGCCGGCAGATGTAGAGCGGCATCAGCAGGTGGAAGCTCTCATAGGTGTGGCTCGCGAATGTCAGCGGCGCGAGGCACGGGATCTTCGTGACGATGCCGAGCTCTTCCTCCAGCTCGCGGACCAGCGTTTCCTCCGGCGTCTCGCCGGCCTCCACCTTGCCGCCCGGGAACTCCCAGAGACCGGCGAGGCTCTTGCCCTCGGGACGCTGCGCCAGCAGGATGCGCCCGTCCGTATCGACGAGCGCGCAGGCCGCCACCAGGAGCAGGCGCCGGGGTTCCACCGTCATCGCTGCGCCTCGCGCCAGTAGTGATACTCGTAGGCCTCACGGAAGCCGAACTTGCGGTAGAGCGCCAGCGCCGGCGCATTGCTGTCGAGCACCTGCAGCCAGGCGGCGCGGGCACCGCTGATGCGCGCCCACCGCAGCGCCGAGGTCAGGATCTCGACGCCCAGTCCCCGTTGGCGAAAGGCCGCGGCAACGGCCAGTTCCATGACGCCCGCGAGATCGTTGTCCTGGACGCAAAGAGCGACGGCCACGGGGCCATGCGGCGGCTCCTCGATGACGAACAGCCCGCTCGCCGGCTTGATGGCGCTCAGCACCTCCGCCAGCGCCGGCTTCAGCCCGGCATCCTCGCCGGTGACGGAGAGACTGGCATCGACGAAGCGGCCGATGTCGTGGCTGGGCAGGTGGTCGATGGTATCCGGCAGCGCCAGGCGCCCGAGTTCCGTGGTCATCACCTTCACCGTCTCGAACCGTTCCCAGCCTTCCGCGGCGAGATGCTCGATCAGTTGCGGCGACGCAAGCGGCGTCTGCCGCAGCAGCAGCGGACGGCCATAGGACTGGAAGCGCTTGCGGGCCTTCTCCAGCCGCAGATCCATGTCGCGGCAGTCCGAGGGATCGAGCGGCACCACGCAGTTGAGCCGCTTCGAGGGATGCCCGCCGGCCAGCCGCACCTGCCAGCTGCCGTCGTAGATGACGGTCGCAGCCGGCCAGGCGCGGAAGCCGACGGCTTCCAGGCGCCGGACGAGCGGCAGATTGCTGGCGGGGGACGTTGCCTGCATCTTCACCTCAGCTCCGATAGTCGCCGTTGATGGCGACATATTCCTTGGTCAGATCGCAGGTCCACACGGTGGCCGAACCGTCCCCTAGCCCGAGATCGACCCGGACCGGAATGTCTTCCTGCTGCATCACGGCGGTCGCGGCAGCCTCCGAATAATGCGGATCCCGCTCCCCGTCGACGGCCACGCGCACGTCGCCGAACCAGATCGCCAGCCGGTCGCGGTCGGCCATCTCGCCGGCCTTGCCGACGGCCATGACGATGCGGCCCCAGTTGGCGTCTTCGCCGGCCACCGCCGTCTTCACCAGCGGCGAATTGGCGATCGAGAGCGCGATGCGCTTGGCCGCCTGATCGGTTTCGGCGCCGGTTACGGTAATCTCCACCATCTTGCGGGCGCCTTCGCCGTCCCGGACCACCTGCAGCGCCAGATCCTTGAGGAGGTCGTTCAGAGCGGCACGAAAGCCGGCAAGCCGCGGGTCGTCGGCGGTCGTCACCCTGTCCTGCCCGTCGGCTGCCGTGGCACCGGTCGCAAACAGCATCAGCGTGTCGGAGGTCGAGGTATCGCTGTCGACGGTCATCGAATTGAAGGTAGGCTCGACGCCGGCCGACAGGAGCGCCTGCAGCACGGCGGCGTCGATATCCGCGTCCGTCACCACGAAGGAAAGCATGGTCGCCATGTCGGGCGCGATCATGCCGGCGCCCTTGGCGATGCCGTTGATGGTGACCGGCACGCCGCCGATCTCGGTGGAGCGGGTGGCGACCTTCGGATAGGTGTCGGTGGTCATGATGGCCTTGGCGGCCTCCTGCCAGAAGCCCGGTTGCGCCTGGACATGCATGTCGCCGAGGACGCCGGCAAACTTGGTGGCGTCGAGCGGCTCGCCGATCACGCCCGTCGAGGCCAGATAAACCTGGTCCTCGGAGCATCCCACGGCCGCCGCCGCCGACTGCGCCGTCAGCTGCGTCGCCGCCCGGCCCTTGGCGCCGGTGAAGGCGTTCGCATTGCCGGAGTTGACGACGACGGCCCGCGCCTCGCCCCGCGGCAGGTTGCCGCGACAGAAGTCGACGGGGGCGGAGGGGCATTTGGAACGGGTGAAGACGCCGGCCACGGCAGCCGGCTGGTCGAAGACCATCAGCAGCACATCCGTCCGGTTCTTGTACTTGATGCCGGCCGCGGCAGTGGCCATGCGGACACCGCGCAGTGCCGGCATCTCGGGATAGGACTTGGGAGCGAGGGGCGAAACGGAAGTGGACATGAGACAACCCGGACCGACAGATTTCCTAGAATAGCCAAAGGGCCCGCGAACGGCGGGCCCTTTGCTGAAGCGCGTCTGGCTCAGAGAGCCTTGTTCACGTCCTCATAGCCCTTGCGCAGGGCTTCGTCCATGATCTCGACCTTCTGCTCGGTCTTGGCTTCCGCGATGAGCGCGAGATACTTGTCGCGCATCACCAGCTGGCGGATCTGCGGCTCGACCTGCTCGAAGGCCGGCGGCTGAACGTCGCGACGATCTTCGAGCTTGATGACGTGGAAACCGAACTGCGACTGGACCGGCGTCTTGGTGTAGGCGCCCTTTTCCAGTGCGAAGGCTGCTTCCTCGAACTCGGGAACCATGCGGCCCTTGGCAAACCAGCCGAGGTCGCCGCCGTCAGACTTGTTGGAGTCCTCGGAGGTCGTCTTGGCAAGTTCGGCGAAGTCCTTGCCGGCGTCGAGTTCCGCGATGACCGCCTTGGCCTCTTCCTCGGTCTTCACCAGGATGTGGCGGGCATTGACCTCTTCCTGCTTGGGAAGAGCCGCGATTTCCTTCTCGTAGCGCGCCTTGACCTCATCCTCGGTCACGGCATCCACCACATGGGTGCGGAAATAGGAATTGTGCAGCTCGCGATCGGTGATGTAGCTCATCCGCTTCTTGAAGTCTTCGGTATCGCGGATACCTTCGTTGACGGCACCCTGGGCCAGAAGCTTCACGTCGATGGCACCGGAGAGCGCGGCAACGCGCTTCTGTTCATCGGGAAGCTGCTGCAGCTGCGGATCAAGGTTGGCAATGGCAAGATCGAGCTCGGACTGGCGGATCTCCATCTCGCCGACCTTGGCGACAATGGCGTCTTCCTGCGCGAAGGCAGGAGCGCTGAAGGAAACCGCGAGAGCAAGCGCAGCCGAAGCGAGGAATTTGTGGCGCAACATCAAGTCACCTTTCGAGATTGGACACCGGTCTCAGAAGCGCCTGAAACCGGCCGGAATGCCTTCACAAACATCGGAATGTGGCCTTTGTGTATCGGCCGTCACCGTTGACATCATTCGACCCCCCTCTTATCTGTCACGCAACTTTGCGTCCAGAAGAGTTTCCGGGCGCGGCGGGCATTCGTCGGGACTGAAAAACCGGCCTGCAGCTTCGCAATCTTAGTAAAGATCTTGGGAAAGGACCATTCTGATGGTCAACTTTGGCGGATTGGCCCGCAAACTGTTCGGCTCTGCAAACGAGCGCCGTGTTCGCTCCTACAAATCCTCGGTGGAGGCTGTCAATGCCCTCGAGGATCAGATGAAGGCGCTCTCCGATACGGAGCTGGCGGCCAAGACCGCGGAGTTCCGCCAGCAGCTGGCGGCGGGCAAGACGTTGGACGACCTCCTGGTTCCGGCCTTCGCCGTGGTCCGGGAAGCCTCCCGCCGGGTGCTCGGCATGCGCCCCTTCGACGTTCAGCTGACCGGCGCCATGATCCTGAACGACGGATCGATCGCCGAGATGAAGACCGGTGAAGGCAAGACGCTGGTCGCGACGCTTTCGGTCTATCTGAATGCGCTGGCCGGCAAGGGCATTCACGTCGTTACCGTCAACGACTACCTGGCCAGCCGCGATGCCGCCACCATGGGACGCCTCTACGGCTTCCTCGGGCTGTCGACGGGCGTCATCGTCCACGGCATCAGCGACGACGAGCGCCGCGCCGCCTACGCCTGCGACATCACCTACGCGACGAACAACGAACTCGGCTTCGACTATCTGCGCGACAACATGAAGTTCGACCGCGGCCAGATGGTGCAGCGCGGCCACAATTACGCGATCGTCGACGAAGTGGACTCCATTCTCGTCGATGAAGCGCGCACGCCGCTGATCATCTCCGGTCCCCTCGACGACCGCTCCGATCTCTACACGACCATCGATGCCTTCATTCCGCTGCTGAGCGAGGAAGACTACGAGATCGACGAGAAGCAGCGCGCCGCAAACTTCTCCGAGGTGGGCACCGAGAAGCTTGAAAACCTGCTGCGCCAGGCCGGCCTCCTGAAGGGCGAAAGCCTCTACGACGTCGAGAACGTCGCCATCGTCCACCACATCAACAACGCACTGAAGGCCCACAAGCTCTTCACCCGCGACAAGGACTACATCGTCCGCAACGACGAGATCGTCATCATCGACGAGTTCACCGGCCGCATGATGCCGGGCCGCCGCTATTCCGAAGGCCAGCACCAGGCGCTGGAAGCCAAGGAAAAGGTGAAGATCCAGCCGGAAAACCAGACGCTGTCGTCGATCACCTTCCAGAACTACTTCCGCATGTACGACAAGCTTGCGGGCATGACCGGCACGGCATCGACGGAAGCGGAAGAATTCGGCAACATCTACGGCCTGGAAGTGGTCGAAGTGCCGACCAACCTGCCGATCCAGCGTATCGACGAAGACGACGAGGTCTACCGGACCTTCGAGGAGAAGTTCAAGGCGATCATCGAGGAGATCAAGGCCGCGCACGAACGCGACCAGCCGGTTCTCGTCGGCACCACCTCGATCGAGAAGTCCGAGCTTCTGGCCACCATGCTGCGCCAGTCGGGCTTCGAACACTTCCACGTCCTGAACGCGCGCTACCACGAGCAGGAAGCCTATATCGTCAGCCAGGCCGGCGTTCCCGGCGCCGTCACGATCGCCACCAACATGGCCGGTCGCGGCACCGACATTCAGCTCGGCGGCAACCTAGACATGCGCCTGGAGCGCGATCTCGAGGGCATGGAGCCGGGTCCGGAGCGCGACGCCAAGGAAGCCGTGATCCGCGACGAAATCAAGGTCCTCAAGCAGCGGGCACTGGCCGCCGGCGGTCTCTACGTGATCGCCACGGAGCGTCACGAAAGCCGCCGCATCGACAACCAGCTGCGTGGCCGTTCCGGTCGCCAGGGCGACCCCGGCCGCTCGAAGTTCTATCTGTCGCTGCAGGACGACCTGATGCGCATCTTCGGCACCGACCGCATGGACGGCATGCTGCAGAAGCTCGGTCTGAAGGAGGGCGAGGCGATCGTCCACCCCTGGATCAACAAGGCTCTGGAACGCGCCCAGAAGAAGGTCGAGGCCCGCAACTTCGACATCCGCAAGAACCTTTTGAAATACGACGACGTCACCAACGACCAGCGCAAGGTCATCTTCGAACAGCGCATCGAGCTGATGGACGCCGACGCCGCCGGTCTCGAGGAAATCGTGGCCGACATGCGCAACGACGTCATCGAGGTGATGGTCGCCAAGCACATCCCCGAGCGCGCCTATGCCGAGCAGTGGGATGCGGCCGGCCTGAAGACCGACGTCGAGCGCCTCCTCAACCTGAACCTGCCCATCCAGGAGTGGGTCACGGAAGAGGGCATCGGCGAAGAGGACATCCGCGAGCGGATCACGACGGCCGCCGACAAGGCCGCTGCCGACCGCCACGAGCGCTTCGGCGCTGAGGTGATGAACTACGTTCAGCGCTCGGTCGTGCTTCAGACGCTCGACAACCTGTGGCGCGAGCACATCGTCAACCTCGACCACCTGCGCTCCGTCGTCGGTTTCCGCGGCTACGCCCAGCGTGATCCGCTGCAGGAATACAAGTCGGAAGCCTTCGAGCTCTTCCAGGCGCTGCTGGTCAACCTGCGCGAGGCGGTGACGGCCCAGATGATGCGGGTGGAATTGGTGCGCGACGCCTCGCCGCCGCAGCCGCCACAGACCATGGAACCGCATCACATCGACGCCACGACAGGCGACGACGAATTTGCCGGCGGCAATGCGTCCGGCCTGCAGGTGGCACCGGACGACCGCGATCCGACCAACCCGGAAACCTGGGGCCGTGTCGGGCGCAACGAAGCCTGCCCCTGTGGCTCCGGCAAGAAGTACAAGCATTGCCACGGCGCCTTCGAACAGGAAGCGTGAGCCGACGCGCCTGAGATCGCCGAGACTGTCGAGAATGCCGCCTCCGGGCGGCATTCCTCGTTTCGGCACCTTGTGGAAAACGGAGAATGACCGGGCAGACCGGGTGCTTCGAAAGGATTGTTAACCCTGCCGTGGCAAGACTGGCGTCAGCGTTTTTGTTTGATGTGAGTATTGCGTGCCGATCATGGCGATCATCGACACAGCGGAGAGATTCCTGCCGCAGAGGCTGCGCACCCGGCTGACGCCGTGGCGCGCCCGGCTGGCGGGAACGCTCGAGAACGACGGAGAAACGGCGCGGGCGCAGGGCCAGGCGCTGACCGCCTTCGCGATCCGCATCGTCAGCGCCGCCATCGCCTTCGTGTCCCAGATCATCCTGGCGCGGCTGATGGGCGAGTTCGAATACGGCATCTTCGCCTTCGTCTGGGTTCTGGTGATCCTCGGCGGCAGTCTCTCCTGCCTCGGCTTCCAGAGTTCGGTCATCCGTTTCCTGCCGCACCACGAGGCGCTCGGCGATCTCGCCGCCGCCCGCGGCCTCAACGTCACGGCCCGCCTCTCCGCCCTGATCTCCGCGACCGTCCTTGCCGCCATCGGCTTCCTGGTCCTGGAGCTCTTTCCGCATCTGTTCGAGACCTACTGGCTGGTGCCGCTGTTTCTGGCGCTCGCCACCCTGCCGATGATTGCGCTCGGCGACGTGCTGGACGGCACGGCACGCGCAAACGGCTGGACGATGACGGCGCTCAGCCCGACCTTCCTCGCCCGTCCCACCCTGATCCTCGTCTTCATGGTGGCGGCCGTATGGATGGGGGCGCCCGACACCGCCGTGACGGCGATGCAGTCGGCACTGGCGGCAACCTACCTCACCACGCTCGTGCAATACGTGCGTCTGCGCCGCCGGCTGCGGCACACCTATGGGCAAGGCAAGCTGCGGCTCGAGCCGGCGGAATGGCTGGCCTATACGCTGCCGATCTTCCTGATCGACGGCATCGGCTTCCTGCTGACCAATGCCGACGTCGTGGTCGTCGGTCTCTACCTGCCGCCCGACCAGGTGGGGATCTATTTCGCCGCCACGAAGATCATCGTGCTGGTCCAGTTCGTCGCCTTCGCCGTGAAGGCTGCCGCGGGGCCACGCTTCTCCATCCTCCTTGCCACCGACGACCGCGCGGCCCTGGCCGACTTTGCCGGCCAGGCGGCCCGCTGGAGCTTCTGGCCGGCGCTGGTCATCGGCCTGACGCTTCTCCTCCTCGGCCGGCAGCTGCTGGCCCTGTTCGGCGAGGCCTTCACCGAAGGCTACTGGCTGCTGCCGATCCTCTTTGCCGGCATCCTGGCCAAGGCCCTGATCGGCCCCGGCGAGGTGCTGCTCAGCATGGCCGGACACCAGAAGCTCTGCGTGCTCGTCTATGGCGTCGTGCTGGTCGCCAGCATCCTGCTGAACATCATCCTCATCCCCCGCTATGGCTTGACGGGCGCCGCGATCGCGACCGCAATCGCCATGATGATCGAGACGCTGCTTCTGCATCTGGCCCTGCGACGCACGCTCGGCATCGTGCTGTTTGCGCTCGTGCGTCACCACCCCTCCGCGCATTCCAAGGCTGCATGACGATGGCTCCACCCCCAAACAGCCCTGATTTCGAAGGCCTGCCGGGCGCAGGATGGCCGCAACCGCTCTCACCCGCGTGGCAGCGCGACCGCCCCGACGCCGACATCCAGATCGCCATCGGCCAGGGAGGCCGGGATCTCTGCCTCTATCCGGCCTCCTTCGGCTACGAGATGCAGCAGGAACTGGAGTTCCTGACCAATCGGGCGATGGAGCCTAACATCTTCTTCAGCGCCGGCCTGCTGGCGCCGGCCATGCCGCGGGTCGAGGACAAGCAGGTCCGTTTCGCGCTGATCCGCGACGAGCACGGGGAACGCAGCCGGATGCGGCTGCTGATGCCCTTCACGGTCGAAAAACCGGGCTTCTCGATCGGCCCGGCGATCATCCGGGTCTGGGCCAATCCCTTCGGTCCGCTCGGTACGCCGCTGGTGGATGCCGAGGGTGCGGCCGAAACGCTCGACAATCTTCTGGAGGCGCTCGCAAAACCCGAGGCCCGCCTGCCCTCGGTCCTGGTGATCCCCCAGATCCGCGTCAACGGCCGCTTCGCGCAGCTGATGCGCGCCGTTGCGGTGTCTCGCGACATGCCGGTGACGCTGACCGACACCATGGTGAGGCCGATGCTCGACAGCGCGGAGCCGGCGGAAACCTATCTGAAGGATGCCATTTCCTCCCACCACTACCGCGACCTCGCCCGCCAGTGGCGGCAGCTGGCCAAGAAGGGCCGGCTCGAATATGCGGTTGCCCGCCAGCCGGAGGCGGTGCGCCTGAAGATGGAGGAATTCCTGGCACTCGAGGCGAAGGGCTGGAAGGGCCGCAAGCGTTCGGCCCTGATCAACGACCGCTACCGCTCCGCCTTCGCCCGCGAGGCGATCACCAATCTCGCCGAAATCGATGCGGTGCGCATCCACACCGTCGAGTTCGAGGGCAAGGCGATCGCCTCGATGATCGTCTTCGTGATGGCCGGCGAAGCCTTCACCTGGAAGACCGCCTACGACGAGGATTTCGCCCGCTACTCGCCCGGGAAGCTGCTGATGGTGAAGCTGACCGAATGGCATCTGGACGACGCCAACATCCTGCGGTCGGACTCCTGCGCCGTGCCCGACCACTCGATCATGAGCCGGTTCTGGAGAGAGCGGGAGGAGATGGGAACGCTGGTGATCGGGCTTGCCCGCAACAGCGACCGCGACGTGCGCCAGGCCGCCAACCAGCTTCACATGTACAACAGCACCCGCAACATGGCACGCCTGCTGAGGCAGAAGATCCTGTCGATCGCGCGCCGCCCGGAGTAACCGCAACCGTCAAGGGCGGATCTCACTCCGCCGCCGCACGCTGCCGCAGCATGCGGCGGATCACCTTGCCGCTGGTGGTCAGCGGCAGGTCGTCGACGAAGGCGATTTCCCGCGGATACTCGTGCATCGAAAGCCGGTTCTTCACCCAGTCCCGCAGCTCATCGGCAAGCCCGGGGCCCGGCGCATAGCCGTTGGCCGGCACCACATAGGCTTTGACGATCTCGGTGCGCAGCCGATCCGGCTTGCCCACCACGGCCGCCAGCCGGACGGCCGGATGGCCGCAGAGACAGTCTTCGATCTCGCTCGGCCCGATGCGGTAGCCGGAGGAGGTGATGACATCGTCGTCGCGGCCGATGAATTCGACATAGCCTTCGCTATCCATCCGCCCAAGGTCGCCGGTCAAAAGCCAGCCATCGGCAAATTTCGCAGCCGTCGCCTCCGGGTCGTTCCAGTAGCCGAGGAACATCACCGGATCCGGGGATCGGACCGCGATCTGGCCGGTCTCACCCGTCGGCACTTCCGCGCCCGCCGCGTCGACGATCGCGACCCGGTGGCCCGGCACCGCTCGTCCGATGGCACCGGCGCGCGAAATCCCCAAGGCTGCCGAGGAGCCGAGCACGAAATTGCATTCCGTCTGGCCGAAAAGCTCGTTGACGGTGACGCCGAGCGTGTCCCGCGCCCATTCGAAGGTCTCGCGGCCCAGCGCCTCGCCGGCCGAGGCGATGGTCCTGAGGTCGAGCGCATAGCGGTCGCGGGGGTTGCGCACCGATCTCAGGAGCCGGAGCGCCGTCGGCGGGATGAAGGCATTGCGGACCTTCATCTCCGACAGGATGCGGAAGGCCATCTCGGCATCGAACTTCTGCGGCGGCGAGGAAACGACCGCAATGCCGAGCATCAGCGCCGGCAAAAGCACGTTGAGGAGCCCACCGGCCCAGGCCCAGTCGGAGGGCGTCCAGATCCGGTCGCCCGGCTGCGGCGCCAGGTCGTGCCCCATCTGGAAGCCCGGGATATGCCCGGCGAGCACCCGGTGGCCGTGCAGCGCCGCCTTCGGCGGGCCGGTGGTGCCGGAGGTGAATATCATCAGCGCCGGATCGTCGGGCTGCGTTGCGACCACCGGGAACGGCCCGGGATGCCGGTCGACCAATTGGTCGAATCCGAGAGACTCCGGGGACGCGCCGTCACCCGTCACGATCACATGCCGGAGCTCTGGCACCGCCGGAAGAATGGCCCGCAGCCGGCTCAGCCCGAAGGCATTGGTAACGATGGCCGCTGCCCCCGCCGCCTTCAGCCGGTATTCCAGCGCCTCTTCCCCAAAGAGGAGCGCCAGCGGCAGGGCAATCGCGCCCATCTTGTAGATGGCCACATGCGCGGTGACGGTCTCGAACCCCTGCGGCAGCAGGATCGCGATCCGGTCTCCCCGGCCAAGACCGAGTTCGCAAAACCCGCTGGCGAGCGAGGCGGAACGCGCCGAAAGCGCGCCGTAGGTCATGGAAAGGTGCCGCCCGTCGGGGCTGAAATGCTCCAGGCAGATGCGCGAAGGATCGATCGCCGCCCAGGCGTCGCTGACAGCCTCGCCGATGTTGAGAGGCGACGGGATCTGCCATTGGAAATCGCGGACAAGCGCGTCGTAGGATGAGGTCTGGGGCAGCAGCATGGCCTGGTTTCGCGTGGGCGCTCCATCCTCTGCTAGCATCGGCGGATGGGAGCCACAAGGCGCGGCCGCGGCTGCTTCCCGCTCCTTCAGAACCCGCGGGTCATGCAGGGCTGCGTCAATTCAACGCAGCCATGAGCGCCGTTCGACCCCGCAACGGGCAGATCAGTCGGGCTGCGCAAGTAAATTCCAATGCAGAAAGTGACGCCGTCCCACCGGCGCACAAGTCGATGCGTCGGCCGACTTGTGCCTTGCAAGCCAGCGGCACCGCATGGTAGAGCGCTTGCCGTACCGTCCGTGCCCCGTTGGCGGAATTGGTAGACGCGCCTGACTCAAAATCAGGTTCCGAGAGGAGTGCTGGTTCGATTCCGGCACGGGGCACCACGATCATCTCCCTCAGCCAACCCCGTCAGAACCCGCATGGATCACGCCAATGTGGTGGCGCCACCATCGGCGAGGCGAGCGGCGGCGTTTACAGCCGCCCGATGTTTGATCTAAGGGAGCACCGGGCGCGCGTGCGCCCTCGCGCAGGAGAAACCCATGGCCCCCGTTCTTTCCAATGACGCCTCCCGGACCTATGCCGCCTATGCGGCGGCGCTGACCCTGGGCATGGTGGCCACCGTCGGCGGGGCGCTCGGCTTCCAGCATATCGGTGGCTACATTCCCTGCGCGCTGTGCCTGCTGCAGCGCGATCCCTACTACTACGGCATCCCGGTCGGCATCGCGGCGGTGCTTGCGGCCAGCTTCCGCCTCCCGGCCTGGACCGTGCGCAGCCTGCTCGTCGTCGTCGGCCTGCTGATGCTCGTCGGCGCCGGCATGGGCGTCTACCATTCCGGCGTCGAATGGGGCTTCTGGGAAGGGCCGGCGACCTGCGCCACCAGCGTCACGGGGACCGCCACCAATGCCGGCAGCCTGCTCGACGACCTAAACGCCTTCCACGGCCCGTCCTGCACGGAGGCATCGCTGCGCGTGCTCGGACTGTCCTTTGCCGGATGGAACGTCATCGCAAGCCTCATCCTTGCCGCGATCGCCTTCCTCGGAGCATCCAGGAAGCCGGCTTAAGGCTGCAGCTCCGTATCCCAGTAGAGATAGTCCATCCAGCTTTCATGCAGGTAGTTCGGCGGGAAGAGCCGGCCGTTGTTGTGCAGGTCCTGCACGGTCGGCTGGTAGGGCTTCTGGTGCGGGAACATGCTGGCCTGCCTGGGCAGCTTGCTGCCCTTGCGCAGATTGCAGGGGGAACAGGCGGCCACCACATTCTCCCAGGTCGTCTGTCCGCCGTGGGCGCGGGGAATGACGTGATCGAAGGTCAGTTCGTCGTGGGCGCCGCAATACTGGCACTCGAACCGGTCGCGCAGGAAGACGTTGAACCGGGTGAAGGCCGGATGCCGCGTCGGCTGGACATAGGTCTTGAGGCTGACGACGCTCGGCAGCCGCATGGAAAAGCTCGGCGAAGAGACCGAGTGATCGTATTCCGCGATGATGTTGACACGGTCGAGGAAGACAGCCTTGATCGCGTCCTGCCAGGACCAGAGCGACAAGGGGTAATAACTCAAGGGCCTGTAGTCGGCGTTCAAGACGAGCGCCGGCAAGGCCTGGGGAGAGACTGCAATCGTCAAGGGCTGCTCCTTGATTTGGCATCTGCAGATTTATATTAGGTCCGATGCCACAGAATTGTGAAGCCATATTAACAGGCAGGGCTCGAATACTTAGAGCACAAGCGGTGCGACATCCTTGCGCAGAGTGACCGAATAATAGGCCCAGAACAATCTGGCCGCCACGGAACGCCATGGACTCCAGGCTTTTGCCATCGAAGCTACCTCCCGCGCCGCGGGGCGCGACGGCAGCTGGAAGGCCCCGGCAAGGGCTGCCTGGAGCGCCACGTCACCGGATGGAAAAACATCCGGATGCCCGCCGCAGAACATCAGATAGACCTCTGCCGTCCATGGGCCGATTCCCGGATGCGCCGTCAGCTCCGCCATCGCCGCAGCCGCATCCAGCCGGCAGACGGCGTCAAGGTCGAGCCCGGAGCGGGAGACCGCCTCTGCCAGATGCGCCAGCGTCGCCGCCTTGGCGCGCGACAACCCGAAGCTTGCGACCGTCTCCGGCGCATGCGCCAGATAGGCCTCCGCCGTGGCCGGCCCCGCAGCCGTGATTCGGCGCCAGATGGCCGCAGCACTGGCCTTCGAGATCATCTGCGAGACAATGATGGAGGCGAGCCCCGCGAATCCCGGATCCATCAGCCGCAAGGGCAGCGGCCCGGCGGCCTCGATCACCGGCACGAGCCTGGGATCGGCCAGCCGCAGCGCCTCCAGACCCTCGCGCAGATCCTCCTCGCCGCGAATCACCCGCATCGCCTCTCCTGTGGCCGTCCTCTTCATTTCATGCCAGAAGAAACCATGCCTGCGACACCCGGTCAAAGTCCCGTCTTCCGTTTTGCGCCGAGCCCGAACGGGCTACTGCATCTTGGCCATGCGCTGTCGGCGATCCTCAACCACGACATGGCCCGCGACAGCGGCGGACGCTTCCTGCTGCGCATCGAGGACATCGATCTGGCCCGCTGCACGCCGGAGCTGGAGGCGGCGATCTACCGCGACCTCGCCTGGCTGGGCCTTGAATGGGAGACGCCGGTGCGGCGACAGTCGGAGCATTTTGCCGACTATGCGACGGCACTGGAGAGGCTTCGGGAGATGGGGCTCGTCTATCCGGCCTTCATGACCCGGGGCGAGGTGAAGGCAAGGGTGGCCGCCTCGGAAGCCGAAGGCGCCGCCTGGCCGCGCGATCCGGACGGTTCGCCGCACTATCCCGAAGACGACCGGCATCGCGGCGACGACGAGCGGCGGCAACTGATGGCCGGCGGAATGCGCCATGCCTGGCGGCTCGACATGGAAAAGGCGATTGCGACGGTCAACCGGCAGCTGACGTGGCAGGAGACCGTCGATGGCACGCCGACCATCGTCGCGGCCGATCCGGCCGCCTGGGGGGATGTGATCCTGTCACGCTCCGATGCGCCCTCGAGTTACCATCTCTCGGTGACCGTGGATGACGCGGAACAGGCGATCACCCACGTGGTGCGCGGCCGCGACCTCTTCCAGGCGACTGCGGTCCACCGGCTGCTGCAGGAACTGCTCGGCCTGCCGCAGCCGCTCTACCACCATCACCGGCTGATCCTGGACGAGGACGGCCGCAAGCTTTCCAAGAGCGAGAAGTCGACCGGCCTGCAGGCCTTGCGAGAGGCGGGAGCCTCAGCGGCCGACATCCGGCGCCGGATCGGGCTCTGAGGCATCCTTGATGCGGCCGTTGCGCCTGCGCCGCGCATGCGACACCACCGAATAGACCCGGTACTTCATCAGCGCCGCATTGACCTCTGCCCCCAGCATGAAGATGACGCCGACCATGTAGAGGAAGACGAGGACGATCATCACCGATGCGAGGCCGGCGTAGGTGGCGGCGTAATTGGCGAAGGTGGCGAGATAGGAGGCAAACAGGAGCGCGCCCGCCGTCCACAACAGCAGGGTCAGCACCACCCCCGGCAGAACGTCGACGATGCGGCGACGGCCATCCGGCAGCCATTTGTGCGACAGAATCAGACCGGCCATCAGAACCAGCACCGTGCCGTAGATACCCCAGTCCGAGGCGGCGCGCAGCAGGTCCTCGAGCCATGGAAAGAACCGTTCAGCATAGCGCAGCGCCACCGGCACGGCGACCAGGAAGGTGCTGATGATGGCGAAGGTGATGACCGCGGCCACGACATAGCCGAGGCTCGCGAGGCGGGTCACATACCAGGAGCGGCTCTCGCTGACGCGATAGGCGCGGTTGAGCGAGATGCGCAGGGCCTCGACGCCGTTGGAGGCGAAATAGGCGGCCGCCAGGACGGAGACCGTCAGCAGCCCTCCGCGCGGAATGGTCAGCACCTGCCGGATTTCGGAAGACAGCGGAGCGGCGATGCTCTCCGGCCAGGTGTCGAAGAGCAGATGGACGGCGGTCTCCGAAAACGTGCTGGCGCCGAGAAAGCCGGCAAGGGCCGTGCCGAAGATCAGGAAAGGAAAGAGCGCAAGCAGACCCGAGAGGGCGACATGGCTCGCCATCGCCCAGCCGTCGTCCTCGTTGAAATGACAATAGGCGTCCCAGGCCACCTTGTAGGCCAGACCCAGTCCGCGAATTCTGCTGCTGTTTTCGGCCAAGGTCAGCTCCGTTGTCACCGCACCCCGAATATGGGATGGAGGGCCGCCTTGTACAGGAGGAATGATGCAGCACCGAAAGACCATCATCGTCACCGGCTGTTCTTCCGGGATCGGCGCCCATTGCGCCCGGGCCCTGCAGGCGGACGGCTGGCGCGTCTTCGCCACCGTCAGGAAGCCCGAGGACCTGGCGCCGCTGGAGGCGGACGGTATCGAGGCGCTGCGGATGGACTATGCCGACGAGGCGACGATTGCGGCGCTCGTCCACACGGTGAAGGAGCGCACCGGCGGCCGGATCGACACCCTCTTCAACAATGGTGCCTATGGCCAGCCGGGCGCCGTCGAGGATCTGTCGACGGCAGTGTTGCGCGCGCAGTTCGAAGCCAACCTCTTCGGCTGGCACGAGTTGACGCGTCAGGTCATCCCGGTGATGCGGGCGCGCGGCACGGGCCGGATCGTCAACTGCTCCTCGATCCTCGGGCTCCTGCCCTATCGCTACCGCGGCGCCTATACCGCCTCCAAATACGCGCTGGAGGGCCTGACGCTGACGCTTCGCATGGAGCTCGAGGGCAGCGGCATACACGTCAGCCTGATCGAGCCCGGACCGATCGCCTCGCGGTTTACCGCCAATGCGCTGGCGAAGATCGAGGAGAATATCGACCTGCAGAATTCCGCCCATGCGCAGGAGTACCAGCGGCAGATGGCGCGCCTCACGGGCACCGGCCCCGCAAATCGCCACAAGCTGGGACCGGAAGCCGTCTACGACGTCTTGACGCATGCCTTGACCGCAGCGCGCCCCAAACCCCATTATCTCGTCACCACGCCCGCCAAACAGGGAGCGCTCCTGAAAAGACTGCTTCCCGCTGATCTCTTCTATCGATTGATGCGTAGGCTCGACTGACACAACAAGGCAGCACAGCATATGTCCACTTTTACCACCGTCCTGGCCCTGATCGTCATGGGGCTCGTGGTCCTCGTCCTGATCCGCGGCCTCTTCAACATGGTCAAGGGCACCGACGCGAACAAATCCAACAAGCTGATGCAGTTGCGCCTGATGTTGCAGGCGGTGGCGATCGTGCTCATCATGCTGACACTCTGGATCACGGGCGGCGGACGGTAGGATGGTCAGGCTCAACAGGATCTATACCCGCACCGGCGACGAGGGCACCACCGCGCTGGTAAGCGGCCCCCGCCGTGACAAGCACGACCTGCGGGTCGACGCCTATGGCACCGTCGACGAGACCAATTCGACGATCGGCCTGGTACGGCTGCATACGGCCGGCATGGTCGAGCTCGACGCCATGCTGGCCCGCATCCAGAACGACCTCTTCGATCTCGGCGCCGACCTCGCCAATCCGGAAATCCTCGACAATCCCGAGTACGAGCCCCTGCGCATCGTCGAGGCCCAGGTCGACAGGCTCGAGAGCGAGATCGATGCGCTGAACGCGTCGCTGGAACCGCTACGGTCCTTCGTGCTGCCGGGCGGATCGCCCGCCGCAGCCGCCCTGCATCTGGCCCGCACCGTGTCGCGCCGCGCCGAGCGGCTGATGGTGGAACTGTCACGGCAGGAGCCTGTCGGAGCCCCGGCCCTGAAATACATCAACCGCCTGTCGGACTTCCTGTTCGTGGCGTCGCGTCACGCCAATGACGATGGCAAGGCGGACGTCCTGTGGGTGCCGGGCAAGAACCGGTGATGACAAGCGGGAGGCCAGCACATGTTCGTCCCGCTCCATGACGTCAACGCGCTGAAGTACATCCGCGCCCAGTATGTGACGATCGGGCTGATTGCGGTGAACGTCCTCGTCTGGGCGGTCACGGCGGTGGCGCCGTCGGCGGTCGGGGAACTGGCGGCGCTCGGCCTCGGCTTCATCCCCGCCGTCGTGTTTGACCAGGCCTATCTGGATCCGTCGATGGTGCTGGTTCCGGAGAACGCGACGTTTCTCACCTATGCCTTCGTCCATCTCGACTTCTGGCATCTGGCCTCCAACATGCTGTTCCTCTGGGTCTTCGGCGACAATGTCGAGGATGCCCTGGGGCATGTCCGGTTCCTCGCCTTCTACCTTCTCTGCGCCGCTGCCGGAGCGCTGTTTCACGCGCTCGTTACGCCGGCCTCGCAAGGGCCGCTGATCGGTGCCTCGGGCGCCATATCGGGGATCGTCGCCGCCTATTTCATCCTGCATCCGCGGGTGCGGCTCTGGGTCCTGGTGTTCATGCGCATCCCGCTTCCGCTGCCGGCCTTCATCCCGCTGACCCTGTGGCTCGTGCAGCAGTTTGTCATGCTGGCCTTCAACCTCGACGGCATGGTGTCCTGGGGTGCGCATGTGGGCGGCATCCTTGCCGGTACCGTCCTCGTGCTCGTCATGCGCCGCAAGGGCGTGCCGCTTTTCGACCGCAAGATCGTGCTACCGAAGGCCGTGGTGACGAGGGCAAGCGTTCCGCTGGTCCCGCGGTCGTCCTCATAGCGATATGACCAAACGACAGGACTTGCGGCCGGAAACCGCGTTGTAATCGTCACAAAAATGCGTATCCATGTCGCCCACTGACGAGAAAACGAACGGGAGAGGCTGCATCTTGCGGCCCGATTGAAGTCAAGGAAGGACCCCATGAAGATCCTGGTGCCTGTGAAGCGAGTGGTCGACTACAACGTCAAGATCCGCGTCAAGCCGGATGGAACCGGCGTCGAACTGGCCAACGTCAAGATGTCGATGAACCCCTTCGACGAGATTGCCGTGGAAGAGGCGCTGCGGCTGAAGGAAGCCGGCAAGGCGGAAGAGGTCATCGTGGTCTCGATCGGTCCGGCCAAGGCCGAGGAAACGCTGCGCACAGGTCTCGCCATGGGCGCCGATCGCGCGATCCTGGTGGAGACGGACCAGCCGGTCGAGCCGCTGGCGGTCGCCAAGATCCTCAAGGGCATTGCCGAAGCGGAAGCACCGGGTCTCGTGATCATGGGCAAGCAGGCGATCGACGACGACAGCAACCAGACCGGCCAGATGCTGGCGGCCCTTCTGAACTGGGGCCAGGCGACCTTCGCCTCGAAGGTCGAGATCGGCGAGGGCTCCGCCAAGGTGACGCGCGAGGTCGACGGCGGCCTGCAGACCGTCGAGGTCAAGCTCCCGGCGATCGTCACGACCGACCTCCGTCTCAACGAGCCGCGCTATGCTTCGCTGCCCAACATCATGAAGGCGAAGAAGAAGCCGCTCGACAAGAAGACCCCGGCCGACTTCGGCGTCGACACCACGGCGCGCCTCACGGTTCTGAAGACCGAGGAGCCGGGCGGACGCAAGGCCGGCATCAAGGTGGCAAGCGTTGCCGAACTCGTCGAGAAACTCAAGACCGAAGCCGGCGTGCTTTAAGTCGGAAGAACAGGGAGACAACATCATGGCAATTCTTCTTCTGGCCGAACACGACAACAGCACCCTGTCCGATCAGACCGCCAAGGCATTGACGGCGGCCAAGTCGATCGGCGGCGACGTGCACGTGCTGGTGGCCGGTTCCGGCGCCCAGGGCGCAGCCGACGCCGCGGCCAAGCTTGACGGCGTGGCAAAAGTCCTGCTGGCCGACAGCGGCGATCTCGCCAACGGCCTGGCGGAACCGCTCGCCGACCTGATCGTCTCGATCGCCGGCGACTACGACACCCTGATCGCACCGGCGACAGCATCCGCCAAGAACGTCATGCCGCGCGTTGCGGCACTGCTCGACGTGATGCAGATCTCCGAGATCACCGAGGTGATTTCGGCCGACACCTTCAAGCGGCCGATTTACGCCGGCAACGCCATCCAGACGGTACAGTCCACCGATGCCAAGAAGGTGATCACCGTCCGCACCGCCGCCTTCCAGGCGGCCGGCGAAGGCGGCTCGGCCTCCGTGGAAACGGTTTCCGCACCCCCCAAGGCAGGGCTTTCGAGCTTCGTGTCCGATGCGATTGCCTCGTCGGAACGCCCGGAGCTGACCTCGGCCAAGATCATCGTCTCGGGTGGCCGCGCGCTCGGCTCCGCCGAGAAGTTCAAGGAAGTCATCCTGCCGCTCGCCGACAAGCTCGGTGCCGCCGTCGGGGCTTCGCGCGCCGCGGTCGACGCGGGCTATGCCCCGAACGACTGGCAGGTCGGCCAGACGGGCAAGGTCGTCGCCCCGGATCTCTACATCGCGGCCGGCATCTCCGGTGCCATCCAGCACCTCGCCGGCATGAAAGACTCCAAGGTGATCGTCGCCATCAACAAGGACGAGGAGGCACCGATCTTCCAGGTGGCCGACTACGGCCTCGTCGGCGATCTCTTTGAACTTCTGCCGGAGCTTCAGAAGGCACTCTGAACCGTTGTTCGCGACTGCGAACGGCGATAGAAAGGGTCGAACGGCCAGACAAACTCATTGCCGGTCCCGGAACGGACCGGCATCAGACATGGCGCTGCAGGCGCCTGCGGGAGAAACACCATGGCGACAATTCAGAGCATCGGTGTGATCGGAGCGGGCCAGATGGGGTGCGGCATCGCGCACGTCTGCGCCGCCGCTGGCTACAAGGTGCATCTCTACGACCTGTCCCGGGACCGGATCGAGGCTGGACTGGCCACGATCAACGGCAACCTTGCCCGCCAGGTCAGCAACGGCAAGCTGTCCGACGACGAGCGGAAGGCCGCACTGTCGCGGATTTCCGGCTCTGCGGATCTCAATGATCTCGCACCCGTGGATCTTGCCATCGAGGCCGCCACCGAGGAGGAAGCCGTCAAGCGCAAGATCTACGCGCAGCTCTGCCCGATCCTGAAGCCCGAGGCGCTGCTGGCGACCAACACATCCTCGCTGTCCATCACACGCCTGGCCTCCGCGACCGATCGTCCCGAGCGCTTCATGGGCATTCACTTCATGAACCCCGTGCCAGCGATGAAGCTGGTGGAGCTGGTGCGCGGCATCGCCACCGACGAGACGACGTTCACCACGGCCCGGGAATTCGTCTCGACGCTCGACAAGACCGTGACGGTCGCGGAGGACTTCCCGGCCTTCATCGTCAACCGCATCCTGCTGCCGATGATCAACGAGGCGATCTACACGCTCTACGAGGGTGTCGGCTCCGTGGACGCGATCGATACCGCCATGAAGCTCGGCGCCAACCATCCGATGGGGCCGCTGCAGCTTGCCGATTTCATCGGACTGGATACCTGTCTCTCCATCATGCAGGTGCTGCACGACGGACTGGCGGATTCCAAGTATCGGCCCTGCCCGCTGCTGGTGAAATACGTCGAGGCCGGCTGGCTCGGCCGCAAGACCGGCCGCGGCTTCTACGACTACCGCGGCGAGACGCCGGTCCCGACCCGCTAGGACCCCTTTGCGGCGGCGATCATGGCCTTGGCATCAGGGCTGTCCCAGGCCGCCGGTCCGTTCATGGCTGACATCAGGCAGCCGTTCCTGTCGAGGAGTAGCGTCACCGGAAGTCCGAAGGCGAGGCCCTCCTTCTTCAGTGCATTGAAGACACCCATGCTGCTGTCGCGATAATAACCCAGCGCGTCCACGCCGGTTTCCGCCAGGAATGCCTTCGGCTTTTCGTCCGATCCCGTGTCGATGTTGACGGCCACCACCTCGAAATCCTCGCTGCCCATGTCTTTCTGCAGGGTGTTCAGCGCCGGCATCTCCTCGCGGCACGGACCGCACCAGGTGGCCCAGAGGTTGAGAAGCACCGTCTTGCCCTGTAAATCGCCTGTCTGAAGGTCCTGCCCCTCCGGCCCCTTGAACGAGAGAGCAACCGGACGCGGCGGCTCGACCGGCGTCATCGCCGCGACTTCGCCGCGCGCCAGCTCGTCGACCCTGCGCGCCAGCTCGGCCGTACCCTCGCAGGCCCCGCCGGCCGCAGCCACTTCCGTGCCAGCCACGTTGGCATTGCCAGACCCCGCGGTCCTCACGTATACGGCAACAGCCCCGGCGATCAGGCCGGCAACGGCGGCGATCACTATCAATCTGGCGGGGGGAAGGCCAAGCGGTCTCTTGTTCGTCATCAAGCACTCCAGGACATTGCACTCATGGCTGACGGCACGAAGGACACGGTATCCTCCAACCAGATGTGGGGCGGTCGTTTCGCCTCCGGGCCGGATGCAATCATGGAGGAGATAAATGCCTCCATCGGCTTCGACAAGAAGCTTTTCGCCCAGGACATCCGCGGCTCAGTGGCGCATGCGAGCATGCTGGCGGAGAAGGGCATCATTTCGACGGAAGATAAAGACAAGATCGTTGAGGGCCTGAACACGATCCTGTCAGAGATCGAAAGCGGCAGTTTCCAGTTCTCCCGCAAGCTCGAAGACATCCACATGAACATCGAGGCGCGCCTTGCGACGCTGATCGGTCCGGCCGCCGGACGCCTGCACACGGCCCGCTCGCGCAACGACCAGGTGGCGCTCGACTTCCGCCTCTGGGTCAAGGAAGAGCTGGCCAAAACCGAAAAGCTGCTGACCAACCTGATCCTCGCCTTCCTCGATCGTGCCGAAGAGCACGCCGACACCGTAATGCCGGGCTTCACCCATTTGCAAACCGCCCAGCCGGTGACCTTCGGCCATCACTGCATGGCCTACGTGGAAATGTTCGGCCGCGACCGCCAGCGGGTCCGCCATGCCATCGACCACCTCGACGAAAGCCCGATCGGCGCCGCAGCACTCGCCGGCACCGGCTTCCCCATTGACCGACACATGACGGCCAAGGCGCTCGGCTTCCGGGAACCCACCCGCAACTCCATCGACACCGTCTCGGACCGTGATTTCGCGCTTGAGTTCCTCTCGGTGGCCGCGATCTGCGCCATGCATCTGTCGCGCCTGGCAGAGGAGATCGTCATTTGGTCGACGCCGCAGTTCGGCTTCGTCCGGCTGTCGGACGCCTTCTCGACCGGCTCGTCGATCATGCCACAGAAGAAGAACCCGGACGCCGCCGAACTGGTGCGCGCCAAGACCGGTCGCATCAATGGTTCGCTGGTCGCCCTGCTGACGATCATGAAGGGGCTGCCGCTGGCCTATTCCAAGGACATGCAGGAGGACAAGGAGCAGGTCTTCGACGCCGCCGAGAACCTGGAACTGGCGATTGCCGCCATGACCGGCATGGTTAACGACATGACGATCCGCGTCGACCGGATGCGCGCCGCCGCCGGCTCCGGCTATTCGACTGCGACCGATCTCGCCGACTGGCTCGTCCGCGAGGCCGGCCTGCCCTTCCGCGATGCCCATCACGTGACGGGCCGGGCCGTGGCTCTGGCCGAGGAGAAGGGCTGCGAGCTGGCCGATCTTTCGCTGGACGATCTCCAGTCCATCCATCCGGCGATCACCGACAAGGTCTTCGACGTTCTCTCCGTCGACGCCTCCGTCGCCAGCCGCACGAGCTTCGGCGGAACGGCACCGTCGGAGGTGCGCAAGCAGATCGCCTGGTGGCGCAGCCGCAACTAGACGAACATTGACACCGGACCGTACTGCACAAGCGACGGAAACTTCGCTATGAACGGTTTCAGACCAGCCAATAAGGGAAGTGAAACGTCGATGGGCTTGCAGAAATTCGGCACCACAATCCTGACGCTCGCCGTCGCGGGTATCATCCTTGCCGGATGCGGCCGAAAGGGCGATCTCGATCGTCCGAGCACGCCGGTGGATCAGCAGAACATCCGCAAGACCGGCGAGAACCGCCAGCCCGAGCCGGTTGCCGACAAATCGTTTTTCCTCGACCCCCTGCTCTGAGCGGACGCTGACGTGAATCATTTCCATTATGTCGACGGCGTGTTGCACGCCGAGAATGTGCCGATCCCGGAAATCGCCAAGGCGGTCGGCACGCCCTTCTACTGCTATTCGACGGCAACGCTGGAACGCCACTACGACGTCTTCTCCAAGGCTTTCGCCGACGTCGACGCCATGGTCTGCTATGCCATGAAGGCGAACTCCAACCAGGCGGTGCTGAAGACGCTCGGCCGGCTCGGCGCCGGCGTCGATGTGGTCTCCGGCGGCGAGCTGCGGCGGGCGCTGGCGGCGGGGATTCCGGCCAGCCGGATCATGTTCTCCGGCGTCGGCAAGACGGCCGCCGAGATGGACCTCGCGCTGGAAGCCGGCATCTACTGCTTCAACGTCGAGTCCGAGCCCGAGCTGGAAGTGCTCAACCAGCGCGCCCAGCGCATGGGCAAGCGCGCGCACGTCTCATTCCGCATCAACCCCGACGTCGATGCCCGCACCCATGCGAAGATCTCGACCGGCAGGAAGGAAAACAAGTTCGGCATTTCCTACGAGCGTGCCGGCGAGGTTTATGCCCATGCTGCGCAGTTGCCGGGTATCGAGGTGACCGGCATCGATATGCACATCGGCAGCCAGATCACCGAGCTGCAGCCCTTCGAGGATGCCTTCCGGCTTTTGCGCGAGCTGGTCGACAGCCTGCGTGCCGCCGGCCACCGCATCGACCACGTGGACATTGGCGGCGGCCTCGGCATTCCCTACAGGGATGACAACACCCCGCCGCCGCTTCCCGATGCCTACGCCGAGATCGTCAAGACGCAGCTGAAGAGCTTGGACTGCAAGATCGTTACCGAGCCTGGCCGACTGATCGTCGGCAATGCAGGGATCTTGGTGACCGAGGTGATCTACGTGAAGGATGGCGGGGAGAAGACCTTCGTCATCGTCGACGGCGCCATGAACGACCTGATCCGCCCGACACTCTACGAGGCCTATCACGAGATCCGTCCGGTGGTCGTGCCGGCCGCCGATGCGCCGCGCATCCGGGGCGACATCGTCGGCCCCGTCTGCGAGACGGGAGACTATCTGGCGCTCGACCGCGAGATGGCGGCACCCGCACCCGGCGACCTGATCGCCGTCGGCTCGGCCGGTGCCTATGGCGCAGTTCAGGCCGGCACCTATAATTCCCGCCTTCTGGTGCCCGAAGTGCTGATCAAGGGGAGCGCGTTCCACGTCATCCGCCCCCGCGGCAGCTACGAGGACCTGATCGGGCTGGATTCCCTGCCCGACTGGCTTTCCTGACGGTCTGATCGCGCCCGTTCACTTTTGCTCGACCCGCAGCGGAAAACTGCGGGCGACAGAAGTTGCGCCCTCGTCTTCGCCACAAAGACTGTTATCTTGACTCCTTGGTTCGCCCGACGCGGCGCGACCCCTATTTTGCGCCGCCACAGGAGACGGTCTGCATGAGCAACACCCGCAAAGGCGCCTTCGACGCCCTTCCTGTGCTGGCCCGGCGCGTCGCGTTGAAGCGGTCGCTCGCAAGGCTCGTCCTCTTCCTGGAACGGCTGACACCACGGCTCCTGCCGCCGCTTGCCGTCATCGCCGTCTTTCTCTCACTCGCCTGGCTCGGCATCTTCCGCACCAACATCGATCTCCTCCGCTGGGCGCTGGCCGGCCTCTTCGGCCTCGCCTTCCTCTCCAGTCTCCTGCCGCTCGTGCGCACCCGCTGGCCGAGCGCCGGTGACGGCGACCGCCTGCTCGAGGAGCGCAACCGGCTCGAACACCAGCCCGTCGCCGTCCAAGAGGACGTCCCGGCATTCGACACGCCGTTTGCCCAGGCACTCTGGAAGGAGCACCAGGTCCGCATGGCCGAGCGCATCGCCGCTCTCGATGCCGGCATGCCGCGTCCCGATATCGCCCGCCACGACCGCTTCGCACTGCGCGCCATTCCGGCGCTGCTGGTGGTCGTCGCCTTCGGCTTCTCTTTCTCCAACGGCGCAGGCCGGGTCTCCGACGTCTTTCGCGCGCCGGCCGCACCTTCGAGCATCAATCCCGATCTGCGGATCGACGCCTGGCTGACGCCACCCTCCTACACGAGCCGCGCGCCCGTCTTCCTGACCGGCGGCGAAGCAAGCGCCAGCAACTCCATCTCCGTTCCGCAGCACTCCGACCTGACGGTCCGCGTGACGGGCGGCCGGGGCGAAGAAGCCGTCGTCTTTGCAGCCGCATCCAGCGAAACGCCCGCGACGCTCGTCAGCGAGGAAACGGCCGCACGGCAGGCCGCTTCAGCCGGAGCAGACGGAACGGAAGCGACAATGCCGGCAGCTCCTGCCCCCGACAACCAGCCGCTCGCGCCGCGCACCTACCTCATGAAGGTGGCCGAGAGCGGCGCGCTGACGGTCAACGGCGAGACCTGGACCTTCGACGTCATCCCCGACCTGCCGCCCGAGATCGCCTTCGACGGCCAGCCGAAACGCGCGGTGAACGGCGCACTGGAAATCGGCTTCACCGGCAAGGACGACTACGGCCTGCGCGAGGCTCATGCGCTGATCGAGCCCGTCGAGGCCCCGTCGCCGGACGCGACGCCGCTCTATCCGCCGCCGGAATTCAAGCTTGACCTGCCGCGCCGCGATCTGCGCAACCCGAAAGGGCTCACGAGCCGGAACCTGACCGAGCATCCGCTGGCCGGCAAGCGGGTGCGTGTCACCCTCGTCGCGACGGATGGTGCCGGCCAGACAGGCAGAAGCCCGCCGCACGAGATGGTGCTGCCGGGCCGCCCCTTCTCCGAGCCCCTGGCGGCGGCGGTGGCCGAACAGCGCCAGGTCTTCTCGCTCGACACCCGGCAGATGCCGCATGCCATCGCCCTCAACGAGGTGCTGGCGCTGCGCCCGGACGAAACGATCCCGAACCTTGCCCACTTCCTGCTGATCCGCTCGGCGCTCGGGCGGATGGAGCTCGCCCGGGGTGAGGAACAGCTGAAGGAAACGGCGGATTATCTCTGGGAGATTGCGCTCGGCATCGAGGACGGCGACCTGTCTGCCGCGGAGAAGCGGCTGCGAGATGCCCAGAACGCGTTGAACGAGGCGCTGGAGAATGGTGCCACCGACGAGGAAGTCGCGCGCCTGATGCAGGAACTGCGCGAGGCGATGCAGGAGTTCATGTCGGAACTGGCCCAGCGCATGCAGAACAGCCCGCGCATGCAGCAGAACATGCAGGCAGAAAACATGATCCGCCAGCGCGACCTGCAGAACATGATGGACCAGATCGAGAACCTCGCCCGCTCCGGCAACCGGGACGCGGCCCAGGAGATGCTGTCCGAGCTGCAGCGGATGATGAACAACCTCCAGGCAGGCCGGATGCCGCAGGGCCAGCAGGGTCAGCAGCAAAGCAGCCAGATGCGCGAGCAGATCGACAAGCTCGGCGAGATCATGCAGGAACAGCAGCGGCTGATGGACGAAACCTTCAAGCTGGACCAGGCGCTGCGGGACCGCATGCAGCGCGGCGAGCAGCCCTACGAACAGGGACAGCAGCAACAACCGGGCCAGCAAGGACAAGAAGGACAGGAGGGCGCTCCCTCCGACCAGATGACCGCCGAACAGTTGCGCGAGGCCCTGAAGAACCTGCGCGCCCAGCAGGAAGGCCTGGGCCAGCAGCTCCAGGAGCTGCAGAAGGGTCTTGCCGAGCTCGGCATGCAGCCGGGCGAAGGCTTCGGCCAGGCGGAACGGGAAATGGGCAATGCCGGCGAGGCGCTGGGGCAGGGCGAGGGCGAGCAGGCCGTCGAGGGCCAGGGCAATGCGCTGAACGCGCTGCGCCAGGGTGCCCAGAACATGATGCAGCAGATGATGCAGGCCATGCAGCAGGGCCAGGGTCAGGGCGAAGGCCAGGGAGAGGCGGCGCAGGGCAACCAGAACGGCCGCGACCCGCTGGGTCGCCCCCGGGCAACGACAGGCCCCGATTTCAGTGACCAGGTAAGGGTACCGGACGAGATCGACGTGCAGCGTGCCCGCGAGATCCTCGAAGCGATCCGCGAGCGGCTTGGCAATTCCATCTCCGGAGAAGCCGAGCGCCGCTATCTGGAGCGGCTGCTCGAGATCCGCTGAGCGGCTCAGGCCGCGCAGGACCCTTCTTGCGCCAGCGCCTGGGCCACGGCCCGGCGGATGTCGGGAAGCGCAAACGGCTTCTGCACCACATCGACGATCTTTGACGCCAGGTCGTCGGCGCGCTCACGCTGCTCGGCATAGCCGGTCATCAGCAGGATCTTCAATCCCGGGTGCCGCTCGGCCGCCTGATGCGCCAGTTCGATGCCGTCCATGACCGGCATGCGGATGTCGGAAAGCAGGAGGTCGAACTGCGACGCCGACAGCATTTCCAGCCCCTCGGCACCGTCTCCGGCTTCATGGGTCTCGTGACCGTCGAGACGCAGGGCACGCGCCACGAACATCCGCAGCGCACTCTCGTCTTCGGTTACCAGGATCTTTGCCATGATGATCGCTTTCTCCCGTTTGTGTTTAACATTGGGATCAAATCACCAGACTTTAGTTGTCGAGGAGTAAACGCGGCCCCTGTCGGCGCTAACCATGGTTAAGGAAGTGCGAGCGGATCGCTAGCCTTCGGAGGGGGCATCGCCCGTCACGACGCCGACGAAAGGCAGCTCGCGAAAGGCATAGGCGACGTCCATGCCATAGCCGACGACGAAATAGTCGGGGCATTCGAAACCTACGTAATCCGCTTCCAGCTCTTCCTTGCGCTTCACGCTCTTGTCGAGAAGGACGGCGATCGAGACGTTCCGCGCGCCGCGCTCGTAGAGCAGTTCCTTGGCAAACAGCAGCGTGCGGCCGGACTCCAGGATATCGTCGATCAGCAGGACATCCCGGTCCTTCACGTCGCTGTCGATATCCTTGACGATACGCACGCCCTGGGAAACGGTGCCTGCGCCATAACTGGACAAGGTAATGAACTCGACCTCCGGCGCCAGCCCGACATCATGCAGGGCGCGCAGCAGATCTGCGGCAAAGATGAACGAGCCCTTGAGGATCGCAATCACGAGAAGGTCGTTGGTTGGCCCCTTGGCGATCTCCGCGGCAATGGCGCGATTGCGCTCCGCGATGACATCGGCAGTGTAAAGCGGCTCAATATTCTTGCCGCGAACGACGGGCATGGGGCTCTCCTGGGCGGTTCCGGGAGGTCGCCGATAGCATAATCAGGAGCTCGAAGCATCCTGTGTTGCAAAGGAAAGCTTCAGTTCCGGCGTTTTTCCACCGGGGTGCGGTATTCTGGAGGAGAACCCGTGGCTCTGCAGGCCCTCGATCCCGGCGACAGGCGGCGCCACGACCGTAGTCGCCAGAACATGTCCGTCCGTGACGAGGTCCGCCCGGATTGCCGGAAGCTGCAGGCGATCCGTGCTCCGGTTTTCCACGATGCCGTTGATCAGCAGGACGCGCATGCCGTTCACATCCTGCGGCGTGAGGGTGACATGGGTAAAATCGAGGAGCGGCGCTTCGACGGCACCGTTCGTCTTGCCCATGAACAGCGAAAAGCCCCCGGCCAAGCCGAAGACGAGAAGAAAGACGAGCGCGACGATGGCGGAAAACATGTCGGCGGAAAGCCGGCACAGCGCCTTTTCCGCCCGCTCCATGAGCGTGGACGATGGGTTCTGCGGAACAGCACGCCTGAAGTCGGACTGGCTCTGGCTTCGATTGTCGGTCTCCGTCCGGAAACGGCGGTCCCGCGCGGCGCGTGCGACGGTGATGAATTCGGCATCGACGACACCTCCGCGTCCCGGATGGCCGCGCCGCACATGCCTCGCGACAGGTTCGGGTGGCAGGATATCGATGACGGCCATCGTTCTCCCCTTTCGGGCACGAGTTGCACACGACCCTTTCGTCACCATCGGTGAAGGTCAGTCTCGGCATTGAATCGAATCCTACTCAGTCGTAAATTCGAATGGTTAATGCTTCGCGAACGCGGCCCTCAAAACGACCTATTCGAGTGGCCGTTGCAATTGGCTGCCGCACGACGGATTGTGGCGGCCTGAATATCAGGATTCGGATTTTCCATTGATTCACTTCGAGAATGTCGGCCTCCGCTACGGTATGGGCCCGGAGATCCTCCGGGACATGACGTTCGACATCCCGAAACGCTCATTTCAGTTCCTCACCGGCCCCTCGGGCGCCGGAAAGACGACGCTGCTGCGCCTTCTGTTCATGTCGCTGCAGCCGACCCGCGGACTGATTCGCATGTTCGGTCGCGACCTGTCGCAGATCCCGCGCAGCGAACTGCCCATGCTGCGCCGCCGCGTCGGCATTGTCTTCCAGGACTTCCGGCTGCTCGACCACCTGACGACCTACGAGAACGTCGCCCTGCCCCTGCGCGTCCGCGGCAAGGACGAGACGAGCTACCGCAACGACGTCATCGAGCTTTTGAAGTGGGTGGGGCTCGGGGAGCGCATCAATGTCCTGCCGCCGGTCCTGTCGGGCGGCGAGAAGCAGCGCGCGGCGATTGCCCGTGCACTGATGGACAGGCCGGAGATCCTGCTGGCCGACGAGCCCACCGGCAACGTCGATCCGCCGATGGCGCAGCGCCTCCTCAATCTCTTCCTCGAACTGAACCGGCTGGGGACGGCGGTGGTCATCGCCACCCACGACCTCGGACTGATGGACCAGGTGAACGCGCGACGCATGATCCTGACGGAAGGGCGGCTCGATATCTATGAATGAGATCACCCGCATCAAATCCGACAAGAAGGCCGCGCCGCGGCGCACGGAGATGCGCGTCCGGCCGACGGCGCCCATCCTGCCCCCGACCAACATCCAGGGCACCGCTCTGATCGTCGTCATCGCCATCATGGCCTTTCTGGCCTGCCTCACCTTCGGCGCCGTCACCATGGTGAGGGCCACGGCGGCCGGGTGGCAGAGCCAGATCTCCCGCGAGATCACCATCCAGATCAAGCCCACCGAGGGGCTCGACATGGACGCGGCGCTTCAGACGGCCAAGACCCTGGCCTTGAGCTTCGTCGGCACGACGCAGGGCACCATCATGGACGACGCCGCGACGGCACGCCTCCTGGAGCCATGGCTGGGCACCGGCCTCGATCTCGAGGAACTGCCGGTGCCGCGCCTCGTCATCATCACCATCGACGAGCAGAACCCGCCCGATTTCGCCGCCATGCGCGATCTCCTCTCGAAGGAGGTTCCGCAGGCCTTTCTCGACGACCATCGCACCTGGGTCGACCGGCTCGTCTCCATGGCCAGCACCACCGTCTGGATCGGCACCGGCGTCCTGATCCTGGTCTTTACGGCCATGGTGCTGACCGTCGTCTTCGCCACCCGCGGGGCCATCTCGGGCAACAGGCATATCGTCGAGGTGCTGCACTTCGTCGGCGCCGAAAGCTCCTTCGTGGCCCGCGAGTTTCAGAAGCACTTCCTGAAGATCAGCCTGAAGGGATCGGCCGCCGGCAGCGCCGTCGCAGCCATTCTCTTCGCCGTCCTGGGCGCCTGGCAGGCGAGTTCCCGCGCCACCCCGGAAAGCGACCAGGCCATGGCGCTGTTTGGAGCCTTCTCGCCGGGCGTCATCGGCTATGTCGGCATCTTCGCCACGATGATCCTGATCGCACTGCTGACCACGCTGACGGCGCGGCTGACGGTGATGAAGACGATCGACGAGATCGATCTCGTGCGGTCCGACCCGGCCAGGTCCGACGGACTGCCCGCCTCGTGAGCTGCAGCACGGGCGGCCACGCACAAAGACCTGTTCTCCGCCATTATCTCGGTTTATGCACTGATTCATGAGCACGACTCGTCCGATCAAGGGAAACGGATCAACTGGCGCGCCGCCACGACGCGGCATGTCGCGCCAGCTGTTTTCGCGCCGCAGCTGGCTGCGGCGTGCCGTGCGACGGCTGATCATGGTCAGTTTCCTGCTGATCGCCGGTGTCTTCGGCGGATTTCTCTGGTTTGCCGACTCGGTCGCCTCCCTGAAGCCGCCGGAGGGGGTGAAGGCCGACGCCATCGTCGTGCTGACCGGCGGTTACCAGCGGATCGACCAGGCGATGGGATTGTTGCGCGACGGCGCCGGCAAGCGTCTGCTGATCTCCGGTGCCCATCCGTCGACGACGCCGGCGCAGATCCGCAAGATGACCCAGACCCCCTCGGACCTGTTCTCGTGCTGCGTCGACATCGGCTATGACGCGCTCGATACCACCGGCAATGCCAATGAAATTGCCCGCTGGATCCACGACAACGGCTTCACGGTCGTGCTGGTCGTCACCAACAACTACCACATCCCGCGCAGCCTGCATGAACTGCGCCGCGTCGATGCCGTCACGCAGTTCATCCCCTACCCCGTCGTAAACTCCGACCTGACCCGCAAGGCCTGGTTTGCCGATCCCGACGTCCTGCGCACCATGATGTCGGAATATGTGAAGGTGGTGGTCGCCAACGCCCGCGACTGGATCGGCATCGAGCGGCCGAGCGGCCTTCGCACCGGCGACAAGGTTTGAAGCGCTTTCAACAGCTGCTTTCGCTTGCCTGCAATCTCGTGTAGGCAGCCTTGATCCACGAGGGAAGTCCACATGCTGATGGTTCGATCCATCCTCTTCAATCTGGCGTTTTATGCCAATCTCATCCTCCAGATGATCGTGCTGACGCCGTTCTACTTCCTCGTGTCGCGCAAGAGGGCCTTTGCGGTTCCCAGGAACTGGGCGCGCTCCAACCACTGGCTGATGAAGACGATCGTCGGCACCACCTTCGAGATCGAGGGACTGGAAAACATTCCCGAGGGCGGCTGCATCTTCGCCCCGAAGCACCAGTCCTTCTGGGACACGTTCGCGCTCCTGCCCTGGCAGAAGGACCCGGTCTACATCCTCAAGCGCGAGCTTCTGTGGATCCCGCTCTTCGGCTGGTACGTGATGAAGCAGCGGATGATCCCGGTCAATCGCGGCGCCCGCGGCAAGGTCATGGTCGAGGTCATGGAGCGCACCAAGCAGGAGATGGCCAACGGCCGGCAGCTGATCATCTACCCCGAGGGCACGCGCCGCCCGCCGGGCGCCGTTCCTGAATACCGCTACGGGATCGCCCGCATCTATCGGGACATCCAGGTTCCTGTCGTTCCGATCGCCATGCATCCGGGCCTGTTCTGGCCGCGACGCCGCTCGGTCCGCTTCCCCGGCCACTTCAAGGTCCGCATCCTGCCGCCGATCATGCCGGGCCTCGACCCGGATACCTTCTTCGAGACCCTGAAGACGACGCTGGAAAAGGCCAGCGACGACCTGCTGATCGAAACGGTCGAGGCCAACCCGCACCTGCGCCTGCCGCCGACGGCCGTGACGCGACTGGCGGAACTGCGCGCCGAACGCGCCTAAGGTGTCGCGACCAGGCGTTCGACGCCTTCCAGCCAATGGTCGCGGATGCCCATCTGCCGCAGATGAGCGACCGTGTTGATCACATAGGTCGGGTTGGGGCCGGATTTTCCGATGGCCTCGCGGACGATCCGCGCAGCCTCGGGAACGTCGAGCGCACCGGCATATTGCGCATGGGCCCGGTCGACCACATAGCCTATCGCCGTGAACCGCTGGCGATCGGCAAGCGTGATCGGCAGGAGCCTTTCCTTGTAGACATGCGTCACCAGTTCCCTCGCCCGCAGGTAGTCGAGGACCTCAGCCCGATCATCGCCCGCGACGCGAAACGCGACGCCGCGACAGGACCCGCCGCGGTCGAGCCCGAGGACCAGCCCCGGCCGCTCGGGGGTGCCGCGGTGGACATGCGACCGGACGCAGAGGGAGCGTCGATAGCCGAAGACGTGGGCACCAGCCTTTTCCAGATAGGGAAAGCCCGGATTCCACATCAGCGATCCGTAGCCAAACACCCAAAATTCGTCCATATCCGGCGCCATGCGTTCCCTACAGCGCTCACCGCGCTACATCAGGGCCACCATTGGAGATCATCATGTCAGCGTCAAGCCGAACCAGCGTCAGCCGCAAGATTTGGCTCCTCGCGACGGCGATCGTCCTCGCGGTCGCTCTCTACACCGGTGGCTGGTTCTATGCCGCCTCGACCCTGAAGGAGGAGACCCTGGCGCTTCTTGGCGGCCAGGAAACCAACGGGATCACCGTCGAATGTGCGGACGCCAATTACCGCGGCTATCCGTTCCGGATCGGGCTGTTCTGCTCGCGGGTGGCGCTCGACGACCGTAACAACGGGATCTCCGCGACGCTCGGCGCGCTGCGCTCCGCCGCGCAGGTCTATGCGCCGGGCCAGATTGTCTGGGAAGTGGATGCCCCGGCGCAGGTGCGCACCAGCCACGGGCTGACGGTATCGAGCACCTGGGAGAATTTCCAGTCGAGCCTGACGGCCAGGAATGGCGGTGTCGAGCGGAGTTCCACCGTCATCGAGGGCGCGACGACGAGCATCGTCTCCTCCGCCAGCCAGCCTTTCAGCCTCAGCGCCGAACGGACGGAGATGCACCTGCGCCAGAACGGCCAGGACCTCGATGCCGCCCTGCTGCTTCAGAATGCCCGCACCACGGCCGAAGGCCTGCCGGAACTGCTGCCGCCGATGACGGCGACGGTCGACGTGACGCTGGCGGGACGGGCGGGACTGATTGACGGCACCGATCCGAACGGTATCGCCCTCTATGGCACGCAGGGCGAGATGCGCACGCTCTCGGCAGATCTGGGCGAGGGCCGCGTCATCACCGTGACCGGCCCCTTCTCGATCGACGAGGAGGGCTATCTCTCGGGTCGCCTGAAGCTTCAGGTCGAACAGATCGACGCCTGGCGCAACAGCCTGGCGCTGGCCTTTCCAGAGATCGCACCGGCCCTGCAGACGGTTGCCGGCATGCTATCGGCGCTGAACGGCGGCGGACAGAATGCCTCCATCGACCTGACCGTCAACCGCGGCAAGGTCTTCGCGGGCGGCTTCATCCCGCTCGGAGAAATTCCGCGGCTCTGATGTGCGCTACTTCTTGTCGAGCGCGTGCCGGCCGAAGTCCGGCACGTCGACATCCTGCCCCGCCTCGACGATCGAGCGGCGGATGGTGCGGGTGCGGCTGAAGAGCTCGAACAGCTTGTCGCCCTCGCCCCAGCGGATCGCCCGCTGCAGATAGGCGAGATCCTCGGAAAACCGCGCCAGCATCTCCAGGATCGCTTCCCGGTTGTGCAGGCAGACGTCGCGCCACATGGTTGGATCGGACGCGGCAAGGCGGGTGAAATCGCGAAAACCGGAGGCGGAATACTTGATGACTTCCGATTCCGTCACGGTCTCCAGGTCGTCCGCCGTGCCGACGATGTTGTAGGCGATGATATGCGGCAGGTGCGACACGATCGCCAGCACCTTGTCGTGGTGCTGCGGGTCCATCTCGTCGATGCGCGAGCCGAGCGCCGTCCAGAAGGCGGTCAGCTTTCGCAGCGCCTCCGGATCGGTATCGGGAAGCGGCGTGAAGATGCACCAACGCCCCTGGAAGAGACCTTCGAAGCCGGCATCGGGGCCGGACTTCTCGGTGCCCGCCAGGGGATGTCCGGGGATGAAGTGAACGCCCTCGGGCATATGCGGCGCCATCTGTGCGATGACCGAGGCCTTGGTCGAACCGACGTCGGTGACGATGGCTCCGGGTTTCAGCGTTGCTGCGATCTGGCGGGCCACCTCCTCGGAGGCACCGACGGGAACCGAAACGATGACGAGATCGGCACCCTTGACCGCCTCTGCCGCCGAAGCCGTATAGCTGGTTCCAAGCTGCAGTTCCTCCGCCCGGCGCAGCGTTTCCGCGCTCCGCGTCGAGATCACCACCTCCTTCGCCAGCCCCAGCGCCTTCACGTCCCGGGCAATCGAGGAACCGATGAGGCCGATGCCGATCAGCGCAATGCGGCTGAAGAGGGCATCCGTCATGCCGTGCGTCCCATGAATTCGCCGAGCGTCTCGATCACGCCCCGGTTCGCCTCCTCGGTACCGACCGTCATGCGCAGGGCGTTCGGAAATCCATAGCCCTTGACGGCGCGCAGGATGTAGCCGCGGCTGGTCAGGAAGGCATCGGCCTCCTCGGCGCGCTTGCCGTCGACGTCCGGGAAGTGGATCAGCAGGAAGTTGGTGACCGACGGCGTCACGCGAAGGCCGATGGCCTCGAAGGCATGCGTCAGCTTGTCGAGCCAGAGGGTGTTGTGCTCCACGGCCTTCTCGATGAAGGCCTGGTCGCGCACGGCGCTGGCGCCGGCCGCGATCGCCGGTGCGTTCATGTTGAACGGGCCGCGCACCCGGTTCATCGCGTCGATGATGGCGGTCGGCGCATACATCCAGCCGATGCGCAGCGCAGCCAACCCATAGGCCTTCGAGAAGGTGCGCGTCATGACGACGTTGCGGCTGGTGGCGACGAGCTCGAGACCGGCCTCGTAGTCGTTGCGGCGAACGTATTCGGCATAGGCGGCATCGAGCACCAGGATGACGTTCTTCGGCAGGCCCGCATGCAGGCGGCGGATTTCCGAGACGGGAACATAGGTGCCCGTAGGATTGCCCGGGTTTGCGATGAAGACAAGCTTCGTCTTCTCGGTGACGGCAGCCAGAATGGCGTCGACATCGACCGTGGCGTCCTTCTCCTTGGCGACGACCGGCTTTGCGCCCGCGCCCATGATCTGGATCTTGTAGACGAGGAAGCCGTGCTCGGTGATGACCGCCTCGTCGCCGACGCCCAGATAGACGTGGCAGAGCAGGCCGAGCAGTTCGTCCGAGCCGTTGCCGCACAGGATGTTGGCGGTATTCAGCCCGTGCACCGCGCCGATCGCCTCGCGCAGTTCCGTCGCCAGGCCGTCGGGATAGATCTCGAGGTGGCTTGCTGCTGCCTTGAACGCCTCGATGGCCTTGGGGCTTGCGCCGAGCGGCGTCTCGTTGGCGGACAGCTTGAAGACGCGCGCCACGCCCGGCGCATGTTCCTTGCCGGGCACATAGGCGGCAATATCCAGGATGCCAGGACGCGGAACAGGCTCGGTGACGACGATGCTCATGGGATCGACCTTCTGGAAGGGTGCAGGTAACGACGGATGATCCATCGGCATTAATGCCGAACGACCGCTTTGTCGAGGGTCAGCCCCCGGCGTGGGGCGCCTTTGCCGCAGCGCGGGTGGTCGGCACGCCCTGCGGCGCAAGCACCGGCACGAAGACGCGACGCGAGGCCCGCGCAGCAACGGGCAGCCCCTGGTAGAGCCGCTTCTGGGCCTCCACGATGATGACGCCGGAGAAGACCGGCCAGAAGCGCCGGCCCATCCGCTCCAGCACGTTGCGGAACTTCAGCACCATGCGTATCCGCGACGGCGGAAAGAACAGCGCATCGGCGCTGGCCGCCGGCGTGAAGTTGGTTTCGCGCAACAGCCCGATGAGCTGACCGCGCGAATAGGGTCGCCCGGAACCGAACGGCGTATGTTCCATCCGCGCCCAGACGCCGCGGCGGTTCGGCACGACGATCACCAGCCGCCCACCGGGAGCCAGCACCCGCCAGAGCTCCTTCAGCGTCTCGCGCGGATTTTCTGCAAACTCCAGCGAATGCACCATTAGCACCCGGTCCACCGAGGAATCCGGCAGCGGCAGCTCCTCGTCGAACACCAGTGCCGTGGTCGACCGCTCCCCGACCGGCCAGTTGACCGCCCCCTGTCCCGCCGACATGAAGGCAAAGGTCCGTTCCGTATCGGCCCGGAAACGCTCCAGATAGGGCACCGCGTAGCCGAGACCGACCAGCCGCTCCTCCGGCAGTCGCGTCCACAGCGAGGACAGCGCCAGCGTGATCGACCGCTCGGCCAGGCGGCCAAGGGCGGAATGATAGAACTCGCGGAGATCGACGATATCGGTTTGCATGGTAAAAAAGCTAAGAGACAGCGGTTGGAGAACAACGGCACGACCTCTACATTGTTCTGACGCCAATGTCTGCAACGAGGGAGACTCATGAAGTCACTGGAGATCGAAGTCTTTCAATGCCGTAGCGACAATTACGGTGTCCTTGTCCATGATCCGGAGACGGGGCTGACGGCAACGATCGATGCTCCCGAGGAGCAGCCGATCCTGGACGCCCTTGCCCGCCGCGGATGGCGGCTCAGTCATATCCTGACGACCCATCACCATACCGATCACGTCGAGGCGAACCTCGCCCTGAAGGAGAAGTTCGACCTGGAGATCATCGGCCCGGTCAACGAGGCCGTGGCGATCCCCGGGCTCGACAATTCGGTGATGGAGGGCGACGAGTTTCAGTTCGGCAACCATACGGTCTGCGTCATCGAGACCCCGGGACACACCGCCGGGCACATCTGCTACTATTTTCCCGACGACAAGATCCTGTTTGCCGCCGACACCCTGTTCGCGCTCGGTTGCGGACGCCTCTTCGAGCGGCCTGCAGCAGACATGTGGCATTCGCTCCAGAAGCTCGCGGCCTTGCCCGACGAGACTGCCGTCTATTTCGGGCATGAATACACGCTCTCCAATGCCCGCTTCGCCATCAGCATCGATCCGGACAATGTCCGTTTGCAGGACAGGGTACAGGACATCGAGGAAGCCCGGGCTGCCGGCAGGTTCACCATCCCGACGACGATCGGGCTGGAAAAGGAGACCAACCCCTTCCTGCGTGCCACGGACCCGGCAATCCGCCGCAACCTGCTGATGGAAACCAAGTCGAACGAAGAGGTCTTTGCGGAAATCCGCAAGCGCAAGGACAACTTCTAGGATGACGGCAGAGGACATCATCCGGACCCTGGGCATGCAGCGCCATCCGGAGGGCGGCTGGTATGTGGAAACCTTCCGCGATCCGGCCGGCGGCCCGCGCGGACATTCCACCGCCATCTATTACCTGCTGCAGGCCGGGGAGCGCTCCCACTGGCACCGGGTCCGCGATGCCGCGGAAGCCTGGCACTTCCACGCCGGCGATCCGCTGCGGCTGAAGATCTCGCAGGACGGTGAGCGGGTGGAGACCGTCATTCTGGGAACCGATCTGCTGCAGGGAGAGCGTCCGCAGGCGATCGTACCGGCCAACGCCTGGCAGGCGGCTGAACCGATGGGCCGCTTCGCGCTGGTCGGCTGCACCGTGGCGCCCGGCTTCGACTTCGTGGCCTTCGAGATGGCGCCGCCGGACTGGAAGCCGGGCAGCGCCTGAACCTCACTCCGCCGGCGTTGCCTCGACCGGGCTGCGCCGGCCGAACATGTCACGTGCCGCCAGGACTGCGCCACCGGTGATCAGCAGGCAGGCGAGCGCGATGCGCCAGTCCGGTTCGGCAAAGCCGCTGGCGACCAGGATCAGCGTCGACAACAGGGGTGCCGCATAGCTTGCCGCGCCGATGATCTGGATGTCGCCGTTCTTGACGCCGTAGTCCCAGGCATAGAAGGCCGCGCCGACCGGAAGCAGGCCAAGCCCCACGATCGCCAGCCACTCACCGGCATCTGCCGGCCAGACGGTCGTCTCGAAACCGAGATGGCAGAGGAGCGACAGCAGCGCGGTGGCGAGGCAGAAGCCGGTGACGACATCGGTGGAGACGCGATCGAAGCGGCGGGTGAGAAGCGAATAGCCGGACCATGTGAAAGCACAGAGGAAGGCCGCGCCGTATCCGAGCAAGTAGCGGTCGTCGAAGGACAATCCGTTGCGCGAGACGATTGCGATGGTTCCCGCCAGACCCGCGAGCGCGCCCGCGACATGATACCAGCGCAACCGCTCGCCCGGGAGGAGAGCCGAGCCGACCACGATGAACAGCGGCCAGAGGTAGGCGATCAACCCGGCTTCCACGGCGGGCGCATTGCGCAGGGCCGTGAAGTAGAGGAAATGGTAGCCGAAGAGCCCGAGGATGCCAGTGAGCCAGACCTTGGACGGCTGCCTGAGCAGCTTGATGCGCTCAGGTCTTGCCGCAAACAAGAGAAGCCCCGGAAGACTGCCGATCGCAAAGGTGATCGCCGAAAGCTGGAAGGGTGGCATGCCGCCCGAGGCCGCGGTCATCAGGGCCAGCAGGGACCACATCAGGATGGCGGTGAAGCCGATCAGCGTGCCGCGAAGTTTCACCCTGCCCCCTTTCGGGGCTTCGCCCCAGTCAGCCGCCGTATTTTGCGGCCTTCACATAGACATCCCCCATGCTCGTCGGAATGCGAGCATAGACCGGGGCATATACATTCACCGACTGCGCCTTGGCAAACCAGATCTCCATCGGCGTCTTCTTGAGATGCTCGATATCGCTGCGGCCGCGGCGAAAGCCGGACTTGGGCACATACTGGATTTCGCAGACGATCGCCTCGCCTTCAAACCCGTCCGTCGAGAACGGCTTCCTGCCCTTGGGCGTCAGCACCAGATCCATGCGGGATTCGCCGTCGTAGATCGGCAGCCGGCTGGGGCAGACCTTGGAATCGCCCGCGAAGATGAGCCCGCTCAAAGGATCCAGCACCGAGCGCAGGTCCGCTTCGGTCACCGGCACCCAGTTGTCCGGCCGCGTCTTCGGCTCCGGCTTCATGACGGACTGGGTGACATTGCCATTGCGATAGGTGACGTCGTAGACGCGCGTCCGCTTGCCCGTCTTGTAGACGAGATTGTAGCGCTCCGCCTCAAGCCGATCCCCGCGCTTGCGGCCGCTGACCGTTGTTTCTGCAGAAATCTTCGTGATCAGCTCGGCAAGGCCCCAGGACCGGAAGCTGCCGGAGATGCGGTAGTCGCGACCGCCAAATTCGCTGGCGAACGAGGCCTTGGCTATCGGCAGGATGCCGAGCGAGATGTCGTACTCGCTGACATGCCGGATGCCCGCCGTGCCGGCAGGTCCGGCAAGGAGGAGCGCGGCGGTTGCAGCTGCCAGGAACGATCGGCGGCGTTCAAGCATGGGATGGTCTCCAGGGGAGAGGAAGGACGTCATGTCTCTCTCTTGCCATCATATATACAGTCCACTATGGCAGGAAAGAGCCGCCCGGGCCGCGTCTGCGCACAATCGCAGGGCCAAAACCCAAGGTTTGGCTTGACGCAGGCGACCGCACTGACTATAGAACCGCAACTTTCCAATCAGACCAGTTGGATCGGCGCGCCGGGCATTGCCTGGAAGTACCATCCGATTGCATAAGAACAAAGGTGTATCATGACACGTATGTGCGAATTGACCGGCAAGGGCGTCCAGACGGGCAACAATGTCAGCCACGCCAACAACAGGACCCGTCGCCGGTTCCTGCCGAACCTGTGCCAGGTCACACTGATTTCCGACGCTCTGGGTCAGCGCTATCGTCTGCGCGTCTCGGCGCACGCCCTGCGCTCGGTCGAGCATCGCGGCGGCCTCGACGCCTTCCTTCTGAAGGCCAGCGAAACCGACCTGTCGATGCGCGCTCGCCTGCTGCGCCGCCAGATCGTCAAGAAGACTGCCGAAGCTGCAACTGTTGCTGCTGCTTAAGCTTTAAAAGACTATCACCGGTTCTGAGGAGGGCTTGACGGGAAACCGGACAGGCCCTTTCTCGTGACCTTCATCAAATCCAGCTGGTGGCATCACCCAGGGTAAAAAAATGCGATACCTTCGCTATACATCCGTCTACGCGCTTCTGATGGCGGCCATCGTCGTCGCCTCCAATTTCTTCGTCCAGTTTCCGCTGTCCGGCTCCCTGTTCGGGGTGGCGCTCGGCGATCTCCTGACCTGGGGCGCCTTCACCTATCCCATCGCCTTTCTCGTCACGGACCTCACCAACCGACAGTTCGGGCCGTCGATTGCCCGGCGCGTGGTGCTGGCAGGCTTCGTCGTCGGGGTCGCCGTGTCCTTCTGGACCGCGATGCCGCGCATTGCCATTGCCTCCGGCACGGCCTTCCTGTTCGGCCAGCTCCTCGACATCTCGGTCTTCAACCGGCTGCGCCGCCACACATGGTGGCAGGCGCCGCTGGCGGGATCGCTCGTCGGCTCGACCATCGACACGGCGCTGTTCTTCTCGCTCGCGTTCGCGCCCGTGTTTGCCGTGCTCGGCCCCAACGAGCCGTTCGCCATCGAATGGGCACCGATCCTGGGTGTCATGTCGACGGACGCACCCCGCTGGATGTCCTGGGCTCTCGGCGATCTTGGCGTGAAGATCCTGGTCGGGATCGTGATGCTGCTACCCTATGGCGCCCTGATGACCGTGCTGAAGCCCATGCCTCCGGCAAAGGCCACCGGCTGATCCATAGGCCCGTCCGGCTGGCGCTATTCCGTCAGCCGGAACTCCAGCATCAGGTTGCGCTGCAGGAACGACCGGTTGTCGTCGGAGACGAGGATGATCCGCGTGTCGCCCTCCGGCCCCCGGATGACATCGAGACCCTCCATGTTGTCGATCTCGGCGCTCATGTCGGCTTCGATCAGCACCTTGCCGTCGACCACGGCACCGGGCCGGATCGTGCGGTCATCGATGCGCCGGATGCGCATGCCGACGCCGCCGGTGAAGCTGAACCGTCGCTCCAGCAGCAGAAGGTCGCCGTCCGGCAGGAAATCGCCGTCGGTGACATCCCAGGGGTCTTCCTTGGAAACTTTGAATACCCCTTTCAACGGGCCGTCCAGGACGGCGGCAAACAGGTTGCCATCGCCATCGATGCTTCGCTCTGCCACGGCCACGATGGCACCCTTGAGAGGACTGCCTGCCGGCGCCACCGCAAGCGTCTCGATGCCGCCATTCGACCGGAGCTCCCGCTTCGGTATGACCATGTCGACAGGACGCGGCTTGGAGGTCTCGAACCCTGGATCGGGATAGGCAGCGATACGGTGCTGCCTTTCGTAGCTGACGATCAGTTTGCTGCCGCGGGCGGCGAGCCCCTCTGAGTCCATCTCGGATTTGGACCCAGGCTGGCCATCGGCACCCAGCATCGGGGCGATCGAGATGTCCGCAAGACCGGCGAGACGGCCGGCGCCGTCACGAACGGTCTGTCCCGTCATCCAGTCGCCGCTGTCGAGAATGGCCACGAAACTGCGACCATCTGGTCTGAACCGGATCGACGAAACGCCACCGAGGCGCCTGTCGGAAGAGGAATACTGGAGCCCGCCGAGAAACTGGAGCGGACCCAGTTCATTGTTTGCCGATCCCTGTCTGAAGGTCTTGATGATCTGCGCGGTGACGGGCACGAATTCGCCGGCAGGCGCGACGGGGAAAGCAACCAGCGAAAAAACGCCTGCTGTCCAGGCGAGCAGGCGTCCCGGCTTCGCGACCCTGCGCCTCAACCGGCCCGCCGCATCTTGCCTGCGTTCTCCTCGAAGAGGGCAGCCAACTGCTCGGTCATCGCCCCGGCAAGCTCGTCGGCATCGACGATGGTGACAGCCTTGCGGTAATAGCGGGTCACATCATGACCGATGCCGATGGCGAGCAATTCCACCGACGAGCGCATCTCGATCTGCTCGATCACGGCTCGCAGGTGCCGCTCCAGATAATTGCCGGGATTGACCGAAAGGGTGGAATCATCGACCGGCGCACCGTCGGAGATCATCATCATGATCTTGCGCTGCTCGGGTCTCGCGATCAGACGGTTGTGCGCCCACATCAGCGCCTCGCCGTCAATGTTTTCCTTGAGCAGGCCTTCGCGCATCATCAGCCCGAGATTGCGGCGCGACCGGCGCCAGGGCGCGTCCGCCGACTTGTAGACGATGTGGCGCAGATCGTTGAGGCGTCCCGGATTGGCCGGCTTGGCATTCGCCAGCCATTGCTCGCGGCTCTGGCCGCCCTTCCACGCCTTGGTGGTGAAGCCGAGGATTTCGACCTTCACGCCACAGCGTTCGAGCGTGCGGGCCAGGATGTCGGCGCAGGTCGCGGCCACCGTGATCGGCCGGCCGCGCATGGAGCCGGAATTGTCGATGACCAGCGACACCACCGTGTCCCGAAACTGCGTATCGCGCTCCCTCTTGAAGGAGAGCGGCTGCATCGGATCGATGATCAGGCGCACGAGACGGGCGGGATCGAGATAGCCTTCCTCGAGATCGAAATCCCAGGAGCGGTTCTGCTGCGCCATCAGCCGGCGCTGCAGACGGTTCGCCAGCCGTCCGACGGCGCCCTGGAGGTGCGCAAGCTGCTTGTCCAGGAAGGCGCGCAGCCGGTCGAGCTCGGCCTCGTCGCACAGCTCCTCGGCATGCACCTCTTCGTCGAATTCCTGCGTAAAGATGTGGTAGTCGACCTTGTCGTTGAAGTCGTCGAAGGGGCTGTGCGGCCGGCGTGTCTCGCCGGGCGTTTCCGAATGATCGTCCGCCTCGTCCGACATTTCATCGTCGGACATTTCGGCGCCGTCCATCTCGCCCTCGTCGAGCTCGTCGTCGGCTGCCTCGCTCTGCTCGGCCGGCGCTGCATCGGAGCCAGCCTCCTCCTCGACCTCCTCGTTGTCGGCCTCGTTGCTGCGCGGCTGCTCCTCGTCGTTGGGGTTGTCCATCTCCTCAGGCTCGGACTCGTCGTCGCCGAGGTCCTCCGCCATCTGCATGGACGACAGCATGTTGCGGACGAGCTTGGCGAACGCCTGCTGGTCTTCGAGCGCACCCTTCAGATTGTCGAGGGCAGGACCTGCCTTTTCCTCGATGAACGGGCGCCAGAGGTCGAGCACCTTGCCGGCGCTGGCCGGCGTCCGGGTACCGGCGAGCTTTTCGCGCACCATCATCGCCATGGCTTCGGCAAGCGGCGCATCTTCCTGGCGCTCGATGCCGGAGAAGTTCGCCTTGGCGTATTTCTCCGCATTCATGGACTCGATGTTCGACGCCATGCCGGTCATGCGCAGGGCGCCGATCGATTCGACGCGCGCCTGCTCCACGGCGTCGAAGACGCTGCGCGCATCGGCACCCTGCGGCGAGAGATTGGCGTGGACATTGGTGTCGTGGCAGGCAATCCGCAGCGCCATGGAATCGCCAAGGCCGCGGGTGACCGCCAGTTCCTGGGCCGTCGGTCGCTTGGAGATTTCCGGCAGGCGGACCCGCTCGCCGGCAAGCCCCGGACGGTCGTTGCTGAAGCTGACCTCGACCTCGCTGTCGCCGGCAATCGAGCGGACGCAGCCGGTAATCGCCCGGCGCAGCGGTTCGACGTCGACGGGTCCGCCCGTTTTGCCCTTCAGATTATCGCCGCGTCCTGCCATCCGTCTTTATTACCTCAGGCTCCGAGTACGATGTTGGCCGCACTCTCTTTCAGCTCCACGCCGAAGGCCCGCTGGTACTGTTCGGCCACCAGCGTACGCTCAAGCTCGTCGCACTTGTTGAGGAAGGTGATGCGGAAGGCAAAGGCAATGTCGCCGAAGATATCCACGTTCTCTGCCCAGGTGATGACGGTCCGCGGGCTCATCAGCGTCGACAGGTCGCCGTTCATGAAGGCCGAGCGGGTGAGATCGGCAACGCGCACCATCTTCGAGACAGTTTCGCGGCCTTCGGTCGTCTTGCCGAAGCTCTTCACCTTGGCGACGACGATGTCGACTTCCTTGTCGTGCGGCAGGTAGTTCAGCGTGGTGACGATGGACCAGCGGTCCATCTGCGCCTGGTTGATCTGCTGCGTGCCGTGATAGAGGCCGGTGGTATCGCCAAGGCCGACCGTGTTGGCAGTCGCAAACAGCCGGAAAGCCGGGTGCGGCCTGATGACGCGGCTCTGGTCGAGAAGCGTCAGGCGGCCCGAACTTTCCAGCACGCGCTGGATGACGAACATCACGTCGGGGCGGCCGGCATCGTATTCATCGAAGACGAGCGCGACATTGTGCTGGTAGGCCCAGGGCAGGATGCCGTCCTTGAATTCGGTGATCTGCTTGCCGTCCTTCAGCACGATCGCGTCCTTGCCGACGAGATCGATACGGCTGACGTGGCTGTCGAGGTTGATGCGCACGCAGGGCCAGTTCAGGCGCGCGGCCACCTGCTCGATATGCGTCGATTTGCCGGTGCCGTGAAAGCCGGACACCATCACACGACGGTTGTGCGAGAAACCGGCCAGGATCGCGAGCGTCGTGTCGCGGTCAAAAAGATAGTCGGGATCGAGGTCGGGGACATAGGGGTCGCCGTTGCTGTAGGCGGGGACCCGGATGTCGGAGTCGATGCCGAAGACCTCACGGACTGAAACAGTGGTGTCGGGAAGGTTTGAAATATCAAGATCGATCTTGCTCATTATCTCTCCAAGGCGCGAGCCACCGCCCGCCGTCAGTCCTCTTTCAACTGATTTATCGCTTAGCAGAAACCTGCTTGCTTCAACAACTGATATGCTTGGATCACCTCTCGAAAACGTTCCTCCGAGCCGCGATCGCCGCCGTTGGCGTCCGGATGGTGCATCTTCACCAGCTCCTTGTACCGGCTCTTGATCTCCGCCGAGGTTGCCCTGGCGCCAAGACCCATGGTGTCGAACGCCTTGGCCTCCAGCGTCTTCAGCTTGCGCGCCTGCGGCTCCGTGCGCGGACCGGCACTCCGGCTCGAAGCGACGAAGCCGAACGGATCCTTGATCTTGTGGGCTGCCCCTCCAGGCCCCGACCGGATCGTCGAATGCATGGATGCATGCTTGGCACCCTTGTTGACCCCGACGGCCCAGGTGGGACGATGACCGGTGATCGCCTCCTTCTGGTAGCGCGCGATCTCGCTGTCGGACAGGCCCGAGAAGTAATTGTAGCCCTTGTTGTAGTCCTTCACGTGCTCAAAGCAGAAGAGGAAGAACTGCCCCTCGGCATTGCGTCCGACCGGCGCCCGATGTGCGCCCGGGCGGTCGCACCCGTCCCATTGGCAGGTCGGCGCCTCGGCGACCGTTTCCTGCTGTGTTTTCCGGCGCGTCCGAATGCGATCGAAGTATTTGGAATCCAGTTTCATTTGACCTCATTATGGGGTGCGCGAGGAAGACGAACAAGAATTGACAAACCCCTTTCTTGCTGCTCTCTGGATCACCCCCTACCGATCTGTGAAGGCTGCTCATGTCCGTAAAATCCCGTATAGAGATCCTACTCCAGGACGGTCTTGCTCCCGAGCGCCTGGAAGTCATCAACGAAAGCCATCAACACGCCGGCCATCAGGAAAGCTTCGACGGAACTGGCGAAACCCACATGAGGGTCCGCATCGTCTCGGAAAAATTCTCGAAGATGAGCCGCCTGGAGCGGCACAGGGCGGTCAACGAGCTGTTGAAGCCGGAGCTCGAGGCCGGGCTGCATGCGCTGGCTGTCGAAGCGTCGGCACCCGGCGAACCGACGCGCTGGTAAGCTATTCCGCCGGCAGGTTGACAGAATCGGCCGGGCGAATTCGAAGTCGCGTGATGCGGTTCTTCTCCCGCTTCATGACGATGAAGCGCTTTCCATAGAAGGTGAACGCTTGCCGCTCCTGCGGGATGAGCTTCGATTCATGGATGACCAGTCCGGCAATCGTCGTCGCCTCGTCGTCGGGGAGGTTCCAGTCGAGCGCCCGGTTGAGGTCGCGGATCGGCACGGAGCCATCGACGATGATGGAGCCGTCGGCCTCCTGCCGTACACCCTGGATCTCCAGATCGTGCTCATCGGCAATATCGCCGACGATCTCCTCCAGGATGTCTTCCAGCGTCACGATCCCCTGAACCTCGCCATATTCGTCGACGACCACGGCAAAATGCACCTTGCGGCGCAGAAAGGCGTTGAGCTGGTCCTTGAGGGTCGTGCTGTCCGGCACGAACCACGGCTTCTGGGCGATCTTGACGATGTCCAGGTTCTCGGGCTCGACATTCGGTTCGGCAAGCGCCCGCAGAAGATCCTTAGCGTGCACGACGCCGATGATGTTCTCCGTCGAGTTGCGCCACAGCGGCATGCGCGTGAAGGGGCTCTCGAGCACCGTCCGCACGGCCACCTCCGGCGGATCGTCAGCATTGACGGCACGCATCACGGTCCGGTGCTTCATGACGTCGGAGACTTCCAGTTCCTCGAGATCCAGAAGACCACCCATGCGGTCACGGTCCGCCTTCTTGAACCCGCCCTCGCGGTGCAGGTGGTCGAGCGCGCTGCGCAGTTCCTCGTGTGCGGAGAGCATCGATGCCTCGCGCGAGAGATTAACCCCGAAGATCGCCAGGATTCCGCGGACGATGGCGTTGACGCCGCTGGACAGCGGCCCGACGACGGCCACGAAGAGCCGCACGAACGGCGCCACGAACATGGCGAACCGGTCCGGCGCCGAGATCGCCCAGCTCTTGGGAAGGACTTCGGAGAAGATCACCAGCAGGGCCGTCATCAACAGCGTCGCGAAGGCGACGCCGGAATCGCCGAACACAGCCAGGAACAGGCTGGTGGTCAGCGACGAAGCCAGGATGTTGACGAGGTTGTTGCCGATCAGCAATGCCCCGATCAGACGGTCGCGACGCTTGATCAGCGCTCCGACGACGCCTGCCCGTTCATCGCCATTGCTTTCCAGCGTGTGCATACGCGCCGGCGATGCCGCCGTCAGAGCCGTTTCGGACCCGGAAAAAAAGCCCGAGGCAATGATCAGCAGCACGATGGATATGAGCGTCAGCCAGTAGTCGGCGACGACAGAGAAAAAAGCTTCCAAAATGGTCCCTAACGCATGTCCTCAAGGAAACTGAACACTTCCGACGTCGGCACGTCGTCCGCGACAAAAGACTGGCCGATACCGCGCGTGAGGATCAAGGTGAGCTTGCCGCTCTTGACCTTCTTGTCCTGCGCGATCGCCTCCATCAATATCTGGGTCGGCGGCAGCCCACCTTCAATATCCACCATCCTCGTGGGAAGGCCGACCTCGGCAAGATGCGCGGCCACGCGCTGACCATCATCCGGGCTGGCGAGATTGAGTCGGGCGGAAAACTGGTGAGCGAGCACCATGCCGATCGCCACGCCTTCGCCATGCACCAGCCGGCTGCTGTCGTAGCCGGTCGCCGCCTCCAGTGCGTGACCGAAGGTATGGCCGAGATTGAGAAGCGCGCGCCGTCCCGTCTCACGCTCGTCCTCGACGACGACATCCGCCTTCGCCTGGCAACTGATGGCGATCGCCTCGATCCGCTCCGGCCCGCCCTCGAAAACCTTCTTCCAGTTCTTTTCCAGCCAGTGGAAGAAATACGGCTTGTCGATCAGTCCGTATTTGGCGATTTCGGCATAGCCGGCCCGGAACTCCCGCGGCGACAGGCTGTCGAGCACCGCCGTGTCGGCCAGCACCAGATCAGGCTGGTGGAAGACGCCAAGCAGGTTCTTGCCGTGCCGGGTGTTGATGCCGGTCTTGCCGCCGACGGAGGAATCGACCTGCGCCAGAAGCGATGTCGGAATCTGGATGAAGCGCACGCCGCGGCGCACGATGCCGGCGGCAAAGCCGGCGAGGTCTCCGATGACGCCGCCGCCGAGAGCGATGACGGCATCACCGCGTTCGATGCGGGCCGCGAGGATCATGTCCGTCGCCGCCGCAAGCCCGTCCATGCTCTTTGTCTTCTCGCCGGGCGGAAGCACCAGCGAGACAGCCTCGAAGCCGTCGGTCTGCAGGCTGTCCATGAGCTGCGCCAGGTAGAGCGGCCCGACGTTCTCGTCGGTGATGATCGCAACGCGCCGGCCAGTGAGCCTTGCAATGATTTCGCCGCCGGCCCTGGCAATCAGACCCGGACCGATCAGGATGTCGTAGGCCCGGTCTCCGAGTGGCACATGAACCAGCCGCTCGCCGGTTGTGGACGAAGGAGCATTCATTGTGCGTCACCTTTCTCTGCAGGCCCAACCAGTGCCGACAGAACATTCGTTACCATCGTCTCTTTTCGCACGTTGCCGGACGGCACGATCAGATCCGCCTCGGCATAGATCGGGTAGCGTTGGTTCATCAGCTGCTCCAGCGTCGCCTTGGGGTTCTGCGTCTTCAGCAGAGGCCGATGATCGCGCTTGTTCACCCGTTCCCAGAGAACATCGAGGTCTGCCTTCAGCCAGAGCGAAACGCCGCCCTCCTTGATGACCTTGCGGGTATGCTCGTTGATGAACGCGCCGCCGCCCGTCGAGATGACCCGCGGCCCGCCCTCCAGCAGGCGGGCGATCACCCGGGTTTCCAGCGAGCGGAACTCGGTCTCGCCATAGGCTGTAAACAGCTCGGCAATCGTCATCCGCGAAACCCGCTCGATTTCGGCGTCGGTATCGATGAACGGAATGGAGAGCGCCTGCGCGACCATGCGGCCGATCACAGACTTCCCCGCCCCCATCAACCCGACGAAGATGAGGTTGCGCTTGCCGAGCGCCGCACGCGCCTGACTGGCGAGGGAGGGTACCGCAACGGGCATAAGAAGGTCATTCATCGTCCGAGATCCATTTATAGAAGGGTATCGACAAATGGACCCGCAGCGTCAAGCCATGCGGTGCGCAAAGTCCCGGCTCAACGCCAGCTTGCGCATGCAGCAGCCATTTCGCATATAGTTGAACCGTCTCCATCAGGATTCGCGAAGGAAATCCCGACCGATGCCCACCCTCTTCCGCTTCCTGTCCGTCATCGCGGTCATCGCCGCGATCATCTACGGGAGCATGCTGGCTCTGGTCTTCCTCGTCGAGCCGCGAGAACGCGATGTCACCGTTCGTGTCCCGTCGGAACGCCTGAACCCTGCGCCACAGGAGTGAGGTCCGCGTGGCCGACCTGACCCGAGCCCATATCGAAGCCTTCCTGGAGATGATGAGCGCCGAACGGGGCGCGGCCGGCAACACGCTCGTCTCCTACGAACACGACCTCGAAGACCTCTTCGGCTTCATGGCGGCCAGGCGGGTGCAGACGATCGAGGCCAGCAGCAGCGACCTGCGCGCCTATCTCTCCGGTCTGGGCAAGAGCGGATTTGCCCCGAGCTCTCAGGCACGGCGACTGTCGGCGATGCGGCAGTTCTACAAGTTCCTCTACGCCGAGGGCCTGCGTGGGGATGACCCGACGGCAGTTCTCGACAGCCCGGCAAAGGGCAGGACGCTGCCGAAGATCATGAGCGAAGAGGAGGTGACCCGGCTCCTCACGCGTGCCGCCGAGGAAGCGGACGATACCTCCCCCGGCCAATTCTCCCGGCTGCGGATGCTGACGCTCCTGGAACTGCTCTATGCCACCGGCATGCGCGTCAGCGAACTGGTCTCGCTCCCGGCGCGGGTTCTCGATCAGGAAGGCCGCTTCCTGATCGTCAAGGGAAAGGGCAACAAGGAGAGGCTCGTTCCCCTGTCCCGCTCCGCAATTGAAACGGTGCGGCGCTACGGCGAGGCGAGGCGTGCGGAAATCCCAGACGCCGACGACAATCCCTGGCTCTTTCCCTCCTCCGGCAAGGAGGGCTATCTGCCGCGGCAGGTCTTCGGCCGCGACCTCAAGGCGCTTGCCGCCCGCGCCGGCCTCAAAAGCTCCGCAATCTCTCCGCACGTGATGCGGCACGCCTTCGCAAGTCACCTGCTGCAGAATGGTGCCGACCTTCGCGTGGTACAGGAACTGCTTGGCCATTCGGACATTTCCACCACACAGATCTATACCCACGTGCTTGAAGAGAGGTTGCGCCAATTGGTACAAACGCATCACCCTCTTGCAAAACTGGCAAAAAACCGGGAATAGAGGGCCCGCCGACCTGGCTAGAATGATCGGAACACGGATCTCATGCAGACATATCTCGACTTCGAAAAGCCCATCTCAGACCTCGAGGCCAAAATCCACGAGCTCAAGAAGATTGCCGCCGAAGACGAAAGCATCGACACGTCGGATGAGATCGCGCGCCTGGAAGTCCGCGTCCGCGAGGCGATGGAAGACATCTACGGCAAGCTGAACGCCTGGCAGAGAACGCAGGTCGCGCGCCATCCGCAGCGCCCGCACTTCATGAACTATGCCGCCCAGCTGTTCACGGATTTCACGCCGCTGGCGGGCGACCGGAATTTCGGCGAGGACGCGGCGATCCAGGCCGGGCTTGCCCGTTTCCGGGGACAGCCCGTTGCCGTCATGGGCCAGGAGAAGGGCCACGACACCAAGAGCCGCCTGAAGCACAATTTCGGCAGCCCGCGCCCGGAAGGCTACCGCAAGGCCGTCCGCGTCATGGAAATGGCCGACCGTTTCGGCCTGCCGGTGATCTCGCTCATCGACACGGCCGGCGCCTACCCGGGCGTTGGAGCGGAAGAGCGCGGTCAGGCGGAAGCCATCGCCCGCTCGACGGAAATGTGTCTCTCCCTGCGGGTTCCGATGGTCTCCGTGGTCATCGGCGAAGGCGGCTCCGGCGGAGCGATCGCGATTGCCACCGGCAACCGGGTCTACATGCTCGAGCACGCCATCTACTCGGTCATTTCGCCTGAAGGGGCCGCCTCCATCCTCTGGCGCGATTCCACGCGCGCAAAGGAAGCCGCGACCAATATGCGCATCACGGCACCCGACCTGAAGGAGCTGGGCGTGATCGACGACATCATTCCCGAACCGACCGGCGGCGCGCACCGTGATCCCGAAACGGTCATCGAGAACACCGGCGATGTGATCTTTTCGGCGCTCGAGGAGCTGGGCCAGATGTCGGGCGACGAGGTGCGCAATGCCCGTCGGCAGAAGTTCCTGCAGATCGGCCGTAACCTCTAATCCGGGTCACTGCCTTCAAATCGCCCCATTAAAGCTGATGTTTTGCACAAATCCCGAGGCGAATGCGGGGTTTTGCTGGACAGGCGGACGCCAGCGTTTAAGAAGATGTAAAGATTACCGCTTCATTATTATGGCTCTTGTGCCCGTTACTCGCCCTCAGCAATCCAAGTGGTGTTCATGTCGATACGCCTGAGAAACATTGCCCTCGCCCTTTTCTTCGCGACTGCACTGGCAGGCTGCAACGACACTCTCGATTCCGTCGACCTGTCCCACGTCAAGAACAAGGTTGAGCAGCCTCTTCCATCGCGCATCGTGACCGAGATGCAGAAGAAGAACATGCCCCGCAATTCTCCGATCATGATGCGCATCTTCAAGGAAGAAGGCGCTCTCGAGATCTGGAAGGCGAAGGCAGACGGACGTTTCGACGTGATCGCCAGCTATTCGATCTGCGCCTGGTCCGGCAAGCTAGGCCCGAAGGTGAAGGAGGGCGACCGCCAGGCGCCCGAAGGTTTCTACAACCTGACGCCAGCGCACCTGAACCCGAATTCCAACTATTATCTGGCGATCAATACAGGCTTCCCGAACCGCTTTGACCAGGCCCAGGGCCGCACCGGCTCCAACCTGATGATCCACGGCGCCTGCTCGTCGTCCGGCTGCTATTCGATGACGGACGCGCAGGTGCTGGAGATCTATGCCTTCGCGCGGGACGCCTTCAAGGGCGGCCAGACGGCGGTCCAGTTGCAGGCCTTCCCCTTCCGGATGACCGCCGAGAACATGGCCCGTCACCGCGACAGCGAACACCTTGATTTCTGGAAGATGCTGAAGGTCGGATACGACAACTTCGAGGTGACCAAGCGTCCGCCAGAGGTCAATATCTGCGAGAAGAAATACGTCTTCAACCAGCAGGTCGAAGGTACGATCAGCAGTGCCGCAGCAGCATGCCCGCCGATGTCGACCCCGCCGGCGCTCAACGTCGCCCTGGCCTCCTATCAGAAGACCTACGAGGTCGCCTACGACAAGGCGATGAAGAAGCTGGACGGCATGGTCTGGTACGAGCCGACGGAAGCGGAGCGCAAGGCAGTGGTTGCTGCAAAGCGCAAGGGTCGTGATCTTGCCTACGCGCCGACCGGCACCTCGCTGGAAGCCGGAAAGCTTCTGAAGCGCCAGGAATTCGAAGCGTTGATGGCAAAACGCTCCGGCCCGCAGAGCACGCCCGCGACGCCGATGCTTGCCTCCACGTCGACCTCAACCTCAAGCCGTCCGGCAACCGCTGCCGAGCGGATGAAACAGGACCGCCTGCCACAGACTGCCACGACCTGGGAACAGGCCCCCGCTGAGACGGCAGCTGCCGACGGTTCTTCGACGACCACCACCGTTCCGATCCCGGCGCCCAATCCGCTTGCCTACGCCGCACCGCCCGTCAGCACCGCCGAGAAGAAGCCACTGTGGAAATTCTGGGCGTCGGAATGACCGACGAGACGGCCAGTCTCTACGACTTGAGGGGGCTGAAATGCCCCCTTCCCGTTCTCAAGACCCGCAAGCGCATGGACGCGATGCGCTCCGGCGAGGAGCTGGTGGTCGAGACCAGCGATCCGCTGGCAGGCATCGACATCCCGCATTTCTGCCGGGAAGACGGACATCAGCTGATTGAAGGCCAAACGACGGAAGACGGGCACCGCTTCCGGATCCGCAAGGGCTGAGGGCCCTACATCCGCAAGCCGGGAACGGCGAGCGGATTGTCCTCCAGCGCAGCGCGGTCCGGCCGGTCCACCCGCGGCGTGCCCGTGAAGGCTGCAAACAGGTCGGCGACGAATTCCTCCGGCAGATCCTGCGTGATCAGCACCATGCGCGTGCGACGGTCGGACCCTTCAGGCCAGGCGGCCAGCCGCTGCGGCGGATGGAAGATCGACTGCACCCCGTGCAGAACGAGCGGCCGGTCGGGATTGTCCGACAGCGCCACGATCGCCTTCATCCGCAACAGCTTCTCGCCATGGGCCGACCGCAACAGGTCGACGAACATCTCGATGGCCGCAGGGTCTACCGGCCGGTCGTGAAGAATCGAGAAGGAGCGGATGTCGGCGCCGTGGCGGTTCACATCGTGATGATGATGGTGACCGTGATCATGGTGATGGTGGTGGTCATGCGCGTGGTGGCTGCTGGCCATTTCGTCGCGCAGCCAGCGATCCACATCGGCGATCTTCGTCGCCGGATCGTAGAGCCCGTTCTGCAGAACCAAAGCGGTCGCTGCCTCCGGCGCATCGGCATCCATCCGCACCGCCCGCGGGTTCAGCCGGTCGAGCCGCGCGTGCAAATCGAGCAGCTGCTCGCTGGTCGCCATGCTGGTCTTCGAGACGATGAGCCGATCCGCGACAGCCACCTGTTTCACCGCCTCGACATGCCGTTCCAGGGTCGAACAGCCGTTGACGGCATCGACCACCGTGATCACGCCATCGAGCTCGAAGCTCTGTGCCATTACGGGATGGCCCATGACCGATTGCATAACGGGTGCCGGATCGGCAAGACCGGTGGTCTCGATGACGACGCGCCGGATCGGCGTCATGCGGCCCGTCTGCATCGCATCCATCAGCGAGGCCAGCGTATCGACAAGTTCGCCGCGCACCGTGCAGCACAGGCAGCCGTTGGACAGCTGCACCAGCGTGTCGCCTGAGGATTCCACCAGCAGGTTGTCGATGCCGACCTCGCCGAACTCGTTGATGATGACGGCCGTGTCGCTCGTTGCCGGATCCTTGAGAATGCGGTTGAGCAGCGACGACTTGCCCGCGCCAAGGAAGCCGGTGATGATGGTGACCGGTATGCGGTTCTGAGAAGCCGACATGGTCTTCGCGCGGCTCAGAAGGTCGGACGCGGCAGCGGGATCGGCACGTTGGCGATCTCGTTCTGCCCGGTCTTGCCCGCAGCGATCTCCGAGCCGGGGATCAGCCCGGCGAAGCTGTAGCGCGGCGGCCGCGTCATCTCGTGGATATAGGGCGAGCGAACGACCATGCGCCCGGCGTCGTCGCGACCTTCGCTGCGCACCTTGGCCGCCTTGGGATTGCAGATCTCGGCGCTGATGTCGTTGACCGTCGCGGTGTCGCCATAGGGCGCCAGCGATGCAAGCGGCACGCCCTGACCGGATGGCGAGGTCAGAGCCTTCTGCAGGAGATCCGCCGAGTCGTCCGCGCGTCCCGCCAGGCTGTCGGAGCCGAGCACGATGGAGATGACCGTGCGCCCATTGCGTGTCGCCGAGGAGACCTGGTTGAAGCCGGAAGCGCAGATGAAGCCGGTCTTCATGCCGTCGGCGCCGTTGAAGCGACCCACCAGCATGTTGTAGTTCGGATAATTCTTCGCGCCGGTGCTGACGCCTTCCAGCGCAAAATAGCCTGCATACTCCGGAAACTCGCGCTTCAGCTGCAGCGCCAGGACGGCAAGGTCACGCGCCGTCGTATACTGACCCTTGCCCGGCAGCCCGTGCGGATTGATGAAGCGCGTCGAGGTCATGCCGAGGCGCTGCGCCTCCGCATTCATCATCCCGACGAACTGATCGAGGGATCCGCCGACCGTCTCGGCCACCGCGACCGCCACGTCGTTGGCGGACTTCACGAGCAGGAGCTTCAACGCACTGTCGAGCGTCAACTTGGAGCCCGGCTTGAAATACATCTTGCTGGCCGGCTGGTCGGCAGCCTTCTTGCTCATGGTCACGGGCGTCTCGAGGGAAAGCTGGTTTCCCTTCAGCGCCTTGAACGTCAGATAGGCCGTCATCAGCTTCGTGAGCGAGGCCGGATACCACTTCTTGAAGGCATCCTCATGCGTGATCACGCGCCCCGTGCGCACATCCACCACCATCTGCGGATTGGCGAACGCACTTCCTGCTGAGACAAAGACGGCAGCAGCGGTCAGGGCTGCAGCCAGCCTGGAAAGACAGGGCAAGGTGGAGTGACGCTTGAGCAAAACGATAACCTCGTTGGCGGGGGAACGAGAGCGGCAATAGTTTGCCTATGTGGCCAAGCAATGGCAAAGATCGTTGATTGCGTCAATCGTGAGGAGCACAATGCCTTGGGAGGGCGATTCACGATCTCGTAAAAAGACAAGAACAGGGAACCGAATGCCGATCATCAATCGAGCCGCCGAGCTACAGGCGGAAGTGACCGAGTGGCGCCGCCATCTTCATCAACATCCCGAAATTCTCTATGATGTCCAGGATACCGCAGCCTTCGTGGAAGCGCGTCTGCGCGACTTCGGCGTCGACGAGGTCGTGACCGGCATAGGCCGCACCGGCGTGGTCGGCCTCATCCATGGTCGCGGGCCCGGCAGCCGCACGATCGGCCTGCGCGCCGACATGGACGCCCTGCCGCTCGACGAGGTGACGGGCAAGCCCTGGTCTTCCACGACGTCCGGCAAGATGCACGCCTGCGGCCACGACGGCCATACCTCCATGCTGCTCGGCGCCGCAAGACACCTGGCGGAGACCCGCAATTTCAATGGCACGGTTGCCGTCATCTTCCAGCCGGCCGAAGAGGGCGGCGCCGGCGCGCTCGCCATGATCCAGGACGGGCTGATGGAGCGCTTCAGCATCGACGAGGTCTATGGCATGCACAACATGCCGGGCATTCCTGTCGGCCAGTTCGCCATCCGGCGTGGCGGCATCATGGCCGCACCCGACAAGTTCACGGTGACCATAAAGGGCCGCGGCGGCCATGCCGCCCAGCCGCACCGGACGGTCGACCCGATCCTGATCGGCGCGCAGCTCGTCGGCACCCTTCAGACCATTGCCGCCCGCAATGCCGATCCGCTGAGCTCCGTCGTCGTCTCGGTCACCCGCTTCCAGGCCGGCACCACCCACAACATCATTCCCGACAGCGCCGTGCTCGGCGGCACCGTCCGCAGCCTCAGCGAAGAGGTGCGCGATCTCGCCGAGACCCGCATCCGCCAGATCGTCGAAGGCACCATGCTTGCCCATGGGGCCACCGCCGAGATCGAATACGAACGCAACTGCCCCGTCACCACCAACCACGACCGCGAAACGGAGAACGCCATCCGTGCAGCCTCGGACGTCGTGGGGCCGAAGAACCTGGACGTGGAGGTCGAACCGTCGATGGCCGGCGAGGATTTCGCCTACATGCTGAAGAGCCGCCCCGGCGCCTTCATCTTCATCGGCAACGGTGACAGCGCACCGCTGCACAACCCGGCCTACGACTTTGCCGACGACGCCATCGCCTACGGCATTTCCTACTGGGTGCGTCTGGCCGAACAGCGGCTCAGCGACTGAGGCTGCAATCGACCGTGCGCGTGGCGGGCGCTTCGAACCCGCCACGCCCCTTCCGAAAAGGCTTGGCTTCAGCGGGCGCCTTTTGTATGGATGCTGACCAGTGGTCCCGTAGCTCAGCAGGATAGAGCACCAGATTCCTAATCTGGGGGTCACGCGTTCGAATCGCGTCGGGATCACCATTGGCACCGCAACCGTGCGCCCTCATCGAGCCTGGATTTTTGAGCCTGGATTTTTTCCATCGAAAGCTGCTCGCTGAGCTATCTAGAACACACGCAGTTCGTTTATGAAGGTGTTTTAGAAGAGGGACAGAGATGCTGCAGGCTACGCTGGACGTGCTGGGGGACGACGCGAGCATTGCCGGCCTCATCACCGCCAATGCGGCAGACGCCATCTTCCTGATGGATGGGGAAGGGCGCACGCTCTACACCAATCCTGCAGCCGAGAGGATGTTCGGCTGGAGCAGTGACGAATTGCTCAATTCGCTGCTGCACAACATCGTGCATCATCACAGGCCCGATGGCAGACCCTTCCCGATGGAGGAGTGCCCCTTGGGCGACGTCTTCGTCACCGGTCGCACGCTGGTGGCCCACGAAGACGTCTTCTTTCACCGGGACGGCCGACAGATCCCCGTATCCTGCTCGAACGCCTCCATCATCCGCGATGGCAAGGTCACGGGCGGCGTCCTGATTGTTCGCGACATAACGGACCGGAAGCAGCTTGAGCAACAGCGGGACCTCCTCGAGACGGAACTCGTGCACCGGATCAAGAATACGGTCGCAGTGATACAGGCCATCGCGCAGCAGTCCTTGCAGGGCGACGATGTCAATGCGGTGCGGGAGACCTTCCTCGCAAGGCTCAGCGCGATCGGACATGCCCAGGCTCTCGTGGCGGCCAACTACGCCGAGGACGCCCAACTGCAGGTCGTGCTGGAAAGCACTCTGCGTCCTTTTACATCGGAAGCCAGTTGCGCCACCCTGAGCGGCCCTCCTGTCGCGCTGCCGCCAAAGCAGGCCCTGACCCTCTCCATGGCCATCCACGAACTTGCGACCAACTCCTTGAAGTACGGCGCCCTGTCGGTTCCCGACGGCAAGGTGACGGTCAGCTGGACGGTGGATTCGGATCAAGAGCGCCAGCGGCTGAGGCTCGTCTGGACGGAACTGGGAGGCCCTGCCGTTCGCCCGCCCGCTCGAAAGGGATTTGGAAGCCGCATCATCGAAAAGGTCCTGGCCGCAGACTTTACCGGCAAGGTTGCGCTGGATTATGACCCGCAAGGCGTTCGATGCAGCCTCGATGGCTTCATTCCGGCAAGGTCTTCGACACCGCGTTGAGGATGATCGCGGCTCGGTGCCGCGGTCGCCCCCGTCTGGACAGACACAAGTCCTGCCCTCACCCCAGGTTCAGCCGCACGCCAAGACTTTCGTCGCTCTCCGTTTCCTGCACGACGACGCCGTGCCAGCCAAGGCCGTCGTAATCCTCGTAGCCGAGGGTCTTGGCGAAGGCGACGATGGCGCCGCTGCGGTCGTAATAGCTTCCCTTGTCCTCACCGTTCTTCTTCTGCAGGGCGAAATGGGTGAACATCCGGGACGGGTTGGTGGAGGCGATCACCCGGCTGTTGCCGTCGAGAAGCATGATGGTCGTCTTGTCCGCCACCTGCGGCGGCAGGTTGGCCTCCTTGTCGACGATCGCCTGGCCCTGCGCGTGCCAGTCGAAGTAGACGCCGAGCGTTCCGAGCAGCTCCCCGTCCATCTTACCGCCGTCGCGGACACCGGTCGCATAGACCAGCCCGTTGCGTCCGCCATGCAGCGCGCTCGGCTTGACGTCGTCGACGATGTAGTCGTCGCCTGACCGGCAGCGGCGAGCAGCCGCGAACCAGGGCTCGGACGAAAGCGACGTGCCGATGATCTTCTTCTGGAAGGCGGGATTGGCCGATGCGATGATGCGGCCGTTGAGATCGGTCAGCACCAGATCGAGATAGACCGTATAGAAGCGGTTGATGACGCCGAGCCGTTCGGATGCGAAGGCTTTGGCCGCGGCATCGTTTCCACCAAGCGCCTGCCAGAGCGCCGGGTCGGTCGCCCACCAGCGCACGTCGGCGGTCCGTTCGAAAAGATTGCGGACGATCAGCTGCACCAGCGTCTGGGCAAGATCCGTCAGGCGAACGCCTTCCATCTCCTCCACCAGCGAGTCCGCCATGCTCCGTCCGAGGCCGATGCGGCCCAGCACCCTGCTCTCGAATTTTTCGGCGATCTCCGTCGCGGTCTGCGCCAGGCGCTGCACCTCGTTGGCGACCACGGCAAAGCCCTTGCCCATTTCCCCCGCCCGGGCCGCCTCGATCAGCGCATTGATCGCCAGGAGCCGGATCTGCTTGACGACGCTGGCATTGTCGCTGCTGAAACGCTCGAGTTCCTTGCCGATGTCATCGGTGACGATGCGCATCGTCCGGGGCGTTGCTGCAACTTGAGAATAATCCGCTTTTGGCGCCAGCATGTAAAAATGCCTCTAAGACAAAGGATACCTGAGAAAACCTGCATATTTATAGCGAGATATACTTGCCCAACATGGTTAATATATCGTTCCGTCGCGATCCGTCCTGTCTGTCGACAGGCTCCTCCGGCGCGGACCTCGATGTTTGATCCGGCGGTGTGCGGCAATGAAGGCGAGGTCAGGAGCGACGGCGCTATCGGGAGCGCACATGCTCCATGCGAAATCCCAGGCCGATCAGCCGGCCGGCCAGATGCGCAAGAACCGGCCAGCGGGCGATGCCGCGAATGAAGGCCGGCGGCCCTTTCCGCTTTTCGGCATCCCCTTCGTCCTTCCGACGCCGGCTGCGCATCATCAACTGCAGCTTCTGCGTCGCCCTGGTGGGAAACAGGCGCCGCTTTTCGACAGCGGCAAGATCAATTTCGGACAACCGCCCCTCTCGCAACGGACGGGCCAGGATATTGGCAGCGGCCACCGCATCCTGGATGGCGAGATTGACGCCGACGCCGCCGATCGGCGACATCGCATGCGCGGCGTCGCCGATGCAGAGAAGCCCCGGCCGCCACCAGCGCTTCAGCCGGTCGATGCGCACGGTCAGCAGGCTGACGTCGTCGAAGCTTTGGATTTCGTCCATCCGCTCGGGGGCAAGCGGGGAAATGTCCCGCACCCTGTCCCGCAGAGCGGCAACACCCTCGGCCTGTATCTCCGCATAGGTCCCCCGGCGCACCACATAGCCGCATTGCCAGTATTCGCCGCGGTTGATGAGAACCAGCCCCTGGCGCGGCCCGGCATGGCCCATCACCTCGTCCGGATCCCCGGGCTGCCGGCTGAGCTTCATCCAGAGCACCTCGCTCGGCACGCCGAAACTCTCCACCTCGAGGCCCGCCTTCTCCCGCACCGCGGAGTTGCGGCCGTCGGCGCCCACCACCAGCGGCGCATGGATGGTGACCAGGCCCTCCGGCGTCTCCACCCGCAGGCCTGCAACCCGGCCATCCGTCTCGACCAGATCGAGCACCTTCGCCTGCATCAGCAGCCGGAACCCCGGATACTGTCCGGCCTTCGTCGACAGGAAGGTCAGGAAATCCCATTGCGGCATGAAGGCGATGAAGCGGTTGCGGACCGGCAGGCGCGAAAAGTCGGCGATGGTGACGGTGCGTCCGCCCATCTCGGCCGACAGCTTCGGCGCCTTCGTATGCGGCAGGGCGAGGAATTCGTCCGCGAGGCCGAGTTCATGCATCACCTCAAGCGTCGACGGGTGGATGGTGTCGCCGCGGAAATCCCGCAGGAAGTCGGGATGCTTCTCCACCACGACGACATCGACGCCGGCGCGCGCGAGAAGGAAACCGAGCATCAGCCCCGCCGGGCCGGCGCCGGCGATCACACAGCTGGTCTGCAGTTCGTCTTGATGAGTCATGATCCTGTTTCACCCGAACCGTCGCCCCGATCAAGCTCCACGTGGTCGCAGCCGCGTCAATGTGAGCGAACTCTTGTGAGCGGCAGCGTTCACCTGTAGACGGTCTGCGACATTTACCATGGATCGAACGTATGGCAGGCGGCTCCGGCGCGCATCGACGCATCTCCATTCTCGGCTCGACTGGCTCCATCGGGGTCAACACGCTGGATGTCCTGGCCCAGCTCGGCGGCAGGGACGCCTTCGATCTCGTGGCGATCACCGGCAACAGCAATGTCGAGCTTCTGGCCCGCCAGGCGCAGGATTTCGGCGCCCGCATGGCCGTAACCGCCGATGACGCCAACTATGTTGCGCTGAAGGATGCGCTGGCCGGCACCGGCATCATGGCCGCCGCCGGCCGCGAGGCGCTGCTGGAGGCGGCCTCGGCGGATGCCGACTGGGTCATGGCCGCCATCGTCGGCACCGCCGGACTGGCGCCGACGCTCGCCGCAGCCCGGCGCGGCGCCGACATAGCGCTCGCCAACAAGGAATGCCTGGTGTCGGCGGGCGATCTCTTCGTCACCGCCGTCGCCGACGGCGGCGGGCGTCTCATCCCGGTCGACAGCGAACACAGCGCGATCTTCCAGTCGCTCGAGGACGACCAGCATCACGCGGTCGAGCGGATCGTCCTGACGGCCTCCGGCGGCCCCTTCCGGACCTGGTCACGCGAGCAGATGGCCGATGTCACGGTGGAGATCGCCAAGGCGCATCCCAACTGGTCGATGGGCCTGAAGATCTCCATCGGCAGCGCATCGATGTTCAACAAGGCGCTGGAGATGATCGAGGCCAAGCACCTCTTCAACCTGCGCCCCGACCAGATCGAGGTGATCGTCCACCCGCAGTCGATCATTCATTCCATGGTCGGCTACACGGATGGCTCGGTGATTGCGCAGCTGGGCGCACCGGACATGCGCACGGCGATCGGCTATGCGCTGGCCTATCCGGACCGGCCGAAGCTGAACGTCGACCGGCTGGATTTCGCCAAACTGGCGCGGCTCGACTTCGAGGCGCCGGACGAGGTGCGCTTCCCGGCGCTGCGGCTGGCACGTATGGCGCTGGAGCGCGGCGGCGTGCAGGGTGCGGTGATGAATGCCGCCGAGGAAGTGGCCTTCCAGGCCTTCTGCGACGGCCGCATCGGTTTCCTGTCGATGGCTGATATTGCCGAAGGGGTGATGGAGGCGATGACGGGTCATCCGACCGCAACGACGATCGATGCGGTCTTTGCCGCCGATACCGAGGCAAGGCGCAGGGCGGCAGAACTGATCTCGAAAAAGGAAATGGCCGCATAAGCGGCCATTTCTCTGATTCGACAGTCCCTGGGACTGATCAGGCCACCGCGCGGGCCAGCGCGCAGCGGGCCCAGAGCTGGTGCAGCGAGCCGACCAGATGCTCCAGATCGCCATCCGAATGCAGCGGCGTCGGGGTGATGCGCAGGCGCTCCGTCTTGCGGGGCACCGTCGGATAGTTGATCGGCTGCACGTAGATGTCGAACGAATCCAGCATGATGTCCGAGATCCACTTGCACTTGGCGGCGTCACCCACCATCACCGGAACGATGTGGCTCGGGTTGTGCATATGCGGAATGCCGCGGGCATCGAGCAGCGAACGGAGCTTCTTGACGCGATCCTGATGGCGGATCCGCTCGAAGGGGCTTGCCTTGAGGTGCCGGATCGAGGCGATCGCGCCGGCAGCCAGAGTCGGCGGCAGCGCCGTCGTGAAGATGAAGCCGGAGGAGAACGAGCGGATGAAGTCGCAGAGCGCCGTCGAGGCCGCGATATAGCCGCCCATCACGCCGAAGGCCTTGCCGAGCGTGCCTTCGATGATGGTGAGCCGGTCCATCAGACCTTCGCGCTCGGCAATGCCGCCGCCGCGCGGGCCGTACATGCCCACCGCATGCACCTCGTCAAGATAGGTCATCGCGCCGTAGCGGTCGGCCAGATCGCAGATCTCCTTGATCGGCGCGATGTCGCCATCCATGGAATAGACCGATTCGAAGGCGATCAGCTTCGGCGCCTTGGGGTCGGCTGCCGCCAGCTTGGCTTCGAGATCGTTCAGGTCGTTGTGCTTCCAGATCACCCGCTCGCACTTGCCGTGGCGGATGCCCTCGATCATCGAGGCATGGTTCAGGGCGTCCGAAAAGATGATCAGGCCGGGGATCTTCTGGCCAAGCGTGCCGAGCGTCGCCCAGTTGGATACATAGCCGGAGGTGAAGACGAGCGCCGCTTCCTTGCCGTGAAGATCGGCCAGTTCCTGCTCGAGGCGAACATGGTAATGGGTCGTGCCAGAGATATTCCGGGTGCCTCCCGCACCCGCGCCACAGTGATCGATCGCCTCTTTCATGGCTTCGATCACGGCCGGATGCTGGCCCATGCCGAGGTAGTCGTTGGAACACCAGACGGTAACGTCCTTGGGGCCTTCAGGCGTGTGACGCGTGGCACGCGGGAAGTTTCCCCGGTGCCGCTCGAGATCGGCGAACACCCGATACCGGCCTTCCTGGTGAAGGCTGTCCAGCTCGCTCTTGAAAAATGCCTCGAAATCCATTTCACACTCCAGAACCTGTTTTTGGTTTTGGTTTCTCGCTCGCATTTCGTCAACCCCGCAGATTGGAATAAATCCAGACTGCGGCAATTGGACATTCTCGCAAGGAATCCCGAAAATGGACTTAACCGACCGGTGACCATGGAAACTTGATCCACATCAAGCTGGCGCCAGCGAGGCGGGCATCCTTTTGCGGCACGTCGATCCGTCAGCCCGCCGCCATCACGGCGCGCTTTGCCATCACCTTCACGAGATTGGCGCGGTAGTCGGGACTGGCGTGCATGTCCGACAGAAGATCCGCAGGAGCGACCTCCGTACCGGCGACAGAGTCGGGAGACCATGTCTCTGCCAGCGCTGCCTCCATGCCGGCATGGCGGAAGACGCCGTCGGCGCCCGCTCCGGTGACCGCCACGCGAACGCCATCCCCGCGCTTCGCCACAAACACGCCGGTCAGCGCATAGCGGGAGGCCGGGTTGGCAAATTTCGCATAGCCTGCCTTTTCGGGCGCCTCGAATGTCACGGCTGTGACCATCTCCCCTTCTTCCAGCGCTGTCTCGAACATGCCTGTGAAGAAGTCATCGGCCGCCAGCCAGCGGCGGTCGGTGATGATGGTTGCGCCGAGGCCCAGCATGGCAGCCGGATAATCGGCGGCCGGATCATTGTTGGCGATCGACCCGCCGATCGTGCCCATGTGGCGGACATGCGGATCGCCGATCATCCCGGCAAGCGCGCAGATCGCGGGACAGACGGAGCGCAGCATGGAGGAGCCGGCGACATCCGCATGCGGCGTTCCAGCGCCGATCCGAACATTGCGGCCATCGACAGAAACACCCTTCAGATCAGGGATGTGCCTGAGGTCGATGAGATCGCTGGGCGCCGCCAGCCGCTGTTTCATCGTGGCGATCAGGGTCATGCCGCCCGACAGATAGCGGCCCTCCTCGTGTTCGCCCCGCAGTTTGACGGCATCTTCCACGGAAGAGGCGCGATGATAGCTGGTTGCATACATGTCGGTTCCTCCTCAGTGGTTTGCCTGCATCGCCAGCCATACCTTCATCGGCGTGGCGGGCATGGTGAGATCATTGGTGCCGATCGCATCGGTGATCGCGTTGATCAGCGCCGGCGGCGATCCGATCGCGCCAGCCTCGCCGCAGCCCTTGATGCCGAGCGGATTGCTGGGGCACGGCGTGTTCTGGTGCGACAGATCGAAGGACGGCAGATCGTCGGCCCGCGGCATGGCGTAATCCATGTAGCTGGCCGTCAGGAGCTGGCCGGATTCCGGATCATAGCGCACCTCCTCGAGCAGCGCCTGCCCGATGCCCTGCGCCAGCCCGCCGTGGACCTGGCCTTCGACGATCATCGGATTGATGATGTTGCCGAAGTCGTCGGCCGCGACGAACTGCACGATCTGCGTCTTGCCCGTTTCCGGGTCCACCTCCACCTCGGCGATGTAGCAGCCGGCCGGGAAGGTGAAATTGGCCGGATCGTAGAAGGCGGTTTCCTTCAGGCCCGGCTCCATGCCGGCGGGCAGGTTGTGGGCCGTATAGGCCGACAGCGCCACCTGGAACCACGGCACGGTCTTGTCGGTGCCGGCCACTTTCAGTTCGCCGTTCTCGATGACGATGTCGTTCTCGTCCGCTTCCATCATGTGGGCGGCGATCTTCTTCGCCTTTGCCTCGACCTTGTCGAGTGCCTTGACGACGGCCGACATGCCGACGGCCCCGGAGCGCGAGCCATAGGTGCCCATCCCCATCTGCACCTTGTCGGTGTCGCCATGGACGATGTTGACGCTGTCGATCGGGACCCCGAGCCTTTCGGCAACCAACTGCGCGAAGGTGGTTTCATGGCCCTGGCCGTGGCTGTGGGACCCGGTCAGCACCTCGATGGTGCCGACGGCGTTCACCCGCACCTCCGCCGATTCCCAGAGACCGACTCCTGCCCCGAGCGACCCGACGGCCGCCGACGGCGCAATGCCGCAGGCTTCGATGTAGCAGCTCATGCCGATGCCGCGTTTCTTACCGCGCTCGGCGGCCTCCGCCTTCCTGGCCGGGAAGCCGTCCCAATCGGCAGCCTGCATAGCAGCAGACAGCGACGCTTCGTAGTCGCCGGCGTCATAGTTCATGATCACCGGCGTCTGGTAGGGGAAGCTGCGGATGAAGTTCTTGCGGCGCAGTTCCGCCGGCGAGAGGCCGAGCTCCCGCGCCGCCGTCTCCATCGTCCGCTCCAAAAGATAGGTCGCTTCCGGTCGCCCGGCACCGCGATAGGCATCGACCGGCACGGTGTTGGTGTAGACCGTGCGGACATTGGCGTGGATGGCGGGGATCGCGTACTGGCCCGACAGCAGCGTCGCATAGAGATAGGTCGGCACCGCCGAGGAGAAGAGCGACATATAGGCGCCGAGATTGGCGATGGTATCCACCTTCAGCCCGACGATCCGGTGATCGGCATCAAAGCCCATCTTCACCGTCGAGACATGGTCGCGACCATGGGCATCGGTGAGAAAGGCTTCCGTGCGGTCCGAGGTCCATTTGACCGGGACGCCGGTCTTCTTCGACGCCCAGAGACAGACGATCTCCTCCGGATAGATGTAGATCTTCGAACCGAAACCGCCGCCGACGTCCGGCGCGATGACGCGCAGCTTGTTTTCCGGCGCCACATTGTAGAAGGCGCTCATCACCAGCCGCGCCACATGCGGGTTCTGGCTTGTCGTATAGCAGGTGTAATGCTCTTCGGCGGCGTCATAGATGCCGAGCGTCGATCGCGGCTCCATGGGGTTCGGCGACAGCCGGTTGTTGTGGATCTTGATTTCCGTCACATGCGCCGCCGAGGCGATGGCCCGGTCGGTGGCCTCCGGATCGCCGATCTGCCAGTCGAAGATCAGATTGCCCGGTGCTTCCGGATGGATCTGCGGCGCCTCCGCCTGCAGGGCGGACACGGCTTCCGTGACGGCGGGAAGTTCCTCGTAATCGACCGTCACGGCCTCGGCCGCATCCCGCGCTTCGGCGTAGGTGTCGGCAACGACGATGGCGACGGCATCGCCGACATAGCGAACGGTCTCGTAGGCCAGCGGCCGCCACGCCCCCATCTTCATCGGCGAGCCATCCTTGGAATGGATCATCCAGCCGCAGATCAGATTGCCGATGCCGTCGGCCTGAAGCTGCCGCCCGTCGAGGATGCCGATAACGCCGGGCATCTCCCGTGCCGCCGTCGTATCCATGCCGCGAATCCTCGCATGGGCATAGGGGCTTCGCACGAAACACGCGTGCTTCATGCCCGGCACCGACATGTCGTCGGTATAGCGTCCCTTGCCCGTCAGAAAGCGCTTGTCCTCCTTGCGGGTCACGCGCGCACCGATACCCTCAACACCCATGGTCATCTCCTCCCAGGAAACGTCTGAATTTGGTTCGATGGAGATGGCGGGACGTTGTGATTGCGCCTCCACGCGCAACCGCCAACGCCGTGAGCCGCCATTCGCCCGGATGGCTACTCGGCGGCTTCTCGGCCTGCCTGCATGTCCGCATTGGCGGCGAGCACGGCTTTCACGATGTTGTGGTAGCCGGTGCAGCGACAGATATTGCCCTCAAGCTCGTGGCGGACCGTCGCCTCGTCGAGCTGTCCTCCGTGGCGATGGATCATGTCGACCGCCGTCATCACCATGCCGGGCGTGCAGAAGCCGCACTGCAGACCATGATGCTCCTTGAAAGCGGCCTGGACCGGATGAAGGTCTCCCTGCGCTGCAAGCCCCTCGATGGTCGTGACGTCGGAACCGGCCGCCTGAACGGCAAGGACGGAACAGCTCTTCACCGAGCGGCCGTCCATATGCACCACGCAGGTTCCGCATTGAGTGGTATCGCACCCCACATGTGTCCCCGTCAGTCCCAGCTTGTCGCGGATAAAATGAACGAGCAGCATGCGGTCATCGCAGTCTTCGCTCACCCTGCGGCCATTCACCGTCAGCGTCACTTTCGCCATCATGTTCCTCCTCGTGCCTCCTCCAGACACGCGGACATCATTTGCCTTTTTTCGGAGCTGATCAACCTCTGTTTTGTCGGTCTGGCGGGCTTTTTTCCACCTGCGCCAGGCAGAGGATCCGCGGCCTGACGGTCGTCAATTCCCGTCGGCAATTCAGGCATATTTGGTTGATCTTCATCTGGACTTCGCGCCCGGTCGTTCTATTGTTCCAGCCGATGCGCTGTCCGCAAGCCAAGGGCGAAGGCGTCGCCGCCAGCCATTGAACGTCTTCGGAACCGTGGAGGAAACCATGAAAAAAGCTATCATCCTGATGATCGTCGGCCTGTCGGCCGCAAGCTGCACCCAGACCGAGCAGGGTGCGGCCATTGGCGCCGGAACAGGCGCTGTTATCGGCGGCATTGCCACCGGCGATGTTCGCGGTGCCGCCGTCGGTGCGGCGATCGGCGGCGTGTCCGGAGCCCTCATCGGCTCCGTCGCACAGCAGCCGGGCCAGTGCTACTACCGTGACAGATACGGTCGCCGCTACATCGACGACTGCCCGCGCGGATACTGATACCCTGTCGGATTTTTTTGCCATTGTTGCCCCGGAGCATGCTCCGGGGCTTTTCTCGTCCAAAAGACAATCGGAATATGAAAAAAGGTATTCGCTTCCGCCGTTTGCCGCTACATAGGCAGCCTGGGCCGGGACAGCTGCGAGAACAGGCGAAAAACTGACTTTGGATAGGCATGCGAGAAAAAGCGAGGCAGCAACTGCCGGTAAGCTGAGGCGAGCGGCAGCCTTCGCAACCGCGGTCGCTTTTTGCCCGGTTTCCGAAGCGCATGCCTTCAAGCTTTTCGGTATCACGCTCTTCGGCAGCGAAGACGAGGCCGTCGAGGTCATCAATCCGGTCGCCTACGAAGCGACGATCGACACCGGCACCACCGATCAGGATCTTGTCGAGCGGCTGGAAAATGTGGCGTCGCTGGTGAATGACGATGGAAACCCGGTCTCCGGCGATCTGGGGCTCGTCGTCAAGGCCCGCGAAGATCGCGATCGCCTGGTCGCGGTTCTTTACGAAGACGCACGCTACGGGGGAACCGTCCACATCACCATTCAGGGGCGGGACCTGGATGATCTGCCGCCCAATCCCACGTTCGATCATTCGCAGCCGGTTCCGGTCACCGTTACCGTCGTTCCCGGGCCGCCCTTCACCTTGGGAGCGGTGCGGTTCGAGGGTGCCGCTGCCGGACGAGACCCGGAAGAGTACGATCTGATCGTCGGCGAAGAGGTGGGCTCCCGCCTGATCCTGAAGGCCGGCGAGCAGCTCCTGGTCGACATCAAGGACGAGGGCCGGCCTCTGGCGCGGCTGACGGAACGCCAGGTCACGGCCGATCATCCAACGCAGACGGTACAGGTGGTGATGGGAGCGGTCGGCGGACCCGTGGCCAACCTGGGCGCGGTGGCGGTAAAGGGTGCCCGCACCGTCGAGCCGGATTTCATTGAACGCTATTCCCGTCTCGACAGGGGCGACCGCTATTCGCCCGAGCAATTGCAGAAGGCCTCCGAGCGCCTTCGCGAGCTGGGCGTCTTCTCGAGCGTCAGCATTCGGGAGGCGGACAGTCTGACGCCGGAAGGCACCTTGCCGCTGGTCATCGAGGTCTCGGAAGGGAAGCACCGCTACTTCGGCTTCGGCGCGGAATACGCGTCCTTGGACGGTGCAGGCGTGCAGGCCTATTGGGGACACAGGAACCTGTTTGGAGAGGCGGAGTCCCTGCGGATCGAAGGCAAGGTGTCAGGCATCGAGGCGACCACCGACGTTGCGACCTTCAACTATTCGGCAGGCATCACCTTCATCAAGCCGGGCGCCATCATTCCGGAAGGAACCTTCGAAGCACGACTGCAGGCGTTCAGCGAGACGCCGGATGTCTACGAAGCCCAAAGCATCGCGGGGTCCGCCGCCTATTCCTATGAGCTGAACGAGACGGACGTGGTGAAGGCCGGCGCCGAAATCGTCTATATCCGCGCCGACGATGCTTTCGGCGAGAATGAATACCTGACGTTCGGAACGCCGCTCTCCTTTGAGCGCGACGCCAGAGACAACAAGCTCAACCCGACCGAGGGCTACCGGGCCACCCTGGAGGCCTACCCCGCCTACGAAGCGTTCAACGGCAGCATCTTCTCCTCCTTCGAGGGCTCGGTGTCCGGCTATCTGGGCTTTGGCGAGGAGGATCGCGTTGTGCTGGCCGGTCGCCTTGCCGCAGGAACTTTGATCGGTGCAGACGACCTATCGGACATACCGGTCACCCGCCGCTTCTTTGCCGGCGGTGGCGGTTCTGTCAGAGGCTATGGATACCAGGAAATTTCGCCCTACAATGATTCCAACGAGGCGTTGGGAGGACGATCCTATACATTGGCCTCCTTCGAGGTCAGGACGAGGGTCACGGAGAACATTGGTATCGTGCCTTTCATCGACATCGGCACCGTTTCAACCGAACTCGTGCCTGATTTCTCGGATATAAGAGCAGGTGCAGGTCTGGGCCTCAGGTATGCGACACCGTTCGGCCCCCTGCGCATCGACGTTGCAGTCCCCCTTCGAAGCTATGAAGGTGGCAGCAAGTTCGGCATCTATGCCGGAATTGGACAAGCTTTTTAACAGAGCCGACGTCGCCGGCCGAAACCAATGAAATCGGGCATGACGCTGATGGTTCGCTTGCTGAAATGGATCGTGGTGCTTGCGGCAGCCGCCGTGGCCATCGTCCTCATCATGGGGCTTGGTATCTTTCTCTTCATCGGCTTGACGCCGGTGGGGGGACGCATCGCTGCCGATCGCGTTGCGGACATCCTGTCGACCCCGGACCGAACCATCGAATTTTCGCGACCGGAAGGCCTTCTGAGCGGCGAGCTGCGCCTGGAGGACCTGACCCTGTCCGATTCGCGCGGGCCCTATGCCCAGCTCAGCGGGATCGAGATCGACTGGTCGCCCACTGCCCTCGTCAGCGGCGTTTTCCGGGCAGACCATGTTTCGGTGAATCAGATCGATGTGCTGCGCGCGCCGGAACCCGCCGAGGTAACAGAGCCCGTCACCGATGAATCGGGATCCGGCTTTTCCCTGCCGATCGGGGTGAAGGTGGCACAGATCGACATGCCGGACATCGATCTCGGTCCGGCCCTGAGCGGACGGGACTTTTCGCTCTCGCTCAAGGGCTCGATCGACGCGACCGGCCCGGATGTTTCGGTCGAACTGGAAGCGCGCCGGAAGGACGAACCGGACGCCCGCGCGCTCGTGGACCTGCTGTATGCCCCGGAGGAGAACAGGCTTTCGGTCGACGCCTCGGTCTCGGAACCGCAGGGCGGGCTTCTTGCTCGGCTGCTGCGCCTGCCGGGTGCCCCGGCCGTCGATCTCGCCCTTCAGGGGGCCGGTCCGCTTTCCGACTGGAGCGGCGACCTCACGGGCAGCGTGGCCGGCGATCCGGTGATCGACGTGAACGCCCGGCACCGGATGCTTCCGGATGGAAGCCGCAGCATCGCGGTCACAGGCGGCGGGCAGCTCGCCACCTTGCTGCCGCCGGCCTTTCGCCCCCTTTTCGAGGGCACGACGGAAATTGATGTAGCCGCCAACATGAACCCCAACGGGCGCATCGGCATCGACAGCGGCCAGATCACCTCCGGTGCGGTCAATATCGTCGCCTCCGGCGTCTGGAACCCGAACGGCGACAACAGCCTGACCGCAAGCCTGACCGGAACCGAGGGGCCTGTTGATATCGTCTGGCCGATCGCCGGAGAGGAAAGCCGGTTTACCGTCGACACCATCAACTTCACCCTGAATGGCGCGGCGACCTCCGCAAGGTTCAATGCAACGGCGTCCCTGCCGGCCGCCAGTCTTCCCCAGGGCAGCTTCCGCCAGATCCGGATCCAGGCCGAAAGCGAAGACCTGAACATCGCCGAGAATACCGGCAGCATCCGGACGCGCGTTCGCATCGGCGAAACCGATTTCGTCAACGAACAGATCGACCGTGTCGTCCAGGGTCCGCTGACCCTCGACGCCCCTTTGCGCCTCGATCTGCCTGCCGTCGGTCTCGATGCCGCCACCTTCGACAGCGCCCGCCTGAGCGGCACCGTCAGCGGTGCATTCGATACGCAGACGCAAGCGATGAGCGGCAATTTCCGGATGACCGCGGCACCGGCCGTCCTTCCCCCATCTCTGGCCGGCCGGTTTGAAGACAAGATCAACGCCGAAGGCTATATCGAGCGCACCAGCGACGGGGGCATCAGCCTCGAAAATCTGGTGCTGACCGCCAGTGCACTTGAAGCACATGGAAGCCTTGCCTTCCGCAACGACCAGCTGAACGCCGACCTGGCGGGACGCATCCCGGAAATCGGGCGATGGGTCGAGAACGCCGATGGCGCGGCAGGCTTCACGATGACGGCGACCGGCCCGATCAGTGCTCTCTCGATCAATGCGGTGGTCAATTCCGCCGAAGCACGCCTCGCAGGGCGGTTGCTGGAAGACCTGCGACTGACCGTCGAAGGGACCGCCAATCCGCAGTCCCCGAGCGGCACCGTCGCCGCGACCGGAACGATCGATGGGCAGCCCTTGCGCATCAATGCCGGCCTCGTCTCCACCGAAGGCAGGATAGAGGCCCCCGAGATCACCGCCGAAGTCGGGCCCAACCGTCTGAACGGCTCCCTCGCGTTCTCGCCTGATTTCCTGCCGGAAGGTACGGTCAACTTCGAGTTTCCGGATGTCTCCCTGCTGGCCGCGCTGGCGGCGCAGGAAGCAGCAGGGGATCTGAGCGGCACAGTGACCTTCACGAGGGAGGACGGCCGCACCGCAGCCCGGGTGGAAGCCTCCGGCAGCAGTCTCAGCCGGGATCCCGTCACCATCTCCGAGCCGGCTGTGAACCTGACGATCCCGGACATCACGCAGCTTGCCGCCGATGGCACGGTCCGCGCTTCGCGCATCGGGACAGCAGCTGCGGCGGTCACGGATCTGAACCTCGGGTTTGGATACGAGGACGGTGCGACACGCCTCGACCTCGATGCGCAGTATGACGGCGCACCGCTCACCGCAGTCGCAACGATCCGTACCGGCAATCAGCTGACCGTTGCTCTCGAAAGTTTCGCCGCGACGCCCCGCGACATTCTGATCACCCTGGCGTCGCCGACCACCGTGGTCGTCCAGAACGGCAGCGCCGAGCTCTCCGGACTGACACTCTCCACGGGAAGCGGAGAGGTCAGCGTGACCGGAACGGTCGGCAGCAACCTCGACCTGCAGGCGGAGATCAACCGGCTGCCGGCCAGCCTCATCAACAGCTTCGTTCCCGCCATCAACGCCTCTGGCTCGGTATCGGGGACGATCAGCGCCGGGGGTTCCATCACGGAACCATCGGTTCAGTACGACCTGGAGTGGTCGCAGGCCCAACTGCAGCAGACGCGGGATGCGGGTCTGGCACCTCTGAACCTGCGGGCAGCGGGCAGCTTTTCCGACAACACTCTGGTTCTGGACGAAACCCAGGTCGCGGGCGGCGATGGTCTTGATGTCACGGCTGCCGGGCGGGTGGTTCTGAACGAGACCGGGCCGCCGACGCTGGATCTTAATGCGGACGTTCAGTCTGTCCCGGCAAGCCTCGCCAATGCCTTCGTGCCGGCACTCGGCGCCCGTGGGACGATATCCGGCGATGTGACCGCCTCCGGCACGCCTGAGGCACCAGCCGTCCGGTACGACCTCACCTGGTCGGACGCGGCCGTTGCCCAGAGCACCGCTGCCGGTCTCTCTGCCCTTCAGGTGCGGGCAACGGGCGAATACGCCGGCGACAGCGTCACCCTCGACACCACCCTGTCCGGCGAAAACAGTCTTTCGCTCTCCGGCGGCGGCACGATATCGCTCACCGGAGACCGGGCACTGAATCTCGACTTCCAGGGGCAGATCCCCTTCCAGGTCCTGGCCGGCCAGCTGGCCAGCCAGGGATTTGTCCTGGAGGGTGACGGCACCGTCGATCTCTCGATTGGTGGAACACCGTCGGCACCGTCGATCACAGGATCCGCTTCCGCCTCCGGCGCGCGATTTATCGATGTTCGCCGCAACCTCGCGATCGAGGAGCTCAGCGCCAACGTCAACTTCAGCGGCGATCAGGCCGTCATCACCAACCTCTCCGGCGAACTTGCCACGGGCGGCAGCATCAGCGCGAGCGGCACGATCGGCATAGCCCCGGGCTCGGGGTTTCCGGCTGACCTGACGATCAACCTCGACGATGCCACCTATGTGGACGGCACCATCGTGACGGCGACGGCCGACGGCACGCTTACCGTCACCGGCCCGCTGACAGGCGGCCCGACGCTCGGCGGCACATTGGATCTGAGCGAAGCGGCGATCACCGTGCCGGCCAAACTGCCAAGCTCGCTTGCGGAGGTTGAAGTCCGCCATCGCAGACCTCCCCCCGCAGTGGTAAAACAGGTCGCCAAGCTGCAGCCGGAACGGGCGGATGGCACCGCTGCCGCTCTTGGGCTGGACCTGACACTGAATGCCCCCAACAGCATCTTCGTTCGTGGCCGCGGCATCGACGCGGAACTCGGCGGTGACCTGACCATCACCGGCACGACCGCCGCCCCCCAGGTGTCCGGCGCTTTCGACCTGCGCCGCGGCCGGATCGTCATCCTGGCCAAGCGCCTCGATTTCACGTCAGGCCGCATCACCTTCGGCGGCGGATTGATACCGGTTCTCGACATGGAAGCCACGACCACCTCCGGACAGACGACGATTACGGTCAACGTCGCCGGACTGGCGAACGACCCCGATATCACCTTCTCTTCCTCGCCTGCGCTGCCCCAGGACGAGGTCCTTGCCCAGTTGATCTTCGGCCAGTCCATGTCCCGCCTGTCGCCGCTGCAGATTGCGCAGCTGGCAGATGCGGTGAGCCAATTGGCGGGAGACGGATCCACCTCGCTGCTGCAGACTCTGCGCAACAATCTCGGCGTCGACGACCTCGACATCAACACCGATTCCACCGGACAGACCACCGTCTCCGTCGGGCGATACCTCAACGACCGCACCTACCTGCAGCTCGAACAGGGTGGCGCTGCAGGCGCACAGGCGACGATCAACCTGGACATCGGTCGCGGCGTCAAGCTGAAGGCAGGTGCCGGCACGGAAGGTGGCACCGCCGGCATCTTCTACGAGCGCGAGTACTGATCACGGTCCTCGGCGGTTGCCCGCTGTCAACGTCCAGGCCTGCTTCCGTCCGCCGTCTTAATCCTCTGTTCAGCATGTCCTGAAGCGACCTGGATCCCTATTGAACCAAATCCTGGTGGCTGCGTTCTGGAGCCTTGACCAACTTCGCCGATGCGCGTCGTGGCTGGGACTTGATAAACCGGCACCTATAGAAGCTTGACCGTTTATTAAGTCTCAGCTGCTAGTTCTCACCCGTCTGTACTGAGGGCGTGGGACTTTGCGCATCACCTCCATGATGGAGGTTTGCTGGTCTGGCCGAGAGGCATCCTAAGACACATCCTCTTCCACCGGAGCATTCCATGTCGTTTCTTTCGTTCGGCTCGGACAGCAGTGCTGTCCTGGCTTCGTTTTCCAAGTCCCAGGCCATCATCGAGTTCGACGTGACCGGCCATATCCTGACCGCCAACGAAAACTTCTGTCGCGCCATCGGCTACGAGCTGACCGAAATTGTCGGCAAGCACCACAGCCTGTTCTGCGAACCGACCTATGCGGGATCGCGGGAGTATCGCGAATTCTGGCAACGGCTCGGCGCCGGGAATTTTGAATCCAGTGCTTTCAAGCGGATCGCCAAGGGCGGTCGCGAAATCTGGATCCAGGCCTCCTACAATCCTGTCATCGTGCGCGGCAAGGTGCGCAAGATCGTCAAGATCGCCACCGACATCACCGCGGCGACGATGAAGGCTGCGGAAAACGACGGCAAGGTCACGGCGATCTCCCGCACCCAGGCGGTCATCGAATTCACGCCGACCGGCAACATCCTGCACGCCAACCAGAACTTCCTGGATTGCATGGGCTACGAATTGAACGAAGTCGTCGGCCGCCATCATGGCATCTTCTGTGAGCCCCCCTTCCGCGACAGCAGCGACTATCGGCAGTTCTGGCGCAGCCTGTCGGAAGGTGAGCCGGTGGCCGCAGAATTCAAGCGCATCGGCAAGGGCGGCAAGGTGGTCTGGATACAGGCGTCCTACAACCCGATCCTGGATGCAGACGGCAAAGTCTTCAAGGTCGTGAAGTTTGCAACCGACATCACCGAGCGCGTCAGAGCCGTCGACGAAATCGCCGCCGGATTGACGAGCCTGGCCGAAGGCGACCTGACATGCGCCATCGACAGGCCCTTCATTCCCGGCCTTGAGAAGATCCGCGTCGACTTCAACGGTGCAATCTCGAAGCTTCGTGACGCTATGCGCACCGTCAACCAGAATGCCGAAGGTATCGCTGCCGGTTCGGGCGAAATCCAGCAGGCATCCGACAGCCTGGCGAAGCGCACTGAACAGCAGGCAGCGGCGGTCGAAGAAACCGCAGCCGCGCTGGAAGAGATCAGCCGCACCGTCGCCGACAGCGCCAGACGCGCCGAGGAAGCAGGATCTCTGGTGGCCAAGACCCGCAAGGGCGCCGAGCATTCGGGTGACGTCGTGCGCAATGCCGTCAACGCCATGGGGCAGATCGAAGCCTCTTCGAAGGAGATCAGCAGCATCCTGGGCGTGATCGACGAGATCGCCTTCCAGACCAACCTGCTGGCGCTGAACGCAGGCGTCGAGGCAGCGCGTGCCGGCGAGGCGGGAAGAGGTTTTGCGGTCGTTGCCCAGGAAGTACGTGAACTGGCCCAGCGGTCGGCCACAGCAGCCCGCGAGATCAAGACGCTGATCACGACGTCGTCGGAGCAGGTGTCGCGAGGCGTCTCGCTGGTCGGGCAGACCGGCACGGCGCTGGAGGACATCGTTGCCCAGGTTGTCGAGATCAATGGCAACGTCGCCGCGATCGTGGAAGCCGCACGCGAACAGGCGACCGCGCTTCGGGAGGTCAGCCACGCCGTCAATACCATGGACCAGAACACGCAGCAGAACGCTGCCATGGTGGAGGAAACGACGGCGGCCAGCCATAGTCTTGCCCGCGAAGCCGAGATTTTGCGTGATCTTTTGGCTAGATTTAGATTTGCGCAACAATCTTCCGTTAGGGTCGTCTCATCGCATCACGACAGGCCGCCAGCAGCCTCATCGGCTCGGCAGCTTCAGGCTCGGGTCGCCCGCGCTGCGTCAAGCGCCGCCTTGCTCCAGGCACCGGAGAGTTGGGAAGAATTTTGATGGCTACGACAACCAGTTCTGCGAACTACAGCGGCGAAACGCTCGAAATCATCGCGTTCCGCCTTCACGATCAGGAATTCTGCGTCAAGACGACGACCATCCGCGAAATCCGCGGATGGGCACCCTCGACGCCCATTCCGCACGCTCCCTCCGACGTCATCGGCGTGATGAACCTGCGCGGTTCGGTGATCCCGATCATCGATCTGGCGCAGAAGCTCGGCATGAAGAGCGCTGTCGCAACGGAACGCAGCGCCATCGTGGTCGCCGAAGTCCACAACATGGTCATCGGCATGCTGGTCGATCAGGTGTCCGACATCCTGACCATCCCGTCGAGCCAGGTTCAGCCGGTTCCGGAGATCTCGGCCTCCTTCGACAAGTCCTTCTCCGAAGGCATCATCGCCAACGAGCATGGCATGATCTGCTTCCTGAACCTCGCCAAGATGTTCCGGGGCTCCGAGATCGAAGAAATGGCCGCCTAAGCGGTTCCGCCAAAAGCTAGCCAAAACCCAGATCGAAAGGCCACCCCGATAGCATCGGGGTGGCCTTTCCGATTCCAGTGACCAGCAGGTCGCCGCAAGATCCGCGACCAATGGATCTCGACGGCCGGGCTCCGTTCAACGAAGAATGGCGGCCCTGGGGCCGCCATTCTGGTCTTCCACTGGACCTCTCGGGTCTTACCCGAAGATCACCAGGCTGCTTCTCAGCGTCACCCAGACGCCCCAGAGAAGCGGGATGCCGACCACGGCCCAGGCGGCGAGCGCCTTGCCGTCGAAGCCGCCCTTGCCGATCCCGAAGGAACCGGTCGGGCCTGCATTTGCCGCAGCCGTCTTCGCCTGCAGGGATGCCACTTCCTCGTCCGACATGAACCACTTCTCCGGAAGCGGCCGGATCAGGGCGTTGGCGATCAGGCCGAGCACCAGCATCCCCGCCAGGATGTACATCGTCCCGGTGTAGAGCGCCGGTCCGGCGGGTACGCCGGCGGCAAGCTGGGCCTCGCGGATATAGTTGACCACGACGGGACCGACGATGCCGGCCGTTGCCCAGGCCGTCAGCAGGCGACCATGGATCGCACCCACGAACTGGGTCCCGAAGATGTCGGCGAGATAGGCCGGAATCGTCGCAAAGCCGCCGCCATACATGGACAGGATGATGCCGAAGGCGAGGACGAAGAGCGCCTTGCTGCCCATGTCGGCCAGCGTCGGAGCGGCAGCGTAGAGGATGATGCCGATGACGAAGAACGCGAAATAGGTGTTCTTGCGGCCGATCTTGTCCGACAGCGATGCCCAGAAGAAGCGGCCGCCGATGTTGAACAGCGACAGGAGACCTGCAAAGCCCGCAGCGATGGCGGCGATCTGGCCCTTCTGCCCGGCATCGAGCTGCGCGAAGGTCAGGTCCGGAAGGCCGATCAGCGATCCGGCGAAGATTTCCTGCAGCATGGGCGAGGCCATGCCGATGACGCCGATGCCGGCGGACACGTTGAGGCAGAGCACGGCCCAGATCAGCCAGAACTGCGGCGTCTTGTGTGCATTCTTCAGATGCACGTGGCGCATGGTGATCATCGTGTTCTTGGAGACAGGTGGTGTCCAGCCTTCCGGACGCCAGCCGGCCGGCGGAATGCGATAGCCGAAGGCGCCGCCCATCATGAAGACGAAATAGATGATCGCCATGACGACGAAGGTCTGCCAGACGCCGACCGAGACATCCGTCTTGAAGTTGTTCATCAGGAGGTTGGCGAGCGGTGCGCCGATCATCGCGCCTCCGCCGAAGCCCATGATCGCCATGCCGGTCGCCATGCCGCGACGGTCCGGGAACCATTTGATCAGGGTGGATACCGGCGAAATGTAGCCGAGGCCGAGACCGATGCCGCCGATCACGCCGGCGCCCAGCCACATCAGCCACAGCTGGTGGGTCATGACGCCAAGCGCTGCAACGAGGATGCCGCCGCACCAGCAGCAGGCCGCGACGAAGCCGGCCTTGCGAGGTCCAGAGCGTTCCAGCCAGCCGCCCCAGATGGCAGCGGAGCAGCCGAGGAGAACGAAGAACAGCGTGTAGATCCAACCGAGGTCGGCCACTCGCCAGTTGCAGGCTGTGGTGAAGAGAGCGCCAATGAGGTTCATCTCGGCGCATGCAGCCGGCGTGTCCGCGCCGAGTGCGCGCGACAGCGGCAGCCAGAAGACGCTGAAGCCATAGGCCATGCCGATGCATAGGTGGATTGCCAGCGCTGCCGGGGGAACGAGCCACCGGTTGAAGCCTGGTTTTGCGATGATGCGTTCCCTGTCGAGAATACCGGGCTCTGAGAACCCTCCCGCGGTTGTTCCTGCGACTGCCATTCCAATCCCTCCTGTGGAAAAAAGGCTTCACAAACCTGCAAAGCCGCGTCGGCCCCTCGACCTACGATTGATCTCTATGCTGTGCTTTCCGGAACGCTGGGTTCCGAAAGAGACTCGCCCGCGACGGCGCCCTTGCCGCCCGGCGCGCCTTCTGCCGCTTCGTCACCGACCCCGACACCCGTCCCGACTGTCGCGTCGGGGCGACGGATCAAGGCCGAGGCCTGCATCACCAGCGGCAGCAACCCCTCGCCGCCGCTGTCGATGTGTTCGAAGAGATGCCGGCGCATGCGCGGCTCCCAGAACTTGTTGATGTGCGTCGCCACGCCCTCCGCCCGAATATCCTCCGGCTGCGACAGGAAGAAGGTCGCGATCTGGTTGGCCATACGGACGAGCTTCTCGCGGGTTTGGTCATGCGACATGGGACATGGCTCCGGTATTGATGCGATCCGCGCGGGTGAAGACTTCGAAATCGGCGCCGCGCGCCAGCGCAACGAGCGTCATGCCGGCATCCTCTGCCGTGCGGATGGCAAGAGCGGTTGGCGCGGAGATGGCGATCAGGATGGGCGCACCAAGGATGGCCGCCTTCTGCACCATCTCGACGGAGACTCTGCTGGTGACGACCACGGCGCCCTCGGCACCCTTGATGCCCTGCGCCATGACCGCGCCGATGAGCTTGTCGAGCGCGTTGTGCCGGCCGACGTCCTCCCGGACCGCGACCAGTCCGCGGCCGGGCACGAAGAATGCCGCCCCGTGTACCGCGTGCGTTTCGCCATGCAGAGGCTGGGCGTCGTTGAGCGCGCCGATGGCCGCCGCGACCTGCTGCCCGGTCAGGGTGATATCGACGGTCCCGAGTTGCGGCACCGGGCGGATCGCCTGTTCGATTGATTCGATGCCGCAGAGACCGCAGCCGACCGGCCCGGCCATGTGGCGGCGGCGCTGGCGAAGCGCATCTTCCTTGTGCTCGACCAGGGTGATCTGCACGTCGATCCCCTTCGGCTCCTCGACGACCTCGATCTTCTCGATCTCGGCGGCAGAGGCGATGATCCCCTCCGTGAGGCTGAAGCCCACCGCGAAATCAGCAAGGTCGGATGGCGTCCCCATCATCACCGCCTGCGTCGAGCCGCCATAGGAGAGCGCGATCGGCACTTCCTCCGGCACCACCCTCACGCCGGAGCTGACGGTGCCCTTGCGGCAGACGATCTCCCGCACCGTCGTCTGTGGTTGAAAAACCTGCACTGCCGGATCCTATTCCGCTGCTTCAAGCTTGCCGGCGATCCGCCGCGAGCGCCGGGCCAGTTCCTCGTAATCCTGCTGCCATTCCGTCGGTCCGTTGGAGGGCGAGACCTGCACTGCGGTTACCTTGTACTCCGGACAGTTCGTCGCCCAGTCGGAGAAGTCGGTGGTGATGACGTTGGCCTGGGTGTCCGGGTGGTGGAAGGTGGTGTAGACCACGCCCGGCGCCACGCGATCGGTGATCAGCGCCCTCAGTGTCGTGTCGCCGGACCGGCTGGCGAGCTTGATCCAGTCGCCGTCCTTGATGCCCCGCTGTTCTGCGTCATGCGGATGGATCTCCAGAAGATCCTCGTCGTGCCAGACCACGTTCTCCGTCCGCCGCGTCTGGGCGCCGACGTTGTACTGCGACAGGATGCGGCCTGTGGTGAGCAGCAGCGGGAAACGTGGGCCGGTGCGCTCGTCAGTCGCCACATACTCGGTGCGGATGAACTTGCCCTTGCCGCGCACGAAGCCGTCCACATGCATGATGGGCGATCCGACCGGGAATTTCTCGTTGCAGGGCCACTGCACCGAACCCATTTTTTCCAGGTAGTCGTAGGATACGCCGGCAAAGCTTGGCGTGGTCGCGGCAATCTCGTCCATCACCTGCGACGGATGCGTATAGGTCCAGTTCAGCCCCATCGCCTGTGCCAGCTTCTGGGTGACCTCCCAGTCGGCATAGCCGTTCTTCGGCGACATGACCTTGCGGACCCGATTGATGCGCCGTTCCGCGTTGGTGAACGTGCCGTCCTTCTCGAGGAAGGTGGAGCCGGGCAGGAAGACATGCGCATAGTTCGCTGTCTCGTTGAGGAAGAGGTCGTGGACGACGACGCATTCCATGGCCGCAAGACCGGCAGACACGTGCTTGGTGTCAGGGTCGGACTGCAGGATGTCCTCGCCCTGGATGTAGATGCCCTTGAAGGTGCCTTCGACGGCGGCATCCAGCATGTTGGGGATGCGCAATCCCGGTTCGTTGCTGATCGTGACGCCCCACAGCTTCTCGAAGGTGTCGCGTGTGGCATCGTCGGAGACATGCCGGTAGCCCGGCAGCTCGTGCGGGAAGGAGCCCATGTCGCAGGAGCCCTGCACGTTGTTCTGGCCGCGCAGCGGGTTCACGCCCACACCCGGACGGCCGATATTGCCGGTCGCCATGGCGAGGTTGGCGATCGCCATGACGGTCGTCGAACCCTGGCTATGCTCGGTGACACCGAGGCCATAGTAGATCGCGCCATTGCCGCCCGTCGCAAAGAGGCGCGCTGCGCCCCGCACCAGTTCGGCCGGAACGCCTGTGAAGATCTCGGTCTCTTCCGGGCTGTGCTGCGGTTCGGCGACGAAGGCTGCCCAGTCCTCGAACTCTGACCAGTCGCAGCGCTCGCGGATGAAAGCCTCATCGAAGATGCCTTCGGTAACGATCACATGGGCGAGTGCCGTCATGACGGCGACGTTGGTGCCGGGCTTCAGCGGCAGGTGGTAGGCCGCCTCCACGTGCGGCGTCTTGACCAGATCGATGCGGCGCGGATCGATGACGATCAGCTTTGCACCCTGGCGCAGCCGCTTCTTCAGCCGTGAACCGAACACCGGGTGACCGTCGGTCGGATTGGCGCCGATGACGACGACGACATCGGAATGCTCGACGCTGTCGAAATTCTGCGTTCCGGCCGAGGTGCCGAAGGCCTGGCCGAGGCCGTAGCCGGTGGGCGAATGGCAGACGCGTGCGCAGGTATCGACATTGTTGTTGCCGAAGCCGGCTCGGATCAGCTTCTGGACGAGAAAGGTCTCTTCGTTGGTGCAGCGCGACGACGTGATGCCGCCGATCGAATCACGGCCATACTGGTACTGCAGCCGCTTGAACTCGCTCGCCACATGCGCAAAGGCCTCGTCCCAGGTGACCTCGCGCCAGGGATCGGTGATCTTCTCGCGCACCATCGGGTTGAGGATGCGGTCCTTGTGGCTGGCGTAGCCGTAGGCGAAACGGCCCTTGACGCAGGAGTGGCCGCGGTTGGCCTGGCCATCCTTCCAAGGCACCATGCGCACCAGCTCCTCGCCGCGCATCTCTGCCTTGAACGAGCAGCCGACGCCGCAATAGGCACAGGTCGTCACCGCCGAATGCTCCGGCTGGCCGATGGCAATCACAGATTTCTCGGTGAGCGTCGCCGTCGGGCAGGCCTGCACGCAGGCGCCGCAGGAGACGCATTCCGACTCGAGAAAATTCTCGTGCATGCCGGCAGAGACCCGGCTGTCGAAGCCGCGCCCTTCGATGGTCAGCGCGAAAGTACCCTGCACTTCCTCGCAAGCCCGCACGCAGCGCGAGCAGACGATGCATTTCGACGGATCATAGGTGAAATAGGGGTTGGACTCGTCCTTCGGCATCCACTGGACGTTGATCTCGCCGTTGGTGCGCGCCTGGACGTGGTTGTCACCCTCGTATCCGTAGCGGACATCACGAAGCCCGACGGCGCCGGCCATGTCCTGCAGTTCGCAGTCCCCGTTGGCGGCGCAGGTGAGACAGTCCAGCGGGTGGTCGGAGATGTAGAGCTCCATCATGCCCTTGCGGATATCCTTCAGCCGGCCCGTCTGCGTGTGCACCACCATGCCCGGCATGACCGGCGTGGTGCAGGAGGCCGGCGTTCCGGCACGCCCCTCGATCTCCACCAGGCAGAGCCGGCAGGAGCCGAAGGCATCCACCATGTCGGTGGCGCAGAGCTTCGGCACCTGAATGCCGGCCTCCATCGAGGCCCGCATGACCGACGTCCCTTCCGGAACCGTGATCTCGCGCCCGTCGATGGTGACCGTCACCTGCGCTTCCAGGCGGGAGGCGGGCGTGCCGTAGTCGATTTCATGAATGAGGGACATGGTCTTACTCCGCCGCTTCGACGAGGGGTGTGGGAGCGAAATCCTCCGGGAAATGGTTCATCGCGCTCATCACCGGATAGGGGGTGAAACCGCCCAGCGCGCAGAGCGAACCGAACTTCATCGTGTTGCAGAGATCGGCCAGCAACACCTTGTTCTTCTCGGGCTCGATGCCCCGGGCAATCTTGTCGGCGGTTTCCACGCCGCGGGTCGAGCCGATGCGGCACGGGGTGCACTTGCCGCAGCTCTCGATGGCGCAGAATTCCATCGCGAAGCGCGCCTGCTTCAGCATGTCCGCCGTGTCGTCGAAGACCACCACGCCGGCATGACCGATCAGGCCGTCCCGGGCGGCGAACGCCTCGTAGTCGAACGGCGTGTCGAACAGTTCACGGGGGAAATAGGCGCCGAGCGGTCCGCCGACCTGCACCGCCTTGACCGGGCGACCGGTGGCCGTTCCGCCGCCGATCTCATCGATGATCTGGCCGAGCGTCAGACCGAACGCTGTCTCGAAGAGGCCGCCGTACTTGACGTTGCCGGCGATCTGGATCGGGATCGTGCCGCGGGAACGGCCCATGCCGAAATCCCGGTAGAAGGCGGCGCCGCGGTCCATGATGACCGGCACGGAGGCGAGCGATATGACGTTGTTGACGACCGTCGGGCGTTCGAGAAAGCCTTTGAGCGCCGGAAGCGGCGGCTTGGCGCGCACGATGCCGCGCTTGCCTTCCAGCGAATTGAGAAGCGAGGTTTCCTCGCCGCAGACATAGGCACCTGCCCCCGCACGGACCTCCATGTCGAAGGCATATGGCGAGCCCATCACCGAAGCGCCGAGGATGCCGGCTTCGCGCGCAATGGCGATGGCCGCATTCATCGTCTCGATCGCATGCGGATATTCGGACCGCGTGTAGAGATAACCCTTCGTGGCGCCGGTCGCGATACCGGCGATGATCATGCCCTCGATCAGGACGAAGGGATCGCCTTCCATGATCATCCGGTCGGCGAATGTGCCGCTGTCGCCCTCGTCGGCATTGCAGACGATGTATTTCTGCGGACCGGCCGCGTCCGCGACCGTCTTCCATTTGATCCCGGTCGGGAAGCCGGCGCCGCCGCGGCCGCGCAGGCCGCTGTCGGTAACTTCCTGCACGATCTCCGGCGCCGACATGGCCAGCGCCCGTTCCAGGCCCTTCAGGCCCTGATAATGGCGGTAGTCGTCGAGCGAGAGCGGGTCGGTCACACCGCAGCGGGCGAAAGTGAGCCGGGTCTGCTGACGGAGGAAAGGAATTTCCTTCGTCAGCCCGAGACAGAGTGGATGATCGCCGCCGCTGAGGAAGCCCGCGTCAAAGAGGCCGGCCACATCGACGGCCTTGACGGGACCGTAGGCGATCCGGCCGGTGGTGGTGCGCACCTCCACGAGCGGCTCCAGCCACGCCATGCCGCGCGACCCGTTGCGAACGATCCTGGCATCAAGGCCTCGCAGCTCGATTTCCTGGGCAATGGCAGTGGCAACCTTGTCGGCGCCGAGCGCCAGGGAGGCTGCATCCCGGGGCACGAAGATGGTGACGGTCATCGGCGCGCCTCCGCAACAAGTTCGGTAAGAGAGTGTTCGTCAACGCGGCCATAGACCTCGCTGTCCAGCATCGCGGCCGGTGCGCAGGCGCAGAGCCCCAGACAGAAGACCGGCTCCAGCGTCACGGCGCCGTCCAGCGTCGTCTGGTGAAAATCGATACCAAGAAGCTGACGAGCCTGATCGACGACGCGTTCCGCTCCCATGGCCTGGCAGGCCTCGGCACGACAGATCTTCAGGACGTGGCGGCCTGCAGGCGCATCGCGGAAGTCGTGGTAGAATGTCACCACCCCATGCACCTCGGCGCGGGACAGGTTGAGCTCGCGCGCCAGGACAGGCTTCACCTCTTCCGGCACGAAGCCGAACTCATGCTGGATGGCATGAAGAATGGGCAGCATCGGCCCCTCGAGGTGTTTCAGGTCATCGATAATCGATAGAGCCCGCTCGGCATAACCACCGGTCGCCACATGCACGTTCATGTCTCAAGCCTCCCCTCGGACGATGCACGAGTGGCACCCTCTCGACGCCTGCTTCGGCGCTTATGTGTACATAGTGGGGGCGGCAACCGGGAACGGTCAATAAACCTGTTTTGTTACGCGATAGAAAAAAGCTATCAAACGAGATCAGCGGCGCTCAGGCTGCGCGCTTGATAAAGAAGAGCCGAAACAAGGGGAGTAAATGGCTCGCGATGGGTCGCGACCAGGCCGACGATATGACTCGCTTCCGGCTCGATAATGGGAATCATCCTGATCTGCTTTGCAAATCCGAACGACTTCGCCACATTCCGCGGCATGATGCTTGCCCATTGTCCGGTGCCCACGTGCGAGAGCAGAACGACCATGGAGTTGGACTCGAGAGTCGGTTTCACCGTGACTCCCGCCTCCGCGAGGTGCTGGTTGATGATCCGTCGGTTCTGCATGTCGGGAGTCAATAGGCATAGCCTAACGCCATTCATCTCCTTCCACGTCACGGCCTCCCGATCCGCAAAGGGCGTCCCCTCCGCCGTCACCAGCGTATAGTGTTCGGCATACAGAGGCACGCTGGTGACACGGCCCAGAGGTTCGTTGTCGAGATAGGTGATCCCCGCATCGATCTCGAAATTGTCTAACTGGCTCAGCACCTGCAGGGAATTGCGGGAGACTACGGAGAAGGTGACGTCCGGGTGCTTCGCCTGGAAGGGCTCCGTCAACCGCGGGATCATGGCGAGCGCCGTGGGGATGGCAGCCAGGCGGATATGACCGGAGAGGCCGGTCTTTGCGGCCCGCATCTCCTCGCGCATGGTGCGTGCGTCGCCGACGATGCGCCTCGCCCATTCCAACACCCGCTGCCCCTCCGGCGTCAGGCCCTGAAAGCGAGAACCCCGCACCACGAGGACGACGCCCAGCTGATCTTCAAGCTGGCGAATGGCGGCCGAAAGGGATGGTTGCGAAATTCCGCTCTCCTCCGCGGCGCGACCGAAATGCCGTTCCCGCGCCAGGGCGATAAAGAATTCCAGTTTGTCGATCATGCCGGCGTCTCCCTGCCGCAAGCACAGCAAGCAAAGCGCGACCACGCAACAAAAAAAGCGGCCAGAGGCCGCTTTCCAGATAGTATGAAGCCGAAATCACGCAGGCAGGATGGCGCCGTTCAGATTGGTCAGCGCCGCCAGATATTCCTCGAGCTTCGTCTTGTGGCCGTGGTCTGTCGTCGCCTCTGCATCCTTGCGCGCAGCATCGATGCGGGCCTGCAGCGTTTCCCGGGTCACATCCGAAAGCTTGACGGCAGATTCCGCCAGCAGCGTGCAGCCCGTCGGCAGGATATCGGCGAAACCGCCGAACACCACGTATTTGGTCACCTCGCCGCCAGCGAGCTTTACCGAGACGACCCCTGGCTTGATCGTCGTCATGGCCGGCGCATGATGGGCCATAACCGTCATCTCCCCCAGCGTCGCCGGGATCACCACTTCCGTGACCTTTTCGGAAACGAGAAGGCGCTCTGGAGAAACGAGTTCAAAATTGAAGGCGTCAGCCATGGCGGTTCACTTCTTCACGTGTTGCATGCAATGGCGCGCCACCGGAGTGGCGCACCCGCGTTTCGTCAGCTCAGGCGGCAGCCGCGAGCTTCTTCGCCTTTTCCATGGCTTCTTCGATCGAGCCGACCATGTAGAAGGCCGCTTCCGGCAGATGGTCGTATTCGCCGTTGACGAGGCCCTTGAAGCCCTTGATCGTGTCCTCGAGCGCCACCAGCTTGCCCGGCGCGCCGGTGAAGATTTCGGCGACGAAGAACGGCTGGCTGAGGAAGCGCTCGATCTTACGGGCGCGGGCAACCGTCAGCTTGTCCTCTTCCGACAGTTCGTCCATCCCGAGGATGGCGATGATGTCCTGGAGCGACTTGTAGCGCTGCAGCGTCGTCTGCACCTTGCGGGCAACGTCATAGTGCTCTTCACCGACAACCATCGGGTCGAGCATGCGCGACGTGGAGTCGAGCGGATCGACGGCCGGATAGATGCCCTTTTCGGCGATCGAACGCGACAGAACGGTCGTTGCGTCCAGGTGGGCGAACGAGGTCGCCGGTGCCGGGTCGGTCAAGTCGTCGGCGGGAACGTAGATCGCCTGGACCGAGGTGATCGAGCCCTTGGTCGTGGTGGTGATGCGTTCCTGCATCTGGCCCATGTCGGTGGCAAGCGTCGGCTGATAACCCACGGCCGACGGGATGCGCCCGAGCAGAGCCGACACTTCCGAACCTGCCTGGGTAAAGCGGAAGATGTTATCGACGAAGAACAGAACGTCCTGGCCCTTGTCGCGGAAGTCTTCAGCGATCGTCAGACCGGTCAGCGCGACGCGGGCGCGGGCGCCCGGCGGCTCGTTCATCTGGCCGTAGACGAGCGCAGCCTTGGAGCCTTCGCCGCCGCCGTGCTTGTTCACGCCGGACTCAATCATTTCGTGGTAGAGGTCGTTGCCTTCGCGGGTGCGTTCACCGACGCCCGCAAAGACCGAGTAACCGCCATGGGCCTTGGCGACGTTGTTGATCAGTTCCATGATCAGAACCGTCTTGCCAACGCCGGCGCCGCCGAAGAGGCCGATCTTGCCGCCGCGTGCGTAAGGCGCCAGGAGGTCGACGACCTTGATGCCCGTCACGAGGATCTGGCCTTCGGTCGACTGGTCGACGTAGGAAGGCGCTTCCTGGTGGATCGAACGCTTGTACTCGGTGTTCAGCGGACCGGCTTCGTCGACCGGCTCGCCGATGACGTTCATGATGCGGCCGAGCGTCTCCATCCCGACCGGGACCGAGATCGGCGCACCGGTGTTTGTCACCTTCTGGCCGCGAACGAGGCCCTCGGTGGCATCCATGGCGATGGTCCGAACCTGGTTTTCACCAAGGTGCTGCGCAACTTCCAGAACCAGACGGTTGCCGTTATTGTCGGTTTCCAGCGCGTTGAGAATTGCCGGCAGTTCGCCATCGAATGTCACGTCGACAACAGCGCCGATCACCTGCGTCACCTTGCCGACCGATACGCCGGCTTCCAGGGTAGCTGCAATAGCCATAATTCTTACCCTCTTTCCTTATCTCAGAGCGCTTCCGCGCCCGAAATGATTTCAATGAGTTCCTTGGTGATCTGGGCCTGACGCTGACGGTTGTAGGACAAGGTCAGCCTGTTGATCATATCACCGGCATTGCGCGTCGCGCTGTCCATTGCGGACATCTGAGCGCCATAGAAGGATGCGTTGTTTTCGAGCAGCGCCCGGAAGATCTGCACGGCGACATTGCGCGGCAGCAGGTCCTCGAGGATTTCTTCTTCGCTCGGCTCGTATTCGTAGAGAACGGCAGCGCCGGTCGCAGCTTCCGTCTTCTCAAACGTCGCCGGGATGATCTGCTGGGCTGTCGCCACCTGAGAAATCACCGACTGGAAGCGCGCATAGAAGATGGTTGCGACGTCGAACTCGCCCTTGTTGAAGAGGTGGAGAACCTTGCCCGCCACTTCGTCGGCGTTCACGAAGCTCAGCTGCTTGACCTCGCGGAAGGTAATGTAGTCGACGATGTTCTCCTTGAACGTCCGCCGCAGGATGTCGTTACCCTTGCGGCCGACGGTCAGGATCTTCACCGTCTTGCCCTGCGAAAGCAGCTTGAGCGCATGGTCGCGCGCCAGCCGGATGATCGAGGAGTTGAAACCGCCGGCAAGGCCGCGTTCACCCGTTGCCACGACGAGAAGGTGAACCTGGTCGCGACCGGTACCCGTCAGAAGCAGAGGCGCTTCCGCACCACCTTCCGACGCGGCACTGACGTTGGCGAGCACCTTGTTCATCCGCTCGGCGTAGGGACGAGCGGCCTCGGCCGCCTCCTGCGCACGGCGCAGCTTCGCCGCGGCGACCATCTTCATCGCCTTGGTGATCTTCTGCGTCGCCTTGACGGAGGCGATCCGGTTTTTCAGATCCTTTAGTGAAGGCATCCGTTATCGGTCCTTAGGGCTAGATCTGGTCTCAGGCGAAAGACTTGGCGAAGCTGTCGATGGCCGCCTTGAGCTTTGCCTTGATGTCGTCCGACAGGGCTTTCTCGGTGCGGATCGCATCGAGAACGTCCTTGCCTTCGGAGCGAAGGTAGTTGAGCAGGCCCTGCTCGAACTTGCCGACGTCGCCGACCGGGATCTTGTCCAGGTAGCCGTTGACGCCAGCAAAGATCACCGCAACCTGTTCTTCCGTCTTGAGCGGCGAGAACTGCGGCTGCTTCAGGAGTTCCGTCAGGCGGGCACCGCGGTTCAGCAGGCGCTGCGTCGAGGCATCCAGATCGGAACCGAACTGCGCGAAGGCCGCCATTTCGCGGTACTGCGCAAGCTCGCCCTTGATCGAACCGGCAACCTGCTTCATCGCCTTGACCTGCGCGGCGGAGCCGACGCGGGACACCGACAGACCGACGTTCACAGCAGGACGGATGCCCTGGTAGAACAGGTCCGTCTCGAGGAAGATCTGGCCGTCGGTGATCGAGATCACGTTGGTCGGGATGAACGCCGAAACGTCGTTACCCTGGGTTTCGATGACCGGCAGGGCCGTCAGCGAACCGGCGCCACGCTCGTCGGAGAGCTTGGCGGCGCGCTCGAGAAGACGCGAATGCAGGTAGAAAACGTCGCCCGGATAGGCTTCACGGCCCGGCGGACGGCGCAGCAGAAGCGACATCTGGCGATAGGCAACAGCCTGCTTGGACAGATCGTCATAGGCGATCAGTGCGTGCTGGCCGTTATCACGGAAGTATTCACCCATGGCGCAGCCGGCAAACGGTGCCAGGTACTGCATCGGCGCCGGATCGGAGGCGGTTGCAGCAACGATGATCGAATACGGCAGTGCGCCGCGCTCTTCGAGCACCTTCACGAACTGGGCAACGGTCGAGCGCTTCTGACCGATGGCGACATACACGCAGTAGAGCTTTTCCGCATCCGGGCCGTTGTCGTGGATCGGCTTCTGGTTGAGGAAAGTATCGAGAATGATGGCTGTCTTGCCGGTCTGGCGGTCGCCGATGACGAGCTCGCGCTGGCCACGACCGACCGGGATCAGCGCATCGATGGCCTTGAGGCCGGTCGACATCGGCTCGTGAACCGACTTGCGCGGGATGATGCCGGGAGCCTTGATGTCGACGCGCGAACGGCGGGTCGTGGCGATCGGGCCCTTGCCGTCGATCGGATTGCCGAGCGCGTCGACGACGCGGCCGAGCAGTTCCGGACCAACCGGCACTTCAACGATGGCACCCGTCCGCTTGACGGTGTCGCCTTCCTTGATCTCGCGCTCGGAGCCGAAGATGACCACGCCGACGTTGTCGGCTTCGAGGTTCATCGCCATGCCGCGGACGCCGCCCGGGAACTCGACCATCTCGCCGGCCTGGATGTTGTCCAGACCGTAGACGCGAGCGATACCGTCACCCACCGAGAGCACCTGGCCGACTTCGGAAACCTCAGCCTCCTGGCCGAAGTTCTTGATTTGATCTTTAAGAATTGCGGAAATTTCCGCGGCGCGGATATCCATCAGCCAACCTCTTTCAGTGCAAGCTTAAGGGTGGAAAGTTTGGTGCGAAGGGAGGTGTCGATCTGGCGCGATCCGACCTTGACGATCAGGCCGCCAAGAAGCGTGGGGTCGACGGTAACGGCGATGACCACATCCTTGCCAGTGACGCCCTTCAGCGCCGACTTGAGTTCGTTTTCCTGGGCCGGCGTCAACGCGTGTGCGGACGTCACTTCGGCCGTAACTTCGCCGCGATGGGCAGCGGCAATCTGTCGAAAGCCCCGGATCATGCCCGGCAACGCGAAGAGGCGCCGGTTGCCGGCAACCACCCTGAGGAAATTTCCGACGACACCGGTGATGCCCGCCCTGTCGGCAACCGCCGAAATCGCGCGCTTCTGCTCGTCGGCCGAAAACACCGGGCTTACGACGAGGCGCTTCAGATCGGCGCTTTCGTTCATCATGGCTTCGAACCGAGCGAGATCTGCGCTGACGGCATCGATCGAGTTCGACTCGAGAGCGAGTTCGAACAGCGACGATGCGTATCGCTCCGCTACACCGGAAATCAGCTGGGACGTGTCAGCCACGGGCACAGTTTCCCTGAGTTTTTGTCAGGCGCCAGACCTCCGAGCGGGAGACCGACAAGCCCCTGAGATTATTTGCTATTTGATTGAAAACAGCCAGCTTTCTCGCTGACCCTTTCACACGTTCGCGGTTCGTCTAGCATAGGAGCTATGGACTCGCAACACGGCAGATAGGCTAAAAAGCCTTGGCTCCAAGGCGCTGAGCCTAATTTATGACATGCCGGCCGCGATTCCCCCGCGTCCGGAGCCTAGAAATAACCGAGCACATAGCCGAGCGGCAGGCTCGCCAGCGCAAGCTGCAGCAATACGGCGAGCACATTGCGGCCGGTCCAGCCGCGGTCCAGCAGCAGCGACAGCATGCGTCCGAGCGCCGCCATGGCCAGTGCGCTGCCGAGCATCAGGTAGGTGAAATCCTGGGCAAGCGCCAGGGCTGCCAGCCCAAGCCCGAGCTGAAGGCCGCCCGAGGAGCGCGCCGCACCGAATCCCTCGGCAGCGACCTCACCCGTGGTAAAGCCCGCGGCCTTGAGCACGGCGGCCGGAAACAGCAGCGTGAGGAGGCCGATCACGGCCACCACTGCCGCAGAGACAAAGGCCAGTTGCTCCGGTAGTTCGCTCGGGAAGTAGAGCTCCACTGTTCTCTCCTGGAATGCGGGAAGGGGAAACGCCCCATACCAGCCGGCTCTTGATTCTCAAAGAAAGCTCTGCGGGTCGACGTCGATCTGCACATGCACCGAGCCTCGGATCTTCGGGCCTTTTTCCATCATCACCTGGAGAAAGCCCTGCATGTCGGAATTGCGGCGTCCGTGAACCAGCAGCCTGAAACGGTGACGCCCCCGCACCAGCGCCAGGGGCGCTTCGGCCGGACCCAGAACCGATATGCCGGAGACCTGCGGAGCGGCGGCCCTGAGCCCGCGCGCGTGCAGTTCCGCGTCGGCCCGCCCCTCCGCAGAGACGATGACCGAAGCAAGCCGCCCGAACGGCGGCAGGATTGCCTTCTCCCGCTCGGTGATCTCCCGCTCGTAAAAGGCGCTGGGGTCGCCCGAGACGATCGCCTGCATCACCGGGTGCTGCGGCTGGTAGGTCTGTAGCAGGCCATGGCTCTTGAGACCCGTTCTCCCGGCCCTGCCCGTCACCTGGCTGAGAAGCTGGAACGTCCGCTCCGCCGCGCGCGGATCGCCATTGGCAAGCCCAAGATCCGCATCGATGATTCCCACCAGCGTCATCAGCGGGAAGTTGTGGCCCTTCGCGACCAGTTGCGTCCCGATCACAATATCGGCATCGCCGCGCGCGATGGCGTCCAGTTCCAGCCGCAGGCGCTTCACGCCACCGAGAAGGTCGGAGGACATGACAATGGTGCGGGCTTCGGGGAAATGCTTCTCGACCTCCTCCGCAATGCGCTCCACCCCCGGCCCGCAGGCCACGAGATGGTCGAGCGTGCCGCATTCCGGACAGGCCTCCGGTGTGGGCTCGTGGTAGCCGCATTGATGGCATTGGATCTGGTTGCGGAAGCGGTGTTCGACGAGCCAGCTCGAACACTGCGGGCACTGGAAGCGGTGGCCGCATACGCGGCAGAGCGTCAGCGGTGCATAGCCGCGGCGGTTCAGGAAGAGCAGCGACTGGTGGCCGTGTTCGATCGTCTTGCCAATCGCCCGAAGCAGCACCGGCGACAGGAAGCCGCCCCTCTGGGGCGCATGGCGCCGCATGTCGATCAGATGCAGGTCAGGCATGGCGGCATCGCCAAAGCGCGTCGGCAGATGCAGGAGATGATAGCGGCCGGCCTGGGCGTTGACCTTGCTTTCGACGGAGGGGGTCGCCGACACGAGCACGATCGGGAAGTCGCCGATCCTCGCCCGCACGACCGCCATGTCCCGGGCATTGTAGAACACCCGGTCCTCCTGCTTGTAGGCCGGGTCGTGCTCCTCGTCGACGACGATCAGGCCAAGGTTCTCGAACGGCAGAAAGAGCGCCGAGCGGGCGCCCGCCACCACCTGGACCGCGCCGGTGACGATGCCGCGCCACACCCTCTCGCGCGTCCGCGGTGAAAGATCGGAGTGCCACTCGCCGGGCTTGGCGCCGAAGCGATCCTGGAACCGCTCGAGGAAGCTTGACGTCAGGGCGATCTCGGGCAGCAGGATCAGCACCTGCCTGCCCTGCCGCAGCGTCTCGGCGATCGCTTCGAAATAGACCTCGGTCTTGCCGGAGCCGGTCACCCCGTCGATCAGCGACGATGAGAAACCGCCCTTGCGCACAAGCGCGACGATCTCCGCCGCAGCCTCCGTCTGAGGCCCCTCGATGCGCGCGGCGGCATAGTCGGGATCCGGCCGCGCGACAACCGGCGGCGGCGGCATGAACACGGTCTCGAACAGCCCGCGCTGCGTCAGTCCGTCGATGACGCTCGTCGAGACGCCGGCGGCATGCGCCAGCCCTGCCCGCGTCCAGGAAATGTCTTCCTCACCCACCAGATCCAGAACCCGCGCCCGTGCCGGCGTCATCCGTTCCGGCTGTCCGCCCATATACCGGATGCCCTCGATCATCGGCTCGGGCTCCAGTGCGGCAGGCGCGCGGATGGCCATCCGCGCCACCAGTCCGGGCGGCGAAAGCGTGTAGCCGGCTACCCATTCGATGAAACGACGCATGTCGGCCGACAGCGGCGGGCAATCGAACACCTGCGTGATGGGGCGAAGCTTCTTCGGGTCCAGCTTGTCGTCCGGCTGGCTGTCCCAGACGACGCCGATCACCTGGCGCGGACCGAGCGGGACCTGGATGATCGAACCGGGCTCGACGTGCATCCCCTCCGGCACGGCATAGCTATAGGGTCCCGGCGCCGGCAACGGCACGAGAACGGGCACCACCTGCCTGGCTGGCGGCGCCTCGAAGAGCGCGCCGAAGAGATTGGTCGATTCTGTGGACATAAGGCGGGACATTGCCCCGAAGCGGAACAAAAGGGAACCCTTCGGGAAGAGTCAGGACCCCGAGGATGTTACCGGGCCGAAGATCGCGTCACCGTCTGCACCGAGCCTGGAGACGGTATGCGTCTCGATCGCCTTCGTGACATCCGCAAGATCGCCCTCCAGCTGATCCGGCTGGATCATCTGGCCGACCGTGACATCGAAGCGATTGCCCTTCTTGTTCAGAAGTTCGTAGAACACCGTCATGTCGCGCAGTTCCGTCGACCATTTGGCGAACCAGTAGAAGAGGCCCGAGTTGCGAGCCTTCATATGGATCGGCAGGATCGGCAGGTTGTACTTCTTGGCAAGCCCCACCGCCGAGGTCTTCCACGGCCGCTCGTTCAGCTGCCCGTCTGCCCAGTAGGCGATGCGGCCGGAAGGAAACAGCACCATGACCTTGCCGTTCTCCACCGTGCTGTTGGTCAGCACGAGGGTTTCCCGCGTCTTGAGCTTGCTCTTGTGCTCCTCGCGCCATTCGACAGGGATGATCATCTCGGCGAACCGGGGATTGACCCTGACGGCATCCCGATTGGCAAAGATCATCAGGTCGGGACGACGATCCTTGAGGAGGTCGAAGACGGCAATGCCGTCCGCAATCCCGGTCGGGTGGTTGCTGACCAGGATGAAGCCGCCCGAAGCCGGAATGCGCTCGGCATTCGTCACGCGCACGTCGAGCTTCAGCGTCTCGCTCAGGTATTCGAACGACTGAAATCCGGACATGGCGGCGATGTCGTTGGCGAACTCGATCGCTCGATCATACCGAAGCAAGGTGTAGAGAAATGGCCGCATCACCGGCCACAGCGGATGCCTGACGATCCGCTGACCACGCTCGGTAATGAGCGTATCAACGATATGACCAGGCTTTCCTTGCGAAACCAGAGAAACTGCTTCGGCGAATTGCCCCAGAGGGGACAGTGAATCGCGGCGCGCCATACAAACTCCTGCAGACAGGATAGGGGCTATATCGCAGTCCCGTATGATCGAACAATGACAACGTTGCATCTTTAGCAAATTGTAACGCCGCCCCCTGCAATCTGTGTCGGATAACCGAGCAAATCAATAGGCGCGACATTGAACGAACTGCTGACGATCGCCGCACCGGACCTGCTCGACAAACGCCGGGAGTGGCTGGAAAGCCTCCGCGACGAACGCCGGCTGTCCGCCAATACCCTGGACGCCTACGAGCGGGACAGCCGGCAATTCCTGTCGTTCCTGACCGGGCACCTGGGTGGCCCGGCCCGTATCGCCGACATTCATACGCTGCGGACGGGAGATTTGCGGGCCTTTCTGGCGTTTCGCCGACGCCAGGGTGCGGGCGCCCGCTCGCTCGGACGCCATCTGGCCGGTTTGCGATCTTTTCTGCGCTACCTGGAGCGCCAGGGTCTGGTGAACGCGGCAGCCGCCGGTGCCATTCGGGCGCCAAAGCAGCCGAAATCCCTGCCAAAGCCTCTGACCGATCGCCAGGCAATCGCGGTGGTCGCGGCAGAGACGCAGCTCCACGACGAACCCTGGATCGCCGCCCGGGATGCCGCGGTCCTGACGCTTCTCTACGGCTGCGGCCTGCGTATCTCGGAAGCGCTGGGCCTTCGCCCCACGGATGTTCAACCGCGAGATACGGTGCTGCGGGTCACCGGCAAGGGCGGCAAGACCCGCATCGTACCTCTGCTGCCCCTCGTCATCGAGGCTGTGGAGACCTACAGGACCCTGTGCCCCTACGTTCTGGCTCCGGATGCCGCTCTCTTCCGCGGCGCGCGGGGTGGCCCGCTGCAGCCGGCCATCATCCAGCGGGGCATGCAGAAGCTGCGTGGCGCCTTCGGTCTGCCGGAGACCGCCACGCCGCATGCCCTGCGCCATTCCTTTGCCACCCATCTGCTGGCGGGCGGCGGCGACCTGCGAACGATCCAGGAGCTTCTCGGCCATGCCAGCCTTTCCACGACGCAGATCTACACGGGCGTCGACAGCGCCCGGCTGCTCGATGTCTACGATCGTGCCCACCCGCGGGCTTAAGAAGGTCTTAAGCATGTGCGTTAATCTGTTGTGGAGCCGACGCAATTAGGGTCCGCGGAAATTTCGGACGGATGACATGATGAACCCCGGCTCTTCCCGTATCTCCCGCAGCCTGCCACGCTGGCTGCCGTCGCTCTCGCTGTGGCTGATGGCCGGGCTCCATCTCCTTCTGCTGGCTTCTCTCATGATGGTGCTGGGCACGCTTTCGCCCGCCCGGGCAGACGCCGAGTGCCGGGGCGAAAACCTTCTCGATACGCTTCAGAAGGACGATCCCGAACGCTACGCCGAAGTGCTCGACGAAGGCCGGCAGATCGTCAACGGTCAGGGCCTGTTCTGGAAGATCCAGCGCGCCGGTACCGAGCCATCATACCTGCTCGGCACCATGCATGTTACCGATCCACGCGTCCTCAAGATGCCGGCCGGCGCGGCAGAAGCCCATGCCGGCGCCCGGATGATCGTCATCGAATCGGACGAAATCCTGGACGAGAAGAGGGCGATGGCTGCCATTCTGGGCAAGCCGGAGCTTACCATGTTCACCGATGGCCGGTCGATCGAGACCCTGCTGGCAGCCGATGATCTCGCCATTCTGGAGGCGGGCCTGAAAAGCCGCGGCCTTTCGCTCTCCGCCGTCTCGCGGATGAAGCCCTGGATGCTGGCGGCCTTCGTCGCCAGCTCCGCCTGCGAAACGGCGCGCAAGGCCGAGAATGCCGTCTTCCTCGACAAGAAGATCGCGCTCGATGCGGCTGCCGCCGGGAAGCCGGTGAAGGGGCTTGAGACGCTTCAGGAGCAGTTGGAGGCTATGGCGAAGATGCCGATCGAGTTCCATCTCGAGGCACTGGTGGAGACCGTCAGGCTGGGCGACCGGATGGACGACGTCGTCGAAACCATGACGCAACTCTATCTCGCGGGCGAAACAGGCCTGACGATCCCGGCGCTGAAGGCGCTCACCCCAACCGAGTCGGGTGACGACGAAAGCGCCTATGCGGCATTCGAGAGTGCCGTCGTTTCCGATCGCAACAAGCGCATGGCCGAGCGGGCAGCTCCGATGCTGGCCGAAGGCGGCGTGTTCATGGCCGTCGGCGCCCTGCATCTGCCGGGCGACGAAGGGCTGGTGGCCCTGCTCCGCAGCCAGGGCTTTACGGTAACCGCCGTTCCATAGCCGGCCTCAGCCGACCGTCATCCGCCGCAGTATATTGGTCTTCCAGTAGAACTGGTGCACCAGGACGCCCAGCACGTGGGCCGCGATGACCAGCCAGAGAAGCAGCTTCAACGGCCCGCCGTGGACCTCGCCCGCCTGTTCGATGCCGAAGTAATACGCAGCCATGCCGCTGAACGGCAGGGCGATGGTCAGGACATAGAGGGCACCATGCGTGACCTTCGCCGCCAGACGAAAGAGCGGCGGCTCTTCTGTCGGCAGGGCCGGCGCCTTCATCGTCAGCCTCAGACCGATCCGACAGAGCGTCAGGATCAGGATCGCGATCCCGGCATAGGCGTGGAGATTGGCGCTTGCCACCTGCTCGGCCGTCGCCGTGCCGGTCTGGCTGAACGCCCGGTTCCAATCCTCCATTCCCTCCGGAAGCAGCAGATTGAAGAAGACGAGAGCGACGACCAGCCAGTGAAGGATGCGCTGGGACACAGAATAGGAAACAGTCTCGGAAGCCATTTACTTGCCTTTCGTCAAATCATTGAGCGGCAATTGCTTCCAGACGATAAAGGCCGCAGCTCGTTAGACAAGCTGCGGACTCGAAGATGAAGAAGATGTAATCCTGGACTTGCGTTTTTACATGTGGATCGGCTTGAAGAAGGTGCCCAGAGCTGCCTCCTTCACGGCTTCCGACATCGTCGGATGCGCATGGCAGGTGCGACCGAGGTCTTCCGAGGAGCCACCGAACTCCATCAACACGGCGATCTCGTGGATCATCTCGCCCGCACCGAGCGCAACGATGTGGCCACCCAGAACCCGGTCGGTTTCCTTGTCGGCGAGGATCTTCACGAAGCCCTCCGTCGCCAGCATGGCGCGTGCGCGTCCATTGGCGGTGAACGGGAATTTCCCGACCTTATATGCAACGCCGGCGGCCTTCAGCTCTTCTTCCGTCTTGCCGACGGAGGCAACTTCCGGCTGGGTATAGACGACGCTCGGAATGACGTCATAGTTAACATGGCCGTGCTGTCCGGCGAGGATTTCGGCAAGCGCCACACCCTCGTCTTCCGCCTTGTGCGCCAGCATCGGACCCTTCACCACGTCGCCGATCGCATAGATGCCGTCGACATTCGTCTTGTAGTGTCCGTCGATCTCGATGCGGCCACGGTTGTCGAGCGCGACGCCTGCCTCTTCCAGACCAAGTCCTGCAGTAAACGGCTTGCGGCCGGTGGACACGAGCACGACATCCGCATCCAGTGTCTGCGCCTCGCCGCCCTTGACGGCTTCGAAGGTCACCTTGGCACCGGTGCCAGTCTTCTCCACAGCGGTCACCTTGGCGCCGAGGTTGAAGGCCATGCCCTGCTTTGCCAGCATCCGCTGGAACTGCTTGGACACATCGCCGTCCATGCCGCCAAGGATGGTGTCGAGATATTCGATGACGGTCACCTTGGCGCCGAGGCGCATCCAGACCGAGCCGAGCTCGAGGCCGATGACACCGCCGCCCACGACGATCATGTGCTCCGGTACCTTGTCGAGCGCGATGCCGCCGGTGGAGGAAACGATCACCTTCTCGTCGATGTCGACGTTGACGCCCGGGATGCCGGCGATGTCCGAACCCGTGGCGATGACGATGTTCTTCGTCTCGAGTTCCTGTGCCTTGCCATCCTCGCCCGTCACCGAGACCTTTCCGGCCGAGACGATCTTGCCGGTGCCCTGGAAGCCGTCGATCTTGTTCTTCTTGAACAGGAAGGACACGCCCTCGACGTTGGACTTCACGGTCGCATCCTTGTGCGCCATCATCTTTTCGAGGTTGAGCTTCGGCGCCGGGACCTCGATGCCCAGATCGCCCATCCCATGTGCCGCATGGCTGAACATCTCGGAGGCGTGCAGCAGCGCCTTGGAGGGGATGCAGCCGATATTCAGGCAGGTGCCGCCGTAGGTCGAACGCTTCTCGACGACCGCGACCTTGAGCCCGAGCTGTGCAGCCTTGACGGCGCAGACATATCCGCCGGGGCCGCTTCCGATGACGACGAGATCATATGCCATTTCAGATTCCTTTTTAGTGAAACGCCGCGTCGGTCAGGCGAACAGGGCAAACATCATCATCAGCAGCCCAAGGATGCTGACAAGCCAGACGAGTGAGCGGATGTAGGGTATTCCGGCAAGGTAGAGCGGAACATAGAAGATCCTCGCCACCAGCCACACGGAACCGCCGACCAGCCCGAACCCCGACGCGTCACCCGTGAAGGACAGTGCGAGCAGGAGCCCGACAAAGGCCGGATAGGTTTCCCGATAGTTCAGGGAAGCCCGCTCCGCCCGGCCGGCCAGCGCACCCTTCGGCGCCCTGCCTTCGTCACGAGGTCCAGCGTTCCATGCGGACCCCAGTTCCTTGGTCGCCAGCATTCCCTGCAGCCCGATGTGGACGAGCAGCAGAACAACGCTGAGGGTAAGCAGCGTCAGGAGATACGTGGCATCTGCCGAAGCGATGTCCATGCCGCTTTTCCTTGCTTAGAGGTCGAGAACGAGACGTTCCGGATCTTCCAGGCTTTCCTTGACCCGCACCAGGAAGGTGACGGCTTCCTTGCCGTCGACGATCCGGTGGTCATAGGACAGTGCCAGATACATCATCGGACGGATGACGACCTGGCCGCCGATGGCGACCGGGCGCTCCTGGATCTTGTGCATGCCGAGAATACCCGACTGCGGCGCGTTGAGGATCGGCGAGGACATCAGCGAACCGTAGACGCCGCCGTTCGAGATGGTGAACGTGCCGCCCTGCATGTCGGCCATGCTGAGCTGGCCGTCGCGCGCTGCCCGGCCAAGACGACCGATTTCCTTCTCGATTTCGGCAATCGACATCTGGTCAGCGTCGCGCACCACAGGAACGACGAGACCCTTGTCCGTGCCGACCGCGACGCCGACGTGGCAGTAGTTCTTGTAGATGATGTCGGTACCGTCGATTTCGGCGTTGACCGCCGGCAGTTCCTTCAGTGCGTGGGTCACGGCCTTGGTGAAGAAGCCCATGAAGCCGAGCTTCACGCCGTGCTTCTTCTCAAACACGTCCTTGTAGCGGTTGCGCAGATCCATGACCGCCTTCATGTCCACCTCGTTGTAGGTGGTCAGCATGGCAGCCGAATTCTGGGCGTCCTTCAGGCGCCGCGCGATGGTCTGGCGCAGGCGCGTCATCTTCACGCGCTCTTCGCGGGACGCATCGTCCGTGCTCGACGGTGCCCGTGCAGCCTTGGGAGCCTCCGCCTGGGCCGCCGGTGCGGAAATGCCCTTGGCAACGGCAGCGATGACATCGCCCTTCAGGACCTGGCCGCGCTTGCCCGAACCGTCGACCTGTTCCGCGGAAAGGTTGTTCTCCGAAAGCATCTTGGCAGCTGCCGGAGCCGCCGGCATCTCGGAAGGCGCAGCCTTGGCGGCCGGGGCCGGCTCGGCGGCCTTGGCCGGAGCAGGCTCGGAAGCCTTGGCCGGCTCTTCGGCCTTTGCGGGAGCGGCTGGAGCCGCCCCTGCGCCACCTTCGGAAATCTGTCCGAGAAGGGCGTCGAGACCGACGGTCTCGCCGTTCTGGGCGACGATCTCGGTCAGGACGCCGGACGCAGGCGCCGGAACTTCGACGGTGACCTTGTCGGTTTCAAGTTCGACGAGTGGTTCGTCGGCCTTCACGGTGTCGCCGACTTTCTTGAACCAGGTGCCTACGGTGGCTTCGCTGACGGATTCCCCGAGGGTCGGGACGCGGATTTCGGTGGCCATGGTCTGTTTCCGTTTTCTCTAGGATGCCGTTATTGGGTGTCGCGGAGGCGGCTGAGGATCAGCCGCCGAGCGCGTCTTCAAGGAATGCTTCAAGCTGCGCCAGGTGCTTGGACATCAGGCCCGTGGCCGGCGAGGCCGCTGCCGGGCGACCGGTGTAGCGGACGCGCTGGTACTTGGCGTCGATATGGGCCAGAACCCATTCGAGGTACGGATCGATGAACGACCAGCCGCCCATGTTCTTGGGCTCTTCCTGGCACCAGACCATCTCCGCGTTGCGGAAACGCGACAGCTCGTTGATCAGCGCCTTTGCCGGGAATGGATAGAGCTGTTCGATGCGCAGCAGGTAGACGTCGTCGATGCCGCGCTTCTCGCGCTCTTCCAGGAGGTCGTAATAGACCTTGCCCGAACACATTACGACACGACGGATCTTGGCGTCCTTCTGCAGCTTGATCGGGCCATCCTTGATGACCTCCGCATCGTCCCACAGCAGGCGGTGGAAGGAGCTTTCGCCAGCCATCTCCGCAAGCGTCGACGTCGCGCGCTTGTGGCGGAGCAGCGACTTCGGCGTCATCAGGATGAGCGGCTTGCGGAAATCGCGCTTCACCTGGCGGCGCAGGATATGGAAGTAGTTTGCCGGCGTCGTGCAGTAGGCGACCTGCATGTTGTCTTCGGCGCACATCTGCAGCCAGCGCTCCAGGCGTGCCGAGGAATGCTCGGGGCCCTGGCCTTCGTAGCCATGCGGAAGCAGGCAGACGAGGCCGGACATGCGCAGCCATTTGCGTTCGCCCGACGAGATGAACTGGTCGAAGACCACCTGCGCGCCGTTGGCGAAGTCGCCGAACTGGGCTTCCCACAGCGTCAGCGCATTCGGACGGGCCAGCGAGTAGCCATATTCGAAGCCGAGCACCGCCTCTTCGGAGAGCATCGAGTTGATGACCTCGTAGCGGGCCTGTGTCGGCGACAGGTTGGCAAGCGGAACGAAGCGCTCTTCCGTCTCCTGGTCGTAGAGAACCGAGTGCCGCTGGGAGAACGTGCCGCGTTCGACGTCCTGGCCCGAGAGGCGGATCTTGGTGCCTTCCACCGTCAGCGAACCGAAGGCCAGTGCCTCGGCCATCGCCCAGTCGATACCCTCGCCCGTCTCGATCATCTGCGCGCGGTTGTCCATGAAGCGCTTGATCGTCCGGTGGGCGTTGAAACCCTCCGGAATGGTCGAGAGCTTGCGACCGATGTCCTTCAGCTGCTTCATCGGCATGGCGGTCTTGCCGCGGCGCTGCTCGTCGGCATTGTCGGCGGAACGCAGCCCGGACCAGACGCCGTCCAGCCAGTCGGCCTTGTTGGGCTTGTAGCTCTGCCCTGCCTCGAACTCCTGCTCGAGGTGGGCACGCCAGTCCGCCTTCATCTTCTCGAACTCGCCGTCGCTGATCAGGCCTTCGGCAATCAGGCGGTCTGCATAGATCTGCGCCACCGTCTTGTGGCCGCGGATCACCTTGTACATCTTCGGCTGCGTGAACGCCGGCTCGTCGCCTTCGTTGTGGCCGAAGCGGCGATAGCAGAAGATGTCCAGGACGACCGGCTTGTGGAACTTCATCCGGTACTCGGTGGCGATCTTGGCGGCGTAGGTCACGGCTTCCGGGTCGTCGCCGTTGACGTGGAAGATCGGCGCCTCGATCATCTTCGCCACGTCGGACGGATACGGCGACGAGCGGGAGAAGGCCGGATTGGTGGTGAAGCCGATCTGGTTGTTGATGATGACGTGCATCGTGCCGGCGACGCGATGGCCGCGCAGGCCGGAGAGGCCGAGGATTTCGGCCACGACACCCTGGCCGGCGAAGGCCGCATCCCCGTGCAGGAGCAGCGGCAGCACCTTGGAGCGCTCGGCAAGCGGAACGATGCCGTCCTTGTCGGCGGTCTTGGCAAGCATGTCCTGCTTGGCTCGCGCCTTGCCCATCACGACCGGATTGACGATCTCGAGGTGCGATGGGTTGGCCGTCAGCGACAAATGAACCTTGTTGCCGTCGAACTCGCGGTCGGAAGAAGCACCGAGGTGATACTTGACGTCGCCTGAGCCTTCGACATCGTCCGGCTTGAACGAGCCGCCCTTGAACTCGTGGAACACGGCGCGGTGCGGCTTGCCCATCACGTTGGTCAGCACGTTCAGGCGGCCACGGTGGGCCATGCCGAGAACGATCTCCTCGAGGCCGTCCTGGCCACCGCGCTTGATGATCTGCTCGAGCGCCGGGATCAGCGATTCACCGCCGTCGAGACCGAAGCGCTTCGTGCCCTTGAACCGCACGTCGAGGAACTGCTCGTAGCCTTCAGCCTCGACAAGCTTCTGCAGGATGGCCTTCTTGCCGTTCGGCGTGAATTCCACGCCCTTGTGCGGGCCCTCGATGCGTTCCTGGACCCAGGCTTTTTCTTCCGGGTTGGAAATATGCATGAACTCGACGCCCATGGTCGAGCAATAGGTGCGCTCCAGGATGTCGAGCATCTCGCGGACCGTCGCGAACTCCAGCCCGAGCACGTTGTCGATGAAGATCTTGCGGTCGTAGTCGGCCTCGGTGAAACCGTAGGCGCTGGGCGACAGTTCGTTGTAGTCCTCCACCGGAATGGCAAGACCGAGCGGATCGAGCTTGGCGTGCAGGTGGCCACGCATGCGGTAGGCGCGGATCATCATGATGGCGCGGACGGAATCGCGCGTCGCCTGCAGCACGTCGGCCTCGTTGACCGTCGCTCCCGTGGCAACCGCGGCGGCCTCTGCCTTCGCCTTGACCTTCGTTTCGATCGCCTTTTCAACGACCGGCCAGTTGCCGTCGAGCGCCGAGACGAGATCTCCCCCGGCATCGATCGGCCAGTTCTTGCGCTGCCAAGACGCACCCTTGGCGGCCTTCTTCACGTCGTCCGGACTGTCGGCAAGCGCCTTGAAGAAGGACTGCCATTCCGGTCCGACGGAATTCGGATCGTCCTCATACCGGGCGTAGAGCTGCTCGATATAGGAGGCATTCGCGCCGTCGAGGAAGGAGGTGATGAGGAACTGCTCGTTGGCTTCTTGCCGTGCCATGATTTTCTTGCGGACGCCGCGCCCGCCTCCCGACGAAACTGAGGGCCAAAAGATAAGCGTCGGCCGTCGCTTTGATGGTCTTGTCTTTTGAAGCCGCCTGAGACGGCCACGGTCCGCGCCGCTTGACGCTGAACCCGCAAGGAAGGCGCCTGTTCCGCACCATCTTGCCGATAACGTGGCCGACCGGCGCAAGCCGGGCGGCCTTGATGCCTATGTGGCCTTAGCCCTTGAGGACTTCAACCAGCGTCGTGCCGAGGCGGGCCGGAGATGGCGACACCTTGATGCCGGCCGCTTCCATGGCTGCGATCTTCGATTCCGCGTCACCCTTGCCGCCGGACACCACGGCGCCGGCGTGGCCCATCGTGCGACCCTTGGGCGCCGTGCGACCGGCGATGAAGCCTGCCATCGGCTTCTTGCGGCCCTTCTTGGCTTCGTCGATCAGGAACTGGGCCGCGTCTTCTTCCGCAGAGCCACCGATTTCACCGATCATGATGATCGACTGGGTCGCGTCGTCGGCGAGGAACATTTCCAGGATGTCGATGAATTCCGTGCCCTTGACCGGATCGCCGCCGATGCCGACAGCCGTGGTCTGGCCGAGGCCTTCGTTGGAGGTCTGGAACACGGCTTCATAGGTCAGCGTGCCGGAGCGCGAGACGATGCCGACCGAACCCTTGCGGAAGATCGAGCCCGGCATGATGCCGATCTTGCATTCTTCCGGCGTCAGGACGCCCGGGCAGTTGGGGCCGAGAAGGCGCGACTTGGAGCGGTCGAGGCGCGCCTTGACGCGGACCATGTCCATGACCGGAATGCCTTCGGTGATGCAGGTGATGAACGGGATCTCGGCGTCGATCGCCTCGATGATCGCGTCGGCGGCGCCTGCCGGCGGAACGTAGATCACGGACGCGTCGGCGCCGGTTGCTTCCTTGGCTTCGGCCACGGTCGCGAAGATCGGCAGGCTTTCACCCTTCGAGCCGGTCCAGGTTTCGCCACCCTTCTTCGGGTGGATACCGCCGACCATCTGCGTGCCGTAGTAGGCAAGCGCCTGTTCGGTGTGGAAAGTGCCGGTCTTGCCGGTCAGGCCCTGAACCAGGACCTTCGTGTCTTTGTTGACGAGAATGGACATTATTTCCGGTCCTTCAAATTAGGCGTTGATCGCAGCGACGATCTTCTTGGCGGCATCGTCCAAGTCGTCGGCTGCGGTGATCGCCAGGCCCGATTCGTTGAGGATCTTCTTGCCAAGCTCGACATTTGTACCTTCGAGGCGCACGACCAGCGGAACCTTGAGGCCGACTTCCTGGACGGCAGCCACGACACCTTCTGCGATGACGTCGCACTTCATGATGCCGCCGAAGATGTTCACGAGGATGCCCTCGACCTTCGGGTCAGCCGTGATGATCTTGAAGGCCGCCGCGACCTTCTCCTTGCCGGCGCCACCGCCGACGTCGCAGAAGTTTGCCGGCTCCTTGCCGTAGAGCTTGATGATGTCCATCGTCGCCATGGCAAGGCCTGCGCCATTGACCATGCAGCCGATGTTGCCGTCGAGGGCGACATAGGCGAGGTCCCACTTGGAGGCTTCGATTTCCTTGGCGTCTTCTTCGGTCTCGTCGCGCAGCGCCCGGACGTCGCCGTGACGGAACAGGGCATTGCCGTCGAACGACATCTTGGCGTCGAGAACGCGCAGATGGCCGTCCTTCATGACGATCAGCGGATTGACCTCCAGCAGCGCCATGTCCTTTTCGACGAACGCCTTGTAGAGCGCCGGGAACAGGGCCTTGGCATCGTCCGCGGCGGCACCCGAGAGCTCGAGAGCCTTCGAGATTGCAGCGACGTCGGCATCCGTGACGCCGGCTTCCGGCTCGATGGCGATCGTGTGGATCTTCTCCGGCGTGTCGTGGGCGACCGCCTCGATGTCCATGCCGCCTTCGGTCGAAACGACGAAGGCCACCTGACCGACCGACCGGTCAACCAGGAGCGAGCAGTAGAGCTCGCGGTCGATGTCTGCGCCGTCTTCGATGTAGAGACGGTTGACCTGCTTGCCGGCATCGCCGGTCTGCGCCGTTACCAGCGTGTTGCCGAGCATGTCGCGGGCGTGGGAAACCACTTCCTCGATGGACTTGGCAAGGCGCACGCCGCCCTTGGCATCGGGACCGAGTTCCTTGAACTTGCCCTTGCCGCGACCGCCGGCATGAATCTGGCTCTTGACCACATAGAGCGGACCCGGCAGCGACTTCGCAGCCGCCTCGGCCTCCTCGACCTTGAGGATGGCCACACCTTCGGCAACCGGAGCGCCGAAGCCCTTGAGCAGAGCCTTGGCCTGATATTCGTGAATATTCATCAGCGTTTCCTTGGATGTAGCTGGCGCGATTACTTCAGCGCGGGAGCGATGTTGATGCAGGCTTCACAAAGACCGGCAACCGCGCCGACCGACTTCTGGAAGGCCTCTTCCTCGCTCTTGTTGAATTCGACCTCGATGATGCGCTCGACGCCACCGGCGCCGATGACTGTCGGAACGCCGACATACATGTCCTTCACGCCGTACTGGCCGGAGAGATAGGCAGCGCAGGGCAGCACGCGCTTCTTGTCCTTGAGGAAGGACTCGGCCATCTCGATCGCCGAGGCGGCAGGCGCATAATAGGCCGAGCCGGTCTTCAGCAGGCCGACGATCTCGGCGCCACCATCACGGGTGCGCTGGATGATTTCTTCCAGGCGCTCCTTGGTGACCCAACCCATCTTGACGAGGTCGGTGAGTGGAATGCCGCCGACAGTCGAATAGCGGGCAAGCGGCACCATGGTGTCGCCGTGACCGCCGAGAACGAAGGCGGTGACGTCCTGGACCGAGACGTTGAATTCCTCGGAGAGAAACAGGCGGAAGCGGGAGGAGTCCAGCACGCCGGCCATGCCGACGACCATGTTCTTCGGCAGGCCGGAGAACTTCTGCAGCGCCCAGACCATCGCGTCGAGCGGATTGGTGATGCAGATGACGAAGGCGTCCGGTGCGTATTTCTTGATGCCGGCGCCAACCTGTTCCATGACCTTGAGGTTGATGCCGAGAAGATCGTCGCGGCTCATGCCAGGCTTGCGGGCAACGCCAGCGGTAACGATGCAGACGTCGGCGCCTTCGATGGCAGAATAGTCACTGGCGCCGGTGAGCTTCGCGTTGAAGCCTTCGACCGGGGAAGACTGGGCGATGTCCAGACCCTTACCCTGCGGGATACCATCGGCGATGTCGAAGAGGACGATATCGCCCAGCTCCTTGATGCCGGCGAGATGCGCCAGCGTTCCACCGATCATGCCAGAACCAATAAGTGCGATCTTCTTCCGCGCCATCGAAAAGCTTCCTCTCCAGATCATTGTCCGCGACCGGACACGCAAGCCGGGCCGCCAATGTTCACATGGCCATACCGGAACCTGCTTGAAATAGCAATCGGTTCTTTGGAGGCCAGTGTTTTCAATCGGTTAAATGAATAAATTCTTACGTAAACGTAAGAATTTGGCCGTCGCTCACGGGTGACGTTGCGCGTGCACTGCCGCATAATCGGCGCTGCGCATTTCGAAAAGACGCGAAACTGTCCGGTCGAATTCGAACCCTTCCGTCCCGCGCCGTTCCGTCAGGAGATCGTCGGGTGCGGCTGCGGCAGAAACGTAAAGCCGAACGGCGTTGTCGTACAATGTATCGACAAGGTTGATAAAGCGTTTGGTCTCATTGCGTTTCTCCGGGCCAAGCTGCGGAATCTGCTCGACGAAGATGGAATCGAAGCGCTCTGCGATCGCCAGGTAATCCGCAGCACCGAGTGGCCTCTCGCAAAGATCGGCAAAACGGAAGCGAGCGGCCCGGCCGACGGCACTGGGAACCTTGATCACACGCCCCTTGCGCGGGACCTCCGACGGCATCCCACGCTCGCCATCGGTGACCTGATGCCACGTAGCCTCCATGGCCGCATCGGCCTGAGGACCGAGCGGCGTCACATAGACGGGAAGGTTTGCGAGCTTCTCCATCCGATAGTCGGTCGGGGATTCCAGCGATACCGTCTCGACGTGCTGCTGCAGCAGATCGATGAAGGGCAGGAAGAGGCCGCGGTTCAGTCCATCCTTGTAGAGGTTCTCCGGCGCGACGTTCGACGTCGCGACAAGCACGCAACCCAGGGAGAAGAGTTCGTTGAACAGCCGGGCAAGGATCATGGCGTCGGTGATGTCCGTCACCGAGAATTCGTCGAAGCACAGAAGCTCCGCCTCGGCGTAAATCTCGGCGGCCACGGGCGGAATGGGGTCCACCTGCTTTGTCTGGCCGCTCTTCAGCCTCATCCGGTGCTCATGCACCCGACCGTGCACATCCGCCATGAACTCGTGGAAGTGAACCCGCCGCTTCTTGTCGGTGGCCGCCTTCTTGAAGAACATCTCCATGAGCATGGTCTTGCCGCGACCGACACTGCCGTGGATATAGAGCCCGCGAACCTTGCTGGGCCGGGTGCTGCCCTTGGCAAACAGCCATCCGAGCGCGCTTTGCTTCCTGGCCGGACGAGCTTCCCGAAGGTCGCCAAGCACGCGGTCGAGCTTGGCCGCAACCTCGAGCTGGGAGCGGTCTGGAGTCAGACTTCCTGCCGCGGTCTTGACCTTCAGCTCTTCTACGACGCTGTGCGTGTAGTCGGGAATGGCTTCCATAGAGGAGGAACGTGCTCCCTGGTGCCGCTAGCGGCTGAGGCTGACCGGCTGCCCGGAGTTGGTGGTACCGTCGAAACGGTTGTCGGCGCTCTTGTAGACGCGGCCGATGACGTTGCCGGCGCGATCCTTGAACTGCACCATCTTGCCGGACACTTCCCAGGAGCCCATCGCGGTCAACTCGCCGGCGCAACCGCGCGTGCCCCCGCGCGAACCGCTTCCGAGATTGGTCAGCGTCAGGAACATGTCGCAGGAACTGCCCGCGTTCGAGACACGCCAGTTGCCGACCATCTGCTCCTTCGTTACATCCAGGGCCGTTGTCGGAGCCGAGGCATTCGGATCGAGCGATGCCGTTTCCTGCATCGGCGCCGTCGGGAACTGCGTTGCGCCACCCGGCGGCGGCAGCTGGTTCGACTGAACCTGGGGAACAGGCTGCGCCTGCAGCGGGGCAGGCTGCGAAGGGAGATTGTCGTAGGGGCTGTAGGAGGTGCGTTGGCAACCGGCGAGGGAGACGGCGACCATCAACCCGGTGGCGACATACCTGAACTGCATCATTTCACTCCGATCTTTTGCTGCACCCGGTGCTAGTGATGAAACACGGCGGAATTATCGCGATAGATCAGATCGAATCAACCGCAAGCACATCCCTGACTTAGCATCACAGGCTCTTGCCCGCAAAATGGAACAGCAGGCGCGAACATCAACCGGCGTCGCGCCTGAATTCTATTCTATACGCGGCGCTCGACCATCATCTTCTTGATCTCGGCGATCGCTTTCGCCGGGTTCAGGCCCTTCGGGCAGGTCTGTGCACAGTTCATGATTGTGTGGCAGCGATAGAGCCGGAAGGGATCTTCCAGATCGTCGAGACGCTCGCCCTTGGCCTCGTCGCGGCTGTCGATCAGCCAGCGATAGGCCTGCAGCAAGACAGCCGGACCGAGATAGCGGTCGCCGTTCCACCAGTAGCTCGGACAGGAGGCGGAACAGCAGGCACAGAGAATGCACTCATAGAGACCGTCGAGCTTCATGCGGTCTTCGTGGCTCTGCTTCCACTCCTTCGCCGGCGGCGGCGATACCGTCTTCAGCCAGGGCTCGATCGAGCGGTGCTGCGCGTAGAAGTTGGTGAGATCCGGCACGAGATCCTTCACGACCGGCATGTGCGGCAGCGGATAGACCTTCACCGTCCCGCCGATGTCTTCCATGCCCTTGGTGCAGGCCAGCGTGTTGGTGCCGTCGATGTTCATTGCGCAGGAGCCGCAGATGCCTTCCCGGCAGGACCGGCGCAGCGTCAGTGTCGGGTCGATCTTGTCCTTGATGTACAAGAGACCGTCCAGCACCATCGGACCGCAATCGTCGATGTCGATGTAGAAGGTGTCGATACGCGGGTTCTGGCCGTCGTCCGGATTCCAGCGATAGACCCTGTATTCGCGAACGTTCTTTGCATCGGCAGGCTTCGGCCAGACCTTGCCTTCGGTCATCTGAGAGTTCTTGGGAAGAGTGAGTTCAACCATGTCCGGATCCTCTCGAGATCAATACACGCGCGCCTTGGGCTCGATCTTTGCAGGATCGATGCCTTCGGCGATGAGTTCGGTGTGAACCGGGCGATAGTCCAGCCGGACGCCGCCGGCATCGTTCAACCAGGCCAGCGTGTGCTTGCGCCAGTTGACATCGTCGCGGCCGCCGAACGGACCATCGGTAAAGTCTTCACGGGCGTGGCTGCCGCGGCTTTCCTTGCGCGCCTCGGCGCCGTAGACGGTCGTGATCGCGTTCGCCATCAGGTTTTCGAGCTCGAGGGTCTCGACCAGATCGGAGTTCCAGATCATCGAGCGGTCCGTGACCTTCGTATCCTTCAGCTCGCCCCAGATGGCCGACATCCGGCGACAGCCTGATTCCAGCGACTCCTGGGTCCGGAACACGGCGGCATCTTCCTGCATGGTGCGCTGCATCTTGTCGCGCAGCACGGCCGTCGGCGTTCCGCCGTTGGCATTCCGCAGACGGTCGAAGCGCTCCATGATCTTGTCGCAGGCGGCCGTGTTGAGGGCCGGCACCGCCGCCGCCCGGTCGATCACCTGGCCGGCGCGGATCGCCGCGGCACGGCCGAAGACGACAAGGTCGATCAGCGAGTTGGAGCCGAGGCGGTTCGCCCCATGCACGGATGCACAGCCCGCTTCGCCGACGGCCATCAGGCCGGGAGCGATGCGTTCCGGATTTTCACTGTCCGCGTTCAGCACCTCGCCCCAGAAATTGGTCGGGATGCCGCCCATGTTGTAGTGAACGGTCGGCAGCACCGGGATCGGCTCGCGCGTCACGTCGACACCGGCGAAGATCTTCGCGCTTTCGGAGATACCCGGCAGCCGCTCGTGCAGAACGGCCGGATCCAGATGGTCGAGATGCAGGAAGATGTGGTCCTTGTTCTTGCCGACGCCGCGACCCTCGCGGATTTCGAGCGTCATGCAACGGGAAACCACGTCACGCGAGGCAAGATCCTTGGCGGAGGGCGCATAGCGCTCCATGAAACGCTCGCCTTCGGAATTGACGAGATAACCGCCTTCGCCGCGCGCACCTTCCGTGATCAGGCAGCCTGAGCCGTAGATCCCCGTCGGGTGGAACTGGACGAATTCCATGTCCTGCAGTGGCAGGCCAGCGCGGGCAATCATGCCGCCGCCGTCACCGGTGCAGGTATGGGCGGACGTGGCGGAGAAATAGGCGCGGCCATAGCCGCCGGTCGCCAGCACCACCATCTTCGCCGTGAAGCGGTGGATCGTGCCGTCGTCGAGGTTCCAGGCCACCACGCCCGTGCAGCGACCGTCATCCGACATGATCAGGTCGAGGGCGAAATACTCGATGAAGAATTCCGCATTGTGCTTCAGCGACTGGCCGTAGAGCGTGTGCAGGATCGCGTGGCCGGTGCGGTCGGCGGCGGCGCAGGTGCGCTGTACCGGTGGGCCGGCACCGTAGTTCTGCATATGGCCACCGAACGGCCGCTGGTAGATCTTGCCTTCCTCGTTGCGCGAGAACGGCACGCCGTAGTGCTCCAGCTCGTAGACCGCCTTCGGCGCCTCCATCGCCAAGTACTGCATGGCATCCACGTCGCCGAGCCAGTCGGAGCCCTTGACGGTATCGTAGAGATGCCACTGCCAGCTGTCCGGCGTCATGTTCTGGAGCGAGGCGGCGATACCGCCCTGCGCCGCGACCGTGTGCGAGCGGGTCGGGAAGACCTTGGTGATGCAGGCGGTCTTGAAACCTTGCTCGGCCATGCCGAGCGTCGCGCGAAGACCCGCTCCGCCCGCGCCCACGACGATCACGTCATAGGAATGGTCGACAAAGGTATAGGCCTTGCCTGTCTGCGCAATGGGAGTGATGGATGCCATGACGGGTTATCCTGCGAATGCGATTTTCAGGACGGCGATAAGACAGAGACCGCCGATCAGAAGGGAAAAGAAGGCGTTGAGCACGATGAACAGCAGTTTCATGCTTTCGTTATGGACGTAATCCTGGATGACCTCCTCCATGCCGAGGCGCATGTGGATGACGCTCGCGATGACCGTCAGCGCATTGATCGTCGCGACGAAGGGATTGGAGAGCGCTCCCACCACGTCGGCGTAGGGACGACCGACATACATCACCAGGAACCCGACGTAGAAGAGAAGCAGGGGCGTGAGCGCGATCGAGGTCGTTCGCACCTTCCAGAAATGCTCGGTGCCGCTTTTTGCGGAGCCGAGGCCGCGAACTTTTGCAAGCGGTGTACGCATGTCCATGAGCCGATCCTCCTCAGCGAACCAATAGCACAACGATCCAGACCAGGACGGTCAGACCGATCGACGCAACAAGATTGGCCTTCGCCAGCATGGTCGAGAACTCTTTCTCGAAACCGTAGCCGAGGTCCCACATCATGTGGCGCAACCCGCCGAGCAGGTGATGGAGGAGCGCCCAGGTGTATCCAAACAGGATGATCTGGCCGACCAGCGAGCCGAACAGGCCATTGACCTCGTTGAAATTCTCTTCGCCGGAAGCGGCTGCGATCAGCCACGCGGCGACAAGAACCGTGCCGAAATAGAGCGCTGCACCGGTAATGCGGTGCATGATCGACATGGCCATGGTGGGGATGAATTTGTAGATCTGCAGGTGCGGCGACAGGGGCCGGTTTTTAGTCACGTTCGCCATCAGGACCTCGCGGCGTTGAAGCGTTTACGGGCGCGCTGCACCCGCCAATGCACCATGCCGAAGAAATGTGCATTGCATCATTTAGCGTGGTTTAGTTCCCGATATGCTCTACGACAAGCGATTTCAAACGGATCTTAAATTTTAATCGATTGGTGCTCGAACCCGTCGATTCCGTGTTGGCGCTCGCCGATCGATCACATCCGGAATTTTCCCCACAGCCTTGACGACTTCGGTATCCGAACTGTGTTAACCTTCCGTTAACGCTTGCGCCGGAGGCTGAAGATGATCAAGAAACAATTGCTCGCGGGAGCTCTCGCTTCGACACTGCTGGCCGCCATGGCGCTGCCTGTGGCTGCAAGCGGAAACGACTGGCAAAACGATTACCGCGGGCACGGCGCGCGCGGGCATGGCCACCCCGATAGCCGCAAACTCGGCCGGTCGATCGGCTACACCACACCGGTGACCCACGTGCGCGGTGTCGGCACCTTCAGCCGTTCCGTCTGGGTCATCCACGGCATCGAGAAAACGAGCCGTCCGCAGCCTGCGCCTATAGCGAAGATCATCCAGGTCGACGATCGCTACTTCCGCCGCTCCGACCCATGCTCATACGAATCAGGCGTCTGCGTCATCCGCGCAGCCAATTAGGTGAAGCGCCACACGGTCGTCTTCTTTATCTCGGCGTCCTCCAGTGCCCGGGTCACCGGCACTTCATAGGACGCCAGCGGCTCGAGACAATCCTTCGGCAGATAGCTCCGTCCCGGATCCCCGACGAGAACGATGCGCCCCTCTCCGGCCAGCCGGCGAAACCAGGGCGCGAGCGCTTCCGCAAAACCCTTGTCGTAGAAGACGTCGCCGGCAAGCACCACCTCGGCATCGATCGCCGTTCCGATCAGGTCGCCGCGCACGAAATCGACCGTCACATCGTTCGCCGCGGCATTGAGCGCAACAGCATCGGCAGCCCATGGGTCAACGTCTGCCGCCAGCACGTCGGCGGCGCCGGCACGCTTGGCCGTAATCGCCACCAGCCCGGACCCGGTGGCAAAGTCGAGCACCCGTTTTCCGGACACAGCCTCGGGATGATCCAGGATGTAGCGCGCCAGTCCCTGCCCGCCTGCCCAGGCAAAGGCCCAGAACGGCGGCGGAAGGCCGATCACCTCCAGCTCCTCCTCGGTCTTCTGCCACAGATCATGCGCCTCGTCGGCGAGATGCAATCGCACCTCCGGCACATGCGGTGGAGCAAGAAGCCTCGTATTGGAAAGGATGAAGCTGCGGGGATCAGTCTTCATGCACCGTGTCAATCAGGCGAGCGGGGCGGATTGTCCAGTCCGCCAAGCCGGCAGATCTCCACGTACTCCTCGTCCGTGACCGGCTGAACCGAAAGCCGCATCGATGTCACGAGCGACATGGTCTCAAACTTCGGATTGGCCTTGATCTCCTTCAGCGTCACCGGCGTGGGAAGATCGCAGATGGCGCGAATGTCCACGCAATCCCATCGCGCATCGCCATCCGCCGTCGAATCGGGATGGCTGAGCGCGCAGACCTCCACGATCCCGACGATCTCCAGACCCTCATTGGAGTGATAGAAGAAGCCCTTGTCGCCGATCTTCATCGCCCGCATGTGATTGCGAGCCTGGTAATTGCGAACGCCCGACCACTCCTCGCCGGCATCGCCCTTGGCCTTCTGCATCTCCCAGGACCACTTGAAGGGCTCGGACTTGAACAGCCAATACGCCATGGACGCTCAAGCCTCCGGCTTGTTGAAGACCCAGTTGTAGGGCTTCACCTCGACCGTCTCGAAGAGACCTGCCTGATAGTAGGGATCGGCTTCCGCCAGAGCCCGTGCGGCGGCCATGTCCTCGGCTTCCACGATCACCAGGCTGCCGTTCGGCTTGCCCTCGTCGTCGAGGAACGGACCTGCCATCGTCAGCGTGCCATCCGCATTGAGCTTGTTGAGGTGCTCGAGATGGGCGGGTCGTGTGTCCATCCGGACGTTGAGGTGGCCGGGTTTGTCTGTGCACAGGAAGGCAAAAAGCATCGAGATCTCTCCGTTGTCTGTCTTATTCGGTGGTGATCGGGCGGGTCATCAGGCGCTCCACGGCTGCGGACACGTCGAGCTTCCCCGCGATGATATCGGCGACGGCATTGGTGATCGGCAGGTCGATGCCATGCGTCCGGCCAAGCCCTGCCGCGATCGAGGCGGCGAACGCGCCTTCCACCAGATCGTTGCCGGCGCCCTCCGGCACCTGTTTGCCCAGCGCGATGCCATAGCGCAGATTGCGCGACTGATGGCTGGTTCCGGTCAGCACCAGGTCGCCGAGACCGGACAGCCCCCGCACCGTCTCCGGGCGGCCACCCATGCGCTCCGCAAGCCGCGACATCTCCGCAAGTCCGCGCGAGATCAGTGCAGCTCTCGCCGATTCCCCCAGTCCCGCGCCGTCCACAATGCCGCAGGCAATCGCCAGGACGTTCTTCAGCGCGCCGCCCAGCTGCGCCCCGATACGATCGGTCGAGGGGTAGAGCCGAAACGTCGGCGTGGAAAGCGTATGCGCCAGTCGTTCCGCCAGGGCGGCCTCGCCCGCCGCAATCGTCATTGCTGTCGGCAGGCCGCGCGCGATGTCGGCGGCAAAGCCGGGACCGCTGAGGGCGGCCGCTGATCGGCCCCGCAGTTCCCGCTCGAGAACCTCCGTCAAGACGCTCCCGGACGTCCGATCGAGACCCTTGGCGCAGGTCACGACGGCGGCGTCCCCGGCAAGGTAAGGACCGTAGTAGCGGGCGGCATCCGCATGCGACTGCGACGGCATCGCAAACAGCACGATTCCGGCCTCGGAGATCGCATCCGGTTCGGCGGAGAACTGCAGCGCATCCGCCAATGGCACACCCGGAAGCACCGCATCATGCATCCGCATATCGCGCAAGTCGCTCATCAGCGCAGTATTGCGGCCGATGAGGGTGACGGTCGATCTGCTTTCGAGGGCCATGATCGTGGCCAAGGCCGTGCCGAAGGCCCCCGCCCCGATGACGACGATGGTCGCTGTCGCACTCATGCCTTGGCTCCGCGCTTGCCTGATCCCAGCAATGTCTGGGCATTGCTGTCGAGGGGCCAGCGGGAGCGCGGCTGAACGTCGAGCGGGTCCGCGGGAAGCTCTGCTGCCATCCGCTCCAGCCCGGCCCAGGCAATCATCGCCGCATTGTCCGTGCAGAGGCGCATGGGCGGGGCCACGAACCGGAACCCGTACTCCAGGCAAAGCGCCTGCAGGGTGCGGCGGATTTCCTGGTTGGCCGCGACACCTCCGGCCACGACCAGGGCCGGCTCCGTGTCCAATCCGGAAAACTGGTCGCGAAACCGCGCAAGCCCTCGGCCGATCCTATCCTTCAGCGTGCCGGAAATGGCCTTCTGGAAGGAGGCGCAGATATCGGCCACGTCCTGATCGTCGAGCGGCGCAATGTCGGTAGCAGCCTGCCGCACGGCCGTCTTCAGGCCGGAGAAGGAGAAATCGAGCCGCGCCTCGCCGACCAGCGGCCGCGGCAGTTTGAAACGATCCGCATCGCCGTGAAGCGCTGTCCTCTCGACGGCCGGCCCTCCCGGATAGGGGAGCCCGAGCAGCTTGGCCGTCTTGTCGAAGGCTTCGCCCAGCGCGTCGTCGATCGTCGTCCCCCATCGCTCGTACTCGCCCACGCCATTCACCAGCACCAGCTGTGTGTGGCCACCGGAGACGAGAAGCATCAGATAGGGGAACGGCAGACCATCCGTCAGCCGCGCCGTCAGCGCATGGCCTTCGAGGTGATTGACGGCGTAGAGCGGCTTGCCCGCCGCACGCGCTATGGCCTTTCCGGTCATCAATCCGACCAGCAGCCCGCCGATCAGCCCCGGCCCGGATGTGGCGGCGACCGCATCGATCTCGGCGAGCGACACGTCGGCCCGCTCGAGCGCCTCTTCGATCAGCCCGTCGAGCGCCTCGACGTGGGCGCGTGCCGCAATCTCCGGGACCACGCCACCGAAGGCACTGTGCTCTTCCAGTTGCGACAGCACCACGTCCGAGAGAATTTCGCCACGCCCGTCCGCATGCCGCACGACGACGGAAGCCGCCGTTTCGTCACAGCTTGTTTCGATACCGAGGATGCGAAGAAAGGTCGCCATGGGTCGATCGTTGATTGCGGGGCTGAATAAAGCCGGTTACCAAGGCCTCCGGTTAACAATGGACGAATACGGATGCAAACGAAACCTTTCCGGATCGGTACGCGCGGCAGCCCACTGGCACTGGCGCAGGCCGCAGAAACACGCGCCCGGCTGATGGCGGCGCATGATCTTCCCGAGGAGATGTTCGAGATCGTCATCCTGTCCACCACCGGCGACCGGATCGTGGACCGTCCGCTGAGCGAGATCGGCGGCAAGGGCCTGTTCACCCTGGAGCTGGAGGAGCAACTGATGTCCGGCGAACTGGATTTCGCCGTGCACTCCTCCAAGGACATGCCGACGGTGCTGCCGGACGGATTATGCCTTTCCGCCTATCTTCCGCGTGAAGACATCCGCGATGCGCTGATCGGCCGGACCGCAGCAAGTCTGACGGCTCTCCCGGACGGTGCGACCGTGGGCACGGCATCCCTGCGCCGACAGGCCCTGGTCCGTCGTATCCGGCCGGACATCCAGGTGACGATTTTCCGCGGATCCGTCGGCACCCGCCTGCGCAAGCTGGATGAAGGTCATGTCGACGCCACGCTTCTGGCGTTCGCGGGCCTGAAGCGGCTGGCGAGGGAAGAAGTGGTGACCGAACTTCTCGATCCCGCCGATTTCCCGCCGGCGCCCGCCCAGGGTGCGATCTGCATCGAGAGCCGGACCGGCGACAGCCGGGTGGCCGATTTCCTCGACGCCATCAACGATCGCCCGACCTATGACGCCGTCAGCTGCGAGCGCGCCTTTCTCGGCGCCCTGGACGGTTCCTGCCGCACCCCGATCGCCGGCTATGCCCTCTGCGAGGGTGACCACCTGCGCTTCTCCGGCCTCATCCTGACACCGGACGGCCGGCAGGAATATGCCGTGGAACTGGAAGGGCCTCGCTCCGAGGCCGAAAGTCTCGGCAGGCAGGCCGGAGAAACGGTGCGCGCGGCTGCAGGTCCCGGCTTCTTCGAAACCTGGAGCTGAACCAGGTGCGCGTCCTCGTCACGCGACCCGAGGAGGCCGCGCGGAAAACGGCGGCGAAGATTGCGGCGCTCGGTCATCATGCCGTGATCCTGCCGCTGATGGCGGCCGAGCATCATCCGCAAGCGGCTCTGGACGCGCTCCGCCAGCCGCATGCGGCAGTTGCCGTCACCAGCGCCGAGACGGCAAGGGTTCTGCAGACCCTCGGCGGTGAAGTTCACCCTTACCTTCAGGACACGGTCTTCGCCGTGGGCGACGCGACGGCCGATGCCCTCCGCGCCACCGGCTTCGCTTCCGTTCAGGCGGCGGAGGGAACGGGCGCCAGCATGGTGGAACGCTTTCGCCCGCAGCTTCGCCAAATGACCTCCCAACGCCCGCTCCTCTACCTCGCCGGCCAACCCCGCTCTCCCGTGTTCGAAGAAGACCTGGAAGCTGCGGGTATCCCGGTCACAACCGTCGTCAGCTATACGATGAGACCGGTCCCGATCACGAAAGCCGCACTGTCCTCGGCCCTGGAAACACCGCCCGTGGATGTTGTCCTGCTCTACTCCCGGGCGACGGCGCTGCGGTTCTTCGAACTGCCGCTTTCCGACGAAAGCTTGATCGTCCTGTCCCGGAGCCGCATCCTCTGCCTGAGCGAGAATATCGCGCAAGCCGTACCAAAGGCCCTCGAGAGCACTGTCGAGACCGCAGCGAGCCCGGTCGAGGACAGCCTGCTCGCCCTTCTTTAGTCGTTTCCGGACCTCAAATTTCCGTCACCTCTTCCCATCCTTGGCCTTGCCCCCTAACTTCCCCCTGTAATGATGCAGGAACGAGGTCTCGATGGTCACGGATAAATCGCCCCGCCGCACGAAGTCCAACAAGGAGCCCGTGACGATCGACGGCACGGCCTCCAAGCCGGATGCGGTCGCCGAGCCCGTTCGCAGCAATGACAGCGACGACTCTGGGACATCCCCTGCGGCGACGTCATCCGCTCAGAATGCACCATCGAGTTCCGGCACCAGGCCTGGGTCCGAACCCGTGACCAGCGACGCGACCGTCTCGAAGCAGGAAACGCTCGCCGCTCCCGTTCGCAGCAACGACACGGACGACACGGCAGGGTCGGCGATGCTATCCGAGCCGGATTCCCCGCCGAAGAGCACCCCGGCCGACGACGTGAAGACCGGACCAAAACCTGGCGCTGTCCCCGGCACTGCGGCGCGCATGAAAGACGATTCCGGTACGGACAAGTCTACTTCCAAGACGGAAACCTCCCGCCCCAGCTCCGACACCGCCTCATCTGCCGTACCGCCATTCTCACGGACACAACCTGCAGGCAAGGGGACCGCGACCTCCACCCTGATCGCCGCCGGCATCTTCGGTGGCATCGTCGCCCTCGCTTTGGCAGGGAGCATGCAATACGCCGGCTATCTTCCCACCGCGTCAGCGGATGGCGACGTCACCGACGACATCGCGGCACTTCGCCAGCAGGTGGAGACACTGAGACAGGCCCCTGCGCCGGCCCCGGAGGTCGACGCGAGGCTGCAGGCCGTCGAGGCGGCCGTTGCCGCCGCGTCCGAAGGCCCCGGGGAAGAGCTGACCGCACGCCTCTCCACCCTCGAACAGGAGCTTGCTGCTCTGCGGACATCCGCGGAAGGTGTGTCGAGCGAGACCACCGGCCGCCTCGACCAGCTGCAACAGCGGCTGGAGGCCGCCGAGGCGGAACTCAACGAGCCTGGCGCCGAGGAGGCCGCCGCACAGGCGATCGCTGCCGCCGCGTTGAAGGCTGCCGTGGATCGGGGAGGTTCGTTTGAGGAAGAGCTGCAGACATTTGCCAGCGTCACGCCGGACGATCCTGCGGTCGCCCAGTTGCAGTCCTACAGCGAAGGCGGCGTGCCCACGCGCTCGCAGCTCGCCGAGCAGTTTTCGGCGCTGTCCGCCGACATGCTGGAGGCCGCCCAGCAACCGGACCAGGATCAGGGCATTGCCGGCCGGCTGATGTCGAGCGCCATGTCGGTGGTCAAGGTCCGCCGGACGGGCGACGCCGAAGGCGACACGGCGGAAGCTATCGTGGCCCGGATGGAAAATGCGCTGCAGGGCGAAAACCTGCAGGCCGCGGCCTCCGAGTGGGAAACCCTGCCCCAGGAGGCCAAGGCGGTATCGCAGGACTTCAAGCAGGCGCTTGATGCCCGCATCGCCATCGACGCCTTGCTCGGCGACACGCTCACGCGTGCCGTCAGCGAAACCAGAAGCTCCAACTGAAAGACGTCAGAATGATCAGATTGTTTGCGTTCATCCTCGTCGTCCTTGCTCTCGGATGGGGCTTTGCCTGGCTCGCCGATCGCCCGGGCTTCATCTCCATCGCCTGGCAGGATTACCTGATCGAAACCAGCCTCATCGTGGCCGCGACAGCCGTTGCCGCCGTCATCATTGCGATCATGGTCCTGTGGTGGCTGTTTCAGGTCATCTGGACCTCGCCGCATTCCATCCGCCGGCATTTTCGCGCCCGCAAGCGCGATCGTGGCTACCAGGCGCTTTCGACGGGCCTGATCGCGGCTGGCGCTGGCAATGCCCTTCTGGCGCGCAAGATGAGCCTTCGGGCTCAATCCCTGCTGCGCGCCGATCAGGAACCGCTGCTGCACCTTCTCGAAGCCCAGGCCGCCTTGATCGAGGGGCGCCACGACGATGCGCGGGCAAAGTTCGAGCGCATGGCCGAGGATCCGGAAACCCGCGAGCTCGGCCTGCGCGGCCTCTACGTCGAGGCGCGCCGGCTCGGCGCCGACGAGGCAGCCCGTCAATATGCGGAACGCGCCGCCGAAGATGCACCTTATCTTCCCTGGGCCGCCCAGGCGACGCTGGAATATCGCTGCCGTGCCGGTCGCTGGGACGACGCCATCCGCCTCCTGGACCAGCAGAAGGTCGCCAATGTCATCGAGAAGAAGCAGGCGGAGCGCTGGAAGGCGGTTCTCCTGACGGCCAAGGCCGGCGAACGGCTGGAAGGCGATCCGAAGGGCGCACGCGACGACGCGCTTGCCGCCCTCAAGCACGCCAAGGACCTTGTCCCGGCCGCGGTGATCGCCGCCAAGGCCTATCATCGCGAAGACAATACCCGCCGCGCCGCGTCCGTTCTCGACAGCGTCTGGAAGCTGTCGCCGCATCCGGAGATCGCCCGGGCCTATGTTCGCGCCCGCAGCGGTGATAGCGCCACCGACCGCCTGAAGCGGGCCGAGAAGCTGGAGGCGCTGCGCCCTAACAATGTCGAATCGCTGATCGCCGTCGCGGAAGCCGCCCTGGATGCGCGGGAACTCGACAAGGCGCGTGCCAAGGCCGAGGCTGCCGCTCGCATGGAACCCCGGGAAAGCGTCTACCTGCTGCTGGCCGACATCGAGGAGGCGGACACCGGCGACCAGGGCCGCATCCGCCACTGGATGGCCCAGGCGCTGCGTGCGCCGCGCGATCCTGCCTGGGTCGCCGACGGCATCGTCTCGGACCACTGGATGGCCGTCTCGCCCGTCACCGGCCGTATCGATGCCTTCGAGTGGAAGGTGCCGTTCGGACAGCTCGAGGGACCGATCGAGGAAGGCGGCCTTGGTGCAAAGGCCATCGCCGAGCTCCCGCCGGTAAGCCCTGCACCCGCACCGGCCTTCTCTGCCGAAGCAGCGCCCGAGCACGATCAAGCCTCGCAGGACGTGAGCGACGCCGCTGCCAGCCGTTCGGAGGTCAAGACACCGGACGCCAGCACACCGGAGGTGACTGCAAAGGACGTTGGCACGAAGGACAACAAGGACCCGGAGAAGCCGAAGGCGCTCGATGAGCGGTCCCAGCAGACCAAGTCACCTGTGGTGGTTACAGCCAGCCGTGCATCCGAAAAGCCCAAGCCTGCAGCGGCAGATGCCGAAAAGGATTTGGACGAGAGCGATGACGAGCCCTTCTTCCACCGCCCCCCGGACGATCCCGGCGTGAAGGATCCGCAGGCTTCGCAGGAACCTCCCACCCGCCTTCGCCTCTTTTGACAGGACCAAAACGCATGTTGTTCGAACGGGTCCAGACCTTCATCCAGAACCTCGCGTCACGTCAGCCGGAGGACGAATATGCACCCGGCGATCCGCGGGTTGCCTTCGCCGCTCTCTGCTTCCAGGTGATGGAGGCGGACGGAAATGTCTCGGCGGACGAACAAAGGATGCTCCGCGATCTGTTGCGGGAACGCTATCAGCTGGATGGAGAGCAACTTGCTGCGCTGATCGATGCCGGACGCGAAGCCGGGCACGAGGCAGTTGACTATTATCGCTTCACCTCGGATCTTAAGCGTCATCTCGACGAGGAAGAACGCGTCGAACTGCTGGGGATCCTGTGGGATCTCGTGCATGCCGACGGGGAGCGCAGCGAGATGGAGGATCACGTGATCTGGCGGATCGCGGATCTTCTGGGCGTTTCGGCGCGCGACCGGGTTCTTCAACGTCAGCAGGCAGCCGCACGTCAACCGGGAGGAGACGCGGGAGGCGAGTAGAAAGACAAACGATGCGAATGACACCGTCCCAGGGCACGAACAAACTCCCGGTTCTGATCGTGCTCCATCAGGAAACCTCCTCTCCCGGCCGCGTCGGGCAGATGCTGGTGGAGATGGGCTACCCGCTCGATATCCGCCGACCTGTTCTGGGTGATCCGCTGCCTCCGACCCTGGCCCATCATGCCGGTGCGGTGATTTTCGGCGGCCCGATGAGTGCCAATGATCCCGAACCCTACGTCAAGGCGGAGACCGACTGGATCGCCGTGCCGCTGAAGGAGAACAAGCCCTTCCTCGGCATCTGCCTCGGCGCCCAGATGATGGTACGCCACCTCGGCGGAACTGTCGGCCCCGAGAAGGATGGCCTCACGGAGATCGGCTGGTATCCGCTGCGCGCCACCGAACACGGTCGGCTGCTGATGCCGCAGTGGCCGCGGATGGTCTACCATTTCCACCGCGAAGGCTTCAGCCTGCCGCACGGTGCGCAGCGCCTTGCCGAAGGCGACATCTACCCGAACCAGGCCATCCGCTACGGAGACAACGCCTGGGGCGTGCAGTTCCACGCCGAGCTGACGCGGGCGATGATGCAGCGCTGGGTGGTCCGCGGCGAACATCGCTTCATCATGCCGAATGCGCAGAAGGGCAGCGAGCATCTGGAAGGCCGGATGATCTTCGACGCTCCCCTGCGCCACTGGCTGTCGAACTTCCTGTCGCTCGTCTTTGAGCGCGGGGAAGAGACGCAGCGGGCCGCAGCTGACTTGGACCGGCGCAAAAGCGCCTGATCGCCGTTACCGATCGGGCGCATCCAGACTGTCGATCTTGCGCAGTTGCGGGAAACGCATCGCCCAGAGGGCGGCGACAGCCAGCGTGCCCGCTCCGCCGATCACGACCGCGGGCACGGCCCCGAAGACCGAGGCCATGGTGCCGGCACGAAACTCGCCAAGTTCGTTGGAGGCGCCCACGAACACCATGTTGACGGCGTTGACCCGGCCTCGCACCTCATCCGGCGTCCAGAGCGCGATCAGCGTCTCTCGCACGAACACCGAAATCATGTCCGATGCGCCCATCAGCATCAGCGCCACGACCGATAGCCATACGCTTTCCGAGAGGCCGAAGACGATGGTGCCGGCTCCGAACAGGGCCACCCCGACGAACATGAACGCACCGGCATGGTGGCGGATCGGGTAGAAGGCAAGGCAGAGCGCGACCGTCACCGCGCCGATCCCGGGCGCCGCGCGCAGCAGACCGAGCCCCCAGGGCCCCAGCACCAGGATGTCGCGCGCAAAGATCGGCATCAGCGCCACGGCGCCCCCCAGCAGCACGGCGAAGAGATCGAGGGAGATCGCCCCGAGCACCACTTTTTCCTGGCCGATGAAACGGAAGCCCGCCAGGATCTCGCTCCAGCTGACCGTCCGCGTCCCCGTGTGCTGGGCCGGCTTGGGGATCAGCACGATGAGCAGGCCCGCCAGCGCCAGGAACGTCAGGGCGACGGAGTAGGCGGCCACGGCGCTGACGCCGTAGAGCAGGCCGCCGGCAACCGGCCCGACGATCGAGGCTGTCTGCCATGAGGAGGAATTCCAGGCGATCGCATTGGCAAGGTCCCGCTCGGGAACCAGGTTTGGGGCGAGCGACTGGACGGCAGGCCCCATGAAGGCGCGTTCGATGCCGAAGACCGTCAGGATGGCAAACACCAGCCAGGGCATGAACATGTCGGCGACCGTCAGCATCAAGAGGGCGGCTGCGCAGACGGCGCCGACGCCAAGGCAGATCGCCACGATCACCCGGCGATTGTAGCGGTCCGCGACGGAGCCGGTCACCAGGATCAGCAGCAACGAGGGCATGAACTGGAAGAGGCCGATCAGCCCGAGATAGAGCGCGCTGCCTGTCTCGTCGTACATCTGCCAGCCGACGGACACGCTGATGATCTGGATCGCAAAGGCGGCGAGAAAGCGGGAGGTGAAGAAACGGGCGTAGGATGCGTGCCTGAAAGCCGCAAACCGATCATCGGCAGTGAAGGTGGACATCGACGGGAGACTTTCAACACGCCGGGCACAATCCGCGACCCACGTTAAACATGATTCGGATCGCGCGCCGGCACGGCACTTGCTCGTTAGTTCCCCAATGTCTACATGTCTGTCAACAACAAATGGAGACCTGAATGCTCGCGCTGTTCCAGACGATTGACCTGGCCCTGAACCTCTATACTTGGGTGCTGATCGGCAGCGCCATCTTCTCCTGGCTCTACGCCTTCAACGTCATCAATTCGAGCAACCAGTTCGTTGGTGCGATCGGCAGCTTTCTCTATAACGTCACCGAGCCGGTGTTGCGGCCGATCCGGCGCATCATGCCTAACCTCGGCGGCATCGACATCTCGCCGATTATCGTCCTGCTGATCATCTTCTTCCTGCGCTCGCTTCTTTGGACAAGCATCTACCCGCTCTTTGCGTGAAGTGCCCTATAGCTCCCACGCGGATCATGTCCGCCTGACGGTCCGCCTGACACCGGGCGCGTCACGGGATGGTCTGGAGGGTTTCGCGACTCTGGCCGACGGCGAATGCATCCTGAAGGCGCGGGTGACCGCAGTCGCCGAAGCGGGCAAGGCGAACAAGGCGCTGGTGACGCTTGTCGCCAAGTCGCTGCGTCTCCCGAAGAGCGCGATTTCCATCATCAGCGGGGAGACGGCGCGCAAAAAAATCCTCCGGATCGATGGCGACCCGGAGGATGTCAGTGCAAAGCTTCTGGCACTCGGCGGCAGCTGATTACTTGCTGGCCTTGTAACGCTCGATGGCTTCGACGATCAGCGTCTTGGCGACGTCGACGTCCTGCCAGCCACCGATCTTCACCCATTTGCCGGGCTCCAGATCCTTGTAGTGCTCGAAGAAGTGCTCGATCTGCTTCAGCGTGATCTCGGGCATGTCGGTGTAGTTTTTGATCTTGTCGTAACGCTGGGTCAGTTTCGGGACCGGCACGGCCAGGATCTTCTCGTCCTTGCCGCCGTCGTCTTCCATCACCATCACGCCGATCGGACGGACATTGATGACGCAGCCGGGCACCAGCGGCCGGGTATTGCAGATCAGCACGTCGATCGGGTCGCCGTCTTCCGAAAGCGTGTGCGGCACGAAGCCGTAGTTTCCGGGATAGGTCATCGGCGTATAGAGGAAACGGTCGACGACCAGCGCGCCGGCCTCCTTGTCCATCTCATACTTGATCGGGTGGCCGCCGACGGCGACCTCGACGATCACATTGATGTCTTCAGGCGGGTTCTTCCCTATGGAGATCGCATCGATACGCATTCTGGTTCCCGGGGTGAGGTTGGATGATGGGCTTCGATACTGGGAAAAATGCTGCGAGGCAACACGCCTTTCGTCGCCGAAGAGGCGGAACATGCAGACAAGCGCAAGCTTACGCCAGGCGTGGCCAGACGAAGCCGATCTTGCGCAGCGACGTGCCGCCGAAATCTTCCATGCCCTCGACCATGTCGAGGCCACCATGGCGGCGGAAGAAGCGGGAGGCATGCTCGCTGTCCTCGAGGCACCAGACGACCAGCCCCTGGCAGCCCAGCGACTTCAACAGACGCCGGCTCTCCCCGAACAGGCGGCGACCGAGGCCGATCCCCTGGAATTCGGGGCGCAGGTAGATTTCGTAGACTTCGCCGTCATAGGGCAGCGCCTTTGCCCGATTGAGCCCGATCGTGGCATAGCCCGCAATGGTGCCCGCGACATCCAGCACGAGAAGCGTCGCCGGGCCACGGCTAGCCTTGCGCCACCAGACTTCCCCGCGGCGTTCGATCATCTGCGTCAACGGCTTGTGCGGGATGAGCCCAGCATAAGCCTGGCTCCACGACATCCGGTGTGTCTCCGAGACGGCGCGGGCATCCTGCGGCTCGGCGCGCCGCACATCGATGGACAACGTTTTCATAACGTGACTCTGGACCCAATCATCGGGTTTAACGAGAACATGATACATCATCGGAACGCCTGTCCCCAGACTAGGAACAATCGCTCTTTGATCTACGTTAACGCCTTTTTAACCGCTCCCACAAGCCTGCCCCAGTTAAAGACACAAAAGAAAAACCCGGCACATGGCCGGGTTTTTTTTGGTCTTGCTGCTCGCTCAGCCGGCAGCCTTGGCCTTGCCGAATCGCTTGCGATCGTTCGCATCAAGGTATGTCTTGCGCAGCCGGATCGACTTTGGCGTGACTTCCATGAGTTCGTCATCCTGGATCCAGGACAGCGCCCGGTCGAGCGTCATGCGGATCGGCGGCGTCAGCTTGACGGCTTCGTCCTTGCCCGCAGAACGAATGTTGGTCAGCTGCTTGCCCTTCAGGACATTCACTTCCAGATCGTTCTCGCGCGAGTGGATGCCGACGATCATGCCCGCATAGACCTTTTCACCCGGCTCGATGATCATCGGGCCGCGATCTTCCAGGTTGAACATGGCATAGGCGACCGCTTCACCCGACTGGTTGGACAAGAGAACGCCGTTGTTGCGGCCGCTGATCTCGCCCTTGAACGGCTGGTAGTCGTGGAACAGGCGGTTCATGATCGCCGTGCCGCGGGTGTCGGTCAGAAGTTCGGACTGGTAGCCGATCAGGCCGCGGGTCGGCGCGTAGAACACCAGACGGACGCGATTGCCGCCGGACGGGCGCAGTTCCGTCATCTCGGCCTTGCGCTCGGACATCTTCTGCACGACGACGCCCGAATGCTCCTCGTCGACGTCGATCACGACTTCTTCGATCGGCTCCATCAGCGTTCCGTTTTCGTCCTTGTGCATCACGACGCGCGGACGTGATACGGCAAGCTCGAAGCCTTCGCGACGCATGGTCTCGATCAGGACGGCCAGCTGCAATTCGCCGCGACCGGAAACGTAGAAGGAATCCTTGCCTTCCGACTCCTCGATCTTCAGCGCGACATTGCCTTCGGCTTCCTTGAACAGACGGTCGCGGATGACGCGGCTCGTGACCTTGTCGCCTTCGGTGCCGGCCAGCGGGCTGTCGTTGACGAGGAAGGACATGGTGACGGTCGGCGGATCGATCGGCTGGGCCGACAGCGGCTCGCTGACCGACGGGTCGCAGAAGGTGTCGGCCACGGTGCCCTTGGAAAGGCCGGCGATCGCCACGATGTCACCCGCATGGGCTTCGTCGATGGCGGTGCGCTCTATGCCGCGGAACGCCAGGATCTTGGAAATGCGGCCGGTTTCGACCACCTTTCCGTCTTGGCCCAGAACCTTGACGGACTGGTTCGGCTTGATCGAACCGGAATGGATGCGACCGGTGATGACGCGGCCGAGGAAGGGGTTGGCTTCCAGAAGCGTGCCGATCATGCGGAAGGCGCCGTCTTCATCGCCGACGCTCGGCTCGGGCACATGCTCCATCACCAGGTCGAGAAGCGGTGCAAGACCCTGGTCCTTGGGACCTTCCGGGTTGACGTTCATCCAGCCATCACGGCCAGAACCGTAAAGGATCGGGAAATCGAGCTGTTCGTCCGTCGCGTCGAGACTTGCGAAAAGATCGAAGACCTCGTTGATGACTTCCTCGTGGCGGCCGTCTGGACGGTCGATCTTGTTGATTGCGACGATCGGACGAAGACCGACCTTCAGGGCCTTGGAGACCACGAACTTGGTCTGCGGCATCGGGCCTTCCGAGGAGTCGACGAGAACGATCGCCCCGTCCACCATCGACAGGATACGCTCGACCTCGCCGCCGAAGTCGGCGTGACCGGGGGTGTCGACGATGTTGATGCGGGTGTTCTTCCATTCGACGGACGTGGCCTTCGCCAGGATGGTGATGCCCCGTTCCTTTTCGAGGTCGTTGGAATCCATCACGCGCTCAGCGACACGCTGGTTTTCGCGGAAGGAGCCCGACTGCTTCAGCAGCTCGTCCACGAGGGTCGTTTTTCCATGGTCAACGTGCGCGATAATCGCGATGTTGCGAATTTTCATAAGTTGGATCTCTGGCCTTGGGCGCGAAAACGGGAGGAGGCGCCAAACTTCGTTGGCGCGCTCTTAGCCTATTTTTCGCATTTGCGAAAGAGGGGCCGCGCAGGCTTGCGCAATGGCAGCTATGCGCGGGCGATCATGCGTCGCTGCCCGACAACTCCTCGAGCATCGCCAGGCCCTTCTTCCTCAACATTGCCTCCGGGTCCGGCAGCTTGCCCCGGAAAGCCTTGTAGGCATCTTCGGGGTCGATCGAGCCGCCAACCGAATAGATGTTGTTCTTGAGCTTGCGTGCCGTCACCGGATCAAAGGCGTCGCCGGCTTCCTCGAAGGCTGCGAAGGCGTCGGCATCAAGGACCTCGGACCACATATAGGAATAGTAGCCGGCCGAATACCCGTCACCGGAAAACACGTGCTGGAAGTGCGGTGTCGCGTGGCGCATCACGATGGACTGCGGCATGCCGATGCCTTCCAGCACTTCCGCCTGCACCTTCATCGGTTCCTCCACGCTCGTCCTCGTGTGGAAGGCCATGTCGACGAGTGCCGAGGAGGTGAACTCCACGGTCGCAAACCCAGCGTTGAACGTGCGGGCGGCGAGCACCTTGTCGAGCAGCTCCTTGGGCATCGGCGCGCCGGTATCGACGTGGACGGCATATTTCTGCAGGATCTCGGGCACCGTCAGCCAGTGTTCGTAAAGCTGTGACGGCAGTTCCACGAAGTCGCGCGCCACGCCGGTTCCGGCCACCGAGGGATAGGTGACGTCCGACAGCATGCCGTGCAGGGCATGGCCGAACTCGTGGAAGAGAGTGCGGGCATCGTCGATCGACAGCAGCGCCGGCTTGCCGGCCGAAGGCTTCGCGAAGTTGCAGACATTGTAGATGATCGGGATCTCGCCTTCCGCGCCGTTCTTCAGCGTCAGCTTGTGCTGCGACTGGAACGAACTCATCCAGGCGCCGGAACGCTTCGACGACCGCGCGAAGTAGTCGCCGAGGAACAGTGCCTTCAGCGTTCCGTCTTCGTCGTGGATCTCGAACACCCGCACGTCCGGATGATAGGCCGGCACGTCCTTGAGCTCGGTGGCACGGATGCCGAACACCCGGCTGGCCACATCGAAGCAGGCTTCGATGATCTTCTCCAGCTGCAGGTAGGGCTTCAGCTCCGACTCGGAAAAGTTGAACGTCCGGTGCCGCAGCTTCTCGGCGTAATGACGCCAGTCCCACGGCATGACCTCATGGTTGCCGCCTTCCTCCGCGATGAGACCGGCAAGGCTTGCCTCCTCCTCCAGCGCCCGCTTGCGGGCCTTCTCCCATACCGCCATCAGCAGCCCGTTCACCGCCTCCGGCGTCTTTGCCATGGTGTTGTCGAGCTTGAAGGCGGCGAAGCTGTCGTACCCGAGCAGCTTTGCCCGCTCGGCCCGCAGCGCCAGCGTTTCGCGGACGATCGCGAGATTGTCGGTGTCGCCGCCGTTTGCTCCGCGCGCGGTCCAGGCGCGAAAGGCCTGCTCCCGCAGGTCACGCCGCTCGGTGAACGTCAGGAAAGGCTCGATGATCGACCGCGAGAGGGTAACGGTATAGCCGGTCTCGTGCCCACGATCCCGGGCGGCCGAAACCATGGCCTCGCGCAGGAAGGGCGGCAGTCCGGCCAGATCGGCCTCGTCCGTCAGGACCAGATCCCAGGCTTTCTCGTCCGCCAGCACGTTCTGGCCGAATTTTGCCCCCAGGCTGGCGAGGCGCTCGCTGATGGCGGCCAGCCGCTCCTGTTCGGGCTTTGCAAGCTGCGCACCGCTGCGGACGAAACCCTTCCAGTGGCGCTCGAGGACACGTCCTTCCTCGACCGACAGTCCCAGCGTGTCGCGCTTTGCCCAGAGGTCGTCGACCCGCTTGAACAGGACCTCATTCATGGAAAACCGCGAATAATGGCGCGACATCTTCGGCGCGATGTCCCGCTCCAGCGCCTGGATCACGTCATTGGTGTGGGCACCCGCCTTGTTCCAGAACAGGGCCGAGATGCGCGACAGCTCGTCACCGGCAATCTCCAGCGCGACGACGGTATTCTCCATCGTCGGCGCCTCCGGGTTCGCCGCAATGGCGTCGATCTCCGCGTCGTGCTTCGCCATGGCCGCATCGAAGGCGGCGGCGAAATCCTCGTCCTTCACCAGGTCGAAGCGCGGGAGCCCCTGATGTCCGTTCCAGTCGATGAGCGCGGGATTGATGTGAAGCTGCGGCATGCGAAACCCTTTGTTCTGGTGCCATCCGTCGATGGAGAGAGACGTATCTTCTTATCTGGGACGTTAGCCGATCCATGCAACCAGCCAAGCGATAAAGCGCACGGTAATTCGCACGCCGCACAAAGTCTTGGTGCGAAGCCTTGCCTGCGCGAGGAAAGGGCGTAAGTCTTGCTCAACCCCGGCTGTCAGCTGCTGAGCAAGGCCGGACGCAATGCAGCTTATTCGGCAAGGTTCGACTTTGCCCCCATGGCGAAGAATGAAAACCGACAATCAGCTCCCTATCCCGACCATGTCCGCGCGCCGCACCTCGCTGCTGGGCGCCCTTCTGGCGGCGCTCGGCCCTGTTTCCATGGCCATTTACACGCCTGCCATGCCGGAACTGGTCCGCGCCTTCGGCACCACGGATGCGGCCATCAAGCTCAGCCTCTCGGTCTATTTCGGTGGCTTTGCCGTCACCCAGCTGTTGTCCGGCCCGACATCGGACGCCTTCGGCCGCCGCAAGGCGACCCTAGGCTTCCTGATGATCTACCTGATCGGCAGCCTGGTGGCCGCCTTCGCCCCGACGGTCGACTGGCTGCTGGCCGGCCGCCTGATCCAGGGCATTGGCGCCTCCGTCGGCATCACCGTGTCGCGTGCCATCGTGCGCGACCAGTTTACCGGCGCTGAAGCCTCTCGCATCCTCAACATGATTGGCATCATGCTGGCCATCGGCCCGGCAGCAGGCCCGACTCTGGGCGGCCTCGCCCTGACGTTCTTCAACTGGCAAGCGGTGTTTTTCCTGATGGTCGGCTTCGGGCTGGTCAGTTGCATTGCGGTCGGCCTGCTGATGAAGGAAACCACGATCCCCGATCGCGCCCTCATCCGCCCATCACGCCTGATCGGCTCCTACCGAACGCTGATCGCCGACCCGCAGGTACTCCTCTCCGCCCTCGTGCTGGCCGGTACGGTTGGCGCGCTCTATGCGCAGGCGACCATGCTGCCCTTCGTCCTGATCAACAGGGTCGGGCTGACCCCCGGCCAGTTCGGCCTCGGCATGCTGATGCAATCGGGCTTCTTCTTTCTGGGCTCCGTCAGTCTTCGGGTCTTGGCAAAACGCCTCGGCCAGAACGGCGCCCTGCGCACCGGGCTGACCCTCGCAGGTCTCGGCGGCACGATGATCGCTCTCTCGGTCCACCTGGTCGAGCCGACCTTCCTGTCCATCATGGTACCGGTGGCGTTCTGCGCCTTCGGCATGGCCTTCGTCATTCCCGATATCACGACAGCGGGTTTACAGCCCCATCCCAGGATCGCCGGCTCAGCGGCAGCCCTTCTCGGTTTCATCCAGATGGGCGCGGGCTTCCTCGGTGGCGTTGCCGCAGCCCTCATCGGCGACCCGCTGCTGGCCTTTGGCACCGTGATACCGCTGATGAACCTCATGGCGATCCTGGCCTATTTCGGTTTTCTCAACGTCCGCAAGCGCCGGACATGAAAAAGCCCGCCGGTGGTTCGTCCACAGGCGGGCTGATGGTTCACCGGTTCTTGAGCCGGTTAGTTCGACAGGTTGCGCTTGCCGAGCGTGCGCAGGCGCAGCGCGTTGAGCTTGATGAAGCCTGCTGCATCCTTCTGGTCGTAGGCGCCCTGATCGTCCTCGAAGGTGACCAGCTGGTCCGAATACAGTGACTTCGGCGACTCGCGGCCGATGACCATGACATTGCCCTTGTAGAGCTTCAGCGTCACTTCACCTTCCACATGCTCCTGGCTCTTGTCGATGGCGGCCTGCAGCATTTCGCGCTCCGGGGAGAACCAGAAGCCGTAGTAGATGAGTTCCGCATAGCGCGGCATCAGCTCGTCCTTGAGGTGCGCGGCGCCCCGGTCGAGGGTGATCGACTCGATTGCCCGGTGCGCCGACAGGAGGATCGTGCCGCCGGGTGTTTCGTAGACGCCGCGCGACTTCATGCCGACGAAGCGGTTTTCCACGAGATCGAGACGGCCGATGCCATTGTCGCGGCCGTAGTCGTTCAGAGCCGCCAGCAGTGTCGCCGGGCTCATGCGCACGCCGTTGATGGAGACGGCATCGCCCTTTTCGAAGCCGACCTTGATGACCGTCGCCTTGTCCGGAGCAGCTTCCGGCGAAATCGTGCGCATGTGCACATATTCCGGCGCCTCGACCGACGGATCCTCGAGAACCTTGCCCTCGGAGGAGGAGTGCAGCAGGTTGGCGTCGACCGAGAAGGGCGCCTCGCCCTTCTTGTCCTTGGCCACCGGGATCTGGTGCTGCTCGGCGAAGTTCAGGAGATCGGTACGGCTCTTGAAAGACCAGTCGCGCCAGGGCGCGATGATCTTGATGTCCGGGTTCAGCGCATAGGCGGAAAGCTCGAAGCGGACCTGGTCGTTGCCCTTGCCGGTCGCGCCATGGGCGATGGCATCGGCACCGGTCTTCTTCGCGATATCGATGAGGTGCTTGGAAATCAGCGGACGGGCAATCGAGGTGCCGAGCAGATAGACGCCCTCGTAGACGGCGTTGGCGCGGAACATCGGGAAGACGAAGTCGCGGACGAATTCCTCGCGCACGTCCTCGATGAAGATCTCCTTGATCCCCATCATCTCGGCCTTCTTGCGCGCCGGCTCGAGCTCTTCGCCCTGGCCGAGGTCGGCCGTGAAGGTCACGACTTCGGCGCCGAGTTCCGTCTGCAGCCACTTGAGAATGATCGAGGTATCGAGACCGCCGGAATAGGCGAGAACGACTTTCTTCACGTCTTTGGGGAGTGCCATATTGGTTTCGTCCGTCCGGATGATGATGACTGTGCGCCAAGGGCCAGGAATGGCCGGCACTTTTAGCGAGTTTGCCGGGAGGTGCAAGATGTGACGCCTCTGTCATGTTGACGCCGTCTGATGCAGCACCACATTGGTGGCTTGCATTCCAGCGATCAGAGGAGCCCTCCATGGCCGAAATTCATCCTGCCCTGACGAAGGGCAATGTCGCCGTCATCACCGGTGCAGCCTCGGGCATCGGCCTTGCGGCCGCCAAGCGCTTCGCCGAGCTTGGCCTTTGCATCGTGCTAGCCGACCTGGAAGGCGACGCCCTGGCAGACGCCTGCCGCGCGGTTGCCGCGATCGCCGAAGGCGGCGAGGCGGACGTCACGCCAATCGGCACCGACGTGTCGCAGCCGGACCAGCTGGAATCGCTGGAGCGCGCCGTCCTGCAGAAGTATGGCCGTGTGCATGTCCTGATGAACAATGCCGGTATCCAGCCGGGCAGCGCCCTCTTCGGACCACAGGCAAACTGGGACAAGGTGCTGGGCGTCAACCTGATCGGCGTCATCAACGGCAGCCGCATCTTCGGGCCCGGCATGATCGCCCACGGCGAGCCCTCGCTGATCATCAACACCGGCTCCAAGCAGGGCATCACCACCCCGCCCGGTGACCCGGCCTACAACGTCTCCAAGGCCGGCGTGAAGGCCTTCACGGAAGCGCTTCAGCATGAACTGCGCAACACGACGGACTGCGCCGTCAGCGCCCATCTGCTGATCCCGGGCTTCGTCTTCACCGGACTGACGGCGCGCGGACGCGTGGAAAAGCCGGAGGGCGCCTGGACGCCGGAACAGACGGTCGATTTCATGCTCGAAAGCCTCGCCCGCGGCGATTTCTACATTCTCTGCCCCGACAATGAGGTCGATCGCGCCACCGACGAACGGCGCATCCTCTGGGCAGCCGGTGACGTCGCCGAGAACCGGCCGCCTCTTTCGCGCTGGCATCCGGATTATGCGGAGGCCTCTAAAGCCTTCATCGCCAGCCGCAGCTGATTGGCAGGTGGGGGAAAGCCGGATAAGGATGCGGGCCAGACCAGCCTGTTGAGGGATCTATGGACCTCCTGCCGAACCTGCCCACGCTCCTCGCCTTCACCGCGGCCAGCCTGCTGCTGGCCGTGACACCCGGCCCGGACATGACCCTTTCGATCAGCCGGGCGCTGGCCCAGGGGCGAGGACCGGCGCTCTACGTCGTGGTCGGCACCTCCACCGGCATCCTGATCCACACGCTGCTCGTGGCCTTCGGAATTTCCGCGCTGATCACCGCCTCGCCCACGGCCTTCTTCATCCTGAAGACGGGCGGGGCCGCCTACCTTCTATGGCTTGCCATCCAGGCCATCCGCTTCGGGTCGAACCTCTCCATCGAAAGAGTGGAGGGCGCCAAAAGCTCGGCGCTCGCCAACATCTCGACAGGACTCTGGGTCAATCTGCTCAATCCCAAGGTCATCATCTTCTTCATGACCTTCCTGCCGCAGTTCGTGACGGCGGGCGACCCGGCCGTCACCGAAAAGCTGATCTTCCTGGGTGTCTACTTCATCGTCGTCTGCTCGCCGGTCAACGTCATCGTCATCCTGCTGGCCGACCGTCTGGCCGGCTGGCTGCAGGCCAATCCGAAGGTCCTGCGCGGCATCGACTACACCTTTGCAGGCGTGTTCTCGGTCTTTGCGATGAAGATCTTCCTCACCCAGGCGCGCTGAGGCCCGGCGTCCCGTCAGGCGAGGTCGAGACCCATCTGCCAGAAGTCGGCCTCCAGCCGGGTGGCATCGCCAAACACCGTCGACAACTGGTCCATGCGCTGTTCGTCGACGCCCGCAAGCCGCCGGTTCAGCCACTCCAGCTCGGACGCGACCAGCCCCTGGTATTCGTCGCCGGCATACATGGCGATCCAATCCGCATAGGGATTGCCTTCGTGCTTGGTAAAGGGCTGGCGCAGGATCCAGCCGGCGATCTCGCCATAGCCGATGATGCAGGGCGCCAGCGCCACATGCAGGTCGAGCAGATCGCCGCTCATGCCGGCGTCCAGGACATAGCGGGTGTAGGCAAGCGTCGCCCGCGACGCCGTCAGCTTCGCAAGCGCCGCCTCATCAATGCCCCAGGAAGCGCAGTAGTTCACATGCAGGCCGATCTCGACGTCGACGATCGCCTTGAGGCTGTCGAGCCCCTGTCTGATCTCGGAGAGGTCGCGGCTCTTGTAGACGGCAAGCCCCCAGGCCCGGGCGAACTGCACCAGAAACAGATAGTCCTGCTTCAGGTAATGCTGGAAAGCCGGTTCCGGCAGCGTTCCCGCCGCCAGGTCCCGCACGAAGCGGTGCTCGCAGTAGGCCTGCCAATCGGGGGCGCTGCGCGCCTTCAGGCTTTCAAACGGCGTCGTCACGGGATCAGTCGTCTTCGCCGTGGCCGGCGATCATCATCGCCTCGAACGCCATGCGTTCGGTCTTGCGCATCCGCTCCGATTCCGACTTCAGCTGGCCGCAGGCCGCCAGGATGTCGCGGCCGCGCGGCGTGCGGATCGGCGAGGCAAAGCCTGCCTGGTTGACGAAGTCGGCGAACCGCTCGATCGTCGCCCAGTCGGAACACTGGTAATTGGTGCCCGGCCACGGGTTGAACGGGATCAGGTTGATCTTCGCCGGCACGCCCTTCAGGAGCTTCACCAGTTCCTTGGCGTCCTCCAGGCTGTCGTTCACATCCTTCAGCATCACGTATTCGAAGGTGATGCGGCGGGCGTTGGACAGGCTCGGATAGGCGCGGCAGGCCTCCATCAGCTCCTTCAGCGGGTATTTCTTGTTGATCGGCACCAGCATGTCGCGCAGTTCGTCTCGCACTGCATGCAGCGAGATCGCCAGCATCACGCCGATCTCCTCGCCGGTCCGGTAGATTTCCGGAACGACGCCGGAGGTCGACAGCGTCACGCGCCGCTTGGACAGCGAAAGCCCGTCGCCGTCGGTGGCGATCAGCAGCGCCGTCTTGACCGCCTCGAAATTGTAAAGCGGCTCGCCCATGCCCATCATCACGATGTTGGTCACCTTGCGGTCGCTCGACGGGATCATCGATCCCTGCGGCACGTCCAAGTCTGGAAAGTCGCCGAGACGGTCGCGGGCCAGCAGCAGCTGCGCCAGGATTTCCTCGGCCGTCAGGTTGCGCACCAGCTTCTGCGTACCGGTGTGGCAGAAGGAACAGGTCAGCGAGCAGCCGACCTGGCTGGAGATGCAGAGCGTCCCGCGGCCTTCCTCGGGAATGTAGACCGTCTCGATTTCAACGGGACGGCCGGCGCCCCGCGGCGGAAACCGCAGAAGCCACTTGCGGGTGCCGTCGCCGGAAATCTGCTCCTCCACCACCTCCGGACGCGCGATCGTGAAATGCCTCTTCAGCATTTCGCGCATGTCCTTGGCGACATTGGTCATTGCATCGAAATCGGAGACGCCGCGGATGTAGAGCCAATGCCAGAGCTGGCTGACGCGCATGCGCACCTGCTTTTCCGGCACGCCCTGTTCCCTGAGCGCCGCGCCCATTTCTTCGCGCGTCAAGCCGATCAGCGACGGTTTCGTCCCTGCAAGGTCGGGTCTTGCGACAAGCGGTGCTTTGACCGCAGGGTCGAGAACGGCTTCGGAAACTGACATCATCTTGTCCTGTTCAAACGCATGCGGACACCGCGGTCGGCGGCAGGTCGGGCATGTTGTGGCTTGAGCACTTCGCGTCGGCAAAGGCCGAACGATCAACTTTGGCGCGGCACTTACCATCAAATCGGTGCGGCGTCACCAGTCTTCAAGACGCACCAAGGGCCGGTCTGCCGACCGGCCCTTGGTGGAAGGCATGGAAATGGGACGATTACTTGCAGGTTTCGATCTGCTTCAGTGCCGCCGAAATGCCGGAGAGAGAATAGGAGTACGACGTGTTGGTGCCGCGTCCGGACGTCGCGCTGACCGTCATCGAGGTGCCGCCCTTCATGGCTGCAACGAGCGCGGGCTCTTCGGCCGCATTCTCCACCCAGGCGGCCTTGTCCTTGGTGAACATCACGAAGGTCTTGCCGTCGATGGTGACGTTGACCTTGGAGCTCGCCTGCAGCGGATAGCCCATCATCGCCTGCGGCTCATAGGAAATGTTCTGGCCCGGACGCTGCGACACGATGAAGAAGATATCGCCGTGATCGACGCTCGCCGGCTCCTTGGCGGTCGGGACCGACAGCACGTAGCAGACGGTGCTGCCGGCCGAATTATAGGAATAGGCGCCCCAGGCCTTGAACTGCTGAATACGGGTGGGCGATTGCGCCGATGCGATGCCGGCGCTTGCCAGCATGAGGGCCATTGCGGTTGCTACGGTTTTTACAGACATGGTTTCCTGCCGCTTCTTCGATTGCGCCGATAAGGCAAGCCTGGTCAGGCATCATCACGATTCGGTTTAATTTGACTTAATTGCGGTTACCAAACCGTCAACGGCAGGCATAAGAGATCATCACCGTCATCCCCCATGCCTCGACCCACTGACTGTGGCCAAGGGAACTGCTTTCCGGCAGCCACTGACACAAGGATTAGGGCGAGAGTTTGTCCCCATCCGGAGCAGCACCTTGCAGGGGCAGGCTGATCGGATCAGGGACCGATTGCCCCGCTCTACTTGGCGGGCGCCGGCTCTTCATCGGCTGCCAATGCCTTGTCGGCCGCCTGGTAGTGGCGATCGCCGATATGGCCCTGGATCATCTTCAGAGCCGCTGCAAACACCGCCATGTCATCGGTGAAGCCGACGACGGCAAAAACGTCCGGAAGCAGGTCGAATGGCAGGATGAAATAGGCGAGAGCCGCCAGCAGAACGCCGCGCACCCGGGTCGGCGTCTTCGGATCGAGAGCGCAATAATAGGCCGCGACGAGGTCTCGGCTGAAGGGCACATATCCCGCAACCCGCTTCAGCTTCGGCCAGAACCGGGCCCGCACCTGCTTTTCGCGCCTGTCCTGTGTTTCCTCGTCCCCCGGCAGGAGGATCTCGCCGATCTTCACGTCTTCCATAGACAATCCTCGTCCATTCGCGTCGTGAGTGAATGTGGGGCAGATGGGCCGGGACTTCAATCGCCCCGCCGTGCGGCGGCACGATCCATGGCCCTCGCCAGCTTGAGATCCAGGGCCGTCAGCCCCGACACGTCATGCGTGGTCAGCAGCACCTCGACACGGGAATAGACGTTGAACCATTCCGGGTGGTGGTTCATCCGCTCCGCCACAAGCGCGCATTCGGCCATGAACCCAAAGGCCTCGGAGAAATTGCGAAACGTGAACGTCCTTGTGATCGCCGTGTGATCGTCCCGCAGCGACCAGTCGGGCAGTTCGGCGACGCCCTGATCGATGTCGGCAGCCGAAAGGCGCTGGTAGGCTGCTGGTCCGCCCGTCACACGAAGCTCTTCATCGGCTCCACGGAAGAGCGATTGGTGCCGGTGCGGACCTCGCTCAGCGGGAAGCCTTCCTCCGTGAGATAGGGTCCACCGCCGACCGAGTCCTTGGAGGACATCAGCACGAACCGCGAAACCTTGAACGGCAGCGTGTGAAAATCGCCGCGTCCCGCCAGATAGCGGACCACATCGTCCAGGCGGCAGGCCTTCAGCCGGGCAAGCGATACATGCGGCATGAACTTGCGGGGATCCGGCGGCAGGCCGACGCGCTGGCAGATCCGCTCGATCTCCGCCTGAAGCGCCGTCATCTCCTGCGAAGGCGAAACGCCCGCCCAGACCGAGTGCGGTTTCTTCGACCCGAAGGAGCCGATCCCGTTGAGGCTGACCTGAAACTCCGGCCGGTCTATCCGGTCGAGCCGGTCGACGATTTCGTCGGCGGTGCGGCCATCCACGTCACCGATGAACCGCAGCGTGATGTGGTAGTTTTCCACGTCGATCCACCGCGCTCCGGGGAGCCCTCCCCGCAGGAGAGAAAGGCTTAAGGCAACATTGCGCGGGATTTCGAGGGCGGTGAAAAGTCTCGGCATTGCGAACCTCCTCGAATCTCTTGCGATCAACCACAGCGAATCACGGGTACCGGCTGTGCGCAAGCGCTAATTTCCGTTGGACTGAATCTCGTCGATGAAGCGCTCCACGGCTGGCAGCGAGCGTTCCACCATGATCCCGACGCCCCGCGCATTCGGGTGCATGCCATCCTCCAGTTGCGTGCCCGACACGGCCACGACCCCGTCGAGGAAGAACGGGTAGAGCGGCAAGCCGTGCTTCTCGGCAAGCCGGGGATAGATCTCGTTGTAGCGGGTCGAATAGTCGCCACCCATGTTGGGAGGCGCAATCATCCCGGCGAGCAGCACCGGTATGCCCCGGTCCTTCAGCCGCGTGATGATGGCATCCAGGTTATCTTCCGTCTCCTCGGGCGGCACGCCGCGCAGCGCATCGTTTGCGCCCAACTCGAGGATCACGCCATCGGTACCGTCAGGAACCGACCAGTCGACCCGCGAAAGACCGCCGGACGTGGTGTCGCCGGACACGCCTGCGTTCGTCACGGTGACGGAGCGCCCCTTGGCCTTCAGCGCCGCCTCGAGCTGCGCCGTATAGGACTCGTTCGGCGCCAGCTGATAGCCGGCCATCAGACTGTCGCCGAAGCCGACCAGCTCGACTGCCTGCTGCTGGGAGGCGGCCGGCGAAACGAAGGCGGCGGCCATGACGAGGAAGTGAAGGACGATTGCTTTAAATCTCAAGGCCTGGTTCCTAAATGTTGCGCTGCCGTTGCGCGGCTTCGATTTTTGCTTAAAGCCAATATAGGAAGCTTTCCTTTGACTGAAACCATCATCGAGCTGAAGCGGGCCGATCTGACCCTCGGCAGTGCAGCGGCCTCCGTGCATGTCCTCAAGCAGATCGATCTTCAGGTGAACAAGGGTGAGGCTGTCGGCATCGTCGGCCCCTCCGGTTCCGGCAAGTCCACGCTTCTGATGGTTCTGGCCGGCCTCGAACAGCTGGATGCTGGCGAGATCCACATCGCGGGCGAGCCGCTCCACTCGTTTTCGGAGGATGCCCTGGCGGATTTCCGCGGCCGCAACATCGGCATCGTCTTCCAGTCCTTCCACCTGATCGCCAACATGACGGCACTCGAGAACGTCGCCGTGCCGCTCGAACTTGCGAACGTTGCCAACGCCTTCGAGATAGCCCGCCAGGAACTCGCCGCCGTCGGGCTTGGCGAGCGTCTGAACCACTATCCGGGACAGCTGTCGGGGGGAGAGCAGCAGAGGGTGGCGATCGCTCGGGCGCTGGCGCCCTCGCCGCTGGTGCTGATCGCCGATGAGCCGACCGGCAACCTGGATGCGGAAACCGGTCGCCAGATCGCCGATCTTCTGTTCGCCAAGCAGGCCGAACGCGGCATGACCATGTTGCTCGTCACCCACGACAGTTCGCTTGCCGGCCGATGCTCCCGCCAGATCCACGTCCGTTCCGGAGAGATCGTCGGCGATTCCTCGAGCGCCCTGCCCGCCGAGGCTGTGGGGGCATGAGCGCCTTCAGCTCCCGCCTGGCAATCTCGTGGAAACTGGCCTTGCGTGAAATGCGCGGGGGCTTGTCGGGCTTCTACATCTTCCTCGCCTGCATCGCCCTGGGCACCGCGGCGATTGCCGGCGTCAACTCCGTATCGCGCGCCATCACCGGCGCCATCGCCGGTCAGGGTCAGGAGATCCTCGCCGGCGACCTGCGGTTCGAGCTCGACAACCGGGAAGCCTCCGCGGAGGAGTTCCAGTTTCTCGAAAGCCTCGGTGAGGTGGCCGTCTCCACCGGCCTGCGGTCCATGGCCCGTGTCGCGGATGGCTCCGAGCAGGGACTGGTGGAGGTCAAGGCCGTCGATGACGCCTATCCGCTCTACGGCACATTCCGAGCCGAGCCGGACCGGCCGCTGGCAGAACTGCTGCAACGCGACGGCGACACCTTCGGGGCCGTCGCGGCACCGCTCCTCCTGGACCGCCTCGGCCTGCAGCCGGGCGATGAGCTTCTCGTCGGCAATGCCCGCCTGCGCCTGACCGGGACCGTACAGGCCGAACCCGACGCGGCGTCCGAAGGCTTCGGCTTTGCGCCGCGGCTGCTGATGAGCCGCGAGGCGCTGACCGCCTCGGGACTTGTCCAGACGGGCAGCCTGGTGGAGCACGCCTACAAGATCCGCCTCGACAACCCCGGCCAGCGCACCGCTGTACAGGACCGCGCTTCGGATCAATTTCCCGACGCAGGCTGGTCTATCCGCACCAGCGATCGCGCCGCCCCGTCGTTGACGGAAAATGTCGAACGCTTCTCCCAGTTCCTGACCCTGGTCGGACTGACGGCGCTGATCGTTGGCGGCGTCGGCGTCGCCAATGCGGTGCGCGCCTTCCTCGATTCCAAGCGCACGACCATCGCCACCTTCAAATGCCTCGGCGCCCCGGCCGGTGTCGTCACGACGATCTACCTGATCCAGATCCTCCTTCTCGCCGCCGTCGGCATTCTGATCGGCCTCGTCATCGGCGCCATCTCGCCCTTCATCGCCATCCGTTTCCTGGACGGCGTGCTGCCGGTTCCACGAGGGATCACCTTCTATCCCGGCGCCCTGGCGCTTGCGGCGCTCTTCGGCCTCCTCATTACCTTCGCCTTTTCCGTGCTCCCGCTCGGCCACGCCCGCCAGGTCCCGGCAACCGCCCTCTTCCGCGAGCAGAGCTTCGAAGGCAGCGGCCTCCCTTCCTGGCCCTATGTCCTGGCCGCGGGCGTCGCGCTGGCGGCCCTTGCCGCGATCGCTGTCATCACCGCCGAAGAGCGGTTTGTGGCGGGCATATTCCTTGCAGCGGTTGCCGGTGCGTTCATACTCCTCCGCCTCGTCGCCCTATTGATTGCGGCCCTGGCGCGCCGCAGTCCGCGCGTCCGCTCGCCCGCTCTTCGCCTGGCGATCGGAAATATCCACCGGCCGGGTGCATTGACGCCGTCCGTGGTCCTCTCGCTCGGGCTCGGGCTTGCGCTTCTCGTCACGCTGGCCCTGATCGACGGAAACCTTCGGCAGCAGCTCACCGGACGCATGGCGCAACAGGCGCCCAATTTCTTCTTCGTCGACATCCAGAGCGGCGAGCGCGAAGGCTTCATCGACATTCTGCAGCGGAATGCGCCAGAGGGCACCATCAGTCAGGTGCCGATGCTGCGTGGCCGGATCACCGCCTTCAACGGCGAAGACATCAGCCAGATGGAAGTGCCGCCGGGCGGCCGCTGGGTGCTGCGGGGAGATCGCGGCATCACCTACGAGGAGGTCCTGCCGAGCAATGCCACGCTGACGGCCGGCGAATGGTGGCCGGCCGACTACGACGGCGAGCCGCTCGTTTCCTTTTCCGCCGAGGAGGGCGGAGAACTGGGCCTCAAGCTAGGCGACACCGTCACGGTCAACGTGCTGGGCCGCAACATCACCGCCCGGATCGCGAGCTTCCGCGAAGTCGAATGGGAATCCCTGTCGATCAACTTCGTCATGGTTTTTTCGCCCAACACCTTCCGCGGCGCACCCCATGCCTGGCTGGCAACGCTGACGGACGCCGATGCGACCGCAGCGCAAGAGGCCGCCATCCTGCGCGAGGTCACCACAGCCTATCCCACCATCACCAGCGTGCGGGTCAAGGATGCAATCGACATCGTCGACCGTCTTGTCGGACAGCTGGCCACGGCCATCCGGGCCGCTGCGGCCGTCGCGCTGATCGCCTCCGTTCTGGTGCTCTCCGGGGCCCTTGCTGCCGGCAACCGTGCCCGCACCCATGACGCCGTGATCCTGAAGACCCTGGGCGGAACTCGCGGGCTGCTGATCAGGGCCTTCAGCTACGAGTACATCATCCTGGGTACCGCGACGGCCGTCTTTGCGCTCCTCGCCGGCGGCGTATCGGCCTGGTACGTGGTGAGCCGGATCATGAACCTGCCCTCCGTCTTCCTGCCGGACGTGGCCGTCATCACGATCATCGGCGCCCTGGTCCTGACGGTGGGGATCGGCCTCCTCGGCACCTGGCGGGTGCTCGGGCAGAAGGCGGCACCGGTGCTGAGGGAGCTCTAGCCAACGCACCGCGATCACATCCGCGTCAGACTGCCGCCCGAGTCGCCGTCGGAGGGGCCCATTCCGTCGTATTTACAAGGGTTGGCTCTTGTACCAGACGCATTATCACATCATATTTCAAGCAGGCTTGCTGAAGCTCCGCAGCGGCGCCTGGGATTTATCCCGACACCGTGACCAATTTCGGAGCTTGATGAGGATACAAATGGCTGACCTACGTAACTACCAGAACCGAATGTCGCAGACTCGCGCGCAGACGGGCACGGGGATCGACGAGGGCCTTCGTGCCTATATGCTGAAGGTTTACAACCTGATGGCACTCGGCATGGCAATCACCGGCGTGGCTGCCTACGGCACCTACGCTCTGGCGGTTTCCAATCCGGCCTTCGCCAATCTGCTGTTCGCTTCCCCGCTCCGTTGGGTGATCATGCTGGCGCCGCTCGGCCTGGTCTTCTTCCTGAGCTTTCGCATCAACTCGATGAGCGTCGGGACCGCCCAGGCGACCTTCTGGGGCTATGCCGCCCTGATGGGCGTCTCGCTGTCGTCGATCTTCATCGTGTTTACCGGTGAGAGCATCGTCCAGACCTTCCTGGTGACGGCCGCCTCCTTCGGAGCGCTGTCTCTCTACGGCTACACGACGAAGAAAGACCTCTCGGGTCTCGGATCGTTCCTGATCATGGGCCTCTTCGGTCTGATCATCGCTTCGATCGTCAACATCTTCCTGCAGTCGTCCGCCATGGGCTTTGCCATCTCGGCGATCGGTGTGCTGATCTTCGCGGGCCTTACCGCCTATGACACGCAGAAGATCAAGGAAATGTACTTCGACGGCGACGACGCGCTGGTTGCTGGCCGCAAGGCCATCATGGGTGCGCTGACCCTCTACCTCGACTTCATCAACCTGTTCATGTTCCTGCTGCAGTTCCTCGGCAATCGCAACGAGTAGTCTGCGTCGGAACCGACAACGGAAAGGCGGCCTTCGGGCCGCCTTTTTTGTTGCCCGGCATGCATCCACGGCCTAGGCTCCGACATTCTCAACAGCCTGTTTCCGGTTTCCGTCAATGAGCTTCAGCCTTCGCGACGCCCGCCTGTCCGACCTTGCCGCAATCACCGCCATCTATGCCGACAGCGTCACCAATGGTACCGCAAGCTACGAGATGACGCCGCCGGATGAGGCGGAGATGCAGGAGCGCTTCCTCGCCATCACCTCCAGGGGCTATCCCTATGTCGCCGCGGAAGGCCGGGACGGCACCTTCCTCGGCTACGCCTATGCCTCCGCATTCAGGACAAGGCCGGCCTACCGGTGGCTGGTCGAGGATTCCATCTATCTGGCGCCGGAAGCGCGCGGAAAGGGGATCGGCCGCGCTCTGCTGGCAGAGCTTGTCGACCGCTGCACCACCCTCGGCTTCCGCCAGATGGTCGCCGTCATCGGCGGGGCCAGCCCCGCCTCGATTGCTCTCCATCACGCTCAGGGCTTCGAGCTGTCCGGCACCCTCAAGGGCACCGGCTTCAAGCATGGACGCTGGCTCGACACGGTGATGATGCAACGCAGTCTGGGAGACGGAAATACCTCGGATCCGGATCAACTGGCCTATCCGGGCACGCTGTGACGCGCTAGTCGATCAGCTTCAGCGCCTTGTCGAACACCTTCAGCACCTGCGGCAAGTCGTGGCCTCGCTTGAGGATCGTGCCATGCGTGTTCAGGACCGAATAGGCACCCTGTTTGGAGGCCAGCCTGGGGTTCTTCTCGATCCGGTAGAGCGGCATTTCGCCGGACCGCTTGAAGACCGAGAACACCGCCCGGTCCTTCAGCTGGTCGATCGCATAATCCTTCCACTCGCCTTCACCGACCATGCGTCCGTAGATCCTGAGGATGGCATCCAGTTCGCGCCGGTGGAACATGACCGGCACGGGGTCCCTGTTCTGGCGGTATTCGGTCAGACTGACGACCACATCACCCCGGGCAGTTACCTTGCCTGACAAATCCGGTTGATCCGTCATCCTGCCTCCGTTGATGATGTCAGCCTTGTGACAGTGTGACGTGGCGCATTGAAATTGCAACCCGGAAGATGCAGACCTCGGCTCACGCGGAGGGATTTTATTCCCGCCCCAATTCGAACAAAAGACTGCCGAATTCAGCAGCGACAGTCGGTATTGTGATTGGCCCTTTCGGCGCCATCACGATCCGGTTCGGTTGCATTGACCCTTACCCCCAGCCCCCCAATGCTTCCGGGCCGGATCGACTTCTCGCAGGATCATTCCCGCTCAGCGCTTTTGGCGCCCTCCGGCCATCAGGATGGCGGCGCCCAGGATGGCCGCAGGCTCGCCGCCGGCACCCGATCGCTGGAGGAGCACGGCGCAGCCATCCTTCTTCAGCTTTCCCATGAACTTGCCGGGCAGCGTCAGCTTCAGCGGCTTGCCGTCCCAGATCCCGATCGACTGGACGTCGTAGACACTGTGCCAGTACTCCATGCGCTTGCCGGCGTTTTCGCCCTTCTCGACCTCCACCATCTGGCGTTTGGTGAAATAGGCCACAACCACTTCAGCCTCGCCCTGACCTTCCCCGATCTCGATCTGGATTTCCTTGCCGTGCATGCGGGCTTCCACGGGGACCGACAGTCCCTTGCCGCTTCCCCTCAGGCTGTCGATCCGCGAGTTTATCGCCTTGAGCTCGGTGCCTTTCACGTGGTCGCGACCGTTGATCACCGCCTGCGGCGTGTAGACCCCGCTGCGGCCAAGCGACTGGGCGTAGCCGTACTGGCGGTCGGTGTTTTCCTTCGAGCTCAGCGTGTCCGTCCACCCGAGGTAATTCCAGTAGTCGACGTGGTACGAGAGCGCCACGACGTCCCCCTGCCGGATCAGCTCCTTCAGCATGCCATCGGCTGGAGGGCACGAGGAACATCCCTGGGATGTAAAGAGCTCGACGACCCCCCGCGGGGTTCGTCCTTCTTCCGCAAACGCGGTTCCGGCCAGAAACAGGCCTGCAAGAACGACGACACTGCGGATTGTCAGGGGCATTAGGGCGAACCTTTTTTGAATGCGCTTTGGTAGCCGCAGTGGACGGCGGCAAGCAAGCGCTAACGCAGGGAGCCCGGCAAGGTAACTGTGCCCGGGGCCGAAGATAAAGTAACGATGGGGTGAGGACGTGAGCCAGACTCGCATGCTGGCGGCATGACGCAAATCGGCCACTCATCCCACCACGTGCTGAAGCCCCTGCAGGAGATAGACGGCCCCGACACCGGTGACGATCCAGCGGGTCCAGGCGCGGAAACCCACGTCGGTCATCCGCTGCAGGATACCGTTGCCGGCCCGCGTTCCGAGAATTGCAATCGGCGCCGCAAGCGCGATGGCGATCCAGTCCGCCTGCGGCAGGGCACTCGCCGCATTCCAGTAGAAGACGACCTTGGTGGCATGCGACACCAGCTGTGTTGCAGCCTTGGTGGCGATTACCGTGCGCCGGTCCATCGTCGTGCGGATGAAAAAGATGTCGATCGTCGGCCCGGAAACCCCGACCCCGACCGTCAAAGCTCCGGCCACTAGCCCGCACACTAGCGCGTGCGACGGCCGCGAGGCGTCGAGATGCAGGCGCTGGACCGGCAACCAGACGAGGATCGGCATCAGCCCGATCGCGATCGAGATGACGACGATGTTCGGCGTGTAGTCCAGGACGAGCAGCACCGCCGCCGAGATCGCAAGCCCGATGCAGAGAATGCCGAGGATGGAAAAATCGATGTACTGCCGCGAGAACCAGGCACGGGACCCGTTCGACACCATCTGGATGACGCCATGGACGGCAATCGCGGTGCCGACCGGCATCAGGAACAGCAGGATCCAGAGCAGGATCAGGCCGCCGGCCATCCCGAAGACGCCCGATAGAAGAGACGTCAGGAAGACGGTGCAGGCCATGCCGAAGAGGATGGCGAGGCTCAATGAGGAAGGCTCCCGGACGATTCAGCCGCGGCGGTGGCCGCGTAGGACAACACCCGCCGAAGATCTTCGGCGGGTGTTGTCTGAAGCATCAGGCTGCGAGGTCGCGCAGAACGGTCTGCAGGATGCCACCGTTGTTCATGTAGGTGACCTCGTCGATCGTATCGATGCGGCAGAGGATGTTGATCTCCTTCACCGTACCGTCACCATAGGTGATCTGGGCCTTCTTCCACTCGCGCGGCTTGATCGGGCCTTCGAGGCCTTCGATCGTCACCGTCTCGTCGCCCTTCAGGTCGAGGCTCGCCCAGGTCGTGCCTTCCTCGAGCACGAAGGGCACRACGCCCATGCCGACGAGGTTGGACCGATGGATCCGCTCRAAGGACTGGGCGATGACCGCCTTGACGCCGAGCAGRTTGGTGCCCTTGGCTGCCCAGTCACGCGAGGAACCGTTGCCGTAYTCGACACCGGCGAAGATGACCAGCGGAACGCCYTCCTGCTTGTACTTCATGGCGGCRTCRTAGATCGACATCTCTTCCTTCGACGGATARTGGAKGGTRWAGCCACCTTCCTTGCCGTTCGGCCCGAGCATGAAGTTGCGGAKGCGGATGTTGGCRAACGTGCCGCGCATCATCACTTCGTGRTTGCCGCGGCGCGTGCCGTACTGGTTGAAGTCGGCAACRCCGAYGCCRTGATCCATSAGRTAKGMACCKGCRGGMGAMGCCGCCTTGATCGAACCGGCCGGCGAGATGTGGTCSGTGGTGATCTTGTCGCCGAACAGGCCGAGCACGCGGGCRCCCTTGATGTCCTTGATGCCGGCGCCGGTCTTGCCCATGCCCACGAAGTAGGGCGGGTTCTGGACGTAGGTGGAGTTGTCGTCCCAGGCATAGGTCTGGCCCGGCGGGATCTGCACGGCCTGCCAGTTCTCGTCGCCCTTGAACACGTCGGCATACTTGCTCTCGTAGAGCTCGCGGGTAACGTACTTCAGGATGAATTCCTGGATCTCGTGCGAGGTCGGCCAGATGTCCTTGAGGAACACCGGGTTACCGTCCTGATCTTCGCCGATCGGCTCCGAGGTCAGGTCCTTCTGGACCGAACCGGCCAGTGCGTAGGCGACGACGAGCGGCGGCGAAGCCAGGTAGTTCGCCTGGACGTCCGGCGAAATGCGGCCCTCGAAGTTGCGGTTGCCCGAAAGCACGCCGGCCGCGATCAGCCCCTTGTCGTTGATCGTCTTGGAGATCGGCGCCGGCAGCGGTCCGGAGTTGCCGATGCAGGTCGTGCAGCCGAAGCCGACGAGGTTGAAGCCCAGCTTGTCGAGGTCTTCCTGCAGGCCGGCCTTGGCGAGATACTCGGCAACAACCTGCGATCCGGGTGCCAGCGAGGTCTTGACCCAGGGCTTCGTCTTCAGGCCCTTGGCGACCGCGTTGCGGGCCAGCAGGCCGGCAGCGATCAGCACGCTCGGGTTGGAGGTGTTGGTGCAGGAGGTGATGGCGGCGATTGCCACGTCGCCATGGCCGAGATCGAAATCCGTGCCTTCGACCGCATAGCGGTTGGCGAGCTGGCCGGGCTTCTTGTAGTCGGCGTCCATCGCGCTGGCAAAACCGGTCGCGATGTTTTCCAGCGAGATGCGGCCTTCCGGACGCTTCGGACCGGCCATCGACGGCACGACGTCGCCGAGATCAAGCTCCAGCGTGTCGGTGAAGACCAGTTCGGAGCCGTCGCCTTCGCGCCACATCCCTTGAGCCTTGGAATAGGCCTCGACGAGCGCGATGCGGTCCTTGGTGCGGCCGGACATGGTGAGGTAGTTGACGGTTTCGCCATCGACGGGGAAGAAGCCGCAGGTGGCGCCGTATTCGGGGCCCATGTTGCCGATGGTCGCGCGGTCGGCCAGCGACATCGAATCAAGGCCGGGGCCGAAGAATTCGACGAACTTGGAGACGACGCCCTTCTTGCGCAGCATCTGCACGACGGTGAGCACGAGGTCGGTCGCGGTCACGCCTTCCTTGACCTTGCCGGTCAGCTTGAAGCCGATGACTTCCGGCAGCAGCATGGAGACCGGCTGGCCGAGCATGGCCGCTTCGGCTTCGATACCGCCGACGCCCCAGCCGAGAACGCCGAGACCGTTGATCATCGTGGTGTGCGAATCGGTGCCGACGCAGGTGTCCGGATAGGCGGTCGTTTCRCCGTCCTCRTCCTTCGTCCAGACGGTCTGGCCGAGGTAYTCSAGGTTSACCTGGTGACAGATGCCGGTGCCGGGCGGCACGACGCGGAAGTTCTTGAACGCCTGCTGGCCCCACTTCAGGAAGCGGTAGCGCTCGCCGTTGCGCTCGTATTCGAGCTCGACGTTGCGGGCAAAGGCGGTCGGCGTGCCGAATTCGTCGACGATGACCGAGTGGTCGATGACGAGATCSACSGGGACGAGCGGATTGATCTTYTCGGGATCGCCTCCCAGCGAAACCATCGCGTCGCGCATGGCGGCAAGGTCGACCACGGCCGGAACACCGGTGAAGTCCTGCATCAGCACGCGGGCGGGGCGATAGGCGATCTCGCTTTCAACCGTGCCCTTGTTGTTCAGCCATTCGGCAACCGTCAGGATCTGCGCCTTGTCGACGGTGCGGCCATCTTCATGGCGAAGCAGGTTCTCGAGCAGGACCTTCATGGAAAAGGGAAGCTTGGAGACGCCGGGGAGACCGTTGGCTTCCGCTTTCGGAAGACTGTAATAGACATAGTCCTTGCCGTCGACGGTAAGGACGGAGCGACAATTGAAACTGTCGAGAGATTTGGTCACGGAAAAACCCCGCTGATTATAGAGCCAACACGCGCGTGCGGACGCCTATGCACTACTGCACATCAGGATGCGGGTGCGACCATTTCCGCTGTCCGCACGAGAAGACGATGTCCTCACGTTCGGCGCAAGATGATTAATCACGCCGGTCGCTGGCGTGGTTGCGAAGCTTATAGATAATTTCTAAGAAGGGTTCCAGACTGCTAAAGTGCTAATTGCGCAAAATTTTTAAGTCCGGTGATTAAAATCCTAACAAAGGCATCGAGTATGCGGCTGAGAGCCGAGCGGCTGGGCGCACGACGCGGCGAAGATCTGCTTTTTTCAGACATTTCCTTCGACCTGGGCTCCGGCGACGCGCTGGTGCTGACCGGCCGCAACGGGTCGGGCAAATCGACGCTCCTGCGCGTCGTGGCCGGCCTGCTGCCGGCCGAGGCGGGCCGTGTCCTGTGGACCGGCAAGGACGAGACGGTGCGCGCCGGTGAGGCATGCCACTATCTCGGTCACCGCAATGCCATGAAGGCCGAACTGACGGTCCGTGAAAATCTGGTGTTCTGGAAAAGCTTCCTGGGCGACCTCGAAGGCGGAGCGGGCATGTCCGTCGTCGAGGCCGCCGACCGGGTCGGACTGGGCGGCATCGCCCATCTTCCCTTCGGCTATCTGTCGGCGGGCCAGCAGCGGAGGATGGCCTTCGCCAAGCTGCTCGTCGCCTACCGTCCCGTCTGGATCCTCGACGAGCCGACAGCCGCACTCGACACCCGCGCCGAACAGACCTTCACCGATCTGATCAAGCAGCACTTGGCTGCAGGCGGCATGCTGCTTGCGGCCACCCACCAGCCTCTCGGTCTGGAGAATGCGAGGGAGCTGCGGATGACAGGCTTTAGCGATCTGCCGGAGGCATTCCTGCAATGATGGCTCTCCTCCTTCGCGACCTGAAGCTGTCCGTGCGCGCCGGCGGCGGCGCGCTGATCGGTGTCCTGTTCTTCATGACGGTGGTGGCGGTCATTCCCTTCGGAGTGGGCCCGGATCTCAACCTCCTGTCCCGCATCGGTCCCGCCATCGTCTGGATCGGCGCGCTCCTGTCGGCCCTGCTCGGCCTGGATCGCCTGTTTCAGACGGAGCGCGAGGACGGTTCGCTCGACCTGATCCTGATGCAGGAACATCCGCTGGTGCTGACGGTGCTCGTCAAATGCCTGGCGCACTGGCTTGCCAACGGCCTGCCGCTGGTGATCGCTTCGCCGCTTCTGGGTCTCTTCATGAACATGAGCGAAACGGCGATCGGCGCGGTGGCGCTGACGCTGCTGGTCGGGTCGCCCGCCCTGACCTTCATCGGCGCCGTCGGCGCGGCCGTGGCCGTCGCCCTGCCGCGCGGCGGGCTTCTCGTCTCGATCCTCGTCCTGCCGCTCGCCGTCCCGGTGCTGATCTTCGGCGTCAGCGCTTCCTATGCCGCCGTCGAGGACCCTGCCCCGTTTATGCCGCCTTTCTTGATGTTGTCCGCCATCACGATGTTTTTCGCAGTCCTCGGCCCCGTCGGTGCGGCGCTGGCGTTGCGCAATGCCGGTGATTGACTAGAATCAAGCCTGAAGCCGCCGTCTTCGCCTAGAAAGCCGCCATGACCGAAAGCCTCGCCATCACAAAATTCAGCGATCTTGCCAATCCGACGCGTTTCCTGGCGCTCGTCGCCCGGCTATTGCCGTGGATGGCCTGTCTGACGGCCGGCCTTTTCGCGGTCGGCCTCTACCTCAGCTTCACGACCGAAGGCGATTACCAGCAGGGCGAGACCGTGCGCATCATGTATGTCCATGTACCGGCCGCCTGGCTGTCCATGATGTGCTACTCCGTGATGGCGCTCTCGGCGATCGGCACCCTGGTCTGGCGTCATCCGCTGGCCGACGTGTCGCACAAGGCCGCCGCGCCGCTTGGCGCCGCCTTCACGCTGATTGCGCTCGCCACCGGCTCGCTCTGGGGCAAGCCCATGTGGGGCACCTGGTGGGTCTGGGATGCGCGGCTGACCTCCGTCTTCATCCTGTTCCTGATGTATCTCGGCCTGATCGCCCTCAACCGCGCGCTCGACGACCCTTCGCGCGCCGCCCGCCTCAGCGCCGTGCTGATCCTCGTCGGCTTCGTCAATATCCCGATCATCAAGTTTTCGGTCGACTGGTGGAACACGCTGCATCAGCCGGCGAGCGTCGTCAGGCTCGACGGGCCGACGATCGCGCCGGAATTCCTGGTCCCGCTGCTGGTCATGGCGCTTGCCTTCACCCTGCTGTTCTTCACGCTGCACCTGATGGCGATGCGCAACGAGATCTGGCGCCGTCGCGTCGGCGCCCAGCGCCGCATGGCGGCCCGCATGGCCGGGCGGGAGGCGTGACATGAGCCACACCTTCTACATTGCCCTCTCCTACGGCATCGCCGCGCTGATCGTCGCCCTGTTGATCCTCTGGGTCTGGCTGGACGGCAGGGGCCGCCGCCGTGAACTGGAAGAACTCGAGCGAGTGGGCGTTCGTCGCCGCTCGTCCGTTGCATCCGTGGATGAAGCCCGATGACCAACGATACCGACAGCACACCGCGCCGGCGCGGCATCGGCCGCTACCTGCTCGCCTTGGTGCCGCTTCTCGTCTTTGGCGGCTTCGCGCTGGTGGCCGGCAAGATGCTCTACGACCAGGACGTCAACGGCCGCGACATCTCGGCGATCCCGTCTGCGCTGATCGGCCAGAAGGCGCCGTCGCTTGCCCTGCCGCCTCTGGAGGGGTCCAGCACGCCGGCGCTCACGGATGCGGCGATGGCCGGCAGGCTGACGCTCGTCAACGTCTTTGCTTCCTGGTGCGTCCCCTGCCGCCAGGAGCATCCGATCCTGAAGGAGCTGGCGAAGGACGAGCGGCTGACGGTGGTCGGCATCAACTACAAGGACCGCAACGACAACGCACTTCGCTTTCTCGGCGAACTGGGCAATCCCTACGACGCGATCGGCGTCGATCCGAACGGCAAGGCGGCGATCGACTGGGGCGTCTACGGCATTCCGGAAAGCTATCTCGTTGGCCCCGACGGCACCATCCTCTACAAGAAGGTCGGCCCCTTCGACGAGCGCAGCCTGACCCAGGAACTGCTGCCGGCGATCGAGAAAGCCGCAGCAGGCGCCTGAGGCGTTATCCGAGGGCGCCCTGCCACGCGCGGATCGCATCCACCGGCCAGAGCAGCATCAGCACGTTGAGGGTCAGGTTGTCGCGGATGATCCAGCCGGTCGCGAGCTCGAAGGCGAGGGTAATCGCAATTGTCAGCCAGATCGGCAGCCGCGCGGCGGCAAAGAACCCGAGCGCCATGAACACCGTATCCATTGCCGAGTTCAGGATGCTGTCGCCGGTGTAGCCGAGCGCCATGGTCGCGGTGCGGTAGCGGTCGATCACCATCGGCGTGTTTTCAAGGATTTCCCATGCCGCCTCGATCAGCACCGCAAGCGACAGCCTGGCTGCGATCGGCGCACGGCGAAACAGCAGCCAGGCGAGGCCGTAGAACAGGAACCCGTGGATGATGTGCGAGGGCGTGTACCAGTCGGACAGATGCTGCGAATTGCCGCTGGAATTGACCCCGCCCTCCCACAGCTTGACGTAGCCGCACTCGCAGATCGGCAGCCGGCCCATCGCATAGAGGACGGCGATCTGCAGCAGGAAGAGCGCCAGCGCGACGCCGATCCAGAGCCGTGGCGAACCCCACCCGGAGGATTGGCCCACAGGGCTGTCGCTCAAGGCTTCGTTTCCGCCGCCGCGTCCGAAATCGTATGCCGCATGATCAGCGGCATCTGCGCGAAGGTGAAGATGAGCGTGATCGGCATCGTGCCCCAGACCTTGAAATTGACCCAGACATCGTCGGAGAAATTGCGCCAGACGACCTCGTTCAGCACCGCGAGAAACAGGAAGAACAGGCCCCAGCGGAAGGAGAGCTTCTTCCAGCCGGCTGCGTCGAGATTGAAGGCGGCGTTGAAGACGTAGCCCAGCAGCGCCTTGCCGAAGAACAGGCCGCCGAGCAGCGCGACACCGAACAGCGCATTGACGATGGTCGGCTTCATCTTGATGAAGGTCTCGTCCTGCAGCCAGATCGACAGCGAGCCGAACACCAGGACCACTAGGCCCGAGACGAACGGCATGACCGGCAGGTGCTTGAAGACGATCTTCGACACGATCAGCGAGAGCACCGTCGCGACCATGAACAGCGCCGTGGCAATGAGCAGCGGCCCGCCGACGGCGCTCAAGGCCGGAAATGTCTCAGCCAGCCATTCCGCGCGGATATTGCTGAAGAAGAAGACCAGCAGGGGCCCGATCTCGAGCGCGAACTTCAGCATCGGATGATGCTTTTCTTCAACGGTGGGCTTGGTGTCGCTTTCGAGCGTCATGGGTTCTCAACTTCTCTCGCCTGGAATGGCGGGTGGCAAACCGTGTTTCTGTGGCATCAATGCGTCAGTCCGGCAATGGCCTTGGCGAATTCGTCCGCCTCGAAGGGCTCCAGATCCTCGACACCCTCCCCGACGCCGATGAAATAGACCGGCAGTTTGTGCTTGGCGGCGATGCCGACGAGGATGCCGCCGCGCGCCGTACCGTCGAGCTTGGTCATGATCAGGCCGCTGACGCCGGCGATGTTGCGGAAGATCTCGACCTGGCTGAGCGCGTTCTGGCCGGTGGTCGCGTCCAGCGTCTGCAGCACCGTATGCGGCGCCTCCGGATCGAGCTTGCCGAGCACGCGGACGATCTTTTCGAGCTCCGCCATCAGCTCCGCCTTGTTCTGCAGGCGGCCCGCCGTGTCGATGATCAGCACGTCAGACTTCTTCGCCCGTGCCTGCTCGAAGGCGTCATAGGCAAGCCCCGCCGCATCCGCACCCAGCTTGGTGCCGATGAACTCGGAACCGGTGCGGTCCGCCCAGATCTTCAGCTGCTCGATGGCGGCCGCGCGGAACGTGTCGCCGGCAGCCAGCATGACCTTCAGTCCGGAGCCTGACAGCTTGGCCGCCAGCTTGCCGATCGTCGTCGTCTTGCCGGTGCCGTTGACGCCGACCACGAGGATGACGTGCGGCTTGTGGTTGAGGTCGAGGGCGAGGGGCTTTGCGACCGGCGCCAGCACCTTGCTGATTTCCGCCGCCATGATCCGGGACACATCTTCACCCGTCACGTCCTTGCCGTAGCGTTCGGCGGAGAGGGCGCCGGTAATGCGCATGGCGGTTTCGACGCCGAGATCCGCCTGGATCAACAGATCCTCAAGGTCCTCCAGCGTCTGGTCGTCGAGCTTGCGCTTGGTGAACAGCGCCGTGATCTGGCCGGTCAGCTGGGAGGATGTGCGGGCAAGCCCGCTCGTCAGGCGCTGGTACCAGGTCAGCCGGGGCGCTTCGACCTCCGGCTCCGGGACGGCCTCGATGCGCGTGGAAAAGCCCTTCGGCAGGATGGGCTCCAGCGGCGCCTCGGCAACCGGAGATTCCTCGGTTCCGGCCTCGCTCTCAGCCTCCAGGAGCGACAGCGGCACCATGCCGATATCGACGATGTCCTCGATGCCCGCAAGGAGTGCGGGAACGTCATCCTCGGGAAGGTCGGCTTGCCGGCCGACGTCCGGGATTACAGCCGCATCTGCGGTATCGTCGGCCACCGGCCCGCCGGCCGTGTCCATCTCCACCGCCGCGACGGGATCAACCGGCGAGACGGGCAGATCCTCCTGGCGCGAATGCGGTTCGCTCTCGGTGCCGATGGCGACCGCCTCGGCGGGGGCCAGCGCCTCTCCAGGTGTCGGTTCCTCGACGGGCTTGTCCTTGCCGAAGGTGAAGACCTTTTTGATGAAACCGAGCGCCATGTGGTATCCTTACGCAGCCTGCGCGGTCGCAAGCCGCATTTCGAGATGCCGGCCATTATGGCCGGTAATCGTCACCCGCTTCAGATCGCGGGGCTTGAGCCCCGGCGCCGCCACCAGGGAAAAATTCTCCGTGTGGGCGAAACCGGTGTTCTCCATAAGGATCATCTGTTGCGTTCCGACCATCCGGTCAAGGTGCCGGCGTAAAACAGCCTCGCCGCATGCCCTCAAGCGCGCCGCGCGCTCCTTGACCAGTCGCCTGTCGAGCTGCGGCATGCGGGCAGCCGGAGTGCCGGGCCTCGGGCTATAGGGGAAGACGTGCAGGAAGGAGATGCCGGCCTCTTCCGCGAGCGTCGCGGCATTCTCCGCCATCTCCTCCGTTTCGGTCGGAAAGCCGGCGATCATGTCCGCGCCGAAGGTGATGTCGGGCCGCAGACGCCGGGCCTGATCCACAAAGGCGAGCGCATCGGCGCGTGAATGGCGGCGCTTCATGCGCTTCAGGATCAGGTCGTCGCCGTGCTGCAGCGACAGATGCAGATGCGGCATGAAGCGCGGCTCGTCGGCGATCAGGTCCCACAGATGGTCGTCGGCCTCGATGCTGTCGATCGAAGAGAGGCGCAGCCGCAGGATCTCCGGCACCTGCTTCAGGATGGTCTTGGCGAGGACGCCGAGCGAGGGTTGGCCGGGAAGGTCAGTCCCGTAGCTCGTGGCATCGACGCCCGTCAGCACGATCTCGCGGTAGCCGCTCTCCACCAGCTGGCGCGCCTGGTCAACCACCGCCCCCATGGGCACGGAGCGGGAATTGCCGCGGCCATAGGGGATGATGCAGAAGGTGCAGCGGTGATCGCAGCCGTTCTGAACCTGGAGGAAGGCCCGCACATGCCCGTCGATGTGACGAACCATCTGCGGCGCGGTCTCCGTGACGCTCATGATGTCGTTGACGCGCAGCTTTTCTTCCGCCGAGACGCCGAAGTCGGGCAGTGCGCGGTAGGAGGTGCGCGTCAGCTTTTCCTCGTTGCCGAGAACCGCATCCACTTCCGCCATCTCGGCGAATGTGGCGCTTTCGGTCTGGGCGGCGCAACCTGTGACGATAATGCGGGCATGCGGCTTGTTGCGCCGCGCCCGGCGGATCGCCTGCCGTGCCTGCCGCACGGCTTCGCCGGTGACGGCGCAGGTGTTGACGAGGATCGCATTGTCGAGCCCCGCCTGTTCCGCCTCGACCCGCATCACTTCCGACTCATAGGTATTGAGCCGGCAACCGAAGGTGATGACGTCGACACCGCTCAATGGACCTGTGCCTCCGGCACGACCTCGCGCGTGAAGCCGCCGGTGCGGGGATCGAGCTTGCCCGACCACTCCCATTCCGCAGGCCCCGTCATCACGACGTGATCGTCGGCGCGCCAGTCGATCACCAGCGGCTGGCGGATCGGGCTGGAGGCAACGTCGATGGTGACGGCGCGGCCCGTGCGGCCGGTGCGGGCAGCCGACACGGCGGCGGCGCAGGCGGCCGACCCGCAGGCCAGCGTCAGACCGGCGCCGCGTTCCCAGGTGCGGGTGCGCAGCCCTGCCTCGGAGGTCACTTGCGCCAGCGTGATATTGGCCTTTTCCGGAAACATCGGATGGTTTTCCAGGAGCGGCCCAAAGCGTTCGAGGTCGAAATCCATCGGATCGCGGTCGACCCAGAAGACGGCGTGTGGATTGCCCATCGACATCACCGAGGGCGAATGCAGGACGGGCGCATCGATCGGGCCGATCTGCAGCTCGATCCGGCTCGTGTCGAAGAATTCCTCCGCCAGCGGAATGCGGTCCCAGGCAAAGACCGGCTTGCCCATGTCCACCGAAATCGTGCCGTCGTCATGTTCGACCGCATTCAGGATGCCGGCTACGGTCTGGAAGGTGAAGGTCTTGCGGCCCGTCTCCGCGGCCAGCGCCTGCACGACGCAGCGGGTGCCGTTGCCGCAGGCCTGGGCCTTCGAGCCGTCTGAGTTCAGGATGTCGATCCAGGCATCGGTGCCTTGCGCCTTCGGATCATGGATCGCCATGATCTGGTCGAATTGCGTGGCAGGATCGGCATTCAGGGCGATCGCCGCTTGAGGCGTTACCGTGTCCGCGCGGCCGCGCATGTCGACGACGAGGATCTTGTTACCAAGCCCGTTCATCTTCGCAAATTCGACCTGATCCGCCATCGCCTTCGATCCCGTTGGGTACCTGCCCATTCGCCGCCGTATATGGCGGAAACCACGGATAATTACCAGAGTGCGGACACGCAGAGCCTCCGCTGCCGGAAGCCGGTGCGGTTGGAGATGAGGTCCAAGGAGAGCCCACGCACATGCGAAACCTCTCAAAGTATGTAAGTGTGGCTCCGCATGTGCGTGGCCTTCGGCGTTCTTTCGGGACTTCCGGTCCCTACAGGCAGTCGTCTCGTCTCGCTGCGTGCGAAACAGTTTCGCACTTGCACGGCTAAACCGAACCGGGCCTGGCGACCCGGGGGAGACTTGATAGGAAGTGGCATCTTGCGACGCCACCGCCATGACTTCCGCCTCCCTGCCTCTCACCGCACGTTACGGCATCGAGACAGGGCGCCGGCTCCCGCCTGCCCGCGAACGTCTCGCGAAACACTCCGGCGGCGGAGGCCGACATATCTTCGCTCCGCTTCGCAAGATGTGAATCTGAACTGCGCTAAGTGGTTGAACTGCTTGGGGCAGGGATGCAAAAACGGCCTCTCCGTCGCCAAATCACGCTGTTGCCGCAGGCACCTCGAAAACCTCGCCCGGCCGCATCGGCCGGAAGCGTTCACGCGGCAGGTTGCGCGCATCGAGCGCCGCATGAAGGGCGACCACCGGCTCTTCGATACCCTCGTCGGTCAGCTTGAAGGTGCCCCAGTGGTGGCCGGCCACATGGGCTGCATTGCAGAGCAGCATGCCCTCCACCGCCTCGTCCGGGTTCTGGTGCTGCGCCTTCATGAACCATTGCGGCTCATAGGCGCCGAAGGGCAGGTTGGCGAGGCGGAAGCTGCCATGTTTTTCGCGCGCCGCGCGGTAGTTGATGCCGCTGTGAAAGCCCGTATCGCCGACGTGATAGATCTTGCCGGCCGGCGTCTCGATGACGAAGGCGGCCCAGAGCGCCATCCGGCGATCGTTGAGACCGCGCGCCGACCAGTGGTGGCAGGGCTCGCAATGCAGAGCGACGCCGCCCCCGACCTCCAGCAGGCCGCCCCAGTCCATGACGTCGATCCGGGCATCAGCGAGACGCGAACGGATGATGTCGTCATTGCCGAGCGGCGTCACGAACTGCGGCTTGTCGCGCCCCTGCAGCACCCAGAGCGTCTCCAGGTCCATGTGGTCGTAGTGATTGTGGGTGACGATGACGATGTCGATCGGCGGCAGGTCGCCCATGGTGATGCCGGGCTGGTTGACGCGCTTCGGCCCGGCAAAGCGGACCGGGCTGGCGCGTTCGTCCCAGACCGGATCGGTCAGGATGTTCAAGCCCGCTGCCTGGATCAGGAAAGAGGCATGGCCGACCATGGTGACTGACATCCGGTCACCGGCGACGCGTTTTTCCGGAACGGCCTGCGGGAAGGGGCTCGGGAAGCTTTCCGGCCAGGCCTTGTTGTTGCCGCCGAGCTTCCAGCGGATCAGGTTGGCGAACCCGCCGGGCTCTTCGCCACCCGGATTGAAGAAGACCTTGCCGTCGAAGTGATCGCTGACGGGCCCGGTGTAATACTTGTTGCCGGCCATGGCACTCCTTGCCGTGACGCCGCCCGCAAGTGCGGCGAGGGCTGCGAGACCGGACCATCTGAGAAAATTGCGACGATTCATGCGGTGTATGTAGCAGGATGCGCGTGCGAAGGGGAGGACCCGTCCTAATGGCAAAGTTACACGATCACGCGATCTCGATGTCGGTCCTGGCGAAGTCGTCGCCGACGAAGAGCAGGGGCGCCTTCAGCGATCGCGCCGCGGCATAAGAGAAGCAGTCGCCGAAGTTGAGCCTGGCGGGGTGGCCGACGAAGCGACCATACCCTTTCGCTGCATCCAGAGCGGTGGCGTGGAGACCTGCTGAAAGCGCAATCTCCACGGCTCCGATGCTGTTCAGAAAGCGATCGACATCTGCCTGTGCTTCCTCGATGACCTTCGGCGGCGTAGGCCGCTGATCCCCGTAGAGACTGATTGCGGTTTTGCGGGCAATCGCGATGACTGCTTCAAACACGGTGAGCGATGAATAATGAATGGAACTTCGAGAAGCTTCTATCTTGGCAAGTAAAGCGGCCGCTTCCGTTTCTCGCGTCATGATGGCGACCACTGCGGAAGCATCCAGGAACATCAGTCTTCCCACATCTCGTCCATATAGGCTTTCTGGTCGAACTCTACGGGATGCGGTCCCATTCTGGCGGCGACCTGATCCTGGATTTTTCGGACACGTTCCTGCATTGTCTCTTCCGGGCCTACGCGTTCGAGCTCGTTCTCGAGCGCTACACGTACCGCTTCAGTCTTGGTTTTGGTGCCGAGCCGGTGCATGAGTTCATCAGCGAGCTGGTTCACCTTGGCATCACGGATATAGAGGGACATTGCCTTATCGCCTTCAATGGTGACGAATATTCAATTTAACATGTCCGCATATTCATGCAACCCTCAATGATCCAACCTCGCCTGCCTTGACTCCCGCCCCCTTTTCCTGTTTATCCGCCGCATCTGCTGACAAGTGACAAGACTTGGAGCCGCCGACCGGGGCCGAATTTACTGAGCCCGGAGGTCAACACCCGACAGCGCATGGCGCCCTCGGGTGCTTTTTGGCTTTGCCCGCTCGCGGGCGTCTTGCTTTTGCCGGCGCGGATGACGACGTTTCCGATATCCCCGGAAGCGAAGAAGGAAGAAGCAATGTTCGAAAACCTCCAGGACCGTCTTGGCTCCATTCTGAATGGACTGACCGGCCGTGGCGCGCTGAGCGAGGCGGATGTCTCCGCCGCCCTGCGCGAGGTTCGCCGTGCGCTCCTGGAAGCGGACGTCGCGCTGGAAGTCGTCCGTTCCTTTACCGATCGAGTCCGCGAAAAGGCGGTCGGCGCCGACGTCGTGAAGTCGATCAAGCCCGGCCAGATGGTCGTCAAGATCGTCCATGACGAGCTCGTCGAGATGCTGGGCGCCGAAGGCGTCGGCATCGACCTGCATGCGCCCTCGCCGGTCGTCATCATGATGGTCGGCCTGCAGGGATCGGGCAAGACCACGACGACCGGCAAGATTGCCAAGCGGCTGACCGATCGCGATCGCAAGAAGGTGCTGATGGCGTCGCTCGACACGCGCCGCCCGGCCGCCCAGGAACAGCTGCGCCAGCTCGGCGCCCAGACCGGTGTCGACACGCTGCCGATCATCGCCGGCCAGTCGCCGACCGATATTGCCGCCCGCGCCGTTCAGGCGGCCAAGCTCGGCGGCCACGACGTCGTCATCCTCGACACCGCAGGCCGCACCCATATCGACGAACCGCTGATGGCCGAGATGGCCGAGATCAAGCGGCGCGCCAACCCACACGAGATCCTGCTGGTCGCCGATGCGCTGACCGGCCAGGACGCCGTCAACCTCGCCCGCAACTTCGACGAACGCGTCGGCATCACCGGCCTCGTGCTGACCCGCATGGACGGCGACGGCCGCGGCGGTGCGGCGCTGTCCATGCGCGCCGTCACCGGCAAGCCGATCAAGCTGATCGGTACGGGCGAAAAGATGTCGGAGATGGAGGAATTCCATCCTCGCCGCATCGCCGACCGCATCCTCGGCATGGGCGACATCGTCTCGCTGGTCGAGCGGGCCTCGGAAAACATCGACGCCGACAAGGCGCGCGCCATGGCCGAGAAGATGGCCAAGGGCAAGTTCGACCTGAACGACTTGGCCGACCAGCTGCGCCAGATGCAGTCGATGGGTGGCATGGGCGGCATCATGGGAATGATGCCCGGCATGGCCGGCATGAAGGACAAGATGGCCGCCGCGGGCCTCAACGACAAGCTGTTCGGCCGCCAGATCGCCATCATCCAGTCAATGACCAAGGCCGAGCGCGCCAACCCGGATATGCTCAAGCATTCCCGCAAGAAGCGCATCGCCGCCGGCTCCGGCACCGATGCCGCCGAGATCAACAAGCTGCTAAAAATGCACCGCCAGATGGCCGACATGATGAAAGCCATGGGCGGCAAGGGCAAGGGCGGCGGCATGATGAAGCAGATGATGGGCGGCCTTGCCGGCAAGATGGGTTTGGGCGGCATGGGCGGTGGAATGCCGGGAATGGGCGGCATGCCCGATCTTTCCAAGCTCGATCCGAAGCAGCTCGAGGCCCTGCAGAAGCAGGCGGAAGCCGCGGGCTTCAAGCCGGGCTCCATGCCCGGCCTGCCCGGTGGCGGCATGGGCGGAGGCCTTCCTGGCCTCGGCGGCGGTTTCCCGGGCCTGCCCGGCATGCCGAAGAAGAAGTGAGGGGGAGCATGACCGAGAAAGACGTCAAGGAACAGCTGTTGAGCTACCGGCAGTCGATCGACAACATCGACGCGGCACTGCTGCACATGCTGGCGGAACGGTTCCGCTGCACCAAGGAAGTCGGGCTCCTCAAGGCCCGTTACGATTTGCCGCCGGCGGACCCGGCGCGCGAAGAATACCAGATCGAACGCCTTCGCCGCCTGGCGAAGGACGCTCATCTGGACCCGGATTTCGCCGAGAAGTTCCTGAACTTCGTCATCAAGGAAGTCATCCGGCATCATGAAGCAATCGCTGCCGAGCACGGCGGCACCAAACAGTCCGCCTGATCTCAGGCGGCCCATACAAAGACCCAAGGAGTAAGAAAATGTCCCTGAAGATTCGTCTCGCCCGTGGCGGTTCCAAGAAGCGTCCCTACTACCACGTCGTCATCGCCGACGCCCGCGCCCCGCGCGACGGCCGCTTCCTCGAGAAGGTCGGCCACTGGAACCCGATGCTGCCGAAGGATAACGCGAGCCGCGTCGAACTGAACCTCGAGCGCATCCAGGAATGGATTGCCAAGGGCGCCCAGCCGACGGACCGCGTTCTCCGCTTCCTCGCCGAAGCCGGCGTCGCTCAGCGCGAGACCAAGAACAACCCGGAAAAGGCAAAGCCGGGCAAGAAGGCCCAGGAACGCACCGCCGAGCGCGCCCAGAAGGAAGCAGACGCCAAGGCTGCCGCTTCGGAAGCCGCTGCTGCCGAATAATTGATAATCCGCTTCGGGCGGCGGACGGGCGGCACGGAGACGTGCCGCCCGTTTTGTGTTTTCATTTGGCCGCACTCCCAGTAAAAGCGCCCCTGAATGGTCCAGGACAAGAACGCATGAACAAGCTCCAACATCCGATCCTGATGGCGACGATCGGCGCCGCACAAGGCCTGCGCGGCGAGGTGCGGGTTCGTTCCTACACGGCCGAGCCGATGACGCTCGGCGACTATGGCAAGCTCCACGCCAAGGATGGCCGCGTCTTCGAAATCCTGGAGATCCGCGAGGCCAAGAATGTCGTGGTGGTCCGCTTCCGCGGCGTCAACAGCCGCGAAGACGCCGAGGCGCTGACCGGCCTGGAGCTCTATGTCGAGCGGGAGAACCTGTCGGACGACGAGCTCGACGACGACGAGTTCTATTACGCGGACCTCGAGGGTCTCGACGCGGTCGATGAGACCGGCAAGAGCTACGGCACGGTGAGCGGTGTCTACGACTTCGGCGCCGGCGACCTGCTCGAGCTGAAGGGGCCGGGACGCCGTCCCGCCCTCATCCCCTTTTCCGAGGCCGCCGTCCTGGAGATCGATCTCGAAGGCGGACGGATCGTCATCGATCCCCGTGCCGCGGGCCTGATCGAGGATCCGGACGAAAAGACGAGCCGTGGCAAGCCGCCGGAAGGCGAGCGGTAGACCGCCCGTGACCTTTCGCGCCACGATCCTCACCCTCTACCCGGAGATGTTTCCCGGCCACCTGGGCTTGTCGCTCGCCGGCAAGGCGCTGGAGCGCGGCCAATGGTCGATAGATCCGTTGCAGATTCGGGATTTCGCCGAGGACAGACACCGCACGGTCGACGACACGCCGGCCGGCGGCGGCGCGGGCATGGTGCTGAAGCCGGACATCCTCGCCCGGGCGATCGATCACGTGTCGTCCGACGATCCCCGTCCGCGGCTGCTGATGAGCCCGCGTGGGCGACCGCTGACCCAGAAGCGCGTCCGGGAGCTGGCAGCCGGCGAGGGCGTGGTGATCGTCTGCGGACGCTTCGAGGGCGTCGACCAGCGCGTGATCGATGCGCGCGAGCTCGAGGAGGTCTCGATCGGCGACTACATCCTCTCCGGCGGCGAGCCGGCGGCGCTGACGCTGCTCGACGCGGTCGTGCGCATCCTGCCGGGCGTCATGGGCAATGCGCTCTCAGGCACCCATGAGAGCTTCGAGGAGGGACTTCTGGAGTATCCGCACTACACCCGACCGCAGATCTTCGAAGGACGCGACATCCCCGCCGTTTTGACCTCCGGCAACCATGCCGAGATCGACAAGTGGCGGCACCGGCAGGCGCTGGAGCTCACACGCGAGCGGCGGCCGGATCTTCTCGCCGAGGACGATCAGCCGGTGACGAAGTAGTAGATCGTCAGCGCCACGCCGATGGCGACGACGACCAGGCGCATCGCCGTCTGCGGCACGCGACGCGCCATCCAGACGCCAGCATAGCCACCGAGCGCCACGCCCGGGATCATCACCAGCGCCTGCGGCCAGGCGACGACACCGCCGCCGACGAAGATGACGATCGCGACGGCCGCGATCAGGATCGACAGCAGGTTCTTCAGCGCGTTGAGGTGGTGGTAGGTGCCGCCGGAGGTAATCCCCAGCACGGCCAGCATCATGATCCCCATGCCGGCGCCGAAGAAGCCGCCGTAGATGGCGGTAAAGAACTGCGCCACGACGCTGATGGGCGAATTGACCGGCTTGTCGGCCGATACCTTGGGCTTCAGCCACGGTCCGGCGGCGAAGATGGCGGTTGCCGCCGCCAGCAGCCAAGGAACGATGGCGCGGAAGGACGGATTGTCCAGCGACAGGAGCAGCAGCGAGCCTCCCAGCGCACCGATGACCGAGACGACCGACAGTGCCACGGCGCTGCGCCAGCTTTTGGTGATCTCGTCGCGATAGGCGAAGGTGGAGGTAATGTAGCCCGGGAACTGCGTGATCGAGGAGGTTGCATTGGCGGTGATCGGCGGGATGCCGGCCAGTGTCAGGGCGCCGAAGGTCAGGAAGGTCCCGCCGCCGGCAATGGCGTTCACCGCGCCCGCGAAAAAGGCAGCAACGAACAGCAGCAGCATGGTGACAATGGTCATGGTATGATCTTCCCCGGCAATGACGCTGACGACATAGCCGCCCGCGTCCGCGACTGCAAGGACCGCGACCGCGCCACCGGTACGGCAACTATTTCCGGCGCAACGGGATGACAAAGCCGTTTCTTTGGTGTAATGGCCCACGCGGACATGGGGTTTTCCCCTCGACCAGCAAGCAAAGAATGGTGAACCCGCTCTTGGCCCGAAAGGGTCAACTCCTGAGGCATTGACCAAGGGATGACGACCGAGCGCTCTGGCTGTTTCAGAAAAACATAGAGGTTTGACCTATGAACATCATTCAGGAATTGGAAGCCGAACAGGCCGCCAAGATCGAAGCTCAGCGCAAGCTGCCGGAATTCTCTGCCGGCGACACCGTCCGCGTCAACGTTCGCGTCCGCGAAGGCACCCGTACCCGCGTGCAGGCCTATGAAGGCGTCTGCATCGCCCGCTCCGGCGGCGGCATCAACGAGAGCTTCACGGTTCGCAAGATCTCCTACGGCGAAGGCGTCGAGCGCGTATTCCCGGTCTATTCGCCGCTCGTCGAAGGCGTCGAAATCGTCCGCCGCGGTAAGGTTCGCCGCGCCAAGCTTTACTACCTGCGCGATCGTCGCGGCAAGTCGGCTCGTATCGTCGAAGACACGGGCACCCGCGCCCGCAAGCTGAACGACGCCGAGCGCGCCGCCGCTGCGGAAGAAAAGGCCCGCATCGAGGCTGAAAAGGTTGCAGCAGCTCAGGCGCTTGCCGCCGAGAAGGCAGCAGCCGAAGCCGAAGAAGCAAAGGCAGCGGAAGCTGCTGCTGCCCAGGCAGCGGAAGACGCAAAGGCTGCAGAGACCTCTGCAGAATAAGCGTTTCATCCAGATTTCAAGAAAGGCGGCCTCCGGGCCGCCTTTTTTATTGCCGTCGCCGCAATACCGTTCGGCCGGCTACCAGGTCAGCCAACGCTTTCCGGCAAGATAGCCGGCGCCGGTGACGATACCGATCGCGAGCGTGTACCAGAGCGCCACGAAGAGCGGGCTGTCGTCGGTGCAGTTGGAGGCATAGAAGGCCGCTGCAAGCCCGCCCGCCGCCAACCCGGCCACCGCGCCGGCTCTGCCCGGATGTTGCGGAGCGCCCTGGCGCAGGGCGAGGATGAATGCCGAAAGCGGGCCGATCGACAAAAGCGGGATCAGCGACAGGCACTCGTGCGCATTGCGCCCGATCATCTGCGCGCCCCACCTGGCAGAGGGGACCGCCGCAAGCTCTGCGACCACGGCCCCCACCAGCAGCAGCGGCACCAGCACGAGCGTGACGGCCGGCCATTGAAGCCGGGCACCCGGCCGCCCGATTTGCACCATCAGGTTGGAGGCGGCCAGGAACAGCGCCAGGGTCACCACGAGCTTGAAGATGAATCGGAGGCTCTCCAGCGCCGCGTAGATGTCGGGCCGAAACCCCATCGCTGCGAAGAAGAACAGGCCTGCAAGCAGGACACCTGCGAGAAGGGCAACCGCCAGTGCCTGGCCGAAGCGGAAGCGGACCGCCGAATCCTGGGACAGCAGGTTGATGAGTTCGTCGGTCTTCACGTCATTGGCTCCCGATAGGTCAGCAATAGCGCCTTCAACGCCCGGTGCAGTGCCACGCGGACCGCCCCCTCGGTCATATTGACCCGGCCTGCCGTCTCGCGAACGCTGCTGCCTTCCACCGAGATCGCCTGGACGATCGTCCGCTGGGGTTCCTTCAGTGTCTTCAGGATCCGGTCCACATCGAGCCGTTCCTGCGCCTGCGCCTGCTCGTCGACCTGCAGCACGGCGATCACGTCATCCAGCGGCACGTCGATATGACGGCCGCGCCGGCGCAGGCTGTCGATCAGCTTGTTGCGGATGATGGTCGAGATCCAGGGTGCGATGGGGCGCGATGAATCCCAGGTGCCACGTTTGAGGTGGATGGACAGCAAAACCTCCTGCACGATGTCTTCGGCCTCACTGGCGGGCGCACCGAACTGGGCGCAGCGCCGGCGTGCCATGGTGCGCAGGTGCGGCGCAACGGACGAGAGGAAGCGGTGATACGCATGCGTGTCACCACCGATCGCCGCCCGCATCCACGCGGACCACTGCTCTTCACGCGCCAGATCTTTCATTCGGATAGTCCTACGCCGCCGCCGAACCGATCGTTACACGCGCCTGCGGTTTTTCTTGTCGAGGCGTTTCGAGCAACCATCTCCACGATAGAGCATATGGCGGTACCGTCCAAACAAATCGGCGTGGGCCTCACCCACCCTTTCGCAGGAATTTTCGATCCCGATGTAACACCCGCTCAGCACCGGGCGTAAGTCTCCATGCAGGCCAGAGAGGCTCTGCTTACCAGGGAGACCGAACATGAAGACCAGCATGATATCCCTTGCCATCGCGGCATCCGTCACCTCGGCACTCGCGTCGATCACATCCCCCGCCTTCGCCCAGGAAGCGGGCAAGGAGAAGTGCTACGGCGTTGCCCTCAAGGGACAGAACGATTGCGCCGCCGGCCCCGGCACCACCTGCGCCGGTACCTCCAAGGTCGATTACCAGCAGAATGCCTGGAAGCTCGTACCGGCCGGCACCTGCCAGGCGATGATGACGCCGAACGGCCACGGCATGCTGGAAGCCGGCCCGGCTCCCGCCTGAGCCGCAGGCTGACGAGCAAAGGCGCCGCAATGGCTGCGGCGCCTCTTCTTCCGGAGACGCGTCATGAAAGCATCGCAGCTTCCCGCCCGTGCGGGCGTGGGCTTCAAGCCCGAGCATTTCGCCATGATCGATGCCGAGCGGCAGCCGGTCGGCTTCTTTGAGGTGCATGCCGAGAACTACATGGGCGCCGGCGGACCACCCCATGCGCAGCTTAGCCGACTAAGGGAAGTCTACGCACTGTCGATCCACGGCGTCGGCCTGTCGATCGGTTCGCTGCAGCCGCTCGACCAGGACCATCTCCGGCGCCTGAGGCAAGTCTGTGACCGCTACCAGCCGGAGAGTTTCTCCGAGCACCTGGCCTGGTCCACCCATGACACGACCTTCCTGAACGACCTGCTTCCACTCCCCTACACCCGCGAAACGCTCGAACAGATCTGTCGGCACATCGACGAGGTCCAGACCACGCTCGGGCGCCAGATGCTGCTCGAGAACCCTGCAACCTACCTGCTGTTCGAGGAAAGCACCTACGAGGAGACGGACTTCCTCGACGAGGTGGTGAAACGAAGCGGTTGCGGCCTGCTGCTGGACATCAACAACGTCTTCGTCGCCTCGACCAACCACAACACCGACCCCCGCAGCTACCTGGCACGCTTCCCGATCCGCCACGTGCGCGAGATCCACCTCGGCGGGCATTCCGAGACAGAGGACGATCTGGGCGCGCCACTGCTGATCGATTCCCATGACACCCCGGTGCGCGATCCGGTCTGGGCGCTCTACGCGGAGGTCGTCGCCCGCATCGGACCGGTGGCCACGCTGATCGAATGGGACAATGACGTGCCGGCGTGGCCGGTGCTGCGATCCGAGGCAGAGGCCGCGGAGGCCATCCTGCGCCGGTCGGCGCTTGCGGCCTAGGAGGCGGTCATGTCCAGCATGCAGCAGAGATTTGCCGCGGCGCTGATGGCGCCGGACAGCCCGCTTCCGGACGGTCTGTCTTCGTGGAATTCGCGACAGCCGAAGGCGCGCTACGACGTCTACCGCAACAACGTCATGATGGGCCTGCGCCGGGCGCTCGCCAGCCGCTTTCCTGCCGCAGAACGGATCGTCGGGGAGGATTTCTTCGCCGCGATGGCCGACACCTTCATCCGCGCGCATCCGCCGCGTTCGCCGCTGCTCTTCCTGTACGGGGACGATCTTCCCGAGTTCGCGGCCGGTTTCCCGCCGGCGCAGTCCGTGCCGTATCTGCCCGACGTGATGCGGCTGGAGATCGCCCGCGGGCGCGCCTACCACGCCGCCGATGCCGCACCGCTCGATCCGGCACGGCTTGCGGCGGTCGCGCCGGAAAGACTGGCCGAATTGAGACTTGTCTTCCATCCCTCCACCGCACTCGTCCGCTCCGCCTTTCCGGTCGTCACCATCTGGGCGATGAATGCCGGCGAGCTGCCGGCGGCGGCAATTGCCGGCTGGACGCCGCAGGATGCGCTGGTCGTGCGGCCGCATCTGGTCGTCGAGGTGCTGCGGCTGCCGCCCGGCGGTGCCGTCTTCCTGGAAGCGCTCACCGACGGCATGACGCTGACGACGGCGGCAGAAGCGGCGATGGCTGCCGATGCCGCCTTTGACCTCGCCGCCAATCTGGCCGGTGCGCTGGGTGCCGGCGCCTTTTCAGCCATCCTCATAGACCAGGGAGACCAGCCATGAGCAGCCCGAGCGCCGTTTCCGCCGACAACAGCCTGTCCCGCCGCCTGCAGGACGGTGTCACACTGCTCGACCGTATTCCACACGACCTGATCGCGATCGTCGCCCGCCTGTCGATCGCCGCCGTCTTCTGGAAGTCCGGGCAGACGAAGCTCGACGGCTGGCGCGTGTCGGAAAATGCGGTCTATCTGTTCGAGCACGAATACGCCCTGCCGCTGATCAGCCCGATGATTGCAGCCTACATGGCGACGCTGGCCGAACATCTCCTGCCTATCCTGCTGGTGATCGGGCTTGGCAGCCGCCTGGCGGCGCTCGGGCTGCTCGCCATGACGCTGGTGATCCAGATCTTCGTCTATCCCGACGCCTGGCCGACGCACGGCACCTGGGCCGCCTGTCTGCTGCTGATCATCGCCCGTGGGCCGGGGCGGCTGTCCCTGGACCAGCTGGTCGCCGGGCGCGCAGACCGGCGCGCCTGAGAAGAGCGCCGCGCATCCATGTTGAACGGGCGTCGCAAAACTGCTAAATACCCCGCCATGGGATCGAAATTCGGATGCCTTGCGAACCAGTTCATCGTGCTGCAGGACCACAAGCGTCTGCCGGCACGCTTTTTCGCGCGCATTTCCGGCGCTCTGAACAGCCGACTTCGCTGAGCTGATCCATATCGCACCGGCAGCGATACGTGCCGGCCTCTTCCCCGCATTTACATTTCCAATGGATGGCAGCCATGAGCACACCTCGCACCCTCTACGACAAGATCTGGGACGACCACGTCGTCAGCGACGACAACGGCACCTGTCTCCTCTACATCGACCGTCACCTCGTCCATGAGGTGACGAGCCCGCAGGCCTTCGAAGGACTGCGGCTTGCCGGCCGCACGGTCCGTGCGCCGCAGAAGACGCTTGCTGTCGTCGACCACAACGTTCCGACAACGCCGGACCGTCACATCGGCATCAAGAACGAGGAAAGCCGCATCCAGGTGGAGGCGCTGGCCCAGAACGCCCATGACTTCGGCGTCGAATACTACTCCGAGAAGGACAAGCGGCAGGGCATCGTCCACATTGTCGGGCCCGAACAGGGCTTCACGCTTCCCGGCATGACGATCGTCTGCGGCGACAGCCACACCTCGACCCATGGCGCCTTCGGGGCGCTGGCGCACGGCATCGGCACGTCCGAGGTCGAGCACGTGCTGGCGACCCAGACGCTGGTGCAGAAGAAGGCGAAGAACATGCTGGTGCGTGTCGACGGCCAGCTGCCGCCGGGCGTCACCGCCAAGGACATCATCCTCGCCATCATCGGCGAAATCGGCACCGCCGGCGGCACCGGCCACGTCATCGAATTCGCCGGCGAGGCGATCCGCGCCTTGTCGATGGAAGGCCGCATGACGATCTGCAACATGACGATCGAAGGCGGTGCCCGTGCCGGCCTGATCGCACCCGACGAGACGACCTTCGAATACATCAAGGACAAGCCGCGGGCGCCGAAGGGCAAGGCCTGGGACATGGCGCTCGACTACTGGAAGGGCCTGCACTCCGACGAGGGCGCGCATTTCGACAAGGTCATCGTGCTCGATGCGGCAAACCTGCCGCCGATCGTTTCCTGGGGCTCCTCTCCAGAAGATGTCATCTCGGTCCAGGGCGCCGTGCCCAACCCTGACGAAATCCAGGACGAGAACAAGCGGACGTCGAAGTGGCGTGCGCTCGATTACATGGGCCTGAAGCCGGGGACGAAGATCACCGACATCGCCATCGACCGAGTCTTCATCGGTTCCTGCACCAACGGCCGCATCGAGGACCTGCGCGCTGCCGCCAAGGTGGTCGAAGGCCGCACGATCGCTCCGACCGTCTCGGCCATGGTCGTCCCGGGCTCCGGCCTCGTCAAGGAACAGGCAGAGGCCGAGGGGCTGGACAGGATCTTCCTCGATGCCGGCTTCGAATGGCGTGAGCCCGGCTGCTCGATGTGCCTGGCGATGAACGACGACCGGCTGAAGCCGGGCGAGCGTTGCGCCTCGACCTCGAACCGCAATTTCGAGGGCCGCCAGGGCTACAAGGGCCGCACGCACCTGGTCTCCCCGGCCATGGCGGCGGCCGCCGCTGTCGCCGGCCACTTCGTCGACATCCGCGAGTGGAAATAACACGTCCATCCTGACGTCTTGGCTTTAAGAGATGCCGTCGGCCCTGCCGGCGGCATCTTGCGTTGCAGCTGTGCCCGCCGCGTCGCTCGGAGGAATGGCTGGACCTGCGAATGTTGCTGCCCCATCTTGAGGTCTCGGAAAAACACGTTGCGGAGGGGACACCATGGCCGATCACGCGGACGGAAAAGCGCCACCGCGCCACCGCAGGCTGCTCCTCCTGCGGCATGCCAAGTCCGCCTGGCCGGAGGGCGTGCCGGATCAGGAGAGACCTCTTGCCGAACGGGGAGAGAAGGCGGCGCCGGCCATGGGCAACCACATGGCGCGCGAGCATCTCATTCCCGGTCTCGCGCTCGTTTCCGACGCAAGACGGACGCAGGAAACCTGGAAACTGGTGAAGAGCCGGCTGCCGGGCGCGGTGGAGGCCCGCGTCACGCCGGCGCTCTATGACGCGTCCGCGGCCCAGATGCTCGAGGTTCTGCGCAAGACGGATGCAAATACCGATACCGTGTTGATGATCGGGCACAATCCGGGCCTGCAGGAGCTGGCGCTGATGCTGGTGGGTGAAGGACATGCGCAGGCGCGCGACGCGATGGCCGAGAAATATCCGACCGGCGCATTGGCGGTGATCGATTTTGCTATCGGCGACTGGCCGAGCGTCGAACCCGGCTCCGGCTTTCTCGCCGACTTCCTGACGCCGCGCTCGCTTCGCTAGAAGGGGAGCCCCGCGCCGACGCGGAGCTCCGTTTTCTGCGTCGTTCGCGGATCAGACGGCGATCTTGCCGCCACCAACCTTGGTGATGGCCAGAACCGACGGCCGCACCGGCATGTCGTCCTTGAAGTCCGGCCAGCGGGTCGACAGGTCCTCGTAGTAGGACGGACGGCCATGACCATCCCAGTCCTCGCCGCCGTCTGCCGGATGCTGGACGGCAACGAAGGCCGTCTCGTCGTCAGGGGTGAACAGCGGGCCGCACATTTCTGCACCCACCGGCACGCGGAAGAAGAGCTTCGAGGTGGCGCGGGCATCGCCCTCCGTATCGACGGCCCAGAGACCATCGGTGCGGCCGGTCGCCTTGTTGCTGTTGCCGTCGGTCGAGACCCACAGGCGGCCTGCGGAATCGACGGCGCAGTTGTCAGGCATGCCGAACCAGCCGTTCTTCGTCGTTTCCGTCGAGAAGGTGGCGCCCACTTCGGCAACCGAAGGATCACCGCATTTCAGCAGCACCTCCCAGGTGCCGGAGGTGGCCGCGAAATCGCCCTCGGCTTCCGAGATCTCGATGATGTGACCGAAGGCGTTCTCCGCGCGCGGGTTGGCGGCATTGACCTGATCCGCCTTGCGCTTGGTGTTGTTGGTCAGCATCACGTAGACCTTGCCGTTGACGCCGTTCGGCTCGACGTCCTCGGGGCGGTCCATCTTGGTGGCGCCGAGAACGTCGCCGGCGCGACGCGTCTCGATGAGCACGTCCGCCTGGCTGGCGAAACCGTTCGCTTCCGTCAGCGGGCCCTGGCCGTGGACGAGCGGCAACCATTCCATGGTGCCGTCTTCCTCGAACTTCGCCACATAGAGTGTGCCGGCGTCGAGCAGATCCATGTTGGCGGCGCGATCGTCAGGATTATAGGTCCCGTCGGTCACGAACTTGTAGACATAGTCGAACCGCTCGTCATCGCCGAGATAGAAGACGACCTTGCCGTTTTTCGCGACGATGGATTCGGCGCCTTCGTGCTTGGTGCGGCCGAGCGCGGTGCGCTTCTTCGGCGTCGAGGTCGGATCCATGGCATCGACCTCGACGACCCAGCCGAAGCGGTTCGGCTCGTTCGGCTCCTTGGAAACATCGAAGCGGTCGTAGAAGCGGCCCCACTCGTAGCTACCCTCCGGCACGCCGTAGCGCTCGTAGTTGACGGCTTCCGGATGATCGGCCGGCAATTCGCCCATGAAGTAGCCGTGGAAGTTCTCCTCGGCCATGATGTAGGTGCCCCAGGGGGTCACGCCGCCGGCGCAGTTGTTGAGCGTGCCGATGACCTGGGTTCCAGTCGCGTCGGCTGCGGTTTTCAGGCGGTCATGGCCGGCCGCCGGACCGGTGATCTGCATCTCGGTGTTGACGGTGATGCGGCGGTTGTTGGCGCCATCGCGGACCACCTGCCACTTGCCGTCCACGCGGCGGATCTCGACGATGGTGCCGCCATGGGCCGCCATCTCGACATCGACCTGATCCTTGCTGAGCGGGCCTTGCTCGACCTTGCCGTCGACGAGGGTGACGAGGCCCGGGAACATCAGGTGCGGGTTGGTGTATTCGTGGTTGACCACCAGCAGCCCGTGATCGGCGGCGCCATCGAGCGGAATGAAGCCGACGTAATCGTTGTTGTAGCCGAACTGCCTGGCCTGGGCCTCCGCAGTCTGGTTGGTCGGGTCAAACTCGGGCGCATCGGCGAACAGCGGATCGCCCCAGCGCAGCAGCACGTCGGCGTCATAGCCTTCCGCCACGTGATGGTTGGCGTCGACACCGGCTTCCACTTCCGTGAAGGAGAAGGCCGAACCACCGGCGGCTCTCGCCTTTTCGGCGGTCATCAGGGCAAGCGGGCTGACGGTCGCGGCGATCGCGGAAACGGCCAGCGAGCCCTGCAGAAAGTTGCGGCGCGAGAAACGGCGGCTGATGATTTCGCCCATTGTGGCGTTGGCGCTGGAATTATGGCCGTCCCCATCCGCCTCTTCCAACTGGGTGGTCGGGAACATCTTCGGACAGTGTTCGTCGGTCATGGCAGCCTCCTGCTGAGGGGTTTGGATCTACCAGCCGACACTAGGACCCTACCATTACGGCTATGCGACACCTCAGCCTGATCGGCCTCCTAAAGCACCCGCACGATCGTTCCGCGGCGCAGGAAGGGGATCAGCCGCCGCATGTCCTTGAGACTGATCGCGACGCAGCCCGCCGTCGGCGGATAGCCCGGCTTGATCAGGTGAAAAAAGATGGCCGAGCCGCGGTAGCGGCGGCGCGAGGTGATGTTCCAGTCGAGAACGAGGCAGATGTCGTAGAGCCCGTCCTGGCGCATCATGTCTTCGTGGCTTGATCGGAACGGAGCACGCACCAGCCGGTTATAGCTTGGGTGCTCCGGCTGGTCACACCAGAGCATGTCGCGGGAGATGCGCCTCATCGGCAGGGACGTCCGCAGCGCCTGGACGCGATCCCCACGGGTAAAACCGTACAGCAGTCTCATCACGGCAATCGGCGTGGCGCCGTCGCCTTCCCGCTTCAGGGCCGTGCGGCCGGAGCGACCGAGCGCTGCCGGAACCGTGATGCCGCCGAAGGAGACGATGCCGCGGCAGGCATTGCCGGGGGCGGACCGAACGGTGACCACAACTTTCGATTTACCCGGCGATCTGCGTAAATTCGCCATTTTCCTCACGAGTTGTTGCTTTAAAGATGATTTGGTTTGAAATCATAGCACGATACCACTTAGATCAAGTGCCTGAACCAATTGCCCGCTCACGTCGTAGACGAGGTATGGGCGAGGCAAAACAAGAGGCAAGAACATATGGCAGCTCGCACGATATTGCTGGTGGATGACGACGACGATCTGCGCGAAACGCTGATGGAGCAGCTGTCGCTCTATGAAGAGTTCTCGCTGTTGCAGGAGGCGAACGCCACCAAGGCAATGCAGGTGGCGAAGGCCACTCAGGTGGATCTGCTGATCATGGACGTGGGACTGCCGGACATGGATGGCCGGGAGGCCGTCAAGCTTCTGCGCAAGAACGGCTTCAAGGCGCCGATCATCATGCTGACCGGGCATGACACCGATTCCGACACGATCCTCGGCCTCGAGGCGGGCGCCAACGACTATATCACCAAGCCATTTCGCTTCGCGGTGCTGCTCGCCCGCATCCGCGCACAGCTTCGCCAGTACGAGCAGAGCGAGGATGCCACCTTCACCGTCGGCCCCTACATCTTCAAGCCCAGCCAGAAGCTTCTGACGACGGCCGATGGCAAGAAGATCCGCCTGACGGAAAAGGAGTCGGCCATAATCCGTTACCTCTACCGGGCCGACCAGAAGGTCGTCACCCGCGATGTCCTTCTCGAAGAGGTCTGGGGCTACAACTCCGGCGTCACCACCCATACGCTCGAAACCCATGTCTACCGGCTTCGCCAGAAGATCGAGCGAGACCCGTCCAGTGCCGAAATTCTCGTGACCGAGAACGGCGGCTACAAGATCGTACCCTAGGCCGCCCCATGTCCCTCAAAGATGACATCCGCCTCTTCTCCCAGGTGCCCCTGTTCCGGGAATTGAACGAGGACCAGCTGCGGCTGCTCGCCTTTGGGGCGGAACGGCGGGGAGTGGCCGCCGGGCAGGAGCTGTTTCGCGAAGCCTCGCCGGCGGAATCCGCCTTCATCGTATCGAAAGGCGCGTTCGAGCTTGTCGTCTCGACAAGGGAGGGAGCCACTCGGCTCGATACGGTCGCAACGCCAGGCACGCTACTCTCCGAGCTGGCGCTGGTGACCATGGTCGAGCGCAAATACACCGCCATCGCGCTGGAGGACTCCGAAGTCCTGCGCATCACCCGCAGCCTGTTTCACCGGCTGCTGGAGGAATATCCACGGGTGGGGCAGCTGGTGGAGAGCCGCATTCGCGACAATATCGTCGCCTTGGCCAGCGCTGCCGCCGGGATGCAAGGCCGGTTCAGCTAGACCGGCCTTGCCGACCTAGAACTTGAATACCGCCGTTACCGGAACGTGATCCGATGGTTGGTTCCAGCCACGCGCTTCCTTCAGGACATCGATGCGATCGAGAAATGGCCCGAGATCGTGTGATGACCAGATGTGGTCGAGCCGCCGACCGCGATCGGCAGCCTCCCAGTCCTTGGCGCGGTAGCTCCACCAGGTGTAGAGCTTCTCCTCGTCCGGCACATGCTGGCGCATAAGGTCCAGCCAGTTTCCCTTCGCCATGATCTCCAGCATACCCTCCGTTTCCACAGGCGTGTGGCTGACAACCTTCAGCATCTTCTTGTGCGACCAGACGTCGTGTTCGAGCGGCGCGATGTTGAGGTCGCCGACCAGGATCGAGGCAATGCCGGGCATGGCATCCGCCTTCAGCGCTTTCATCTCCTCCACGAAATCCAGCTTGTGTCCGAACTTCGGGTTGATCGCGCGATCCGGCTCGTCGCCGCCGGCCGGCACATAGAAATTGTGGATCCGGATCCGACGCGAGCCGCGCTCGAAGATCGCCGAGATATGGCGGGCATCGCCGACGCCACAGTAATTCTGCCGCTGGTCTTCGGTCAGCGGCACGCGCGACGCGATGGCGACGCCGTGATAGCCCTTCTGCCCGTGGATGATGATGTGCTGGTATCCCAGATCCTTGAGCGGCTGCAGCGGGAACTCGTGCTCCTGGCACTTGATCTCCTGAAGGCACAGGATGTCTGGCTGGTGGCGGACAATGAACTGCTGGACGATGGGCATACGCAGCCGCACCGAATTGATGTTCCAGGTGGTGATGGAGAATGTCATGCAGGGTCCTCAGGCAGGTGCCGGAGGTGTAGGCAATTTTGCGCGGCTGGTGAAGCAAAAAAGGGACCCGCGCGGGTCCCTTGCCGGTTCATGTGTGGCTAGATCTTGCGAACTTCGTCGTAAGGGATACGGAACACCCGCTCATCGAAGCCGACACCGTTCTTGACGTTGTAGATCATCACCGACGTGTCCTTGTTCTGCGCATCGGTGATCGTCCACTGGCGCAGCTCAAAGGTCTTGGAATCGAACATCATGGTGATGGTGGAATCGCCGAAGATGGTCCGGTTGCCCAGCACGATCGTGGTCAGATCCGGCTCTTCGCGAACGCTTCTGACCGTTTCGTCGGACAGGTCGATCCGCTCCGCCAGGAGCAGGCTGAGGGGCGTCTTCGACAGCGGGTAGAGGTCCCAGGTCTTCAGCTTCGTGTTTCCGATGACCACATTGGCTCCGTCGGCGATGACGCGGATCGGCGACGGGTCTTCGAAATTGAAACGGAGCTTGCCAGGCCGCTCGATGAAGAACTTGCCGCCCGTCTGCTCACCGCGGGGTCCAAACTGGACGAACTCGCCCATCATCGTCTTGACGGACGAAAAATGGTCGGCGATCCTTTGCGCTGCAGGCGATGCGGCCTGCGCAAATACCGGGGCCGGCAGCGCGGCAGAGGCCGCAAGGCCGATCAGGCCGAGGGAAAAGCCTCGGCGGCTGAGGGAGCCCGTCCAGGCAGAGTTGGCAGTCTTTTTCATCATCGTCTTCTGTCTCCTTCACCGCTTCGTGGAAACAAAACGCGGCAGCTTGATGGCCAACGCGCAATGCGCATTTAGCGTTCCAGGATGTCGCTCTCCGTGGGCACGAGGATTTCGCGCTTTCCGGCGTGGTTGGCCGCGCCGATCAACCCTTCCTTCTCCATCCGCTCGATCAGCGACGCCGCACGGTTGTACCCGATGCCGAGCCGCCGCTGGATATAGGAGGTCGACGCCTTTCCGTCGCGCAGCACGATCGCGACCGCCTGGTCGTACGGGTCTTCGGAATCCGACAGATTGGACGTGCCGGCCGGGCCGCCGCCATCGTTCTCGTCATCGTCGTCCGCCGTGATCGCCTCCAGATATTGCGGTGAGCCCTGGGTTTTCAGATAGGCGACGATCTCCTCGACTTCGGTATCGGAAACGAACGGACCGTGGACGCGCTGGATGCGGCCGCCTCCGGCCATGTAGAGCATGTCGCCCATGCCGAGCAGCTGCTCGGCGCCCTGTTCGCCGAGGATCGTCCGGCTGTCGATCTTCGAGGTGACCTGGAAGGAGATGCGGGTCGGGAAGTTCGCCTTGATCGTGCCGGTGATGACATCGACGGACGGACGCTGGGTTGCCATGATGACATGGATGCCCGCCGCTCGGGCCATCTGCGCCAGGCGCTGGACGGCGCCTTCGATATCCTTGCCGGCGACCATCATCAGGTCGGCCATCTCGTCGATTATAACGACGATATAGGGAATCGGCTGCAGATCGAATTCCTCGGTCTCGTACATCGCCTCGCCCGTCTGGCGGTCGAAGCCGGTCTGCACCGTGCGGGTCAGCACCTCGCCCTTGGCAATGGCCTGCTCAACGCGGCTGTTGAAGCCGTCGATGTTGCGCACGCCAATCTTAGACATCTTCTTGTAGCGCTCCTCCATCTCGCGCACGGTCCACTTGAGCGCGACCACAGCCTTCTTCGGGTCGGTCACGACGGGCGAGAGGAGGTGCGGAATGCCGTCGTAGACCGAGAGTTCGAGCATCTTCGGATCGATCATGATCAGTCGGCACTTCTCGGGCGTATAGCGATAGAGAAGCGAGAGGATCATGGTGTTGATGGCGACCGACTTGCCGGAGCCGGTGGTACCGGCGACCAGAAGATGCGGCATCTTGGAAAGATCCGCCACCACCGGCTCGCCGCCGATGGTCTTGCCGAGCGCCATGGCGAGCTTCGCCTTGCTGTTCTCGAAATCCTTGCTGCCGATCATCTCGCGCAGATAGACGGTCTCGCGCGTACGGTTCGGCAGCTCGATACCGATCGCATTGCGCCCCGGAACGACGGCGACGCGGGCGGCGATCGCGCTCATCGAGCGGGCGATGTCGTCCGCCAGGCCGATGACCCGCGACGACTTGATCCCGGGTGCCGGTTCCAGTTCGTAGAGTGTCACGACCGGGCCGGGACGGACGTGGATGATCTCGCCCTTGACGCCGAAGTCCTCCAGCACGCCTTCCAGCATGCGGGCATTCTGCTCCAGGACATCCGCCGACAGGGTCGCGTCGCGCGCAACCGCCTTGGGCTCGGCCAGCAGGTGAACGGAAGGAAGCTGGAAGCCGTCCCGATCGATGAACGAGCCCTGCGCATCGCGGGCAACACGGGCGCTGGGCTTCGGCGGCGGGGGCGGCGCAATGACCCGCGGCTGAGACCGGGTGCCGGCAGGCGCTGCCGGGCGCGACACGGCGAAGGGCACGTCGTCATCCTCCGGCAGGATGCCGGCGGGGCGGACGTCGTCGTCGAAGTCGTCCTCGTCGTCATCATGCGCCATGGGTGGCGCGACAATGGAGCGGCGGCTCGAACCTTCGGCCGGACCATCGAGTGACGGCTCCACCCGGTGTCCGGCAGAAGCAGCCTTTGGCCGCACCGGCTCGTTCAGTGTCCCGAATTCGTCATCGTTGAAGTCATAGGGCTGGTCGAAGGTGTCGCGCGGGGTCCGCTTGATGCCGAGCAGCCGCCGGGTGCGGGCCTGGGCGATGTACCAGTAATGCGCCAGCGCTCCCAGCGCCAGGAAACCGGCAAACGTGCTGTCGTCGTCGTCTTCCTCGTCGTCGAGAGCCGGGCGACCGCGGGTCGCGGGCGCCGCGACAGGCATGCGCTCCTCGTCCTCGTGGTCCTCGAAGGCATCGCCGACGAGACCGGAGGCAAACAGCAGCAGCCACACGGCCGGAACCGCGAAGACGAGACCGAGGATGGTCGCCAGCATGCCGGTCGGATAGGCGCCGACGAAGAGGGCGGGAAACCGCAGGATCATGTCGCCGATGACGCCACCGATTCCGTTGGGGATCGGCCAGGTGAAGGGGGCGGGAAAGCAGCCGAGCGAGGCCGAGGCCAGCAGCGTGCCGCCACCCCAGGCGGCAAGCCGCGCCGGAAGCCGGTTGAACCTACGGCCCGAGATCAGCGCCAGCGCGACGGCCAGCAGCGGCAGCAGCGCGACGAGGCTCGAGAGCCCCAGGAACTGCATCATCAGGTCGGCGAACGCGGCGCCGGCATGCCCGAGCAGATTGGTTGGCTGGTTATCGGTGGCGTAGGAAAAGCTCGGATCGGCGACGTTCCAAGTGGCCAGCGCAGCAACGGCCAGGGCCAGACCGAGGAAGATCGCAAATCCGGCCAGCGCCAGGGCCTGCCGAACGATGAAGGCTGTCAGCATGGCCTTGGCCGACCCATTGCCCATCGCTGCCGAATTGCTTCTGCCCATTACCCTGCCCGCCGTTCAAACACCTGAAAACAGTGACGGTCGCAGGAGCACGCACGTCGCCATCGTGGCGGCAAGGTAGCGCGCGGTTGGTTAACGTGGCTTTAACCACATTCGACGCGACACGCGCAAAAGCGCACAAAAACGCCCGGGCTGGCCGCCCGGGCGCTGTGTGATCCACCAGAACTGGACCCGATGATCTCCCTGGGACAGCTTCGCCGCCCCAGTGTTTTGATCAGGAGTGGTAGGCCGCTTCGCCGTGCGATGCGAGATCGAGGCCTTCGCGCTCCGCTTCGACCGGGACCCGCAGGCCGACGACGACATCAACGACCTTGTAGAGGATCGCCGAGACGATGCCGCACCAGACGATGGTGATGACGACGGCGGTAAGCTGCGTCATGAACTGGCCGCCCATGGTGACGCCGTCGGCATAGCCGATGCCGCCGAGCGACGAGGAGGCAAAGATGCCGGTGGCGAGCGCGCCGAAGAAGCCGCCGACGCCATGGACGCCGAAGACGTCTGCCGTATCGTCATAGCCGAACTTGTTCTTGATCACGGCGATGAAGAAGTAGCACAGCGGCGAGACCAGGAGGCCCATGACGATGGCACCCATCGGACCGGCGATACCGGCTGCAGGGGTGATGGCGACGAGGCCGGCGATCATGCCGGATGCCGCACCGAGCATGGATGCCTTGCCGCGCGTGAAGCTCTCGACAATGCACCAGGACACAATGGCGGCTGCCGTTGCGATGAAGGTGTTGACGGTCGCCAGCATCGCGCCACCCGAGGCTTCGAGGTTGGAACCGGCGTTGAAGCCGAACCAGCCCACCCAGAGCATGGCGGCGCCGACGAGCGTCAGCGTCATCGAGTGCGGTGCCATCATGTCCTTGCCGAAACCGGTACGCTTGCCGATCATGATGGCGCCGATCAGACCGGCGACGCCGGCATTGATGTGGACGACCGTGCCGCCGGCAAAATCGAGGGCACCCATGGCAAACAGCAGGCCATTGGCATCCCAGACCATGTGGGCGACCGGGAAGTAGACGAAGGTTGCCCACAGGATGCAGAACAGCAGTGCTGCGGAGAACTTGATGCGCTCTGCGAAGGCACCGACGATCAGCGCCGGCGTCAGCGCCGCGAAGGTCATCTGGAACAGCATGAAGATGTACTCAGGAATGACCGCATCCGAAAAGGTTGCCGCCGTCGAATCCATCGTGATGCCCGAGAGGAAGAGCTTGGCGGTTCCGCCGAAATAGGCGTTTTCCGAGCCGCCGAAGGCAAAGGAATAGCCGTAGATGACCCAGACGAGCATCATCGAGGCCCCGACGACCGTGCACTGCATCAGGACGGACAGCATGTTCTTCGCGCGGACGAGACCGCCGTAGAACAGGCCGAGGCCCGGCATCAGCATGAACAGGACGAGGATCGTGCACAGGAACATGAAGGCGGTATCGCCCTTGTCCGGAACCGGTGCGGCGGCAACAGCCTCGGCGGCGGGCGCGGCTGCGTCCTGCGCAAAGGCAACGACGGGCGAAAGCAGGGCTGCGGTGGCAGCGCTCAGACGTCCGAACGAGGTTGAAACTCTGGAAAATTGCATTGGTAGCTCCCCAATCAGCCGTTTAAAGCGCTTCTGTGTTGGTCTCGCCGGTCCGGATGCGCACGGCCTGCTCGATCGAATAGACGAAGATCTTGCCATCACCGATCTGGCCGGTCTTGGCGGCGGAGGCGATCGCATCGACGGCCTTTTCGACCAGATCCGTGGCCACGGCGATTTCGATCTTCAGCTTTGGCAGAAAACTCACCGCATATTCGGTGCCGCGGTAGATTTCGGTATGTCCCTTCTGCCGTCCGTAGCCTTTGACTTCGGTAACGGTCAGGCCTTGGATACCGACCGCGGTAAGGGCTTCGCGCACCTCATCCAGCTTGAACGGCTTGATTATGGCCATCACGATTTTCATCTGGCGTCCCATCCTTTGTTGACTCGGCCGGAGCCGACTTCCCTGATCGCTGGCTGATCACGACAGCGACTGGTTCTTTACATACAAAGGGCGTGCCAGATTCGGGATGCACTAATAAATAATTGAAACACGTAGGTTTTTGGGAAAAAGCCTAAACCTGAGGCAGTGAAAAAGCAGCCCGCCGATTAAAATAGAGGCAAATATTCGGAAATGCCGAATATTTATTCATCTGCCCGTTTCCGGATCAGACCCTCCTGAGCGACCGAGGCGATCAGGGTCCCGGAGCGCGTATAGAGGCTGCCGCGTGTCATTCCGCGAGAACCGGACGAGCTCGGACTGTCCTGCGTGTAGAGCAACCAGTCATCCAGAGCACAGGGCCGGTGGAACCACATGGCGTGGTCGAGGCTTGCCACCTGCAGCTTGGGATCGAAGATCGAGGTCCCATGGGCATAAAGGGAAGTGTCGAGCAGCGTCATGTCCGAGAGATAGGCGAGGACGCAAGACTGGTAGTGCCGATCGGGAAGCACCTCGCCGACCGCTCTGACCCAGATATCCTGCCGTGGCTCCAGCTTTTCCTTGGTCAGATAATGCACCAGCGACACCGGCCGGATCTCGATCGGCCGATCCTGGTTCCAGTATTTGCGGACGGCGGCCGGAGCCTGGGCCAGGAAGAGCTCCTCGAACTCCTTCTCCCCCATCAGGTCCTCCGGCGGCGTGACCGGTGGCATCGGCACCTGATGGTCATACCCATCTTCCTCCACCTGGAAGGAGGCCGACATCGAGAAGATCGGCCGTCCATGCTGGATGGCAACGATCCAGCGGGTCGCAAAGCTTGATCCGTCGTGAATGCGCTCCACCTGATAGACGATCGGCACTGCCGGATCGCCGGGACGCATGAAATAGGCGTGCAGGGAGTGGACGAAGCGGTTGCCGTCGACCGTCCGCTGCGCCGCCATCAGGGCCTGGGCAATCACCTGGCCGCCGAAAACCCGCTGCCAGCCCACCTGCGGGCTGAGGCCGCGGTAGAGATTTTCCTCGAGCTTTTCGAGGTCGAGCGTCGAAAGCAATCGGTCCATCGGGGCCTGGAACTGGGGCTGACGCGACATTATGGCGTTCTCCGGCAATAGGAAGCAGATGCCGGATGCTCTATATGGACGGTGTCAACTTCTCAAGTCACACGGGAGTGCCTGCAAATGCTGGATATTTTGGTTGTCGGTGGCGGTTACGTCGGATTGGCGGCCGCCGTGGCGGTGAAGCAGTCGGCGCCGCACCTGAAGATCGAGATCCTGGAAGCAGCGCCCGGACATGTCTGGGAGAAGGACGAGCGCGCCTCCGCGATCATCGCGGCCGCGACCCGCATGCTGCGGGTCCTCAACGTCTGGGACGAGATCGCGCCCGAGGCCCAGCCGATCAACCGCATGATCGTTACCGATTCGCGGACCTCCGACCCGGTCCGTCCCGTGTTTCTGACCTTTGACGGCGCCGCCGAGGAAGGCCTTCCCTTCGCGCACATGATCCCGAACGTCGCCATGGTCCGGGCGCTCCGGGGCGCTTGCGAACGGCTCGGCATCCCGATTCGCCACGGCCTCTCGGCCACCGGCTTCACCACCACGAGCACCAGCACCACCGTGGCCCTCTCGGACGGCACGACGGTCGAGACGCGCCTGCTCGTCGCCTGCGACGGCGTACGGTCCAAGCTGCGCGACATGGCGGGGATCAAGACCGTGACCTGGGACTACGGCCAGTCCGGTATCGTCACGACCGTCGCCCACGCGCGGCCCCACGATGGCGTGGCCGAGGAACACTTCCTGCCGTCCGGGCCCTTCGCCATCCTGCCGCTCACCGGCAACCGGTCATCCCTGGTCTGGACCGAGCGGACGGCTGATGCCGATCGGCTGGTCGCATCGGACGATCTGGTCTTCGAAGCGGAACTGCAGCGCCGGTTCGGGCACAAGCTGGGCGAGATCAGCGTTGTCGGCGGCCGCAAGGCCTTCCCGCTCGGCCTGACCCTGTCGCGCGCCTTCGTCGCTCCGCGCCTGGCGCTGGCAGGCGACGCCGCCCACGGCATCCACCCGATCTCCGGCCAGGGGCTCAACCTCGGCTTCAAGGATGTGGCGGCGCTTGCCGAAACCATCGTCGAAGCCGATCGCCTCGGCCTCGACATCGGCGCGCTGAACGTTTTGGAGCGCTACCAGTCCTGGCGTCGCTTCGACACCTTCCGGATGGGAGTGACCACCGACGTCCTCAACCGGCTCTTCTCCAACGACGTGACGCCGATCCGGGTTGCCCGCGATTTCGGGCTGGGCCTCGTCGAACGCATGCCGGGGCTGAAGTCCTATCTGATCGGACAGGCCGCCGGGATCTCGGGCGAAGATCGTCCGAAGCTTCTGGCCGGTGAAGCAATCTGAGGCGTCAGCCTTCCAGCTTGCGGGCTTCCGAGACCAGCATGATCGGCACGCCGTCGCGGATCGGATAGGCAAGCCGCGCCTTTTCGGAGATCAGCTCGTTGGTGTCGCGGTCGAGTGTCAGCCGCGCCTTCGTGAGCGGACAGACGAGAAGCTCCAGGAGTTTCGGGTCGACTTTGCTGATACGCTCGTCCATGGGCACCTACTGCAGAACGGTGTCGGAATCGCCGGCCCCGCGGGCGAGCAGCATCTCGGTGATGGCAATCAGCGTATCGGCGCGGGTCTTGAGGTCCGGCGCCTCCAGAAGCGCCTGCTTCTCCGCCGGCCCGAAGGGCGACATCATCGAGAGGGAATTGACCAGCGTCCGGTTGCCCGCAAGCTCCACGCTTTCCCAGTCGGCCTCCAGCTTGTTGGCATCCAGATAGGCCCGGAACACCCGCAGCAGGGCGGCGCGGTCGACGGAGGCTTCGTCGTCCTCCGCCGAGAGATCGGCAAGAAGCGGTGCGATCTTGAAGCTCCGGTAGGGGTGGCCGGTCCCCGTCTCGTCAAGCAGGCGGAAACGGCAGACGCCGCTCAGCGACGCGATATAGCGCCCGTCCCCCGTCTCGGCGAAGGATGTGATCCGGCCGATGCAGCCGACGCTGCTGAGGGCAGGGCGGGGCGCAGTCGAGCCGGTCGGTTCCGACAGCACCGGCTGGACGATGCCGATCAGCCGGTCTCCGGCAAGGGCGGCGTCGAACATGGCCAGATAACGGGGCTCGAAGATGTTGAGCGGCAACTGGCCGCCCGGCAGCAGAAGCGCACCCGTGAGAGGGAATACCCGCACGGTGTCCGGCAGGTCTTCGCGCTTCACATATCTTGCATTTCCGACAATCATGGGGCCCAACCTCCAGGACCACAGGCAGCGGCGAGACGCCGTCTGTGGAGTTAATGTGGGGCGGACTGCGGGGATCGCAAGACCGCCTTCGGGCGCCCGCTATTAGGCAAACAGGATCGAGGACATCCGCCGGCGCGCCGTGATGGTGGCCGGATCCTTCGGTCCCCAGGCCTCGAAGAATTCCAAGAGCTGACGGCGGGCACCGTCGTCGTCGAACGTGCGGTCCTTGCGCATGATCATCAGGAGATGTTCCGCCGCTTCGTCGCGCTTGCCTTCGGCATTGCGGATCTTGGCGAGCTTCATGCGCGTCTCGTGATGGTCCGGGTTGAGCGAAAGCTCGTGCTCGAGGGCCGAAGGATCGCCCAGCTTGCGGGCTTCCTCGAACTGCTGCAGCTTTCGCGCCACCGCCTGGATGGCGGGATCCGCAGCAATCTCCTCGGGAAGGGACTGCAGCATCTGCGAGGCGCGCGCCGCGTCGCCCAGTTCGATCATGCACCGCATCAGACCGGCGGCGGCCTTCGCGTTTTCCGGATCCGCCTGCAAGACCGCGCCGAAGAGCTGCGCAGCAGCCTGCACGTCGCCCGCCACAAGCAGACCTTCCGCCTCGGCGAGCGCCGCTTCGATTTCCGCCGCCTGATCGGCACCGGCCGGGCCGGCGACCTTGTCGATGAACTGGCGAAGCTGACTTTCCGGCACCGCTCCCATGAAGCCATCGACGGGCCGGCCATCGACGAAGGCAACCACGGCCGGTATGGACTGAACACCCATCTGGCCCGGGATGGCCGGGTGATCGTCGATGTTGAGCTTGACGAGCTTGACGCGCCCCTGCGCTTCCGTGACCACGCGCTCCAGGATAGGCGTCAGTTGCTTGCAGGGACCGCACCAGGGCGCCCAGAAATCGACCAGAACCGGCTGCCGGCGCGATTCGTCGATGACGTCCGCAGCGAACGCAGCCGTGCTGGTGTCCTTGATGAGGCCGCCGGCAGGCGTCGAAGCTTGGGCCGGCGCCGGTGCTGCCGGGCCGCCGAACTGCGCTGAGCCGGTCATCTGGCCGCCGTAGGAGCCACCGCCGTAAGGATTGTCTGTGCCGCTCATGAAATGTCTCCGGATCTCGTCGTCACCGCTTCACCTGGGTGGGAACATTGTATGTCAGTCGGTCACTTTCAAGACTAGCGGCGTATGGCCGGTCGCCTCGAGGAAGCGTAAGAGATCGTTGCGTTCGATCGACGTGGTGGCATCGTTGGACAGAGGATGCCCGTTGATGACGTCATTCTGCATCAGGTCCTCGTCGAGGACGAAGGTGACCTGATTGCGCGTGTCGTTGATGGCGCCGAAGACGGTGACCGATCCAGGCGCGACGCCGAGATACTCCAGCATCTTCTCCGGTCTTCCGAACGAGACACGGCTAGCCGCGCCGATCACCTTGTGGACCGTCTTCAGGTCCACGGCCGCATTCTCCTCGACCGTCAGGACGAAATATTTGTCCTTCTTGTCCTTCACGAACAGGTTCTTGGTGTGCCCGCCGGGGATCTCGTCGCGCAGGCCGACCGATTCGGCCACGGTGAACACCGGTGCATGTGTCCGCGTCGAATAGGAGACGCCGAGATCATCGAGGAGCGCATAGAGCTCTTCGGGGGTCTTGGGAGAGGAAGAAACGTCGTTCATGATTCCACGCGGTTCAAGTGAATCTGTGGCAGGATCGGCTGCCACCGGAGGCTTATCGTGCCGTGGCCACTGCCGCAAGCAGATGCGCGAGGTGCGGCGTGGTAGAATGGAAAATTCGCCAGCGCGACGATCTCCAGGCAGCATGCCCCGGAATTGTCGGCCGCGGCCAGAAAATTCTCATCCGGCTTTCATTTCCCTGTTGCATTCGAAAATCACTTGAGCCATATAGCGCCCGTCGCCGCAACAACGGTCGGCCCTCGATCCAACGTTACCCCAGGATCGCGGTTATGAGCGGGTGTAGCTCAGGGGTAGAGCACAACCTTGCCAAGGTTGGGGTCGAGCGTTCGAATCGCTTCACCCGCTCCATTTTCTCCAAGAAATACAATGAGCTAACCGGGCTTTATGCCCACCGGCTGCCTCAGTTCGATTTTTCGGGCAGCACCTGGGCAGCACGCGCCCTTGTGGTCACTCAGCGGCTTTCATCCGTTGTGGCGCTGAGCGTCCTAGCTGGCTGCCAAACCGGCGCCGAGTATCCGGCCGATGTCAATGCGAGCCTGAACGCTCGCCTTGAGGCCTACAACGGGGCGACAATGGCCGAATTTCAGGCGCGAACGGGAATGCTCCCGGTAGATGCTTACCCGGTCAGCGAGGGGCAGGTGTTCGTATTTCGGACGGATCCTGTCTACATGACGCTACCCGCCACGCACGTTACGCCGGCCATCACACGGTCCGCACAATGCCAGTTGCTCATTCGCGCCGTGCGCGTCCGGCCGCAGCGCGTTGCCGATAGTTGGAAGATCATGGGAACGCAACGCTCCGGGCCGTGCAACAATCTGCCGGTGTAGACACCGCCAGCCCATTGGGGCGGTCGATGAGGTGCGCTCCCTGACTCCGGTTGAGACCTACCGCCAGACCTCCACTTCGATGAAGCTGCCCCTATCGCCGCGGCCATAAACTTGGACGTTAACCCAACAGTTTCCGCGCAAGATCATGCTCTGTGCATCGCGCGACATGGAACCGTTCGCGAGCATTTCTTCGAGCTGCTGCCGATTGGCCGCATCAGCGAAAAACGCGTCCCCTTCGTCGTCACCGTCTTGGATCCCGTAAGCATGGTAGTTTGCACGGTCCTGCCGAACAATTTGCCAGGGCTTGGTCAGGCGAGCTCCGCTGGAATTGTAAAGATCATCCCGGCCGATATAGGCGGTATAGCTGTCGATGACTTGCGGCTCACGCGTCCGGGTGATCGACTGCGCATTGACGGCCACGCTGCTCAATAGCGTGACGATAACGGCTGTTGTTGCGATCAAAACTCTCATCATGTCCCCCAAGGCTGAGAGGATTAATGCCAGAAAGAGCCTCAAATTCCAGTTGATGATGATCTGAGGGTTAATACCTGCGGATGAGGGCTTCCCTCACCGGTGAACAGCCTTAGCGCCGAGGTCGTCATTTGCGCTCGCAAGGGAGGTGTTTGCCTAGCGTGCATTCTCGACTCCTGCACGCATTCGTGCAGTAATAACGCTTCAGCCAAGGGAGGGGGCCGCATGAAGCGTCTGACAATGCTGTTGGTGGGTTGGATGCTTTCAACCATCGCGGTCGAGGCCGCACCCACTGAGTCCATCCCTTGGAAGGAAGTTGGCGGGTGGAGCGTCTTGATGGACCCCAGCTTAGGAAACGCTTGTTACGTCAGCACGGCCTATGAGGACGGAACAGTCCTGCGTCTGGGCTTCAATCTATCCTCCGCGGAAGGCTCCATCTACATCGCGCTCGGCAATGAGAATTGGAAATCGCTGGAAGCTGGTAAAGATTATCAAATCCAAATCGCGTTCGACGCAGAGACGCCTTGGGACGCTCCCGCGAGAGCAATGGAGCTCAGCGGCATCAATTGGCTGAACGTCCAAACAACTGATACAAATTTTGCGGCTGAGTTCGCTCGTAAGCACACGATGCGCGCAACATTCGAGGGCCGGTCGGTTGCGATGCTCCGGCTCAAAGGGTCATCCAAAGCATTGGACGAGATGCTGGCTTGCCAAGAAGCGGTAAAAGCCTACTCGGCCAACCGGGAACCGACCGCCCCGCCCAGGGGTGATCCTTTCGCACCTTCGCCTCAAGTTAAAAGCGCGACAGATCCATTCGACCTTTGACGATGGTTCGGCCGCTTGCTGGCCTTAGTCCGCCGTTGTTTCAGCCATCTAACCCTGGAACAGCCACCAAACCCATAAGGCGCACCTTCTGCTAGGAGGAGCTAAGATATCAGTTAGCTGATCCGCCGGAACTGTGTCGCAAATAAAGGGCCTTCAAGATGAGGTAAATAGCCTTTTCCTCCGCCCGACCTGACAACAGGTAGCCGATCAGGTCGTGCCGCATGTCGACTGTCAGCCTGGGTCGGAACTCCTCAGCACGGTCAATTCGGTTGAGTTCGAAATAATGTATGATGTTTAGCACGAAATCCAACGCCAATACTATTTCACGGGCGTCGATCAGGTCCTGGCGAGAAGATGCGTAGGCCTCTGGCGGCCCCCGAAAGATAACCTTCTCTTCTTCGTTGTATTCGTGCTCGCCAACATTTCCGATAAACTGCAGAGACACCAGAGCATGAAGAAGCAGGCTAGCTCTCTTCAGATAGGAGAGTTTTCTAGTATGTGCGTCGGTCTCTTTGTTCAACCAACGCTGACAGCTTTCAATCCACATCGCGTGGATCTGGCGTGTGACGTTCGGAACGAAGTCCGCGTGGATCGAATATGCACGGAACTGTAGGAAGCAGTAATTGCGAAAGGCGTAGTTGAACTCGTCGTAGTCGGCCTGCCACGCGTCGAATGCTTCGGGATTAAAATCAAACATTTACCGATTCCTAGGGAGGAACCAGAAATAACAAAAAGGCACGGAGCGTCAAGCACCGTGCCTTCCATTGATCAAACGATTAACTGTTAAGATGCAGTGGCTACCATTTCAGCAGAATTCAAATACGCGAAATGCTTCGTTGGATCGACCTTGAGCTTGGCTTCTCCATTTGGATAAAGGGTCTTGAAACGCGTAATATCACGTGCCAACGCATTTTTGGCGTCTTGAACCGCTGGTTCTCTATCGTGATTCATCATGTTCAACCCAATCGTTAGGAGTGCTTAAAACGCTACGCGTGCTCCGATGTTCCTCCGACACGCTAAATTCAGTGTGTCAAGAAATTATTAACGGCGCAAGCGATATCGCGCGGCCTATACACGAAGGCAGGGCGAAGCTCAAGAGGCGCTCAAGTTTGTCGCACTGCGGCAGCTTGCCGGCAGGTTTTGCCAGTGTTGGCGCGATCCTCTCAGGCATAGCGGCGAAGAAGAGTCCGGCCGCTTCGGGTCATGACGCCGAACCTTGCCGCTCTTCAGCGGCAATTCCTCTCCGATCAGCAACGGTTTCGTAGTCTTCCGGGGTCGCTTGATCATGCGCCCATTGCAACAGGAAATGCTTAATAAATCGCATTGACTCCGGCCAGAACGCGAACATATTAAGAACATCGGAGCCGCATGGCGGCGGCGCTCCACTTGGAAGCGACAAAACAAGAACGCGCTCCGGCGCGAAGGAGAACCCGTGTCAGCATTACCGAACGAGGAAGCCGCCCAAGAGGAAGCAGTTGACGAAGTCGAAGCCGCCCTTGCCTGGCATGATGGCGACGCCCGGCAGACGATCACCACCCTCTTGGATGATATCCGGCACTTGAGGCTGCAACTGGCGCTGACGGGGGTGACGTCCAGCCGAGGCTTCGCTCGCGGCTGGCAGCCATCCTTCGAAAGATCCTGATCCATGCCTGAGGACATCGCCAAGGCACTGAAGGCGGCGATCCGGCACCGGATCTCGTGCCTGGACCGGCCAACTCTCAACGGTTTCGCCGGCACCGGCCGATTGAGAAGGCGCGAGACGCAGCTTTCCCACACCATCGCCAGGCGCATCGTATACGAAGCACTTCCTCCATTCTCTTTCCGCTGGGATTTCGGAAACTTTGAGCCGGCCGGTCGGGCCGATATCTACTTGACCGTCTTCACGGCATTGTTTGATATCGGCGACGAGGACGCCCGGCGCTGGACCGACAAGGCGGAATGGGACGCGGCTCGCGATGAGGCCGCTCGCGACATTGTCAGGGCGCTGATGCGGAAGTTCGTTGTGACGAAGCGGCGGATCGTCAGCGAGCCCGCCGGCGCGAATGGGCCTGTCGGCGGCGCCCACAGCATCAGCCACAGCCGGTACGAGGACGAGATATAGATGTGCAATCTCTACAACGTCACCACCAACCAGGAGGCCATCCGCGCGGTCACAAAAGCTTTCGACCGGCTGGGCAACCTTGAGCCTTCGCTGGACATCTATCCCGATCAGATGGCGCCGATCGTGCGCAACATCGACGGCGGGCGGGAGCTGACGCGAGTTCGATGGGGAATGCCAAGCTCGCAGCAGGCAATCTATCAGGCGGCGACGAAGCGGGCCGACAAGCTGCGGGCAAAGGGCAAGGACGTAGACTTCCAGGAGCTCCTGAAGATGGAGCCGGATGGCGGCACCACCAATATTCGCAACACCTCGAGCAAGCATTGGCTGCGCTGGACCGGGATCGAGAACCGGTGCGTTGTGCCGTTCACCCGCTTCGCCGAGCCGGATCCGGCCAGCAAGGTCGAGGGCGGCCGCACACCAAATGCCTGGTTCGCCCGCGACGAAAGCGAGCCGCTGATGTTCTTCGCCGGGCTGTGGGTGCCGAACTGGCAGAGCGTGCGGAAGATCAAGGAAGGAATGATCACCTGTGACCTGTTCGCCTTCCTCACAACCGAGCCGAACGGGGTCGTGGCGCCGATCCACCCGAAGGCGATGCCGGCGATCCTGCGCGGCCAGGACGAGGTGGAGACGTGGCTGACGGCGCCGTGGAGCGGAGCGAAAGCGCTGCAGCGCCCCCTCGCGGACAATGATCTCATCAAATTGCCGCCGCGCGCCGCTCAGGAAGAACCAGATCTAGAGGAGCCGCTACTTCTCTAAGGCCGTCTACTGCTGCACCGATGGCTTGGGCACCATGAAATTCAACTTCGCCCCTGCTGAGGGCGAACGCGTTGCGCAAGGTTCGCCGTGCTAAGCCCCTCCAAGAGGGAGCGCTTATCCCGCAACAACGAAGGTTGTGCGGCCAGAAGTTTGGCGCAGGGCATATAGGAAGCATGATGTTTTTCACTCGCGCGCAAAATTCGCTGCCAACCTTGGTATGGCCTTTTGCATCATCCAAACGGCATTGATCATTTCTATCGCTTTCAGCGACAATGTTCCGGCAGAGGTCAGACGGTACTCGGGATCAAAGTCGCTTGGACAGATGATCGACAAGACGGTCTACTACGCTGTCTTTTTCATCGCACTTGGAACACTGGCTGAAATTGGGCAGGCGCTGAGAAACCGGGTGGACTAGTTCCATCCACCCGGCCTGGACGCGGCACTGCGGTCGCCACATCGGCTGCCATCAGCAGCACGTTGGTGGTTGTACTGGCAATTGCCCGGGTAGGCCGCCGGTGGCTGGTAGTAGCCGCCTGAGCCGCCGCAGTTGTGGTTAGCGCAGTAGGCAACGGCAGCGCCACCGATCGCGACGGCCGCCAGAACAGCCCCAGCCTGGTTCTGTCTCTGCACCATCAGAGGACATTCGTAAGGAGTGATGCCGCGGCGGGCGAGCTCTTCGACGATTTGCTGCTGGAAAACCGGATCACGGCTCTCGAGGTAGGTCCGGCAAAGGCTGACTTTCGGCACGCCTTTCGGATTTTTCTCGAAGCTCGCCTGTGTCGTTGTCGTGCAGCTGGAAAGCGCAAGCGCGATCAAGGCGGCAACTCCCAGCCGCGACCCCATCATCATGTTCATTCTGATCCCCCGGTTTACCCGAGCGGATAGTCACACAACCTGCGGAAGAGTCCAGCCCGCGTTAAGAACTTGGTTACCTTAAAGGCACTGGGTCCAAACCGGCGGCCGCTCAACCTCTAGGAGCTTGTCCGTTTTCTCGTCCAGGCGACGCCCGCTTGCCGTTCTCCGTAACCGGGCAACATCTTGAACTGCGACTTAACACATCCGTTAGCTGCATCCGGTAGAACCTTGCTAGAAATAGCGCCGCAGCTGATTAGTACTGCGCTACTCAGTTCTGTCAGGAACCACACATGCGCACCTCGTTTCCCGGCTTCTACACCCCTACTGAAGCAGAATTTGACCGTCTCTGGAAGGAGGCGGTCATAATTCTAGACACGAACGCTCTTCTCGATCTCTATCGTCTTCCCCCAACGGCTCGTGAAGAACTATTCAAAGCCCTAGAGTTTTTCCAAGAGCGACTTTGGATACCGCACCATGTCGGATTGGAATTTCAGCGGAACAGGTTCAAGGCAATTACGGGTAAACGAAAGCCTCTTCTTGAGGCTCTGAAGAAGGTTGAGGGCTCACCCGCCGAACTCAAATCCGTTGTTGAAGCCCTGCAACTGGAGCAACTGAGTGTCGGAGCCGATCCATCAGCGGCACTAGAAAACCTGGAAAGTGCTTGTTCAGCGATCAAGGCTTTGATCGATGCCGCATTAGAGTCGGAACCGAATATCTCAACTCAGGACTCCATTCGCGATAGGCTCTCTCAGATCTTTGGTGGCCGCATAGGGAACCCCCCGGCAACTCAGACAGAGCTTGATGCACTTTGCCGAGATGGCGATGCCCGCTATGAGCTAAAAATCCCACCAGGTTTTGCCGACGCGAAGGATAAGGCAGACGATTTTTTCATACATAAAGGCCTCCGGTATGAAAGCAGATTTGGTGACCTGATATTGTGGCGCCAAACCATTGCGCACATCAAAGACACGGGCGCCAAGGCAGTATTATTCGTCACCAGCGATCAGAAGCTAGATTGGTGGTGGAAGGAGGACCACCGCAGGGTAATTGGCCCTCACCAAGAACTGACACATGAATTAATGGGCGAAACCCAGGTAAACATATTTTGGATGTACAAACTTGCGAGCTTCCTTGAGCATTCGCCGAAATACACTCTCGAGAACGTCACGAATGAATCCGTGGAGGAGATCAAGGATCTCGAGCGGCGCTCGTTTCAGGAAATGACCCAATTTGAACAAGCAAGAGAAACGGAGTGGGCCCAGGGACTTGAGCCGATCAATCGCTCTGCTAAAGGTGACGCGATAAGCGCCGCAAACGCGTTTCGAGTATGGCTCCAGGAACACAGAGGAGACGCATATCTTGGGATCCAACCCCATGAAGTGATGGTAGACTCACCTTTGGGCATTGTATATTATCTCGTATTATCAATACCTTCGATTGAGTATGCGCTGCGCAAAAATACTAGGTATCGAATTCTACAATATAGACAAAACAAACTTGAAGAATTTCCAAATTCGCTTGTGGGGGTTGCTCTTGTTGTGAGGAGCTATAAAGATTCGGCGACCATCGATCACAATCTCGCGAGGATGAATACAAAAGTAGATGCAGACATACTAGAGATGGAGCGTGAACTGTTACGATTGAACGAGCTAATTATAGGAACTGTAGGCGAAAATAATGAGTTCCAGATGGTCTGGCGCACATCAGGGCCCCATACCTCTTCCACTCAAGGAAGACACTGGTAAACAAGTAAGAATCCGTCCACCCTTTCTACGGCACCTCTTTTACTTTGGCGGGCCGCGCGGATCACCGACCCATCACGTTCCGAATGGTTTCGTCTTCCTCGTCCTCGGTGAGCATGTCCAGAACTGTTGCGGCCTGGTTGCCCATCCAGCCCTTCGTTCGACGGGCGAGAGCAGCACGGTTCGCCGGGTTGTTCTCCAGCAGCAGCGTCTTAGCGACGTCCGGATCGAGCAGCGACTTGTCGAGCAGCAGTTCGAACGCCTTCGCGCGCTGCTTGCTGACGAGACCCCGGGCGACCTTACCGGCGAGGTAAGTGCCGATATAGGCCCACGATGCTCGGCCAATCTGCGCCTGGTAGGCTTTTGACCCGATTTCCGCCAGCGTGACCGGCGCCTGCCCGCGGCCCATGAGCGCCGTGCCCGACGGGTTGACCGCATTGCCGATCCGCGAGCCGGAATTTACTCCGCGCAACGCTTCGGCCAGCTGGCGGATGTTCGCCAGGTGCTCCGGGTTGTCGCGATACAGTCGCTCCGCAACGGCCGCCTTGGTGGGATCCTCCAGATAGGCGATCATCTTCTTCGGCACGAACGGCATCACGCCGCTGACGGTTTCAGCCGCTGCGTTCGTAGAGCGGCTGGAAGCGTCCAGATCCTCCCAGAACGCGGCGCGCAGACCGTCGATCGCGTCTGGGTCGTTACCTGCGAAGGTAACAAGCTCGTCGGCGGCCTTGGCGGGATCCTTGTCTGCAATGACCTCCCTGATCGCCTTGCGGGAGTTCGCCGGGCTGTACTGGAGGTATCGGCCGACCGTGCCCCGGCCTGGCGTCGTCGCCGTTCCCAGGTCGCGCTCAAGCGCTGTCTGTCGTGCCCCGGCGTCGGCAGCAGCGGCCCGGGCGCGGGCGGCCTGGCCGAGCTCGTCGCGCAAGCCCGGGAAGCGATCGATCTGCTCGCTGTAGTCCGCCAGGAAGCGGTTGATCCGGTCCGGGTTTGATGTGTCGCCGCGGGAGAGCACTTCGTCGCGGATGGCGCGCCGCACTTCTGGCGTTGCGGCCTGTGCGAAGAGGTTGTCCATCGCCTGAGGGCTGACGAAAAGGCCGGCAACGCGGTCATCGCCTACCTTCGGACGGCCACCATCGTATTCGGCAAGCGCCCGGCTGACGGGGTCGCCTTGCCGGGTAAAGCGCTCGGCTTCATCGAACTTGGCGCCGCGGGCGGTAGTGAGGGCAGCCTGTTCCGTCTCATCCAGGTTGCCCGTGATGAAGCCGTCCACCGTATCGACCATCTGACCGAGGACACGCGCCGCGTTGCGTCCGCCTTTCTCTGCTCGAGGATCGGCAAGGGCAGCCGCGCGCAGGCGCTGAAGCTCCGTCTTGAGGTTCGCTGCCGTCTGCAGTTGCATTGGGTCCGCGCCCGGCGCCGGGCGCGTGATCGGGCTGCCGCCGGCGTCGAGAATGCCGGTCGGAACAGGCGCATCGTCGGCCACCCGCCCAAGGTTGGCGACGCTGTCGATCACCGACTGCGGGATCAGCGTTCGTTCAACCGGATCGAGGGCTGACAGAGAGCGATCGAGCGCTGCCGTCAGCGGCGCCGGGTCAACCTGCTTGCCACCGACGCCGGCTGCCTCATAGGCCTGTGCAGTGCGATCGCGCGCAGCGTCACGGGCAGCCGTCAGGCTTTCCCGGACGACGCTGCCGCGCTGGGTGGGCGTGGTCTGTGGGGCAAGATTGCGAGAGGCCGTCTCGGCTGCTTCCTCGGCGGCATCGCGGCCCATGATTGCTTCCAGCAGTCGACGATCCCGCTCGGCGGCAATCGCCTCATAGGCAGAACCGGGAGATGCGTCCGGCCGCATTGACGTGACGGCATTGTCGACGGCAAGGGCGTTCGCATCAGCGCGCGAGCGGAATGCGCCAGGAGCAGCGCGCGCCCGTGAGTTCTCAAGAACAGCCAGGCCTGCGTCGCCGGTGCGATCTGCAGTCGATGCTTTGAAGCCCGGCACGACCCGCTCCGCGGCTGCCGGCTGCATGATCATGTCGACCAGTTCCTGGGTATCGATCGGCTTGCGCAGGTCGGACGGGTCGACCTGACGACCGAGCACATCCGAGTTCTGAATGATGGTGTCTGTGACGTTGTCGCGAACAACCTTAGATGCGAAGGCAGGGTTTCCGAGTGCGGCGGCGCCGACGTCACGGGCACCGCGTGCGAGCGAAGTGCCTGCGCCGACGAAGCCCGCGCCAGTGATCGCTCCGACGAGATCCCACCCCGGGCTATCCGGAGCAATTTCATTTGCAGCTGCGGCACCCATACCGGCGCCAGTCGCGACAGCAACTTCATTCCCGACAAACCGCGTTGGATTGACGGCGGCGCTCTCGACGTACCGTCCGACGACGCCAGGCATACGCCTCGCGCCCTCCACGCCTACTCTCGTCGCCTTGTTGACGGCACCGGCCACCGGAACGAGCATGGCGCCGACTTCCTCGCCGATGCGGTTGACGCCGCGCTCGGCGAAGTTTTCCGGCGCGGCGCGGGGCCGATCGACGCCAAGCACGTCAGCGGTCACGTTGTTCGCGTTATCGACTACGCCCTGCATCTGCTCTGCACCGGGCAGATAGCGCGGCAAGACGACAGCGCCGGCAGCATCTCGCACCCACTCCGGAGCGCCAGCCTTGTCCAGCGCCCAATCCATTCCAGCGGCCTGGAGATCACCGACAGCACGGGGCAGCCCGGCAATGTTCGTCACGCCCTCGACGACACCGCGCACGCCCTGGTCCGCGACACCGAAGATCGCCTCCATCCAACCCTGCTCAGGGTCGGTTGGCTTGGCGGGGGCTGCTTCTGGAGCGGGGTCGACCTTGGGGAACTGATCCCACTCGCTACCTGCTGCCGACGGCGCCAAGGGGAAGGCGCTCCAATCAGCCGGCCCCTGGCCGCTGGTGGGCTGCTCTCGAGTTTCCGCGTTCGGCGCGGCCAGCGCCGGGGCGGCGTACTTGCTCCACGGCCCCTTGGCAGGCTGATGGCGGTACTTTTCCCAAGGTCGCCCTGCAGCGGGGGCAGAGGGGGCCGCCGGCTGAACTGGTTGGCTGAGCATGTCAGCGATCTGCTCGTCGGTGGCAGCGTCCGGAACTTCAATGCGCCGGCCTTGGAATTCTATAGTGCGAGGCATGATTGAGCTCCTTTACGGCCAGTAGCTGTCGGCGGTGTAGTCGGCCGGGATTGGCGTTATGGCCTTCAGCGCCCGCTTCGCCTCGTGCAGGGCCTGCATGAACGCCTTTCCCTGATCGACCAGAGCGATCACCTGTTCTGGCGTCAGGTTGTGGTCGCCGTTGTCGCGGTCGGTCAGGAAGAGAACAGGAGCCGTGATCTCTGCCGCCTGGAGGTCGCGAGCCGTGTCCTTCAGGGCGAGCAGCACCGTTTGCGTGCGAAGCGATCCTTCCAGCGGGATATCGCCGTAGCCATCGACGGTGAAAGTCTTGCCCTCGTTCGCGCGGCGATCATGCTCGATATCAACGTCGAGCGCTGTCAGTGGTCGGGGCTCCGGCTCGGGCGTCTTATCCACCCACGCGCCATTCTCCCAATCATGATGCTCGGAGGGCTGCTTGTCCCGAACAGCAAAGCCGCCGTCAATCGTTACTTGGCGACCCGACATGATCGCACTCATCGCCTCGTGGTACTGCGCCTCGGAAATTTCCAGAGCACCATCAAGCGGGGAGGTGGAAACACCATCTTCCAACGCAAAATAACCCATCATTTTATCCTCAGGTAATAGGCCACGCCGATATTCTTCGTTCGGGTCTCGTTGGCCACTCTTACGGTGCCGTTGCTCGCGTCTTCGACAGGATCGCCCGTGGTTTCGACCTGCGTCACGGTTCCCGCGCCAGAGAAGCCCGCACCGCCGCCATCCGCGGCCATCGCGTAACCGTTTCCTGACAGTCTGTTGTGGCGGTGTCCCTGCATTGCGTCGGCTTGGGCAGCACCAGGCGTCGTGCTTGCTCGCAAGAACCGGCCTTCTGTGTTCAGCAGCCGTACGGTCTGACCGTCGATCGGACTGCCGTCCAGACTGATAACCGCCGTTGCCTGGACAAGTGGAGCCGAGCCGGTCACACTTTCAGAGGTGAGCGCCCCAGCGTTGTACCCCCCAGAGCCCGTGAGGCCCGCCGTCAGCTTGATGTATCGATATTCTCTGTCTGTCGGGGGAGCTAAGACGCCCGCAATGTGATCTTCGAGCGCAACGGGGACGCCGATTGGCTGCATCTCCCAGGGATCGATCCCGATGGCAGCGCGGAATGCAGCCTGGGCAACGGCGTCACCAATGTTGCCGCCCGTCTTGTCGAGCTTCCCTGCAGCCAGTTCATCGACCGCAGTCTGTGTTGTTGTTGCTGCCAGTCCTGACGTGGCGTTATCGTAAGCATGGTTGGCGCTGTCGAATGCGTCAGCCTCTACGTCGTTCGGATCGTAGATCGATGACAGCATATCGCCACCGCCGGGCGGGTTCGCCCATACGCTGTCGCCTTCCACAGACGACTGCTTGACCGGGATCTGCCCTGCGATGCCGCCGGTCGGTAGCACGCGCGTCGCTAGCGGCGGGATGTCATCCGACAGAGCCGCAACGGTACTGACGTCAGCGGAGATACCGGCGACCGTCGTGACATTGGCCGCGACGGCCGCGACTGCACTGACGGCATCGTCGATCGCTGCGACGGCAGAGACGGCCGTATCGACTGCGGCGACGTCCGACACGGCAGCCGAGATACCTGCGACAGTGGTCACGTTGGCAGCGACGCCAGCGACGGTGCTGACGTCATCGTCGATCGCTGCGACTGAGTTCACCGAGGCGATGTTGTCAGCGGCCGTGATGATGTCATCGATGTTCGTCGCCACGGTGGACAGGTACGTGCTGGACCCGAGAATGGCTTTCACCGCGGGCGACAGGCTGTCGACCGTGACGATGCCGTTCTTCAGCGCGCCATCCGAGCGGCGCACATCCTTGACAGCGTTGACCAGGCTATCCGTCGACGTGGCAATGCCCGCCATGTCCTGATCGACCCGGCTGGCCGGCAGCGGCTTCGTCGGATTGCTGGTTTGCCAGCCCGTGTAGGAATAGCCGGGGGTGAATTTCTGAGGGTCAGCCATGTCGGCAACTCCTTAGGGCTTCCGTCTGCAGGTCGTTGACGATCCGAAGGGCACGATGGGACTTCTGCTGCCGGTAACTCGTTTCGATCGACATGTTGTAAGCTTCGTAAGCGACAAGCAGACCCCATCTGGCGAAGCAGCTTAGCGGTCGGCT
>JOKI01000006.1 GCA_000722615.1 Pseudorhizobium pelagicum | reverse complement strand
CTCATGCCCTGGAACTACGAAGCCTGAACGGCCTCAGCTTGCCGCTTACTAAGCTTCTTGCCTCAGCCAAAGCGCTCGCGTGTGCACGTCGTTGCGAAGCTCTCTTGGCCTGTCGTTCCATGGTTCGTTTTCCGACCACATCACGATCAGGGCGGCGACTGCATCGACGGCCGAAGCCGCGAAAGGAAGGCGGGCGTTCCCGTGCCGATCCTGGATCAATGCGAGGATCGCGCCGCGGGCCTGCATTGTGACATCGAGCAGCCGGTCGCGGTCGTTTACCGATAGCCGGAGTTCCTTCTTCGCAAGTGCATGCCGTTGAACAGTGGCGATCGCAAAGGACAGAGCCGTCGCATCGCCGTTTGCGGCGTCGGCGAAGAGATGAACCGTGTGGTCGACGCAGATGTGGTGCGAGATCAGGCGTTGCCGTTCCTCTTCAGCCCGAGCTTGCTCTTCCAACCAGCCATCGGGCGGCAGGCCGTCGTAATCCTCGTCTGCGATCATGCATTGCGTCCGATCGTTTGCCTCTTGCATCGTCGTAGAATGCGGGGGCCGAAGCCGGGAAAGTAGCCGCCTTTTTCATGTGTTTTTCCCGTTTTGCAGGGCGATCCAGGGCAGGGCGCAGCTCATATTCATCTGGCGCCCTTCGCGGCGCTGGCGTATTCTTGATGTTCACCGACAAGGAACCACCAGCATGACAAGCATCGCACCGCTGACGCTTCCGCAGGATATTCAAGCGCTGCTCGACCAGTCAGCACGGCGGGTGGGCGTGCCGCTGCGCTCGCCTTTGCTGGACCGCCGCAAAGAGGCGGTGCCTCTCGACAGCACAAGCAACGTGATCCCATTCCGTCGCAACGCTCGCTGATCCTGATCTACCGCTCCGCAGGACTTAATACTGACGCCGTCACAGATGGCGCAGCCGGATCTCTATGGGAGAAATCCGCCCTTTCAGGCTTGAAGGATTGTCGGGCGAGATCCCAAAAGTTCCAGCAAGCCGAATTTTTGTAGCGGCCGGGGCCGATGCCAGCGGCTTGCGCGGGCGAGTGGGCCGGGGGGCGGATGGCGGGTGCCGGTATGCCGCTCAGGTGTACGCATGGGCACACCAATACGAGCGGCAAAAAGTGCTTCATTTATGTGTACGTACGGGCTTGACTATCATCAACGTACATGATGTAGTCCGGACATAGCCCAAACGTACACACGGAGATGAACATGCAAATCGAGATCCGCTCTAACGAGTTCCGCGTCTTCACCGAAGTGCATTGCGAACTGCGCCAGGCAATGGAGAAGCACGACCGCCGGACCGCATACCTTGCAATGGAGGAACTGCGGGCAATGCAGACCAACACTGATTGGCCGGCGCTTCGTGCCCGCTGCAACGCCGCGCTATCCGCCTATTCCGTCCACTGAGGAACTGAGATGAGCAAGACAGTTCTTTACGCGCGGGTGTCGACGATCGACCAGACCGCCGCCCATCAACTTACGCAAGCCCGGCAAGCCGGGTTTGTCGTCGACGAAGTCGTGACGGATGAAGGCGTCTCTGGCGTCTCCACTGCGCTAAGAGAGCGGCCACAAGGCCGCCGGCTGTTTGACATGCTGCGAGCCGGAGACACGCTCCTGGTGCGGTGGGTTGACCGTCTAGGGCGCAACTATGCGGATGTGACCGACAATGTCCGCGAATTCATGCGCCGCGGCGTGGTGATCAAGACGATCATCAACGGAATGAGCTTTGACGGATCCACCCGCGACCCAATGCAAATGGCGGTGCGCGACGCGCTAATCGGTTTCATGGCCGCCATGGCGCAAGCCCAGGCCGAGGCCATGAAGGAAGCCCAGCGCGCAGGGATCGAGCACGCAAAATCGCAGGACCGCGCGCGGGTCTACAAGGGCCGCAAACCATCCTACACGCGCGCCGAACTGCAGACCGTTTTGGAAATGCTGGCGGCCAATTCCGGCGCGTCCGATATCGCGAAGGTCACGGGGCTGACGCGGCAGACCGTTCTGCGCATTCGGGCAGATCAAGCCGGCGCTGACGAAGCCTTGCGGGCTTGGGGAATGTGAAGCCTGCGATTTTCAATCTTCGCATACGGTATCGTAACGCGCCTGAAGCCGAGAGCATCCAAAGCGTCCGCCAGCGGCGACAAGCTTTCTGTCGGCTCAGTGAGCTCCAGAATGATGAATGCGCCATCTTCTTCGTCGAAGATCAGCCGCCATTCCAACTCGAGCGCTATGGCGGCCTGCGCGACCCGGTGCGCAGCGCTTTTCCGCACAAGGATTTCCATTCGCTGCAGTTCGCCCGGTGCGTCGGCAAAAACGCAGTAACAGTTGCTGGGAGTGGGTTGAGCAATCGGCTCTTCCGAAAAGTCAACCGTCAGGCTATCGCCGTCTAAAATCTTCATTGGACTACCTCCGAAGCTGCATCGTCAGCGACGGCGGCAATGTCTGTCAACGCCGGGGCTTCGCGGCCAACGTTGGCTGACAGCATGAAGGCCCTAGTCGAAGATACCGCCGTTCCGCTCATCAAAGCGGCTCCGCAGGCCAGCAATCTCTTCCGAGATCTCATCCGCCGTCATTTCGTGCGGTTGCTTGTTGGGTCCCGTTTCCTTGCGCTCGAAATATCCGGCGACGCGAAAGAGCGTGGCGCTGGCGGTAGCCCTGGCCGGCGCTGGCGCCTGGGTATTTTTACAGACGGCAAGCGCGGCTTCATAGGCCGCCTCGACGCCTTCTGTATGGATCCGCAACAGCAAATTTCGCTGGGTGGTCGCGATGTCTCTCATGCCTAGGTCCTTGATGTCAGTCAAAAATCGTCTCCTCCCTTTTGGAGGCACGCTGTTCGAGCAGCGCTTCCAGGCTCTCGATTTCGTCTAAAAGACGTTTAGCTTCATTTGTGGGCGGAGGGGGGCTTTGCGCCAGTGAGGCCGCAAAGGCGGCGTTCTCTCTCCGCTCTCGCTTCGCACGCTGCCTTGCCGTCGCCGGACCTGGCTTGTGCGTACGCTGCCACAATTCATGCTGTTTGCGCTCCTCGGGCGTCATCTTCGCCAGCCGGGTCGCGCGCCTCTTAGCCGCTTTATCCAGCGCCTTCAGTTTCCCGTGTAACTTGGCTTCTGCGTCCACCGAAGATCGATCAGGCCACTGTGGCACGTGCCAGGCGGAACCCGATCCCGTGGCCCCGCCGTGATACCGGCATTTACCGTTCGGCATTGCCAGCTGGCGGCACTTCTCGCCACTCGACTTCGCCATGGCGGTGCACTTCGGCTGCTTCGGCCGATCAACCTTGTTCCACTTGGTAATCGCCTCGCGCCCGATCTGACGGAACTCTGCAGACTGCTGCCACAGGGTCAGCTTTTTTCCGCTGCCGCGCTTCACCATGCCCTCACCGCCCTATCTGCAGGAAAGCTGCCTTGAGGTATCGACGCGAGCGGCGCGCTGTATGCCCGGCTAATCCGGCAACGCGCGATCAAACTCCCGGACAAGATGTCCGACTTCCTCGCCGTAGCGTTCGCCTTCCCCTGTTCCACCCCTCCGGCCGCGACGCGGGAGGCTTGGGGTAATTGGGGCTTGCGCGTACGTGGCATCAGAACAGGGAATAGGTGGGGAATAGAGATTATAGATAAGAGAGAGAGGCGTTTGGTAAATATACCACGTGCGCGCAAGCCCCAATTACCCCAAGAGGGAAGGCAAACTGTTCTCATACGCTTGCCTCCAGCGCCCGGCGCGCTTCAGCCGCTTCTGCTATCAACTCCCGCTTCCTTTCTCTGGTCGTCTGCTCGAGCTCGGCGCGAGCCGCAAAGCGTTCATGGATGAGCGGGTTAACCGCCCATTCCACCGGGCCGTCCGCCTCGCGCTCAGAGACAGCGAGCCATCCCGCGTCCACAAGCGAACCCGCAACGTCCAGCAGCTTGCGTAGATTGTCCCTGCCTTTGAGGCTGGTCCGGGCGTGGTAGATGTCACGCCGCTTGATCCTGGTAATCCCCGGGCGCGTCAGCAGGAAGCCGGCAACGCCGACAGCATCGTCATGTCTTTCGTCTGGTGCGAAAAACCGGGAGTAAAATGCGAACTGGTGACGGAGAGCGAAGCGGCAGAAGGCCATTGCCCGTTCGACCGTACCGCGCCCGACGGCAATACCGGGGTCGACGGTGCCCAGGAGTTCGAATTGCTCGATCGCGTGGAAGGTCAGGACGAACCGAGCGGCGATCTTCTCCCACTTCCCCAGGTGGCCGATCCAGGCGCCGTTCATGCCGGGGGTGTTGCACATCTTCCGCGTAAGATCGATGAAGTCCTGAAACACTTGACGTCCTTCCGGGCTGATCTTGACCGGCTCGGGAAAGAGGTATTCCGCGCTCACCAGATAACGGATCAGTGCCCTGTAATCGCGCGCCGCCTCTGCGTCCGCCTCTTCGTCGAAGGGCGCCGGCTTCTCGCCCTCGTCCATGATGAACAGGAAGCGCTGCAGCAGTCCGTCGACCTGCATGCTCTGTACGAGCGTCTTGATCTTGTCCGGCTGGCTGCCGGCAAGAATGCCCATGAGCGCTTTCTTCGCGTGAAGGTTGCCCGATGACACACGGTCTACGGTGACGCTCTCCCCGTCGAACAGACGAAGCATCATGCTCCGATCGCCGCCGCCGGATCGCTTGTAGGCGCCGAGGCTTTCCGTGATGCCGGTGAACTCGTCCGTCGAACGCATGATGCCGCGCGGATTGGCCTCGTGGATCTTGATCTGGGCTTCGGCGGTGATGTCGTCGACCGCGGCCCGCCTCAGTCTCGGCTCCGGTGGGGGCGGCAGGTTCTTCCGACTGGCCACTTTCGCGGCCGTCGCCCATGCCGCGTGTCGCGGCCGATCGACCGCCAGCCATTCGCTGTCGATCTCCCTGAGCGGCTTCAGCGCGGCCGATATGACGGGCGACTTGGCGCTGCCCGGATCCGCCAGCAGGACGCACCACAAGGAGGCGGGCTCTGCGAAGTCGGCATCCCTGGCCCGGACCTGGATCGTGAGAGAATTGCCGATCGCGCTGCCGATGGTGGTCAGTGCAGCAGCTGCCGTGAAAGCTTCGGATGCTCCCTTGCGCCGCGCCTCGCTGCGGACCCATCGCGCCAGCATGTCGGGAAGGCAACCTTCCGGCGGGCTCTTCAGCTTCACAGGAGGTTCATCGCCAAATATATCCGCCGGCTCAACCGCTGCGAGACGGACCGGGCTCGCCATCGGCTTCCACAGATCCGCAAGCTCCGCGCGAATTGCGGCGGAAACCAGCGATGACTGCGACGGCGGCAGAATGTAGACCTCGCCTTCGGTGCCGGCCTGCGCCTCTTGAACGAAACGCTCGAGCGACTTTGCGCTGAGCCGTTCGGGCGGATGGGCGCCTATGTGATCCCAACGAGCCTCAAAAGCGTCATCGTCGTGCTTGGTCGACTTGGCGCTCCATCGGCGAGCGGCTTCCTTGCCCTCTTCGCTGTCGTGGCTGGCGTCATAGAAGGCCATTAGCCTTTCATTCCACTCTTCCCAGGACAGATCCTTGTTCGGAAGGTTGTCGACGACATCCGCCAGCTGCTCAGCGGCAAGCGGCAACTTTGTGAGGAAGTAGCTTCCGGCGGGACGTCCGCTCCTGCTTCCTGCGCTGGCCTTCTCGTCTACGTTCAGAAGCCGCGCGGCGTCGGCCAGATCAATCTCCCGGCTGTCGTCGCCGCCGATGATCCGGCACAGGCGCGGCTCGCCTTTCGTGTGCCAGCTACCAGGCCAACGCAACGGATGCGCGGGAGACGCGGCCGTTGTGTCGCCGCCGGCCAACTTGGCCGCCGTCTTGCGGACGCTGTTCAACAGCCAGATCTCATCAGTTTCGCGGGCGGGACGTGATAGCCGCCAATAAAGGTGCAGCTTGTCCTTCGTCCGCCCATCTGGACCCGTCCAGATCCCACCAGAGGCGATCACGATCGTTGCCGGCCCCAGGATCTTCTCGAGCTTGCGATGCCCCTCCTCGGGATCCATCTCGTCCAGGTCGACCGCAATCACCGGCGCCGCCATAATGTCGGCTTGTCTTGCCTTTTCCGAGAAGGGGCTGAACAGGCATGGCGGCGGGGCGAAGACTGCGGCACCGTCAGCCGGGCGGTTTGCGACCCTGGAGGCGGCGTCGACGGCAGCGGAAACCACGCCGGAGCCGAACGCCAGTTCCTCGCTCAGCACGCACTTATCGTTGCGGTGAGTGAAAGCTCTCAGCACCAAACGCGCAGTAAGCGGCTTTCCGTGCCCATCGATACAGTTCCGGAAGACGCCTTGGACGAAACGGCGCAGCTGTTCGGCATCAGCAACGAAAGGCGTGTTCTTCGCCTCGGGTTTCTCAGCGGCGGGTTCTGTCGCCGTAGCGACGGCTTTCGCGGGCGTCGTGCCGGCCTCTTTGGCCGCGCGCGGTTGGCGCATGTAAGGGGAGCCGGTGCGTTGCTTAACCTGCTCCGCAAAGCTCAAACCTTGCGTTTTCCGCGGTTCTGCGCTAGCATTTGTTTGCATTGAGAAGATCCCTTTGGGCCGGCTGCCATTCCCGTGGCGGCCGGTCTTTCAATTCAGGTGTTGTCGACGACGAGCCGGAGATGGCTGTGAGTTTCCTCCGGACGACGCTCTTGGTAGCTGGCCATGAGCGCGATCAGGCTTCTCGTGGTGACAGCTTGCTGCCCGTCCAGCACGTCGGGCACCAGCGGCCCGAAAGTCCGGTAACGGCGAACCCATGACCTCGACCGGTCAGCAAAGGTCGCCGCCTCGGCGATCGTCATCAAGCTTGGATATTCGGGCGCGTCAGCAATCTTCATGGTTCAGGTCTCCTTCCGTGGACCTGAAGCATCCACCGCGGCGCTTCGGGAAACTAGGCGGGTTTCACGAGACTTTTTCGGGGGTCCGCTGCCCGTCAGCTTCTTTTGCTCGACCTTCAGCCGCCGGATCGTCATCGTCAGGACCACCTGATAGGCTGCGAAGACCTGAGCGTCTGAGGGGAGATCCGTCGTTTCTTCGAGATCGGCCGCCCAATCAAGGAGCACGCCCTCATCGAACAGTTGCTCTATAAGCGTGAAAGTGACTGGTCGGGGCTTGCTGGCGCTCAGCACCTTCGCCCAAAGCTGGTCTGCGATCATCTCCTCGCGTCCGAGAACGGCCAAAGTGCCCATCATTGCCGCCGACGGTATGAAACGAAAATTGTCGCAGGCGAACCGGTAAATGGCATCCTCCACGTGATCGCTTCTGATGCCGTGTTCACGCTTTCCATCCCGCTCTGGCAGTCCTTCACTCAGGTGGTGCGCGGTGTCGGCAAATGCTGATGCGCGTTCCGCAAGACTGACGAGGGTGCCCATCGTGGTTTTGGTGACCGTCTGTCGGCTGGGACGCCAATCATCACCATCCCGTCGGACCTTCTGGCTTCTGGGGCGGGTGGCATCGAATGTTGTGAGGATTATCTGCCTGAGAGATTCATTCGTAGCTGACAACTCAGCAATCGTATCGATCAACGGGGATGCCCCCGGCAGATCCAGGGCAGCAGGAGCGATCGCTTCGAGGTATGCGCGAGCGCGAAGCTCGTACCGCTGCCGCTCACGTTGGTTCCTCACGTCCATATAGCGGATGATGGAACTCGTTGACCGGTCGGCCGGGCGCTTGGCGGCGGCTGCCACTTCTCTTGCAGCCTGTTTCGACAGAGGCGCGTAGGTCAGACGGCGCGTCTGGATCGTCTGACAGGCCTCTCGAAGCCAGCACTTGAATGCGAGCAGCGAGCGCTCGTCGGGAGACGTCAACCGGACGAACTCCACTCTCGACTTGGTGGGGGTGCCGGTCATGCGAAAATCCCCTGCGTGAATTCAGGCTTGGCAGACGGGGACAAACCTATCCACTCGCGAACGTCCTCGACGCGGTAGCGGGGCCGTCCCTCGACGCGGGTGATCCGAGGTCCGCGGTTGTTCGCCGCCCAGATTTTCAGGGTGATGATGGCATAGCCGGAAAGGGCGCTGAGTTCCCGGCGGCTGAGCAACGCATCAGCGGGCATGGCTCGCAGATTGGGTGCTTCTTCTCGATTGGCATAGGATTGCACAGGGGCGTGACGCATCGCGACCTCCACTTGGTTCAAGACCTGGTTCAGGGGAGCCGCTTAAGATGGAAGCGATGTCAGCAATGGAAGCGATGCAAGAGCGCGGCAGATTGATCCTGCCACCAAAACCGCAAAGAGTCAACGCATACCTTCATTTACCATCAACAAATACAATGACTTATGACATACAGGTGCCATACGGGTGCCATACGGGCGAGGTGTAACTAGCCGAAGATACCTACCTTTTCGGCTCGCTTCGCCTGCTCGTCGTGAACGGTAGTTGTGACGTGAGCCGACCACAGTCTGAACGCCTCGTGCACCTTCTCCGATCCTTCGCGGCGGTCATAAATCTCGATCAGATGCTCGCGTGCGTGCCCCAACGCAAGCTCGGCGGTTTCCGTGTCGACGCCCAACCGCGAGAGACCGGTGCGGAAGGTTCGCCGCAAATCGTGGAACGTGAACTGCACGCCGCTTTCTTTGACCAGCGCTGCAGTCATCTTGTTCCAGCCGCTCATCGGCCCGCCGGTGCGGTTCGAAGGGAAGAACAGGTCCAGCGTCCCTTGGACCGGGCACAGCGCCAGGAGGTCGTCCAACTCCTCCGTGATGGTGACCTTATGCCCGCGTCCCTGCTTCACGAATGCGGCTGGGAAGTCGATCACCGGCCGGGCGCGGTCGCTCCGATCGACCATCTTCCTGGTCACGCCGGCGCCCTCCCCGCGCCTGCAGCCCGTCAGGATGAGAAACCGGACAAACCTGCCGAAGACGGTAGCAGGAGACGCCGCAAGCCAGACGGATGCCAGTTCGACGTCCGAGAGTGCACGCCCGTGTTCCTGCTTCGCCAGGCGGTCAGCCCTAGTCGCCCGCTGGCGTCTGAAGCCATAAAGGGGGTTCGCGTCGATGACCTTCGCCTTCGTCATACAGAAGGCGAGAAAGGCTCGGCAGCGGGATCGAAACTCTTCAGCGGCGCCAGGAAGCCCCTTCCGCTCCAGCCCCTCGATCACGGCCGCGTAGTCGGCGCCCTTGAGCTCCTTGATATCCCGCTCGGCGTGCTTCTTGAGCCGGCGCCTCAGGAGGCTCATGACCATGTCTTTGGCAACATAGTTGCGCCGGGTAAGATCTTCTTCGTAGCGGTCCAGGAGATCGGCCACGCGAGACTTTGCGCGACGCTTCTCCTCTGCTCGATCCTTCGCAGGGTCTCCTCCTGCGGCCACCTTACCCAGCATGGAGAAGGCAATCTTTCGGGCATCCGCTGCTGTTTTAATGGTCTCCGGAGAGCCGATCTTCACGCGCTTCATATTGGCCGCGCGCCCCTGCCCGGCAGGGCGGTAGGCAATGATGTAGGACTTCGTCTCGCCCCTCAGCCGCAGGCCGAACCCTGAGACGTCCGTGTCCCAGATCATATGCTCTGCCTTGCCCGCGGGAAGCTCAGCGCGGGAGACGACAACATCTGTCAGCTTGACTTTGGAAAGCATATCGAGAACCTTGGGCAGCACAGGGGCAGCACCATTCTCATGAACCCCTGCATAACACGATATACCTAAGTACCCCGTATTAGCGCTGAAAATCAAGGACTATAGGGATGATCATGAACCTTCGCCAACCGACAGAAACCAAAGGTCACAACCTTGCCAAGGTTGGGGTCGAGCGTTCGAATCGCTTCACCCGCTCCATTTTCTCCCAGGTTGTATCTATAAGCCAAAGCGTCGCCATAGACGCGGCTCCTGTGCATGACCGGCGCCCAGCCTTCGCCGGGCGCGCGGTTGCAAAAAAAGTCTTCAGCTCTTCGAGAAGCAGTAGTCCGTTTCCTGCCGCAGCACGTCGCCGGGGCGCAGGACCGCCTCGGGGAAATCGCTGTGGTTGATGGCGTCGGGCCAGATCTGCGTCTCCAGGCAGAAGCCGGCGAAGGGGCCGTAGTGGCGTCCGTCGTGGCCCGGCACCTTCACGTCGAGCTTGTAGCCGGAATAGAACTGCACGCCCGGCTCCGTGGTGCGCACCTCCAGCGAGACGCCGGAATAGGTGCTGCGGGCAAGCGCGACGGAGCGCTTCTCCACCCTCTCGGTCGAGAGGCAGAAATTGTGGTCGAACAGCACCCGCGCACCGTTCTCCTCCCTGTCCATCGGCCCCATTTCGCGCAGGTCGAAGGCGGTGGACGCCACCGGCAGGAGCGTACCCGTCGGGCACTGCCGGTCGTCGACGGCGGTAATCTCGTCCGCCGCGATCATGATGTCGTGGCCGAGCGCCGTGTCGCGGCCGTCGAGGTTGAAATAGGTGTGCTGGCAGATGTTGCAGGGCGTCGGCTGGTCGGTGCTCGATTCGTAGAGCACCGTCAGCACGCCCTCGCCGTGCAGGTGATAGGTTGCCGTCACCGTGCAGTTGCCGGGATAGCCGGCGCGGCCGTCGGGATCGACGATCTGCAACACCACCCGGTCGTCGGCGAGATCGACGATCTCCCAGTTGCGCTTCGCCATGCCGTCGCTGCCGCCGTGGAGATGGGTGACGCCCTTCTCGTTGAGCTCCAGCTGGTAGGCCTTGCCGTCCAGTTCGAACCGGCCCTCGGTGATTCGGTTGGCGCAGCGCCCGGGCGTCGCGCCGAAATAGGACGAATACTTCGGATAGTCATCGAAAGCATCGAAGCCGAGGACGAGCGGCGGCTGGTGGCCCGCGAGCCGCAGATCCTGGATAACCGCCCCCCAGGTCATGACATGCGCCGTCAGTCCGCCGCCGGAGATCCTCACTCGGTAGACGGTCTCACCCTTTGCCGTTGTTCCGAAAACTTCGCGCTCGACCATTTCAACCCCCAAATCAGTGCCGGCTGAACCTGATCGATTTGGGCGCCTCGCGCAACGGGCAAAGCGGCTAGCGGCCGAGCGCCCGCGTGGCCTGCTCCAGACCGCCGAGCGTCAGCGGAAACATCCGGTCGGAAACGATCCGCTGCAGCTGGAGGATCGACTGGGTGAACTGCCAATGCGCCTGCGGGACCGGGTTCAGCCAGACGCAGCGATGGAAATGATCCGTCATCCGCCGCATCCAGAGCTCGCCGGGTTCCTTGTTCCAGTGTTCGACGGACCCGCCGGCATGGGTGATTTCATACGGGCTCATCGAGGCGTCACCGACGAAGATGACGCGATAGTCACTGCCGAAACCGTTGATGACCGTCTCCGTTGAGAGACGCTCCGAGCGCCGGCTGTTGTCCTTCCAGACGCTCTCGTAGAGGCAGTTGTGGAAGTAGAAATGTTCCAGATGGCGAAACTCGCTCCGCGCGGCGGAAAACAGCTGCTCCACCGCCAGCACGTGATCGTCCATCGAGCCGCCGACATCGAAGAACATCAGGAGTTTGACGGCATTGCGCCGCTCCGGCCGCGTCTGGACATCGAGGTAGCCGTGCTGCGCGGTGGACTGGATCGTGCCGTCGAGATCGAATTCCTCCGTCGCTCCCTCCCGCACCCAGCGCCGCAGACGCCGGAGGGCGATCTTGATGGTGCGCGTACCGAGCTCGACGCCGTCGTCGAAATCGGCAAACTCTCGCCTGTCCCAGACCTTGACGGCCCGCCGGTTGCGGGAGCGATCCTGGCCGATCCGCACGCCTTCCGGATTGTAGCCATAGGCGCCGAAGGGGGAGGTTCCGGCGGTACCGATCCACTTCGAACCGCCCTGGTGGCGACCATCCTGCTCCGCAAGCCGCTGGCGCAGCGTCTCCATCAGCGCCTCGAATCCGCCCAGCGCTTCGACGAGGCGTTTTTCCTCCTCGCTCAGATAGCGTTCGGCAAGCTTTCGAAGCCACTCCTCCGGCAATGCCACCGGGTCGACCCCGGGCTCGCTAGCCAGCGACTGCAGCCCGCGAAAATGGGCGGCAAACACCTGGTCGAACCGGTCGATATGCCGCTCGTCCTTCACCAGGCAGGTTCGGGCGAGGAAGTAGAAGGCCTCGACGTCGAAATCCGCCAGCCCCTGCTTCATCCCCTCCAGCAGCGACAGATACTCCCGCAGCGTGACGGGAAGCCTTGCAGCCTTCAGCTTGAGGAAGAACGGGAGCAGCATCCTAGACCGATCCTATCTTCTCCAGCTGGTAGGGCGTCGACTGGTAGATCTCGTTGATCCAGTTTCCGAACAGGAGATGGGCATGGCTGCGCCAGCGGTTCTGCGGCGTCAGGGTGGTGTCGTCGTGCGGGAAATAATTGTGCGGCAGCTTGATCGGCACGCCGGCATTGACGTCCCGGAAATACTCCTCGGCCAGTGACGTGGAGTCGTATTCGACGTGGTTGAACATGTAGAGGCGGCGACCCTGCGCTTCTTCAACGAGGCAGACACCCATTTCCTCCGATTCCATCAGGATCTTCAGCTCCGGCACCTTGGCGATATCCTCGCGCCGCACCTCGGTCCACCGCGATACAGGCACCTGGAAGTCGTCGGAAAAACCGGTCAGGAACACGGAAGCCGGGCACAGGTTGCGGTGGCGGTAGACCCCGAAGGCCTTTTCCTTGAGCTCGTGCTTCGGCACGCCGTGAAAGTGATAGATGGCGGCCATCGCGCCCCAGCAGACATTCATCGTCGAATGGACGTTGGTCGTCGTCCAGTCGAGGATCTGCTGCATCTCGTCCCAGTAGGTGACGCTTTCGTAGGGAAGCGTCTCCACCGGCGCACCGGTGATGATGAAGCCGTCGTACTTGCGGTGCTTCACCTCCTCCCAGGTCTCGTAGAAGGAGAGCAGGTGTTCCTCCGAGGTGTTCTTCGCCTTGTGTCCGCCGATCCGCACGAGCGACAGTTCGACCTGCAGCGGCGAGGCGCCCACGAGCCGTGCCATCTGCAACTCGGTCTTGATCTTGTTGGGCATGAGGTTGAGCAGGCCGATCTGCAGCGGGCGGATATCCTGCCGCACGGCGACCGTTTCGGTCATCACCCGCACGCCCTCCTGGACGAGGGTTTCGAAGGCGGGCAGCGTATCGGGAATCTTGATCGGCATCGCACACTCACAAAACAAGAAACCGGCCGCGAACAAATCGCAACCGGCGCGTGAAGGTGGAACTCGCGCGGCCCTTTAGCGACTTGTTTAACGTGGCTGCAAGCCGGCCGGCCAAATCACCACGAGCTGTCCCCTTACGCTTGCTGACGCGAAACGTCAATGGGAACGGTCGTTTCGCCGCCCTCAGGGCGGCATCAGGAACGGCACCGGCGACTGCATCCCGTAGCCGAGTTCTCGCTGCGCAGCAGGCAGCGGCATCCAGAAAAGCCGGAACCGGATGGGCGGTCCGCCACTGAACGGCGTCTCCTCCCAATGGCTCCACTCCTCGGGAAAGGGGCCGGCCAGCTCGAGATGGAAGTGATGGCGCCGGTGACAGGTGATGATGCCGGCTTGGCCGAACCGGTAATCCTCTACGCTCAGCAGGCGAAGCTCGCCGGAGACCGTTATGCCCGTTTCTTCACGAAACTCCCGGCATGCGGCTTCGTCCGGCTCCTCTCCGGGCTCGACGGTTCCGCCCGGCACCTGCAGCAGCACATCCGGAAAGTCCGGCTCGTCAAAGACCAGCAGCCGCCGTTCCCAGGTGGCATAGATCAGCACCTTGTGTGCGTCGACCTTCACCGTTCGCGGCGCGCCATGAAGGCCAGGCGCTCGAAGAGGTGCACGTCCTGTTCGTTCTTCAGGAGCGCGCCGTGCAGCTTCGGCAGCGCGGTTCTGATGTCGGCGCCCAGATCGGCGGGATCGACGTCGTCAGAGACCAGCAGCCGGATCCAGTCCAGGGCCTCCGAGGTTGACGGCCGTTTGCGCAGGCCCGGCGTCTCGCGGATCTCGTAGAAGCGCGTCAGCGCCTGGCGAACCAGCTCCTGCTTGATCCCCGGATGATGGACCTCGACGATCCGCGCCAGGGTTTCGGCATCGGGAAAGCGGATGTAGTGGAAGAAGCACCGGCGCAGGAAGGCGTCCGGAAGCTCCTTCTCGTTGTTCGACGTGATGATGACGACCGGCCGCACCTTCGCCCTTACCGTCTCGCCGGTCTCGTAGACATGGAACTCCATCCGGTCGAGTTCCTGCAGCAGGTCGTTGGGAAACTCGATGTCGGCCTTGTCGATCTCGTCGATCAGGAGAACGGCCTTGTCCGGTGCCGTGAAGGCCTGCCACAGCTTGCCCTGGCGGATGTAGTTTCGCACGTCGTTGACGCGGGCGTCGCCGAGCTGGCTGTCGCGCAGCCGCGAGACCGCGTCATACTCGTAGAGCCCCTGCTGTGCCTTCGTGGTGGATTTGACGTTCCACTCGATCAGCTGAAGTCCGAGCGCCGAGGCGATCTGCCGGGCGAGCTCTGTCTTGCCGGTGCCGGGCTCCCCCTTGACGAGCAAGGGCCGCTCCAGCTGGATGGCCGCGTTGACGGCGACCAGCAGATCCTTGTCCGCGATGTAGTCTGCCGTACCCTGAAACTGCATGCGATGCCCCTGTCGAAGTTGCCGGCAACGTAAAAGCTCGGTTTCGGCTGTGCAAGCGGCTTTCCCTCAGCCCCGGCTTTGCGATATGGGCTTCCCATGATCAAAACCACATTCACCATCCTGCTCGGCGGGGATTTGACCCTCACCGATCGACTGCAGCATGCGCTGGCCGAAAGCCGCTTCATCGCGGCCGACGGCGGCATGCGGCATGCGAAGCCTCTGGGCGTGGAGCCGGAGCTCTGGGTGGGGGATTTCGACTCCACGCCGCCGGCGCTCGTCGAGGCCTGGCCGCAGGTCGAGCGACATCCTTTCCCGGCGGCCAAGAACGAGACCGACGGCGAGATCGCCACCGCAGAGGCGCTGGCGAGAGGGGCACAGCGGCTGATCCTCGCCGGCGCCATGGGCGGCGACCGCAGCGACCATGCGCTTCAGCATTTTCTCCATGCACTGCGCCTGGCCGAGCAGGGCGTCGATGTGCTTCTGACATCCGGCCTTGAGGAAGGGATGCCCCTGATGCCCGGACAGCCCAGAGTTCTCGACGTGCCAAAAAGCTCGATGTTCTCCGTCATCGGATTTTCCGATCTGGAAAACCTGACGATCACCAACGCCCGCTATCCGCTCGACAGGTATTCTTTGCCCTTCGGCTCCGCGCGCACCATATCCAATGTGGCTGAGGGCGCCGTCTCCCTGTCCATCGATCGCGGCAGGGCGATGATCCTGGCCCGCCCCTATGACCTGACTGGAGCCTGAACCTTGGCACCCCCGATCCTGAAACTCGACGATATCTTCCTCAGCTTCGGCGGCACGCCGCTTCTGGCGGGTGCCAACCTGCAGGTGGAGCCCGGCGACCGCATCTGCCTTGTGGGACGCAATGGCTCCGGCAAGTCGACGATGATGAAGATTGCCGCCGGCATGGTCGAGGCACAGTCCGGCGAAGTCTTCCGGCATCCGTCCGCCACCATCCGCTATCTTGAGCAGGCCCCGGATTTCGGCAGCTACCAGACGGTGCAGGCCTATGCCGAGGCGGGATTGGGCCCCGGCGACGACGCCTACCGCGTTACCTATCTGCTGGAGCACCTGGGCCTGACCGGCGAGGAGGACCCCAACCGGCTTTCCGGCGGCGAAGCCCGCCGGGCGGCACTGGCACGCGTCTTGGCGCCCGAGCCCGATATTCTCATGCTGGACGAGCCCACCAACCATCTCGACCTGCCGACGATCGAATGGCTGGAAGACGAACTGCGCAAGACCCGCAGCGCTCTCGTGCTCATCTCCCACGACAGGCGCTTCCTGGAGAAGGTGTCGACCGCCACCGTCTGGCTCGACCGTGGTGTGTCGCGGCGTCTCGACCGCGGGTTCCAATACTTCGAAGCATGGCGCGACGAGGTGCTGGAGGCGGAGGAGCTGGAGCAGCACAAGCTTGGAAAGGCGATCGAGCGGGAGGAGCACTGGCTGCGCTACGGCGTGACGGCGCGCCGCAAGCGCAACATGCGCCGCTTGGGCGAGCTCCAGACAATGCGCGCCGACTACCGCGGCCACAAGGGCGCTCAGGGCAGCGTGCAGGCGACGGCTTCGGAAGGCCGCGAGTCCGGCAAGCTGGTCATCGAAGCCGAGCAGATCACCAAGAGCTATGAGGAGCGCACCATCGTCGCGCCCTTCAGCATCCGCGTGCACCGGGGCGATTGCATCGGTCTCGTCGGCCCGAACGGCGCCGGCAAGACGACGCTCCTGAAGATGCTGACCGGACAGCTTGCGCCGGACACCGGTACCGTGAAGCTCGGCACCAATCTCGAGATCGCGACGCTCGACCAGAAGCGCGAGGACCTGGACCCGGAAGAAACGCTGTCCCAGTATCTGACGGACGGCCGGGGCGAGACGCTTCTCGTCAACGGCGAGCAGCGCCATGTCGCGGGATACATGAAGGACTTCCTGTTCCAGCCGGAGCAGATCCGCACGCCGATCAAGAACCTCTCCGGCGGCGAGCGCGCCCGGCTGATGCTGGCGCGGATCATGGCGCGCCCCTCGAACCTGCTGATCCTCGACGAACCGACCAACGATCTCGACATCGAGACGCTCGACCTTCTGCAGGAGATCGTCTCCGGCTTCAGCGGCACCGTCATCCTCGTGAGCCACGATCGCGACTTCCTCGACCGCACGGTGACGTCGACCATCGCGCCGGCCACGCCCGACGCCCCCGATGGCCGCTGGATCGAATATGCCGGCGGCTATACGGACATGCTGGCCCAGCGCCGCGGCGCGCAGGAAGAGCGACGGCGCGTCGAAAAGCAGGAGAAGTCGAAAGCCGCTACCAGCGGACCCGCAGCGGAGGCTCCCAGGAACAAGGTCAAGCTGTCCTTCAAGCAGAAGTTCGCGCTCGAGAACCTTCCCAAGGAGATGGCGAAGGTGGAAGCCGATATTGCCGCGCGAGAACAGAAGATGGCCGATCCCCAACTCTTCAGCAAGGACCCGGCGACCTTCAACAGGCTGGCGGCGGAGACGGAGAAGCTGCGCCAGGGCCTGACGCGGATGGAGGAAGAGTGGCTGGAGCTCGAGATGCTGCGCGAGGAGCTGGAGGGGTAGGAGTTAACCCTCTGTTAGCCATAACGGGCGGCCAATTCGCTGCTTCTGCCGGAAACCGGAACAATCCTTCGGGACCTTCGTTCGGTTGTCAGTGTCGATCTGGGACAGACGCTGGTAAGACACCGAACCTTAGGAGAACTCCAATGCTGGCAAGTGTACCGAGTCGTCGGCTGGATCGGCAAGCAGCGCACCATCGTGTTCTGATCGTCGAAGACGAATTCCTGATCGCGCTCGACGTCGGCGAGACCATCGAGGCGATGGGATTGCAGATCGCCGGCTTTGCCAGCGGCCGCAGCCATGCCTTGGCGCTTGCCCAGACGGCCGACATCGCCCTGGTCGACGTGAACCTCTCCGACGGAAGAACGGGACCGGAACTCGGACGCGAGCTTGCCGAGATCTACGGCCTGACGGTAATCTACATGACTGCCAACCCGGAAGAGGTCAATCAGGTTCAGAACGGCGTGCTTGGCGTCCTGACGAAACCCGTGATGCCGCATGTCGTGGAACAGTCCATCGATTATGCCGTTGCACGGCGCACCGGTGGCATTGCCTCCCTGCCCCGCGAACTCCACGTTTTCCAGCGCCCTCACTAGCGCCTCGATCCCGGCGCGAATGCTTGCCAAGGCCTGCGCTGCCCGGTACACCGTAGGAAGCTCTAACGGGGTGCCGCATCTGCGGCTGAGAGGCTTTGCCAACCCGCGGAACCTGATCCGGTTGATACCGGCGGAGGGATTAGACGGCTTCTGATCGACGCCTGTTCCCTTTCGTTGAACAAGGAGGCGTCAATGACAAGAACCCTGCCATTCCTGTGTTTCCTGTCGACCTTCGCAATCGCCTATCCTGCGATGGCGCAGGAGAAGACGCTGACCATCTACACCTACGAGAGCTTTACCGCCGAATGGGGCCCCGGTCCCCAGGTCAAGGAAGAATTCGAAAAGACCTGCGCCTGCACCATCGAGTTCGTCAGCGTGGCGGACGGCGTGGCTCTGCTCTCCCGGCTGAAGCTGGAAGGTCAGGGCACGGGAGCTGACCTGGTGCTCGGCCTCGACACCAACCTGGCGACGGAAGCCAAGGCCACCGGACTTTTCGAGCCGCATGGCCTCGACACGGGCGCCATCGCAGTCCCGGGCGGCTATGACGACGAGGTCTTCATTCCCTACGACTATGGCCATTTCGCTGTGGTCTACGACACGCAGGCGATGCCGACGCCGCCCAAGAGCCTGAAGGAACTGGTAGAAGGAGATCCGGCCCAGAAGATCGTCATTCAGGATCCGCGCACCTCGACGCCGGGGCTTGGCCTGCTTCTCTGGGTGAAGTCGGTCTATGGCGACGACGCTCCGGCGGCCTGGACGAAGCTCCGCGACAGGATCTTGACGGTGACGCCGGGATGGTCGGAAGCCTATGGGCTGTTCACCAAGGGAGAGGTGCCGATGGTGCTCTCCTACACCACCTCGCCGGCCTATCACATGGTCGCCGAGGACACGGAGAGATATCAGGCCGCCGCATTCTCGGAAGGCCATTATATCCAGATCGAACTGGCCGGAATGCTGACGACATCGAACAGCAAGGAGTTGGCGAGAGCGTTTCTGGACTTCATGATGACGCCGGCCTTCCAGAACATCATCCCGACGACGAACTGGATGATGCCGGCAGCACCAACCTCCGAACCCCTTCCGGACGCCTTCAACAGGCTCGTCAAGCCGCAGAACACGCTGCTGATGGATCCCGAGGAGGTTGCCGCCCATCGACGGGCATGGATCGATGAATGGCTGACGGCAATGAGCGCCCGATGAGCGCCGAGTGAGCCGACAGCCATGATGATGACGCGGCGGCAGCGACGGTGGGGACTTGCCGGCAGCGCCATTGCCCTGGCGGCAACCGCGCTCTTCATACTTCTGGCACTGGCCGCGCTGCTGGCCAGTCAACCGGCGACTACCGATGGGTGGATTTTTTCGGCCTACACATTCCGGATCCTCCAGTTCACGCTTCTGCAGGCAGCTCTGTCGACCCTGCTTTCGACAGGCCTTGCCGTGCCCGTGGCGCTCGCGCTGGCGCGCAGCAGCCATTTCCACGGGCGTCTCTGGGTTCTGAGACTCATGGCGCTGCCGATGGGCTTGCCGGTCCTGGTGGTGACGCTCGGTTTGATTGCCATCTGGGGCCGGCAAGGCTGGGCAAACGGCCTGCTCCTCTCGCTGGGTGCCAGCGAACCGATCAGCATCTACGGATTGAGCGGCATCCTTCTGGCGCATGTATTCTTCAACCTGCCGCTTGCCTGCCGGCTGATGGTCTCCGCGCTCGAGCGTCAACCGGGCGAATCCTGGATGCTCGCCGCAGGCCTCGGTATGAACTCCGTCTCGGTCTTCCGCTTTGTCGAGTGGCCGGCGCTGGTAAGGATCCTGCCGGGCATTGCGGGCCTCATCTTCATGCTGTGCGTGACCAGCTTCACCATCGTCCTGGTGCTGGGCGGCGGGCCCGCGGCAACGACCCTGGAAGTCGCCATCTACCAGTCCCTGCGGTTCGATTTCGACCCGCCCCGGGCGATTGCCCTCGCGCTGCTGCAGATTGCGCTGACGGGCCTGGTCCTGGCTCTCTTGGCGACAATGCGCCGACCGGAGGAAAGGATATCAACGCTTGGCGGCGCAAGAATCCGCTTCGACGGGCGAACACTCGCGAAGCGCACCTGGGATACCCTCTGGATTGCCATGGCAGTGGCCTTTCTCTTGCTGCCCTTGGACGCGGTCGTCTCGGCCGGTCTGCAGGCAGACCTTGGCCGGCTGGTTACCAGCGCAGCGTTCGCAAGCGCTGCCGCGACGAGCCTTGCGATTGCCCTCGCATCCGGATTGCTCGCACTGGCAATGTCGATCGCCATCGTCCGCGGCCGCCTGACGGTGGCAGAGACGCAGGGCGCTGGAGCCGGTGCAGTCGCCTATGGCCGAATTCTCGGTGCCACATCGTCGCTCGTCCTGCTCGTCCCGCCGATCGTCCTCGGCACGGGATGGTTCCTGCTGTTGCGGCCATGGGGCGACGTGAGCCGCTTTGCACCCGTCCTGGTCGTCGCGATCAACGCCCTGATGGCGCTGCCCTTCGTCGTGCGCGTCCTGGAACCGGCCATGGAGACGCACCACGCACGAACCGCCCGACTGACCGCCAGTCTCGGCATGTCCGGGCTCTGGAAACTATGGCACATCGACCGGCCGATCCTGATGACGCCTGCGGCCCTCGCGCTCTCCTTCGCGATGGCCCTGTCGCTGGGCGATCTCGGCGCTGTCGCTCTGTTCGGCTCCAGCGATTTCGTCACGCTGCCCTGGCTGCTATACAGCAGCCTGTCGAGCTATCGGACCGCCGATGCCGACGGACTGGCGCTTGTCCTCGGCGCCGTCTGCCTGATCCTGGCCGTCGTCGGCACATCCGGACAGGATAGCAACAGGAGCAGGCGTGCCGCAGGTTGAACCGGGACCAGACATTCATCTGCGGGACGTGCGGCTTGTGCTCGGTGCGCGGCGCTTCGAGTTCGACCTGACCCTGCGCGGGGGCGCCATCACCGCCGTCATCGGGCCCTCCGGATCGGGAAAATCGACTTTTCTCAACCTGGTTGCGGGCTTCGTCTTTCCGAAGTCCGGCCAGATCGTCATAGGACATCAGGACCTGACGCCGGAGCATCCGGCAGAGAGACCCGTTTCCCTGGTGTTTCAGGACAACAATCTCTTCGGTCATCTTGATCTCTTCACCAACGTCGGGCTCGGCATCAGCCCCTCTCTGAAACTGTCGAAAGAACAACGGCTCGGCGTATCCGCCGCCCTCTCGCGCGTTGGTCTCGGTGGAATGGAAAAGCGCAAGCCGTCGACCCTGTCTGGAGGGGAGAGGCAAAGGGCAGCCTTTGCGCGCGCCCTCGTTCGGCACAAGCCGGTTTTGCTGCTGGACGAACCCTTCGCGGCACTGGATCCCGGCCTGCGTCTCAACATGGCGAGCCTGTTGACGGACCTGCAGGCGGAGAGAAAAAACACCGTTCTCATCGTCACCCACGACCCCGACGAGGTCCGGCGCCTGGCAGACGACGTCGTGTTCATCGACGATGGCCGCGTGATTCTGCAAGCTCCCGCGGCCGACCTCGCCGCGCGCCGCGACATTCCCGCCATCGCCAGCTTCCTGGACGGCTAGTCGCCCCATGCCACAATTTGGACGTGCCGCAGTGGCATCGCAGCAACAGCACCTTTCCGGTTGCGACAAGGATCCCTATTTAGAAGAGAAGCTCTGTGATTGCTGCGCCAGAATCGCTAAGTCGACAGAATTGCAGTCACCGACTCTCCGTCGAAATGGACTTGAGCCGGGCGCGGATCGGATAGCGGATCTTGATGATGACACATCCGAAAACGACGAGCATGCAGCCGGAGAGGCTGGGATCGCCCCCTTCTGGGCAGACACCTTCCGTGCGCCGGGGGATGACGGGTGCTGTCGTGCTCCTGGCGGCAAGCCTTGGCTTGTCGAGCTGCCAGTCGCTTCTTGATCAGGCCTACCAGCCGAACGTCTCCCCGTCCGATTCGCCACAGATCGTCGACGAGGTCCAGAGGAATGACCCGCGAGCGCAGATGGGCGCGCGCGAGCACCCCCGCATCGTTGCGAGCTATGGCGGCGAATACCACGACGAGAAGACGGAGAAGCTGGTGGCCCGTATCGCCGGGGCGCTGACTGCCGTTTCGGAAAACCCGAACCAGTCGTACCGCATCACCATCCTCAACTCCCCTGCGATCAATGCCTTCGCCTTGCCCGGCGGCTATCTCTACGTCACGCGCGGGCTTCTGGCGCTTGCCAACGACGCGTCCGAAGTCGCCGCCGTACTCTCGCACGAGATGGCGCATGTGACCGCCAACCACGGCATTGAGCGGCAGCGCCGGGAAGAGGCGGAGGTCATTGCCAGCCGCGTCGTCGCCGAAGTCCTGTCGAGCGATCTTGCCGGCAAGCAGGCTCTGGCCCGTGGCAAGCTTCGCCTCGCAGCCTTCTCCCGCCAGCAGGAACTGCAGGCGGATGTGATCGGCATTCGCATGCTGGGTGAAGCCGGCTACGACCCCTATGCCGCACCGCGGTTTCTGGATTCCATGGCCGCCTATGCGCGCTTCTCGTCGGTAGACCCGGATACGGACCAGAGCCTCGACTTCCTGTCCAGCCATCCGAATGCACCCCAGCGTGTGGATCTGGCGCGCCGCCATGCACGCGCGCAAGGGATGGAAGGACAGGTTGGGGATCGGGGCCGCGACTACTACGTCGCAGGCATCAACGGCCTTCTTTACGGGGACAGTCCGGAGGAGGGCTTCGTCCGCGGCCAGACCTTCCTTCACGGCGGCCTGGGAATACGCTTCGACGTGCCCTCCGATTTCCGCATCGACAACAAGGTGGATGCCGTACTGGCGACCGGGCCGAGCGATACAGCGATCCGTTTCGACGGCGTCGACGCCGGCGATACCGACAACCTCGCCAATTATCTGACCAGCGGGTGGGTTGCCGGGCTGAAGGCCGAGACAGTTCAGACGACGACCATCAATGGCCTGCCCGCAGCCACGGCGCGCGCGTCGGCCGAGCGTTGGGACTTTGATGTAACCGTCGTCCGGTTGAACAATCAGATCTTCCGTTTCCTGACGGCGGTTCCGAAGGGTAGCCCGATGCTGGAACAGGTCTCGACGGTGCTGAAATCAAGTTTCAGACAGATGACGCCTCAGGAAACCGCAGCCCTGAAACCGCTGCGCGTGCGCGTCGTCACCGTGGGTCCGAACGACAGCCTAGCCACCTTGGCAGCCCGGATGATGGGTACCGATCGCAAGCTGGATCTCTTCAAGCTGATCAATGCCATGCCCGCTGGGGCCGCCATCACGCCAGGTCAGCGGGTCAAGATCATTTCCGAGTAGTTGCGGGTCAGAGGAGTTGCCCGATCAGACGGCAGCCATTTGCGGATTGGCGGAAACGAGGGCGGATCTCAGCTTCTCGATCGCGCGGCTTTCGATCTGCCGCACGCGCTCCTTGGAAATGCCCAGTTCGGTACCGAGAGCCTCCAGGGTTGCACCGTCGTCGGTCAGGCGACGCGCGCGGATGATTTTCTTTTCCCGATCGTTCAACTTGGTCAGCGCGCCCTGCAACCAGTTCAGACGGCGCTCACCATCGATCATGCCCGACACCTGCTCGTCCGGCAGGGGCTCGGCGCTCGGCAGGAGGTCGAGCCGCTCGCCGCTGTCGGCATCGCCGGCAATGGTGGGGGCCTGGAGCGAGGCGTCGTTACCCGATAGCCGTGCATCCATCGTCTGCACGTCGGCCACGCTGACGCCAAGGGCCACGGCAATCTCTTCATGAATGGCACGGGAGGTCACATTGCTGTCGCCGCGGGAAAGCTTGGCGCGCAGACGGCGCAGGTTGAAGAACAGGGCCTTCTGTGCCGAGCTCGTGCCGCCCCGAACGATGGACCAGTTGCGGAGGATGTAATCCTGCATCGAGGCGCGGATCCACCAGCTTGCGTAAGTGGAAAAACGAACGTCGCGGGCCGGCTCGAACCTTGCCGCCGCTTCCAGGAGCCCTACATAGCCTTCTTGAACCAGGTCGCTCATCGGCAGGCCGAAGCCGCGGAACTTCGAGGCCATGGCGATCACCAGACGCATATGCGCCAGCGCGATCTGGTTGCGCGCATCCTGATCCTTATCGTCCTTCCAGCGCACAGCAAGATTGCGCTCCTCATCTCGGGCAAGATAGGGGGCAGACATGGCGATTTTGATCATATTGCGATCCGCAGACATGGCTTTCATCGTCTTCTCCGTGCAGTTGGCTAACCACGGCAAGCAGGCGATGACCCACCGTGGACGGTGCGGGTCGAGATCATGCGCCGCTTGCTTCCCTTCTTTTTCGTTTCTCGGGGACTTGCCGTACGACAGCCGCCCCCTAAATCTCGCTGAAACAGTTGAGAAGCCTGGCCGTAAAAGCAGCAAGATTTCGCCGTTCCGGCGGGTTAACGTTGCGCGGTCGAAAAAGTTCCAAAACAAAAAACCCGGCCAGTGGCCGGGTTTTTTGTCAGTGTCGATGACGTTCGCTGTTAGGCGGCTTCGTCCTGGGACTCATCTTCATCGACGACCTTGCCACGCTTTGGGCCCTTGGCAAGGTTGGCCTCCACCAGACGAACGGATTCGGTATCCGACATCTTGTTGACGGCCGCAATTTCACGCGCCATGCGGTCCAGGGCGGCTTCGTAAAGCTGGCGCTCGGAATAGGACTGCTCTGGCTGGTTCTCGGCGCGGTAGAGGTCGCGCACGACTTCCGCGATGGAAATCAGGTCACCGGAATTGATCTTGGCATCATATTCCTGCGCCCGGCGGGACCACATGGTGCGCTTGACGCGTGCCTTGCCTTGAACCACCTTGAGAGCGCGCTCCACGAAATCCGTTTCGGACAGCTTGCGCATGCCGATGCTGACCGCTTTGGTGACAGGCACCTTGAGCCGCATCTTGTCCTTTTCGAAATCGATTACGAAAAGTTCGAGCTTCATGCCCGCAACTTCCTGTTCTTCGATGGCAGTGATCATGCCGACGCCATGGGCGGGATACACGATTGCTTCGCCGGTTTTAAAGCCTTGGCGCGCCGAAGATTTTTTCTGCTGGGTCGTCATTCGTTTCACAAACTCCCTGTTACGCACCCGGTTTTAAGACCGGGGCCGGGTCAGGCAGGCCCGGATGAGACGGGGGGAACCGTCGGGTCACTCAATACTGGTCCGACCAACGTGCGCGAAAAAACAACTCGATCGCGGCAGCGACGACACATAAGATCACAGTGATGTCACGGAAACCGCGTCTAGATGACCTGTTGCTTTCGTGATGTTTTTTGGGCACGCAAGTGCCACCTTGTGGAACAGTTCTTGTTGTCTACCACAAAAAAGTGCCGAAATCAATAATTTGCTTTTATATGCGGCATATCCGCATCAATGTCCGTTTGCCCAATCTACAGGCAGGACACCCGTCCAGGGAATCTCCGGAAGACGTCAGTCACCCTTGCCGGGTTCGGCCTTGAAGAACTGCTCGAACTTGTCCGCAACGCCGTCCATCTCCTTCGCCTCGGGCAAAGGCTCCTTCTTGACGGTGATATTGGGCCAGATCTGAGCATAGTCGGCATTGATCTTCAGCCACTTGTCGAGACCCGGCTCCGTGTCCGGCTTGATGGCCTCTGCCGGACATTCGGGCTCGCACACACCGCAATCGATGCATTCATCCGGATGAATGACGAGGAAGTTTTCGCCCTCGTAGAAGCAATCCACGGGGCAGACTTCCACGCAGTCGGTGTACTTGCAGCGAACACAATTGTCAGTCACGACGTAAGTCATGCGGCACTCCAGAAAACGCGATCGGACCGTCTGCGGCCAGAGACGCTGGGCCAACCGGAAGAGCAGCGAAATGCCCCTTAGGGTCGGCGGTTTCCGCCTCGATTGACCGTGACGTAGTGCCTTTATCCGCGCTTAGCAAGGATAAAGCTTCCATCGAAACGGCTGTTTCGGAAGCATTATTCTCTTCGGGTGCCTGCAGCGCCCCTGCGCCTTCGCAGACCCTAGTTCCCGTCCTTGCCACGATGGAAGGGCCGTCTGAGTGCGCGCTCGAAGGGTGTCAGCCGCGCTTGCTCCGAGACCGGCGGGGAAAGATCATCATAGAGTTGACGGGCCTCGCTGGAAGGACAGCGCCGAAACCCTCCGCTCCGCACCACAAGAAGGACATCCCGTCGCTCGAACAGGAGGCCGACCTTGTCGCCCGGGCGCACAAGATCGCTTGCATGCCGGATTGGCCGTCCGTTGATGGTGACGCTGCCAGCCTCGACAAGTGCCTGAGCAATGGCCCGGGACTTTACCATGCGGGCGAAGAAGAGCCATTTGTCGATACGCTGATGCGTCCCGGCCGGTGCCTCTCCCTCTGCCGCCATGGCTACTTCTTCATCTGTTCCTTGAGCGCGGCAAGCTTGGCAAAGGGCGAATCCGGATCCACCGGCTTCTCCTTGCGTGGAGGCTTCGCCTCGAAACGAGCCGGCTGCGGCGCTTTGCCGCGATCAGGTCGGTCATTCCTGTCGCCGCGGTTCTGCCGCTCGGGCTTGCCCTCAGGCCGGCGGTTGTCGCGCTTCGGACGGCCACCTTCGCGGGTCTCGCGTTCACCCTGGCTGCGCGGCTCGCCCTGCTCACGGTTTTCGCCACCGCGGCCACCCGGCCGGCGCTCGCCCTGCGCAGGGCGCCCGCCTCTCTGGTTCTCGTTGCGTCCACCTGGCCGCCACAGCAGCACAGGCTTGGGCTCTTCCGCTTCCGCGACCTCGCCCGTCGTCTCGACGCCTTCCGGCGGCTGAACGGCTTCGGCAACTGCGACCGGCTCGGCGGCTTCGGACGTCTCGGCAGCCTCGGTTGGCTCCTTGGCAGGCTGATCCACCGCTTCCCCAGCGGCATCAGCCGCTTCGGTCTTGGTTTCGGCATCGGCAGGCTGCGCTTCGGCATCGACGCCGCCCTCTGTGCGCGAAGGCGCAGCGGTCGACGCCGGCTCCTGCGCCGACAGGAAGGCTGCCGCCTCGGCAGCACTCAGCACGTCGGCGCGGTATCCGAGACCCTTCAGGATCTCTTCCATGTCGTCGGGAGTGGCACCCAGAATGGAGAGCATGGATGTCGTGGCCGTAAAGCGACGGCCGTCATAGGCGCCCTCGGGACGCGGAGAGGTGCCGGGCTTCCACTGGAGAAGTGGACGGATCAGATCCGCAAGACGCTCCAGGATGTCGATGCGCACGGCCCGCTTGCCGAGGAAGCGGAAGCCGGCAAGCTTGTAAAAGGTGCGCTCGAAACCCGGATCGGCGACCACGGACGTACGACCGGCCGCAAGTGCGGGAATGAGTTCGCCATAACCCGGCTTGTCCAGGCCGTCGTTCTTCAGCGCCCAGAGCAGGGTGATGAGTTCGGCCGGCGACGGCTTCAGCAAGGCCGGCATGAAGATGTGGTAGGCGCCGAAGCGGATGCCATAACGGCGCATCGAGGCGCGGCTGTCCTGGTCCAGCGACTTAACGTCGTCGGCAACGTCGCGGCGGAAGAGCACGCCAAGGCCCTCGACCAGCTGGAAGGCCAGCCCTTTCGCCAGTCCCTGCAGGTCCTCGGCGCGAGAGAGATCGTCGAGAGGCTTCAGGACGGTCGCGATATGATGGTTGACGAAGCGCTCGATGCGGGCAAGCGCGTGTTCTCGCGCATTGCCCGACAGGGCATCGTCCGCCAGGAGGATGACGCGCGGGCGCATGATGTGGTCGCTGGCGGAGAGCCGGCCGACGGGATCGCCCAGCCACCGCACGAAGCCATCCGAGCCCACGGAGAGATCGCCGTTGCCGGACGCATAGAGGCGCGCCGCTCGGGCTTCGAACTCAAGCGACAGAGCCTTTTGGGCAGCCCCCTGGACAGCCTTGGCATCCGGACCCTCGGCCCCGGAAACCGGCGTAAACCGGAATCCCGCCAATTGTCCGACGTGATGGCCTTCCACGAAGACATCACCATTCACACTGATTTCAGCTTCCAGCATCGCATTCTCTCTCAGGCGCTTCATGAGCACAGATGTCCTGCGGTCAACAAAACGTTTCGTCAACCGTTCATGTAGGGCGTCTGACAGCCTGTCCTCAATTTCTCTAGTCTTTTCTTGCCAGTGTGTCGGATTGGCAAGCCAGCCGGGGCGATTGGACACATAGGTCCAGGTGCGGATCTGGGCGATTCGCGCCGAAAGCGTATCGATTTCGCCATCCGTCCTGTCTGCCCGCCTCACCTGTTCGGCCATGAAATCCTCGTTGACCGCCCCATGGCGCACGAGGTCGGAGAAGAGCGTCGAGATCAGATCCGCATGCTGCGCCGGCGCGATCCGCCGATAGTCGGGCAGGGCGCAGGCTTCCCAGAGCTTCTCGACCCGTTCGGCCGTCGTGGCAGCATCGATGATCTCGGGATAGCGGGACAGATAATCGAGCGCCTGGCTGTCTGTCGCCGGCAGCGCTCGTGTGAGGCCCGCGATTGTCGGCGAGGTCTCAAGGCTCGCCTTGAGACTGCGGATCGAGGAATAGTCCAGCGACTTCGAACGCCACTGGAGGACTTTGACCTCGTCAAACTGGTGGCGTTCGATGCGCTCGACAAGCTCGTTGTCGAGCGGCTGCACCTGACCGGTGACGCCGAAGGTGCCGTCCCGGACATGGCGCCCCGCGCGTCCGGCGATCTGAGCCATCTCCGCAGGATTGAGGTTGCGGAACTGATACCCGTCGAACTTGCGATCCTGTGCGAATGCCACATGGTCGACATCGAGGTTGAGACCCATGCCGATGGCATCGGTCGCCACCAGATACTCGACGTCGCCCTCCTGGTAGAGGCCAACCTGGGCGTTGCGGGTCCGCGGGCTGAGCGCGCCGAGAACCACAGCTGCCCCACCACGCTGGCGGCGGATCAATTCGGCGATCGCGTAGACCTCGTCGGCCGAAAAGGCGACGATGGCGGTGCGTTGCGGCAGGCGGGTGATCTTCTTCTGCCCGGCATAGAAGAGCTGCGACATCCGCGGCCGCTCGATGATGGTGATCCCAGGCAGCAGTCGCTCCAGGATCCGGCGCATGGTCCCGGCGCCAAGCAACAGGGTCTCCTCGCGCCCGCGAAGATGCATGATGCGGTCGGTGAAGATATGGCCGCGTTCCAGATCAGCAGCGAGCTGAACTTCGTCGATGGCAACAAAGGCAGCCTTCGTCTCGCGCGGCATCGCCTCGACCGTGCAGACGGAAAAACGGGCGCCCGGCGGCGTGATCTTCTCTTCACCAGTGATCAGGGCGACGGCGGGCGCACCCACCTTCTCGACCACCCGGGTATAGACCTCGCGCGCCAGAAGCCGCAACGGCAGCCCGATGACACCGCTGCCATGGGCCACCATCCGTTCGATGGCGTAGTGGGTCTTGCCGGTATTGGTCGGGCCGAGCACCGCGGTCACGCCGCGTCCGCTGAGCATCATGGGCTGAAAATTCAAAACTGCGTCCGCACATCAAGGCTTCGCCGACGCGCGCGTATGGCGGCGACCGTGTAGAGATGGCCATTTCCCGGCGCATTGGCAAGTGACGGCACCGTTTCTCCCGAAATTTCGGCCTTCATGCTTGTCTTCGTCAGGAACAAAGCGGAACGTTTAGGCGACGAATCGCTGACTCGGTCAGGTCCGTTTTTGTTCTTCTGCCCCGCCGTCGAGCTTCTCGGGCAGGTCATTTTCACCAGCACCATGGCGCCTCGGAAGACCTCATTGTCGACACCAGTTGCCGTGACGGAACAAAACGATAGAAGATGCGTTTGTTCCTCCATCCTGAAGAACAGGGATCGGAGACTGCAAGACATGCTCGGTACGGTGCTGCTGGTCATCCTCATACTGCTTCTCATCGGCGCTCTGCCGAATTGGGGTTACAGCAGCAACTGGGGCTATGGTCCTTCAGGCGGGCTCGGCCTGGTCCTGGTCATCGTCCTCATCCCTGCTCATGGGCAGGATCTAAGTAAAGCGTTATTGAAACGGGAAGGAAGAAAAACATGAAGAAGATCTTGCTGGCAGGCGCACTTATCGGCTCCCTCGCATCGTGCACCTCGACGGAGCGTGGCACCGCCATCGGCGCCGGTACCGGTGCAGTGATCGGCGGCGTTGCCTCCAACAGCTGGGGCGGCGCAGCTGTCGGCGCTGTGGCTGGTGGTGCTGTTGGCGCCCTCGTCGGCGCCTCGCAGGAACGCTCCGGCTACTGCGTCTACCGCGACCGTTATGGCCGCACCTACGAAGCCCGCTGCCGCTAAGAGCGGATCAGCTGTGAGAAAAGGCGCCGGTCACACGGCGCCTTTTCTGTTTGATCGCCCACCTTGGCCGGCGGATCACTGAAAATATTGCCCGCCGTTTGCCGCAAGCGTCGAGCCGGTGATGAAGCCCGCATCGTCCGAAGCGAGAAAGACGACGCAACGCGCGATCTCTTCCGGTTCCCCCAGTCGTCCGACCGGAATCTGCGGAATGATCTTCTCGTTCAGCACCTTTTCCGGAATCGCTCTTACCATTTCCGTTGCGATATATCCGGGACAGATCGCGTTGACGGTAATGTTCCTGGCCGCCCCCTCCTGCGCGAGAGCCTTGGTGAATCCGAGGTCGCCGGCCTTGGCCGCAGAATAGTTGACCTGCCCCATCTGACCCTTCTGGCCATTAATGGAGGAAATATTCACGATGCGGCCGAAGCTCCGCTCGCGCATGCCGTTCCAGACCCTGTGTGTCATGTTGAAGAGACCGCTCAGATTGGTGGCGATCACCTCGTTCCACTGCTCAGGGGTCATCTTGTGGAACATCGCATCGCGGGTGATCCCCGCATTGTTGACGAGCACCTCGACCGGCCCGATCTCTCCCTCGACCTGGTCGATGCCTTGCGAGCAGGCCTGGTAGCTCGAGACATCCCATTTGAAGACCGGGATCCCGGTTTCCTCGCCAAAGGCGCGGGCCTTCTCCTCATTGCCCGCATAATTGGCTGCGACGCGATATCCCGCCGCACTCAGCGCTACCGCAATCGCGGCGCCGATCCCACGCGTGCCGCCGGTAACCAATGCTACTCTGCTCATCAGGTCTCCCCTCCCGTTCATGGCAGTCCGCGTCGACCGGTCTCTGCGGCCTCAGACGCGGCATTCAATGCTGATAGGCATCGGTCTGGTCTTCACATCGCCTCGACGCACATGGCGACACCCATGCCGCCGCCGATGCAGAGCGTCGCAAGTCCCTTCTTGGCGCCCCGGCGCTTCATCTCGAAGACGAGGGTGTTGAGGACCCGGGCGCCCGACGCGCCGATCGGATGGCCGATGGCGATCGCCCCGCCATTCACGTTGACGATGGCCGGATCCCAGCCCAGCTCCTTGTTGACGGCGCAGGCCTGCGCCGCAAACGCCTCGTTGGCTTCCACGAGATCGAGGTCGCTTGCCTTCCAGCCGGCCTTCTCCAGGGCCTTGCGGGATGCCGGGATCGGGCCCGTCCCCATGACCTGCGGATCGACACCCGCCGTTGCCCAGGACACGATCCGCACAAGCGGTGTTATCCCGCGGCGCGAGGCCTCCTGCTCCGTCATCAGCAGGGTGGCGGCAGCGCCATCATTGATGCCCGATGCATTGCCGGCGGTGACGGTGCCCTCCTTGTCGAAGGCAGGCCGCAGCTTCGTCATGCTTTCCAGGGTTGCCCCGATGCGGATGTATTCGTCGGCATCGACCGTGACGTCGCCCTTGCGCCCCTTCACCACGAACGGCACGATCTCGTCCTGGAAGCGACCGGCTGACTGCGCCGCCTCGGCCTTGTTCTGGGAGCCGACGGCGAACTGGTCCTGCTCGTCGCGCGACAACTGCCACTGCCGCGCCACGTTTTCGGCCGTCGTGCCCATGTGGTAGCCGTAGAAGGCATCCGTCAGGCCGTCCTTGATCATGGTGTCGATCATCTTCATGTCGCCCATCTTCACGCCGCCGCGCAGATGCGCGCAGTGCGGCGCCATCGACATCGATTCCTGTCCGCCCGCAACGACGATCCGGGCATCTCCGAGCGCTATCTGCTGCATGCCGAGCGCCACCGCACGCAGACCGGAGCCGCAGAGCTGGTTGACGCCCCAGGCCGTCGCCTCCTGCGGCACCCCCGCCTTCATCGCGGCCTGCCGTGCCGGGTTCTGCCCTTCGCCGGCCGGCAGGACCTGCCCGAGGATGACTTCATCGACCTCTGCAGCATCAACACCGGCGCGCACCAGAGTGGCCTTGACGGCAGCGGCCCCCAGTTCGTGGGCGGGAATGTTGGCGAAGGCACCGTTGAACGAGCCGACGGCCGTTCGGGCTGCGGATGCAATGACGATCGAAGTCTGGGTCATGGGCGGCTTCCTCCTCGGGTACTTTTATCGTGAAACTCTTGCAAAGCTTCCAACCGAAGTCAAACCGCCCGAAGGGCGAGCGAGCACATGTCGGGGCTTGCGCCGATTTGCTGCGCAGCATACGCCGCGCCGCGCTGCACAAGATGGATTGTCAGTGCCGATTGTTTGGGCTTACAGTTGGTGCGGGAGAGACCGTCCGGATCGAATGGATGGACACGAGGAGGCAACATGGCCAAGAACGACGGCGATACGATTATCAAGAAATACGCCAACCGGCGCCTCTACAACACCGGCACGAGCACTTACGTGACGTTGGAAGACCTCGCCAAGATGGTGAAGAAGGGCGAGGACTTCACGGTTCAGGACGCAAAGAGCGGCGAGGACATTACCCACTCGGTCCTGACGCAGATCATCTTCGAGCAGGAATCGAAGACCGGCAACACCCTTTTGCCGATCTCGTTCCTGCGACAGCTGATCTCCTACTACGGTGACCAGATGCAGATGGTGGTGCCGACGTTTCTCGAGCATTCGATGCAGGCGTTTACCGACCAGCAGGTCCAGATGCGCGAACAGATGACGCGCGCGCTCGGCGAGACGCCGCTGACCAAGAACCTTCAGGCGCCGATGCAACTGATGGAAGAACAGGTTCGCCGCAACACCGAGATGTTTCGGCAGGCCATGCAGATGTTTTCTCCCTTTGGCGCCCAGGCGACGGGAGCGGGCGGCAAGAAGAACGAGCCCAAGGACATCGATGAGCTGAAGGAGCAGCTGCGGACACTGCAGGACCGCATCGACAACCTCTAAGGCAGACGAAACGCAACAAAAAAGGCCGGAAAAACCGGCCTTTTTTGTTCAACATCAGCGAAGAAAGCTTATGCGCTTTCCTTCGGCGTCAGAACCTGGCGACCGCGGTACATGCCCGTCTTCAGGTCGATGTGGTGCGGACGGCGCAGTTCGCCGGAGTTCTTGTCTTCGGTGTAGGTCGGTGTCTTCAGCGCGTCAGCCGAACGGCGCATACCGCGTTTCGACGGGCTAGTTTTTCTCTTCGGTACAGCCATGCTCGTTACTCCACTTTCGTGCAAGACATTGTCCCCGGCCGGATTTCTAGCCGAAATGGACAAGCTTCAATATCGGAAATTTGGCCGGCTTATACATGCTGGACCGGCCGTTGACCAGTCCCCACTGCAAAAAATCGTGCCGCCGATCAGGCCTCGTCTTCGGGGACGACCCAGGTTTCCGCAAGCGCAGCCTTCTGCCATGCAAGCCAGGCCGGATGAGCCTTCACGGTCGCCATATAATCCAGCACGTCAGGCTCGGTGACAAGATCGTAAATCTCGAAGCGATTGACCACCGGAGCAAACATGGCGTCGGCTGCGGAGAACGGACCGAAAAGGAAGGGTCCACCCGACTCCTGGCGGCATTCCTTCCAGATGGCGCACACCCGCGCGACGTCTTCCGCCACGCCCGCGGGAAGGTCGATCCGCCCCTTCGGTCGCCGGATGTTCATCGGGCAGGCTCCGCGCAGGGCCCGGAAGCCGGACAGCATCTCCATGGAGATCGATAGCGCCACGGCACGCGCGGCTGCGGCTTCTGGCCAGATGCCGCGATCGGGAAACAGCTCTGCCACATACTCGATGATCGCCAGCGATTCCCACACGCGCACGCCACCATGATGGAGAACCGGCACGCGGCTTGTCGGCGAGATCTCGCTGAAGCGCGGATTGCCTGCCGGGAAGTCGAAGGGGATCAGCACTTCCTCGAAGGGAATCCCGGCGGCCGTCATCGCGATCCACGGGCGAAACGACCAGGAGGAGTAGTTCTTGTTACCGATGTAGAGCGTTAACCCGTCCATGTGCCCTCCAGCCAGATGCTGTTGATGGCTTAACCGGCTCCGCCCCGCCTGACCAATGAAAAGGCTGAACACTAGCCATAAATGCAGGTGATGTATTCGCCCGAACCGCGGGCCCGTCGCTCGACGACGCCGGCAATCCGCTGCATGCCTCTACCGGGCTTGCTGGCGACCCGGGTGATGGGGTTTGGAAGCGAAACGGCGAGAAGCGCGGCCTGCCGGCGCGTCAGGTCGGCGGCCGAAACCCCGAAATGGTGCTGGGCTGCCGCCTCCGCGCCATAGATGCCCGGCCCCCATTCGGCGACGTTGAGATAGATCTCCATCATCCGTCGCTTCGGCCAGACGAAATCCGCCACCATCGCCAGCGGCAGCTCCAGTCCCTTGCGGACGAAGGAGCGTCCGTTCCAGAGAAACAGGTTCTTGGCAGTCTGCATCGGAATGGTGCTCGCCCCACGCGTATTTTCACCCTCCAGCGCCTCCTGGACCACAGCCTTCATCTCGCCCCAGTCGACGCCGCCATGCCGACAGAACTGCCCGTCCTCCGACATCATCACCGACTGCACGAGGTTGGGCGAGATCTCCTCCAGGCTGACCCATCGGCGATCATAGCCGTTGAGCATCACCAGATCCGCCGCCATGAGTGTTGAAACCGGATGAACGAAGGCTGGCGTATAGAGGAGGATCAGCAGATAGGGAGCGATCAGCAAGGCGAGACCGAGCAGCAGCAGCCGGCGCAGGATCTGCGAAAACGATCGTCCTCTGCTGCGGCTCAAGCCGGCATCTCCCTCTACCCCATCGTCTTCCGGCTCTGTCGCCACGCTCGCCTCTCGCTTTTGCCGTTTCTTAGCCGCTGGCGGCCCGGATGGCCAGTGGACCTCCAAAACTCTTGGCGTGCGAGAAATCGCGTTGCACAGTCCTGTCCGGCATGCCAAACAGCCGCCATGACCGGGCCGATCAACGAATTCGAAAAACGCCTGATGGAAAGCGCCGAAGCAACGGAAACGCTGCTGGCATCACTGCTTTCCGGAACATGCCTGCCGGGTGAAATCAGCCGGCCGGCAACACTGCTGGCTGCCATGCGGCACGGCACGCTGAACGGCGGCAAGCGTCTGCGGCCATTCCTGGTGCTGGAAAGCGCCGCCATGCTCGGCGGCGATCCGCAGGCTGCCGCCAGGATCGGCGCGGCGCTGGAATGCGTTCACTGTTATTCCCTGATCCATGACGACCTGCCGGCCATGGACGATGACGACATGCGCCGCGGCCAGCCGACCGTCCACCGGGCTTTCGACGAAGCCTCGGCGATCCTGGCGGGCGACAGCCTGCTCACCTATGCCTTCGACATCATCGCGGCGCCGGAGACGATGCTTCCCGACCGACAGAAGACCGAGCTGGTGCTGGCACTTGCCCGCGCCTCGGGTCTCGGCGGCATGGCGGGCGGACAGGCGCTGGATCTTGCTGCCGAGAAGGCAGCACCGGACGAAGCCGGGATCGTCACCCTGCAGGCGATGAAGACGGGGGCGCTGCTGCGGTTTGCCTGCGAGGCGGGCGCCATTGCTGCGGGGCGGGGGCCGGAAGACCGGCAGCGGTTGCGGGACTTCGGCGAGAAGATCGGACTGGCCTTCCAGCTGGCCGACGATCTCCTCGACATCACGGCGGATGCCGCGACCATGGGCAAGGCGACCGGCAAGGATGCCGCGCGCGGCAAAGGCACGCTCGTCGCGCTCTATGGGGCGGCCTGGGCCGAAGAGCGGCTGGCCGTTCTGGCGCAAGAGGCGAGCGATTTGATATCCGGGTACGGGGACAAGGCAGTCATTCTCCAGGCTGCGGCGCATTTCATCGCGGACCGAAAGAGCTGACGGGAGGCCCGATGACAGAGGTGATGAGCTATCTTCCGATGATCTGGCCGGCCTATGTCGCCTACCTGATCGCGGTCATGAGCCCCGGTCCGGCGATCCTGGCCATCATCGGCACGGCCAGCGCCCAAGGCCGCCGCGCCGGCGTGACCATTGCCCTCGGCATTTTCTGCGGATCTGCGACCTGGGCGGCCGCGGCGGCCATGGGGATGGCCGCCCTGCTGCGACACTACGCCTTTGCTTTGGAAATTCTGAAGATCGCCGGCGGCTTCTACCTTCTGTACCTGGGCTGGAAGGCCTACAGATCGGCACGCCTCAGCGACACCGAGCTCAAGCTGTCGCAGAAAACCGGGGACCGGTCCGTCCGCCAGCTCCTGTTGCGCGGTTACGCGATCCACGTCACCAATCCGAAGGCGATCTTCGCCTGGCTGGCGATCATCTCGCTCGGGCTCCCGCAGGCTGCGCCGACATCTGCGATCATTGCGATCATCGGCCTGTGTCTGTCTTCCGGGCTGCTGATCTTCACCGGCTACGCCCTGCTCTTCTCCACGCCACAGGCTGTTAACGCCTACCGCGCCATGCGCCGGTGGATCGAGGGAGCCATGTCTGCCTTTTATTGTTTTGCCGGCCTGAGGCTTCTGACGAGCCGCCTGTAAGGCGGCCCGTCCGCATCATCCGACTACTGCGAGATCGGCGCGATCAGCACCTCGACGCGACGGTTCTGCGCCCGTCCATCCGGCGTAGCATTCGACGCGATCGGCTGCGACGGCCCGAAGCCCAGCGTCGACATGCGGCGCTGATCGACGCCCTGGCTGGCGAGATAATTGGCGACCGATGCAGCACGGCGTTCGGAAAGGCCTTGATTATAGGCCAGGCTGCCGGTCGAATCCGTATGTCCGTTGACGTCGATGAGCGTCCGGTTGAACTTGTTGAGGACGAGCGCAACCGAATTCAGCGTCTGGTAGAACGGTGGGATCACCTGATCCTGGTCCGTGGCAAACGTCACGTTGGACGGCATGTTGAGAACGATGCGGTCGCCCATGCGCGTCACCGAGACACCCGTTCCCTGCAACTGGGCCCGAAGCTCCGACTCCTGCTGGTCCATGTAGTTGCCGATGGCGCCGCCGGCGAGGCCGCCGATCGCAGCACCAATCAGGGCGTTGCGGCCCTTGTCGCCGCCGCCGACGACCAGGCCGCCGAGTGCGCCGAGGCCGGCACCGATCGCCGCGCCTCCGGCGGTATTCGATACCTTCTGCTCGCCCGTGTACGGGTCGGTGGTGGTGGTGCATGCGGAAAGATAGGTCGCGCAGAGCGCGACGATGGCCAGTCTCTTGATCATCAGAATCGATATCCCCGTCGTCTATGGTGAATCGTCATTTACCATAAATTGCGGCAATATCGGGTCAATGGAATTCATTCCGCCGCGGAGCGGTGTCCGAAGCGCTGTTCGATGTAGTCGATGACCATCTTCTCGAAGTCGCCGGCGATGTTGGGGCCGCGCAGCGTCATGGCCTTCTGCCCGTCGATGAACACCGGTGCCGAGGGCGTCTCGCCGGTCCCGGGAAGCGAGATGCCGATATCGGCATGCTTGCTCTCGCCCGGACCGTTGACGATGCAGCCCATCACGGCGACGGTGAGCGCTTCGACGCCGGGATATTTCTCCCGCCAGACAGGCATGTTCTTGCGGATGTCGTCCTGGATCCGCTGCGCCAGTTCCTGGAAGACCGTGGAGGTCGTGCGCCCGCAGCCGGGGCAGGCAGCCACCACCGGGATGAACTGCCGGAAACCCATCACCTGCAGCAGTTCCTGCGCCACCTGCACCTCGCGGGTGCGGTCGCCATTCGGCTCCGGCGTCAGCGACACGCGGATGGTATCGCCAATCCCGTGCTGCAGCACATAGCCCATGGCCGCCGATGAGGCGACGATGCCCTTGGATCCCATGCCGGCCTCGGTCAGGCCGAGATGCAGCGCGTGGTTGGAGCGCTCCGCCAGCATCGAATAGACGGCGATCAGGTCCTGCACCTGGCTGACCTTGGCCGACAGGATGATGCGGTTGCGCGGCAGCCCGATGCTCTCGGCAAGCTCGGCCGAAATCAGCGCCGACTGCACGATGGCCTCATGCATGACCTGGCGGGCGGACAGCGGAGAACCCTCCAGGGCATTGCGGTCCATCAGCGTCGTCAGCAGATCCTGGTCGAGCGAACCCCAGTTGACGCCGATGCGCACCGGCTTGTCGTAGCGGATCGCCATCTCGATGATATCGGCGAACTGCTTGTCCTTCTTGTCCTTGAAGCCGACGTTGCCGGGATTGATGCGGTATTTGGCGAGCGCTTCGGCACAGGCGGGATGATCGGCCAGCAGCTTGTGGCCGATATAGTGGAAATCGCCGACGAGAGGCACGTCCAATCCCAGTCGCAATAGCCGCTCTTGGATCTTCGGCACCGCTGCGGCACTCTCATCGCGGTCCACCGTGATGCGGACGATCTCCGAGCCGGCCGCATGGAGCGCCGCGACCTGCGCGACCGTCGCATCCACATCCGCCGTATCGGTATTCGTCATCGACTGCACGACCACCGGTGCTCCGCCGCCGACGATGACCCCGCCGACATCGACAGCCACAGTTGCGCGGCGTGGCTTCGGATCATGGTCGATCGGTGCAGACATGGGGCTCTCTTGGTCTGAAAACGTCCCTTTCAGGTGGATGATGCCTTGGCTAATGTCAACCTCGGCGCATCTCACTTCTCAGCCGGGCTTCCCATCTTGCTCATGACGCACACCGTCGGCATGGCGCGCCAGCGGCGACAGCAGCAGGACAACGAGATGCAGGATCGAGAGTGCTGCGAAGATGATGGCGAGCCCGCTGTATTCGGCAATGAAGCCGATGGCGGAGGGCGCCAGCAGGATGCCGGAATAACCCATGGTCGTGACCACGGAGAGGCCGACGCCCGGCCGCAGGCCAGGCAGATTGCCGGCCGCCGAAAAGACGATCGGCACGAGGTTGGAGATGCCGATGCCGGCCAGCGCGAACCCGAGGATCGCGATGGTCCCGGTTTCGGCAAAGCCGGCGGTCACCAGACCGATGACCGAGATGACGGCACAGACCCGAAGGGTGCGAACGGCCCCGAACCGGTCCCGGACGAGATCGCCTGCGAACCGCATGATGGCCATGGTAAGCGAAAAGGCCGCGAAGGCGAATCCGGACGCGGTGATCGAGGCGCCGAGTTCCTGGCGCAGATAGAGCGCGCTCCAGTCGATGACGGCGCCCTCCGGGATCATGCAGAACAGCGCCATTAGGCCAATCAGCCACGGAAGGGCCGTGCGAGGCAGGCGCGCCCTCTCGTGAACCTCCTCCGGATGCGGCGCATCGCGCAGGACGAGCGTCCAGGCCGCGGCCAGCATGAGTGCCGCCAGGATGGTGACGAGGGCGGCGTGGCCGGACACGCCGAGATGTTCGATGAGGTAGCCGCCCGTCGCCGCGCCAAGCAGACCACCCAGGCTCCAGAACGCATGGCAGGACGACATGATGGCCCGGCGCATGTATTTTTCCACCGCCACGGCATTGGCATTCATGGCGACATCCATCGCGCCGATCAGCCCGCCGAAGAAGAAGATCGCAACAGCGCCGGACCATAGTCCGTCGACCCAGGTGAGCAGGAGAAGCGTCGGGACGGCAAGGAGCGCGGTGGCCCGGGACACAGTGCTTGATCCGAACCGCCCGATCTGGCTGCCGGCGATCGGCATCATGACCAGCGACCCGAGACCGAAGACCAAGATCATGACGCCAAGCATGCTCTCCGTCAGGCCCAGACGCTCGGCGAACTCGGGAATTTTCGGTGCCCAAGCGCCCACCAGGAAGCCGTTCATCAGAAACAGCAGTGCGACGCCCGCGCGCTCCCGGGTAATATAGCCGGGCCGTGCGCCAGCTGCTTTTCCGCCAGAGATATCCATGTCCGCATCCCATCGTGTTGCGGCAACATTTATTTAAATCGATTGAAAGGGGCAAGCGGCAACCTGACCGCCGGCCACACATTTTATGTCGCCGCCCTCGGTCGCGTGAGCATGGTTGGCTAGTCGCCGAATACTAAAAGCAGATCCTTCGCATCGATCTGATCCCCGACGCGCACCAGCACTTCGGAAAGAACACCGTCCCGCTCCGCGTGCAGCGCCGTCTCCATCTTCATGGCCTCGATGGAGAGCAGGACATCACCGGCCTTCACCGACTGACCGGCCGATACGGCCACCGTCGAGACGACCCCCGGCATGGGCGCACCCAGGTGGTTGGCATTGGCAATATCCGCCTTCCGCCGTGCGGCCGATCCTGCGGCGCCGTGGCTGCGATCCGGCACCTTGATGCGGCGCGGCTGCCCGTTGAGTTCGAAGAAGACCGTGACGAGCCCCTTGTCGTCCGTGCCGCTGGTGGCCTGATTCACAAAGACGAGGGTCTTTCCTCGCTCGATGTCCGCCAGCAGCTCCTCGCCGTCCGACATTCCGTAGAAATAGGCATGCGTCGGCAGGACGGAGACCGGGCCGTAGGTTTCGATCGCCTGGGCAAACTCGGTGAAGACCTTAGGATACATCAGATAGGAGGCAAACTCGAAGTCGCTGACCGGACGCTCGAGCTTCGTCTCGATCGCTGCGCGTTCGGCATCGAGGTCGGCCTGCGCCAGCAGAGCTCCAGGCCTGTCAGTGTATGGCTTGTCGCCCTTCAGCGCCTTCTTCTGCAGTGCCTCCGGCCAGCCGCCGGGGGGCTGCCCGAGATCGCCTTTCAGCATCGAAACGACAGAATCCGGAAACGCGATGTCCTTGGCAGGGTTTTCGACGTCCGCAACCGTCAGGTCCTGGCTCACCATCATCAGCGCCATGTCGCCCACCACCTTCGACGACGGCGTCACCTTGACGATATCGCCGAACATCTGGTTGGCATCCGCGTAGGTCTGCGCGACCCGGTGCCAGCGGCTTTCGAGCCCCAGCGAACGCGCCTGCTCCTTCAGGTTGGTGAACTGGCCACCCGGCATCTCGTGGAGATAGACCTCCGAGGCCGGGCCCTTGAGGTCGCTTTCGAATGCCGCATACTGATGACGGACCGCCTCCCAATAGAAGGAGATGCGGCGGATCCATTCCGGATCGAGCCCCGGATCCCGCTCCGCACCCGACAGGGCCTCGACGATCGAGCCGAGGCACGGCTGGGAGGTGGTTCCGGAGAAGGCGTCCATGGCCGCATCGACGATGTCGACGCCCGCATCGACCGCCGCCAGAACCGTGGCGGCCGAGATCCCGGAGGTATCATGCGTGTGGAAATGGATCGGCAGATCGGTGGATTCCCGCAGCGCCTTGAAGAGCACACGGGCAGCCGCCGGCTTCAGCAGGCCCGCCATGTCCTTGACCGCGATGATGTGCGCGCCGGCCTCTTCAAGCTCCTTGGCGAGCGCCGTGTAGTATTTCAGGTCGTACTTCGGACGCGCGCTGTTCAGCAGGTCGCCGGTGTAGCAGATGGCGGCTTCGCACAGCTTGCCTTCCTCCTGCACGGCATCCATCGACACCCGCATGTTCTCGACCCAGTTCAGGCAATCGAAAACCCGGAAGAGATCGATACCGCCGACGGCCGCCTGACGGACGAAGTACTTCACGACGTTGTCGGGATAGTTCGTGTAGCCGACGCCGTTGGCGCCGCGCAGCAGCATCTGCAGCAGCAGATTGGGCGCACCTTCGCGGATCAGCGAGAGCCGCTCCCACGGGTCCTCCGTCAGGAACCGCATCGAGACGTCGAAGGTCGCGCCGCCCCAGCATTCCAGGGAGAAGAGGTTCGGCAGCGCCCGGGCATAGACGGGGGCTATGCGGGCGATGTCATAGGTGCGCATGCGCGTCGCCAGAAGCGACTGGTGCCCGTCGCGCATCGTCGTATCGGTCATCAGCACGCGGTTTTCGCTGCGGACCCACTCGGCGAACTTGCGGGGGCCGAGGCTGTCCAGCATCTGCTTCGTCCCGTCCGGCACGGGGCTGTCGATGTAGGGGACGACCGGCTTTGGCGCCTGCGCCGGCGGCATCGGCCTCCCCCTCGCCTCCGGATGACCGTTGACGCCGACATCGGCGAGATAGGTCAGAAGCTTCGTGGCACGGTCGAGCCGCTTCACCTGCGTGAAGAGTTCGGGCGTCGTGTCGATGAACTTCGTCGTATAGGAATTGTCGCGGAAACTCGGATGGCCAATGATCGCCTCGAGAAAGGTGAGGTTGGTCGCCACGCCACGGATGCGGAACTCGCGCAGGGCGCGGTCCATCCGGCTGATCGCTTCCTGTGGCGTGCTCCCGGAGGACGTCACCTTCACCAGCAGCGGATCGTAGTAACGCGTGATGATCGCGCCGGTATAGGCGGTGCCGCCGTCCAGCCGGATGCCGAAGCCCGCGGCAGACCGGTAGGCAGTGATCCGTCCGTAGTCAGGGATGAAATTCTGCTCGGGATCTTCGGTGGTGATCCGGCATTGCAGGGCATGGCCGTTGAGGCGGATATCCTCCTGGCGCGGCACACCGGATTCCACGGTGCCGATTGCAGCGCCCTCCAGGATGTGGATCTGCGCCTTCACGATATCGATGCCGGTCACCACTTCGGTCACCGTGTGCTCGACCTGGATGCGGGGATTGACCTCGATGAAATAGAACCGGCCCGTGTCGGAATCCATCAGATATTCGACGGTACCCGCGCCGACGTAATTCGTTGCGCGGGCGATCTTCAGCGAGTAATCTGCCAGTTCCTGGCGCTGGGCTTCGTTCAGATACGGCGCCGGCGCCCGCTCCACCACCTTCTGATTGCGCCGCTGGATGGAGCAGTCGCGCTCGAAGAGATGCACGACATTGCCGTGTGTATCGCCCAGGATCTGGCTTTCCACGTGTCGCGCGCGCTCGACGAGCTTCTCGAGGTAGACTTCGTCCTTGCCGAAGGCCGCCATCGCCTCGCGCTTTGCCTCAGTCACCTCCTTGGCGAGATCCGCATCGCTGCGGATGACTCGCATGCCGCGCCCGCCACCGCCCCAGGAAGCCTTCAGCATGACGGGATAACCGACCTCGGCAGCCATGCGGGCAACCTCCGTCATGTCATCGGGCAGCGGTTCCGTCGCCGGCACCACAGGCACACCGACGGAGACCGCCAGGTTGCGGGCAGCAACCTTGTTCCCCAGCTTGCGCATGGTATCGGAGGTGGGGCCAATGAAGATGATGCCTGCATCGTTGCAGGCGTCAACGAATTCGGGGCTCTCCGAAAGCAGCCCGTAGCCCGGATGAATGGCGTCCGCCCCCGACAGCTTGGCAACCCGGATGATTTCAGGAATGGAGAGATAGCTCTCGATCGGGCCCAGATCGCGATCGAGATGCGGCCCGCGGCCCACCTGATAGCTTTCATCCGCCTTGAACCGGTGCAGCGAGAGCTTGTCTTCCTCCGCCCAGATCGCGACTGTCTTTATGCCAAGTTCGTTCGCCGCCCGGAAAACGCGGATTGCAATTTCAGATCGATTGGCGACGAGTATTTTCGAAATGGGCAAGGTAGATCTCCTCCATCAACCACAGCCATGCTGCACTGCAAGGCGAGCCTAGCGAGTTGGAAGACGAAGTCAATTTCTCCATTGGTGGTGCAGCCGCAAGCTCTCACTAGGAGACGAGGCCGCGGCGAAAGGCCAGCGCCACCACATGCTGCCGGTTCCTGGCTTTCATCTTGTCCTGCAGTCCGTTGATGTACCAGTCGACCGTGTGATTTGAAATCTGGAGCTCCCGGGCGATCTCGTGAGAGGTCAGTCCTTCGGCAAGGTGAGTGACGACCTCAACCTCACGCTTCGTGAGAGAGACTTCGAAGGGGCCGAACTTTTCCAGTTCGGCAGCCCAGCCGCGCAACTCGAGGTAGCGCCAGAACATGGTTCGGGCCACCGTGTCGAAGAGAGTCATTTCTGCAGGCGACAGATCAACCGGCTTCCCGCTCACCAGCAAACTGCCGAGCAGGCCGGTACGCCCATGCACCGGAAAGACATAGCCGTCGCGTATGCCATGGCGCGCCGCGTCCTGGATCAGGCGTTGCATCCGCGCACGATGGGGCTCGTTTCTGAGGGCGAATGCCGCTTCGCGGAGTCGGTAAGGGCGCTGCGCGGTGGGGAGCAATCTCGCGGCGGGATCGACGGAAGCATATTTCTTGAACCTGTAGACTTCGGCCCAGCCCTTCGGCCACCGGACGGCAAGGGCCAGTTCCCGGCTCGGCTCCTGCACGGTTGGCTGCAGCGACAGGCGGTAGAAGCCGAAGCTGTAGACATCAAGCACAGCTTCCAGCCGCTGGGTCAGCTCGCCCTCCGTTTTGATTTCGCCGGCAAGGACCAGGAGCTGCATGATGAGATGAATGCTCACAGCAGCGCCCAGTTCGCCAGTCTAAGTTCCACACGCCTCAAGTCGCAAGTCTCCTGTTCGCTCTGATAGTCCCGCGGCTATGGTTATCAATAGTTGAAGTCACATCGCTAAATCTTGCTATAAATCTTGCCGGGTGGGCAGCCACCGTGATGCCGCCGCTGGTTTGAAAGCCGACTGTGGCCTGTTTCCGGAAACCTTCGGGTACAAAAGGCATTGTTCGCCCGGTACGGCCATGCTGCTGCCACAGCCGTTGACGAAGTCGCAGGGTTCGGGCAGCAAAGCTGCGCAGATAGAAGAAGACAAAGAAGAGGTTTCGGCGGGTGACGCTGTTCCAGGTTTATACGAGAGCTCTCAGATACCTCGCGGAGCATCGCTTCCGCGTCACCATCGTCGTGATCGCCAATATCATTCTGGCCATCATCACGATCGCCGAACCCATCTTGTTCGGGCGCATCATCGACGCGATCTCCTCCGGAGGAGACGTCACGCCGGTGCTGATGCTCTGGGCAGGATTCGGTGTGTTCAACACGGTCGCCTATGTCCTAGTGGCTAGGCAGGCAGATCGGCTTGCGCACGGGCGGCGCGCATCGCTGCTCACCGAGGCTTTCGGGCGCATCATCTCGATGCCGCTTGCCTGGCACCACCGCCGCGGCACATCAAATGCGCTTCATACGCTGCTGCGCGCCAGCGAGACGCTGTTCGGCCTGTGGCTGGAATTCATGCGGACGCACCTGGCGACGGCGGTGGCGCTGCTGCTGCTGATCCCGACGGCGTTCTCGATGGATGTCCGCCTCAGCCTGGTTCTGCTCGTGCTGAGCGTGCTCTACTGGTTCATCGGCAGGATGGTGATGAAGCGGACGAAAGAGGGACAGGCATCTGTCGAAGGGCATTATCACACGGTCTTCTCGCATGTCAGCGATTCGATCAGCAATGTCTCGGTGCTGCACAGCTACAACCGCATAGAAGCTGAAACGCGTGCCCTGCAGGACTATACGAAAAACCTGCTGAAGGTGCAGTATCCTGTCCTCGACTGGTGGGCCCTGGCAAGCGCACTCAACCGCACGGCGTCGACTGTCTCCCTCATGGTGATCCTGGTCATCGGCGCCTTGCTCGTGCAACGGGGCGAGCTGCGGGTCGGTGAGGTGATCGCCTTCATCGGCTTTGCCAATCTGCTGATCGGACGCCTCGACCAGATGGGGCAGTTCATCACGCAGATCTTCGAGGCCCGCGCCAAGCTCGAGGATTTCTATGCGTTGGAGGACGCTGTTCAGGAGCGGGAGGAACCTGCCGGCATCGCCGAACTGGAGAACGTCAAGGGAGACGTCGAATTCAGGAATGTCTCCTTCGACTTCACGGACACATCCCAGGGCGTGCGGGATATCTCGTTCCACGCCGCCGCCGGCGAGACGGTGGCGATCGTCGGCCCGACAGGCGCGGGAAAGACGACCCTGGTCAACCTTCTGCAAAGGGTCCATGACGCCAAGCAGGGCCAGATCCTCATCGATGGTACGGATATCACGACCGTCTCGCGCCGGTCCCTGCGCCACGCGATCGCCACCGTCTTCCAGGATGCCGGTCTTCTCAACCGCTCGATCAGCGAGAATATCCGCCTCGGCCGCGAAGGGGCGGGCGAGGACGAGATCATCGCTGCCGCCGAGGCCGCGGCCGCGACCGACTTCATCGAGAGCCGAATGACCGGGTTTGACACTGCGGTCGGTGAGCGCGGCAACCAGCTCTCCGGGGGCGAGCGCCAGCGGATCGCGATTGCCCGGGCCATCCTCAAGAACGCGCCGATCCTCGTCCTCGACGAGGCCACCAGCGCGCTCGACGTCGAGACCGAGGCACGGGTGAAGGCGGCCATCGACAGGTTGCGGCAGAACCGCACGACCTTCATCATCGCCCACAGGCTGTCCACCGTCCGCGATGCGGACAAGGTGATCTTCCTCGACAATGGCCGCATCATCGAGATGGGGACATTCGACGAGCTGAGCAAAAGCGGCGGACGCTTCACCTCACTGCTGCGGGCAAGCGGCATTCTGACCGACGACGATGAACCGGGCGAGGCGATCCCGGTGTTACCGGCATCCTGATCGTATCTAGGGACCGAAACGAAGAAGGCCCGCCAAACTGGCGGGCCTTCTTCGTTTCTGGAAGCTCTGTGCCAAAGGCCCAACCGGAACGGGTTCAGGTCATCTTCGCCGTTGCCGTATTGAGTGGCGCGCCCACCTCCAGGTCAATACCATCGCCGTTGACGCTGACCAGCGCCTCGCCCGTCTCGGATTTCTCGACGACGATGCGGTAGACCACGCCGGCGATCGTCAGCTCGGCGGAGAAGCCATCCCACTCGGACGGAAGCACCGGTTGCACCAGAAGGCGGTCGCCCTCGCGGCGGATGCCGAGAATGCCTTCCACCGCAGCCCGATAGAGCCATCCGGCGGAGCCGGTGTACCAGGTCCAGCCACCGCGTCCCTCCAGGGCTCCGGTCCCGTAGACATCGGCAGCCACCACATAGGGCTCCACCCGGTAGAGCTCGGCTGCCTCCCGATCGAGCGCATGGTTGATCGGGTTGAGGAGGTTGAAGCAGCGCCACGCTTCGTCGGCACGGCCCAGACGCGCCAGCGCCATCACCACCCAGGTGGCGGCATGGGTGTACTGCCCGCCGTTCTCGCGAACGCCGGGCGGATAGGCCTTGATGTAGCCGGGGTCGACGGACGCATTGGCAAACGGCGGCGTAAAGAGCCGGATGATCTCGGAATCATCATCCACAAGCTCGGACAACACCGCATCCATGGCCTGGTTTGCCCGGTCCGGCTCGCCGACGCCAGAGAGGACGCTCCAGGACTGGGCGAGGGAATCGATGCGGCATTCTGAACTTTCGCTGGAGCCCAGCGGGGAGCCGTCGTCGAAGTAGCCGCGACGGTAGTAGGAACCGTCCCAGCCGGCCGTTTCGAGCGCCTCCTTGAGGTTCGCGGCATGGGTGGACCAATGGTCTGCGCGCGCCTGATCGCCTTGCCGGATGGCATAGGCGGCGAACTCGCGAAGCGTCCCGGCCAGGAACCAGCCCAGCCAGACGCTCGAACCGCGACCGCCGATGCCGACCCGGTTCATGCCGTCGTTCCAGTCCCCGCCCAGGATCAACGGCAAGCCACGCTCGCCGGTCCGCTCGACGGCAAGATCAAGGGCTCGCGCGGCGTGCTCGTAGAGGCTGGCGGTCTCGCCGGAAACCTGTGGCTCGAAGAAGGAATCGTGCTGCTTCGGGTCCAGTTGAGGCCCGGTGATGAACGGCAGCTGCTCGTCCAGCAGGGCCTGGTCGCCCGTGGCTTGGATGTACTGATGGGCGGCATGCGCAAGCCAGACGACGTCGTCGGAGATCCGGGTTCGCACCCCGGCGCCGCTCTCCGGCAGCCACCAATGCTGCACATCGCCTTCCGGGAACTGCCGCGAGGCAGCCCGGAGGATCTGGCCTCTTGCGAGCTCCGGTTGCTGCGGCAGAAAGGCCAGTGTGTCCTGCAGCTGGTCGCGGAAGCCATAGGCGCCGCTCGCCTGATAGAAGCCGCTCCGGGCGGTGATCCGGCACGCCATCGCCTGATAGGGTAGCCAGTGATTGACGAGGTGGTTGAGGCCCTTGTCCGGCGTCGAGACCGTCAGCCTGCCGGTGAATTCCCGCCAGTAGGCCTGTGATGTTTCAAGAATGGTACGGGCATCGTCCGCCTGCAGAGCGCCGATGAGAGCCGTCGCCTCCTCGCGGGTCTCTGCATCGCCGAGGAAGAAGGTGACCACCTTTTCCTCGCCGGATGCCAGCTCGATGTCGCAGGTGATGGCAGCGCAAGGATCGCCATCCAGCCCTGCCGTCCCCGACAGCAACGCCGCCCCGGCGACCGCTGCCGGTGAGGCGATCGAACCGAAACGGCCGATGAAGTCCCGCCGGCTGGCGGTGAAGCTCGATACCGCTTCACTGGCCGCCAGGAAGGCGAAGCGGCCAGTGCTGAAGCGGTTGGTGGCGAGCACGGCTCCGCTCTCTTCGTCCTGGCTGGTCATGATATACGGCAGCGACCGGCCCGAATTGTCGCCAAGCAGCCATTCGGCATAGCCGTAGATCCGCAACCGCCGCATCTCGGCACCGTCGTTGCGGATCGTCAACGACGAGACCTTTGCAGGGCGATGCCGATCAACCGTCTGCGTCAGGGCGATCGTCAGATCGATGTCCTTCGTCGAGAAGGTCGAGTAGCCGAGGCCATGACGCGCCTCGAACGACACCTCCGGACGCGCAGAAAGGGCCGCGAAGGGAGTGGCCACATCGCCGCTGGCCTGGTCGGCGATGTAGAAGCCTTCCACCGGACGGTTGATCACCGGGTCGTTGCTCCAAGGCGTCAACTGGTAGTCGCGGGAGTTCTGCGCCCAGGTGAAGCCGCCACCCTCGGCGGCGACGTGGAAGCCGAACCGGTCATTGGCGATGACGTTGATCCACGGCTGCGGCGTCGACTGGCCACCGCGCAGGCGGATGACGTATTCGGCGCCATCCTTGTCGAACCCGCCAAAACCGTTCCAGAAGTCGAGCCCCGAGCCGTCGATGTCGGCGTGAGGCTGCAGACGGTCCGTCGCAGGCAGTGGGCGCTGGTATGCCTGCGCATCGAGCGGCGCGGCGAAAAGCGTCACGGAGCGGTTGATCTGATCAATCAGCTTGCCGTTGCGAGCATGGAGGACGACCCGGGCAGCCGAAATGATGGCATCGAACGTGGTGTCATCCATGATGTCGCGGCGAAGCGCGAAAACATGCGGCCGGCCCGACTCGGCCTGGCCGGCGCGGCGCAGCTTCTCGCACAGACCTTCGAGCGTATGCTGCATTTCCTGGGCATAGGACGCGGCCCTCTCGTTGATGATGACCAGATCGGCGGTGACGCCGCGCGAACGCAGATACTCCTGCGCACTCAGTGCCTCGCGCGCCACGCTCAAGTCCATCTCGTCGTTGATCCGCAGCACGAAGATCGGGAAGTCGCCGGAGATTGCCATCGGCCAGAGCGCCGATTGCGGCCGCAGCCCGGCCATCAGGGTTTCCTGATCGGAGCGCAGATGCATGTCCGGATAGACAAGGTAGCGGGCGAGATGCTGGAACGATGCCGCCTGCTGCGAGGTGATGCCGAGATGGCGCATCTGCACCTGCGTCCGCGTCCAGGCCTGCACCAGTTCATGCGCAAAGGCGTCAGGGTGCCGATAGCGTTCGACCGCCTGATCCAGCTCGTCGCGCTTGGGGGCCGCAATCGTCCAGAAGATCACGCTGACCTTCTTCCCCGCCGGGATCCGCACCACCCGACGCAGGGCCATGATGGGGTCGAGCGTGAAGCCGTCGGTGCCGGACAGGCTTGCATCCGCATCGAAGGCGGCGGCGTCCGGCAGGCTGCGGCCGCGACCGAGGAACTTGCGCCGGTCCGTCTCGAACTCGGTCGGACGGGCCGAGCCGGCATTGTCGGCGGCAAGATGCGCCACCAGCATGTCCGGATCGTTCGGATTGCGCTTGTTCCTCCAGGCGCGGATCACGTCCCCGCGCCGGCCGATCTCGGTGCGCACGAACATGCGCGAGAACAGCGGATGTGCATTGTCGTCCTGCTCCAGTGCCAGCACCGGCTCCAGGTAGGAGGTGATTTCCACGAAGCGGTCTTCGCTGCCCATGTTGAGGAGCGTCACGCGCCTGCCCTCGGCGTCGTATTCGGTCGCGACGATGCATTCGACGACGCTCGTCAGGTCGCCGACGGTCTTGTGGAACTCGACCTTGTCGTCACCGAACAGCGTCTTCGAAACCTCGCCAGGCGCCCGGCGCGGCTCGGCGGTCGCCGACCACCAGTTGCCGTTGGCCGTATCCCGCAGGAAGATATACTGGCCCCAGCGATCTTCCGTGGGATCCGGCTTCCAGCGCGCCACCACCTGCCCGTTCCATCGGGAATAGCCGGCGCCCGTTGCCGTCAGCATGACCGAGTAGTGGCCGTTCGAGAGGAGCGCGATCTCGCGATCCCGGTAAGCCGGGTTGTCGATCGAGCGCACTTCGGAGCGCAACAGCTCCGCCTGTCCCCTGCCGGGCGTCTCTTCGTATTTGGCGCTGATCACGGGAACGTCGCGCGGCGCCTTCTCCTGCAGCAGAAGCTCGGCAGCCTCGATCACCGGGTCGGCGTGGAAGAGTTCGCGCAGGTAACCGTTGAAGACGACATTGGCGACAGCGGCGATCGACATGCCGTGGTGGTGGGCATAGTAGTTGTAGACGACCGCACATCGCGAACCGGCCGGAACGCGCGTCGGGGTAAAGTCGACGGAATCGTGGAATCCGTAGCGGCCGAGGGCGCCCAGTGCCTGCAGGGCGTGCAGGTTGTCGATCGCCGCCAGTGGATCATACTGGCTGGCCAGAAGCGACGCATAGGGCGCGATGACGGCGTTCTGTCCAAGGCCCCGCTTCAGGCCAAGGGTCGGCACCCCGAAGTTGGTGTACTGGTAGTTCAGGAGATGGTCGCGGGCGTTGAAGGCGGCCTCCGAAATCCCCCACGGGGTCCCGAGCCGGCGCCCGTGCGCGATCTGCTCCTTGACCACCAGATTGTTGGTCTGGTTCAGGATTCCGCCCTGCCGCTCCTGCATGACGAGCGGCGGCATGAGGTATTCGAACATGGAACCCGACCAGGAGACCAGCGCGCCCTGCGCACCGATCGGCACCACCTGGCGACCGAGGCGATACCAGTGCTCGTTTGGAAGGTCGCCCTTGGCGATCGCAAAGAGACTAGTCAGACGGCATTCGGACGCCAGAAGGTCGTAGCACGCCTCATCCAGCTCGTTGCTATCCACCCGGTAACCGATGGAGAGAAGCCGCCGGTCCTTGCGGAACAGGAAAGTGAAATCCATGGAGAAGGCGATGTCGCGGGCGCGATCGCCAAGGGCAATCAGCCGCTTGCGCAGCGGCTCGATGTTGGAATGGTCGAAGACGCTGTCGGAGATATGGGCCTCGCACACATCGACCAGCTTGCCCGCCCAATAGGTCAGCTCCTCGCTGAGCCCCGACTTCGTTTCGTACTGGAGGTTTGCGGCAAGCTTCTGGATGTCCCGCGCCAGGACGGCGAGGTTGATGATGCGGATCGAGGCGAACTCATGCTCGCGCTTCACCGCAGCCAGGGCGTTGCCGAAGCCGCCGATCCGCTCGACCAGCCGGCGGCGCAGGGGACGGACCGTCTTGCGGTCGTCCGGCAGCGCCTCCATGCTCTCCGACAGGATGCCGACCACGTCGCCGATGCCGTCCAGGCTTGCCTGCAGATGCGCCGACGGTGCTTCCGCCCAGGCGCGGCAGGCGGACGAGATGGCGATCAGGTGACCGGCTAGGTTGCCGCTGTCGACCGCCGAGACGTAGCGCAGCCCGAGCGGTGCCAGCGTGTCGGTGTGATACCAGTTGAGGAGATGACCGCGGTACTTCTCCATCTTGTCGACGGTCGCCACCGTCTGTTCCAGGCGCTCGATGGTGTCCGCAAAGCTGATCCAGCCGAACTGGCGGGCGGACACCGTCGAGAGCAGGTAGACGCCGATGTTGGTGGGCGAAGTGCGCCGCGCGACCACCGGCTCCGGCTGCTCCTGGAAATTGTCCGGCGGCAGATGGTTGTCTTCCGGGGTGACGAAGGTGTCGAAATAGCGCCAGGTGCGGCGGGAGATCTTCCGGAGCTCGACCGCCACATCGTCGGGCACGAAGAGCCTGTCTTCGGTCTCCGCCGACTGGCTGACATACCAGGCCACCAGCGGCGACGCGATCCAGAGAAGCGCAAACGGAACACCGACGAGGAATGCGTTGTCACCCGGGATGGCTGCGAAGATGAGGCTGAAGATCGCGATTGCCGGCGCATGCCACATCTGCCTGTAGTAGTCGATGGCGCTGCCTTGCGCGCTGGACTGGATGCTGGCCGCGGTCTTCCACTCCAGCATCAGCTTGCGGCTGACGAAGAGGCGGAAGATCGAACGGGCGATAGCGTCCGTCATCAGGCAGGCCATGTCGGCGATGAAGACGATCCGCAAGGCGACCTGCGCATTGGCGGACTGGATTTCCGACCAGAGCGAATAGAAATGGGCGCGCGGCACGATGTCCGTGCTGCGCGGCAGGATGCCGGTGATCAGCGACAGCGTCGGCGCGACGAACAGCAGGAAGATCAGGAAGATCTGCCACACCAGGGCGCCCAGCGGTTCAAAGAAGTACCAGCCGAGCACGGAGGCGAAGAACCAGGCGACCGGCGTCAGCGACCGACGCAGGTTGTCGATCATCTTCCAGCGGCCCAGCGCCGTGACGCCGCGCGACGGATCCACAATATAGGGCAGCAGCTGCCAGTCGCCGCGCGCCCAGCGATGCTGGCGCGACACTTCCACCTCGTAGCGGGTCGGAAAGTCCTCGACGAGTTCGACGTCGGTCACGAGGCCGCAGCGGGCAAACGAGCCTTCGAGAAGGTCGTGGCTCAGAACCGAGTTCTCGTCGATCCGGCCCTTGATCGACCGTTCGAAGGCGTCGACGTGGTAGAGGCCCTTGCCGGTGAAACTCCCTTCGCCGGTCAGGTCCTGATAGACATCCGAGACGGTGAAGACGTAAGGGTCGAGGCCGCGGCCGACCGAGAAGACCCGCTGAAAGACCGAGGCATCCTTGCCGGTGGTAAGCGACGGTGTCACGCGCGGCTGGAGGATGCCGTAGCCCTCGATGACCCGACCCGACACCGGATCATGGATCGGACGGTTGATCGGATGATGCAGCTTGCCGACGAGCTTGGTCACCGCGTCGCGCATCAGGCGGGTGTCGGCATCGAGCGTCATCACATACTGGATGCCGTCGGGGACTGCGTTTGCGCCGGGCAGATAGCTGGTATCCTGGTCGCCACGCAGCAACAGATTCAGCTCATGCAGCTTCCCGCGCTTGCGCTCCCAGCCCATCCAGACGCCCTCGCCCGGGTTGAACTGGCGTCGCCGGTGCAGCAGATAGAAGCGCTGCTTGCCGTCGAAGGCATATTTTGCACTGAGCGCGGCGACCTCGGCTTTGGCGTAGTCCAGGACTTCCAGGTCGGCGGCGGTTTCCTCGGCCGTGCTGTCCTTCCAGTCACTGAGGAGCGCGAAATAGATCTCGCCACGAGGATTTGCGAGGTAGTGCACCTCGATGTTGCGAATGAGCTCGTCGACGACGTCCCGGCTGGTGATCATGCAGGGCACGACCAGCAGCGTGCGGGCCTCCTCCGGAATGCCATCCTTGAATTCGTAGCCTACGAACCGTGCCGGTTTGACGAAGTAGGTGACCAGGGTGTTGAACAGCCCGGTTGCACCCTCGGAAGCAGGCAGAGCAAACAGAAACAGGAAGAGGACGAGCACGGCCCCCGACATTCCTGCATTGGCGAGGAACCAGCCGACAACGACCATGGCGAGCAGGGTAAGCAGGATGACGGGCGCCGCAATGGCGACCCAGTGGAGCCGCCGCACCCGGCGAATGCTGCGCTGCAGGAATGGCGGCCGGTAGCCCACCTCCGCTTCCAGCTCCTTCCGTCGACGCCCGACGAGAAAGGCACCGATATTCTGTTCGCCGGAGGACTGCTCCTCCGCAGGTTCCTGCTCGGCAAGTTCGATTGCCCGCCGGGCGACCTCGATCTCCGTTCCGGGCGAGCGGCGGGCAAGCTGCTCGATGCGGTTGCGGTAGCTGTTGCGCGAGCCGAAATCGAGATCGGAATAGTCCGACCGTTCCCGGAAAATCCGGTCGACATGCGAGACATCCTCGAACCAGACGCTCCACTCGGTATCGTCGATCTCTCTCAGGCTCTTGATGATATTGCCCATGGTGACGTTGCCGGAAGCGAGGCGGCTGTGCTCCGCCATCATCACGTCCTCGGCGTCCGTCCCCGCCCGCTGAAGCCGCTCCTCAAGCCACGACACCGCAAAATTGGACGACTGCGAGGCGTTCCGCAGCCGGTAGAAGAACTGCGTCACGAAGGTGTGGTCCTGCGTGAGCGGCTCTATGTCCTTCAGGATGCTGGCACTGGCGGTCTCGTCGTTGAGCCGGATGATGGTGTCAGCAAGATCATTGGCCTTGACCCGCATTCGCCGCGAGCGATCCACGCGCACGGCAATACGGCGAAGATTCTCGATCAGGACGAAGCGCAGGATCGAGGGGAGTGCCCAGAGCTCGCCGATCTCCAGTGGATCGGTTTCCTGGAAACCCTCCACCATGGCGGCAAGCGAATCCTTGGAGATGGTGCTGTGCGTATGCGCGACGTAGAGCCAGGCAAGCGCCATGACCCGCGGCATCTGCTGCCCGTCTATCTTTACCCGCGGCAGTTGCTTGTAGAAGCGCCGCGGGAAGTCGCGCCGGACTTCCTGGATTGCCTCTTCAACGACATAGTGGTTATCCAGAAGCCATTCTGCCGCCGGCGTGATGGCGGCGCCCGCATCGACATCAGCCGCAATGGAGCGATAGACCCGGAGGATCTCCTTGTCGTTGGAGCGATGCCGCGCGAAGAACTCGAACTCCGAAAATTCCGGCAGGTTCTGCAGCCCGTCGCGGCCGAAACTCCGTCCCAGCTCCCGCAGTTCGTCATTCGCCAGATAGCTCGCCCGGATCGAGTCATTGTGGTCGATCTGCTTGGCGTCTGGATCACGAGGCGAGGCGGATGGGGTGCTGTGAAAGGACATGGGTTCGGCTTCTGGCTTAGACTGACGTCGAGACTGGCTTAAGTGGTCTTCTGAGGAAAAGCCATTGATCCTTACGCTGATTCAGTCGGGCAAAGGGCGGCGAAGCCGCGGTAAAGACGGAAGTAGAGGAGGAAGCTGATTTTACAAACAAAACGGACGCCTGAGACGGGAACGGTTGATGCCATTATTGCGCATAATCGCTTGAGCCTGAATAACAGCTGAACAATCTGGTAAACGGAGAGGGCAAGCAGGGACTTACGGCATCTTGCCATGCTTGCTATGGCTGCAGAGAAGCATCCCTCCACGATCAAGGCGAAGGCATGAGCATTCCCATCTCCAACGACATTCCCGACCTGATTGCGATCCGGCGCCACCTGCACCAACACCCGGAGCTTGGCCTGTCCGAGTTCAAGACGTCGGATTTCATTGCCGAAAAGCTGGAGGCCATGGGCTACCAGGTGGCTCGGGGCCTGGCGAAGACGGGACTCGTGGCAACGCTGCGAAACGGCACCGGTCATCGCTCCATTGGCATTCGGGCGGACATCGACGCGCTGCCGATCCTGGAGGAGACTGGAGCGCCATATGCCAGCCAGACGCCGGGCCTAATGCACGCCTGTGGCCACGACGGCCATACGACAATGCTGCTGGGCGCTGCCAAACGCATCGCCGAGCGCAGGAACTTCGACGGCACGATCCACTTGATCTTCCAGCCGGCAGAGGAAAACTTCGGCGGCGCCAGACTGATGATCGAGGACGGCCTGTTCGACCGGTTTCCCTGTGACGCGGTTTTCGCGCTCCACAATGATCCCGGACTGCCGCTCGGCGAGGTTTACGTTCGCGACGGGCCGGTGCTCGCCGCCGTGGACGAATGCCGTATCGTTGTCAATGGACGCGGCGGCCACGGTGCCGAACCCCAGGACACCGCAGATCCCATCGTGGCCGGCGCCAGCATCATCATGGCGCTGCAGACGGTCGTATCGCGCAACCTGCATCCGGTCGATTCGGCCGTGGTCACGGTGGGCGCTTTTCACGCTGGTCAGGCGAGCAACGTCATCCCGCAGCGCGCGGAAATGCTGCTGACCATCCGCTCCTTCGATCCCGAGGTCCGCAACCGTCTCGAAGAACGCATCCGCGCCGTGGCGGAGGGACAGGCCGCGAGCTACGGCATGACCGTCAGCATCGACTACGAGCGGGGCTATGAGCCGACCATCAACCACGCAGTGGAGACGGACTTCGTCCGCGACGTCGCAGGACGGGTGGTGGGCCCATCGAACGTCCACGAGTTCCCGCGCCCGAGCATGGGGAGCGAGGACTTTGCGTATATGCTGGCAGCAAGGCCGGGCAGCTATTTCTTCTTGGGAACGAGACGGACTGAAGACGACCCGCCGCTCCACCACCCGCGCTTCGACTTCAATGATGACGCGCTGGCAATCGGCGCAACCTTGTGGGTGGAGATCGCGGAGGCCTGGCTGAGGCCGTGACCGGTTGGGCTTCAGCCCAGAAGACCGAAGGTGACGGCGACGACGAAGATGAAGGCAATCGTGACAAGCGACGTGTTGATCAGGGCGCTCCAGCGGCTGTTGCCGCCGACATGGCGCGTAGAGGATGTCCGCTGCTCGTATGGGTTGGACCGCATCATTTCCTCCTGAGACTGACACCGACAGGCGAGAATGTAGCGTATCTCTACCTGATTGGTAGAGATAACCATTCCAGTCACCTCCTCGGCAAGGAAAATCTTACCAAGTGATGAATCGACCGCAGGCAGCAGACAATCGAAGACTTTACCCGTAGCGGTCCATTGCCAGCTTGAAGACATCCGGGTCGATATTGCCGCCGGACGCGACGGCGATAACGGTGTCGCCCAGCGTCTCGCCATGGAAGAGGGCCGCCGCCAGCGCCACCGCGCCCCCCGGCTCCACGACGATCTTCAGACGATTGAAGGCGAGCACGACGGCCTGCAACGCCTCGTCGTCGGTGACGGCAATGCCTGGCCCGCAGAGGCGCGACAGGATCGGAAACGTCAGATTGCCCGGCTGCGGCGTGACGATCGCATCGCAAAGCGATCCCGACTGGCTGGCATTGCGCTCGATCTTGCCCGAGGCGAGCGAGCGGGCCACGTCGTCGAAGCCGGCCGGCTCGCAGGGGCGCACCCGAAGCCGGGGCGACTTCGCCTCCAGCGCCAGTGCGATCCCGGAGGCAAATCCGCCGCCGCCGGTGGGGATCAGCACCTCAGCCGCCTGGATGTCTTGCTCTTCCGCCTGCTCGGCGATCTCCAGCCCGGCCGTCCCCTGGCCGGCAATCACCTGCGGATCGTCGAAGGGGCGAACAAGCGTCAGCCCCCGCGCCTGTGACAGCTCGGCGCCGATGGCGTCGCGATCCTCGCTGGCGCGGTCGTAGAGCACGACCTCGGCGCCGAAGGCCCGGGTGTTGGCGATCTTGATCTGGGGGGCGTCGGACGGCATCACGATGACGCTCGTAAGTCCGTGGAGTTTCGCCGCGAGGGCGATACCCTGGGCGTGGTTTCCGGAGGAAAAGGCGAGCACGCCCTTGGCCCGGACTTCCGGCGAAAGCGCCGAAATGGCCGACCAGGCGCCGCGGAACTTGAAGGAGCCCGTATGCTGGAGGCACTCCGGCTTGACGAATACCCGCCGTCCGGCGATCTCATCGAGAAAGGGGGAGGACAGGAGGGGAGTGCGCCGCACCCGACCGGCAAGGCGGTCGCGTGCGGCTTCGATCATGCGAATGTCAGTCATGGGCAATCCTGGGCAGGCGCCGACGACCGACGCATCTATCAGGGCAGCGTATAGGCAGTCTTCACGACAGTGAAGAACTCGGCTGCATATTTCCCCTGCTCGCGCGGGCCGAAGGAGGAGGCCTTGCGACCGCCGAACGGCACGTGGAAATCAACGCCGGCGGTCGGCAGGTTGACCATCACCATGCCGGCCTCGGAATTGCGCTTGAAGTGGGTCGCATACTTCAGGCTGGTGGTGGCGATACCGGCGGAAAGACCGAACGGCGTATCATTGGCGACGGCCAGTGCTTCGTCGTAGTCCTTCACCCGGATCACGCTGGCGACCGGTCCGAAGATTTCCTCGCGGGAAATCCGCATCTGGTTCGTGGCTTCCGTGAAGAGGGTCGGCTGCAGGTAGAAACCGGGCGTGTCCCGCTCGATCCGCTCGCCGCCGAAGGCAAGCTTGGCGCCTTCCTGCTGGCCGAGCGCGATATAGTCCATGTCCTGCTTCAGCTGCTTCTCGTCGACGACCGGGCCGATGTGCGTGCCCTGCTTCAAGGCGTTGTCGACGGTTAGTCCCTTGAGCCGCTCGGTAAGCGCCGCGACGAACTTGTCGTGGATGCCCTCGGTCACGATGATGCGCGAGGAGGCCGTGCAACGCTGGCCGGTCGAGAAGAAGCCGGAATTGGCGGAAGCCTCGACGGCGACATTGAGATCTGCATCATCGAGAACCACCATCGGGTTCTTGCCGCCCATCTCCAGCTGGAACTTGCGGTTATGCTCGATGGAGGCGAGAGCAACGCGCTTGCCCGTACCGGTGGAGCCGGTGAACGTGATGCCGGCAAGGTCCGGGCTGTCGAGCATCGCCTGTCCGACGACCGAGCCTCGGCCCATGACGAGGTTCAGAACGCCCTTCGGCAGGCCTGCGCGGTGCAGGATGTCGACGATCGCCCAGGCGCAGCCCGGAACGAGATCTGCCGGCTTGAAGACGACGGTATTGCCGTAGCAGAGAGCCGGCGCGATCTTCCATGCAGGAATGGCGATCGGGAAGTTCCAGGGCGTGATGATGCCGATGACGCCGAGCGGTTCGCGGGTAATCTCCACCCCGATCCCGGGACGGGCGGAGGGCACCACTTCACCCGTCAGGCGAAGTGCTTCGCCGGCAAAGAAATCGAAGATCTGCGCGGCGCGGAGCGTCTCGCCGATGGCCTCTGGAAGGGTCTTGCCCTCCTCGCGGGCCAGCAACGTGCCGAGTTCGTCCTTGCGCGCAACGATTTCGTCGGCGGCCTTCCGGAGAATGGCGTGGCGCTCCATGATGCCCGAGCGGGACCAGGCGGGGAAGGCAGCCTTGGCGGCCGCTATCGCCTGCTTGGCGTCGTCGGCCGTGCCCTGAGCATAGGAGCCCACGACGTCGTTGATGTCGGAAGGGCTGATGTTGTTGGAGGCTTCGCTGCCCACCCACTCTCCGGCAATCAGGTTCTGGTAGATGGTCATGGTCGGCTCCTCTTGTTTTTCGGTCGGTGGATGACTTACGACGTCAGGCCCCGGCGTTCAATAGTATGATTAAATGTTTTGATCCCCGTCTGCCTGCATGATGGCGGACGAGAGCCGGATGCGCGCCTTGATCGGCAGGTGATCGGACGCCAGCCGGGCAAGCTGGGTATCGTGCGCCTCTACGGGGCCCAGAAGATCGCTGCGGTTGGCCATGATCCGGTCGAGCGCCAGAACCGGCAGTCTCGATGGAAAGCTCGGCACCGCCGGCGGCAGGCCGAAGACCGATGTCAGAGTGTTCAGCGAAGACCGATCCCCCAGTCGCCACTCGTTGAGGTCGCCGAGAAGGATCGTCGGCTGGTCGTCCCGCGCCCGAAGCAGATCGACAATCATCCGCGTCTGCTGGTGGCGCGATCGGTGCAGCAGACCCAGGTGAGCCGCAATGACCCGCAAGACGCTGCCATCCTTCAGCTCGAGCTCCGTGACCAGCGCTCCCCGCGGCTCAAGCCCCGGCAGCTTGACCTGATGGACGTCGCGAACCAGCCCCTCGCGAAAGAAGATAACGTTGCCGTGCCAGCCATGCGCCTTCGAAAACCCCGCAATCGGCACAGGCAGAAGGCCGGTCTCGCGCTCCAGCCAATCGAGATCCAGGAGGCCCCGCCGCTCGCCGAAGCGCGTGTCTGCCTCCTGCAGGGCCAGCACATCGGCACCGATTTCACGGATGACCTGCTTGGTCCGGTAGGGATCGAACTTGCCGTCCACGCCCACGCATTTGTGGACATTGTAGGAGGCAATCAGCAGCCCGCCGGGCGCCTCGGACGGTGACACTCCCGAGGCGACGGCACCACGGTTCTTGCGCTCCCGAATGGAGGTGAGGATGCTGGAAGAAAGGGTCTGGCGGCGTTTCTGCATGGGTCTGTCAGCTATCTCAACGCACGTTTTCCAAAAGTTCTTCCACGAGGGGCGATGCGGGTCACAGATACGGCGACCCGAGCCAGAGCACGCGGTCGAGCAGACGTGAGGCGAAAGGCCTGTCTTGCAATCCCTCCAGGGTCACCTGGGTAGAGGAGGAAATGGCAAGATCCATCCTTCGTTCCAGCGCCTCCGCAAAAGACACGTCCAGGACCTCCAGATCAACTTCGAAATTCAGGCGCAGCGACCGAGGATCGAGGTTGGAAGAGCCGACGAATGCCCATCGACTGTCGATGGCCATCAGCTTGGAATGATTGAACGCCCCTGGCGCCCGCCAGATCCGGCAATAGTTCTTCAGGAGCTGGTCGAATTGCGCCGCCATCGCCCTGTCGACCAGCGTCAGATTGTTGGCCTCCGGCACGACAATGTCCACCTCCACGCCGCGTCGCGCCGCCGTGATGAGGGCCGTGATCAGCTCCCGGTCCGGCAGGAAGTAGGGCGAGGTGATGCGGATGGAGGTGCGGGCGACGGAGAAAGCCCCCATCAGCATCTTATGGTTGGTTTCGACGCTCCGGTCGGGACCGGAAGCGACCACCCGGATCGCGACCCCCGATCCGGGCTCGTCCTCGGGCGCGATGACCTGCCAGCTGCCGCTTTGCAGATCCTCGCCGGTGGTAAACCGCCAGTCGGCGGCAGCGATGGCGAAAAGATCCGCCACCACCGGTCCGGTCACGCGGAAATGCGTATCGATGGCGCGGTCGGCTCCCAGAAACTCTCCGGAGAACCCTTCGCGAATATTGATGCCGCCCGTAAAAGCCTCGCAACCGTCTATGATCAGGATCTTTCGGTGCGTCCGGAGGTTGGCATACGGCAGCCTCAGGCCCATGATGACGTTGCCGTTGAAGACATCGACGGTGACACCCCCGTCACGCAACATGCCAAGCACGCTGGGAACCGAATAGCGGGCGCCGACGGCATCGATGAGCACCCGCACCGTCACGCCGCGCTTGACCGCCCCGACCAGGGCTTCCGCAAAGCGTCTCCCGATCCTGTCCCGGTCGAAGATGTAGGTTTCCAGCAGGATCGAGCGGCTAGCCCCTTCGATCGCCTTGAGCATGGCGCGATAGGCGTCGTCTCCGGTGGTCAGCATGGCGATGGTATTGCCGGTGGTGATGCCGTGCTCGGTCACCCGGTCACCGAGCGTCTTCATCGCGGCGAACCGCTCTCCGAACCGCTCCATGACCATCTCATCGGTCGCGTCATAGGTCTCGAAATGATCGCGGACATGTTCCAGCAGGAAACGGCGGCTGCTGATCGCGCTCCGCCGCATCCGGTTGATGCCGGCGATGAAGTAGAGCGAGGCGCCGATGATCGGCGACAGGATGATGATGCCGACCCAGCCGATCGCCGAGCGGACCTCTTCTTTCGTCATGGCCGCATGGATGGCGGCCGCCGCTCCCAGGATGAGCGACAGCACGAAAAGGATATGGGCCCAATATGGCTCAATGAAAGTCAGCATGACGCCGCAACATAGGTTTGACTTCCGCGACAGCAATCGGCCGCCCTGCACTTGGCTTGCGGCCGATGGCTTAGCATCATGCGGACTCGAGTTGCGCCTGGAAAGCGTCCAGCGAGGCCTCGAACGTATCGAAGATCGTGCCGATCTGATGCTCGTCGATGATCAGCGGCGGGCAGAGCGCAATGCTGTCGCCGATCGCCCGACCGATCACGCCCTTCTCGAGCATCAGGGCGGCGAACTTCGGTCCGAGCTGGCCGAGGGCAAAGCCGTCCCGCGGCTTCAGTTCCAGCGCACCGATGAGACCGACCCCGCGGGCCTCGATGGCAATCGGATGGCTTTCGAGTGCTTTCAGCCGCTTGAGGAACAGGGGGCTCAGCGTCCGCGCATTGCCGACGAGGTCGCGCTCCTCGATGATCGCGAGGTTTTCGAGCGCAACGGCAGCCGCGACCGGATGTCCGCTCGCGGTATAGCCATGGCCGAAGGTGCCGATCTTCGCCGACTCGTCGGCAAGCGGCTCATAGACCTTCTCGTTGATGAGCAAAGCGGAAATCGGCTGGTAGGACGACGACAGCTGCTTGGAGAGCGTCATGATGTCCGGCTGCAGTCCGAATGTCTGGGTGCCGAACATTTCACCGGTACGTCCGAAGCCGCAGATCACCTCGTCGGCGATGAGCAGGATGTCGTATTTGCGCAGCACCGTCTGAATGGCTTCCCAGTAACCGGCAGGAGGGACGATCACGCCACCGGCCCCCATCACGGGCTCGCCGATGAAGGCGGCAACCGTCTCCGGCCCCTCGCGCAGGATGAGATCCTCGAGGTCCTGGGCACAACGGGCGACGAAGGCCTCTTCCGTCTCATTCTCCTGGGCGAATACCCGGTAGTGCGGGCAGGTCGTGTGGAAGATGCCAGCGAGCGGCAGGTCGAAGGACCGATGGTTGTTCGGCAGCCCCGTCAGGCTGGCACTGGCGATGGTGACGCCGTGATAGCCCTTGATGCGCGAGATGATCTTCTTCTTTTCCGGCTTGCCGAGCGCGTTCGACCGGTACCAGATCATCTTCAGGGCCGTATCGTTGGCCTCCGATCCGGAATTGGTGAAATGGACCTTCGACATCGGCACCGGCGCCATCTGGATCAGCTTCTCGGCCAGATCGACAGAAGGACCATGCGTCCGCCCCGTAAAGGTGTGGTAGTAGGGCAGCTTCGACATCTGCCGCGTGGCGGCCTCGACCAGTCGCTTCTCGCCGAAGCCGACGGCCACGCTCCAGAGACCGGACATCGCCTCGATATACTGCTTGCCGTTGTTGTCGTAGACATGGACGCCTTCGCCACGTTCGATCACCAGTGCTCCGTCTCGCTCGAGCGCACGCGCATTCGTGTAGGAGTGCAGCTGGTAGGCCTGGTCGCGGGCCTCGACGGAATTGGGCTGTACGGTCACGGGTTCGTCTCCTTGCTGGATCGGCCGCCCACTCATAGACCGACGCGCGGCACGCGTCAGCCTCTGAATGAGACGATATGGTCTCTGGGCGCTACTTCGCGGTCATGGCCGCAACGGGCGGTTCGGCGCCCTCGGGAATCGGGCTTTGGTAGACCTGCCCCCTGTGGCGGCGCTTGAGGTCTGCCCAGGCCGCCTCGCGCAGGTCCGGGTTCTGCAGCGCAGCCATTCCGGTCGCCGCCATCACCTTGGCCGTTGCCACCATGCCCTTGTGCGCCAGCGGGCTCTGGCCCTGCGATACCACCTGCCAGGTATGAAGCTGCGTGCCGATAGCAAGCGTAGGCCCATAGGCCTGCACCGTGGGAACGACCCAGCTGACATCGCCGACATCCGTCGAGCCGCCCATCTGCCGAACCTCGTTGTGCGGCGGCAGGATGAAGTCGGCGAGCGGCACGTCCCTCTGCTCCAGCCGCTCCTGGTTCCAGCTGGCGGCAATATCCTGCGGTGTCAGCGTCGCGCGGATGTCGCGGGCAAAGGCCAGATCGGCCTCGTCGTAGGCCGGTGGTCCGAGGCTTTCCCAGATCCCCTGCATGGTATCCATCAGCGGCGTGTTGACGACAAGGTTGGAGACGCCGGCCAGGATCGTGCTCTTGACCGTTGTCTCGGTCATCAGCGCCGCGCCTTCGGCGACCTTCTTCACCCGCTCGATCAGCGTCAGCAGGCCGGCCAGATCCGGCGAACGGACCACGTAGCGGACCTTCGCGTATCCCTGCACGACGTTGGGCGAAATGCCACCTGCATCGAGAATGGCGTAATGGATCCTGCAATCGGACGGCATGTGCTCGCGCATGTAGTTGACGCCGACGCTCATCAGTTCGACCGCGTCGAGCGCGCTTCGCCCGAGCTCCGGAACGGCCGCTGCGTGGGACGATCGACCGGTGAATTCGAAGTCGATGCGGCAGTTTGCCAGCGAGGTCTCCCGCTGCACGCCGGCGAAATTGCTGGGGTGCCAGCTGATCGCGATGTCGACGTCGTCGAAGGCGCCGGCGCGCACCATGAAGGCCTTGGCCGCGCCGCCCTCTTCGGCCGGGCATCCGTAGTAGCGGACGCGGCCGGGAGTTCCCGTCTGCTCGAGCCATTCCTTGAGCGCCGTCGCCGCCAGAAGCGAAGCCGAGCCAAGCAGGTTGTGGCCGCAGCCGTGACCGTTGGCGCCGGCCGTCAGCGGTTCGTGACGTGTCGCGCCCGCCGTCTGGCTGAGGCCGGCGAGGGCATCGTATTCGCCGAGGAAGGCAATCACCGGGCCGCCTTCTCCAGCCTCGCCGATGAGGGCCGTCGGAATGCCCGCGACATTGTCGGTGATCCGGAAGCCCTCGGCCTGCAGCATCTCTCGATGTGCCGCCGCAGACTTCGTTTCCATGTAGCAGGTTTCCGGCGTCTCCCAGACACGGTCGCTGAGATGGATGAAATCCTCCTTCCTTGCTTCGACCACATCCCAGACCGGTGGTTGATTGGAAGTCCCTGCTGTCATGAAATCCTGCCCTTTGCTGCAACGCACAGATGGCCGACCGTAGCGCCATTCAGCGGTCGCCGCAAACCGCCGCTTCTGCAAAATGTGACACCGCGACGGTCGTCGCGGTGTCTTGCTTGTTCTCCTGTCGTCGATGCGCCGGAGGCATCTCGACAAGTACGACTTATTCGCTATTCTCCGCCGCCGCTGCCTGCGCGCAATTTTCGCGGAAGGGTGCCCTTGTGACAAGATTCTGAGATTTTCTGCGCAACTGAAGGATTTTCTTCTAAGATAAGGCAGCCAGTTGAAACCCGGGGTGGGAAGCCGCCACGGGTTGGAATGCGAGGACGTCGGAAGGAAATCCGGCGACGGCCTCGATCAGGCGAAGTCGACATCTGCCCGGGCAAGGTCACGGCAGGCTGGCGATGAGCCAAAGGACGACGTGCGTGCACAGAGCGCGTATCGATGTAGTATCGGCGGGACCGGTAACATCCGGACCGCCTAACTGGGAGAAAGCCCGTGAAACACAAGTTCGCCATTGCCGCAGCGCTGCTGTCGGCAACCTTCTTCGCAAGCGGCGCAAGCGCCAAGACATTCGTCTATTGCTCGGAAGGCTCTCCGGAAGGATTCGACCCCGGTCTCTACACCGCCGGCACGACCTTCGACGCGTCCGCGCATCCGATCTACAGCCGCCTGCTCGAATTCGAGCCGGGCACCACGAAGCCGGTTGCAGGTCTTGCCGAAAGCTGGACGGTCTCCGAGGACGGCACCGAGTACACCTTCAAGCTGCGCCCGGGCGTCAAGTTCCACACGACCGAGTTCTTCACGCCGAGCCGCGAGCTCAATGCGGATGACGTCGTGTTCTCCATCGACCGCCAGATCAACGCGGAAAACCCCTGGAACCAGTACGTTGCTGGCGCATCCTGGGAATATGCCGCCGGCATGGGCTTCCCGGAACTGATCAAGTCGATCGAAAAGGTCGACGACATGACGGTCAAGTTCGTACTCAACCGTCCGGAAGCCCCGTTCCTCGCCAACCTGGCGATGCCTTTTGCATCGATCATGTCCAAGGAATATGCCGACAAGCTGCAGGCCGACGGCACCATGGAGCAGCTGAACCAGATGCCGCTCGGCACCGGTCCGTTCTCCTTCATCGCCTACCAGCAGGATGCCGTCATCCGCTACGCGAAGAACGCCGACTACTGGGGTGGCGCACCGAAGATCGACGACCTGGTCTTCGCCATCACCACCGATGCCGCCGTTCGCTACCAGAAGCTGAAGGCTGGCGAATGCCACCTGATGCCTTACCCGAACGCAGCCGACGTCGAAACCATGCGGTCCGACGACACCCTGACGGTGATGGAACAGGAAGGCCTGAACGTCGCCTACCTCGCCTACAACACCACGCAGGCTCCGTTCGACAAGGTCGAGGTCCGCAAGGCGCTGAACAAGGCGATCAACAAGGAAGCCATCGTCGATGCGGTCTTCCAGGGCATGGCGACACCAGCCAAGAACCCGATCCCGCCAACCATGTGGTCCTACAACGACGCCGTTGAGGAAGATGCCTACGACCTCGACGCTGCCAAGAAGATGCTTCAGGATGCAGGCGTCGAAAACCTGTCCATGAAGGTCTGGGCAATGCCCGTCTCGCGTCCGTACATGCTCAATGCACGTCGCGCCGCTGAAATCATCCAGGACGACTTCGCAAAGATCGGCGTCACCGTCGAGATCGTATCCTACGAATGGGCCGAATACCTCGACCGCTCGAAGGCCAAGGATCGCGACGGCGCTGTCATGCTCGGCTGGACCGGCGACAACGGCGACCCGGACAATTTCCTCGACACGCTGCTCGGCTGCAATGCGGTCGGTGGCAACAACCGCGCCCAGTGGTGCAACGAGGAATTCGATGCGCTGGTGAAGAAGGCCAAGGTCACATCCGACCAGGCAGAGCGCACCAAGCTCTACGAAGAGGCACAGGTTGTCTTCAAGCGCGAAGCTCCGTGGGCAACGGTCGATCACTCGCTGTCCATCGTTCCGATGCGCAAGGAAGTCAGCGGCTTCGTTCAGAGCCCGCTGGGTGATTTCACCTTCGAAAACGTCGATATCGCCGAGTAATCGTGCCTAGTTGACGAAAATGCCGCGGGACGCGTTGCGTTTCCCGCGGCATTTGCTTTATGAGCCCAGAAAAAATGAAGTGAAACCACTTCAAGCGCCACGAGTAGGGTCCAACACCTGCCGCGGCTCAAGGACACAGAAGGTTTCCTATGTTCGGCTTTCTCCTGCGGCGTTTCGCCGTCCTGATCCCGACTTTCATCGGGGTCTCCATCATTGCTTTCTCCTTCATCCGGCTTCTGCCGGGGGATCCCGTCGCGCTCCTTTCGGGTGAGCGGGTCATGTCTCCCGAACGCCATGCCCAGATCAGCCAGCAGCTCGGCATGGACCGACCGCTGGTCGTCCAGTATTTCGACTACCTCGGTGGCGTGATGACGGGCGACTTCGGATCTTCGATCGTATCGAAGACACCTATCCTCGATCAGTTCATGGCGCTCTTTCCGGCGACCGTGGAATTGTCCCTCTGTGCGATCATCCTCGCCATCGTCATCGGCATTCCGGCCGGCGTCATCGCGGCCATCAAGCGAGGTTCGTTCTTCGACCAGTCGCTGATGGGTATTGCCCTGGTCGGATATTCCATGCCGATCTTCTGGTGGGGCCTGCTGCTGATCATCCTGTTCTCCGGGATCCTGCAGTGGACGCCGGTGTCGGGACGCATCTCGCTCCTGTTCTACTTCCCGCCCGTGACCGGCTTCATGCTGATCGACTCGCTGCTGTCGGGCCAGAAGGGTGCCTTCACCTCGGCGCTCAGCCATCTTGCGCTGCCGTCGATCGTGCTCGCCACCATCCCGCTTGCGGTGATTGCGCGCCAGACGCGGTCGGCGATGCTGGAAGTGCTGTCTGAGGACTACGTTCGGACGGCACGCGCCAAGGGCCTCTCGCCCTTCCGCGTTGTCGGCATCCACGCGCTGCGCAACGCGATGATCCCGGTGATCACCACGATCGGGCTGCAGATCGGCGTCATGCTCGCCGGCGCCATCCTGACCGAAACGATCTTCTCCTGGCCGGGCATCGGCAAATGGATGGTCGATAGCGTCTTCCGGCGCGACTACCCTGTCATCCAGGGCGGTCTGTTGCTGATCGCGGCGATCATCATGTTCGTCAATCTCATTGTTGATCTGCTCTACGGCCTGATCAACCCGCGTATCCGGCACTAGGAGGATCATCCATGGCCGATACTATCCCTGATATCGACAACTCCCCGGAAGTCCTGTCGAGCGCGGCACTGCGCCGCCGGATGCTCAAGGATTTCTGGTTCTACTTCTCCGAAAACCGCGGTGCCGTCATCGGGCTCTACGTCTTCGTGGCGCTTGTGCTGACGGCCATCTTTGCGCCGCTGATCGCGCCGCATTCGCCGTTCGAACAATACCGCGACGCCGTTCTCATGCCGCCGGTCTGGATGGAAGGCGGCAGCTTCACCTATCTGCTCGGCACCGATCCGGTGGGCCGCGATATCCTGTCGCGGCTGATCTACGGCGCGCAATACTCGCTGTTCATCGGCGTCTTCGTGACCACCCTCTCGCTGACCAGCGGCATCCTCATCGGCGTCATCGCCGGCTACTATCGCGGCTGGATCGACACCGTCATCATGCGGCTGATGGATATCATCCTTGCCTTCCCGTCGCTGCTGCTGGCCCTGGTGCTCGTTGCCATCCTCGGACCCGGGCTGATCAACGGCATGATCGCCATCGCCCTCGTGCTGCAGCCGCACTTCGTGCGCCTGACGCGCGCCGCGGTGATGACCGAAAAGTCCCGCGACTATGTGACGGCCTCGCGTCTGGCCGGCGCAGGTCCGCTGCGGCTGATGTTCAAGACGATCCTGCCGAACTGCACGGCACCGCTGATCGTCCAGGCGACGCTCTCCTTCTCGAACGCGATCCTGGATGCGGCAGCACTCGGCTTTCTCGGCATGGGCGCCCAGCCGCCGGCACCGGAATGGGGCACGATGCTCGCCGAAGCCCGCGAATTCATCCTGCGCGCCTGGTGGGTCGTCACCTTCCCGGGCCTCGCGATCCTGATCACCGTCCTGGCCATCAACCTGATGGGCGATGGCCTGCGCGACGCGCTCGACCCCAAACTGAAGAGGTCCTGACATGGCGCTTCTGCAAATCGACAATCTGACGGTCGAGTTCGAGACGTCGTCCGGCTGGTTCCGCGCCGTTGATGGCGTGTCCGTTTCCGTCAACTCCGGTGAAGTTCTGGCCATCGTCGGTGAATCCGGCTCCGGCAAGTCCGTTGCCATGCTGGCCGTCATGGGGCTTCTCCCCTGGACGGCGAAGATCACCGCCGACCGCATGCTCTTCGAAGGCCGCGACATCCAGAACATCAGCCCTGGCGAGCGGCGCAAGCTGATCGGCAAGGATATCGCGATGATCTTCCAGGAGCCTGTCGCCAGCCTCAACCCGTGCTTCACGGTCGGCTTCCAGATCGAGGAGGTGCTGCGCATCCACCTCGGCCTCGACAAGCAGGCCCGCCGGGCACGTGCGATCGAACTGTTCAACCAGGTTGGCCTGCCAAACCCGGAGGAGCGGCTGAACCACTTCCCGCACCAGATGTCCGGCGGCCAGTGCCAGCGCGTCATGATCGCCATCGCGATTGCCTGCAATCCGAAACTGCTGATCGCCGACGAGCCGACCACGGCACTCGACGTGACCATCCAGAAGCAGATCCTCGATCTTCTGATGGCGCTCCAGGCCAGGAACGGCATGGGCCTCATCATGATCACCCACGACATGGGCGTGGTTGCCGAAACTGCAGACCGCGTGATCGTGCAGTACAAGGGCCGGAAGATGGAGGAAGCCGACGTGCTGACCCTCTTCGAGAACCCGAAGAGCAACTACACCAAGGCCCTGCTTGCGGCGCTACCCGAAAATGCCACCGGCGACCGTCTGACGACCGTTTCCGACTTCTTCGACGGCACGCCTGAACCAGCGGAAACACGCGTATGACCGACCACGACACGAACATCATGCTTGAGGTCCGCGACATCCGGCGCGATTACGAGCTGCCGGGCGGCCTGTTCAAGCCCAAGAAGATCATCCATGCCGTGAAGGGCGTCTCCTTCGCGCTGGAGCGCGGCAAGACGCTGGCGATCGTCGGCGAGTCCGGCTGCGGGAAGTCGACGCTCGCCCGCATGCTGACCTTCATCGACGAGCCCACCGGCGGCGATCTCATCATCGACGGCAAGAAGACGGACACGCGCCCCGGCCATCTCACCAAGGAAATGCGCCAGAAGGTCCAGATCGTCTTCCAGAACCCCTACGGCTCTCTCAATCCCCGCCAGAAGATCGGCGACGTGCTGGGCGAGCCCCTGCTGATCAACACCGACATGTCGTCCGCGGAACGTCGCGATCGCGCCAACGAGATGCTGGTCAAGGTTGGCCTGGGGCCGGAACACTTCAACCGCTACCCGCACATGTTCTCCGGCGGCCAGCGCCAGCGCATTGCGATCGCCCGCGCCCTGATGCTGAACCCCAAGCTTCTGGTGCTCGACGAGCCCGTCTCCGCGCTCGATCTTTCGGTCCAGGCACAGGTGCTGAACTTGCTCGCCGACCTGCAGGACGAGTTCGGGCTGACCTATGTCTTCATCAGCCACGATCTCTCCGTGGTGCGCTACATTGCCGACGAGGTGATGGTCATGTACTTCGGGGAAGCCGTGGAGCACGGCACCCGCGAAGAGGTCTTTTCGGACCCCAAGCACGAGTACACGCGCACGCTGTTTGCCGCGACGCCGCGGGCGGACCTTGAGTCCATCCGCCGCCGTGTGGCCGGCAAGAAGGCGACCAGCGCCGCCTGAGACTATTCGACGAAGATCCTGACGCTGGCGGCATGGCCGTCGGCGTCGATCACCGTCAGCGTCGCGTGCCCCGCCCCGTCCGGCAGCCATTCGCTTGATCGGCGACGGGAGACAGCCTCCAGAGGCTGTCCGTTGGCGAGCCAGCGGAACGGCGCCCTGCCTCCCTGCAGCTTCAGCACCAGCGGCATCAGCTTCCCCTTCTCCCCCATGCTGAGGTCCACCCTTGCTCCTTCGGGAGGATAGACGATCTGTGGCGCAGGCTCGCGTCGGGACGCGGAGATCAGCCCGTTCTCGCTCGTGGAGAAACGCCGCTGGCTCATGGGCAGATCGGACTGGGAAAGGCGCAAGGCCCCGGCTGGCGGATTTGGCAGGGCGACCGGCACCACGCCCGACCGCGCAAAGGCGTCAAACAGAATGGGAGCAGCCGTCTGATAGCCGGAGATGCCCGGCACTGCCCCGTTGTCGGGCCGGCCGACCCAGACCCCCAGAACATGCTGCCCGTCGAAGCCGATCGACCAGGCGTCGCGGTAGCCGTAGCTGGTGCCGGTCTTGTAGGCGATGCCGAGCCGACGGCTGCCCTGCGGCGGCAAGACGTCGGAAAGGATGTCGACCACGTTCCAGACGGCCGACGGCTCGAAAAGGGGTTCGCCGCCGATCGCACCAGACTGCTCCTCGATCCCATTGCCGAGCCGGACCGGCTGTCCGCGGTTGGCCAGCGCCGCATAGGCCTGAACCAGATCCTTGAGCGACATGCCCACGCCGCCGAGACCGATGGCGAGGCCGGGCGCCTCGTGGGTCGGCAGGACAGGATGCACCTCCGCGCGTCTCAGCCGGACCATCAGCCGCGACGGCCCGACCGCATCGAGCAGCCGCACCGCCGGAACGTTCAGCGACAGTTGCAGCGCCTCGCGAACCGACACGTCGCCCTGGTAGCTCATGTCGAAGTTCTTGGGCCGGTAACCGAAGAAGTTCGCGGGCCGATCCTCGATGATCGTCTCCTGCGCCACGAGCCCCTGCTCCAGGGCCAGCCCATAGATGAACGGCTTCAGCGTCGACCCCGGCGAGCGGTTGACGCGCGTCATGTCGATCCAGCCCGAACGGCTCGCATCAAAGTAGCCAGCCGACCCGACCTCCGCGACAATGTCCCCGGTCGAGGCATCGGCCATGACCATCGCCAGTGACACCTTGGGATCCAGTGTCTCCGCGACCTCGCGCGCCACCTGCTCCAGGGCTCGCTGGACGGTCATTTTCAGCGTCGTCCGATGCACCGGAGCGCCGGGCTGTATTCGGATGGCGGCTTCGGCCACATGCGCGGCATGGGCCGGCAACTGTTGCCGACGGCGGGGCACAGGCTCGCCGGCCGCCCGCTCCGCCTCGCCGTGACCCGTGACCGCGGCCACGGCCGGCCGGGAGAGAACGCGATCGCGCGCCGTTTCCGCGGCCCCGGCGTGACGGTCCGGCCGGCGGGCTTCGGGCGATTGCGGCAGGGCGACGAGGAGCGCCGCTTCCGCCACCGTCAGCCGCCGGGGCTCCTTGCCGAAATAGGCAAGACTTGCCGCCCGCACGCCTTCGAGGTTGCCGCCGTAGGGTGCATGCGTCAGGTAGAGCTCCAGAATCTGCTGCTTGCTCATGCGCCGCTCGATCTGGATCGCCCGGATCAACTGCAGCACCTTGGCGGACAGGGAGCGCGCCGGGCGCGGCTCGATCAGCCGCGCCACCTGCATCGACAGCGTGGAAGCGCCCGAGACGACGCGACCATGGCCGACGAGTTGCACAGCAGCCCTGCCGATCGCCAGAAGGTCCACGCCCGAATGCTGGAAGAACCGCTGGTCCTCGTAGGCGACCAGCATGTCGAGAAGCCTCGGATCGACATCGTCGAGGCTCGTTTTCAGGCGCCAGCGCCCCTCCCGTGTCGCGAAGGCACGCAGCAGCTGCCCGTCGGAATCCACCACTTCGCTCGAGACGAGGGCCGCCGTCTCCAGGGGCGGCGGATAAGCCCGGTCGGCGGCGTCGAGCCCCGCGGCCAACCCTGCCATCAGGACGAGAACCGAAAACAGGCTGACGGAAATCGTGTGCCAGGGCTTCATCTCAGGGCGCCGCCACGACCTCCATGCGTCCGGCCGAAGTCGTTGCAAAGAGCTGCGGCCGATACATGTCCTCCACCTGCGCCGCCGGATGATCATAGACCCCCGGGGCCACCGCCCTGACCACATAGGCGAGAGAAATCTCGCGGTTGTCGCCGGTGTTCCGGTTGAAGGCCGCGACGAAGCGGTCGTTGCGGAACTCCGTATGCGCCGGCTCCACCTCGCCGACCCAATCGAAGTTGGCAAGCTGGGCGCTGTTGACGAGGCTGGGATTGTCGATTTCAAAACCCGCGGGCAGCAGATCCTGGACCAGAATCCGGGAGGGCCAGTCGTTCGTCTCGTTGATCGTCAGCACGACCACATAGCGATCGTTCTGGCGGGCCTCCGACACGTTGGCCGGCTCCCCGTCCAGCGTGTAGTAGCTGCGATCGATGCTGAAGCCGTCACCCCCGGCCGCAAGCGGCTGCACCGGCGCGGCCACAGTGGTGATGGCAGCAGACAGGGGATCGGCACTTCTGTTCGTCACCGTCAGCGGATGATCGAGCACTGCTTCCCCCGCCATGCGCGTCATCAGGCTGCCGCGGTGCTCTGCCCCGTTCACGTCCAGAAGCAGATCGTCGTCGCCACCTTGAAGGGCATTGGCCGCCAGCAGCATCCAGGTCTGCTCCTGCGTGCTGGTATAGGCCTTCTGCCGCCACTCCTCGGCAACGATCTCCGCCAGCGCCGGCACGATCGGCGGCACCGGCCGGCTTTCGGCGGCAAGAGCCAGCACGGCCGCACCATCCCGAAGCGCCGATCCGTAGTCGGAGCGGGCAAGGCTTACCGGCTGGACCTGGGATTGCTCCGCCATGCCGAGAGCGTCGACGAAGAGACGTCTTGAGCGCTGCCCGTCGCCATAGAGCGAGAGCGCCGCCGCAAGATGAGCCTTGGCGAGCGGTGTCGGAAACTCGTCCAGCAGCGTATCCGCATAGTAGCGCAAGTCGCTGATCGCTGCCTTGCGATTGCGGGCCAGCACGTAGAGCGCATAGGCGATCTCGCTGCCCTGGTCGCGGACGTTGGTGGTATAGGCCAGCGTGTTCTGCAGGTTGTCCAGCGCCTGCACCAGGGCCGGTTCGGACACATCGTAGCCCTGCTCGCGCGCCCGAGACAGGAAATCGGTGACATAGGCGTCGAGCCAGAGATCACCCCCGCCGGGGCCCCATAGCCCGAAGCTGCCGCCGGAGGACTGGTTCGATAGGATCCGCCGCACCGCCTCCTGTACGCGGCCCTCCACCTCCGCATCGTCTGCCAATCCGTTCTGGACCGCAAGCTGCCTGAGGTAGAGCAGGGGCAGTGCCCGGCTGGTGGTTTGCTCCGTGCAGCCATAGGGATACCGGTCGAGGCTCATCAGCAACGCCGGAATGTCGAAGGCATTCGAGCGGCTGACGTTCACGCTGACGGATGCACCGGTCAGGATGCTGTCGGCCAGCAGGTCGCCGCTCACGGTTAGGCTGTTGCCAGGCGAGAGAGCCACGATCCGGCGCTCCGTCCGGGGCAGCGTCGCCGGCCGCACCGGAATGTTGAGCACCTGCTCCAGCGAAAGGCCGGAGGCATTTTCCAGGCGGACGGTAACCTGGCCGTTCCTCGGCTCGATGCCCGTCACCGGAACGCTGAAGTCCAGCTTGCCGCCGGAAACCAGATCGATCGTCTGCGCCGCCGCCTCCGGCCCGATCGCGATGGGATCATTGCCCATGACGGTAAGCTCATACGAACCGGTCGGTGCATCGGTATTGGCAATGTCGAGCCGCAACCGGCTCTCGTCCCCCGGCGCCAGGAAGCGCGGCAGGCTTGCCGTTACGACGATCGGATCGCGGATCACCACGTCCTTCACCGCATGGCCGACGCCGGACTTCGACCAGGCGACCGCCATCAGCCTCGCGGTTCCGTTGAACTGCGGAATGTTGAAGGAGACTGTCGCCCTGCCGGAACCATCGAGCCGCACGGGGCCGGAGAAGAAGGCGACCAGTCTCTCCGTCGGCGGACTGCCTTCGATGGCCATGCTGCCGCCATCGCCGCCGGTGCGGATGCGGCCCGCGGCGCCGAGCGATCCGTCGATCAGGCGCCCATAGAGATCGCGGATCTCGAGGCCGAGGCGGCGCTGGCCGAAATACCAGTCGTCGGGCGCGGGCGGCTCGTAGCGCGTCAGGTTGAGTATGCCGACGTCGACGGCCGCAAGGGTGACATAGGCCTCTTCACCAACACCGGCGCCGGCGACGTTGATAGAGATATCGAGGGGCTGGCGCGGCAGGGTCTGCTCGGGCGCTTCGATGGCAACATCGAGGTCGCGATCTGCCGGATCGACCTTGAGCCAGGTGATACCGATCGCCCGCATGGGCATCCGGCTTTCCTGCGCCTCGCCCGGCCGGTAGAGCGTTGCCGTAACATAGGAACCGGCACCCCAGTCCGCGGTCACCGGGATCTCGAACTCGCCGCCGTCGGCGCCAAGGCTCGACGTCTGGACGGAGATCAAGGCCTCCGCGCCGGCCGTGATCATCAGTTCGCCGGCATAGCGCGAGGAAATCTTCAGCTTCGCGGTCTCACCGACCACATAGCTCGGCTTGTCCAGGGCGATCTCCAGGGAATCCGGCGTTTCGGTGGAGCTGGCCGTCACGAACCAGCCGGCGTCGAATTCGACGCTGGTGGCCGGCCCGCTCGGATCATCGCTCTCGATCTCCAGCCGATAGCGGCCCCAGGCAACCGGCGCGGAAACCGTCGCTCCCTCCGCTGAAAGCACAAGCACGCCATCCGCCACCTGGCTGGTGCGGCTAACCGGCTCGAACCGCCACGCGCTGCCCTCCCGGTACCACTGGTAGTCCTGCTCGACCTTCAGGAGCGTCCAGGACAGATCCGTCAGGCCCGTCTTCTGGCCGTCCGGATCGACGGCAATCACGTCGAAGGCGGCCATGGCGTTTTCCGGCAGATCGCCGGAAAATTGCGGCTTGATGCCGATCCGGGCCGCGTCTGCCTTGACCGGCAGCGTCAGCGTCCGCTCGACGGCGCGACCGCCTGCCTCGCGGATGCGCACCACGATATCGGCGGCAAGCAGCTGCGTCGTCGCCGGAACCTCGTCGACCGAAACCTCCAGCACGGCCTGTCCATCCTCATCGAGATCGGCCAGGTCCTGCATCGGGATCCGCACGGCTTCGCTGGCCTCCTCGTCGGTCAGTCCGAACTGGTACCCGGGGAACGCCGTCGTCTCTCGAACCGGTTTCAGAACCACCTCGCCTTCCAGCGAGAGACCCGCAGCCGGCGCGCCGTAAAGATAGCGGCCGTCGATCGTCACCGGCAGTGCCACCCCCGGCTCGATCTCCTCGCCTGCAGCTGAAATGTCGAACTCGATGCGATCGGGAACGAAGTCGTCCACCAGGAAGCTATGCTGGCCGATCGCCGAACCCTTCGGATCGGTGAACACCTGCATCGTCCAGGTGCCGCGCATGGCGGTTTCCAGTAGCGGCAGCTCGAGCGCATGACCGCCGAGCGTACCGTTGTCAACGATACGCCTGTCCTCGACGCCATCCGGCCGGAGGAAAACGAAGGTCAGCGGCAGGTTCTCGATCGCCTCCGCCTCTGTGTCGCGCGCCAGCACCGAGGCGTGGACCGTCTCACCCGGTCGATAGATGCCACGTTCCGTCCAGGCCATCACGTCGATGGCACCGGGCGCTGGCCGCCCGGTGACGCCACGGTCTGAGAGGTCGAACCCGGCACGGGTCATGTCGAGAAAGACGTAATCCTCATCACCGTTCCTGGCGGTGATCATCGCCGGGGCCATGGCCGCCGTTCCGCGGATCAGGCCTGCGGTAAACACCGCCCGTCCGTCTTCGTCCGTCGTGGCCGTTCCGAGGATCTCGTTGTTCTTGGCAAGCAGCTGCAGCTCGATGTCGGCGAGCGGCTTGGCGGACCCGAGCGACCGGACGAAGACGTTGAGACCGTCGGTACCGGCGAAGGTCGACAGTCCAAGGTCGGACACGACGAACCATTGCGTCGCCTTGCTGTCCCAGTCCCGATTGGCGCCGGTGGAAGCGACCGCCGTGAGCACGTAGACGCCCGGCTTGCGCGACGGCAGCGCCTCGTCGACCGGGAAGCTGGTGACGACTTCCGTGTTGAGATCCTGGGCGACGTCGATCGAGCCCTGCCAGACGAGTTCGCCGCTCTCGTCCTCGATCCGCGACGCACTGTAGCCGTCCATCTGCGTCAGGAACTGCGAGCTCGTCAGCAGCGACACGACATTGCGGTCGCCGACCCGATAGAGCTTGAGGTCGGCCTTGTCGGTGTTGACGGACACGATCGGAATGCCGCGCCGTGCCGTCGACGGAAGCACGAAGGCGTCGCCGGTGAAACGCGCCATCGGCTGGCGGTCCTTGACGTAGAGGTCGAGGTCGACCTGTGCCTCCAGGCTCTCCTCGACGGAGGACGGCAGCCCCCGCCGCAGCGACAGCTTCAGCCGCTGGCCATGCGCGAGCCCTTCCAGGCAGATTTGGTTGTCCTTTGCCTCGATCGCCGCCGGGGCCTGCCCGTCGACCACCACGAAGGGCGTATAGTCGAAGGATTTTACCAGCGGCTCGGAAAACTGAATGCAGGCTCGCGGGTTTGCGCTGTCGGCATCGATCGTATTGCCCACGACTCGAAAGCCCTGGCGCTCGCGAAGGTCGGCATAGGCCATCTGGACCGTGCGGGCACTGACGAGTGCGAGGCTCTGCTTGTAGGCACTCAGGGCTGAACGGTAATTCTCCTGTGCCTCAAGAGCTGCCGCCAGCACGGCCAGCGCATCAGCACGCGCCCCGGCCGTGCGGCTGAGCTTGTAGCCGTTGATACCGGCAAGCACCGCCTCACTCGCCATGTCCGGATTGTCCGCCGCCGATCCCGCTGCCCGTGACAGTTCCACCCAGAGAGCACCATCGTCCGGGTCGAGCGAAAGCGCACCCCGGTAGTTGTAGACGGCGTTATCGACATTGCCGGCCAGAAGCTCGCTCTGGGCAATCGTCGCCAGCTCGTCGCCGCCATAGCCCTGCTGGTTGTCGCCGAGTTCCAGCCCGTCCTTCTGCGCAGCGGCCTGCTGCAGCAGATCGTCGGACAGGAAGGAGAGGCGAGGGGCAGCACCCAGGTCCGGTTCGCTCGCCACCTCGACGACTTTGCCTGCAACGGCACCCGGAAAACTCATGAGCTGGTTGAAGTCGGACTTCAGGAAACACCACTGCGCCTTGGTGTTGTAGGTGAAGGCCTTGCAGGCCTTGTCGCCGATGCAAGCCGCCTCGCATTGGTCCTGCGACACGCTCTGTACGGTCCTCAGGTCAAAGCCGAAGTAATCGGCGTCCGGCGTTGTCTCGATGCGCCGGTCGGCTGCAATCGAGAGGGAACTGAATGCGCAGAAGAGAAAGACAGAAAGGCTGAAGAATACGCGCTTAGACATCATGTCCCCCCGAACGCAGTCGCCGTGACGGCACTCTTCTGCTTTGGCAGACGGATGTCAACGCGCGATATGAGGGTGCATTCGCCTCGCCGAAGAGCGAACGCGGAGCATGATCTCGGTGGCGTTTTCAAACCGTGCTTGCGGTGTCGGATCCCACAGAAGCGCGCGCCGCTCCCAGTCAATCCAGATCGCCCGGTTAACCGACCCATGGCCACTCCGCCGCCGATCGCAGAACGACGATCCCCCCGGGAACATTGACCCCCCGGGAGGTCTCCAGTAGAAGGCGGCATCCTGCCTCGGCAAGTCTGAGGCTCGCACGCTCGGAGTTGCAGCGGATGGCGCTAATCCCGCCGACATCGCGGGTATTCGATCAGCATTGCAAATCCCTGCGGGATTGCTGGCTTTCGCTGGCGCTCGGCCTGTTCCTCATGGCGTTTCTCGGGCTTGTCGTCGACACCGTCCGGGAGGTTCGCCTCCGGGGCGGCGCCGTTGCGACCCAGAACTCTTCCGATGTTCCGCATCTCTCCAAGCGCGATCCTGCACGTCTGATGTCGGCAGAGGCCCGACGGGATGGGACAGCCTCGACACCTCTGGACAGTTCCGGTGGCCTTCTGCCGCGCCCGACAACGATGTCTGGCGCTCGGTGCGGCAGGCCGATAGCGGGCGCCTGGTGCGCCAGCCGCGGCCCTTCCGGCGCCATCGCGGCCTCGTTTCAGCCCCGGGCGCCACCGCTCACAGCCTGACGCCTAGCCAGCTGGACTGGCCGTACCGCCTTGAAATTCAGTGCCCTTGCCGCAATGCGCCAAAGGGCTCAGCAGGAACAGATTTATGAGAAATTCCCCCTGGGTGATGGCGAGCTACGCCTTCATCATCTTCCTAGGCGTTCTGATCGCCTTGCCGAACGTGCTTCCGCAGTCGACACTGGACCGGATGCCGTCCTGGCTTCCTCACAGCCGCGTCTCTCTGGGTCTCGACCTGCGCGGCGGTTCGCACCTCGTCCTGGAGGTGGACCGCGCCGATCTCGTCAACGAGAGGCTCCAGAATCTCCTGCAGGACAGCCGCCAGGTCCTGCGCGACAACGGCATAGAGCCCTCGGGTATCCGTCGCAGCGGCGATATCATCACGGTGACCCTGCGCGATCCGGCACAACGGGACGAGGCGGTGACGCAGCTCGAGACGCTGGCCAATCCGGTCGGCCTCGGCACCAGCGTCGGCCAGTCCGACCTGGACGTCGAGACGCCCGGCCCGAACGTCATCACGCTCGCCTACACAGAAGCCGGCATCACCTCCCACGGGAGCGCCGCGGTCGAGCAGAGCCTCGAGATCATCCGCCAGCGCGTCGATCAGGTCGGCGTCGCCGAACCGACCATCCAGCGCGTGGGTTCGGACCGGGTTCTCGTTCAGCTTCCGGGCGAGCAGGATCCCTCGCGCCTGCGCCAGCTTCTCGGCTCCACCGCCAAGATGAGCTTCCACCTGCTCGGCAACGGCCCGAACGAACCGGGCGTCACCATGCTGTCAGACGAACAGGGCAACCCTTATCCCGTGATGGACCGGGTGGAACTGTCCGGCGACCGGCTGACGGACGCCCGCGCCGCCTTCGATTCCCAGACCAACGAACCCGTCGTCAACTTCCGTTTCGATACGGCCGGTGCCAACCGCTTCGCCCAGATCACCCAGGCGAACGTCGGCCGACCCTTCGCCATTGTCCTCGACGACAAGGTCCTGAGCGCGCCGGTCATCCGGCAGCCGATCACCGGCGGTTCCGGGCAGATTTCCGGCGGCTTCTCCGTCGAGGAAGCAAACACGCTCTCGGCCCTGCTGCGCGCTGGCGCCCTGCCGGCAAAGCTGACCGTCATCGAGGAGCGTACCGTCGGCGCCGACCTTGGGTCCGACGCCATCGAAATGGGCATCTTCACCGGCTTCATCGGCTTCCTGCTGGTGGTTGGCTTCCTGGTCCTGCTCTACGGCGGATGGGGCGTGATCGCCAATATCGCGCTGTTCATCAACATCATCCTGACGTTTGCAGCCCTGACCATGCTCGGGGCGACGCTGACACTGCCCGGCATCGCCGGTATCGTGCTCGGCATCGGCATCGCGGTCGATGCCAACGTGCTGATCAACGAGCGCATCAAGGAAGAGAGCCGGAAGGGTCGCAGCGCCTTTGCAGCCATCGACGCCGGGTTCCAGCGTGCCTATTCCACCATCGTCGACAGTAACGTCACGACACTGATCGCAACGGTCCTGCTCTTCTGGTTCGGCTCCGGACCGGTGCGCGGTTTTGCCGTCACCATGGGCCTCGGCATCGTCATCTCGATGTTTACGGCCGTGGCCATCGTTCGCGTGGCAATGGTCTGGACCGCCAGCCGTATGAAGCTCAAGAAGATCGACATCAAGCCTCTCCTGCCGATCAAGCTCGTTCCGGATGGGACGCAGATCCGCTTCATGAAGGCCCGCTTCTTCGGGATCGGCGTGTCGCTCTTCCTGTCGACCGCCTCCGTCATCCTGTTCTTCACGCCAGGCCTGAACTATGGCGTCGATTTCAGGGGCGGCATCCAGATGGAAGTGGTGACGGAAGGGCCGGCCGACCTTGCCGCCTTCCGCAGCCAGCTGGATCAGCTTGAGCTCGGCGATGTCGCCCTCCAGGAGTTCGGCAGCCCGAACCACCTGCTCGTGCGCGTCGAGCGCCAGCAGGGAGGCGAAGAAGCGCAGACCGAAGCCGTCCAGCGTCTGCGTGCCGCCGTGGTCCAGATCGACCCGACGGCGGAGGTGGAGCGGACCGAAGTCGTCGGCCCGAAGGTGAGCGGCGAACTGGCAACCGCCGGCATCCTGTCCGTCGTGCTCGCCTCGCTTGCCATGCTGATCTACATCTGGGTCCGGTTCGAATGGCCCTTCGCCGTCGGTGCCATTGCCACCCTTGTCCTCGATGTCACGAAGACGATCGGCTTCTTTGCCATCACCGGCCTCGACTTCAACCTGACGGCCATCGCCGCGGTGCTGACCCTGGTCGGCTATTCGGTGAACGACAAGGTCGTGGTCTATGACCGGATGCGCGAAAACATGCGGCTCTACAAGAAGATGCCGCTGCGGGAGCTGATCGACCTGTCGATCAACGAGACGCTTGCCCGAAGCCTCTACACATCCGCGACCACCTTCCTCGCCATGCTGCCCATGGCGATCTGGGGCGGCAGCGCCGTGTCGAGCTTCGCGATCCCGATGGTCTTCGGCATTCTCATCGCGACCTCCTCCTCCGTGTTCATCGCTGCACCGATCCTGCTCTTCCTCGGCGACTGGCGCACGCGCCGCGCCAAGGAAGCCGCAGCTGTTGCCGGCGAGGCCGCAACGGAGGAACGCGACGAATTCCGTCAGGCCTGAGGCCCCCGATATCTGGACAAAGGAAGGGGCGGTCGATCCGCCCCTTCTCTTTTGGGAGGAAGAGCAAAATGTTGCTGACCATCGGCGCCTATGCCGGCCTCTTCGGCGCGGCCTTCGTGGCCGCCACCTTCCTGCCGATGCAGTCGGAGGCCATCCTTGTCGGGCTGATCCTCTCCGGCGACTACTCCCTTCCGGTCCTCGTCGCCGTCGCCTCGGTGGGCAACACGCTGGGCGCCGTAGTCAATTGGTTCATAGGACGCGGCATCGAACGGTTTCGGGATCGCCGCTGGTTTCCCGTTTCGCCGCAGAAGCTGGAAGGCGCGCAGCGCTGGTACCGGAAGTACGGCAAGTGGTCGCTTCTCCTGAGCTGGCTGCCCATCGGCGGCGACGCGATCACGGTCGTCGCAGGTGTTCTGCGAGAGCCGCTTCTGCCCTTTGTTCTTCTTGTCTTCATTGGAAAGACGGCCCGGTACGTGGTCGTCGCCGCCGTGACGCTCGGCCTGGTGTAAACCCGCCCTTGCAGGCGGCAAGCGCTTACCACGCGGCACGATAGATGGCGGCGGCGTCTGCCTCGGCGAGCTCCCGCGGATTGTTGACGAGCAGCCGCGTCTGCAGCATCGCATCGCTCGCCATCTGCGCCAGATGCTCCTCGCCAATTCCCACGTCCCGCAGCCGGACCGGCAGATGGAGCCGCCGCGGCAGGTCCGCCAGGCGCTCGATGAAGGCGCTGCACCGCGCTTGCGGTTCCGGTATGGAGGCAAGATCCGGAAAGGCGTCGACCGCAAGCTCGGCATAGGCCGACGCCGCCTCCGCTGCGTTGAAGCGCAGGACATGCGGCAGCACAAGCGCATTGGAGAGGCCATGCGGAATGTGGAACCTGCCGCCGATCGGATAGGCAAGCGCATGGACGGCGGCGACCGGGGAGTTGGCGAAGGCCTGTCCGGCCAGCATCGAGCCGAGCAGCATTGCACCCCGCGCCGGCAGATTGCCTCCGTTGAACACGGCTTCCTCGAGATTGGCCCCGAGAAGACGAAGAGCCTGACGGGCAAGCATTTTCGATATCGGATTGTTGTTGGGGCTTTTGGAGGTATAGGCCTCGATTGCGTGGACCATGGCGTCGATCCCCGTTGCTGCCGTGATCTGCGGCGGCAGGCCGAGCGTCAGGTTCGGATCGAGAACGGCGATGTCCGGCAGCAGGATGGGAGAGGATATGCCGCGCTTCTCCACGCCGCCCACCGTGACGATCGCGACCGGCGTCACCTCCGATCCGGTGCCGGCGGTGGTCGGCACCAGGATCAGCGGCAGGCGCGGCCCCTTGGCGTTTCCCACGCCCCATGCATCGGCGATATCCTCACCCGAACCGAGAAGCAGGGCGGCAACCTTGGCGACATCGAGAGAGGAGCCGCCACCGAAGCCGATGACGCCCGTGACCTCCCCCTGCCGCCCCGCCGCCACAGCCTTCAGGATCGTGTCCAGCGACGGGTCGGCCTCGACCTGATCGAAGACCACGGCCTCTGAACCCGTCGTTTGCAGGGACGCGAGCGGCGCATCGCAGAGCCCGAGAGCTCGAAGCCCGCTGTCGGTCACGAACAGGATGCGGCCTCGGCCTGTCGTCCTGGCGATACTGCCGATATCGCTGCCGGCACCGGCGCGAAAGATGATCTGCCCCGCGGTATGAAAGACGAACGGATCCATGGCACTCCCCCCTGCTGAGGCTGCCGGCGGAACCCGCCGGCAGCGGCGTCATCAAAGACGCTGTCATCATCCGGTGCAAGTGCCGGCTCGGCTAGCCGATCGCCATCAGGCTCGCGTTGCCGCCCGCTGCGGCCGTATTGATCGAGGTCGAGACCTCTTCCAGCATCCAGTTGAGGCAATAGGCGTCAGGGCGATGCATATCGTCGGCGGGCGCCGCCTGGACCAGCACCAGCGGACCCGGAAGTTCGGCAATGCGCGTCGTGATGGATCGTATCCGCTCCGCATCGCCCTCGATCAGCGCTCCGGCATAGGGTCCGTCCGCCGCCCAGTTTCTGGACCAGCGAAGCCGGGCGGCAACGGAGGCGGGAAGGCTCTCCAGCGACGCCCTGAAAGGAGCGGCCTCGTCGATGACGGCGGTATTGCCGGTCGCCAGCACCGCAGCGAGCTGATGATGGAGCCCGGCTTCCGTCTCCGGCACCAGCAGGATCTGGCCGCGCGCATGCAGGCCGTAGAGGTTGCTCTCGCCGACGGGACCCGGCAGCTGGATGTTCAGCCCGAGCGCGGAGGCGCTTCCCATTCCGGCAGCGGTTTCGGCTTCCGCGGCTTGGCCGCGGCCCTGGAGCCAGCGGACATAATCGTGCAGAGCCGGATCCGTATGGACCGAGCTGTGTTGCGGCGGAACGGGAGCGGACTGCACGAGGCGCCCGATGTAGAGCGGTCCGCCGGCCTTCGGCCCCGTGCCGGAAAGGCCGCGGCCACCGAATGGCTGCACGCCGACGACGGCGCCGATGATGTTGCGGTTGACGTAGAGATTGCCGGCCCGGATCCGGCTCGTGACATGGGCGATGGTTTCGTCCAGGCGGGTGTGAAGCCCGAAGGTGAGCCCGTAGCCCGTGGCATTGATGTCGTCGATCAACCGGTCCAGCTGCTCACGCCGATAGCGGATCACGTGCAGCACAGGGCCGAAGACCTCCTTTTCGAGATCCTTCAGCGAGGTGAGTTCGATGATCGTCGGCGCCACGAAGGTGCCGGCTGCCACTTCGCTCGGCATTTCGGTCTGTTCGACCTTCAGCCCCCGCGCGCGCATGGCTTCGATATGATCCTCGAGGGTGCGCTTCGCCTCGGCCGTGATCACCGGCCCGATGTCGACGCTGAGGCGGTCGGTGCGGCCGATCGAGAGTTCGCGGAGCGCGCCCTTCAGCATCGTCAGCGTCCGCTCGGCGACCTCCTCCTGCAGGCACAGCACGCGCAGCGCCGAGCAGCGCTGGCCGGCACTGTCGAAGGCCGAGGCGATCACGTCGCCGACCACCTGTTCGGCAAGCGCCGAGGAATCGACGATCATGGCATTCTGCCCGCCGGTCTCGGCAATCAGCGGAATGGGCTTGCCGCTCGGCAGCAACCGGCCGGAGAGCTGCTTCTGGATCAGTCGCGCCACCTCGGTCGAACCGGTGAACATGACGCCGGACGTTTCCGCTGCGCCGACCAGGGCGGCGCCGATCTTTCCGTCGCCGGGGACGAACTGCAGGACGGCGGCGGGAATGCCGGCCTCATGCATCAGGCGTACCGCCTCGGCTGCGATCAGAGGCGTTTCCTCCGCCGGCTTGGCGAGCACCGGATTGCCGGCCACCAAGGCCGCTGCGATCTGCCCGGTGAAGATGGCCAGCGGAAAATTCCAGGGGCTGATGCAGACGATGGGGCCGAGCGGCGCATGCGCGACCCCAAGGGTGCGCCGGGCCTGCTGCGCATAATAGCGCAGGAAATCGACGGCCTCGCGCACCTCGGCGATGGCGTTCGGCAGGGACTTTCCGGCCTCGCGCATGATCAGCCCGAGCAGGATCGGCATGCGCTCCTGCATCAGGTCCGCCGCCCGCTCCAGGTAAGCGGCCCGCTCCGACGCCGGCGTCGCGGCCCAACCGGGTGCGGCCTGTGTTGCGTGACGGGCCGCGGCCCTCGCCTCGTCTTCCGTCGCCTCGGTGACTTGGCCGACAATGTCCTGATGATCTGCCGGATTGGCAACCGGACGCGGGCTGCCGCTGCTTGCGCCATCGGCAATCATGGGCGCCGCGATCCAGGCGAGCGTTGCGCTCCGCTGCAGCTCTTCGGTCAAACGCTCCAGGGTACTTTCGTCGGACAGGTCGAGGCCGGCGGAGTTGCGACGACCAGAACCGAGAATGTCCTGCGGCAGGGCAATCTTGTCGTGCATGCTGCCGGGTGCAGCCATCGCCCGCACGAGATCGACCGGATCGGTGGTGAGCTCATCGACGGAAACGGCTGGATTGGCAATTCGATTGACGAACGACGAATTGGCGCCGTTTTCCAGGAGCCTGCGCACGAGGTAGGCGAGCAGCGTCTCATGGGTTCCGACAGGAGCATAGATGCGGCATGGACGGTCGAGCTTGTCCTTGCCCACCACCTCGTCATAGAGCGGCTCGCCCATGCCGTGCAGGCACTGGAACTCGTATGTGCCGCGCTGGAAGTCCGGGCCCGCCAGATGGTAGATCGTCGCCACCGTCTGCGCATTGTGGGTGGCGAACTGCGGAAAGATCACATCCGTTGCGGCCAGTAGCTTCTTGGCGCAGGCGATGTAGGAAACGTCGGTGTGCACCTTGCGGGTAAACACGGGAAAGTCAGAGAGACCATCGAGTTGGGCACGCTTGATCTCCGCATCCCAATAGGCCCCCTTGACCAGCCGGACCATGATGCGGTGGTCTGAGCGTCGGGCGAGATCGATGATGAAATCGAGCACGAAGGGGCAGCGCTTGCCATAGGCCTGAACGACGAACCCGATGCCGTTCCAGCCGCTGAGCGTCTCGTCGAGGCAAAGCTCCTCCAGCAGGTCGAGCGACAGCTCGAGCCGATCCGCCTCTTCTGCATCAATGTTGAGCCCGATGTCATAGGACTTGGCAATCAGCGCCAGCGCCTTCACCTTCGGCAGCAGTTCCTCCATCACCCTCCAGGCCTGCGCCCGCGCATACCGGGGGTGAAGCGCCGAAAGCTTGATCGAGATGCCAGGGCCGTTGTAGACGCCGCGACCGGCGGAGGCCTTGCCGATGGCGTGGATCGCCGTCTCATAGTCCCTGTAGTAACGGGCGGCGTCGCTCGCAGTGGTCGCAGCTTCCCCCAGCATGTCGTAGGAATAGCCGAAGCCGCGCTCCTCGAGCCGTTTCGCCCGCCGCAGCGCCTCCTCGATCGTCTCTCCGGTGACGAACTGCTCGCCCATCATCCGCATGGCCATGTCGACGCCCCGGCGAACCACGGGCTCGCCGCATCGGGCGATCAGCCGCGTCAGCGCCGCGGCAAGGCCGCGGTCGTTGACGGTGGAGGTGAGCTTGCCGGTGACGACCAGCCCCCAGGTCGCAGCATTGACGAAGAGCGAGCGCCCGCCGCCGATGTGGGACTTCCAGTCGCCATGCGAGATCTTGTCGCGGATCAGGGCATCGCGGGTCGCCGCGTCGGGAATGCGCAGCAGCGCCTCCGCAAGGCACATGAGGGCCACGCCCTCCTGGCTGGACAGCGAGTATTCCTGCACCAGACCCTCGATTCCGGAACCCCCGCCCTTGGCGCGCAAGGCTTCGATCAGCTGTCGGCCGGTGGCCTTGATCGTCTGCCGGGTCTGTTCGGGAAGCATGGCCGCATCGGCCAGTGTCGCCACGCATGCGACCTCCGGCAGGCGATAGGCCGACGTGATGGCTTTGCGGAGTGGTCCTTGCGGTCGGACCGGAGGGGCGAAATCGGAAAAGGGTGGTCGGGCTGCGGGGAGGTCGGTCTGAAACTGGGTGCTCATCTGAGGATCCGGGGGCGAGAGACAGATTTTGCCCCGATACTACCTCAAGATATTTCCGCACTATGACTTTTCACGACCCTGTTCGAGGTGATATTCACCTTTCAGTGCGGCCATGGAGGTGAATTTCACCATGAAAGTCCCGAAGGAAAGCGAACTTGACACCTACGACCGCAAGATCCTCGAGATTGTCGCGGACGACGGGCGGATTTCGCTGACCGATCTGTCAAATCGCATAGGCCTGTCTAAGACGCCGTGCACCGCACGCCTGAAACGCCTGATCGACGAAAGCTTTATCCAGGGCTTCCGGGCCGTGCTCAATCCGCAGAAGCTCGGGCTGGATCACGTGGCCTTCGCGGAGGTCACCCTCTCCGACACCCGTGAAAAGGCACTTCTGGAATTCAATCAGGCGGTGAGCAGGATCAGGGAAGTCGAGGAGTGCCATATGATCGCCGGCCGCTACGACTATCTGCTGAAGGTGCGGACGCCGAACATCCGACGCTATCGGGAGATCCTTGGGGAACGCATTTCCAGCCTGCCGCATGTCGCCAGCACGTCGACGTCGGTCGCGATGCAGTCCGTGAAGGAGAGGTAGCGAGCGCGCTCGGCGGCGCTGATCCGGCGACATCAGCAATGCCACCGGATCGGTAGTCTGTAAGGCCTTACTCGGCCGTGTCTGCGGAAACGGCGTTCAGCAGGCCGTAACGCTCTTCGCCGATCTTGCCGAGCAGGTCGAGCTGCGTTTCGAGGAAGTCGATATGACCTTCCTCGTCGGCGAGCAGTTCTTCGAAAAGCTTCATGGAGACATAGTCTCCGGCCGCGTGACAGACATCGCGCGAGGCCTTGTAGGCCGTGCGGGCATCGTATTCGCCGGCGAGATCCGCCTCGAGCACTTCCTTGACGTTCTGGCCGATGCGCAGCGGCGCCAGCGTCTGGAGGTTGGGATGGCCTTCGAGGAAGATGATGCGATCGATGATGCGGTCGGCGTGATGCATCTCCTCGATGGACTCTTCACGCTCTTTCTTGGCCAGCTTGGCAAAGCCCCAGTCCGACAGCAGACGATAGTGAAGCCAGTACTGATTGACTGCGCCGAGTTCGAGGAAAAGCGCCTCGTTAAGCCGCTCGATGACGCTGATTTCGCCTTTCAATGTCCGCTCTCCTGTTTTCTTCGTGGAATTGTTTCAGGCGGGACATATAGTCGATAACTTCCGCTTCCGTCGAGTGGCGGTGAGCGTGATAATCCTCGGTGGTCTTGATGATCAGCTCGACAACATTGGGGAAGCAGCCGCAGCAACGACCGCGCTTGCTCATGGCGTGATACACCTTGGCCGGAACGATCAGCTGCCAGCAGTCCTGATCGAGGAGCTCGACGATGACCTCGCGGATCTCCTTGTCGGTGATGTAATTGCAGCTGCAGACTAGCATTCTCGGTCAACCCATCAAACATGACCCTTAACATCCGCTTTTTGCGAAAGACCACCGCTCCTGTCAAGAAAATTTCGCTTACTTTATGAGTGATCGGTTGCCGCAGCTGTGACGCAAGGCAAGTCCTAGTGGAAATTTCGGCCCCTTGGCATGACGTCCTCCGGCCGCAGATCCAGCTGAGGTTGCCCTCCCTCCACAGTGTGGCCTGACGGCTGCCCGTCGCCGTCGGGGCTTCTGCGCTTGCGATAGCTGCCACCGCCGGATCCCAGCGTCTCGTCGGCGCGCGGCGAGCCGAAGCGACGCCCCTCCTTCTGGAGGATGCCGAGCATGGAGGTGATATCCTCGATGTGCTCAACGACCGTATGGATGACGCCATGCATGCTCTGCAGGCGTCCCTGTATCTTCACCAGTCGTGCTCCCATGACGACAGCCCGGTAGCGCTCGAAGGTTTTCGGCCAGACGATCGCATTGGCAACCCCGGTCTCGTCCTCCAGCGTCATGAAGATCACCCCATTGGCCGATCCCGGGCGCTGGCGCACCAGCACCAGGCCGGCAATCACCGTCCTTCGCCCGTTGGGCACCGAAAACAGGTCGACGCTGCGTGTCACGCCCATCCGGATGAAATCCTGCCGAAGGAAGGATGTCGGATGCGCCTTCAGCGACAGCGACAGATAGCGATAATCCTCGATCACCTGCTCTCCGGGCAGCATGTCCGGCAGCTGCGTAACGGGTTCCACCTGCAGTTCGCCCTGCCGCACCTGATCGAAGAGGGGCAGCTTGTCGACGGCCTTCCGGGCATCGAGACCCCGCACCTGCCAGAGCGCCTCGCGGCGGGAAATACCGAGGGAGCCGAAGGCATCGGCATCCGCCAGCCGTTCGACATCCGCCTTGTCGAGGCCGGAGCGCAGCCACAGGTCGCGAATGGAAGCATAGCCGGACCCACGATTTTCGATCAGGCGCTCCTTGATGACCCGCTCCGACAGTCCCTTCACCTGCCGCAGGCCCAGCCGCACCGCCTTCTTCGTGCGGATCACCTGGCGCATCTCCCGGTGCCGCGGATCGATCCTGTCGTGCCGGAAGTGTGCCTCTTCCAAGCCGCAGTCCCAGTCGGACAGATTGACATCGACCGGCCGCACCTCGACCCCATGTTCCCGCGCATCGCGCACCAGTTGGGCTGGAGCATAAAAGCCCATCGGCTGCGAATTCAGGAGCGCGGCGCAGAAGACGTCGGGATAATAGGTCTTGATCCAGCAGGAGGCATAGACGAGGAGGGCAAAGGAGGCCGCGTGGCTTTCCGGGAAGCCATATTCGGCAAAGCCTTCGATCTGGCTGAAGCAGCGTTCCGCAAACTCCTTGCGGTAGCCCTTCTTCAGCATGCCCTGGATCATGTCGTCCTTGAACTCCTCCACCCGGCCGGAGCGTTTGAAGGTGGCCATCGAACGGCGGAGCCTGTCGGCCTTGGCCGGTGAAAATCCTGCCGCGGTGATGGCGATCTGCATGGCCTGCTCCTGGAAGAGCGGCACGCCGAGGGTCCGCGCCAGAACCGCCCTCAATTCCGGCCGCTCGTAGGTGATTTCCTGTCCCCGATCGCGCTCCTCCCGCCGCTTCAGGTAGGGATGCACCATGTTTCCCTGGATGGGCCCCGGCCGCACGATCGCCACTTCAATGACCAGATCGTAGAACTGTCGCGGCCGCAGGCGCGGCAGCATGCTCATCTGCGCCCGGCTTTCGATCTGGAAGACGCCGATCGTGTCCGCCCGGCAGATCATGTCGTAGACCTCGCCTCTCTGGTCCTGGAGCAGGCGGGCCAGTGTCTCATTCTCCTGGTAGTGGCTGCGCATCATCTCGAAGGCCTTCCTCAGACCGGTCAGCATGCCGAGCGCCAGGACGTCGATCTTCAGGAGCTTCAGGGTGTCGAGGTCGTCCTTGTCCCATTCGATCATGTAGCGGCCGTGCATGGCCGTCTTCATGATCGGCACGACCTCGTCCAGCCGGTCGCGGGTGATCAGGAAGCCGCCGACATGCTGTGTCAGGTGGCGGGGAAACCCCAAGAGTTCGCGGGCATGCGCAATCACCTTGCGGGTCACCGGATCGGTCACGTCGAGCCCGGCCACCTTCGCCTCGCGCTCCGAGATCCCGTCGTCCGACCATCCCCAGACGGTGCTCGAAAAAGCCGCCTGCACGTCATCGGAAAGTCCGAAGGCCTTGGCGACCTCCCGCCCGGCCATCCGGGTGCGATAGCTCGTCACTGCCGCCGTCAGCCCGGCATGACGGTAGCCGTAATGCTGGTAGATATACTGGATGATCTCTTCGCGCCGTTCATGCTCGAAATCGACGTCGATGTCGGGCGGCTCGTTTCGTTCGGTCGAAATGAACCGCTCGAACAGGAGGGTCGTGAAGCTGGGATCCACCTCGGTAATCCCCAGACAATAGCAGACGGCCGAATTGGCTGCCGACCCCCGTCCCTGGCAGAGGATCTTCAGGACATGGCGGGCATGCCAGACGATGTGGCGGACGGTCAGGAAGTAAGGCTCGTATTGCATCTCGGTGATCAGCTCGAGCTCATAGCGGATCAGCTGCGCGACCTTGTCCGGGATCTCATCCGGATACCGGTCTCGGGCCCCTTCCCAGGTCAACCTCTCCAAGGTCTCAGACACCGTTTCGCCTGCGACGCTTTCATCCGGATAATTGTGCTGCAGCTCCTCCAGGGAAAAATGAAGCCGACTAAAGAAAATCTCGGTATTGGTCACCGCTTCCGGGTATTTGCGAAACAGACGGGCCATCTCCAGGTCCGGCTTCAGGTATTTCTCCCCGTTCGGAGCCAGGAGAAAGCCCGCCTCCGCCACCGCGACATGCTCGCGGATGGCGGTGACCACATCGGCCAGCGAACGCCGGTCGGGATGATGGTAGAGCGGCTGGTTGGTGGCGAGCAGCGGCAGGCGGTGCCGCTCCGCAAGCCGCGCCAGAATGGCAAAACTCACACTGTCGCGGCCGTCATAGGCCGGCGACAGCGCCAGGAAGAGCGACCCGCCGAAGCGCTGGCGCAGCCGCGGCAGGCGATCCTCCAGAATTTTTCCGTAAGCATCGTCCTCCAGGCGGGCATGATCGGGCACGACGGCGAGCATCATCTCCCCGCCCCATTCGAGGATGTCCCATTCCTCCAGAATGCATTCGCCCTTTTGCGCGCGCAGATTGCCGCGGCTCAACAGGCGGCAGAGATTGCCCCATCCCTTGCGGCTCCTGGGGTACGCGAGAATATCGGGCGTGCCGTCGGCAAAGACCAGCCGCGCGCCCGGCTGGAACCGGGTTGGCTGCATAGCCTCCGGCTCCTCCGGCCTGCGGCCGTGCTGCTGCTGATGCTGCGCCATCTCCTTCATGTCGCGGACGCGATTGAAGGCCCGCACGACGCCGGCCACGGAGTTGCGGTCGGCAATCCCGATGCCTGCCAGGCCGATGGCCGACGCCTGCTGCACCATCTCCTCCGGTCTGGACGCACCTTCCAGGAAGGAGAAATTGGTCCGCGCGCCGATCTCGAAGAAGGCAGCCGCAGCCGTCATGCAAAGACCCCCTGCACGTACCAGCCGGGCGCCGTGTCCTGATGGTAATGGCCCTTGCGGTAGAGCCACAGGCGCTGTCCGGTCATTACCTCGAGACGGAAATAGTCGCGCTCCCCCGGATCCTCCTCGTCCAGCCACCATTCGGGAGAAATCCGCTCCGGCCCCTCTGCGCGCAGCACCTCGTGAAGGATGCGCCGCCAGCGGAAGCGGAAGGGCGGCCCGTCCGGAACCTCCGCCACCGCCTCGACCCGCTCGGGGTAGCGGAACAGGCGCACGGGCCTGTCGCGGATTTGGAAACCGAGGTGGAGATCATCCCGCTTCGACGCGGCAGGCATGTCCAGGGCCGGCAGGAAGACGGACGCCCGCTCCGGGACATGGCTTTGACGCAGCGCGACCCCCTGCAGGACATGGCATCCGAGCCGCGCACTGACCCGGTCGACAAAATCACCCAGTGACGCCGCCTGCTGCCCCTGCCCCTCGAAATCCGTCTGGGTGGATCTGAAATCCTCGTGCCGGAGCACGTTGAGGCGAAGGATCTCGAAACCGAAACCCGCATCGAGATCGTCATGGACCGCCTTGAGGCGTTCCGAAAAGAGGGCGGCAATCCTTTGGGGCTCCCGCAGCGGCTGGGAGGCACCGGCCTCGATCCGGAAGACCTTGCCGTCCACCCGGAAGAGCACCAGTTCGAAGACGCGGCCGCCGGCCCCCCGCGCCTCTAGGCTCGGCAACAGGAGAAGCGCCACCTGTCCGGCCAGATGCAGGATGTCCTCCTCCGCCCGGATCGGTTCCAGAAGCCGCCGCTCGCAGGACAGCACCGGCACCGGGCGGCGCGGAGAGATCGGCTCCTCCACCCTCCCCATCATCTGGTCCAGCCGCAGCAGGACCTGTGCGCCAAAGCGGCGGGCGAGCGGCGCACGCGGGAGGGGAAGGATATCCCCGATGCGCTTGAGGCCAAGCTTCCGCAACGCGCCCACCAGATCCTGCTCCAGCCGGAGGGCAGCCACCGGCAGCGGCGCGGCAATCGTTTCCCTTTCCCTGTCGGCCACCACACCGCCATGGCCGAACCGACACACGGCCCAGGACAGGCCGGGCCATCCGGAAATGGCGCCCCTCGCATCGAAACCCATCTGGAACAGCCGCAACATCACGTCGTTCAGCAGCAGCTCCTCGCCACCGAACAGATGGGCGCAGCCGGTAATGTCGAGAAGCAGGCCCTTCTCCCCGTCGATCGCCACCAGCGGCGTGTAGCGGTCGCACCAGTCCGCAATGGCTTCCAGCAGGCTCCGGTCGGCAGCCGGGTTTTCGTCCACCACCTCCACCGACGGATGAATGGCCCGCGCCTCCGCCAGTCCCTGCCCCAACCTGAGGCCCAGCGTCTCCGACATTTCGTCCAGCGACGTCAGCCGCATGGCATTCTCGTGCCGCCCGGCGCAGAGGATCGGCGGATGCTCAGGACGCCCGGTCGAACGCCAGGAGGGACCCCACTTGAGCCGGGCGATCCGGTCGGTCGACAGATGCGGGAGAACGATCGACAGGATACGCTGTCCCGGGTGTGACAGCGACAGGGAGGACTGCTGGACGGGCGAGGAGAAATTGACGGTCACGGGAATTCCACTCCAGGGTGAAAGAGAGCGGAGCCGGATTGCGGCTCTTCTCCAGGGTCAGACGGAAAACGGGATGGCCGAGGCTACCGCCCAGCATCGAACCATCGGGGAGGCGGCGTTCCAGAGCCGGCGCCGGCTCGGCACGAAAGCGGAAGGCGGCACTGCTTGCCTCTTCCTCGCCCGCATGCCGGAGCACGAAAAGCGGCCGCCCCGCCGCTTTTGCTCTGAGGGCAAGCCGCCGGCTTTCGGTCAGGCCGAACCCCGGAAGATTGCCACGGACTTCCAGAATGGTGGCTGCAAGCGCTCTGCTGGCCAGTGCAAGCTCGGCAATCCAGAGGGCGTCTTCCAGCTTTCGCGGCAGGGCAAACAGGAGCTGATCGGGCCTCAGCCCGAACTCCCTCAACCCCAGGGCATAGGGCAGGCCGGCCTCCTGCACGCAGGCCGTATCGCCGATCCACAGGACGGGTTCCCCTGTCGCCTTCTCATCCTTTCCGGACGATCCCATCAACCGCGACGTCAGCGCCAGAAGAAGAGCCGTTGCGGCACCGGAGTCCCGGAAAAGCTGCGTCCTCACCTCTGTCAGCCCGTCCCGGGGCAGCCCGCCGTCCAGCAGGCAATCCACCTCCTGGACTCCAAAGCAAAACCGGTTTGATGATCCCGCAGCGGCTCCTTCCGCCGCAACGGCAGCGTCAGCCTGTCTGGCCGCTGCCATGGCGGGCAAGGCCTTTCCTTCCAGGCGGGCGATCGTTTCACGCAGGGCAAAAAGTCTCTCCTGCGCCGTGGCATCTTCAGCCATGGCGTCAGCTCCATTCTGTATGTTCTCTTTATGTTCTAATGGATTCCAGAGCTACCCAGAAGAGTCAACAGCCATTTTGGCGCCGACGCCCGTTTGCTCGGGCAGGCTGATGAATCCTCTCGAAAATTTCATGAAATGAATTATATGAGCTCCTACAAGGAGCATGTATGGCCCGTATTGACCAAACTGACGACTGGCGGGACCGCCACGCGCCCACCATCAGTGCCTTCGAGTCCTTGGCGATCGAAGCCTATGGCAACCTGCCGGAAGAATTCCGGGCGCTGACCGCGAACCTGACCATCGAGATCGAGGAATTTCCCGACGACGATATCTTCGAGGACATGGCGCTTGAAACCCCCTTCGACCTGCTCGGCCTCTTTGAGGGGCGCGGCATCTCGGAGCGTTTCACCATGGAAACGGGCGAACTGCCGAACCGTATCCGGCTCTACCGCCGCCCGATCCTGGATTACTGGGCGGAAAACGAGGAGACACTGGGCGATATCATCACCCATGTGCTGATCCACGAGATCGGCCATCACTTCGGACTGAGCGACGACGACATGGAACGGATCGAGGCCAGCGCCGAGGAAGCCACCGAGCGCTGACCTTGGCCTGAAGCGGCCTACTGCTCGCCGAGCTTGATGTCGGGATGATAATCCTTGCCGTGCACTGTCTTCACGACGGCCTGGCCGCAGTACATCTTGTTCTCGGCGGCGTTGAAGCTGTGGCTGGGCGATCCATGCAGGTCCCAGCCCTTGTTCAGGGCATCCGTGACCCGGTGGCAGAAGGAAGAATCGTCGGGGCCTGTGAGGAAACGGTAGACTTTCATGCGCTTGTCTTTCTGCTTTCGATGAGATGCAGCCGGGCGAGAAGCCTTTCGGCTTCTTCCAGATGCAGGCGTTCGACCATCCGGCCGTTGAGGTTGATGACGTTGAGGTCTGCCGTGTTTGGCTGCCGGAAGGCGGCGACGATGGCTTCAGCCTCGGCGATCGCTTCCGGAGCCGGTCCGAAGCTTTCGTTGGCGGCTTCAATCTGTGCCGGATGGATCAGCATCTTGCCGTCGAACCCCATGGCGCGGCCCTGGGCGCATTCGGCAACAAACCCGTCGGCGTCGCGAAAATCGTTGAAGACGCTGTCGATGACGTCTAGGCCATGTGCGCGCGCAGCCAGGACCACCTGCATCATCCAGGGCACCAGATAGACCCGTCCCGGCTTCGGCGGAACACCCGTTGCCTTGCGCAGATCGTTGAGGCCGATCACCAAGCAGTCCAGCCGTCCTCCCGCCTCCCGTGCTGTCGCGGCGATGGCGGCTGCGTTGAGCACGCCCAGTGGCGTCTCCATCATCGCCCAGACCCGCAGGCTTTCCGGCGCGTTCGCAAGCGCTTCGGCCATCTGCCGGATTTCGCCCGGATCCTCCACCTTCGGCAGAAGCACCGCATCCGGTTCAAGCTCCAGGACCAGCTCGACATCCTGGCGGCGAAACTGCGAGTCCGCGCCATTGATGCGGATCACCGTTTCCCGCGCCGCAAGCGGCGTCTCCTGAAAGAAACGGCGCAGGTTGTCGCGCGCTTCGGCCTTCTTGTCCGGAGAGACAGAATCTTCGAGGTCGAAGATCACTAGGTCGCAGTCCAGCCCGTGCGTCTTGTCGAGGGCGCGCCGGTTGATTGCGGGCACGCTGAGGCAGGAGCGGCGAGGGGGCGAAACGGGCGCCGAAGGAGAGGTCACGAATGTCATCGCGATTTTGTGACAAGCTTTTCGGCGCGGCGCAATATCGCAACCGGAGGAAAAGCCTTGCAAGGCAGACCGGCAGGGACCACATTCAGGTCCACAGAAAGGTCTGGACCATGCAAAACATTCGTTCGTTCTTCCTTTTCACCACCGGTGTCGCTCTCTTCGCACTGGCTGCTCTGCTGACCGCCTCCCTGACGGTCGCCTTCATGGGCATCGTTGGCGCGATTGCGGCAGGCCGCCTCCTGTCGGCGCGGCTGAAGCCCGTCCCGGTGAAAGCCAAGGCGCAGAAATCCGAACTTCGCGTCTGGAATGACGGCCGCGGGACCATCATCGACCTGTAAGCAGGGCCGACCAGACAAGCCGGGCAGCCTGATTTCAGGCGCCTGGCGTACCGCCTTGGGCCAAAACGGACCTTCAAATCGCTCCCGATTTGCTTTAAGGGCTTCCGCAGACAGTCGATGTGGAGGCAGATCATGGAAAAGTTCGTCAAGCTTACGGGCGTTGCAGCGCCGCTTCCGGTCGTCAACGTCGACACCGACATGATCATTCCGAAGGACTACCTGAAGACGATCAAGCGGACCGGCCTGGGCCAGGGACTTTTTGCCGAGGCCCGGTACAATGAAGACGGGTCGGAAAATCCGGACTTCGTGCTCAACAAGGCCGCCTATCGCAATGCCAAGATCCTCGTGGCCGGTGACAACTTCGGATGCGGCTCGTCGCGCGAGCATGCGCCCTGGGCGCTTCTCGACTTCGGTATCCGCTGCGTGATCTCCACGAGCTTTGCCGACATTTTCTACAACAACTGCTTCAAGAACGGCATCCTGCCCATCGTTGTCAGCCATGACGACCTGGACAAGCTGATGGACGACGCCTCGCGCGGCTCCAACGCCGTTCTGACGGTTGACCTGGAAGCCCAGGAGATCACCGGTCCCGACGGCGGATCCATCCGCTTCGACATCGACCAGGCACGCCGTCATATCCTGCTCGAGGGTCTCGACGACATCGCCAGCACGCTGAAGAGCGAGTCCATGATCGGCAGCTTCGAACAGAAGACGACCGCCCAGCGGCCCTGGCTCTGAGCCGGTCTTCCGCCGATGGTCAAGCGCATCTCCTCCGGCTCGCCCTTTGAAGCCCGCATCGGCTACTCCCGCGCCATAGTGGATGCGGACATGGTCTATGTCTCAGGCACGACCGGTTATGACTACGCGCGCATGACGATGCCTGACGACGTGGCCGACCAGACGCGAAACGCTCTGGCAACCATCGACAAAGCCCTGCAGGAGGCCGGCAGCAGCCTGAAGGACGTCCTTCGCGTCCGCTATTACATCACCGACATGAAGGACTACGACGCGATCGTCGAGGTCCTCGGAGAGGCATTTGCCGAGATCCGGCCGGCGGCCACGATGATCGTCTGCGGGCTGACGATGCCTGAGATGAAGGTCGAGATCGAGGTGACCGCCCGCATCGGAGCCGGAACGTCCTGAATCACAGAGGTCGACCTCCTCCGTGCGGAGGGTTCAGTCGGCCAGTCAGAGGAACACACATACATGACCAAGTCTCTCTTCCTGCTTCCCGGCGACGGTATCGGCCCCGAGGCCATGGCCGAGGTCCGCAAGATCATCGCCCACATGAACAGCGCGATGGACGCCGGTTTCGTCACGGACGAGGGACTGGTCGGCGGATGCGCCTACGATGCCCATGGCGCCGCGATTTCGGAAGCCGACATGGCCAAGGCCAAGGCCGCGGATGCAGTTCTCTTCGGTGCCGTCGGAGGTCCGAAGTGGGATGAGGTCCCCTACGACGTGCGCCCTGAGGCCGGCCTTCTGCGGCTGCGCAAGGATCTGGAGCTGTTTGCCAACCTTCGTCCCGCCATCTGCTACCCGGCGCTCGCCTCCGCCTCGTCGCTGAAGCCCGAGCTCGTCGAAGGTCTCGACATCCTGATCGTCCGCGAACTGACGGGCGGCGTCTATTTCGGCGAACCGAAGACGATCACCGACCTCGGCAACGGCCAGAAGCGCGCGATCGACACGCAGGTCTATGACACCTACGAGATCGAGCGCATTTCCGCCGTGGCCTTCGAACTGGCCCGCACCCGCAGCAACCGCGTCTGCTCCATGGAGAAGCGCAACGTCATGAAGTCCGGCGTGCTGTGGAACCAGGTCGTCACGGAAACCCACAAGCGCACCTATTCGGACGTCAAGCTCGAGCACATGCTGGCCGACGCCGGCGGCATGCAGCTGGTGCGCGCGCCAAAACAGTTCGACGTGATCGTCACCGACAACCTCTTCGGCGACATGCTGTCGGACGTCGCAGCCATGCTGACCGGTTCGCTCGGCATGCTGCCGTCCGCGTCGCTCGGCGCTCCCGATGCGATGACCGGCAAGCGCAAGGCCCTCTACGAGCCTGTCCACGGCTCGGCGCCGGACATTGCCGGACAGGGCGTTGCCAACCCGATCGCGATGATCGCCTCCTTTGCCATGTGCTTGCGCTACTCCTTCAACATGGTGGCGGAAGCGGACCGCCTGGAGAAGGCAATCGCCAATGTTCTCGAAGCGGGTATCCGCACTGGCGACATCATGGCCGAGGGCTGCCGCCAGGTCGGCACCGCCGAAATGGGCGATGCCATCCTTCGGGAATTTGCCAGCCTTTCTGCCTGAGGCTTCGAGCATGCAACCTGGCGTCCCGAAAAACGGGACGTCTCCTGAAGCTGGAGGCCCAGATACCCGCTCGTGGGGCGTGTGGCTGCGGTCTCAGCTTGACTCCGGATCAAAATCTTCTAAAGACCTCACCAAACGGGAAGCATCCTATGAACCGCCGCGAGTTTGACATCGCTGCAGATTTCCAGCCGGCACAGCGTGCCCGACTGAGCGATTGCTTTTCCGCATCCAACACAACCACGGCCAAAAAGACGACGAAAACCGTCTGACGTCTCTGGCCACCGCTCTCTCCCCGGTAAGGCCGGGGACCAGGAAACCGCGATGTTGTGCGGCTTTCCCCCTCACGGATCGAGGAGAGACAGAAAGAGAGCAAAGAGCATGGGTTTCAAGATTGCAGTCGTCGGCGCCACCGGCAATGTCGGCAGGGAAATGCTGAACATTCTCGCCGAGCGTGCCTTTCCCGCCGATGAAGTGGTCGCCCTGGCGTCCGCCCGCTCGCAGGGAACGGAAGTATCCTATGGCGACAAGACCCTGAAGGTCTCCAACCTCGAGAACTACGATTTCTCCGACACCGACATCTGCCTGACGTCGGCTGGCGGCACCATCTCGCAGAAGTGGTCGCCGAAGATTGGGCGGAAGACCCGGAGCTGCGGGGCGAATTCGTGGCAATCACTGTGGCAGACACCGGGACCGGAATTGCCGCCGATGCGCTGAGGCGAGTGTTCGAGCCGTTCTACTCCGAGAAGAAGGGCAGCGCCGGTCTGGGACTGACCCAGGTTCACAGCTTTGCCAAGGGGAGTGGAGGCTCTGTAAGCGCGGTAAGTCTTCCTGGCCGCGGGAGTGCCTTTACCATCCTCCTTCCGAGATCGCGCGAGGAGCGACCCGGTCGGGACGCCGTCGACGCGGCGGCTAACAAACTTCCTCGCTCGATCCTGATCGTCGATGATACCCCATCGTCACAGGAATCCGTCCGTCTGTCACTGGAGACGTTGATACCTGAGATCGTGAGTGCTTCGGACGGCAGTCAGGCTCTCAGACTGCTCCGGCAGCGCCCTGACCTGGAAGCAGTTCTGAGCGACATCATGATGCCAGGCATGTCGGGAATAGAGCTGGCGGCACATATTGCGCAGACGGACCGCCGCCTGCCGGTGGTGTTGATGACGGGCTACAGTGACAAACTGGAGGGAGGATCTGACCTGGGTCGTCCGGTCGTGGCCAAGCCGTTCAAGACGGAGGAACTCGCCGACGCATTCGCCAAAGCACGGCGTACCGTCGACTCCACCAATGTCATACCCTTGAAGGCCACATGAGACGGTCGATGCTCGTCGTCAGAAGGGCGGGAACCCGGAGGTATCTGCTAAGGCAGGCTCGATCTAAAGATGGGAACTGCGGCACGGCTGACCATCAGGTCGAGCCGATTTCTAAACCATCAATCAGTTCGCTCTCCCCAAGAACCGGCCCACACCCATTGATGCCAAGACGGTCGCCTCTGCTATGGGGACATTTCCCACGTCGTTGGCAACGTTTCCCTGTTCCTTGGTGAGCCGAAGGTGAGTGGCGACGATAAGGAGACGTGGACTGTTGGCGGAAGAGACAAGAGAACCTCCCTCCAAGCCTGAGTTTTTTCTGGGTCCTTGTTCTGCTGCAGCCTGCGTTGGAGAGTGGTGGCGGGTCCTTCAACGAGCTCGAACCCGCCGCAGCTGGCAGTTAGAGAAAGTCCGGGGTGGTGACCCCGGACATTCAGTCTTTTGGTAGCGCCAGGATCAATCGAGAACCTGTACGACAGTGTAGTCCTGCGGGTTTACGATCACCCGGCGCTCATTGACGTAAGTGTAGGCATACTGGGGGGCCTCAGGAACGGGCGTCAGCACGACCGTCCGTGGCAGGGGCTGGCCAACGGCGATCTCCTGCTCGACCACGATGGGCTGGGCCGGCACGGGCTGTTCGCGGACATAGGTGACAACCTGTTCTGGTGGTGGATCGATCGCCGAGCCAATTACTGCCCCGGCAATGCCGCCGACGGCCGCGCCGACCGGGCCGCCCACAACTGCGCCAGTAGCAGCGCCGCCGACCATACCACTCGTGGCGCCTTCCTGTGCCATGGCACCGGTGGCAAACATTGCGACTGATGCTGCTGCAATGATAATCGTTTTCATGGCCATCTCCTCTTTGGTTGTGGCTGGCTATAGAACGATGTCGGACGCGCCGCGTTCCGCCGTAGGACTTAGGTCTGACACTCGCGCATCGGCACGTGTGTCAGATCTTTGAGAGCCCGGGCAGCAGCCTTCTGGCGATCCGGCACGTCAACTGGATTTCTCATGAACAGCAACGCCTGGGCTGCTGAGGCGGAGCGGAATCGTCGAGTCAGGCGCCCGCTGTCGGGAAGCGCACCTACGGCATGGCCGCGTGCCGCCGATGCCCCAGGAAGAGCCGGTCGCCAGCCACGCCCCGCGCCGAGACCACAGTCTTCGCAAGCGGTTGGCCGCCAGAGGACCTGAGAAACCGCCGGAGAAAGGGAAAGGGATGGGGATGGGCGAAGGTCCTCAGCTGCGCGACGTCATCCAGACGCCCACCAGCGTCACTGCAAGTCCGAAGAACATCGCGACCGTCAACGGTTCGGAAAACAGCGCCCAGGCCCAGAGCATGGTGACGGGCGGGCTGAGATAGATGGCGGCACTCACCTTGGCGACGGGAAACATCCGCAGACTCGTGTAATAGATGCCGTAGGCCATGAAGGTCGCGATCAGCACCAGCCAGGCGATGCCGATGGCGAAGTCCGGCGTCATCGGTGGCGCAAGCCCGCCCTGCAGCAGCGCGCAGAGGCCGAAGAGCAGCGAGCCGGTCAAGCTGTGGATGCAAAGGCTCTGGTGCACCGGCATCGGCTGCGTCCGCCGGCGCCGGTAGAGCACGGACGCGAGCGCGAAGACCAGCATGGAGGCGACCGTCACGCCATAGGCCCAGAGCGGCGCCGTGCCGAAGCTCAACGTATCGAAGGAGACGATCAGCACGCCGGAGACGGCGATCGCGGTCCCGAGCCACTGCCGCCGGCTCAGCGGTTCTCCAAGCACCGGCTGTGACAGCGCCGCGATTGCCAGCGGCACGAGATCCGAGATCAGCGCCACGAGCCCTGTCGGCACCCGCTGCTCGATCGCCAGCGCAAAGCCGCCGAGATAGAGGAAAACCGACATGACGCCGAAGAGCATCTGCTCGCGGATACCGCGCCACTGCAGTTTCGGTCCGAAGGCGATCGCGAACGGCAGCAGGATCAGCCCGGAGATGAGCGTGCGCCAGAAGAGCAGCAGCGCCACGTTTGCCTCTTCGCTGGCATAGCGGATGCCCACGAAGCCGGAGCTCCAGCCGATGATCAGCAGCACCGCCATCAGCGGCCACAGCAGGCGAGGGTATTTCTCTGCGGGGGAAGAAAGAACCTGATCGGTCATGCGGCCTCGAGCGTCTGATGCACACCCCCATCTAGGGCAAGTGTGAGCGGCCATCACATGACAAATATCGATCGGTGCATGACCCCGCATTTCCAGTCGTCATTGTAAGTTGAAACCGAGCGCGGCGTGCGGCACAGTCCGATCGACAAGAGATGGCGATGAACCGATGCGCGAGTTGAACAACCGACGCCTGGAGATAGACGCGCTGCGCGTCCTGTCGGCGATCCGCAACCACGGCGGCGTCACCCGCGCCGCCGAAGCGCTGGGGTTGTCGCAGTCGGCAGTCAGCCACAAGATCAGGCGGCTGGAGACGAGCCTTGGCTGCGACCTGTTGAGCCGCCGACCCGGCGCGCCGCTGTTCACGGCCGAGGGGGAGGAGCTGCTGGATTATGCTGCACGCATCCTCGCGCTGCATGACGAGGCACTGCTCAGCCTGTCGAAGACGGCGCTCACCGGACGCCTGATGCTCGGGCTGACGGAAGACACCACCTGCAGCGACCTTGCCCGCATCCTCGGCCGCTTTCGCCGCCTGCATCCGGCGGTCTCGGTGCGCACCCGGGTGCGCATGAGTACCGTGCTGCGCGCCATGCTGGAACAGGGCGAACTCGATGCCGCGATTGTCCAGCTCTTCACCCATGAGGTGCGTCCGGCCGATGTGGTGCTCTTTCGCGAAAGCCTCTTTTGGGTGAAGCATCCCGATCTGCCGCTGCCCCAGGAAGGTGCGGTTCCCTTTCTCTCCTTCGACGAGAACTGCTTCTACCGCCAATGGGCCCTCACGTTCGGCCAGGACGCCGGTCGGGAGGGTGGCCGGCACGGCGGCATGGTGCTGGAAACCGTCTTCGAATGCTCCAGCGCCGCGGGCATCGTGTCGGCGGTGACCGCCGGCCTCGGGGTGGCGCTCCTCAACGAGCGCCACCTGCGGCCCGACATGCAGGTGATCGCCGACGGGCTGCCGCAGCCGCCCGGCCTCGCCTATGTGGTGCGGCGCGCACGCAAGGTCCGCAATCCGGCGCTGGATACGCTGGTGGCGGAGATCCGCAGCGAGATCAGCCGCCACGGCGGCCTGGTTCTGGCAAGTTGAGTGGCGGCTGAACCCACCCGGGAGTTTTGCGTTGACGCCGTGCATGTATCTGCAACGCGGAGAGTTCTCGTGAATATCCAGAAGTTCTCGGTATCCGATGCCTTGCTGGAGCGCTCGCCCGGCCAGGAAGGCGACATCTTTGCTGGCAATGTGATTGATCAGCGCCACGGCGGCCCTGTCACGATTGGCTTCGGTCGCTACGGCCCGCTCCAGAACCTTTCGGAAACCATGACCGTCCACGACACCATGGTGGTCCTCGAGGGACGGCTGACGGTCTCGACCGACGCCGCCACGGTCACCGCGGGGCCGGGTGAGGTGATCTATATGCCGCAGGGCGAGGCTGTCACCATTCGCTCTCACGAGGAAGGGGCGGTGACCGCCTATGTGACCTACCCGCATTGGCAGGAGGCGCGCGGCTGAACCTACGCTTACCGAGAGAACGCGAAAGGCATCTGAGCCAGCAACACTTGCAGCCGAGGCATCTCACCAGGTGCAAGCTCCTCCAACAATCCCGGCATTGCCACGATCAAGGGAGGCAGCGATGTGGCATGCCTTCCCACACGTGACGCCGGCGTCGGAAGACGATTGTCGAGGCATGCCTCCTTGAGTGCCGAAGAATGAATCGCCCCGGTGGAACCTGACCCTTGGAAGCCAGCTCACGGTCACCGTGCAGAAGGTGATGACCCCGATGGTGCTGTTCTGTGGCAGTCTACGTTTTCCCTGCACCAGAAACGCTTTGATCCGATCGTTCCTGCTCCCATGCTGCCCCATGCTGACCGACACGCCATTCTCATGCGGCTGGCTCGCTTTGTAGACGTCGAAGCTGCTGTCAGTCTGATGACGTTTGCGTATGGGTGTCGGAGCAACCGGGTCGCCCGACCGCGAAGGCAGGAACGCCACCGGACCAGATTCCTTCGCGCGGAAGGGCAAGCCTGCAGGTAGCGCAGACCGCATCGCTATCTCCATCGCGGCAGGCGGAGACAAGGATTGTGAGATTGTAAGGATGCGCGGGGAAGATACGGGCTTCGATGCCGCGTAATTGATATCACCCGGGCGGCTGTCGGCAGCAGCCCGGGGGGCTCCAGCTTGCGGCCGATCTAACACGGTAGGAAATGCCGGGTGCGTTGGCCGCGATCGAAAAGGATCGTCTGCCTAAGCGACGCGATCTTGCCGTTGCCGCCTTCCTGGGGAGAACGGACGGTCCGAAGATAACCTGGACGCAGACGTCGGGGGGCCATGTAAGTCGGGCGTTGTTCATGTAGCATCCCCTTCGACGATCAACGGTCCGTTGGGACATCCTTGTTCCGATCGCGTGACTGAGCGTCTGCCGGGGCATAGGCCCCTGAAATTCACTGTCAGGGAGGCTCCACATGCCCGTTGCAATCCGCTTCACCGAGACCGGGGGGGCCGATGTGCTGCACGCCACAGAAGTCGATGCCGTCGCGCCTGGAGCAAATGATGTTGTCATCGAACACGAAGCCATCGGCGTGAACTACCTCGACATCACCCAGAGAAACGGCGCGGTCAAGGTCCCTCTGCCCTCGGGCCTGGGCCTTGAGGGTGCTGGTATCGTCAGTGCAGTCGGCTCGTCTGTGACGGACCTCAAGGTGGGGGATCGTGCCGCCTATATCCTCGGCCACTTGGGTGCTTACTCGCAGAGTTGGACGATTTCGGCCGATAGGGTCATCCCGTTGCCGCCGGGTGTGACACCTGACATCGCTGCGACCGTCCTATTCAAGGGCATAACGGCGCAGTACCTCCTGAAGTCCACCTATCAGGTAAAACAGGGGACGGTCGTATTGCTCTATGGCGTTGGCGGAGCGCTCGGCCAGATCATGACACCCTGGGCGAAGCACCTCGGCGCGACAGTGATCGGCGTGGTCTCGAAAGCGTCGAGCGCCGACCGGGCCCGGATGCTTGGATGCGACGAAGTCCTGGTTTGGGGGGAAGGCGACCTCGCGAAGAAGGTTACCGCCTTCACGTACGGACAAAAGGCGGATGTCGTCTATGACGGCGTGGGCAAGCTGACTTTCGAAGCCTCCATCAACAGTCTGCGCCCGCGCGGCCTGATGGTTTCCTTCGGTGCCTCCACCGGTGCGCCTCCACCCGTCGAAGTTGCAATTCTTAACGCCAAGGCTCCTTATACCTGACCCGTCCGGGGCTCGCAGCACATGCGACCGACGTCAAGGAGTACAAAGAGCGAGCCGCCGACGTTCTTGATGCGGCCAGCGAAGGCATCTTTTCGACTGACTTCTGGAGGGAGTTCCCTCTCCGTGAGGCTGCCGCAGCGCATCAGGCTATAGAGAGCGGTAAATCTCGCGGCCCGGTGATACTTCGCCCGCATGGCGGGCGTGCCTGACGCATGAGAGGAATTGCATCTCCTTCAGAGATCAAAGCGACAATATGGAGCAGTTGCCACAAACCGGATTAAAGGCGCATGGCATCCCTTCGGATGCGATAGGCAGATGTAAAGTGATGTTTCTCGGCCGACGTGCGTTGGCCGACTAAGCAGGGTCGATCATGCTAACCACTCTGGCGACAATTTCGTCAATGGTGGAGGCGTCCAGCGTGTCGACATGTTTGGCAGTCCTTTGCTTCACCCGTTCCAGGATATCGAGCGCTCTTACCTGATTGCAAAGAGCCACACCGGTCGTCTTGTGGCCTGAGATATTTACGGCAAGACCGGCTTTGCGGGTGAACGCACCGCCCGTCGTGATGGGAACTGCAAGGCACATGCCGACCATATTGATTTCACGAGGGGTGATCACGACACAGCGATGGTCATCCCTCATTTCATTGCCGACAACGGGATTAAGATCGACGATAAAGACGTCGCCACGCTTTGGAATGTTGCTGCGAACCATCAGAACACTTCGTTACCAACGGGCGCGCCAACATTCCAGGAGGCCGCTTCTTTATTGAGCGCAACCATTTCATCTGCTCCTTCGAGCAGCTCGGCCAGCGTATATCTTTTCTTTCCCTGCTTCGGGGTCGCCACAAGAGACCCATTCTTGACAACCAAGGTCAATTCTGTGCCGACTTCGACGCCGAGCATCTTCAAAAGCGCGGGAGGAATGCTAAATACGGTCGCGCCGCCCTGACGGCGAATCTTTGCTGTGTTACTCATCTGATGAACTCCAGTGTGTGCTACGTAAATAGCACATTATTTGAATGCAACAAGGTACCTCGCAAGCTTCATGGATATTGTTAGCTCCTGGCTTCGCTTGAACTGTCACGCGTCGAACAGGCGACTGTCGGCTGACCCATTGCGGATCTCTGCGCTGAAGCAGGAAACGGGTGGCGACTGGCGTGAGGGCGCAATAGCCATCTCCTGCATCATAACAGGAGATGAAAATGGAACTGGCCAATAAGACTTTGATTGTCACCGGAGCCAGCAGTGGTATCGGAGCCGCTGCCGCCAGACTGTTTGCGTCCGAGGGAGCAAATGTCGTTCTGGGCGCGCGACGTTCTGCCGAACTTCAGTCAGTTGCCGATGACATCACCAGAGGCGGCGGCAGCGCCGTGTACCGTGCAGGTGACGTGTTGGATGAAGCCTATGCAGGTGTGCTGACCGAGTTGGCCCTGGACCGTTTCGGCACGCTACATGGGGCTTTCAACAACGCAGGCGTGGTGGGTGACATGCGGGCGGTCCCTGACATGTCCATTGACAACTGGAACAGGGTCATCTCGACCAACCTGACCAGCGCCTTCTGGGCGGCCAAGGCGCAGGTTCCGGTTCTGAAGGAACGAGGCGGCGGCTCTATTGTCTTCACGTCCTCATTCGTCGGATTCAGCAACGGTGGCCTACCCGGTATGGCAGCCTATGCCGCGTCCAAAGCAGGGTTGAACGGGCTCGTCCAATCACTTGCCGCCGAGCATGCCAGCGAGGGCATCCGGATCAACGCGCTGTTGCCCGGGGGGACAGTTACCCCCGCGGGTGGCGAAGGCAATCCTGAAGCCTTGAAGTTCGTCTCTGACCTGCACCCCATAAAACGAATGGCTTCGGCTTTGGAGATCGCACAAGCGGCACTCTTTCTTCTCTCGGATCGGTCTCGGTTCATGACCGGCAGTCCCATGATCGTTGATGGGGGCATGTCGGTCCGCCTGTTATAGCTGATAAGGTTGGTGTCGCAGTTCCAGGAGGCTCCGCGACACCAAGCGGCCCGAGGCGGACGTCAGCGGCCTATCCCTCGCTGTCGGCTATCGGACCCGAGACAAAGCGAAATCACACGAAGGCGCTTGCCAGGTCGCGGATTGTGGTGCCTGCGAAACGTGTCCTGAGGGTCGTTTCCGCGTCTGCCATGGCCTCGGCCAAGAAGGCGTTCGCCGCACTTTCGACCGGACAGGCGCTATGGTCTCTGGAGAGAGCGATTGAGAAGGCCGATCCGGCCTGCAAGGCATCGTGGACCTGCTCCACCGTTATCTCGGCCGCTTCCTTGGCGAAACGCCAACCTCCGCTTCGTCCCCCTGCTGATGTTACAATCCCATGGTCCCTCAAAGCTGCCATAGTGCGCCGAACCACGACCGGATTGGTGTTCAGCATCTTTGCGATGGTCTCCGATGTCTCGCTCCCTCCCAGAAGGTGCATATGAACAAGGACGTGGAGCATGCGGGAGAGACGGGTGTCAGACATTGCGTAACTTATCTTGTTTCGGAAACTTGACGTCGCTATTACCGTAACATAAAATGTTGCGAAACAACAGAGGAGTTCGCCATGTCGTCCCGCAAGCTGGCTGCCAATGGCCTGAACATGCACATAGAGGAAAGCGGCGAGGGACCTCTGGTTCTTTTCGTCCACGGCTTTCCGGAGACGTCCTACGCATGGAGACACCAGCTTGAGGCGCTGGCAGCGGCAGGCTTTCACGCTGTCGCACCTGATATGCGGGGTTATGGAGAGACGGACAGTCCAACCGATATAGCTCGCTATTCGACATTTGACTTGGTGGGAGACCTTGTGGGCCTTCTCGATGCGCTTGGCTGCGAGAGCGCTGTCATCGTCGGCAACGACTGGGGAAGCACCTTGGCGTGGCAGGCAGCCCTCATGCGATCCGACCGGTTCAAAGGTGTCGTCTCAATAGGGGCGCCGATGATGGGCAATCCTCCTGTGCCGCCCACGCACTTGTTTCCGCAAACTGACGACGAGTTCTTCTACACTCTGTACTTCCAGGAACCAGGGGCAGCGGAAGCGGAACTTGAGCGTGATGTTGGCTCCACGCTTCGAAAGATCTTGTTCTCCGCATCGTTCGAGGCCGGAGCACGACGGGAAGGCGATGGGACGCCAAATCCTTTCAGCATGGTGTCGCGTGCAAAGGGACTGCTCGCCTCGCTGCCGACCCCTGAGATGCTTCCTCAATGGTTGAGTGAGGCCGATCTTGCCCACTACGTCCAGACCTTTAGCCGGACCGGGTTTGGCGGAGGTCTCAACTACTACCGCAATCTCGACGCCAACTGGAGCCTCCAGCGCTCGCTCAACGGCATGAAGATAGAGGTACCGGCGCTCTATATGGTGGGAGAGCAGGATGTTGGCCTGGCCATGCCGGGGATGCGCCAAATCATTGACGCAATGCCTCAGCTTGTTCCCAAGCTGAGGCAGAGCCTGGTCATCCCGGATTGCGGACACTGGGCACCGCAGGAGAGGCCGTATGAGGTCAGCGCCGCCGTGATCGCATTTGCGCAGTCCGTCAATGACGGCTCGTGGCGCATCTAGCTGATCACGGCTGTTGGCCTGAGCCCATTATTGAAAGTGCCGACGGAAAATGAAAACGACTGCTCGCACAGGGTGCGGGAACGATACCATGCTGAGAGTTCAATCGTGTGCATGGAAGCACGGCAAGTCAATGCGCCTCTTCGGCCATGCGGAAAAAGAAGGAAGGAAGCGATGCGCGTCGCATTGCCCGGCTGCTTTGACCGGGTTGGTCGTGCCGAGTGCATGTGAAGACCCTTGAAAAACCGCCACACCCGGGCAGTTCGCACAAGCCGGAAAGTGATGCCGCGAAAATGCCCGGATCTCGAAAAGGAGGTTCGAGGGCTGCGAGCGGGGCACACCGCTTACGCCTGGGGTGACGCTATACGCTCAAACACACCGCGGTCGCCTCCCGAGAGGGTCTGCGACTTGTCGGCGCCTGGCGTGTTTCTTCTGTTCGGCCAAGCTCGATCATCGCACTGTCGCCATGACGGCCCACGCGCAGTCATGGCGGCGGTCTCCTTGGGCGAGAGTTTGTAACTGCAATGACAAGGATATCGCATGCGGGCGTTATGATGTAGTAGGATTTTCCACTTCGATCTGCAGGCACATGGAAACGTCGCTCTATCTTCCCGTCAAAGGCTTTCTTGAGGAGGCAGGCTACACTGTGAAGGGTGAAGTGGGCGGCTGCGATCTGGTCGGCTTGAGCCGTGACGACCCGCCTGTAGTGGTGATCTGCGAGCTCAAACTGAGCTTCAATTTGGAGCTGATACTCCAGGCTGTCGACCGCGCGGCTGTCGCAGACGAGGTCTGGATTGCCGGGCGGGTATCGGCCAAGGGCAAGGGCCGAGAGGCCGACAGACGCTATCGCGATCTCTGCCGCAGGCTCGGGATCGGCATGCTCGGCATCTCCGATAGCGGCGAGGTCAGCGTGATCGTTGCCTCGGTATCGCCGATGCCGCGTACCAACTCGAAGCGCCGGTCGCGGCTGACGCGCGAGCACCAGCGGCGGCGCGGCGATCCGGCCCTTGGTGGAAGCACCCGCGCGCCGATCATGACCGCCTACCGCCAGCAGGCCCTCGGTTGTGCTCTGGTGCTGACATCAGGGCCGATGCGGGTGCGCGAGATCCGATCCACCATACCGGATGCGGGCAAGATTTTGCTCGCGAATGTCTACGGCTGGTTTGAACGGCTCGATAGAGGCGTCTATGGCTTGACCCCTGCCGGGCGCGAAGCACTGCTAAGATGGCCGCAGCAGGACATGCAGGCAACAATTGCCGGCTCCACCTGATTGCGACCGCCTCGATTGCTGCGACATCAACGGGCCGACGGAGCCAGCTGACCCAGAAGACCTGAGGATGCAGCTGGATCACTTCAGCAGGCACTGCGTTAACAGGCATGACCGTATTTGAGCCTGAACATCGTTTCGTGAACGTGGGAAGCCTCCGGCTTCATGTGGTTCAGTTTGGACCTGCCGGGGGGCGGCCGGTCATGCTCCTGCACGGGTTCCCGGACTTCTGGATCGGCTGGAGACGGCAGATTGATGCGCTTGCATCTGCAGGCTACCGGGTGATCGTGCCGGACCAGAGGGGCTACAACACCAGCGACAAGCCCGGCGGAGTGCGCGAATATGCCCTGCCCAGGCTTGTCGGTGATGTCGTCGCACTCGCCGACGCGCTCGGCGTGGAAAGATTTCATCTGATCGGCCATGACTGGGGAGGCATTGTGGCATGGGCAACAGGCGCGACGCTGCCTCATCGCCTGGACAAGCTTGTCATCCTGAATGCGCCCCATCCCGAGGTGTTGCTTGCCCATGCTGTGCACTCTCCAACGCAGTTCTTGCGCAGCAGCTACGTGGCGTTCTTCCAGATCCCCCTGTTGCCGGAAGCTGTCCTGGGGGCTCGTCGATCGGCCTTGCTGGTCCGAGCGCTCAGGGGTTCCAGCCGGCAAGGCGCGTTCGAAGAAGAAGATATCGTGGAATATCGGCATGCCTGGGAGCAACCGGAGGCGCTCTCGAGTATGTTAAACTGGTATCGCGCCTTACCCTTTCGCCCAAGTTTGAAAGCGCGGATTGTGACGCCGACCCTTGTCATCTGGGGGCTGCAGGACAAAGCTCTCGAGTTCGGGCTGGCGCAGCGCAGCCTCGCTCTTTGCGAAGATGGAAAGCTGGAGCTTTTCGCCCAGGCGACGCATTGGGTTCACCGGGAGGAAAGCGGCGCAGTCAACGCCGCGCTTACGGCCTTCCTCGACGGTTGAAGTCTCGCGTCCAAAGATGCTTCCCTTGCTACTCGACAACCCGGTCCGACAGCCTCAGGCGCAGGGTCACAACCTCCTGACAAGGGGAACGCGTCAGCCGTCAGATCGCAGCCGAGCTGGCCGAGCAGCAGGGGCAACCGTGCCGATTGCCGGTCTTCATCGGAAGCCGATTAGCGACGTCTAAAAAACCTGCGCCCGACCGGCTTGACTCTTTTCCGCGATGAGAACAGAAGAGGAACGTCAACTGTTTTGGAGCAGGAAGTCCTGTACACCGCGCACCTGAGGAGGTCCGTGAACGATGTCGCGTGTCCACAATTCTCGGGTCATCGACGAGCTCAGGGACCGGATAGCCGGTCTTGAGGGGCGCGGGTCGAAGAACGCGGCCGTGCTGCCCTTTGGCGTCCGCCAGATCGACGAGCGGCTGCCCGGGGGAGGGCTCGCCTACGGCGCCCTGCACGAGATCGCAGGCGGCGGCACCGGCACGGTGGACGGGGCGGCGGCAGCATTGTTTGCCGCGGGAATAGCGGCGAGGGCCAATGGCAAGGTGTTGTGGTGCCTGACCAGGCCCGACCTGTTTGCTCCTGCGCTGTCGCAGGCAGGGCTGCATCCGGACCGGGTGATTTATTGTCAGGCCGACAAGGAGGAGGACGTCCTGGCCTCCATGGAAGAGGGACTGTCATTCGGCGGCTTGGCGGCCGTCGTCGGCGAGCTTGTCCGTCTGCCCATGACCGCCTCCCGCCGCCTCCAGCTTGCGGCTGAGAAGACGGGGACAATCGGTCTGGTCGTTCGTCGGTGGCGGCGACAGACGGAGGCATCGGACTACGGCAATCCCACGGCGTCCTCCACCCGATGGCGGGTGAGCGTGCTGCCGTCGGAGCCATTGCCGGTGGCGGGCGTCGGCAGGGCGCGATGGCTGGCCGAACTGATGCGTGTGAAAGCAGGCGAATGTGCTGAGTACGAAATTGGAGCCTGTGATGCCAAGGGTTGCGTGTGTCTACTTCCCGTATCTGCCAACGGACCGGATCAGACGTCATGGAGAGGCAACCATGCCGGCTGATCAACCGCTCGTCGTCATCTCCCGGTCGGGAGCAAGGCGCTGGGTGTCTGCCATCGATCGGGCTGCCCGTGACGTCGGCCTGCGGGTCGGCATGCCCGCCAGCAAGGCGCAGGCGATCATCGCCAACCTCACCATGATCGATGCTGATCCGGCCGCGGATGCCGCAGCTCTTGAGAGGCTTGCACTGTGGGTTCTGCGGCAATACAGCCCTGTGGTCGCCGTGGACGGGACCGATGGCATCGTCATCGACACGCAAGGCGCCGACCACCTTCGCGGCGGCGAGACGATGATGGTTTCCGGCCTGGTGAATTCGCTTCGCGGCCGCGGACTGACGGCGCGGGCGGCGGTGGCGGATACCTGGGGAGCGGCGCATGCGTTGACCCGCCTGACGGAGGCCGGAACGACAGTCGTGCCCGTCGGTGGGTTGAGCAAGGCCGTCGTCGGACTGCCGATTCATTGCCTGCGCCTGCCGGCGGATACGATCCAGGGTCTGCGCGTCCTGGGTGTTGAAACCGTCGGCGAATTGTCGGCGATGCCGCGGGCGCCGTTGACGTTGCGCTTCGGTCCTGAGGTCGCAAGACGGCTTGACCAGCTTTTTGGCCGCGTCGCCGAGCCGATCGAACCCTTACGGACGCCGGAACTCGTCGCGGTCTCACGCGACTTCCAGGAACCGATCGGGGCGGCCGAGACGATTCAGAAATACGTTCACCGCCTGGCCCGCCAGCTGAGCGCCGAGCTTGAAGGACGGGGCCTTGGCGTGCGCCGTTCGGACTTGGTCATCCATCGCGTCGACAACACGAGGCAGTGTCTGCGCGCCGGACTTGCAAAGCCTGTTCGCGATCCCGCCCGTCTTGCCAAGCTTCTGTGCGATCGCATCGAACAGATTGACCCCGGCTTTGGCATCGAGAAGATGGTACTCGTGGCGGTGATGGCCGAACCGCTGCAGGAAAGACAGACGACGGCCTCTTTGATGGAGGAACAGGTCGTCGACGTGACGCCTCTGGTCGATATCCTCGGCAACCGGGGCCAGCGCCTCTATCGCATGACGCCGGTTGCCTCGGACGTCCCCGAGCGGTCGGTAACCCGGATTGCGCCGACGGCGGCCGCGACCGGAGCCGACTGGGCGGCCAGATGGCCGCGTCCGTCGCGGCTGATGGCAAGGCCGGAAGCAATCGAGGTTGTGGCTCTGCTTCCTGACCAGCCACCGGCCGTGTTCACCTGGCGTGGCAAGCGCCGCCGCGTCAAAAGGGCAGACGGTCCCGAACGCATCTTCGGCGAATGGTGGACGCGCCCTCGGGAGATGCAGGCGGTACGGGATTATTTCATTGTCGAGGACGAGCAGGGCGAGCGGTACTGGGTCTATCGCGCCGGCGACGGGATCGATCCGCAGACCGGCTCGCATCGCTGGTTCATACACGGTGTCTTCGGATGAGGTATGCCGAACTCCAGGTCACGACACACTTCAGCTTTCTACGCGGAGCAAGTTCCGCTGCAGAGCTGTTCGCCACGGCCGCGGCCCTTGGCATCCATGCCCTTGGGATCGTCGACAGGAATTCGTTGGCCGGGATCGTCCGCGCCTGGGAGGCTGCCAAGTCCACGGGCGTTCGCCTTGTGGTCGGTTGTCGTCTCGACCTTGCGGACGGCATGTCACTTCTGGTCTACCCGATCGACCGACCGGGATACTCGCGGCTCACCCGGCTGTTGTCGCTCGGCAAGGGTCGGGGTGGCAAGGGAAAATGCCGCCTCGATATCACCGACGTCGCCACCTACAGTGACGGGCTGATCGCAATTCTCATTCCCGACGAAGCCGACGATATCTACGCGGGACAGCTCAGAAAGGTGGCCGAAATCTTCGGCGACAGGGCCTATGTCAGCCTGTGCCTGCGTCGCCGGCCCAACGACAGGCTGCGCTTGCACACGCTGTCGAACATGGCCGCCAGGCACAAGGTCAAGACGGTCATCACCAACGATGTCCTGTTCCATGATCCAGGGCGCCGACAGCTCCAGGATATCGTCACCTGCATCCGAAATCGCACGACGATCGACAGCGTCGGTTTCGACCGCGAACGGCATGCGGACCGCTTTCTCAAGGCCCCCGACGAAATGCACCGCCTGTTTGGCGAGTACCCGGAGGCGCTGGCGCGGACGGGGGAGATCGTAAAACGCTGCCGCTTCGACATGAGCGAGCTGCAGTACCAGTACCCGGAGGAAGCCATCGTCCCTGGCCTCGATGCGCAGCAGTCGCTGACCAGGTTCGCATGGGAGGGCGCGAAAGAGCGATATCCCGAGGGCGTACCGGACAAGGTTCGGAAGGCGATCCTGCACGAGCTCGATCTCATCAGGACGATGAAGTACGCGCCCTATTTCCTGACGGTCTATTCAATTGTCCGCTTCGCCCGGTCGAAGGGCATCCTCTGCCAGGGGCGCGGGAGCGCGGCCAACTCGGCCGTCTGCTACTGTCTGGGGATCACCTCGATCAACCCCGAAACTGCGGACCTGCTGTTTGAACGCTTCGTCTCGATGGAGCGCAACGAGCCGCCGGACATCGACGTCGATTTCGAGCACTCCCGCCGGGAGGAGGTCATCCAGTGGATTTTCGAGACCTACGGGCGCAGCCGCTCGGCGCTGTGTTCCACTGTTACCCGATACCGGACAAAAGGCGCGCTGCGCGATGTCGGCAAGGCTTTGGGCCTTCCGGAAGACCTCATTTCGCAACTTTCCTCCGGGGTCTGGGGCTGGTCGGAAGACGGCATCGGCGACAAACAGCTCAAGGAGAACAACATCAACACGTCGGACTATCGCCTTCGCCTGGCACTGGACCTGGCAAAGCAGCTGATGGGCGCGCCACGCCACCTCGGCCAGCATCCGGGCGGGTTCGTCCTGACGCAGGATAGGCTCGACGACCTGGTGCCGATCGAGCCGGCGACGATGAGGGACAGGCAGGTGGTCGAGTGGGACAAGGATGACATCGAGGCCTTGAAATTCATGAAGGTCGACGTGCTGGCACTGGGCATGCTGTCGTGCATGGCACGGTCGTTCGAGCTCCTGGCCGAGCACAAGAACGAGCCGATGAGCCTCGCGGATGTGCCCCAGGAGGACCAGAAGACCTATGCGATGATCAGGCGGGCCGACACGCTCGGGACGTTCCAGATCGAGAGCCGCGCGCAGATGGCGATGCTGCCGCGGCTGAAGCCCAGGACATTCTACGACCTGGTGGTTCAGGTCGCGATCGTCCGTCCGGGCCCGATCCAGGGCGACATGGTGCATCCCTATCTTCGCCGCCGGGAGGGCAAGGAGAAGGTCGAGTACCCGACGCCTGAACTTGAGGCGGTGCTGGGCAAGACACTCGGTGTGCCGCTGTTTCAAGAATCGGCGATGAAAGTCGCGATGGTCTGCGCCGGGTTCAGCGCCGGCGAGGCCGACCAGCTGCGGCGGGCCATGGCCACCTTCAAGTTCACCGGCGGGGTCACCCAGTTCAAGGACAAGCTGGTCAGCGGGATGGTGAAGAACGGCTACAGTGCCGAATTCGCCGAGCGAACGTTCACGCAGCTGGAAGGCTTCGGGTCATACGGCTTTCCTGAGAGCCATGCCGCCAGCTTTGCGCTTGTCGCCTATGCCTCGTCCTGGATGAAATGCCATCATCCCGAGATCTTCTGCACCGCCCTGATCAACAGCCAGCCTATGGGGTTTTATTCCGTCGCCCAGATCGTCACCGATGCGCGGCAGCACGGGGTCGAGGTCAGGCCCGTCTGCGTGAACGCGTCAAGGTGGGATTGCACTCTGGAGCGCATCGAAAACGCAGACCGTTTCGCCGTGCGGCTTGGCCTGCGGGTGATCAGGGGCTTGGCTGTCAATGATGCCGCCCGGATCGTGCTGGCGCGGGCAGGCGAGCCCTTCCAGAGCGCCCACGACGTGTGGCGACGTTCGGGTGTTTCGACAGCCTCCCTGGTCAACCTCGTCAAGGCAGACGCCTTCTTGCCGTCCTTGGGACTGGAGCGCCGGGAGGCACTGTGGAACATAAAGGCCTTGCGCGATGAGCCTCTCGAACTTTGGGCTGCGGCCGCACAGCGTGAAGCAAAAACGGTTGCGGAGGTGCAAGAGCCGGATGTCGTCCTGAAGTCGATGACGGAGGGCAGGAAGGTCGTCGAGGACTACACAAACACCGGGTTGACCTTGCGAGCGCACCCGATGTCGTTCCTCCGGAACGACCTTGGAAAGAAACGGATCGTTACCTGTGCCGAGGCGATGGGCGAGCGTGACGGCAGGTGGCTATGGACGGCGGGGCTGGTTCTCGTGAGACAGCGGCCAGGATCGGCCAAGGGCGCCATGTTCCTGACTCTCGAGGACGAGACAGGCGTGGTCAACGCCGTTGTCTGGCCAAGCCTTTTCGAGAAGCAACGCCGGGTTCTGATGACCGCCAGCATGATGGGAATCCACGGCCGCATCCAGCGTGAAGGTGATGTTGTGCATCTCGTCGCGCAGCGCCTGTTTGATTTCTCGGGAGATCTTTCCAGCCTCGGCGCACGGGAAGGGCAGTTCCCTTTGACGCATGGCAGGGGCGACCAGGTCAGGCATGGAGGTGGCCCTGATCCGCGCGACAACGCCAAGCCGGTGGTGCAGGTGAGGGACATTTATATTCCAGATCTCCACATCGACACACTGAAGGTGAAATCACGGAACTTTCATTAGCCCTGGCATGGGCGACCCGGATCAGAGCGGGTCGGCCCAAGAAAGGGATCGAGCGGATCCCTCCGGTTTTTTCGCGGCGAGGATCTTGAAGGCGCAATTTTCAAAAACCAAATCGATACCATCGGCAGCCTTGAGAGGTGCCGACATTCCGGAGACGGATGCTTTTGGCGGCGTCTCCGATCCATGTTGCTTTACGGAGGATATGGTCATGAAAACGGAACTCGATTTCGCCCCCCTTTATCGGTCCAGCATCGGCTTCGACCGGATCTTCAACCTTCTCGACAATGCGCAGCGCCTACAGGCCGTCGATCTGTGGCCACCCTACGACATCGTCAAGCTCGGTGATGACCAATACGCCATTACCATGGCGGTTGCGGGCTTCAGCCGGAGCGATCTCGATGTTGTTCAGGAGCGCAACGTTCTGATCATCAAAGGTGGCAGAGCGGAGAAGGAAAAGGGCGAATACCTGCACCGGGGCATCGGCGCCCAGACTTTCGAACGCCGGTTCGAACTGGCCGACCATGTGCACGTGGAGACAGCGTCGCTGTCGGACGGTCTCCTGCGAATTGTCTTGAAGCAGGACATCCCCGAAGCGATGAAACCGCGTCGCATTGAAATCGGCAAGTCATCGCAGATCCCTGACACTCAGCTGCAGATCGAAGCAGAAAGGCAGGTTGCGTGAGCCGAGCAAGCGCGCAATGGTGACATACATGAGCAACGGCGAAGGCCGGGTACCGGCCTTTGTCCCGGTCGGCTCGACCTGGACGGCGTCGACACTGACGTCATCACCGCAAATCGTGCACCCTGCGGTGTGGCCGTCCCGCCCTGCGGGCGTTTGCGCCGGTGGCACGCGCCTGAAAATCCGCGGCCGCCGCCCCGGTCGCGGCGCTATGGCCCAGCCATGTCCCGCACCAGTTCGCCCCAGGCCGGGTTCCACTCCACACCTTCTGTCAACTCGACAAATATCGGCGTCTCGCCTTCACCGTGGGTGGCAGCGAGATGGAAGGCCGCCTCGGGCTCCATTTCCTCGCCGGGAAAGATCGTATCATTTTCGGAAGGGTCGGCGAACTGGCGAACATACCCTCGGATCTGATCTCCGGAGGTATAAAGCTTCACGACGATGGCATCTGGAAGCACGACATCGGTCTTGAACGGATGGTACCGCATGAAGATCTCCTTTTGACGTTGCAACACCGCAAGGAAGGGTAAGGTTCCGCAGCCTGATGGGCGGTCGGCTTCCGCTGCCGAGCGCAAGACCGTCGCTGGGCGTGACCTGCATGCCGGGTTTTGGCGCATCGCCACGGCTATGTGTCCATGAATGCGAGAGGTCGGCATTGCCACTCCGGCTTCTGAAAGGGGTTGCCCATTTGCCCCACGAAGTCGGATGTCTGCGAAACGTGGCCGCTGTCTCCACTCCCACATTGTCCCCGCCGCCGTCACGGCCGACAACGGCTGGAGGAGCACGCGGTCAGATGGGCAGACTTTTGCAACGGCGTGACGAACGCAGGCTCGAGGCATGGCAACTGCGGGCTTTGCAGGTCAAGACCGTCTGATCGCAAACCCTACATGTCGTTCATATTCCTGCTCGGGAATGCCATAGGAGGCGCCAGCGATCTCCTCCAGCTTCTGCCTGTGCAGTATCCGGATGTTTCCCCGGGTGGCCTTGATGGCACCAACACCTTCCAGGACATGAATTTCGTTGGTGACGCCTGAGCGGCGCACGCCAAGCATCAGCGAGAGGAACTCGTGCGTCAGATGCAGGTCATCGTCGCGCAGGCGGTCATGGCACATCAGCAACCAGCGTGCCAGGCGCTCATGCATGTTGTATCGGCCATTGGCAAGGGCGGAATGCGCAAGCTGCAGTTCGCAGCAATGAACATATCTCAGAAGGAGATCGTGGGCGGCGGGCACCTGTTCGACCATGGACAACAGTACAGCCGTCGGTACCGAGATGCCGCTTCCTTCGACCTGCATGAAGGCCCTGTTCGGCGTCTGCTCGACTTTCAGGAGAAGATGGGAACCGGTCATGCCTTCAAAGCCTATATGGCCGACCTCGACGGATTTATTGTCTAAGTTGGTGGCCACCAGGGACCCCAAGCCCCGCTCCAGGAAGTAGACGAAGTCTGTCGCCGCACCGGCGGTAAGCAGATCGAACTTCACGGGTAGCTCGACACGCTGCATGGAAGGTTGCAAAAGCGCGTAGGCTTCCGATGGAAGCGCCCTTAGAAGCAGATTTGCTGTGTTTTCTTGAAGCAGTCCAGACATATCCCGGCCTCGCGGGATAGAGCCCGATCTCATGCGACGTGTGGCGAGGCGTCTGCAATGGTAAGCTTATGCGTCAGACTGGCTTGATCGGCCAAGAGCCAGAAGCCTTTTGTACGGTTTTGACATTTCTACTCTGCAGCCGCCCTCGCCGCAGCAAGCGAAGGCTGATCAACGAACTGCACAGCGGCCGAGAACGAGAGCACCATGACGGTAAACCCATACTCGTCGGTGACGTTCATCAGCCAGGACGAGATATCTGCCTTCTTCAGAAGGGCTCCCTTGAGCCGCTCGGCGATGGTCTCAACGGCTTCGCTACGGGCAGAAAGCAGGTCGGGATGTTCCGATCCTATCGTGTCGGGGAGCGAAATACCGTCATGAAGATTGAAGAAATACCGCGTCATGTGTCTGTTGCTCCTGCGCAGGCAAGAGCAAAAGCGGTCTCTCAGCCACCCGCGCCTGTCAGCGTTTGCGGGTGATGAGCCAATTGTCGCATCCAATAGAGTTCTAAACAAGGCCGAGATAGGCATCGTCGGCTGGCGGCACCGCGGGGCAAGGTGCATCCGGAGCCGCAAGTCGCTGCGCCAAGGCCAAATCCTGGTTTGGCCAGTTCCGTACAATACCTGGGCAAAGCCTAGCCTTTCCCGTCGGCCGCCCCTATTTCTCTGTGTTCGAAGAGGCGATGGCCCCTGTCCCGGCATGCCACCCATCCGAAAACCCGCGTGGAGTGACGGGAGCATGCCGAGATACTTCTTCCACCATGTCTGGAAAGCCGGCCAGGTTCGGGATCTTGAGGGTTCGGAGCTACCCGATCTGGAACATGCCAGAACCGAGGCCATTATGGACGCCCGCAGCCTGATGAGCGACGCTATTCGACAAGGGCGGGACATTTCCTCACGAAGCATCCAGATCAGTGACGAAGGGGGAACCGTGCTGTTGACGGTACCTTTTGCCGATGCCGTCATCCGCGACGACTGATCCTATGTGCGGTTGCGCACACTTCATTGTGGTTCGGCTGCAGCGCACTATTCTTCCTGAAAAGACCAGGGTTAGGAGCCGAGGCTGGCATGGGAAGGCCTCTGCGCGTCCTGTTCGAAGTGAAGAGCATGACGGATCAAAACCAGGCATCGATGGCCAACAAGCTTCTTGCAGCACTTCCCGCAGCGGATTTCGATGCTGTCGCTCACGATCTGGAGTCCGTGGAACTGCCCAGGGAACCGTTCTCGCCAAGCCGGATGAGCTGGTGGAACATGTCTATTTCCTGACCAGGGGCATTGGGTCGGTTATTGCTGTGACCAGTGAGGGTCGTCGCGTCGAAGCCGGACTGTTTGGCTTCGACGGCTACGCGCCTGCTCATGTCGCTGCAGGCGTCAGATTAAGCCCTCATGAGGTTGTCATCCAGGTTGAAGCGGGTGGCTATCGGATGACGTTCGACCAATTCCAAAGGGCGCTGGAAGCCAGCCGGAACTTCCGCTTGCTGGTCAACCGCTGTGGCCGCTTTCACTGTGCAGCTTTCCTATACTGCAGCCTCCAACGCTCTCCACTGCGTGGAAGAGAGATTGGCGCGTTGGTTGCTCATGTGCGACGACCGCATCCAGGGAGGCGAGCTTCGGCTGACCCATGAGTACATTGCCGTCATGCTGGGTGTCCGCCGCCCCAGCGTCACGACAGCACTGCATGTCCTGGAAGGAAGCCGTTTCATTCGGGCAGAGCGTGGCCTGATCACCATGCGCGACCGCAAGGCAATGGAGGAGTTTGCGGGCGAAGCCTACGGCAAACCGGAGCAATATTACCACAACCTGATGGGGAAATCCCTGCGACCGCCTGCGGGCGGGAGCAGCTGAGCTATGCCGGGTAGCTATTCCAGGTAAGCGGTCCGGGCCCTCTCGCCTGCGCGCGATTGGCCGGGCTCGCCATAGTACTGGCTTCTGAAGAGCCGCGAGCTGGAGGCGAGGACTGCGATTTCGGCCAGCCGTCTCGGATCCATCAGACCAAGGCTGTAGAAGCTGAAGACGATGCTGGCCAGATGCTGGCGTTCATCTTCACGGGTGGTTCCGGCGGCTTTCGCCGCTATCTGTACGGCCTCCCGGAGCATCGCCACACCAGTCCTGTCGAGTGCAATTGAATTCCATGTATGATGCAGGGGCATCAGGTTCCCTCCACTGGTTTCAAGCAACGGTTAACCTAACAGGCCGGCCTCATCATTTCAGGGTGCGTACGAAATCGTACGGCTTCGCGATATCCGCGCGTCTTGCTGAAGCGGCGACTGAGCGGCGCTGACGGTGTTCTGGCTGTTGCCGATGTGGAGCCGCGGCTATCTTGTGGATGAAACTTTCTTTTGCAGGTGACCCTATGACCCTTCGTCCGTCGTATCCGCAATAGACGAGTTGCTAGCTGCTTGAGAAGACCAACTCTGTAGCCGTAACCTTGCAAGACGATATTGCGGCCACAATACTGGCTGTCGCCGTCCGAAGCGGCCCTACCGTTCTGGCTGGCGACAGCTACAGTGGTGCCGTTATCACTGAGGCCGGTATAGCGTCCAGCGTCAAAGGCATTGGTAGCTAACGGCCCTTCACCCGACAAGGGCGCAAGTCTGGCCGAGATCAGCAGCCACTTTCCCATGGGTATCGATTCGAAAGTGCTCGATGATGAGAGGTTCGTTCCCAGTCCGGCAAGCTATCATGAGAGGATCGAAGCGGACCGTCCGCGCGCCTTCAGCACTGCATCTGGCAAAGGGCTCGGCTGCTCACCGTCCAGGTTCGCCAAGGGCTACGCCACAGGTGTCGGTTCGCGGACGCTTGCGACGTCATAGCATTCGCAGCGCCAACTGATGGTGGGCGAGCGGCAGATGTCTGGCTGCGCCCTCGGCTCCGCAAGCGGTGCGCCGTGCGCCGGGTTGAACGTTTGCCGGCACTTGTGCCCGCGACACGCTCCGGAGATCCGGAACCCTCACATTGAAGAGGTTTGCCAAGCTGGTCGTGCTTGAGCGGACGCCGAAATCCACGCATGGCGCGAAGCTAAGGACGCCCATCAGTCCTTGCCTGTCGCCGACAGATGGGCTCTCTACGAGTAACCAATATACCAAAGATTCGGGCAGGTAGGTCTGCCGGTTGTGATAGGAGCCGTGGTTGCAGAGTCTTAAAAATGGACGATGGCTGAATGAGCCCAGGGAAGCAAAAGTATCGGATGGCGAGCTTTCCGTAACGACTGACGCCAACACCGATTTTTGGCGAGAGACCCACTATGGCTTTGTCCGCGACAACGGTCACTTCTACGCACTCCAGGCCGAAGGTGATTTCACCGCCCAGGTTCGAGTCCAGGCCTGTTTCGAACATCTCTATGACCAAGCAGGCCTCATGGTCCGGCTTGACGAAAGACGGTGGGTCAAAACCGGGATCGAGTTCTCGGATGGATATGGCCTACTCGGCAGTGTGCTGACGGATGGCGCCTCTGATTGGGCCACGGGGCGATATCTCGGCAATTCATCAGATTTCTGGATAAGGGTGACCGTTCAGAACGGCGTTCTGAGGATACAAGCATCAGGCGATGGGCAGACTTGGCCACTGGTCCGCCTCTGCCCCTTCCCGAAGTCGGATCGTTATCTCGTCGGCCCCATGTGCTGTACTCCCGAACGTGCTGGGTTGGAGGTGAAGTTCAGTGAGTGGCAACTCGGGCAGGTCCTCGGCAAAGACCTTCACGACTTGTCAAAGCATACAGATCTCCGATCGAAACGGGCCACTCCGCTTCAACGAAGTGTCGCGGACGCCGAGACGCCCAAGAGGCGCAAAGGGTTTTTCGACGGCGCTCCGACAGCAAAGGCGGGCAAGACAGAGATGACGTCGATTGCGCGGTAGGACCATCAGGTGGCAAGCCTGGTCAAGACGGATCCAGGCACTACGGGGACTGATTGTCCGAATATGGCAATCGACGGCTTGTGGCGCCTGCCAGAAGCGTCGCGTGGCCGGAATGATTCGGCCGCCCAGCAATCATTGCGTCGGCGTCGCAAGCCCTAGTCTGCTGTTGCAGACGGGGCGGGCCGAAACACGGGCCGTGGCTTTTTGCCGACTTTGATGCCCAGCTCCCGGTTCAGTTTTTTCTGCGCGAGCTTGCGAGTGCGGCGAATTCCCTCCGCTTTCTCGCGGGCCCGCTTTACCGATGGCTTTTCATAATGCTCACGAAGCCGCATTTCCCTCAAAATGCCCTCCTGCTGGAGTTTCTTCTTGAGGTATCGCAGCGCCTGATCGACGTTGTTGTCACGCACGAGAATTCGCAAGGTTATCTCCTGAAGGCGATGGCACGCAGCAGCATTCCATACTCCCGTTGCAGCGGTTGGCAAGCATTGAATGCGCCTGCCTTGCACTTTAGATCCGCCGGTCGATGCCGCATGGCTATGGAGCCGGCATCGGTGACGCTGTCGGTATTTGGCCTACAAGAAAGCCAATTACATCGGAACTGCGTGCGTGGTCGGCACCTGAGGAACATCCTGCTGCAGTTGGACGGCACGGCCAGGCTGCCACGGTGTCAGTTCTTACGGATTTAGAAGCATGGCGACATCTCAGTAGACCGATGCGACGGCGTGCGCGCGAAATCGGCCTCCGTCGTCCATGTGCTTCGCCATCAGCGGCGTGCTCATGATGAAGATCGCCGGCGCAAGAACAAATGCAGAGCCGAGGAACGTCATTGGCGGCTTCCTTCGGTGAACTCCCGCCAAAATACGCAGCCCTTTGATCCGACCTGAACACAGGTGGTTGACCACGGCCGAGTGCCGGTGAAGACCGCGCCGCGTGGTAAGAATTGACCAGCCTTAAGGGCGCCTGACAATGGGAGCTGATCGCGGTCATGCCGCGCCGAGGCGGCCAAGGTCGTCGCAAAGGCTAAGATCGTCCTCGTGCTCTTGAGCGCAGGGCGATCACCAGGATTGGTGGGGATTGTTGGCAAGGCAATCTGACCGCAAATCGCCGGCGTGAGAGTTGCCGCCAGGGGTGTTTAGGTTGGCGGATGCAGAAATGGTCCTCCGGAGAACCGGCATAGCGCACTTGCCGCTAACGGTGCGCCATGATGGCATCGATGTCTTGATCCCTGTTATCACCGACGACCTTGTAGCCCTTCTTCGAAAGATTGATACAGACCAGCAGATCCACGCCGTGGTCGAGTAGCGAGGCTCGGTCAATCGAAGTCGCCAGTTCTGCCGAGTTCAGATCACTTTCGATGAGGTGGAATGAAGTGGTTTCAGACCAACGCCTTCCCGTCGTGAGGGATTGGATTGTGGTGTTCACGGAGTCGTATCGCTCCTCATAAGAGCCGATGACGGTGGTTCTGTCCGCAATGCGGAACGACACCATGAAGACTGACATTCGCTTCCCTCTGCTATTTGCCACCAATGCATCGAATATTCTTGAGTCGCCAGCAACCATCTACAACACACATGAGAACAGGTTGATATGCAGACATGTCGGTTTGCCGCGGCCGCCACCACCTGGCGGAGGCTCGAACTGCTCACTGCTGCCTGGTGGGGCGCAATCCGGTTCATCGAGAAGGCCTGTAGATGGCACTGCGCTACAAGCCCCAGCACAACACGCTCTACAAGGACAAGCGAGGGCCCGGTCTTCGGGAGCGGGTCTTCCTCACGGACAACTACCTCTGCCAGTGGCCAGGCTGCGGCAAGCTCGTCATCGGTAAGGGCAGGGAGGCAGACAACGCTCCGGTGGCTCACAATCCACCCAACCACGCCATGGGACCGGAGGCAAGCATGCACACCGAAGACATGGTCGCTCTCGCCTACTGTCGCACCATGGCTCCACAACCGAAGGCCATCGGGTGCGGGCTGAAGGGTATCAAAACCAAGGAGATGGTCATCGACCACTAGCTATCCAACGCCATCACCGGCGGTGTATCCATCGCCAGGGAAAGAGGCATGGATTTGGTAACCAAGCGACAACCAGATGGCAAAGCCTAAGCCGCCTCGCACACGGAGACCTCGACCAGAAAAAGGGATGAACAGCTAGTCGTTGCCGTAGGGCAATGGTGCCACCTTAAGCAAGTTATCAGTGCCCGCCAGCCTTCGACACGACGTTTATCAGCAGAACGCCTACGATGATGAAGCCAATCCCGATGACAGCCGCCAGATCCAGCTTCTGGTGAAACCAGAGTTGGCCGATCAATGCGACCAACACCACCCCGGCACCGGACCAAGTAGCGTAGGCGATGCCGATCGGGATCACTTTCAGGGTGAGCGAGAGGAAGAAGAAAGCAACTCCGTAGCCGATCACCACGATCAGGCTTGGAACCGGCTGTGTGAACCCTTGCGAGGCCTTCAACGCACTGGTGGCGACCACCTCACCGACGATAGCAAGTCCGAGAAAGAGAAAATTCAACATGGCGGGCTCCGGGTTGGCTCCTCCTTTAAGCAACAAGCGGAAGGACGGTCACGCGCAATTTTTCGTGTGGCGCCATCCCAGGCGAGAATGAAGGGGCAAGGGTGACCACATACAGCCCCCCATTCCATCAAATGTTGGCCTCCTTTGGTTCTGCACCCGCGCCCCCAAACACTTTCGATCAGATGTAAGCCGGGTCCAGGTAGGGGGACGTGAACCCGGACGAGACGCAATGCTACCGCGGCGACCTGAAGACCTGGGGCGAATACGCGGCCATCCGGAGAAAGGCGCGCTCCGCGATCTGATCGACCAGCTGGCTAGCGGTCTCGTCCGCGCATGCCTACGCGAGCATATGCCCGCAGGCGCAACGGGGCCTTTGGCGATCGATCGGTCGAGGGTCAGACCAGGCGCCATTGTTGTGCGACCTTGTGGCCGAGGCTCGCTTCGGGGTGCAAGCCATCCGGCAAGCGATCGCGGCAACGCCACGCGCCCCGGGGCGGCTCCGCATCCGGTTCTGGCGGTCGCGGAGATTTGCTCGTCATCCCCCCTGCCTGGCGAGGAACAAAATCAAATGGCAGCTCCATTATCGGGCATGGGAGCAGCGGAGTTTACCTCTGGTTAACTGGAACCATTAGCTGTTTCTCAAAGTCCTTCAGGCAGCGTGTGAACAGCTGAGGCGGAGACCTCGGTTGATGCTGTTTAATTCAACGGAGTGAAACTCATGATGAAGCTTTTTGCCCGCTTCCGCCGCGACGAGTCGGGCGCAACTGCAATCGAATACGGCCTGATCGCCGCCCTCATTTCTGTCGCCCTCATTGCTGGCGCCTCCACTCTCGGAAACTCGCTGGACAATGCCTTCAAGGGCGTTGCCGGCAAGATGGACGACGCTACCAACAAGGGTACGACACCAGCACCTTCGGCTGACGATTAAGGATTTCGCAACATGCGCCTTCTAAGGTGCATCACCTAACTCCAGCACAGGGGTTGGTCAGTAAGAACTAGAAGCCGAGCTTTGCTTGATTGCGATGCTCGGTCTTTTTCGTCGTCCCATTATCCCGCACATCAAATGTCCGGGTATAGCATCGGTAAATCTATAAAAGACTACTGTTATCAATAGCGTTGGCGGAGGAGGCATCCGCAGGCGCAACTGGACCTTTGGCGGTTGATCGGCCGCGGGTCAGATCCTGCGCCATGGTTGGCGGTTGATGAAGTCAGCCAGATGCGCAGCCGGCATCGGTTTTGCCAGCGCATATCCTTGCAGCACGTCACAGCCCAGGTCGCGCAGAATGCCAACATGGGCACCGGTTTCCACACCCTCTGCCACGACGCAGATGCCGAGGGAGTGACCGATGTCGATGATGGAGCGCAGCAGCTGCCGCTGCTCGGTGGAGTCGACGATGCCCTTGACCAGCTCACGGTCGATCTTGAGCGCGTCCGGGGCAGTTTTCAGAAGGCTCACGATCGATGCGTGGCCGGTGCCGAAGTCGTCAATCTCCAGCGCGATGCCAAGATCACGCAGGTCAGCCAGCCGCTGCAGGATCTGCGCGTCGCACTGGTCGAGGAAGATGGATTCGAGCAATTCGAAAGACAGGGTGCCCGGTTGGAAGTCGAGGGTGCGCAGGTGTTTCATCAGGGCGGGATCGGACAGGCGGCGGTAGGAGACATTGACCGAGACCTTCGGAATGTTGAGCCCCAGCCTCTGCCAGCGTCTGAAGTCGTCGAGTGCCGCACTCAACATCATGGCATCGATCTCGGCAACGACTCCAAGCTCTTCTGCCACGGACAGGAACGCGTCCGGCCCGAGAAGCCGGCCATCGGGGGTGGCCCAGCGTGCAAGCGTTTCGACCCCGTCCACCTCCAGCGAGTCTGCCCGAAACTGCAACTGATAGAATGGGATGAATTCGCGCTGTTCAAGCGCGGCGAGGATTTCGTCGGCGGTCTTCTTGTTGCTGACAATCTCCCGATAGGTCTGGGCGGAGAAGAACTCGTGCCGATTGCGGCCATTCTTCTTGGCACGGTAGAGGGCGATATCGGCGTTGAGGAGAAGTTGCGCCGCATCCCCTTGTCCCTGCTGTTGGCAGGCAATGCCGATGCTGGCGCCGATGCGGCAAAGGTTGCCATTGCGCACCACCGGCTTGCTCAGTTCGCCAATGATCCTTTCGGCCAGTTCGCGCAGCCCTTTTGCCGGTCCGCGAAAGTGACGCATGATCACGAATTCATCACCCCCGACGCGCGCCACGAAATCGACCGCGTCTGTACAATGTTTCAGGACCTCGGCGACATAGGTGAGGAGGCTATCGCCGGTTACATGGCCCAAGGTGTCATTGATGTGCTTGAACCTGTCGAGATCGACGTGAAGAACGGCGACGTCGCCTTGTTCGCCTCCAGGTCCCATCCAACGTCGAAGCGCAGCGTCCAGATACCGCCGGTTGGGCAGATCCGTCAGGTCGTCGTGCAGGGCGCTGTACTCGATCTCCTGACGGGCAGCCTCAAGCGCCGCGCTTCTGGCTTCGGCCAGATCCTTTGCACGCTCCAGTTCCCGCCGCAGCAGGACCTCTTCGGTCACATCCCAATTGGCACCCACCATCCTGGACTGGCCGTCGTGGTCGACGAAACGCTTGCTGTAGCTTTTGATGATACGTTCACGGCCATCGTCAAGCCGGATGCGATATTCGTCGGCGAAGGGTTCCAGGCTGCCCGCATGGTCCTCCACTGTCCTGGTCGCGCGCGGCAGATCATCGGGATGAACCCTGCTTTCCCACAGGCCGCCAATGGCAATTCTGCCGCTGTCCGGGACCCCGTAGATGGTGAACATCCGCTCGTCCCATTCCGTCTCTCCCGTGGTGAAATTGGCTTCGAACACGCCGATCCCGGAGATGTCGAGCGCCATCTCCAGCCTTCGGGCGTTGCGAGAGGCCGCCTCTTCAGAGGCCTTTCGCTCCGTGATATCGGTATCGGTGCCGACGACACGGGTGGGTCGGCCATCAGCGTCCCACGCCACGGCCGCGCCCCGACATTCAATCCACACCCAGTGACCATCCTTGTGCCGTTCCCGGTAGTCGAAGACGGCATAGGCGGGATCTCCCGCAGCCTGTTTGTCCATCGCGACCATGACCTTGGCGCGGTCATGGGGGTGGACCTTCTCAAGCCATTCAGCCGTGCTTGATGGCAGGGGATCGTCGGGCCTGAGGCCGCGCATCTTGTACCAGGTGGGCGAGTAATATTTATCTCCCTTGCCCCAGTTATGATCCCAGACCCCAAGCTCGGAGGAGATCAGGGCGTGATTCCACCGGCTTTCACTGAAGGTAAGATCGTCGGCGGCATCGGTTCGTGGGTGGATGTCCAGTGGAAGCAGGAGGACGGCTGCAGCCGGGGCCATGCCGGGCGGCAGGGGAGACGCCGCGACCTGCACATGGCGCAGCTTGCCGTTCACCCTAACAAGCAGCTCTTCGGGCGACGGATTGCCCATTGCCAAACGGCGCACCCCGACAAGGACGCGCTGCCGGTCGTCATTGTCGATCAGATCGAGGAGGGATGGCGTTGATCCCGTCTTCGGCCCCGCCTTGGGGTCCGTCTTCGGCCATGCCGAATGGAAGGCCTGGTTGACGGCGACCGTCTCGCCATCCGCCGTGACAATGGCCAGCGGCAGGGGAAGCCAATTCATCACCTCGGGCATGTCATGCCTGCCGGCCACCGCGGATTGAACAGTTGAAGGAATCGGGGGCCGAGCTTGCATGGCGAAGTCCGCGTGGTCGTTCTTTCCACCTTAGAGGCGCCTAATTAAAGGTGCCTTAATTGATGCTGCTGGCAACCCAGCAGCATCAGGTGGCTCTCCGCGTTACGTGGGGTACATCGCTCACCAGAAGGTCTCGCCCCAGGCGCCAGGCGGGTATTGCCGCCTGAGCCGCTGACGTTTTCAGGGGTTGGTCATGCGTAAGCGATCCAGCCTCGAAAGCTGAACGCCTGATAGAACTGCGCAACATCCGTGAACCCGGCGTCGTGCAAATGAGCCTGTTCGTCCTCGGGCGCGTCGATGAAGAGCCTCTTCATCATTCCGATTCGGGCCGCGTCCCACCTGTCCATTCCGGGACCAGCGCCAAACGCGATGTGCCTTTCCATCCAGAGCGAGCGATCCGGCTCGCTTTGGGGAAAGCTGACATGGGCGAGGACGAAGGGGGATCCCGCAGACAGCCGATGACGAATACCACGAAGCGTCTCCATCCTCTCCTCCGGAGAGATATGATGAAATACCAGCAGGCAGACGGCTCCATCGAACGGACCCTTGGGGGCGGCATGGATATCGCCCTGGCGAAGACGGATCCGGCTGGAATGGCAGGATGTCGTCTGTTGCGCCAGTGCCAGCATGTCCGAGGATGGATCGACACCGTCAAAGGACCAACCCGCATGCTGCTGCGCAAGCGCCCTCAGCTCCAGGCCGCCACCTGCTCCGACAACGAGAACGCGTCCCTCCTCTGCAATCCGCTCTGCCAGAAGCAGCCCCGTCATCCGATGCAGGTCGTCCAGACCGGGAACCTGACGCCGGGTTGCTTCGATGTAACCTGCCTGTCGTCCGACGAACCTAGCCATGAGCGATACCGCCGGACATCAATGAACGGTGGGCAGCGACCCCTGCGAGGTTTCCATCGGCGACGGCCAGGGCAACGGAGGCCGTCGCCCGTACGGCATCGCCGCACGCGAAGACGCCAGCCAAGCTGGTCTCCTTCATCGCATCGGTCCTGATGATGGAGCCGAGCGGTGTTTCATCGAAGTCAAGGCCAAGCTGCTGCGGGAGCGAGGTCGTTGTCTTGAATGGAGCGAGCGCGAACAGCCCCGAGAATGACAGCGTGCGACCATCGGCAAGCTCGACATCGGCGTCACCCCTGATGGATTTCACAAGACTGCGTTCAACGGCGACGCCACGGGCTGCGAGTGCTGCCAGTTGATCGGCGCGCGGATCGAAAGCCTGGTTGAGGAGCAAGGTCGTTGGACCCCAGTCAGGCAGCATCAGCGCCTGGTGGAGGGAAAGTTCGGAGCCGGCGATCACGCCGATGCTGCCCTGGTTCAGCTCGTAGCCATGGCAGTAGGGGCAATGAAAGACGTGTCTGCCCCACCGTTCCTTCAAGCCCTCGATCTCCGGAAGGAGTCGGTGACGCCGAGAGCCAGGATCAGCCGGCGCGAAGCGTGACGCCAGGCGCCACCCGTCACTTCGATATGTTGGCTTGCCGGCTCCCGGTTCTTGGCCAGCTGTACGCCATCGGCTCGACCGGCCAGCCAGTCCACCGTCGCATAGTCCATCACCTGGGCCCGCGCCTGGGCTGCGATGACGGCGGGATCGACGCCGTCCTGGGTGATGAAGCCATGCGAGTGGGAGGCAGACCGGTTGCGCCGGAGACCCTCGTCGATGATGAGCACCCGGCGTCGGGCGCGGGCCAGTTGAAGGGCTGCTGACAGTCCGGCGTAGCTTCCGCCGATGATGATGACGTCGTAGATGGTGTCGCGCATGACGGCCTCCTGTTCACGCAACAGTATAAGTGGCATGATCGACGGGTGTCAATAATCAAGGCACTTCGATTGTGTCGTGACCGCCAATTGTGCTATGGCAGCGCCAGGAATTTCACAAAGAGGAACGATATTGAGGCAAGACAGCCGGCTTTCACGCATGCTGCACGTCTTGATCCATATGGGGCGATATGATGGGGCCATGACCTCCGAGATGATCGCCGGCATGCTCGGCGCCAACCCGGTTGTGATCCGACGGACCCCGGCGGGTCTGCGCGGCGAGGGCTATGTGGTTTCCGTGAAGGGGCACGGCGGTGGCTGGAGGCTTTCCCGTCCTCTTGGGGAACTGACGCCTCTCGACATCTACCGCGCCGTCGGAGAACCCTCCATCTTTGCAGTTGGACCTGCATACGACGTGCCCGGTTGCCAGATCGAGCAGACGGTCAACGCGACGCTGAAGGATGTCTTCAACGAAGCGGAGGACCTCTTGCGCAGAAGGTTCGCCGACGTCACCCTTGCTGACGTGGCGAAGGGATTTCCCGACCTTGCGGGACGCTATGGCAAGGAGTGCGCATCTTGAAGAAGGTGAGTGCTTGTCGATCCCTGCAGCCATACAGGTTTTCTTCGTCTGCCACACTCAGACGGCTGGAAACCGCCTCGCTTCATGTCCACAGGACGAGGTTGAGGCGTCCTCATGCCTCGCTGCTGACCGGCAAGTCCTGATAGCCTGCAGCGGCCCGCGACCGACGCTCTGCGTCTCGGTTCTCCCATCGTCTTCATCTGGTCGCGCCAGGATACGTCGTGACGGACGTGCCGACCATCGCTTCTGCCCGCGCAGTGCCGCAACGCCTCGGCCAGACTGCGCGCGAGATCGGCCTCTTTGACCGAAAGAAATGGGTGCCAGGTCATGCGATCAAAGAAGAGACCGAAGCTTTCGTACTCATGTCTCCCGCGAATGCCGGCCGTCGAATGGCAGGGAGTCAGCGGGTCACGGCCGCTTTTGCAGACAGCCGCCAGCATGGCGATTGCCCTGCGGCATCACGAGTCGAGGCAGGAGGCGGGCGCAAGAAAGCCGTGTTTCGACTTCGTTCGATGCCGCACGCGGCCGTGTGGCCTGCCGTGGCGGAGAGGCCGTGAGCCCTCCGCCACGGCAGGCCAAGGATCAGGTGCCGGCGGCTGCTGCTATGTCGGCGTTGATGCGGTCTCTCGCCTTCTTCGGGAGCTTTGCCTCCTTGATGACGTCGAGGTTGGCCGGGGCGTCACCGACCACAACAAGAGCCACCATGCCCATTCCCAYRTGGGGRGCGCATTTGATYGCATAGGCGCCGGGAACATCGAAGGTCACCGTGACGCTCTCGTTCATCTTGCCCTTGAATGCTGTCGCTCCGTCGGGAAGAAGGCCCGGGATTGTTTCGGCGTTGTGTGACTTGTCGGTGGGCAAGAAGGTGACGGTGTCGCCGGGCGCAATCTTCAGCGCCGAAGGCTCAAACACCATGGCGCCGTCCGCACCTTTGTTCAGCATTTTYACTTCGAAATCAGCRGCAMTGRCGGGGGCCGCGCATGCCCCCAGGAGGATTGCGGCGGCAACGAAAGCGGATTTCATTCTGGTCATCGAGATGCTCCTTCAGACAGGCCATCTTGGCTCTGTTGAAGACATCATAGCCCCGCCATCGATCCTCTCTTTGCGATTCCGCAAATCGGCGGCGATCCGTGATCTATTGCTTTTGGGTTTCTGCCACCACCGAAAGGGCTTCAAGGTCGCGGACAAGCAGCTTCTGCCTGCCGCCTTCGACAATGCCTCTTCCTTCCCAGGCGCTCAGTATCCGCGAGACGGTGTGGAGGGTCGTACCGGTCATTTCAGCGATATCCTGGCGGGTGATCGGAAAATCAATCCGGATGCCGTTCGCTTCAGCCCTGCCGGCCTGCTTTGCCAGACGTAACACCGCATGCGCCACGCGTCTTTCGACCTCCTCGGTGGACATCTCGCGGATACGGGTATGGGCCTCTTCGAGACGTTGGCCGATGGTTTGCATGGCAGAGACGGCAAGTCTGGGATGATGATCGATGAAGTCCGGCCACATCTGGGTGGGCCAGCTGAGCGCGACACTGTCGACTGCCGCAATCGCAGTGCCGGGGTAGTCCGAGCGCTGCAGGGCCCTTGCAAAGCCAAACAGGTCTCCCGGGTGGACGACGCGCACGATGATCTGCTGCCCGTCGGCGGTGACCTGCGTCACCTTGAGGCGTCCGTGCAGAAGGAGGAAGAAATGCGTCGCCGCGGCGCCTTGCTCGAAGACCGCCTCTCCCGGTGGGACACGCCGCGAGAGCGACTGCGTCAGTATCTTGTCGAGGCTCTCGTCGCTCATCTTCTCGAACAGAGCTAACTCCCGGACCAGGCTCTTGTCGATCTTCAATCTGCATGTTCCCCAATGGCTGGGCGCAGGTTACAGCATGAAGACCGATGCTTGAAGAGCCCGGTGGCTCCTGCGGCGTCGTGTTACACGATAATACCTCTTTCGCGCAGCGCATTGAGGAGAGGRTCGTACCACTTCCCCGATTTCACCAGACGRAAYCCGAGATTGTCGGGCGGGGAGCCGACAGAACAGCCACCGCCTCTGGGGTCCCGGATAAATGTGCTGGTGGGCGAGCGATGCGGACCAACGGCGACATTGACGCCACAGATCGTTTCAACGGAACGCTGCCCGCCGTTGTCATAGAGGTTGACGCGTCGATGGCAGGTCTTGGTCCATTCCCAGACATTGCCGGCAAAATCAGCCAGGCCATATTCGTTCTCGCCGAAATTGCCGACCGGCTTGGGGGCGGGGTCGCGCTTGGACCGCGACGCGGCCTCCCGTTCATAGTCCGCAATCCATTTCAGCGCTGGGTTGGTGTTTTCGGGATCAAGTCCGGAGGCATCGTCCGGGAACAGCGTTCCCGCGGCAAATGCCAGATTTCGATCAGACGGCAACGTCCAGTAGTCGCCGGTTTTCGCCGAGAGCCAACGGGCGTAGGTTGCCGCGTCATCGTAGCTCACGCCCGTGACCGGGACGTTCGCATTGGCTGGCGCGGTCGCCGCAGCGGGTGCGCAGAGCCCGTCCAGGACGCACGCGCCGTAGTCCGACATGGTGACCTGGTATTTCATGATCACGAGAGGCTCGCTCTCCACSRYGGKCGNNAGSGRTGCGNNYCRACSGSGWSRWTGMCGCSRYAGAWCNTNCCCCATCGGCTCGATACTGGAAGGTGCGGGGCGGGATGACAGCCACYTGCGGCTCGTARAGCGCCGCGGTTCCGGCTTCGGCTTGAAACAGACCGRCYTGCTGAGCAATGCCKGCCATCAAAGCCGACGCCAGTGCGAGGGGGAGGGCGRTCTGRACMAACGGGGATGTTAASKGATGATCGGCGGCGGACATGATCGCCTCCCTGAACGGACCWGGCATAGGTCTCGGCCATGCCATTGAGGAGCCGGATGCGCGAACCGCAGCTCGCGCATCCGATTGTGATAGCTCAACTTCCGGTCGGCGAGACGACGGCCGTCATCAGGTCGTTGTTCCAGTCGCCGGTGACCTTGAAGTGAGCCGCAGCCCCCAGCTCGAACGCTTCGATCAGGTTGTGATTGACATAGGCGTAGATGCCGGGTTGTTCGAAGGTGTAGAAGGCTGCGCCGGCGGTACCCCCAGGGATGAACCAGGTCTCCTGGTCGACGTCGGGGGGATTGCGGAACTTGCCGGTGGCCCAGACATAGTCGCCGTGACCGCCGATCAGGTGCGGGCGGGTGTCGCGATTGGCCTGCGAATGGACAATCAGGACCTTTTCGCCCACCGCGGCGGTCAAGGCGTTCTCGCCGGTCAAAGCGCCAACTGCACCGTTGAACACGATATGGCTCGGTGTCAGCGTCCGCATCACCTTCAGTGTGTCATCGTAGGAGTCACCGACGCTGTCATAGGTCTTGAAGTTGCCGGCCTCGTCGCGTGGAACGTAGAAATCCTGCTCGCCGACATAGTAGACCTTGTCGTAGACGAGGTCRTTCCCGTGRCCRTCGTTCAGCCCATCGCGYGGCAGGACCATGATGGCGCCGTTCATGCCCKMGGTGACGTGCCAGGGGACCATCCCGGGAGGCGCGCAGTGGTAGACGAAGACCCCTGCTTTTGTGGCCTTGAAGCGAAGCACGGCCTTTTCGCCGGGGTTGACGATGGTGAGCGCTCCACCACCGAGGGCACCGGTGGCCGAATGGAAATCGATGTTGTGCTGAAGCTCATTGGTGTCCGGGTTGACCAGGGTGAGTTCGACATAATCGTTCTGGTGGACGACCATCAGGGGACCTGGGACAGAGCCGTTGAAGGTCATCGCATGGACCTGGGTCCCTTGATCATCGATGACCATCTTCTGCTCCTTGATGGTCAAGGTAAACTCCACGATCTTGGGCGCGCCGTCGGCCTTTTGCGTGTGGGCATGGACGAACGGTGGCTTGACGAGATCAACCTTCACCCGCTGGAGTGCAGACAGATCCGTGGGCGTGGTCACCGGGGCCACTTCTTCACTCGCGTTCGCGAAGGTGGCAGTCACGAGCGGACCAAGTGCGCCGGCAATGGCGGCGCCGGCCAACATCGAGCGTCTGGTCAAATTGAACTGGCTCATCGTCTTTCTCCTAGACTGAGCGACGGAGCCTTCTCCGTCTCTCTCTGGTGGTCAACCTACAGGGTTGCGGAGAAGCCTCTTTGATCCGCAACAACCAATGCGAGCGATTTCTGCTTGCGAAATGACAAAGAGACACGAAGGGCGCTGGTTTGGCGAGGTTGGGGGCGCGCCTGCTCCAGCGCGCGATGTGGCATTGCGAAAATCCGCGGCGGTGCCGCCGCGGTGCTGCGCGTCCTGCACGCGCTTGACCTCACCTCCGCCAGCGTCGGCAAGCCGTTCAGCTTGTGTCGGATCGACTCGGAAGGGGCCCACCACCTCAGTGAGGAAGAGATCCAGGAAGTGGGCGATGTGGTGAGCCGATGGGAAGACGCAGAACAGGCGGTCATCGCCAAGATATTCGATTGATCGCGACCGGCCGTGAACCGGCTGCGCCCCGTCGCATCTTCAGCGCCTGCGGCTTGAACCTCGGCGTGGGCTTTGCTGATTTCATGGGAAAGGCCGCAAGTCGAAAGGCCTGCCCGCTTCCGGGCAGAGGCGGGTGATCACGCCGAGAATTCATCTGGACGAGATTCGCCCGGATCGAAACGCGGTGCAGGATCGACATTGGCGGCCATCAACAGGTTCCCATCCGGATCGTTGAACGTGAAGAACGCCCCATCGACTATCGGGGAGACGTTAGCAGCCCCTATGCTCAGGGCATGGCTGCGAGCTCCGCCGAGATCACTGGTGTTGAAATGGAAGATAGGTTTGCCGGCATGGGGTCCTTTGAAGTCTTTGCTATCCAGCAGCAACCCCGTGCTGCCTTTCATGGAGAGCACGTATAGATGCCCAAAGAGGACATCTCCTGCGGGCGACCGGCTCAAGAGACGGCAGTACCAGTCCCGTGCAGCTTCGATATCGCGGACTGGAACAAAAACACCGCCAATTTCACTCTCAATCACATAGCCCACGGACGACCTCCTTTCGAATCCAGCGCTCAAGCACAGCAGGCTCGCCTATAATGGATTATGAGGTGAGCGAAAACGGTATGACAGCTCGTTGTGTGAACTGGAGGAGGTGTCAGCTCTCGCATGCCTGAGACCTGTCTTTGGCCACAACCGCACCCCCAAGCCTTGCCCGGGTGTCGGCAGCTTTGATCGCCGGCCTTGGCATAGCGGCTCGAATGGTCGAAGGCAAACCACCTCAATTTCATGTTCTCGACCGAAGGACGCGGATCTGCCAGCCGATGGGATCATTGAGCTTGCGGTTGATATGGCCCATCTTGGGATAGAGGGCCGCCATGGAGTTACAGGCGCTGCTTTTGGAGGCTACGACTTGTCGCTGAATTTCAGGATTTTGGCGACAGCTCCGGCGAATTGCTGTCTGATTGCAGTCAAGTTCATCTTATCGGGCACTCGCCATGGCAATCCCATTCGCTCCCGTGGGCATCGATCACGTCGTTCTTCTGATCGACGATATGAGCCGCGCCCTCACGTTCTACATCGAGATTTTGGGGTGCCGGCCCGGGTATTCTTATCCTGCGCTGGGGATGGAGCAGGTCTGGTGCGGCTCATCACTGATCGTATTGTGGGATGTAACCGATCCCGGCGGGCGAAAAGCAGCTCCTTCGGTGGTGGGCGGTCGCAATGTCGACCATATTTGCATAGCGACCACTCCTTTCGACCACGAAGCACTGCGTACGCATCTGGAAGACCACGGCATCACGATAATCCAGGAAGCCTATCATGGTGGTGCTCGGGGTATGGGGCACTCGTTCTATATCCACTACCCTTTCGGCAATAAGATCGAGATCAAAGGTCCCGCGGATTACCGCGATGGACGTTCGAGAGATTGACACAACCCATCCCAAGACGGATCCGGGCACCCTTTGGTTTTCTCAGTCGACCTGAGCTGAAAAAAATCCGTCATCGACGCGAAACCGACCTTCATCACCCCGTGAAGGGACATCTTCGGTTCGTGCTAGTTGCTGTGACGGCAGTCAGTCGTATCGAGGCGGCTTCAGGTTTTTCGCCAGACGGATATGTGGCTTTTGCTCAGCCGATCGAAAGGCGATTTCCCCCAATCACTCCACCGGTGTTCTAGCTCCAGTCCGGCAAGCTTGGCCATGAGGTCAAGTTCAGAGGGCCAAACGTAGCGGAAGGGGATCGTGAGTGAGGTCATCCTGTCACCATCGATCCAGACATGGTTGGAGGTGTAGCATTGGGTGGCGATATCGATGTCGTCGACACCCATGTGTCGAGGGGAACAGGCGAAGGCAGACAGGCTCTCGCCGAACGGCAACGTCTGGATCGGAGGTACCTGCGTTTCGATAAGGAAGCGTCCGCCCGGTTGCAGATGCTCAGCAGCATTGCGGAAGCAGGCAATCTGCGCCTCTTGTGTCGTCAGATTGTCAATGGTGTTGAAGACGAGGAAAACGAGCGAGAATTTTCCCTCCACTCGCGTCGTGGTCATGTCGCCAATGTGCACGTCGATACCACTCGCAGCTTTCTTCTTCGTAAGCTCTGCCACCATGGATCGCGAGAGTTCGACGCCGGTGACCGGGCAACCCCGTTCGCACAGGGGTAGAGCAATCCTGCCGGTGCCTATCGCGAACTCCAAGACCGCTTTGCCTTCCGCGAGTTGGTATAACACCTCAACTGTCTGGTGTATCAAAGCTGGATCAAGGCGGCCATGAACCTCGTCGTAGGTCTTCGCAACAGCTTCAGAAAAATACCCGTCGTCGCTCATCTTCCCGCCAATCTTCGAGACGTCCTCGCAAGAGGCTACGGTATCCTGTTGATTTCGTCGAGGTTCGCCTCGCCATCGACAGAAGGTGAGAAACGGCTACATCGCCATGGGCTTGCCCTCCGTCAGCCATTCACAGACCGCTTGGCTGACGGCCTGGACGCGGCAACCGCAATCCCAGACCCGGTCCAGATCACTCCTTGCTGAGGCCAGATTTCACAGTGCCGTCTGCTTGTCTCTTCCATTCGACAGCAAACTCGACCCCGCCGTTGCAAGGCACCATGGCGAAGAGTGATGCGACTATTGTACCTGCCTGGTCAGTGACCTCAAGAACGCCGAACCAGCCAGGAATGTTTGCCTGATAGGAAAATCCGGATGCACGGGGAGTGAGTTGGTCGACGGGAGAAGTGAACATCTTGTCGTTGTTGAAGCGAGAGAAGGCTGCCTCACTGACAGTCGTCAGCTCTGCCAGCGGCCTGGCCGGGCATCCATCGGTGTCATTTTCCGAGCAGCCGACGAGGACCATTGCCGAAACGATCAACGTCATGTGCCGCATCAAGCGTCCTCAATCGCGTCCCTAATCAAACGCACAGTGTCGCACAGCACTGCAGTTTGCAACGTGCAGGCGCAGGATAGAACGACCGTTCCTGACGCGATGCGACCGAACAAAGCGCCGAAGGTGTTCACTGCGCTGTCCGGGCGCGGCACAGAGCGCTGGCGGAGACCATTTCTCCACTCTCCTCGGAGAAAACGCATGAATGGCCCGGATCGCCGCCGGGCTTGGCAACGCCGGCCGCCAGTACAAAGGTGACGGCGTGAGCGCCGGTCAGCGCGGCCGGATAATGAGTGATCGGCTTAACGATCTTGAAGGCTCCGTCGGTCATCTTCTCGATAGCTCCCAGGCCGATCAACTGAGCGATACCGAGCTTGCTGGGCAGGATGTCGTAAGGACGCGGTTCTGCTTGGCTGACGATCCCGTCGAGATTGACCCGCAGCAGACCGGCGGGATAGAAACGACTGCCATCGTGCCAGACTTCGGCATCGAATCCCGCAGGCGCGGGCAATGAACCTGCTCGGCTTTTCTCGATTTCTCCAGAAGGAAGGCTGACCCGCTTTGCTTCATATGACCCGAAGACCGCGTCGGGCGCTCGCCCGAGCGCCTTGGCGATAGAGGAGCGAGCAGTGATTGCTGCGACGGTGTTCAGATCATGAAAGCCGGAAGCACACCTTCCACCAAAGACTGTGCGCTCCCGTTCGATCCCGGCCACGCCAGTACCCGTTGCGCCTTTTCTTCCGTTGCCAGAGGAGAGAAGGACCAGTCGCTCCACGCGGTCGGTGGCTCCGGTAAATAGCGACAGCATTGAACTCCTTGAGTGGACGACAACGTACAGTGGATCGGCGCCTTCCTCGATCAGGAATTCCGTTGCTGTGGTTTCCTTGTCCACACCGGCCAATGCCACCGAGGACAGCGCTTCGCCTTCGTAGGTTCCGAACACAACGATTTTGGCTTTGGCGGTCGGGACCGGAAGGTCGCATTTGGCCGCCTCCATGGTGTGGGAAGCCAACCCCGTCAGGTCGACTGCCCGCAGCCCCTTAGAAGCGGGGATGGGATCACTGATGTTGACGTTGTCGAAGGAGAATGAACCACGACCGAAAGCGCCCAGACCGATCCCGGCGCCTGGCACGTCTTCCCGATCAATCGTCAGAACGTGACTGTCGTTGACGTCAAACCGCAGTCCGCCTCCTTCTCGCGAAACCTTCAGCCGGTTGGTCTGGGCTGTTTTCACTGCGTCGTGGTGGGTTGCCACGAGAATTCTGGCTTTGCCGTTGGTGCGGGCCAGAACATATGCCTGCTGAGCGGGACCTACCGCAAAGAGGAGATAATCCTTCTTTTGATGATCGAACCCGCCGATCAGCCCAGCGCCTGCACGGAAATCGGCATCGACGCGAACGTCGACCTGGATTGTTGCTCCATCAGTTCGTGAAATGCGCATGCTGCCCGGGTAGGAGACTGTGGGCGTGGTGTAGTAGCGAACAGCGTCTCCCTCCGTCGTGTTCAAGAGTTCCAGTGCCCCGTCGTCGATGCGAACGGCCCAGCCACCGTCGGCACCGTAGTCGACCACACCGTTCAGCATGACTGACGGATCCGGCCCGTCGAAGGTTTCCACGTAGGTTCGGACGGCTTGCGCAGAGGCGTTGCTGAAGGATGTGGCGGACAGAGCCAAAGCAAGAAGCCCGGACAAAACAGGCCGGATATGCGTCATCGTCGTTTCCTATCTCGGGATGGCATACGGATCCGAACGGGTACACAAGGCGGCGCGGCCTGTCGTGGTGAAACGAGTTGCATAGTTAAAGAGGTCATAGTCGGTGATGCCAGTGCCAGAATTACGGGATGCCTTGTCCACCCGATGGCGCTGAAATGACGTTCGCGTCATCATCCGTGAAGCTGGCCTGCGCGTGCGGTCGGGTGACTGGCTATCAGGCTGGATGGTCGTGCCGCCCGGGGCCATGTCGCTTCTCCAGTCGGACATAGGTGACAAGCTCATTTGGATGGTCGTCGGCCTGATCGTCGCCGCGGATCACGCGTCGCTTTGTAGACTGTTGACCCATCGCGTTTGAAGCCGCTGCGCGTTCAAGGCGCAGCAGTCATTTTCGGGTTCATTTAAGCTGTTGTCGGCAGTGGGACGATCCGAGCCATCGGCCCATACCGGCCTTGCGCGGGTGAGCAGGTTGGCGCGAGAGTGCCGCGGTTGACCATGAAGCAACATGCGATTACGCGCGTTCAACGGTAGTCATGGTCGAACCGTGATCAACCGGCCGAACGATGCCTGTCTCACATGAGATTCGCGGATTGCTTCAAGGGTTGCAGTATGATGTCTCTCAGCGCAGATTTTCCGACCTGGAAGGCGGCTTGATACTCCGGATCGTCGACCATCGCCTTGAAGGCTGTTCGGTTCGGGTATTGCACTAGCAGAACGGCATCCCATCCCTGTGTATCACCCACCGTCAGGACAGGAAGACCGTCGCCACGGAAGAGGATTTTTGCACCGAAGCGATCCAAAATGGGTTCAGCCATTTTCAGATACTCGAGATGGCGTTCACGGCCGCCATCGGGATCGAACCTCAACAGGTTCAGCATCACGATGGCGGTGTCATCGTTGGTGGTGAGGAAATCGGCGAACGCGGCAGGTGAGAAGGCAACCATTGAATCATCCTCTGATAGGGCACCGAAAGTGAGGGCTTCATCAAAGCTACCGTCTCCTTGCGTCAGAAACTGTCAGCAGCGAACGCCAGTCACGATCCTGCTCTTGCCAGCGCTTCATGAGAGAATGGCGGCGTTCTGGATAGCGCTCCTCCAGTAGGTTGATAGCCCGGACACGATCCACCCGGAAGTGTCGGAAGGCCGACCTATGTTCGCACCAGGCCGCGAGAATACGCACATCATCAAAATAGACGACAGCAAACGGCCAGATGGTTCGGTTCGACAGGGAGCCAGACGCGTCCTCGTAGTCGATGATAGCCTTCCGTTGCCGACGGATAGCGTCTCTCATTGGCATGACATGCCCTGGATCCGTCCGCTCGGACGCCGTGGCGGCGATCAACAGAGGCGATGATGCGGCACCAGACATGGCGCCGCCCGCCCTTGCCGAAAGTATCTTGGCCAAAGCGCTGTTGCCGCTTTGAGCCAAAGCAGGATCGGCTCGCTGCTGCACCCATTCCAAACCGAGGATGAGGGCATCCAGTTCGTCTGCCGAAAAGGCAAAATGAGGAAGGAAAAATCCTTCCTTCAGACGATAGCCAACGCCCGCCTGTCCGTCGAGAGGCGCTCCAAGGAGCCGCAAGGTCTCGATATCTCGGTAGACGCTTCTCGGAGATATCCCAAGTTCAGACGCCAGGTCGGTGGCGGTGACCGGGACGCGTCGTGCGCGAAGCACGCTCAGCATTTCAAACAGTCGACTCGTTCTCGACATCTGCAAGTCCTCACTCGACCACTGTCGATGTATGATAGCACGCCTCTCTCGATGAGCCTGTGGCGCCTCCAGCAAGGGGCGCTCCTCGGCCCTTTCCGACTTGCCACCATTTCTCCACTTCTGTTCGCCAAGGTTTGGCTGCAGCATTGTAAGCGGAGGTTGGATGCCGCGATCAAGAATTTCGTGGAAGGACCTTATCCCACTCGGCACAATGCGCCGACAGAATGCTCACCCTCTCAGTCATTGAACGAGTACGCTACCATGACGGAGATGAGGTGGAAAAAAGTCCGCCGCTGGCGGGCAACGACGGCGATGGCTGTCGCCGGCAAGTGCGGCAGGGAATTCCCAATCCACGACCGGCGACGGTGGACAGGAGTCATGGCTCCGACAACCATCGCAAAGCCTGTCAGTAGTCATCCGACCGTGGCGTGCGCCCTAAGGTTCGTTTGAAGGCATGCGAAAAGGCGCTTTGCGAGTTGTAGCCGACTGCCGTGGCAACTGCCGCGACGGACTGACCCGCATTCAGCTTTCGCTGCGCCAGAACCATGCGCCAGCGGGTCAGGTAGTCGAGAGGTGGGCGGCCGACACGCTCCGTGAAGCGCTGCGTGAACGCCGAGCGTGACATGCCGACCTCCGATGCCATGATCGGCACCGTCCAACGACGCGCAACATCGCCATGCAGCAGTCTGAGGGCCTTGCCGATCCGCGGGTCCGCCAGTGCGGTGATCCAGCCCACAGTGGCCGTCGGAGTGGTGGCCACGAAAGCCCGGACGGCCGCGACCACCAGGATTTCGGCCAATCGGTCGGCGATGAGCGAACCACCGAGTTCCGCGCTGCCGACCTCCGTCCTCAGGAATCCCAGCGTCCTTGCGACAGCCTCGGCGGTCGAAGAGGTCCGGTCGACGCGCAGAAAGCTCGGGAGCGCATCCAGAACGATGGCGGCGCTGCCATCCGCAAAGCCGCTGCCGCCGCCCATCAAAGCCGTCTCGTCTCCAGCGCCGAGGCGCACCATGTCGTGGCCTGGCGAAGCGTAGAGCGGCATGCCATCGATCGGTTCGACCGCCGGGTCACTCGCCACGGTGTAGCGCGTGTTGCTGATGAGAACGACGTCGCCTTCCACAAGCGTAGTCGGGGAATGATCCGGAAGCAGAAGCCAGCATCGGCCTTTCGTGACGGCGACAAACTTCAATCGCGTTCGCCCGTCGAAGGAAAGTGCCCAGTCTCCCGCCGCTTCGAGGCCGGTCCCGCGAACGCTTCGCGCGCCGAGCGCCGCAAGAACCTCGGAGAAGGGGTCGGGAGTGATTTCGGCGGATTGCGATAAAGACATGGCTATCCGAGCATAGATCATCCGGCCGGCGTCGCATAGGTCTGGCTTTTCATTGAGAAAATGGAGCCATATCATGACCATAGAGAACAAGATCGTCGCCATCACCGGCGCCGGGCGGGGCATCGGGCGGGCAACCGCTCTTCATCTGGCGGCGCGCGGTGCCCGGCTTGTGCTTGGCGCGCGAAGCGAAGTGGAGATCGCCGCTGTGGCAGGAGAGATCGAAGCGGCGGGCGGCGAAGCCAACTATCTGGCAACCGACGTCACCAGACACGCTGATCTGGACAGGCTGGTCAAGCGTGCCTGCGAGCGGTTCGGGCGGCTTGATGTCATCATAAACAATGCGGGGATCGGCCCGCTCTCGCGTTTCGACGCTCTGAAGGTCGATGACTGGGAAGCCATGATCGACGTAAACCTGAAGGGTGCGCTCTACGGCATTGCTGCGGCCTTGCCCGTGTTTCGTCGCCAGGATAGCGGGCACGTTATCAACGTCATATCAACGGCTGGCATCAAAATCGTGCCGACGATGGGCGTCTACGCTGCGACCAAGAATGCATTGCGGACAGCCACCGAAGCACTGCGGCAGGAATCGGGCCAAAACCTGCGCGTGACGGAAATATCGCCAGGTTTCATCGACACGACTTTCGCGGATGCCGCCATAGCCGATCCGGACATCAGGGCAGCGATCCTAAAGCGCAAGGAAGAGCTTGCCATTTCACCTGATGCGATTGCACGGGCGATAGCCTTCGCAATCGAACAACCCAACGGCGTCGAAATCGGCAGCATCGTCGTGCGCCCGACCGCACAGGATTGATATATTATTCTTGCCGCTTGCCGAAGGCAATTGCAGTGCTGGCGCAACGCTGCCTTAGCCCGCTTTTGCCCCCAAGCCGTGGTTACATTATTGATCTGCATGTTGGAGATGGCGAAGAGCAGGCCGGAAGCTGAAGCCCGATATGCTTGTCCCCCTCCGACGCCAGCCACTCACTCAAATGTAGAATACAGACCGATCTTCCCAGACCCTGCCTTTGAGACAGAAGAAGGTCCGACGCGTGCGGTCTCGAAGAGTTCGCGAGGGCCCATGTCGGCATGAGCCTTGCCAGCGCGGTGAAGGCCGCATATATATGTGAAGCCAACGAGGGGTTGCTCGATGTTGAAGAACACGACAATGAACCTACCAGATGAATTGGTTGCCAAGGTTCGAGCTTACGCTGCGCAAAATCGAACGACTATGACGGCGATCGTGCGCGAGCATTTTGAAGCAATCACTGAACCAGAGAGGGAAATCTCCGACGAGGACCCACTCCTGGCTTACTCAAAAGGGCTGCTCTCCAGACGAGAGGCTGTTCGCCGCCTCGGTCTGAGGGACTACGCCGACCTGCTCGTCGCGCTGGGTGATGCTGACCTTCCCATGCCGCTCCCTCCGGCACACGAAATCGAGAACCAGGCTGCCACCTTCGCGAAGCTTTGGAGGGCTGGATGAGGAGATGCACGATCATCCTACCCGATGCCGGTCCGATCAATAGCCTGTGGGTGGCTGGTCGACTTGATCTCCTACTCGAGCTGGACATGCAGATTGTTATCGTTGATGCAGTCTACGACGAACTCACCAGCGATCTTTCCTACCTCAAAGACGCCGAAGTGAAAGATTTCATCGATGGCAACTCTCCACCTTTCCTGATCGAGCGGACGGACATAGGTGAGGACGAACGGCAAAAGCGGCGGCTTGGCCAAAAGCTCAAGAAAAACGCAGGAGAACTCGCGATGGTCGACTTCGTCTCCGACGAAGGAGGCCTCGAACGCTATCTCAAGGCCAATGAACCTGTCGCGATCCTATTCGAGGACGCTGGCCTGAGGGTGTTCAACAGACCGCCGAATCTCCACCTGATCTCAACCGTGGGGCTGCTCCGTGGATTGGAAAATCTGGGCGTCATCGCATCAGCTGACGAGGTGATCGATGAAATGCTTCATCCCACCAAACCCGGCAGAAGGCTTGAGGATGCGCGAAGGTTCACCGATCTTCCTGACGGAGTCGATGAACCCGCAGCGATTGGCAGCTCCTGGAAACCCTGATCGAGAGGCAGCCATCCCCCCGTGCTTTATCGCCACATTGGGGTCAGCATTTTCGTTAATCTTGCTTTCTTGCCTACCAATTCTTCGGTTATGCTTACGATGGAAGCGAGCTCGCATGGGTGACCGTTGTGTCACAACCCGACCCAGGAATGCCGCCTATTCGGGTCGTGCACGAGCGAGAAATGACGGCGGTAAAACAGGTTGCGGCGTGGGAGTTTCCCGACGCTGAGTCCTGAAAGCCGTTCCAGCCGATCTCTCGTCAGACGAGCGCCTCCTATGGATGAACTGGGAGCGAATACAGAACGACGCCGAAGCAGCAGGCTGCATGTTCCGCCTGCTGGGCTCAGACCAGGATTTATCCCATGCAACAGCATGGTTCGAAGCCCAAGGGTTTGACGTCCATGAGCGGTTTAGCAGCGCCAATCCCAGTGTCGAGAGAGATGGCAAGAAGAGGGTGGCAGCCCAATACTCTATCCGCAAGAATGGTCCAAAGTTTCCGGCTCGAGGCGCCGTCCGGCGAATGTTTCGATCAATTTCTTACAGCATGAGCATCAATTCGACATGGTCACCGGACGGTAAGCAGCTATTGGGCGTAACCGTCAGTTACTTGACCCTTTAATGCCGGTGGTCCGAAACGAGGCTATCTGCGCCACTGCCGTTTGTCGCCGACAGTTGTCTGTTAGAAGCGGATATCAGGCTTCATCAGCATCAGCCATAATATCCCGGTCACTGCCAAGAACGCCGGAAAGCCGCACGCAAACCAAATTCGATAAAGATGGTACCAGTGCTCCGGCAGACGCTCGCCACGGGCGGCAGCCACGCGAGCCATGTCCCGCAATCGGATTTGTATCCAGACGACTGGCAACCAGAAAAAACCGGTAACGATATAAAGGATGAGCGACAGCACGATCCACCCTTCCGTCAGCGGCCAGCCGACCGCCTGGGCCAGAAGATAACCGGTGATTGGCTGAACGATAACAGTCGTCGCTGTAAACACCGTGTCAGCGACAACAACGGTGCCAGAGACATGAGCGATCAGGGACGCGTTATTGGTTCGGCGTGCCATGACCATGAAAAAGGCAATGCCGGCCCCGGTGCCGAGTAGCACTGTCGCTCCCAGAACGTGAATTAGGCGCAGCCATTCTTCAAACGCCATCACCGTTCGTCCAGTGTGGCAAGTGCAACGAGGCACAGGGGTAGGAATGGCAGGACTTTCACGAGAGGACCTAAGGGATCGAGCCAGAGGTCGGGTTGCAACAGCGTGCCTCCAAGCAGGTACGACAACGCCACCGCAAGCATCCCGATCAGCGCGTTTCTGGTGAAGGGCCGGACAAGAACGAGCAGTCCCAGCGCGATGTCCACCGCGCATGTGGCGAGTGTCAGCGCTATGGACGTAGACGGCGTCATGAAAGGCAGGAAGTGCGCTGCGGCACGGGAAGCGTCTAGCAGCGGGATCAACCCTGAGAGCAGCCAAAACGCCGAAAGACTGGCGATTATAACCGGCTTCAATAGGTACAGACGAGCAAACCACAGGTCTTGGACACCAGCTGGGTGTGCATAAAGCGCCTGCTGAGCCGTCTGAAGCGTCGGCCCTGCGGTGGCGTCGCCAGTTCTTGGTTGGCTGATTACCCCCTGCTCCATAACCACCATTGCCGTTGAGCGTAGCGGGGATCGCCAACCCAGCCAACCTGCGAGCTCGGCCAGCAGCGTGCAAAAGCGGCCTATGCTTGGTGGGACGCGGAAGACGGTGGCAGACGGGAGCCCAAGCCATTGGCGGTGTAATTGCACCAGTTGCGCCAGTGTCAGGCGCTCCGATGCCGCCAAATCGACGTCGGCTCCGCTTGTATTGCCCTCAACCGCTTCGAGGACTTGTTGAGCGACGTCGTCAACAGCGACCGTTTGTACAAGGCTGTCGGCATGGATAAGCGGAAGGACGAAAGGCGCGCTGGCCAAAGCGCGGATAAGGGCGCTGCCCCCATGGGCGTTCCTTCCAAGGACAAGTGCTGGCCTCAGGATGACATATTCAACCCCGCTGGACTTCAAAGCATCATCAGCGCGGCGTTTGGTCGCCAAGAATGGCAGGTACTCGAGCTTGGGAATGGCGGGGGCCGAGATTTGCACGATCCGTTTGCCGCCCGCCAATAAGGCACTCTCGTACAGCGCACGCATGGACCTCTCCTGCGTGGCCGCAAGATCATCTGCAGGTCCGTCCTGGAGAGCGCCGGCGCAGTTGACGATGACGTCGTGGTCCTCAACCAGTTCTTGCCAGTCCGCGATGCCCGTCAAGGTGGCGAGATCGCGCTTGAGCCACCTCGCGGCGGGCCATCTGAGCGCTGCGCGATCTGGATTTCTCGCAAGCCCGGTAACCTCATGTCCAGCCGACATCAGGCGCGTGAGGATCGAGGAGCCGATGAAGCCGTTCGCGCCCAAAAGGAGAATTTTCATCGACAAGCTTCAACTCTGTTACCGCATCCGCTGTATAGACCAAAGCCACCTCCGCACCGCAAGCGGAGAATGTCGCGGAGTCGGCGGTTCGGCATCAGCCTGGCGAGGACGCCGCCAGGATGTGGCAGTTCCGGCCGCCAGCTCCCTTACGTTTGTTGCCGACCTTGCGGATGAATGTTTGTCGGCGCGTCGAAACCCGCTACAACATCGTACGATGGCAACGATCAACACAGCAACCACGTCTGCCGGGCCCATCATTCTGTTCGACGCCGAATGCGTGTTGCGCTCGGCCAACGTTCGTTTCGTTCTGGAGCGGGATCATTCCGCGATTTCCCGACTGGCATCTATGCAGGGCGACATCGGGCAGCTCTTATCGCAAGCACGGGATGGACCCGAACGAACCGACAAGCATGCTGGTTGTGGAGGGCAATCGAATGCGTCGCGACAGCGATGCTGTTATCAGCATCTATGAGCGGCTTGGGTTTCCTTGGTCGCTCGTCTGGATATTCCGCAGTGTGCCCCCCTCGCTACGTGATCCCATCTACCGCTTGGTGGCGATAAAGCGGTATCGTTTGTTCGGTCGACGCAACAGTTGCTGGATAGCCCCAGGGCAATACAGACCGCATCCTTTGACCGGAACGGCTCATCAAGCCGATGCCGACGTAGGACAGAAGCGTCGCCGGATGAGGGTCATGATCCTGGGTGGGTACGATGTGTTCGGTGGGCGGCTGATCGAACTTCCAAGTGACATAGATGAACTCGTGCTTGTCGTCTGCGGCCGCAGCCTGGAGCCCGCACGGGAGTTCTGCGCCCTTTATGGAGGTGCGGCGCGGGTTGAGCCTCTGGCCCTCGACGGTTCCAATGTCTCAAAGGCACCTCGGGCAAACAAGCGCAGACTTGGTCGCAGACGCCAAGACCATTAAGCTCCGCTTCGCGAGGTCGATCGCAAGGATATGCACCTGTGTCATCTGCCTTTCCTCCGTGAGCGCCACCATGGCGCTGGACAGGCATCATACTCCGATGTCGACCGGGGGCATCCACCCCCCAGTTCAGACCGTAGTCCTGGATCCTCTTAACAGAAGCGTCGCGAACAGAGTCGGATTGTGATAGGTTACATGTAACCTGCTATGATGGAGCCTGCCATGCCCTCTGTTTCCAATCCCAAGCCGTCCCGCGTGAAGGTGAGCGAGTATCGAGCGCGTCTGCGTGCGCAAGGCCTGCGCCCAATTCAAATTTGGGTGCCAGACGTCCGTGCACCGTCATTCAAGACGGAAGCACATCGGCAGTCGCTCGCCGTGGCGACAAGTGATGATGCATCGAGTGATCAGGCGTTTATTGATGCTGTGTCCGACATCGATTTCGAACATGGCGACGATGCATGAGGCGCGGCGACATTTGGACTGTCTCTGGTGGCAAGGATTACGCGGGCGAACCTCGCCCTGTTGTCGTTGTGCAGGACGAGGCATTTGACGCCACGGATTCCATCACTGTCTGCGCCCTCACCACGGACGAGACTGACGCGCCCCTGTTCCGTCTGCCCGTGGAGCCGAACGAGCGCAATGGCTTGCATTCGCCGTGCCGGTTGATTGTGGACAAGATTACGACGGTTCCCAAATCCAAGGTGGGAATAAGGGTCGGCCGGCTGGACGATGAGGATATCGTACGGCTCAATCAGGCGGTTCTCGTGTTTCTCGGTCTGGCAGGTTCACCAAAAGCGAACACGTAGCAGGCGAAGATTTCCGCCGTCCCTTCGACGCTTGGCGACAGCCTGCGACAGTCGATAATTTCCTGCTTTTCCTCGTCTTGTCTCCGGTTCTTGTGGTCTTTCCATCCGGGAAAGGCAGGTCAACATGGACGGAGACGAGAAAGAGCAGGGAGCGGCAAACGGCAATGAACGCCCTGCGGACGCTGGATGCAGTGTCGAAGAGCGGCGCCGCGCCACGGGCGACCACCTCGATCGAGTTGGCAGTTGCGTGAACCTCATTGGTAAGAGCAGGAGACTTGTAACGCGCTTACGCCAGTCGGCCCAAGGAGAGGGACAACCACTGAGCGCCAGGCGCTTCGAGCGCGGGCTATTGACCGGGACCTGATCCGCGGAGAGCATCTTGGCCAGTGGCGTGTTTCTGCGCCGTATCCAGAGCCCGGACACATGGCAGCTCCGACCAGCACCCTGCAGAAAGTCGAAACCTCTTGCCAAACCGGAGCCGTCCACACATGGCGCTTGTGACCCATGACGGGAAGCGGCCCAACGGCGGTTCAAAGTTTGAGTGGCTCAAACACAGTGGATGGCTGTACCAATTCGTCCTGGGCCTCCACCATCAACAATTCTTTCGAAGAAGCCTCGAAGGTGCGCCGGAGCAGTCCGTAGACGGAGGATCCCGCGGCCTGGAGCGCTGCCGCCGCCGAGCCCGTCCGCTTCAAGTGCAGGAAGAACAGGGCGGCGATAGCATCCCCGGCTCCATTCAGCGATACATCTAGACGCGGTGTGCGTAGCAGGAAGCGGCCGTCCGGTCCGGAGGCGACAAGATCGATAGAGGTTACAGGCGTCTCGTCCGTGAGAACAGAGGTGACGAGAATCACCTTCGGCCCCATGGCGTGCAGGCGCTCGCAGGCCGCCAGAACATCCGTTTGCGAGACGACGGTATGTCCCGTGAGGAATTCCAGCTCGAACTGGTTGGGTGTCACGATGTCGGCCGCCGGGACCGCTGCATCACGCATAAATTCGGGTATGCCGGGACGTACGAAGACGCCGCGACCCACATCCCCGATCACCGGATCGCAGCAATAATCCGCACGCGGATTCGCCACCCGCACCCGCCCCACTGCGTTGAGGATTGCGGCGCCGGTTTCCGCCGAGCCCATATAGCCCGACAGCACTCCGTCGCAGGCGACGAGACGCCCGCGATCCTCAATTCCTTCGACCAGTTCTCCGATCAATGAGGCCTCGAACACCTGGCCGCGCCATGCCCCATAGCCGGTATGGTTGGAGAATTGCACCGTATGGATTGGCCAAACCTCCACCCCGAGCCGCTGCAGCGGGAAGACGGCGGACGAATTGCCCACATGCCCGTAGGCAACATGCGACTGGATCGACAAAAGGTTCATGGTCGACCGTATAGCATCCGTTCGGGCGTGACGAAAGCGATGGCTTGTGGGAGAAACGTCATGGCGAGTTGCTCCTAACCCCGAGGTTTTTCTGCTCTTGGCACAACCGCTCGCGGCCGGCGCCCGGGTTATCGGCTCGTGGCCATGAGGGGGCTGGGACGGTTGGCTTCGGTCATTTTTCCAACCGGCTTGCCCGTAGAAGCGCACCGCCTCGCAGGCGGCGTAAACTCCTGATGTCTTTTTGTGGCGCGTCCGGGCAGGCCACTCGACAGCGTCCGTGATAGTTCGCTCCAGCCCCTGCTGCTGTCGCTTTGGGACAATCGCAACCATGCGGACCACGGGACGCCAGTTTTCGACGTTATCGAGACGAACTGCGCCAACAGGATGTGTCTTGCCGACAAAGGATCAAAGGAGGGGTCGGCGATCATCAGGGTGCAGGTCGCGGACCCAGCCACTCCGCGAATTTCAAACGATCCGTGCCGCCACTTCTGATGACAGGCCTCCCATCAGATTGGTTTGATAGCAGTGCGAGCTGCATGAGCATCTGATGGCATGAGGGTGATCACAAGGCGCTGTTTGCAGTATCACGGCTGGCGCTGTCCAGCGGAGGCAGCTGTCGACGCAACTTCAGCTTTCTGCCGTCCGTATAGGAATGCGATCACCGCCAGAAACTGGATCGCTGCCGCGACTAGGAAGACGGCGGGATCAGAGACCGTTCGGACAAGCCCGAAAATTGCCGGTGCAAGGGCATATGTCGCCTGACTGAGGGCCACGATCAGCGGCACCACGCGGGAGACATCGGCTTTGTCGAATTCCACCTGGGCGATGAGAGGCGGAAGCGACGTGGCGTTGCCAATGCCGAGCCCGAAAAGCAGCACCCCGCCGATCATGGCAGCGGCGTTGTCTCCACCCGCTACCAGCAGCATCAGGGCGCCGATGATCTGAACGCCGTAGCTTGCAGACGCAATCAGGCGGCGGTCTGCCGAGATCGGCATCATCCAGCCGATGCCGGTGCGCCCGACGATTGCCGAGAGGGTAGCACCACCCATCAGCAGGCCCGTCGTCTGCGGTCCGAAGACCGGAACCATGATCGAAAACAGATGAGCCAGCAGTCCGATCTGCGCAAACAAACCGGCCGCCATGCCTGCCGCGAGCGTGAGGAAGCGGCGGTCGTGCCATAGCGAACCGCGTCGTGCGGGCGCCGCGAGTGCGGGAGGCGTCAGTGGCGCCGCTGAGTCTGGCTGTGCTCCGTCCGGAGATTGTCCCAAGCGCTCGGGAGATTTGGAAAATGCCAGGACAGACAGAGCGATCACGGTGGTGACCATCGTGATACCGATGAGGGTGGCTGCCTGTGAAAACCCGCTTGTGGCAATGAGCATGACCCATAGGGGCGAGAAGACCACGCCACCCACACTCGCCCCATTGTAGGCCATGGACAGTGCTGCCGGACGGCTCCGGACAAACCAGGGGGCGATCAGGGCATTTACCGCCGCAGCGCCCATCGCGACCCAGCCCGTTCCACTCAGGAGAGCGGCGGCAAACAGCTGCCAGGGCTGATCTGCAAGAGACCATCCGACGACACCGATGGCGAGAAGAGCCGCACCAGTAACGGTGACAGAGGAAATCCCCGCAAACCGATACAGTCGAGGAAGGTTGGCAACGACCGCCGCACCGACAAGAAAATGCAGCGTCACGGCAGCCGAGACGAGCGCAACCGACCACCCCGTCCGCTGGACCACCATTTGCAGGTAGATCGGCGGCCCGTAGAAACCGACGCCCCAGCCAAACACCGCCAGCACAAAGGTCGCAGCGACCACACGCCAGCCGAAGAAGGCGGCCGTTCGGGATGATGGGCAAGATGTCATGACTCGGGCTCCGATGGCGATACGCCCTTATGACAGCTCGCCGGGAGCAAAGCTTCGGTCACGATCGAAGTGTGGAGTGTTCCTGTCCGCTATTGCCGCACTCGTGCCGCGTCGAAGCGCGATCTCTCCCAACCAGTCCACCGGTGCTGGAGTTGCAGTCCAACAAGCTTCGCCGTCAGCTCCAGCGCAGCTGCGGATATCTTTCTTCCTGAGCTCCGCCACCCTGGCGGGGAAATGTCCATCCCCGCGAAATGGCGACTCCGTTCAGACGGTGGTAGCGCGACCCGGATGGTGCCACTTCCAATTTCACCGTCGCTTTGCTTGCCGCCGTCTCGCAGAGCATCTCTAGCGTCGGGTGAATCAACGGGCAATTGCCAGCATCCCGGAGTATTTTGAGGTTATCGTGGAGTGCTCCTCCGGCAGCGGCATAGCGGCGGGAAAAGCACCTGTCGCGGGTCTTCTGCTACGGCACTTGTGAAGCCCGTATCCTCGCAGGCAATGCCGCTTGCGGTTCGGCTGGGGGCTTGTCCGTCTTCCGACTAGTTTGATGCGGTGAGCTGTTGGAACTTCTTCGTGACCTTGTCGCCCTTTGATAGTTTTTTCATTTCGCCGTCGTAGTAGCCATTTTTCTTGTCCTTTTCACCGCTCCAGAAGGTCCAGTACTTCTTTCCCTGTTTGAACCAGGTCCAGCAGTCCTTTACGTTCTTTGTTCCGCCGTCCTTGACCCCTCTTACCTGGAAGCTGGCGCAGACTGCGTTGTCGCTTACGGTCCAGTCTCCCTTTCCGACGAAGTTTCCGTTCTTGCCCACCAAGAAGTAGGATCCGTCGGGCGAGAAATAGGCGTTGCTTCGGCTCCAGTTCGAGGTCTTGCCAGAATAGATCTTGCGAACCTCTTCTGCCGAGAGCTTGGTGGCATCCTTGGGAAGCCTTTCCCCCAATGCTCCCCCTGCGAAGCTGCACAACACCGCCATGGTCAAGATTGCTGTACGTCCGGTCATGGTCTTCCCTCCGTTAGACTAAGCCGAAGGTAGCAGCTGGACGCCGCCGCATCACACTCCCAAACGGGAGGTCAGCTCTTGTAAACCGCTGCGGACTACGTCTTAGATACCTGCTCCAGTAGCAAGGGGGCGGGGGAGTGACTTCGCAGAACGTTCTTGCCATAACCGATGAAATCTCCACGGTTGTCCGCGAGGCGACACTCGGCCTTCGTTGCTGGTCTGATCTGTGCCGAACTTTCACAGAAGCATTTCCAGGTTCCTATGCTGCTCTTCTTAATCAGAACTTTGTTCTGCCCGAGGTCAGTTTTGCAGTCTCTCATGGCCTAGACGAACAGCATATCGCATCCTTTATCGGCCATTACTGCCACATTAATCCGTGGCGTCGCTTCTGGCAGCACGCTCAGAATGGGGCGATCCTGGTTCCAGAACGGGACGATCCGGCCAGGCAATACCGTGGCAGTGAATTTTATGACGAGTGGATGCAAGCGGTTGGAGATTTCGATGCTGCTGTTGGTCTTCGTCTTCAGGTTGAGGACGATCAGATAATCTACCTCCCTGTCCATTTCTCCGACAAGCTTTCTCCCGTCTACGAAAGGACCTTGGAACTCGTCATGCTGGAGACGCGTCGATCCTTGATCAACTCTCTTCAGATAGCCTCGTATGTACGTGACACAGCAGACACTGGCGCAGCAAAGTCTGCGTTGACCGCAGTCGTGCGTGCGACGGCTTTCGTCACCGACCAGGATCTACGGCCGTTGGAGGCAAATCAGGCGGCGGTGGACGCCTTCCGGTCGGGGCGGCCCGTGAGTTGCCGCCAAGGAACGGTTCGTTTCGCTCAGTCCTCCTTCACGACGAGAGTTCTGCATTTGCTCCGGACATCGCCGGCTGACCTTGCTGGAAAGCTGCTAATGAGGCTTGGAGACGAACAATGGGTCGTGTCGGTGAACCAGCTGCCGAGGACAGATGGAAGCGGCCTGATCAGAGGCCGAAGACAGTTCCTCATCCAGATCCACAAGCTGGCGATAGAAAGCGAAGATCTTGATGATGGCCTGTTGGTCAGCGCCTATGGACTGACGCCCTCGGAGGTGCGGCTTTGCAGAGCTTTGGCAGCAGGGGCAATGCTTCCGGATGCCGCTGTTCTGGTTCAGATAAGCTATGAGAACGCTCGCCAAAAATTGAAGTCGATCTTCAGGAAGGTCGGTGTCTCCAGCCAAGCGGATCTAAAGTCCTTACTGCGCCTAATAGCGTGAGTCCCGTTCGGCATGCCTCCCATCTGGGAGTGTTGCGAGGGTCCGCTCCCGATTAATCTGGTCGTTCAGCGGGCGTCGAGGGATAGGGAACATGAGTCGGTTGCTTGGGTCGCTGTTGGCTTTGACTGTTGCGGTGACGGCAGGATGCACTTCGTCGGGTGGGTTTAGCAGCTTTGACTTGCAGAGTGCCGGCAAATCCTATGCCTACAGTCGATCACGGGCGCCCGATGGATCCAACGCGGAGCGCTTCGAGCTTCGGCCGGGAGATTGCCCAAGATCGACGGGAGACTGCGGTGCCGACAGAGAGCGGATCGAGAAGTCGGAGCAACTTCCAGCGTCGAAGGTTGGGTCTGAGTACTGGTACAGTTTCTCTGTCTATGTTCCGGAAGACTGGCCCAGAACAGCGCCTCTGACTACAAAACTAGGTCAGTTCCATCAGAAGGGCGAGGGAAAGCCCCCGGTTCTTTTCCAGTTCGACGAGTACGGCTATGAATTTGAGCTGTCGAATCCATCGCAGGTCCAGAAGGATCCAATGAATCCAGTGCGACCGTTGCGAAACGTCTCTCTAAAGCCTGCTGCTGCAATGCGCGGTGCTTGGACGGAGGTTCTTGTGCACGCAAAATGGTCCCGGCAACAGGATGGCTTCATAAACGTTTGGGTCGATGGTCAAAAGAAGGTTGATCTTGCGGGCCCCAATGTCGACAGAAACCAGCCGGTCTATTTCAAATATGGCATCTACCGGAGCTTTGTCAGTCGCTATGGCGGACGCGATTACCCGACGCTCGTGGCATGGTTTCGTGATGTCAAGCGTGGCCCAACACGCGTATCCGTAGAAGCTCAGTAGCCGAGCTAGTCCAAAGCAGGGTGTGCGGACGGATCGGCACGGGGCTGATGCCAGGCTGGGCCGGGCGTCTTTTGCAGGGGGAGGGGCCCAGCTTTGGATCTTTATCTTGTTCCGTTGGAAAAATCCGCACTCCGCTGGCTTGATCGGACCCCGTATGGAGCCGCCATGTCTCTTTTCGCCAGGTGCCACGTTTCGTCAGAGCGATTTAACAACTTGCACCTTGCGCAGCGGCTCGTGAACGCTGGTAGGTGGCCGAGATGCCTTTATCAGGACATAAGTGCAAATAAACGGACAATGGATCATTTATTTTAGCGAGCAACCAATGCCAAGCCAGTTTGGATACTGACCGACCTTGTTGAGCACCCTGGTGTGGGAGACAAGGAGAATGACCATGGGCTCGACATCCGACAAGATTTCCGGCAAAGCCAATGAGCTGACAGGCCAGGCCAAGCAGGCTGTAGGCGACGCCACAGACAACCACAGCATGGAACGCAAAGGTGCCGCGCAGCAAGCCAAGAACGTCGTCGACAAGTCATGAATCACCCGTCGTTTTTGATATCGAGGCCCGCCATTACGCGGGCCTTTTTGTTGCCGATGATGACGCCGCCGCATAGACACTGTGGCGCCGGAAGACGCGGTTCCGAGAACTTTGCGCAGCCGCTCTCGCGCTTGAGCAGAGGCGTGAGACCTGCCGTCTGCAAGAGGACCGCCTTGACGGGGCAGGCCTGGAATTTTGCCGGCCAAGCCTACAGGATCGGCGTTCGGATTTCATCGATGATCCCGTTGACCGCGGCCACGAGATCCCTGATCTGCTGCTGTGAATGGTCGCTCGTCAGGCAGATGCGTATCCCCGCCTCGCCACGGGCGACGGTGGGAAAGAAGATGGCCGAGGTGTAAAAGCCCTGCGCCAGCAGTTGTCGCGCCGCGGCAACCGCAAGCAGCTCATCGCCGATCGGCACGGTGCGAATGGGCAGGATGGACGATGCCTGGTCGGTCGGCAGCAAAGCATCCAGCAGGACAAGATTGTTGCGCAGCGACTGTTGTCGCTGCGCAAGTTCCGCCGTCCGATGGATGGCCGCAGACGCCAGCGCTGCCCCGATCGCAGCCGTGTTGAGTGACGCGGAAAAGGCATAGGCGATGGCAAAGCGCCGAAACAGCAACTCCTGGCGGGCGGTGCCGAGCATGAGCATTCCTCCCGAGGCACCAAATCCCTTGCCCAGAGAGGCGGCAACGATCGTCCGCTCGCCAAGCGGCCCCAGGGCGCTGCGGGCAAAGCCGGCCCCGTGCCGGCCTTCGATCGAGATCCCATGGGCGTCGTCGACGTAGAGGAACAGCCCATATTTATCCTGCAGGGATCGCAGCGCCTCCAGGGGCGCATGACCGCCCATCGAATAGACGCCATCACAGATATAGGCGACCTGGTGATGGCTCTTGCACAGGGCTTCCAGCGCATCGAGATCGTTGTGGGCAATGGTCTCGACAGTGGTTTCCTCGGCGACAACGGCCTTGTGGTGCGCCAGCGTCGCATGAGCCAGCCGGTCAAATACCATCACCGGCTTGCGGCCGCTCGTCATGTGGCCGGACGCCAGAAGCGGCAGCGCGCTCATATTGGCGGCCAGCACGGTGGTAAAGGTGACCACCTGGGCGTCGAACAGGCTTGAGAGCTCCGCCTCCAGATCCCCCAGGACGCTGAAGTTCAGCCTCGTGCGGGCGCAGGACCAGTGCAGGGCGCCACTGTCTCGCACGGTCTTGGTGGCGCCTTCGATGATGGCTGGATGGTTGTCGAGGCCAAGGTAGGAGCAGCGGACGAAGTCGACGACGGTTTTGCCGGTGACCGGTAGCTGCACGCTGCGCCCTGTCTTCGGGATGGCGTAGAGCGCCATGATACCCTGATAGTGCGCGGCCTCAAAGGAACTGGCGGCCGCGTCGATCATCGCCGCTGTGTTGCGACCGGTCCGATGTTGCCCGCTCATCTGCTCTTTTCGCATGGCTTGCCTCCCAATGGCTCTGCAAGCGGGGAGTTGGTCATGGCAAGCCGGCATTGACCACGAAGACACCTGTAAGAATTCGACAAGACTTCAGCAGGGCTCGTCTTTGCAGTCCGCGACGCCCGGCAGCTCGGCGACAAAGCCGCTGGAGCGGATCGTCCTGATCACTCGCCGGCCGGTCGTCATCACCAGCGCTTGCCGGAGCTTGCCGATATGGACGTCGACGGTGCGCGGCTCGACATGGCGTGCCGCGGGCCAGGCCGCTTCGATCAGTTGATGACGGGAGACCACCTGCCCGGGGTTTGCAAGCAGCCGCTTCAGGAGCCTGTACTCGGTTGGGGTGAGGTGGATGCTGCCACCGTGGCCGATCAACTGCCGTGTGTCATCCCTGGTGGTGAGGGCGTCGGGCTGTTGACCTTCAGGATCCTTCCTGGCCAGCGGCCGACCTGATCTCTGGATCACGCTGATCAGGCAGGAGATGATCAGGTCCGGCGCGACGGGGCGCAAGATGCATTGGTCGACGCCGCATTTGACCAGTGACAGGTAGTGTTGCTCATGGCGCGCCGAAATCAACGCCAGCAGCGGCATCGGCTGTGGCGAGGGCACCGCCCGAACCCGCCGGCAGAAGGCCAGGATGGCATCCATGTCGTCATTGCTGGCGACGATGATGGCCCGGACCGTGCGCAGGGCGTCGTCGTCGATCCCGTCAGCGGGGTCGATGACACTGGATCGAAAGCCGCTCTGCGCCAGGACATGGCCGACGAAGACGCAGAAATCCGCGTCATTGGAGGCAATGAGGACCTTATCTTCCATGGTACCCTCTTCAACAGAACGTCGCATCTCCCGAGGTGCCGGCTCTGCTGCCGATGCCGTTGCAGTAAATCGCGCCCCTGCTGCGCTTGGACGGGAGCGGCAAGCGTGCAAGACCTGCCGGTCCTCGTGCGCAAGGCTTTGTCAGCGAACCCAGTTGTTCCAGCGCTGCAGCAGCATGGCTGCATTCGCATTGATCCATTCGGCATCCGGGACGATCACATGCTGGCTGATCTCATCGGTGGTCGGCATCGACTGGCGCGCCTCCTCAGACATCAAGGCAATGGCGTCGGCGCTGGGCGGCGTGCACGACAATGTGCTGCAGGCCTGCGCCTGGACCGACGGGTTGTCGAGCCAATAGGCGATCAGCTTCAGGGCATTGTCGCGGTTCGGCGCGCCCTTGATGAGGGCAATGCGATCGCCGACCAGGAAGGCAGCCTTGTAGGACCAGGCGATGGGCAGGCCCTCGTCCCTCATCGACCTGGCCCGCGTCAGCCAAATCTGGCCCAGATCGTAGTCGCCGTTGCGAAAGCCCTGAACGCTCTGGTCGCCAGTTTTCCACCACAGCGTGACGTGGTCGCGGATGGTGTCGAGTTTTGCAAAGGCGCGGTCGACGTCGAGCGGAAACAGCTTGTCCTTGTCGACGCCGTCGGCAAGCAGGGCGGCGGCAAGCACCCGCCAGGGGTCGTCGAAATTGGGAAAGGCACGGCCGCCGGGAAACGTCTGCGTGTCCCACATGTCGGCCCAGGTCTCCGGCTGCGCCGGCCGATTGCCGTCCGTACGATAGGCCAGAAGGGTTGCCGTCGATTGCAGGAGCGCGCCGCCGGGCGCACAGGCATTGCCGACCAGTCCCGCCTTGGAGGCATAACCGGCGCAGAACGGCGACAGGTCTTCCGTCACCTGCCGGTGGGCATCGGAAGCTGCCTGGATCTCGCCTTCCAGGTAGAGATCCCAGGTGACGTTTCCGGCCCGGACCATGGCTGACGCCTTGGCCCGCATTTCGGCATTGGTGGCAGACACTACCTGTACCGCGATCCCCGTCGCTTGCGTGAAGGGATCGAACCAGGCTTCCTTGAGCGCGCGGTCATAGGCACCGCCGGTGGAGGCGATGATCACCTGCTCTTGCGCGGTGGCACTGGTGTGGCCGGTGGCGAGCGTGACGGCGAGGGTCAGGCTTGCAAAGGCATGTTTGATTGATCTGGTGGTCATTCCGGTCGTCCTTCCTTGCTGTTGATACGGCGGGCACTGGAGATGAGGTGGGCAATGCCGATGAGGCAGAGCGAGGCCGAGACGATCACCGTCGAGGCGGCTGCGATCACCGGCGTGAGGTTGAAGTCGATGTCTTCAAACATCTTGCGGCCGATCGGTTTTCCGCCCTCGTCGGAGAGAAAGAAGGCGACGGTCGCTTCGTCAAAGGAGGCAATGAAGGCAAACACGGCGCCGGCGGCGATGCCGGGCGCAATGTTCGGCATGGTGATCAGGGTGAAGGCCTGGGCCCTGGAGGCACCGCAATTGAGCGCGGCCAGTTCTAGGGCCGGGTCGAGGCGCTGCAGGGCCGCGGTGACGGTAATGACGACGAAGGGGACGGCAAGCACCGTATGGGCCACCAGGAACCCGACGAAGGTCCCCGTCAGGTGCAGCGGCGAAAAGACGAGGTAAAGGGCGACACCGAGCACGACGTGCGGAACGATCATCGGTCCCAGGGCCATCGCCTGCACCAGGCCCTTGAACGGCAGGTCTCCCTTGCCGATCGCCAGCGCCGTCAGGGTTCCCACGACGGTTGCCGCCAGAGAGGTCGCCAGGGCGATCTGGAGGCTGAACCAGGTCGATGCCATCCAGTCGGCATCGGAAAAATACGCGCCATACCAGTCCAGCGTCAGTCCTTGCGGCGGAAACTGCAGGTAGGCGGTCTCGCTCAGCGACATCGGCACAATGATCAGCGTCGGCAACACGAGGAACACGAGGATGGCAGCAACCACGGTGGCCGCGACGGCCTTGGCGGCGGTCAGGCCGCCCCCGTGCCTTGGTGACCGGGCCGATGCGATCGCTTCGCCGGCAGCGGCAATCGGAAGGCTGGATGTCCGTTCAGTGACCATTGGAAAACCCCTTGCTGAGTGCGACGACGCGCTGGGACGCCAGGACGATCAGCAGCGTGATGGCGAGCAGGACGGTGGACAGGGCCGCAGCGAAGGGCCAGTCGAGAACGACCGTCGTCTGCTGACCGATCAAGGTTGCCATCAGCATGGAGCCGGGACCGCCCACCAGCGCCGGGGTGATGTAGAATCCCAAGGCCAGTACGAAGCAGAGGACGGCGCCGGCAAATACGCCGGGAAGGCTCAACGGCAATGTCACCGAGAGGAAGGCCCGCACCGGTCCCGCTCCCAGGTTGGCGGCGGCGCGCGTCAGATCTGCCGGCAGCATCCGCAGGGTCGAGTGGATCGGCAGGATGGCGAAGGGCAGCAGCACATGGGTCATCGCCAAAATCACCGCACCCTGGGTGTAGAGAAGGGTGAGGGGGCCATCGCTCAGGCCGGAGGCTTGCAGGAGCGTGTTGACGATGCCGTTGCGCTGGAGCAGCACGATCCAGGCATAGGAGCGGATCAGCACCGAGGTCCACAGCGGAATCAGCACGCATGCGGCTGTGATCAGGGCTGCCTTGCCACCGCGGCGCGCCATGGCATAGGCGACCGGATAGCCGAGCAGCAGGCACAGCAGGGCGACGGCACCGGCCGTCAACACCGTTGTCCTCAGGACATCAAGGTAGAGGCTCTCCTCGACGAGCCGCTGATAGGGTGCAAGCCCGGTGGAGAAACTGAGATCGACCAGCATGGCCACCGGATAGAGGAACCCGATCGCAAAGGTTACAAACAGCGGCAGGACGAGCAACAGCGAGGTCAGCGGTGCATAGCGTCTGGCGGAACGACCGCGAACGAAGATGGAGACCCGGGACGTGCGAGGAATTGATGCGACCGTGCTCATGCTTCACCCCCCTTGTCGCCGCCAAAGGCCTTGACGGTCTTGGCCGACAGGGTGAGTGCCACGGCGCTGCCCTTGTCGGGCAGGGACAGATCGAGAGAGGGAACCTGAACCCGCACCGTCTGGCCGGTGGCGCAAAGGCGCACGAAGACCATCACGGTGGCGCCGGCGAAGACCACGTTTTCCAGCCGCCCCTCAAGCGGCACCGCGTTTTCGGCCGCGGCTGCGTTGAAGCCGATGTGTTCCGGGCGCACGGCCAGCTGCAGGGCGTCACCGGCCTCGAGGCCGGCACCATCCTCGCGCGACAGGCGCGCGGTGACGATCTGGCCCGAGCCGATCTGCGCGGTCACGACATCGCCAGCCCGGGACATGAGGCGGGCCGGGATAAAGTTGATGGAGCCGAGGAAATCGGCGACGAAGGCGGTCTTCGGATCGGAATAGAGTTCGCTCGGGCGGCCGATCTGCTCGATGCGGCCATCGCGCATCACCGCCACCCGGTCCGACATCGTCAAGGCCTCGTCCTGGTCATGCGTCACATAGACGACCGTGGTCCCGAGGCTTTCCTGCAGCCGCTTGATCTCAAACTGCATCGATTCTCGCAGTTTCTTGTCGAGAGCGCCCAGCGGTTCGTCCATCAGGATCACCGGGGGGCCGAAGATCAGTGCACGCGCCACGGCAACCCTTTGCTGCTGCCCGCCTGAAAGTTCATGCGGAAAGCGGTCGGCGAAGGGCCGCAGCTGGACCAGATCCAGCATCTCGTCGACCCGGGCCCTGGCGGAGCCAGACTGCGAGCGGTTGCGCATGCGCAGCGGAAACTCGATGTTCTGCCGCACCGACAAGTGCGGGAAGAGGGCGTACTTCTGGAAGACCATGCCGATGTCGCGCCGATTGGGTGCCAGGAAGGTAATGTCCTTGCCGCCCACCCGGATCGTGCCTCTGGTGGGCATCTCGAAGCCGGCGATCATCGTCAGAAGGGTCGTCTTGCCGGAGCCCGACGGACCGACGATCGAGATGAACTCGCCTGCCGCCACCTCCACGCTGGCGTCCCGCACGGCCCAGGCGAGGCCGTATTGCTTCTGGATGTCCTGAAGTGTCAGTCGTTCACCGATCACACTGTTCCCCCGCTTGTTTTGAGTTGACTGCCGCGTCGCAGGTGCATCCTGGTTCCGTCCCTGCCGGCACCAGCCGCTGTGATGACTAGCGGGGCCCGATCAGGTAGAGAAATGGCGCGACAAACTTTGCAGAATCTTCGTATTTGATTTTTTGTTGCATCAAAATAGGTGCGTGTCAACGCAGAAGGAGGCAAAATGGCGTCGATGACAGCGGCAAACTGGAAAACCGGGCAGACCATACGGCTCGGAGAAGCGGCGTACGGCGAATTGCGGGACCGTTTGACGCGTGGTGGCTACCGACCCGGCGACAAGATGACGGTGCGCTCGCTGGCCGATGCGCTGGGCGTCAGCTCAACGCCGGCACGCGATGCCATCAACCGGCTCACGGCGGAGGGCGCCCTGGTCTATGCCGGGCCCAAGACTGTGATCGTGCCGTTCCTGGGCGAGGATGACCTGCGCGAGGTAACGCTGATCCGCCTGGCGCTGGAAGGGCTGGCGGCGGAGCAGGCGGCAGCCCACTGCCAGGATCATCACATCGAAAAGCTGCTTGAAATCCAGATCGATATCAACAAAAGCCTGGAGACAAAGGCCTATAGCGAAGCTCTGTGGCACAACAAGGAATTCCACTTCCTGGTCTACAGACTGTCGGGCATGCCGCATCTGATCGCGCTGATCGAGGCGCAATGGCTGCGCGTCGGGCCATCGTTCTACGGCCTTTATCCGGAATTTGCAGAAGCCCGTCACGGGGTGCGCAACCACCAGATGGCGATCGAGGCCCTGCAGGACCGGGACGCCAAGGCGCTGCGTGCCGCGTTCGAGAACGACATTCGCGACGGCTACCGGCGCCTGCGCGCTTCGTTGCGCCAAGACAGCGGCGGCTGATCCGACAATTTTGTTATGACGTCTTGACCTGCGCCATTTTTGTTGCAACAAAATACAAAGCCAACGCAAAGCTTGGTATCGCCAGCAACAGGGGTCATCGACATGTCCATAGCAATGGCAGGGGTGGCGGACACATCCCGTCCGCGCTCAACGGAACTCTATCGCCGCGGCCAGGCCGTATTTCCGGACGGCGTCACGCGCGTCACCATTGAGCGGGATCCTCATCCCATCTATGTCACCAGGGGAGAGGGCGCGTTTGTCGTTGACGTCGACGGTCACCGGCTTCTCGACCTCAACAACAATTTCACGACCTTGCTGCACGGGCATGCCTTCGAGCCCGTCGTAAAGGCGGTGGCGCAATTGCTGCGCTCGGGCTCCTGCTTTGCCAATCCCACAACCCACGAAATTGCCCTGGCCGAGCTCCTGGTCGCGCGCATTCCGGCGCTGGAAAAGATCCGCTTCGTCAACACCGGGACCGAAGCGGTGATGTTTGCGGTCAAGGCGGCGCGGGCCTTTACCGGCCGGCCGGCGGTGGCGCGGTTTGAAGGCGCCTATCACGGCGCCTACGACTGGGCGGAAGGGGAGCAATATCGCCCGGCGCCACGGGACGGCAACCACGAGAGCGACGTGCTTCATCTCCGGTTCAACGATGTGGCGGGCACGCAAGCTGCACTCACCGCCCATGCCGATCGGCTTGCGGCCGTGTTGATCGACCCGATGCCGAGCCGGGCAGGGCTGATTGCCCCGACCCGTGAGTTCATCACCGGATTGATGACCGTGGCCAGGCAGCTCGGCATTTTGATCATTGCCGATGAGGTTCTCAATCTGCGGCAGGGCTTTTGCGGCGCCTCGCATCGCTACGGACTGCAACCGGATCTGCTGACTGCCGGCAAGATCATCGGCGGCGGCTTCCCGGTCGGTGCCGTCGGTGGTCGTGGCGACGTGATGGCCGTCTTCGGCGCCGGAGCAAACGCCGCGACCGTGTCCCAGGGCGGCACGTTTTCGGCCAATCCGGTCTCCATGTGCGCCGGCCTGGTGGCCATGGAGGCGGCCGACGAGCCCTGCTTTGCAGACCTGGAGAGAAAGGGCGACGCACTGCGGGCCCGGCTGACCAGCATTGCGGCGCAGGCGCAGGCGCCGTTTTCGGTCACCGGCGCGGCCTCGCTGTTTCGCATCCACGGCAAACGCCAGGCGCCGCGGACCTACGCCGAAACGCTTGCCTCCGCGGAGGAGCAAAAACGCCTCGTGGCGCTGACGCGGTTCTTCCGCGCCCAGGACATCCTCTTGCCGCTGGGGGCTGCAGCCAGTCTTTCAACGGCAATGACGAACGACGACCTGAATCACGTTGCAAACACCTTTGCGGCCTTTGTGGCCGAGGCCGGCAGTGACACACAGGAGGCGCAGCAATGACCCTCAATTCACGATCCGAAACCGTCGCCGAGCGCGTGGCAGCGGGCCTGCAACGTCATGGCGTCGACCTCATCTTCGCCCAGAGCCTGCCGTCGGCGGTGATCCTGGCTGCCGAAGCGCTGGGCATTCGCCAGATCGCCTACCGGCAGGAGAACATGGGTGGCGCAATGGCGGACGGTTATGCGCGAATGTCTCACAAGGTAGGCGTTGTCGCGGCCCAGAACGGGCCGGCTGCCACTCTGCTGGTGGCGCCGCTGGCAGAAGCGCTGAAAGCGAGCATTCCCATCGTTGCGCTGGTGCAGGACGTCGAGCGCCATCAGACCGACAAGAACGCATTTCAGGACCTCGATCAGATCGCGCTGTTTCAATCCTGCACCAAATGGGTCCGGCGGGTGAACCTGCCCGAGCGCATCGACGACTATCTCGATGCCGCCTTTACGGCAGCGGCCTCCGGCCGGCCGGGGCCGGTGGCACTGCTGCTGCCGGCCGATCTCCTGCGCGAGACGATGGACGGCATTCCTTCGGGACGCCGGGCCAACCTCGGCCGCTGGCCGCTCGACCGCATGCGCCCGGCCGATGGCGTGATCGAGCAGGCGGCGCAATGGATTGCCGGCGCGCAGGCGCCCGTGGTGCTGGCCGGTGGCGGCGTGCATGCCTCCGGCGCCGCTGCGATGCTGGCGCAGCTGCAGGAGACGGCCTGCGTCCCGGTCGCCACGACGAACATGGGCAAGGGGGCCGTCGACGAGCATCATGCGCTGTCGCTCGGGGTGCTGGGGGCATTGACCGGTCCGCGCGCCCTCGGTCACCAGACCAAGGCCTTCATCGAGAACGCCGACCTTGTCGTTCTTGTCGGCACGCGCACCAACCAGAACGGCACAGACAGCTGGCGACAGATCCCGCCGACCGCCCGGGTGATCCACATCGACATCGATCCGGCAGAAATCGGCCGCACCTACGAGGCGCTGCGCCTGGCCGGCGATGCGGCCGAGACGCTCGCAGCCCTTTGCCGCGTCCTTGAGACCATCGACCTGACGCACAGGCGCAGCGAGCGGCGCCGTCTCGAGCTCCGCATTGCCGAATGCTGGCAGCGATTTGAAGCGGCGCGCGCGGATGTCTGGAACGCTGCAACATCGCCGCTGCGGCCGGAGAGGATCATGCGCGAGCTGCAGCCCTGGCTCAGCCACGGTCTGACGGTGGTGGCGGATGCGAGCTATTCGTCGATGTGGGTGGCGGGACAACTGCGGGCCGGGCCAGAGAGGGGGCGGTTCATCACCCCCAGAGGGCTCGCCGGGCTTGGCTGGGGATTGCCGCTGGCGATCGGCGCCAGACTTGCCGATCCGCACAGGCCGGTGGTGGCCCTGGTGGGCGATGGCGGCTTTGCCCACAGCTGGGCGGAACTGGAGACCATGGTCCGGCTCGACATCCCGGTGGTCACGATCGTGCTGAACAATGGCATCCTCGGCTATCAGCGCGATGCGGAAACCGTCAAGTTCGGCAGCTGTACCTCCGCCTGCCACTTTTCGCCGGTGGATCACACGCAGATCGCCAGGGCTTGCGGCTGCCAGGCGGTCCGCGTCGCCGATCCGAACGATCTGGGCGCTCAGATCGACAGCGCCATCACGTCGGAGGTCCCCTGGGTGATCGAAGTGATGACCGATCCGGAGGCGCATCCACCGCTGTCTCTGTTTGCGGCGATGGACGAACAGCGATGACAGGCCGGCAGCCCGACCCCAGACGGGTGGCCGTGGTCAGCGGGGGTAGCAGCGGGATCGGGCTTGCGACGGTGAGACAATTCCTCGACGAGGGTTACCGGGTAGCCTTCTTCGCCTCGCATGCCGACCACGTGGAGGAGATCAGCGGCAAACTGCAGCAGGAGTTCGGCAACGGCCGCGTGCTCGGCCGCTGCCTCGACGTTCGCACCGCCGCTGCCGTGGCAGACTTCTTCAACGCCGTCGCAGACATCTGGCGGCAGCCCGATACTCTGGTCTGCAATGCCGGCATTTCGCCCAAGGGCGTTGCGGGAGCGGCGAGCCTGGAGACCCTCCCGCTATCGGACTGGAATGACGTGCTCGCCGTCAACCTGACCGGATCGCTGCTGTGCTGCCAGTCGGTGATGCCGGGAATGAAGGCGGCAGGGTTCGGACGCATCATCCTGATCGGGTCGATTGCTGCCCGCACGACGCCAAAGATTGCCGGCCCGGCCTATGTCGCCTCCAAGGCCGCACTCTCGGGCCTTGCACGTTCCATCCTGATGGCCTGCGCGGGGACCGGCGTGACGGTGAATGTCATTGCTCCGGGTCGGATCCTGACGCCGATGACCGGGTCGGCTCAAACTGCGCAAAACCGGGCGGCGCTGCAGCGCATACCGGTCGGCAGACTGGGGCGTCCCGCCGATGTCGCCGCGGCGGCTGCCTTTCTGGCATCGGAGGGCGCGGGCTTCGTCAACGGCGCCATCCTCGACGTCAACGGTGGCGAGTTCGCGCCCGTTTGAACGACGGAGCCTTCGATGCAAACGGTCCTGGTCGGCACCGGCGACATTCAGCTTTTCCTGTTCCTGCGCCATATCCTGGCCAGCGAGGGTTTCGATGCGACGCTGTGCAGCGATGTCGAGGAGATGTCGGCGCAGGCCAGCCAGCGTGGTGTCGCTACCATGGTTTTGGATTGGCAACCGCAGGCGGCAGGGTTCCTGGACCCGTTCAGGCGCGCCCTGCCAGGCGTGCCGCTGATCCTGTTTGCGAGGAATGCCGAGGCCGGGGCAGACGGGCTTACGGCATCGGATCTGCTGCTAACGCGGCCGTTTGATCCTGCGGCCTTGATCGGTTTTCTGTCACGGCTTCGCCAGCGCAACAGGAGCGATCTCGTCGAATGCAACAGGACGCTTCGATGGGATGACCTGCGTATGGATGTCGCCGGCATGAAGGTCCAGCGCGCCGGGCAGCCCGTGCCGCTGACGGCGCTGCAGTTTCGCCTGTTGCGCTGCCTGCTGGAGCGGCCGACCGGGGTGTGCGACCGCGAGGCGCTGGTCGCGCGCTGCTGGCCGGCCGGCGCGGAGGTGGAACCGAGGACTGTCGACATCCACATCGGTCACATCCGACGAAAGCTGCTCAGGTTCGGACCAGACCTGATCCGCACCGTGCGAGGCGCCGGCTATGCGCTCGATTCCCCGAGCACACCGGAGACCGGCTCGTGCTAGTTCTGGAGCCGTCGAAGGATATTGGCCCACCGCCGGGTTTCGGCCGTGTTGCCGTCGAACCAGGCATCCAGGCCGCAGAAGGCCACGGCGGTCGTTGCCTGATCGGCAAACAGGGCTCTCGCTTCTGCGGCGATCTCGCCCTCCTGTTGGCAGCTGACGGCATCGTCCTGATCTGCGCGCCCCGGGTCGGCGGCGTCCAGGGTCTTGGTTTTGGCTGTAAAACGCGACACGACATTCTCCCTGCGTCCGGCGCAGGAGATGACTTGAATTGGCTGCCGGACGTTGGCGCACGCGGATCTTTGCAAGAGCAAAGATCGTGCCGTCCCTGGCAGGGTCACGATGCCGCCAGTCTAGGGGGATTTACGGCAGGCTGCAAGGCGTCAACACCCTGTCTGCGCAACGCAAGGCGGCAGATGGCCCTGGGGTCGCGCAGCGAGCGGCCGCCGATCTCGTATCCACGTCCTGCCGGCTCCCTCAAGACACCGCACGATCATCACTCTGGCTGCATCCATGCATTGAAAGGATTTTCCCATGCACCTGCAAAACCCCGCCCTGTTCCGACAGGCCGCCTGCGTCGGCACCAATTGGCACGACGCAACAGCGCCCCACACGATTGCCGTGACCAATCCCGCAACCGGAAAGGTGATCGGTCAGGTTCCCGATCTCGGGGCGGCAGAAACGCGAGCCGCCATCGAAGCCGCAGAGATCGCGCAGAAGGCGTGGGCGGCACGCACCGCTGCAGACCGTAGCGCGGTGCTGCGGCGGTGGTTTGATCTGATCCTCGACAACAAGAGCGACCTTGCCACGATCCTGACCTGTGAGCAGGGCAAGCCGCTCCTGGAAGCCGCAGGCGAAATCGAATACGGTGCAAGCTTCATCGAGTGGTTTGCGGAAGAGGGCAAGCGGGTTTACGGCGACCTGATCCCCGGCCACCAACGGGACAAGCGCATCCTGGTGTTGAAGCAGCCGGTCGGCGTGGTCGCCGCCATCACCCCATGGAATTTCCCCATGGCGATGATCACCCGCAAGGCTGCCCCGGCGCTTGCCGCAGGCTGTGCCATGGTGCTGAAACCGGCCGAGCAGACGCCGTTCTCGGCCATTGCGCTGGCGGTGCTGGCCGAAGAGGCCGGACTGCCGAAGGGGCTGTTTAGCGTGTTGACCGGGTCGGCGCGCGAGATCGGTGGCGAGATGACGGCCAATGCGCGGGTGCGCAAGCTTACCTTCACCGGCTCGACCGAAGTCGGTGCCAAGCTCTACAGGCAGTCGGCGGCGACCATCAAGAAACTCGCTCTCGAACTCGGGGGCAATGCTCCCTTCATCGTCTTCGACGACGCCGACATAGAAGCGGCGGTCGAGGGTGCCATCGTCGCCAAGTTCCGCAACAATGGACAGACCTGCGTCTGCGCCAACCGCATCTACGTCCAGGAGGCCGTCTATGACGCCTTCGCCGACAGGCTCGCGGCTGCCGTTGGGCGGCTCGTCACCGGCAATGGCTGCGACGACGGCGTGGTGCTGGGGCCGCTGATCGACGCGGCGGCCCTGGAGAAGGTGGAGGCGCATGTCTTTGACGCGGTGTGCGGGGGTGCACGGGTGCTGGTGGGGGCCCGGCGCCACAGCCTCGGAGGCACCTTCTACGAGGCCACCGTTCTGGCCGACGTCACCGCGGGCATGGCGGTTGCGCGCGAAGAGACCTTTGGTCCGGTGGCGGCGCTGTTTCGCTTCCGCGACGAGGCGGACGTCATTGCGCAGGCCAACGATACGGAATTCGGCCTGGCGTCCTACATTTACGCGCGCGACCTGTCGCGGGTGTTCAGGGTCGCCGAGGCGCTGGAATATGGCATGGTCGGCGTCAACACGGGTCTGATCTCGACGGCGGCGGCTCCCTTCGGGGGCACCAAACAGTCCGGGCTCGGGCGTGAAGGGTCGCGCTATGGACTGGAGGAGTTTCTCGAGCTGAAATACGTCTGCCTCGGCGGTATCGCCTGACGGGCGTGGGCGGTCACGCCCATAGAGCGCCGCGACATCAAGGCTTTGCCGGATCGTGCCGCCGCGACGACGCCCGGGCGGCGATCACGAGAACGTCAGAAGCCTGCCTGAAACAGCCACTCGACAGTGTCACTCGGATGGCTGACAACGGCAGCATTTGCATAAGGAAGATTGCGATGACCGACTTTGATCACCCGACGGCAAGACCGCGCCTGATAGCGCCCTCGCTTGCCGGGCTTTACCGTCCGCTCGAGCCGGTGGGCGAAACCGTACTGCGCTTTGCCGCTGGCGCCCTGCTGGTCACCCACGGCTATGGAAAGATCATCAATCCATTCGGCGCTGCCGGAATGGTGGAAAGCCTAGGGTTCTACCCCGGCAACCTGTGGTCCCTCCTGCTGGCGTGCACCGAGTTCTTTGGCGGGATCTTCGTCGCAGTTGGTTTCCTGACGCGTCCGGCAAGCTTTGCGGCAATGATCGTGCTGCTGGTCACGGTCTATTTCCACGGCGTCGTCCAGGGCGAAGGCCTCGCCGGCGCAGAGAAATCCATCCTGTGGACGGCGATCTTCCTGTTCTATGCCGTGCGTGGGTCCAATCGCTATTCGGTCGATGGAGTGCTCGGGCGCCAGATCTAGCCTGTGCCTTGCGGGCGGCCAGCGGCAGGCATCTTTCGATGCCGACCGCATGGCCGTCCGTCATCCCGGCGCGGCCGCATTGCGACCGCCTCCCTCGGGCGCCGGTATCAGAGGCCGGTCGCCAGGCCATGGGCCACCAGCACAGCCGCGGTCTTTGCCAACTCCCGCCTACGAAGACCGTAGGATCTTGTTCGGCGAATGTCGCGGGAGCTTCGCGTGCGAGCATTTCATCGCTGCGGATGTGCAAGGTGCGGCAACGGTCGATTGCCCGCCTTTGTCATCGCCGCCGGCATCACGCTCGTGCGTGCAAGTGGAGCGACTGGGTGGTCAGATCCGTCCGGCGGCAGGTCGACGGGCCCAGGCAACCCAGTGCCACTCTGGTATTTTGGCAAGTGCTCTTAAAGCGCCCATTCTGACCGAATGGCAGCGTTCGATGCAGCTCTGGCCTGTTCGCCGTCGAGCCGTCGTCCCGCTTTTTCCGGCCATTTCCGGCCCTCCTTGCCGGCAGCACGATCTATCCAGCTTAACGTCCTTTCGGTATATAGCCCACGCTGAAGCCGAAGAGTCGACCAATCCTCTCCAGCGTTTCCAAGGTTGGATTCGCCACCCCCGCCTCGATTTCTGCTACTTGACGCCTCGTAAGTGCAAGCGTCTTGGCAAACTCCTCCTGCGTCATGCCAAACCCCTTACGGATCTCTGATACAGCGCCCGGCAGCCTTAAATCACCTGTTCGAGCACGCTCTGCCAGCGTCTGCCGGTTCTCCAAGATTTCGTCTTTCGTGGGCTTCTTCCAGCGAGCCATTTAGCTGCCCTTCGCCATCAGCGGCAGACCGCCAGCACGCTATCTGCAATTTCACTGCAGCGTCCCATCGCACGCTCCAGAATATCCGTAGACGCTCCCATCTCTTTCGCCATGGCCGGAGCCCGGTGCAGGTGTTCGGCAAACATGGCAAGCGTAGCTGCGGACCCACTGTGCTCAGCAGGATCAGGCATCAGTTCGCCGCAAATGTGCTTCCAATCGGGAAGATGGTCGCGACCTCCGTCACGCATCATCGCCCATCGGGTGGAGCGAACAATCCCCTCCTTGGCAAGCCGCATTGGCGCGAAATCAAAGAGCGGAGACAGGCGGATCGTGCCGTCCTGGTGTTTGCTCAATGCGGAATTTCGGCCGTGATTATCGGGATTGCCGAGCGCCAAGTTGGCGATGTCGCGCTTCAGGTATTCAACAATGTCTGCGAAGGGATCAGCCGAATACTGGCGCAGAACGTCTATATAGGCCTCGTGCGTGCCGATATGACCGAAATCGGCAACGCCGATGGCGGACACGAGGCTTTCCTGCCCCAGTCGGACGGTTCCGCCGCTTTGAGTCTTCTTCCGGTCGAAACGGGGAATGATCAGGACGCCTTCGGCATGGGTCGAAGGTTCGTTGACATCAAGACCGATCTCTTGAGCGATCCGCGAATAAAGGGCTTCGCCTTCGAGAATCAGACGGTCTACAGGCTCGTTGCTGCGGACCAGTTTGACGATAACGTGGCGCACGGCCTCATCGTCGGTCACGAAGCTGTCGGGATAATAGAGCCCGTCATTCGCCTGGGTCATCGAAACCTTTGGCCATTCGCCTTGTAGGCCGCTTGAGCCAGAGGCCAGCATTCCAAAGCGGTCGGCGACTTCCATGAAACGATCGGACCGCTCAAGGATTTCCGCCTCTGTCACCCCTTGGCGCTCAACAGCGCGCAGGCGTTCCGCTTCGGCGTCCGCCGCTTCTTTGATGCGGATATTGCCGATGCCGCCAGTCGCCGATCGGAGAAGCAATGGCAGATCGGACGCCCGCGAGCCTTCAGCAAGGCTGAGATGCTCGGCAAGCTTTCGCCGTGCATGCCCCTGGGGCATAAGATCCAACAGGAAGGGCGGCCAGCTGCGGCCAGATCGATTTTCGAGATCGACGGGGTACCGGACTGACAAGGCGCGATGGTCGCGGACCGTTTTTCCGGCCGCGAATTCCGCCGATGCCACGGTGACGAAATAGTCGAGATCGTAATCGACGATCGACGCGCCCTGGAAGCCGGCCGCGTCGTCCTTGAGTTCCAGTGTCGCGGCGTCATGCCACTCACCATCAAAATGAGTTTGGAGCGTTAGACGCATCAAATGCCCCTTTCAATGGTTCAAATAATGCATTTTGTCAGCGTATTCAACCCATCAAAAGGGGCTGAATAATTGTCATCAGACCTGCGCCGGGTTTTTCCCTTTGGCACCATGGCAAACCGCTGCGGACGTCACTGGAACACACCGCACCCCGTTCGCAACGAAAAGCAATTGCCACCGGGGTCGCCGCCTTCAGTCCGGCGTCTCCGGTGCGGCGGGATCGGGCACCGTTTCGGCCAGGATCTCGGCGACGCTGCGTCGCACCGCCGGGCCCAGACCTGCCGGGGCTTCCTCGACCAGGGCCCGCAGCCGCTTTTCAGATCGCTCCAGCTGCATCTCCAGCACCCTTTGCCGCTCCGACAGGTCCAGCTCCTCGACATCCGGGGCGGCACAACGCTCTTGCGGCCACGCCTCGGGACCAGAACCCCGGTCGTTGTGAACGGTCACCGGCGGCGGGCGCGTAAAGTTCGCATCCGCTGTGGCGACGGCACGCCCGTATCCCTGATCGGCCGCCGGCACCGGCAGGCGCGGTGCAAACTCGGTGGCGGGGACATCGGGCTGGTGTGCCACAGCGTAGGCAACCTGGGTCCTGAACGATGTGTGCGCGTAGCTGCGAAGCTTGGAGGCGAGGATCGGTTTTTGCCCCTCGACCAGCACCACCATTTTGTCAGACGGCATCTGCCGGACCTCCTGCGGCATCATCAGATCGCGTTCACGCACCTGCTCCACCCGGGTGCGGCGGGGAGCGGCAAGAAGGCCGAGGCTGCGGGTTTCGGAACTGTATCGCAGCGTGCGCTTGCCCAGCGCCCGCGATGCGTAGTCAGCCGTTGCCTGGTCATTGGCGCCGAGGATCAATTGCAGCCCGCAATTGCCCAGGAGCGAATGGCGGGCAGTCTCGCCATAGAGCCCGTCGATGTTCTTCAGGTCCTGGATGATGAAGGCGATCTTGATGTTGTAGCCAGCGACATAGGGCAGCTTGTTCATGAGCTCGTCCATCTTCTTCAACTGCCGGAACTCATCCAGGAGGAAGAAGGCGGGCACCGCCTGTGGATCATGGTCAAGCGTGAGCAGCTCCATGCTCTGCTGCACGAACAGCGTCAGCAGCGGGCGAAGGATGGTCATGTCGTTGATGCGCGGCGCCAGATAGATCGACACCGGCCGGCGACGCATCGCCGCCAGATCGATGTCGGTGACGCTGGTGGCGGCCAGAACCCGCTCGTTGCGAAATGGCAGCATGGCCTTCTGGATGTCGAGCAGCGCGGAGCGGGCGGCCCGTTCGTTGAGCGCGATATAGGCGTTGAAGCTGTCGACGGTAAAGCGTGACAGGTCCGGTTCCGTCTCCTTGATCCGGCGCATCAGCTCCTGCAGATCGACGCCGCAATTGAAGATTGCGTTGACCTCGCCGAGATTGCGCCGGTCGCGATAATACGGGCTTTCCAGGACATAGCTGATCACCCCGGCGATCACCTGCTGCGCTGTGGCCTGCCAGACGGCATTTTCGGAACCGGCGGTTTCGGGCACGAGAATGCTGGCCATGTTTTGCAGATCGATGCTGCGACTGCCGCGGTCGCTGCGTACGAAATCGAGCGGGTTCCACCGGTGGCTGCGCGCGTCTCCCGGCGCAAACAGGAAGACGGAGTGGCCCATGGCCTTGCGGTAACCGGCCGTGTGCTGGAAGATCTCGCCCTTCAGGTCGGTGATGATCATCGAGCCTGGAAAGGTCAGGGCGTTGGGGATGACGTAACCGACGCTCTTGCCCGAGCGCGTCGGCCCGATCACCAGGTGGTGGCGGTCATCGTCGCGGCGCAGAATGCGCCGCCCCATGCAGCCGACAATGATGCCGCGCCGGCGAAACCAGTGCGCGCGCCGCAGGTCAGCCAGATCCTGGAAGGCCGCGTCGCCGAGCGGGTTTGACGGGCGCCGCAGACCGACGGCGATCGCCGTGGCGCTGACAGCCACGGCCGGCACCAGCGCCAGCACGGCGGTGACCTGCAGCGACCGGCTACCCCAAAAGCGCATGAGCTGCTGAAACGGTACCAGCGGATTGGCAGCCAGTGTCAGCTGGAGAATGCGCGCGTCCTGGTAGATCACCTGCAGGACGATGCCGTAGCTGATCGCCCAGACGCTGCAGCCGATGCTGCAGCAGAGCAGGAGGTAGGCGAAACGATAGGGGCCGCTCACGGCGCCTGCCTCGCAAAATAGATTTCCGACACGCCACGGCGCCCGCCCTCGCGATGCAGCTGGATGACCACCGGGATCACCATCTGGATGTAGGACATCAGATCCTGCTTCGAATAAGCCGATCCGAGCCCCGCCTGCTGCGTCATCATCGCCAGCTGCTCGTAGGCGCCGAGCGGCGTGTCGGCGTGAACCGTCGACATGCTGCCGGGATGACCGGTGTTGATCGCCCGCAGCAGGGCAAAGGCTTCCGGCCCCCTGACCTCGCCGACGAACAATCGGTCGGGCCGCATACGCAAGGCCGCCTCCAGCAGGGACTGAACCGTCACCGCCGCGGTGCCCTGGTCGCCGCGCGAGGCCACGAGATGCACCGCGTTGGCCTGCGGCGGGAACAGCTCGCGGGTGTCCTCCAGGGTGATGATGCGCTCGCGCGCATCGACGATCTTCAGGCAGGCATTCAGCAGCGTCGTCTTGCCCGTCGAGGTGCCGCCGCTGATCAGCATCGACACCCGCTTGCGCACCGCCGTGCAGATGAACTCGTAGATCTGCCCGGTGCGCAGCAGGTCGATGAGCAGGCGGTCGGTCTCACTCAGGCCGCCGACACAGACCGAGACCTTGTCCAGAGCGCCGCCATCGCGGAACTGTTCCAGCGTCAGCGCGCTGATCACCTGCTTGCGGATCGACAGTGCGCCGCCGTCGACGGCCGCCGGCGGCAGGATGACCTGCACCCGTTCGCCCGTCGGCAAGGCGGTGCTGAGCAGCGGATGGGCGCGACTGACGAACTGATGGCTGGCGCAGGCAAGGCGTTCGGCGAGGTTCTGGATCTCCAGGGCCGTCAGCGCCGGGATCGGATGATGCTCCATCACGGCCATGCCGCGGCGCTCGACAAAGGCGTGGCCGGGCCGATTGACCGAGATCTCGACAACGGCGGGATCGTCGAGCAGCGGCTGCAGCGGCTCGAGCGCCCGCTGCAGGAAATAGAAGGCGCTGGTGTCAACGCCTGCGGGCTTGTGCCCTTTTGCGCTCATGCTGGATCTCCCTGAGGGCTTCGTCGAGCGGATCGGGGTAGAGGCTGGAGAAGTCGAGGTCCTGGCGGACATAGACGAAGATCCGCTCGCCCTGGTGAACATGGATCGTTGGCGGGATCTGCAGATTTTCGGAGAGGACCTGATTGGCCATGTCGGAAAAGGTTTCGGCAATGGTCTGCCGTGCGAGTTCGGCGCCGCGGGCGGCGTCATCGAGGTCTTCGCCGCGGTCATACTGGCTGGCACCGTAGCCGGTGAGATAGCTCGAGCCGGCGCCGATCACCGACAGCAGGATCGCCGATCCGAACCGTTCGCGCCACTTGTTGTCAACCTGCCCCGTCAGTCCGGAGCGACCCAGACCGTCGGCGCCGATGCTGGCAAGCCGCACGGAAACGCCGTCGTCGCGCAGCAGCCGTGCCCAGACCACGAAGATGCGCCTTTGGCCGCGGGTGGTATCGGCCTGGTACTCGCCGATCAGCCGCGTCCCGGCCGGGATCAGCACGCGCCGACCGTCGAAGGAATAGACATCCTGGGAGACGATGGCGCGGATCTGTCCCGGCAGGTCGCTGTTGATGGCCGTTTCCAGGATCCCCGGGATCAGCGTGCCCTCCGCAACCAGGGCATCGAGCCGCTCCAGGCGGCGCGCCACGGCGGTTCGATCCCCGAGAGCCTGTGCAGAGGCCAGAAACCGGCTGTGGCGATCGTCGCCGGCGACGGTCGCAGCGTCGTCGCCGTCAAGCCTGCTGGGGTCATCGACGGCGCCGGCAGCGGTGTCGAGGACGATCTGCTTTGACAGATAGCGGCTGGGGAAATCCTCCTGCTGAAGCGGCGCAACGGCGGCGTCAGGCGCCGGCAGCGGTTCGTCGGGAGGCGGGGGGACCTCGAACCGGCTCGGTTCCGGGACTGGTTCGACCGGGTCTTCGACCGGCGGCTCAGGCAGGCGCAGGATGTCCGGTTCGGCTTGCCGCTCGGGCTCGGCCTCGCGCAGGAACGACGGCGGCCGGAACTGCGTGGTCGTGAACTCCTCGTCGCTCTGCAGGCTTTCCACGGTTGGGGTCCGGGGCACCAGCAACAGGCCGTAGGCGAGGGCCGCACCCAGGCTCAGCAGGCCGGCGGCCGTCAGCCGGCGTCGGCGTCGGGCGCGCTTGTCTTCGATCGCGGCTGCGTCGCCGGCCAGCATCGCCTGCAGTTCGGGTGAGCGCTGCATCAGTTGCCACTCCCGCGACGGTGGCGAGCCTCGACGTCTCGGTCGGGTGCCATGATGTCGGCATCGGCTGCGCCAAAATCCGGCTTCCTCAGATTGAAGATGCAGATCCAGTCGCTGCCGTCGCGCAAGGTATATTGGGTCGCCGTGCCATCGACGACGAGATAGTCGCCTTCCCGGCGCGCGTTTGTCAGGGTTTCGCTGAAATCGGCCTTTACCGCGAAGATCGCGGGCACGGTTGCGGGAAACCGGAAGAAGGTCTTCTTGCCGTCGTCGAAGACCACGGACGGCTTCAGTCGGTCGTTGCCCGAGAAGGAGTAGGCGAGGTTGACATTGGCCTTGTCGATGCCGGCGATGTTGGGATAGGCGGTTCGCGCCTGGGCCTCCAGGCGCAAGGCGGCATCGCGCTGTCGATCGGGGTAGACGAAGCGGATCGAAAAGACGTGGCCGGCGGCGTCGGGCCCTTGGTCGTTGAGTTCCAGGAGATAGAGGCGTTTCGTCGTCACGACGTTCATGTTGGTCTTGACGTTGCGGGCTTTCGGCTTGACGAACAGAATGTTGCCGCGCTCGGTGGGAACCACGTCCCAGCTGTCGCTGTCGCCCAGCGCGATGGTCTCGAAGGCCTCGTCGGGATCAAAGACGATCATGGTGGAGAACCCATAGGTGGCAAACACCCGCACCACATCGTTGTCCCGGTAGACCACGGTGGTGACCCGCGGGTCGCGCTGTCCGACCGCAGGAGTTTGCGCCGCCAGCGCGCTGACGCTCAACTGGGCCAGGAGGATAGCCGTCAGCCCTGGTCGTCGTGCCCTCATGGCGCGCCCTCCGTGACCGTCTCCTGGTCGCGGCGATAATCATAGACCTGGAAGCCGAGCGGGTTTTCAAAACGCCAGGCGTTGGTGGCGGGTGTGTCGGTATAGCGAAAGCGCACCACCGCGATCCAGTGCCGCGGAACCACCTGGCTGTCGGATTCCTCCACCGTGCTGAACCGAACGATCCCGGTGCTGGCATTGGGAAAGGTCACCGAGGCGATTTGGGTGGTGACGCGGGTGTTTGTGCCGTACAGGCGCGCCGGGTTGTTGGGATTGGTGGCGCTGTAGAGCTCTTGGAGCGCCCGGGCGGCGCGGCCGGTCGACAACAGCGCTGCGAGCGCGAAGTTGTCTTCGATGGCAAACGGGTCGTAGCCTTCGCGGGCCCGGATGTAGCGCACGATATTGGCCTGGGTGACGGCCTGCTGTTCGGTGAGATTGGTCGGTCGTGTCAGACCGGATTTCACCTCGACGTAGCCGGTATTCCTGTCGACCACCACCAGATAGGGCTCGAACGCCTTCAGCGGCACGAGCAGGGCAAGCGTCACCAGGCTGACCAGCGCAATGGCACCAAACAGGGCGGTGACCAGCCAGGCGAAGGCCTGCGATCGCCGGGCCTTGTTGACGACCTCCTGCTCCCAGATATGTCCGCTCTGGTAGTAGGTCACCAGGCGTTCGTCGTCAGCTTCCTTCATTGCCATGCCCCCTGCGCTGCGCCTCCCTGTTCTCAAACCCTATGGTCGAACTCCGGTGGTTCAGGCCGGTGTGCTTTGCCGGATAATCTTGTCCTGCATCACTGATCGCTGCTCGCTGGCATCGCTTGCGCCGCGATCGCCGGGATCGCGCCGCAGGCGGCGAAACCGGGCGCTGGTGCGCCCGGCCCGCCCGGCAAGCCCGGCCACGGCCCGCGCAGGCCCGAAGGCGGCCGACCGTGTCAGGCCGGCTCCGACGGCTCCAACTGCGCCGGTGAGACCACCGGCAATGCCCTGGCTGATCGACTGGATGTAGAGCATCACGAAACCACCGGCGGCACACAGAAGCAGGAAACCGGCGGTATCGGCCAATGTCAGTGTCCGGGCGCCGCTGGCGGCGTCGATCTTCGACAGTTCCGGGTCCATGGCGGCGATCAGGAAAGAGGCCACCACATAGACGAACAGCGGAATGAGGGCGTAGGTCAGAACCTGATTGAACCAGCCGACGCCATAGCCGCGCGTACGTTCAAACAGCATGCAGGCGATGAAGATCGGGGCGGTGGCGATCAGCACCCACAGCATGACCTTGGCCAGGATCAGGATGGCAAGCGCCACGGCGATGAAGACGCCGGCGCCGGCCATGACCAGCACGCCGATCATGCTCGGCAGAATCGAGAAATAACCCGACTGTTCGGCAAAGGCCGAGGCGGCGCCGTTGGCGGTCTGCCAGATCTGCGACAGACCATTGGTGGGTTCGGTAATCCCGGTCCCGGAGGCGGCGAGGATGGCGCGGCCGACATCCTCCGGCGTCTCGTTGATCCACTGGTAGATCAGCGCGTCGAAGCCGGGCCAGGTGCTGACCAGAGCCAGGATCACCATCATCCGGGCCAGCCGCGCGACGACCTCGCCAACCGAGAGCCTTGCCGTGCCGGTGACCAGCTGCAGGCCATAGAGAGCGACATAGGCAACCAGCATGACCTGCAGGACGGGCATGACCTGCTCACTGACTACCCTATAGCCTTGCTGGGAAAAGCTGCTGCCGGAATTTTCAATCCGCTGCACCAGCGTGCCGAGAAAGTCTTCCATCCGCCTAGTCCCCCATCAACCTTGCGAAGCGGGTGTCCGGCGCAAGCACCAGGCGCATGGCGCCGCACTCCTGCCGTGGATCGTTTGCGAACGCCGTCAATGTCGCCGGGCGCTTGCACGGCGCCGTTTTCTCTTTCACCGTGGCGCAGCCGCTCAGGCCGCCCACGGCAACAAGGCTGGCGCAAAGTGCGACGACAAAGCGCTCAGTCGCCATAGGACAGCGCCTTCCGGCTGTTGGAGATGTCGGTCAGGCGGCGCTGGTTCTGCGCCTGCAGCGAAGTGACGGCACCGTTCATCACCCCGATCATTTCATTCAGCGTCAGCCCTGACTGCACCTGCAACTGCGTGTTCTGGTCGATCGAGCCCTTGATGTCGGCAGCCTCACCAACCGTGCGTCCGGCGCTTTCGAAGGCGCTGCGCCGCAACACCGTGGCGGCCTGGGCGCCATGGGTCAGGGCGGAAACGCTCGCGACGCTCCTGATCAATTCCTCGTAGGAGCGGTCGCCCGGCAGGTCGCTGCCGGTCTGGCCCGACAACGACCGCACCAGTTGCAGGCTGTTGATGAAGCGTGTTGCCGCGCGCGCCACCTCGCCATTGCCGGCGCCAAGGTCGAGCGTGCCCCCCGTGAGGACACCGTCGAGCGGCGGCATTGCCGAGACGCTGAAGCCTTGACCGATCGCCAGATCCTGCAACGGGCCGGCGACATCAGCGCGATCGCCCGAAACCGCCTTCAGGGTGTCTTCGACCGCGGCAAGGATGTTCTTGTTGGTATCCAGAATGCGCTCGGTGGTCTCGGCCGTCTGCTTGGCAATCGTGTGGTTGGCCCGGTCAATGACCGGCACCTGTGCTGCCGCAGAGCCGACCGCCACCGCGATCAGCACCCATGGCAAGGTGAAATAGAATACAAGGCGCTGCATGTGCATTCCTCCTATTGTGCCTGCAACATGAGCCGCAGGTCGGCCTCGTTCTCCCGTGCCGCGACACAGGCCTGTTTCTGCTCATCCCACACGAGTCCCTGTGCGCCCTCGCAAGGGCTTGTCCCTTCGGCGAGCCGGTCGTCGGCTGCCGGACGCGACGACGAGCGCGCCGATCCTGACAGGCTGGAGGCGGTGATGGCCGTTTCGGCGCCGATCAGATCCGCCATGCTCGCCGCAAGCGCGATGATCTGGTTCATCATCGCAAGATTGCCGCTGCGTGCCGTCAGGTTGAGATCCCAGCTGTCGAGCACCGTGGCACTCTCCTGCCGGCCTTGCGTCTCGTACCATGTGCGGGCGCCGGCCAGGCTTGCACCGGTTGCGGCGCTGACGCCCATGGCCGTCAGGGTTTTGTCGCGCATCGCCACGAACCCGGCGCCACCGTCTCCAAAGCTTTGCGGCAGTGCTGCGGTGTCGGAGCCGCCAAGGGCCGGCAACCACCGCTGGGTAATGCTGCGGACGTAGCTTTGAGTTTCTCTGAACGGCGGAATGCCGCCGTGCTTGCTGACGTTGCCGGGACCGGCGTTATAGGCGGCAAGCGCCAGCGCAATATTGCCACCGTGCCGGTCGATCTGCCGGCGGTAGTAGCGCGCGCCACCGCGCAGGTTGTCTTCGATGTCGTAGATCTCGACGCCCAGCGATGCTGCCGTGGCCGGCATCAGTTGCGCCAGCCCGACTGCACCGGCACTCGACCGGGCGCAAGGGTTGAAGCGGCTTTCCTGATAAACGAGCGCCAGAAATTCGTTCTCATCAACCCCTTCTTCGCGCGCGATCCGGCGCACGAGAGCGGTGATCTGCGGGTTGGAGCGGGCAGCGGCGACGGGGTCCTGGCGCCGCGCCGGCCGGTACAGCGCGCAAGTCACCGCAGCACGGGTGCCGTTGCGGTTGGTGTCGGTCCTGCTGATCTGCCCGGTGAGCGCGCTGCGGTCGGTGTCGACGGCAAGGATGCCCCTGTCGAGCACGGGAACCTGCGCGCGTCCCGTCGCTGGTAAGGACAGCGTCACAAGCAGCGCCAGCGCCGGCGCAACCGACCTCATGGCCAGTCCTCCCAGCCGCAGAACCGCGGCAGCCAGGCGGCCGGATCATCGCCAAAAGCCTCGCGCAGCCGGGCGCATTCCTCGACCGTCTCGCGGCGACCCGACAGGACCTTGACCAGGTCGGGCATGGCCTGGAGGTCGAGCCGGGCGATGACGCTGTCGTTGCCGTGCTTGATCAGGAAGGTGCGCTTTTCCGCCGGCGTCGTGCGAAGGAAATGATACTCCTTCACCGTCAGGCCGAAGCGGCGGACGTAGCTTTCCTCATCGGCGCGAGGATTGGGAAAGTGGATGTGAGTTGCCGATTGTTCGATCAGGGTGTGGGAGACCGGGGCCCGGGCGATATCGGCTGCCGATTGCGTGCCAAAACCGACGATGCCGTTCAACTTGCGGATGGTCTTCATCTTGTCGACGATGAAGTCGCTGAAGGCAGGATCGCGCAGGAGGCGCCAGCCTTCATCCATGAAAATCATCAGCGGATGACCGTCGAGAAGTTCATCGAGGCGATGAAAGAGGTACATCAGCGCCGGTGTTCTCAGCTCCTCGCTGTCGAGCAGGCTGGTCATGTCGAAGCCGTAGATCCGATGCGCGTCGAAGCTGAGGACATCGCGTTCGGCATTGAACAGCCATGCCTTCTCGCCCTCGATCCAGGGTCGCAGCCGCGCGTTGAGATCCTGTGGTCCGGCGCGGGCGCGTCCCGAAAGCAGGCCGGCGAGGTTGGCGAGGGTGCGGTGTTGGGCCGGCTCGCGCATCAGCCGGAGAAGAGCCTGCGCGAGGATATCTTCGTCCTCCGGGTCGGTAATCTGTGCGGCTCCGCTGGGACGCACCATTGCCTTGAGCAGGCGCAGCAGGAACTCCCGGTTGCTGCCCGTGTCGTCGAGCTGAAGCGGGTTGAAGCCGCTGGCAATGCCAGGTGTCAGGACCTCGTAGACGCCGCCCATGGCGCGCAGGAAGATCTCGGCGCCACGGTCCTTGTCGAAGAAGACGGCGCGCGGGGCCGGCCGCACCCGCATCGCCTGCGCCAGGAGAAAGCCGAGCGCCACCGTCTTGCCCGACCCGGTCGGACCGGTGACCAGGAAGTGGCCGATATCGCGCTGGTGGAAGTTGAAGCAGTAGGGGGTCTGGCTGGTGGTCTCCAAAAGGGTGATCGGCGTCTTCCAGTGCAGCCCCTCTCTTTGCCCGGCTGCAAAATTGTGCATCGATGACAGGCCGGAGAAATTCGCGCTGGAGAGCAGGCATTTGCGGGCGATATAGGCGTGATTGCCGGGGAGCTGGGCCCAGAAGGCGGCTTCCAGGTTGAGATCCTCGCGGATCCAGTTGATGTTGACGTCGGTCAGGCAGGCCCCGAGATCGGCGACGCAGGCGTTGAGACTGCCAAGGTCACGGGTCAGGCACAGCAGCGTCAGATGGTGAAGCCCGAACACCGCCTCCTGGTTCAGCAGGCTGTTGAGGGCAAAGTCGATGTCGTCCTCGACGTCGCTTCCGGCCTCGTCGGAGGCTGCGATCTGCCGCTTGAGCCGAGACATCCGCTCCTGGGCGATCGGCTTGTCGGCAAGGGTGAAGGACTGAGTGAGGATGAACTCGTGGTCGATCTGAAGCAGGCCGTCGAGCAGTCCAGGTCCGGTAAACGGCGGATACTCCTTGATCGACAACATGGCGCCGAAACGGTCGTCGGTGGGAACCGCGCCCTGCACCTGCATCGTGCGCCTGGAAAAATGCAGCCGGGCGCTGCCCAAGGCGCCGGCGATGCGCATGCGCGGCAGCGCCATGTCGCGGTGGACCCCGCCGCTCAGCAGGCTGTTGAAGAATGCGCAGGGTTCCGACACGAGAGCCCCATCGCGCCATTTGATCGTCAGCGGCCGGGCCCCGTATTTGCGCAGGTCGCGGCAGATATTGGTGGCCAGTTCTTCGATTTCGTCGATGGCCTGGCGCTGATGCTCCTCTGCCGCAGCGGACGCACCGAACCGCACGGCAAGACGTCGAGCCCTGTCTCCTGCCGCCAGCGCCCCCTGCACGCCCGAGCGCAGCAGGGTGAGATAGAGTTCATTGGTGAACATGCGCTTGTGGCCGAGTTGCGCCATGTATTTCCGGTTGAGCAGGTCGCAGAACCGGTCGTCGAACGTCCCCTCCAGAGCGCTGTTGACCTGTCGGCGCACGACGGTCGACCACAGCGAAAAGCGGCTTGAGCCCAACGCGCGGATCATCGTGTTCTGCACCGTGGCGCGCATGTTGAGCTCGGCCTGATCATCTGTCTGGAAGAACAGGCCATCGAGCTTGATGACGCACAGCAGCGTGCCGCTTTCCAGCTGGATGACGCCATCGGCGACATGGCGTGTGTAGGGGATATGCGTTGAGAGCGGCCGGTCCCGGCCTGCCGCGCGTCCAAATCCCAGACCGTCTCTGATGTGTGTCAGCATCGCGTCATGGCCCGTAGGAGGTGGCGCCCCAGAACCACCGGTTTGGTGTCGGCGGCGTCATACGCGCCCACACCTGCAGGACATCGAGGATGCGAGGGTCCCAGGAGCACAGGGTAAACAGGGTGACATAGGCAACGGGGGTGGCGATCAGCGCCCACAGACTGGCCGTCGCCAGCCATGCAATGATCGTCAGGCCGGCAACCACCACCACGGCCATATAGGGAACGCCCCACAGCGTTGGCGCGCGCGTCAGGCCGACCACCAGAGGCGTCATGGCGGGCTTGTCGTCGGCAAGCTCGCGCATGGCTCAATTCCCCACGCTGGCCATCAGCTGGTCGACGATGGCGGGGGCGCCAAACACCAGTCCGATGCCCAGAACCACGGCGCCGGCCGTAAACCAGCTGAGCCGGCCGGCAAAGGCGAGGAAGCCAAGGCCGATGACGGCGATAATGGCGACCAGCCTGCCAAAGGGCCCGGTGATGAAGTCGACGACCGCCTGAACCACCGTCTGGAGCGGCGCAAAGGCCTGGTTGGTGGCCTGCGCGGCTGCCGGCTCGGCTGCGGCGACGACGACGATGGCGCAAAGCGCAGCGATTGCCTTGATCCTGGCGTGACGCCGTGGTCCGACGGCAGACGGTCTGGTCATCGAACTCCTCCTTGGCTTGGCAGGTGCATGACGCCGTCGATGAACCGGTGAGACACGGCGCCAAGCACATCGCCTTGTTCGTCCATCGGCGGCGGGGACGGCCCGGTTCCAGGGTCCAGCGCCGCATGGCGCGGAACGGGTAAGGGGCCAATCTGCCGGCTGACGACGCGTGCCACAAAGCCAAGGGTCTCCGCAAAAGGCGGGATGCCGTTGTTGTCGATGACGGCGCGGCTTCCGGCATTGTAGGCGGCGACCGCCAAAAGCGGATTGCCGAACTGCATCAGGAGCTGCTTGAGGTGACGCACGCCGCCGTCGATATTGGCGTGCGGGTCGCAAATGTCGGTGACGCCCAGCTGCACGGCCGTGGCTGGCATCAACTGCATGGGGCCGCGCGCGCCCCTGGGACTGTTGCGGACCCGGTCGAAACGACTTTCGGCCCAGGCAACCGCCTTTGCCAGCTGCGGGTCGACCCCCTGCGCCGTGGCGATGCGCTCCACCAGCGTCTCGATTTCAGTTGCCGAAAGCGGGGAGGGACCACAGGGGCGGGCAAAGGCCACCGTGCGAATTTCTGAGCCTTCGTCTACACGGTTCTGACCCGAGTTGCTTCGACCAGGGAGAGGCGCAGCCGCCAAGGCCTCGCCTCGGTCTTGGCAGAAAACTGAACATGGTGTGTTTGGTATGCGGGCAGGCGAGGCCAGGGCAAGAGGGCTGCGTAAAGCCGTTACCTGTGGTGCAGATGGTGATTGGTGAGGCACCGGCGGGGCGGCTGCTGCCGTGACGTCGCCGGCTGCGTCAAGGGTTGAAAGCTGATGCGAAAGGCCGGATCCGTCGGCCACGCCTGCGGTCGACGTGAAGAGAAGTGGCAATGCGACAATCAACTGCTTGTGCATCATGCGATCCCTCCGCCCAGGCGAGTTGGCAGCGGTGAGGAGCAGATGGCCCCTCGCGTCACGACCAGAAAATGCCCTGGCAATGTTACCGAATGTGTTCTATTCTACGACAAGAAAGATCGCTAGGAAAGCCAAAAAATAATACCGGGGTCAGTTTCATGCGAACATATTCGGTAATGCGCTCGGCGATGGTTGCCGCCGTTGTGCTGATGACGAGTGTGGCTGCCGCTCCGGCATGGGCAGGTGGTGCGGTCGATCCCGCCTATGTCCGCTCTCTGGCGGCGCCTGGAAAAACCGTGCTGGTGATCGAATACTATGATGCTGCCCGCAAGCCGGTGGCGCGAGCAGGTTTTGCTGCGGCCGACGGGTTTCAGTCCCGTTCCCCGGTCGACATCGCCGTCGGTTCTGCCGTGACACTCCATCTCTTTGGCCTGGAGCCGTGCCGGGGTGAGATGGTCAATCCCCGGGAGGGCTTTGCCGGCAGCTGCGATGCCTACGCCCGCAACCAGCTCGACATCCTGTTGAAGCCCGCCAAGGTGATCTTCTGCCGGGCATTTTTGACCGAACGCGATGCGCCGGTCCAGGATGTCACCTGCTTCATCCATACCCATTATCCCGGCGCTCTTGATGCCGTGACCAATGTTGAAGAGCAGCTCCTGTCCGTGGGCGCGCTTCGCCTGTCGAAGAACCAGGTCGGCGCGTCCCTGCGGCCGGACCTGGAAGAGGCCGAGCGCATTGGCCGTGCCGGCTACGGAATGTGGGCAGATCCGAGGGTTGAGGCGCAATGATTCTGAGATCTTGCAAGGCGGTCAGTCGCCGGGTCCGGGAATTTCACGGCAGAGCCGGTGACATTCTTTTGGTGGTGGTTCTGCTGTTTCCTGGAAGCCTGTCTGCTGCCGATGCGAGCGGTCTGCCGGCTGCCACGAAAGAAGCTGCCACGAAAGAAATCGTCCGATCGGCACGGGTTGTGGGTCGTGCGGCGGTCGTGGATGGGCGCACGCTTTGGCTGCCAGGTCCGCGGATGCTGGTACGGCTTTCGGACATCGATACCTGCGATCTGCCGCAATGGTCGTTTGATCCGCATGCGGCCACGGCGGGACCGTCGCCGGCGCCGGTGGCCTGCGGTGCGCTCGCCATGGCGTGGCTCAAGCGTCTCGTCGGCGACCGGAGGGTGACCTGCCTTCTGGACCCCGGTGCCACCGGCACGGTCCACGTCGGTGTCTGCCGGGTGGGCTCCCTTGATCTCGGCCGCGAGATGCTCCGCGTCGGCTGGGCGAGACTTGCAACCGGCGGGGCAAGCCGGCCCGACGATCGCGCCGCGCAATCCCAGGCCATCGGCGGGCGCCATGGGATCTGGGGGACCTATGTCCTCGATATGGACGAATGGCGAAAGAAAGCGGTCGATCGCACGCTTGGCCGCCGGCCCGTCGCCGACTGGAATCTTCTCTCCACGCGCGAGCGGGAAATCTCCCCGGCCTTCCGGGACGCCCATCGCCAGCCGCGACGGCGCGATCGCTAGATCGTAAGCGGGCCAGGCATTATCAACCACAGACAAGGCGATGATCTGTTGGAGCCACAAGCCGCGTTGGAGTCGCTGGTTGCCGCTTGCCCGCGGACGACGCCAAGGAGGCTTGGAGCCGATGAGCTCGGCGTTGCAGACAGCTCTCAGTCCCACCACATGATCTGCTCGGCCAGCTGGCTTCTGCCGCGGTTGACGCGGCTTTTGACGGTGCCCAGCGCGCAGCCTGATCGCCTTGCTGCATCTTCATAGCTGACGCCCTCAATGAGAACCCATTGGACGGCCAAACGGTAATGATGCGGAAGTGCTGACAGCGCGTGTGCGAAATCCGCCGCACAGACTGCCCACTCCTGCTCCGGCTTGACGGCAACCTGAAGAGCTGCGGGCTCGTTGCTGCCGATGACCTGGCGTCTGGATCGACCGTAGATGTTGCAAAAGGCGTTGTACTCAATGGTGAAGAGCCATGACTTCAAGTTCGTGCCCGCCTGGAACCTGTCGGCATTGGCGAATGCCTTCAGCACGGTCTCCTGCACCAGGTCCTCCTGGTCGCTCTGTTCCCGGCAGAACCGTCTGGCAAACGCTCTGAGAGCCGGCAGAAGCGCAACCACCTCTGCGCTGAAGGTCGGAAGGTCGTTTACCTTTGGCATGCAATGTCTCCCTGAGCGTGGGCGTATTTTTGGGTGAGGATGGGCGGGTTTGCAGCGCGGGCAGGCGCGGATCGCGCTGCGCTCAGTGGTCTACAGCTTTGGCTGCCAGGAATGCGGCGTCGCCTGCTGCAGGAGAGGACGCCAGTCATCCTTGTGGCAATCGGCCTCGTCGACAGCGCTGCGGAACGCCTCCCTTGCGGTCTCCAGACTGGTGTGTCCGGCCAGAGCACCGCGACAGGCGCTTCGGGCCCTGACAAAGTGGATGCCTCGCTGGTAGGGCCAGCGATCCGTCAGCCAGATCAGTGCTTCGAACGGGCCGTTGATCTCCTGTTTCCCGGTGGTGATCAGGTCAATCTCGACCGGGGCGCTCCACCGGTCTCTGGGGCTGGTCATGCTCTCTCCTCCCGCGCCGAGTTCGGCCGTGCCGCAAAACGCTGCACTGACCGACTTGGTTCCTCTTCATCTTCATCAGGAGATCGATCGGTTTTCGACCTTTGCGGCGGATCGGGACGCAAGAGCCAACGCGGGGCGCCGTGATTCTGCAGGGCTGTTGCTGCCAGGGATGGCTTGACGCGAGATGGAGCGGGACGCCGCCCGCGGCGAACAGGAGAGGGGTAGCAGTTCATTTTCTGCTTCTCCGTCCGGGAACATGATGAATCCACCAGCGTTTAATGCAGGATAACCAATAAGGAGGATCACATGTCGACGACTTCGAGAGGACGTGCACAGGATCGGGCGCGGGTTGCAGGAGGACAGGAATACGAAGTGCGTTACGAAGCGCGCAAGGAGGGTGTGTCCCAGGATGCGGTGAAGGAGTCGATCAGAAGCGTCGGCAACAGTCGCGAGAAGGTCGAGGCGGACCTGGAGAAGAAGACGTGAGCAGGCACCTCGTTTCCGTCTCTCAAGATCCCGGTATTGGCCTTGAGGGCGACTTCGACGATCAGCCGGAGGAACGGATAGCCGGCAATGGTCGCCAGTCTCTGCTGGCGCAGCGTCAGCGAGCCGAAGTGTCGCTGATGGTGAACAAGCGCGCCGGCTTCAAGGCGAAGGCCGAGATCAGCAACGGCGGCCTGTTGTCCATCGCAGCGCTGGTGTCGAGCATCCTGTTGACTACGACGGTTCTTGTCCATGTCGCCGTTTCCGATGGCAAGCGCAGACGCTTTCTATAGTGAAGGTCAAGCGCTCGCTTAGGAGACCCTGTCAATCCGGGTTCCATCCGACGCCTCTCAGTCAGTTGGCAACCGGCGTCGCTCCCAAATTGCCCGCTCTCGTCGATCTGTGATCGACGCTCCCGGACGAGTGGCAAGGAATTCCTTCATGGAGACATCGTCGGAGGTTCTCACGAAGCGGTAGAGCCGATGAAGGCGCGCCGCCAATGTCTGGACGGGGATCCCGTTCACCGGAGCGGTCTTGCGTTCCGGTCGCGGAAGCCAGACCGGCTGAAGCTGACCCACCGGGATTGCTCGGGCTGGCCGACAAGGGGCGGGGGAGTACAGCTTCATCTGGCCGGGTACATCAAGAATGATCTTATGACGCTGATCCATGCCCAGTTCGAGAGCCCAGTTTGCGCGCCTGCCCGGCCCTGATCCGAAGGCTAGACCTGTCGGGCAGCAGGGACACTCGGTCCTGCTGGTCGCCGGCATGGGGACCCGGCTCCTCCATCACCTTGCTTGGGTCGTGCTGAAGTCTCCGCTGGCGGTGGATCGAGATCAGCGAATTGAGTGTGGTCAATCCGCAGGCGACGGCACAGTTGCCGCCATCGTCGATGGCGTCTGCCAACGAAATTGCAATTTCGCCGAAACCGTAGGCGTCTTTGTCAGTTGTGCTGCGCAGAAAGGAACCTGCCGATGCCGTACTTCTATTTCCACCTGCGCAGAGATGAACGCGTCGATCATGATCTGGAGGGCGCGGAGTTCCCCTCCATTGCGCTCGCCCGGCAAGAGGCTATGATGGCAGCGCGGGAAATTATGGCTGAACGGCTTGTGAAAGGGGAGCCGCTGGACGCTGACGTGTTCCAAATTGCAGATGCTGACGGCGCGGTCCTTGAAGAGGTCTCCTTCGAGTCAGTGCTGAAAGCCAGCTTCGCAAGAACCTGATCGGCAAACCATCGCGCCGACCAGTTACCTCCCAAAGGCCGCCCCAGCTTACAAGGCTTCGCGTCATGCAGACATTCAATACCCTTCTTCAATCGCTGCAGCCAGCAGAGCTTGAACGAGTTGCTCCCCACTTCGAACGCGTCGAACTGAAGCGGGGAGATGTTCTGTTTGAATCCCTGGCTCCTATCGGGCATGCTTACTTTTTCGAAAGTGGGCTGTCGTCCGAAGTCGCGACCTCCGACGGAAAAAGCATCGAGATAGGTTGCGTCGGTCGAGAAGGTTTTTCGGGGGCCGCTCTAGCTCTTGGTGTAGACCGTACGCCGCATCGGTCATTCATGCAGGCTGGAGGAGAGGCTCTTCGTATTCCAGCCTCTGTCTTTCAGGCAAAGCTTGAGGAAAACGTCGCGTTTCGCCACACCGTCCTGCGTTACGTGCATGTTTTTCAGGTCCAGATCGCCGCAACGGCTTTGGCGGACGGACGGTCCACCGTGGAACAGCGGCTGGCGCGTTGGGTGCTGATGGCTCAAGACAGGCTCGGTGATGAGCTGCCACTCACCCACGAATTCTTTGCCCTGATGCTCGGCGTTCGCCGCCCCAGCGTCACAGATGCAATTCATGCTTTGGAATCGACACGCTGTATTCGCGCTGAACGCGGCCTCGTGACGGTGCGCAACAGAAAGACGTTGGAGGCCTTGGCGGGCGGCTCCTATGGCGTACCCGAAGCTGAGTATGATCGCCTGATCCATGCGCCATGAGACTACTCTGCAAGCCAGATCGCGTCTCTCACTCCGGAAGGCGGCGTTCCCATAGTAACCTTTGCTCCCGAGGAGAAGGCCGCTCGATAGGGTACGTCAGTTGAGGAGCTGATTGGGACCTCACGCTGATCTCTTTCATGTTGGCGTGGCGTGAAACCGAAAGGGCCTGAACGCGCAGGCACTGATCAGCCTTGCTGCTCGTCCGCAACTGATCTGCTGCAGCCTGCACGAGGAGTGGACGGCGCTAGGGCGGGAACTACGACAGCTCCGGAATCTGGGAGAGCACCGAGTGCAGCAGCTTTTCGGAGACCGGCTTGGCGATGAACCGGGCGCCACTCGGAAGTACCCCTTTCACCGGCGTATAGCGTCCCGAAATCACCACTATGGCGCAGTCGGGCCACCGCTCGGCGGTTAGGGCCGCAAGCTGGATGCCGTTCATCGATCCGGGCATGTCGATGTCCGTCAGGAGCATATTGATATCGCTACGCTGTTGAAGGATCGCCAGGGCCTGATCCGCATTTGCCGCTTCAACCACGTCATAGCCGGCCTCCGACAGGGTGTCGGCCAGATCGAGACGGATCAGTCCGTCGTCTTCAACCACCAGAACCCTTGTCGGCATCAGTGCTCCTTCTGAAACGTCTCGAGATCGCAGGTGACGCGGCAAAGGAGCCCCGATTCGTGATAGACAAGCTCGACCCGGCCGTCCAACGTGCCGTTCAAGCCTGCAGTGATCAGCCGCGTTCCAGACCCTGGGGACGCCGAAGGATCAACGCGAGGGCCTCCTGCTTCAGCCCAGGTGAGTTCGAAGCGGTCGCCCGTCTCTCCGCCGACGCGCCATTGCAGCTTGACTGTTCCTTCTGCGGATGACAGGGCGCCGTACTTCATCGCATTGGTGGCGAGCTCATGCAGGATCAGTGACAGCGAGAGCGACGGGCGGGACCCGATCTTGAGGTTGGGGCCCGCGATCCTGATCCGAGGATTGGAGGGATCATCGTGGACGGCTGTCATCTGCTGGACCAGCTGCAGGACAGTCGATGCGCCGCGTCCACCTTCGAGGATCACGTCATGAGCGTCGCTCAGGACGCCGATGCGCTCTGAAAGCCGGCGCCTGGCGGTAACCAGGTCGGGAGCACTTCGAAGCGTCTGCGATGCAATTGCCTGGACCATGGCAAGCTGGTTCTTGAGCCGGTGACCAAGCTCATGGGACAGGAGGTCGCGCCGCTCCTCGTCAGCGCGCAGCTCCGTCACGTCCCTGGCCTGAACCAGGATGCCGGCCACGTTGCCGGCATCGTCCTTCATCGGCTGATAGACGAAGTCGATGCGGCGGCTCTGCTTCTCGCCGTCAGGCCCACGGTTCAAGTCGATGCGCCTGTCCTTTGCAACGAGGGGTTCGCCGCTGCGATAGACGTCGTCCAGAAGATTGATGATGCCCTGCCTCACCACCTCGGAAAGGGCGTCTGCGACCGGCTTGCCGATGATCTCGCGACCGCGGCCGATGATCGAGTGGTACTCTTCATTGGCATAGTCGAAGACGTGGTTGGAACCCATGAGCATGGCGATCCCGCCCGGACTGAGTTCAAAGACCTGCCTGAACCTTTCCCTTTGGGTCCGTTCCGCACGGCGCGCGGCCACTTGGCTGGTGATCTCGTTGCAGGCGCAGAACATTCCAAGCACCGCGCCCCATGGGTCGCGTACCGGTGTGTAGGAGAAGGCAAAATGGGCTTCTTCGGGATAGCCATTGCGGTGCATGATGAACTCGATGTCGTCCATCGCGGTGCCACGGCCCTCAAAGGCAGCGTCGATGATCGGTTCGACCTGGTCCCAGATGTCATGCCAGAGAGAGCGGAAGGTTCCCGCAAAGGCTGCCGGGTGTCGGCTGCCGCACATTGCAGCGTAGCCGTCGTTGTAGATCGTCGTCTGTGATGGTCCCCAGACGAGCAGCATCGGCTGGAGAGATCCCATCATCACACTGGTAAGGGTGCGCAGCTCCACCGGCCAGGTCTCGACTGCGCCAAGGGGAGTGGCGGACCAGTCATGATTGCGAAAGAGCCTGCCGCAATCCGGGTTCGTGAGCTGCATGTGGGTTGTCTGGTTCATGATGCAGGAGCACATAGCGTGCCGGTGGACGGAGTCCAGAAGGGCAGGCCCAGGTTTCGGCCAAAACGCTCAGCCCATGGCCGGGTGTCTTCAGGGGCGGATGGTGCTTCGGCCTCTGCTGGAAGTCCTCGCCTATCGCCTGCAACGCGCCACTGGTTGTTTCGCCAGCGTCCCATCGGTGGCGCTGCCTGCTTCGAACCGTCATTGTCCCGACATGTTCGTTGGATATTACCATGCGGTGGCATGACGATGGGCGCCGAGTCGATCGCCGCTCGCAGTGCCCGCATCGCTTGAACCCTGACCACGGATGTACTGGTGCCGGTGACATGCGATGATGAGGAAGGTCGGTGCGATTTCGCCCCGGCCTTTTTTGTTTCTGCAGGTCCATGACAGCGACACGAACGCCGCTGCCACGTCGATTGCCCGCCGCTCTCTTGCAGGGCAAGATGCAGCCCCTCCGGTAGCGCTGCCCCAGGTATTCCTTGGCGGTTCGTCGAGCGTTTCGCAATCGTCGGCAAAGCCTCCCATGGTCGCACCCGCGAAAGGGTAGCAGAACCGACAAAGAATGATGTATGAAAGGCCGGTCAGGCAGCGGGTGGCAGAACATGAACAAGAGCTTGGACAGTCACATCGCCGAGCGCGGGCTGGTGCGTACCATCGATCCGGGCAACCAGAAGCCGGTCTACCGACACGAAGGCTTGTCCGGCATTGCCACCTTCGACGAACTCGATGCCCGGCTCGGTGATGCCCTGCGGGCCTGCCGGCAGGACAAGGGCTTAAGCAGGGCCGAACTTTCGACCCTGGTGGGCCTCAGCGAGCAGGTCTACGGCCGCTACGAGCGCAGTTCCTCGAAGATGACGGTCAGCCGGCTCATCCATCTCAGCGAAGTGCTGGGCGTTTCGCCGCTGACAATGCTGTTTGCGGCGGCTCCGCATCTGTGGGGTGATGATCAACAGGAAGCGGAAAGCCGCTACCGGATGATCAGATTGCTCGAAGACTTGCCCGCCGAGACCCTGGCTTCGGTGGTGACCCTGCTGGAAACCGTCGCCGTGCTCCAGGCCAAGAACGAGGACGGCGCCGCGCCACCTTCCGTCGCAGCCCGTCCGCCGTTGCCCAAAAAATAGTCGAGGCCGGTCGGAAAACCGTCGGGAACGTTCACCATCATGCCGAGTTTGCGTCTTGCACCCCTCTGCAAGGAAGGCGACCTCTCGTGGATCTTGTTGACCAGCCGCTGCACACAATCCTTGCGGTCACCGGCCACCGCTCGCCGGATCTGGGGGGAAGTACGGCATCGATTCTGGCCGCATTGATCGGTCTGTCGCTGATCAGGATGGCCGTGGACGTCTCGCTTGGAAACACCGGGGGCAGCAAAGGCGGCAGCGAGGCCACCGCCGACGAGCTCGAGCAGGCGCTTGCAGCACTGGACCATCAGTCTGCCGCCCTCGCCGATCTTGCCGATGCCGACCAGGACGCTTTCCGGGCCTATCTTGAGGCGCTCAAAAGACGGCGTCGGCCGCAGGCCTCAGAGGGTGGTCGCGCCGCAGCCGTTTCGGCCGAACAGGCCCGCTCGCGGGATGACGCCGTCAGCAGTGCCGAGACAGTGGCGACGCAGATGCCGGTGCAGGCCGCGCATGTGATTGTCGAGGCGCTGGAACTTGTCGTGGTCACTGGTGACAGGATCAGGCCGACGGTGGTCAGTGACATCTACGGTGGCGCGGCGTTGCTGCGTGGCGCTCTTACCGGTGTGCTTCTGGCCGTCGACATCAATCTGAAATCCGGCCAGTCCCAATCTGAGGAAGCCCTTTCCGCCGACAGGGAGGACGTTTTCCGACGCGGGAAGGCAGCCTATGCGGCGATCAGGATACAGGCGAAAGCAGCGGGCTACGAGATCTAGCGGGCTCCAGCAGTTACAGGCGCCTAGAGCGTGACGCTGACGCGGGCGCCTGGAGGAAGTCGCTGACCGACCGCAGTACGGTTTCGGTGGATTGACGGTCAAGACTGATCCTGGCCTTGATCAGGAACAGGCAGAGGTAGAGGAGCTTCACCTGCGCCTCCGGGTTGGATGCGGGCACGTGCTCCAGCAGCTGGGTCCGGACGAACTTCTCGTGTCTCAGGCATTCGCTGTGCCACAGGCCGCGGCCCTCGGCGACTTGGGCCGCAGCAGCAAGGCCGGCATGTTCCTGCAAGAGGCACCACAGAGATCCATCCATCGCAATGCCTCCCAGGCTCCCCCGGTTCAGTCGTTACAGCCGTGAAGCTTCGGCCATGGCGAGCGTGCAAGGCGGCGGCTCCTGGCTTGCAGGGTTCAGCACCGTGCCGCAGAGGTCGAGCATGCCGTAGTCATCGGGCCGCAGCGTCCGCAACTGGCGGGCGCAGACGGTTAACATGCCGGCGACGCCGGATGTCATCCCCATAGGCTTCGGATTACCGAGCCGCGACAGCGGCCATCGTGCGCGCCTTAGAACGCGCTCCATCCTCAGATCGACCACCACCACAATGGCGGCAAAGCCTTGCCGCAGCGACCAATCCACCATGGCTGCAAACAGACTGCGCGTGGCGTTATGCAGGACGCTTCCGTCGCGATGGCGTGCGGTGTCGACGCAAAAGCGGGATGCCTCCACGCAACGGCAAAGGTCAACGACCGTGCCATCGCTCAACAGGGTTGAGAACACCGTCGACAGCATCGTCGGGCCATGTGCCGGAAGCAACCGGACACACCCAACGACCATGTCGTCCGGGGTCACAGCGGCCAGATAGGTGGGTTGCAGCCGATCGAAGATGTCGCGTTCCTGCCCACCCGACACCCGCACGTTCCAGCGCAGGCGGTCCTGAAACACCTGTGCGCGCAGCTTGAAGCTTTGCCGGAGAAGACCCTCCGTACGCGCCGATTCCGTTCCGTCGAATGCAATGACCTGCATGCCCGCCTCGCGACCTCTGCATCGGAAAATGATAGCGCGCAGACGGCCCCGCCGATATCCCGGAAAATGGGTAGAAACGGCAAGCTGGCATTCGCCTAAGCTGTCTCAGCGGGGGACTAGATCGGAATCTCTCGCCGCCTGATTGCGGTGACAACGGTGTGCACCCGATTGGCCGCGCCCAGACGCACACGACTGTCCTTCAGATGCTGCTCGACGGTCGCTTCCGCGATGCCCAGGATGGCGGCCGTCTGGGCGGTGGTTTTGCCGGCAGCCACCCAGTCACAGACTTCTGCCTGGCGTCGGGTCAGGACAGGCTGGACTGACTGCTGCCGGAGCCGACTGAGCTTCTGGTAACTGCAGTAGCCGGCGGCCTCGATGACGAAACGGGCATTGCGCGAGTGTTCGACGGACTGGCCTGCCAGCGAAATGACGCCGATCTGGCCGTTGGCGCCATGCACCGGCAGGCAGAAGCCGTCTTGCAGACCAAATGCTGCAGCGGTCTCCATCACCGAGCGTTCGTCCCGCTGCAGGCGCCTTTGCGCAATACTGCGCCAACTGAACAGCTGGCTCGTCCTGAGGCACTGCGCAGCACAGGGATCACGGGCGACCAAGCCCTTTTTGAAATAATGGCTGGACCATGCGCTGGGCCAGAGATCGGCGAGGATATCCGGTGAGGGCGTCGTCGTCGGCGCCAGTTGCGCAAACAGGCAGGCCTCGAAGCCGAACGGCAGCAAGGCCCGGCACAGTGCTTCGGCCACCTCCCGGGTGGTGTCGGCATTGGAAAGCAAGGCGGAAAAAGCGCCAAGAGCGTCAAGCGATTTCTGCATCTTCAAATCCGCCTACGGCCACCCACATCCTAATCGGATCCGTCAGAAGGTACAATCTGCTTTTCGACACGTCGGCACGTCAAAGTGACAGCGCCACCGGGCGGCCCGGGGAGGAGCAAGGCGCGCCGATGCAGCCGCTGTCGGTAACGAGCCATCCAGCCTGCGCGATCGCTACCTGAGCGCCGCCGAGGTCCAGGAGACCGATGCGGGTGGTTCATCACCGCCCGCATCGGCTGCAAGACCGACCCTCACGAGGCCTGCTTTTGCTGATCTTTCATAAACGCAATGTCGCCCACGACGCGAACGCGGACCCGGCGCGCGTCGCCGGGCAGGTAAGCGATCGGAATATCTTCCGTATCAAGTGTCACGAGAGAATTCGGATCGGCGCCTGCCTGGACGGCGCGTTCGCGAGCGACCCTGTCTGCTTCGGCAATCGCCTTGTCGCGTGACATGCCCGAGAAGACCTGGTCAACTTCGCCCGACACTTGTGCCATTGCTGCACCAAGGGCATTGGCGACCCCCGCGTGTTCCACACGAAGAACGTCAGCGGCACCTTTCAGAGTTTCCGGAATCAGGAAGGCACCGCCCCCGACGGCGATGAGCTTCACGCCGTCCGCCGAAGTCTTCATTCGGTCGACCCCATCCTCCACCATCACGGCGATCCGCTTCAGAAGATCGGCAACGAAATCCTGGTCGAGATGCTTGACACGATCCCGGTCGCCAATCTCGACAAGACCGGCAGCAACAGCAACGTCGGTGGTGGTCAGGGTGCTGCCACCGAAGACCAGCGCCTCCTGCGTGATGCGATAGCCGACCGAGCGCGGGCCGATTTTTCGGGTCTGAGGGTCAATGATGGTGCCGCCGCCAAGTGCCATGGGAAGCAGGTCCGGCATCCGGAACAGCGTGCGGACACCGCCGATCTCGACCACGTTGTTGGCCTCGCGTGGAAAGCCCCCGACAAGGCAGCCGACATCGGAGGTGGTGCCGCCGACATCGACAACCATGGCTTCCTTGAGCCCGGTCAAGAACGCTGCACCACGCATTGAGTTGGTGGGGCCGGAGGCGAAGCTGTAGACCGGGTTCGCTGCGGCGACATCGGCCAGCACCACCGTGCCGTCGTTCTGGGTGAGGTAGAAGGGTGCGTCGATCCCGGCCTTGCGAAGCGCGTTTTTGAACGCCTCGACGGTCGTGTGTCCGAGGCCTTGAAGTGCAGCGTTCAACAGCGTCACATTCTCGCGCTCCAGCAGGCCGATGCGGCCCAGCGTGTGAGACAGGGTGATGCGCGCGTTCGGAATAACCGAGCGGATGATTTCGGCGGCTTCCAGCTCACCCTCGGCCGTCAGCGGAGAAAACAGCGCGGTGATGCCGATGGCGTCGATCCCGGCGTCCCTGATCTTCATCGCCGCATCGCGGATCTCGCCGCGCGCCAGCGGGACGAGGGGCTGGCCATCATACTCATGGCCACCGTGCACCATATAGGACAGCGGATTGACAGCCTCGCGAAGATCATCCGGCCAGTCGACCATCGGGGGCAGGGATGCTCCCGCCGGCATGGCAATCCGGATCGCTGCAACGCGTTCGAGGCGCGCGCGCTCGACCACCGCATTGGTGAAATGCGTGGTGCCGATCATCACGGCATCGACCGGACTGGCACCGGGCGGCTGCGCCTTGACCACGTGGCCAATCGCATTGACCACCCCCTGCATCACATCTGCGGTGGTGGGAAACTTGATAGCGGCGACAACCGTCTCGCCATCGATGAGCACGGCATCCGTATTCGTGCCGCCAACGTCAATTCCAATTCGCTTCATGCTGCAAACACCGATTTGAAGTCCAGGTCATATCCGAAGGCGCGAGGACCGACGTGCTCCAGGCCCTTCGGCGTGGTCAGCACGCCCGGGGCCGGAAGGGCAACTACAGTGACGCGCTGGCCATAGCGCACGGTTTCCGTGCCGATCGCTTCACCCGAAACCGTGTCGAGCAAGCAGATCAGGTCAGGGGTCATGGCGATCGGCTGGCCGTCGCGGAAGGCCACGGCCCATTCGTTCTGGAATGCCAGTTCAACCGCGGAGCCACGGTCTGCGTCCAGGCCATCGATCTGGGCAGCGCCACGCAGGAAGCCGCCGGTCGTCGTGCGGTCGACATCCGAGATCTTGCCTTTGAAGAGCACTTTCCCCTTCTCATGGGCAAGAACAGCATCGATTGGATCGCTATGGGCAGCGCGTGCCTCCAACACCGCGCGGCCGAGGCTTGTGGCCTTGGTGACGGTGTGGAGCACGCCCCATTCCTTGACTTCCTTGCCGGTCCGCGGGGCCTTGCAGGTCGCCGAGGTGGAGCCGACTTCGGTGCAGATCTTGCGGGAAATACGCTCCATCCACTTCCAGGATGCGGCCTTGGCGACAATCGCCTCGTTGTCGCGGCAGTCCACCAGCGTCAGAGGATACATCGGCAGATCGCCGATCGCGAAGCTCGTCATCTGGGCTTCGGGATAGGCGCGTCCCATGGCGTCGGCGTCGATCACGGGAATATCCAGCATGGCACCGGCCAGGAAGGGCGACAGGGCGTTGCCACCGCCGATTTCGACGCTCATGACGGCGCGAAACTTGCGGCCGGTAAACTCCTCCATCAGTTGCATTGCCCTAGCGAGGTGGGCTGGATCGACAAGACGTTCCTGCCCCACGAGCGGAGCGCCCATCTTGGACACGACCGCGACGGCATCGTCGTCGTCGAGCGCCAGCGGGTCCATCAGCTTGACGCGCTTGCCGTCCTTGTAGAGTTTTTTCAGATTGAGCTGGGCCAGATAGGGGCTGCCGCCGCCGCCGGTCCCGAGGATCCAGGCGCCCACCGCGAGCGGATCAATCTCGCTCTCATCGAAATCACGGATCATATTACCCTCCGAGGAATGTGCTACAACCTAGCCACGCGCCGGGAGCGCTGCCTATAGGGGACTGCCCCTATAATGGCCTTGCCTTGTTTTTGGGCGGCGTTACAACTGCTTGTGCAAGTGATTGAAAGGACAGTGACCTGGGCACGAACACCAGCACATTCACACCGGCCAAGGCCGCGCCGAGCCCCAGCGAGGCGCGCCACAGAGTGATGTTTCTGAGCGTCGGGCAGTCGCCACGCGCCGACATCATCGACGAGATGCTGGAAAGCCTGGACCTGCCGATCGTGCCTGTCGAAATTGGTGCCCTCGACGGCCTGTCGTCGGCGCAGATCGCCGATCTGAAGGTTCGCCCCGGTGAAGCAAGCATTGTCACCCGGCTGGCGGACGGAAGTGACGTTGTCATTTCCAAGCCGCGCATCGCTGAGCGCATGGCCGCGATCGCCGCAGGGTTTCACCGCAACGAGTTCGATCTCGTGGTCATCCTGTCAACCGGGCTGTTTCGAGACTTCGAGAGCACATGTCCAATGGTCAACGCCCAGCGCGCGATGGAATCGACGGTGATTTCGCTTGCGGCGCAGGGGGCAGCCGTCGGGCTGGTGCAACCGCTTGCCCAACAGATCAACGAGCTGGACATCCCCGCACTGGCCTCCTACCGGGTGACTGCAAGCTATGCCGCCGATGGCGACAAGGCGCTGCTTGCGAATGCCCTTCTGGATCTGGCAGATTGCGAAATCATCGTGCTCAACTCGGTCAGTTTCACCGATGCTGATCGGCAGATGGTCGCAAAGGCGAGCGGCAAGCCCGTTGTCCTGGCACGCCGCATTATAGCCAGCGCCATCCGCCTTCTGCTGCATGGCACCCACCCCGCCACCGCGCCGGGGGTTTCAACGGAATTCACCGAAAAGCTGCAGCGACTGACACCGCGCGAGCGCCAGGTCCTGTCGCTGGTGGCGGAGGGGCTGTCCAACAAAGCGATTGCCCGGCAGCTTGGCATCAGCCCCAAGACGGTGGAAATCCATCGCTCCAACGTGATGAGCAAGATGGAGGTCAGCTCCTCCAATACGCTCATCCGCATGGTCGTGGCTGCGGGTCACCCGTAAGCAGATTTTTATCGTTGGCGCAATTTTCAGCATGGTTTTGACGACGGGCGCGTAATTTGCCTAAAACGCGCGCTGGGGTCCGGGTTGGTTTTCTTTCAAGATAGGGGGACAACCCTATAGAGGATGCGCTGTGTCGGGCAGTACGCTCAGTCGGTATCGAGCCCGTACAAGGACATCCGACCGCATGCCAGTTCCTTTCAAGATCGCATTCGTGACCATTGGTCAGTCGCCGCGCACCGATATTGTCCCGGAGATGATGGCGGATATCAGCCTGGGTCTTCCCGAAGGCAGTGTCGACGTCGAGGAGTTCGGGGTGCTCGATGGGATGAGCCCCGACGAACTGGATGCCATACGCGCAAGCGCCGGGGAACATTCCTTTGCAACGCGTATGGCCAACGGTGCCGAGATCGTCACCTCGACGCTGCGTACGGAAGCCAGGCTCAACCTGCTTCTGGAGCGCGTCGACCAGCAGGGGTTCGATCTCATCGTCCTCCTGTGTACCGGCACCAAGATCGAACCACTGAAGAAGACGCTGGTCGTCGAGGCGCAACGAATCGTCGACTCGACCGTCGATGCGCTTGCCGTCTCGGCCCGGCAACTGGGCGTCATTCTGCCCCTGGAGCGCCAGGTGAAGGATTTTGCCGAACGCCACGTCTTTCCCGGCAGCCCACGGCTCGTCGCCGCATCCCCCTATGCGGGCGACGATATGGCTGACCGAGCCCGCGGTCTCGATGGCTGTGATCTCGTCGTCATGCATTGCATGGGCTACTCGAAGGAGATGCTCGATGCCGTTCGCGAGACCGTCGATGCGCCCGTGCTTCTATCGCGCCGCCTCGTCGCCGGTGTCGTGCGCCAAATGATCTAGTCTGAAATCACCATCAAAAAAGAGAGGGAACCAAATGCTCAATATCATGATCAGGAAGATCGCATTGGCGGGGCTGCTTGCCTCGACCGTCCTTGCTACCGCGGCCGGCGCCTTCGAGCGAACCGATGACGGCACGATCATCGTCTTTGGCGGACGCCAGGCCATTCCGGTTCTCGACCCCCACGTGCGCTACGACTGGTCAACGCGCATGATCCAGCAGGCCGTGTACGACGCACTCGTCAAATATGAAGGCGACCCGGCGGAGGTGAAGCCTTGGCTGGCGGAGAGCTGGGAGACCAGCGAAGACGGAAAGACCTGGACATTCCATCTGGTCAAGGATGCCAAGTTCCACAACGGCGACCCTGTGACAGCTGAGGCGGCTCGCTACTCGTTCGAACGGGGGTTGAAGCTCAACAAGGGCGTCGCCTGGATGCTGAAGGACTTCCTTGCACCGGAGGGCGTGAGCGTCGTCGACGAACACACCGTCAAGTTTGAACTCAAGGCGCCCTACGCTCCGTTTCTCTCCTTCCTGCCCTGGTGGTTCGTCGTGAACCCGCAGCAGGTCATGGCCAATGAGGTCGATGGCGACTACGGCCAGAAGTGGCTGACGGACAACGCAGCCGGCTCGGGACCTTTCAAGCTCGGCCGCTGGGAGCCCAATGTTCTCTACGAAGTCGAGGCCGTGTCCGACTACTGGAAAGGCTGGCCGCAGGGGGACAATCGCCCCGCAGGGGTGATCTACCGCCTGATCCGGGAGCCGGCGGCGCAAAAGGCAGCCCTGCAGCGCGGCGAGGCCGATATCGTCGAGGGACTGACCTCGGACGATTACGTGCAGATCGAAAAGGTCCCCGGCATTGTCATCCAGGATCACAAGGGCATGACGACCTTTGGGATCAAGTTCAACACCCAGAAAGGGCCGACCGCAGACATCAACCTGCGCAAGGCGATCGCCTATGCGATGGATTACGAAGCGCTGATCGGCATCTACAACGGTGCTGCCTCGCTGGAAACCAGCCCCTTGCCCGATTCCATGAAAGGTCACATCGCCGTGGAGGGTATTCCGCGCCAGGACCTTGCCAAGGCCAAGGAATATCTTGCGAAATCAGCATATCCGGAAGGCGGGATCACGCTGGACTACGTTCACGTTGCCGGCCTCGAGGAAGCCAGGCGCATCGGTCTTGTGCTGCTCGACAATCTGAAAGAGCTCAACATCGGCGTCAACATCAAGCCGGAGCAGTGGCCGAACATGGTGGCCGCCGGCTCGAGCGTGGAGACGTCGCCCAACATGACCTCCGTCTACACCACACCGATCTCGACGGATCCGGACGCCGTCGCCTACCAGTACCACAAGAATAGCTGGGGCCAGTACTACGCCATGGCCTACTACGACAATCCGCAGGTTTCGGAGATGATCGACAAGGCCCGCGGCTCGACCAGCTGGGATGAACGTGCGGCACTTTACGCCGACATCCAAAAGCAGATCGTTGCCGACCAGCCGGAAGTCTTCGGCATGCTGCAGAACCGCCGCTGGGCGCACCAGGACTATCTGCAGGGCTTCAGCTTCAGCCCGGTGCGCTTCACCGGCGAGGTCGACCTCTATCCCTTGTGGATCAAGGAAGAATAGGACCGGTTGGCGCCGTCCGGGAGGCGGCCGGTCCGCCTCCCTTTTCCTCCAGTGCGGAACCAAGATGCTCTCATTTACTGTGCGAAAGCTCCTGACGGTGGTCGGCACGATGCTCGGCATCGCAGTCCTGACCTTCGTCATCACCAACGTCGCTCCCGGCGATCCCGCGCGATTGGTGGCAGGTCCCAATGCCACCGAGGACATGGTGGAGACCATTCGCTCCGAGTATGGCCTCGACCAGCCGATGGTCACGCAGTTCGCGATCTACATGAAGGATCTCGTCAGCGGCGATCTTGGCACGTCCATCGTTTCCACGCGCCCGGTGCTGGACGATCTCCTGCGTTATGCTCCTGCCACGATCGAACTGGTGCTGGTCGCCATGACGCTGGGGGTCATCGTCGGGGTTCCGCTCGGCATGCTTTCCGCGGTGTACAAGGACGGTCCGGTCGACCATTTCACCCGCATTCTTTCCATTTCCGGTGTCGCGATCCCAGCCTTCTGGCTGGGAATCCTGCTGCAGCTCTATTTTTCGGTAGACCTGGGCTGGCTGCCTGTTTCAGGCCGCCTGCCACTGGTGACACGTCCGCCAGAGATGATCACGGGTTCGCTGTTGATCGACTCGCTGCTTGCCGGCAATTTGAAGACCTTCAATACGGCTTTATCACACATGATCCTGCCGGCCGTCGTCTTGAGCTTCCCCTGTCTTGCATCGATCCTGCGTGTCAACCGCGCTGAAATGATTGAAGTGCTGCAATCCGATTTCATCGTCGCGGCAAGGGCTCACGGTATCTCGTCGCGCCGCATCGTTGTCATCTATGCGCTGAAGAACGCGCTCTTGCCGACGCTTGCGATGATCGGCCTTCGGTTTGGCTGGATGCTCGGTTCAACCGTGCTGGTCGAGACCGTATTCGACTGGCCCGGCATCGGTCTTTATGCCGTCTCGTCGGCGCTGGCCTCGGACTTCAAGCCGGTCATCGGCGTGACGCTTCTGATCGGCTTCTTCTTCATCATCGCCAACACCCTGGTTGACCTTGCCTATGCCTGGATCGATCCACGTCTTCGGAGGGCCTGATGTCCAACCTTGAACAGACGGCAGGCCGACCGCTCGCCTTTCGTGAACGCCATGCCAGTCAGCTGCGCCAGTTGCGGCTCTATTCGCAGATGTTTCGGGGCAGCTTTTCCTCGATGCTGGGTCTGACGCTCGTCGTCATCTTCCTGATACTGGCGGCCATCGGCCCCTATATCGTGCCCTTTCCCGATGATATCCGCGGGGCCGTCCACATGGGCAGCCGTCTTCTGCCGCCGAGCAGCGAGCATTGGTTCGGCACAGACGAAATGGGCGGGGATATCTTCTCCCGCGTCATTGCAGGCGCCCGCACCTCCCTGTGGATCGGCATTGTCATAACCGGGCTCGGCGCCCTTGTCGGCGTACCGCTCGGTGTTATCGCCGGCTACAAGGGTGGCTGGATCCGCGCATGCATCATGCGCGTGACAGAACTTTTTCTTGCCGTCCCAGGCCTGGCTCTGGCGTTGGCCATCGTTGCCTCGCTTGGTCCCGGCCTCACCAACTGCATGATTGCTCTGGCGATCGTCTGGTGGCCTGGCTACGTGCGCCTTGTCGAGGCGAAGACGCTGTCGATCAAGGAAGAGCTCTTCGTGGAATCGGCGCGATCCATCGGGGCCAGGACGCCATGGATTCTCTGGCACCACATTTTGCCCAACTGCATGTCGCCGATCATCGTGAAGATGAGCATGGATATGGGCATGGCGATCCTGGCTGCCGCCGGCCTCGGCTTCATCGGACTGGGGGCGCCGCCGCCGGCACCCGAATGGGGTGCGATGGTCTCGGTTGCGCGCTCCTACATGCCTGACTGGTGGTGGTATTCCTTCTTCCCCGGTGCTGCAATTTTCCTGACCGTACTCGGCTTCAACCTGCTTGGAGACGGACTGCGTGACATCCTCGATCCCCGGAGCCGCACCCGATGAGCGCACCGCTTCTCGACATCAAGGACTACACGCTCGACATTGCCACATTCGATGGACCTGTTCATGTTCTCAAGGGGATCAACCTCAGCGTCAATCGCGGTGATACCTTGGGCATCGTTGGTGAGAGCGGCTCTGGCAAGACGGTCCTCGTGCGCTCTGTGATGGGTATCGGTCCGAGCAATTCCGCAGTCGAAGGGGGACAGATTACCTTCGACGGGCAGGACATCACCCGCCTCGACCCCAAGGGGTGGGCCAGGATCCGCGGCATTCGCATCTCGATGATCTTTCAAGACCCGATGACCTATCTGAACCCGCTCTTCTCGATCGGGCAGCAAATCTCCGACGTCATGGCCGCGCATGAACGGGCAGCAGGCGAGGGGGGCTCGACCAAAGGGGCACGCCGCGCACGTACGGTGGATCTTCTTGATCAAGTGGGTTTGCCGAACCCGGCAAGCCTTTACGATCAGTATCCGCATCAACTCTCGGGAGGGATGCGTCAGCGCGTGCTTATCGCCATGGCGCTTTCGGGCAAGCCCGATCTCCTGATTGCCGACGAGCCGACGACGGCGCTCGACGTCACGGTTCAGGCACAGGTGCTCGACCTGATCAAATCGCTTGTCGACAAGCTGAACCTGACCGTCATCATGATCAGTCACGACATCGGAGCGATTGCGACGATCGCCGACCGCTGTGCGGTGATGTACAAGGGCGAGATCGTCGAGCAGGGCAGGACCGCTGACGTTCTCAGAGAACCGCAGCACGAGTACACTCGTCAGCTCCTCAGTGCGGTGCCGGACATCGAAGCGAAGCCTGCTCGAACGGCGGTTGCTGCTGCTTGTCGGGAACGCCAGCCGGACGCGCCGGCGACACTGCTGGAGGCAATCAACCTCAAGAAGCTTTTCAAGACCCAGTCCGGTGGCGAGTTCTCTGCCGTGAGCGACGTCAATCTCTCGGTCGCAACCGGCGAGATATTCGGCGTGGTGGGCGAAAGCGGATCCGGCAAGTCGACGCTTGCACGCATGTTGCTGCGGCTGATCGAGCCGACCTCCGGCAACGTTGTCTTTGCCGGGCAGAACATCACCGGGCTGACCGGAGAACCCCTGCGCCAGATCAGGCGACACATGCAGTTCGTCTTTCAAAATCCTCATTCCGCGCTGAACGGGAGGCACACGATCGGCGACGCCGTTGGCGAACCCCTGCGCATCCAGACCAGGATGAGCCGCCGCGAAGTGGAGGCCAAGGTTGAAGCGCTTCTCGACATCGTGCAACTGCCCAAGCTGTTCAAGTATCGCTATCCCCACGAGCTTTCGGGCGGGCAAAAGCAGCGCGTCTGCATTGCACGTGCCATCGCTCTCAACCCACGCCTGCTCATCCTCGACGAGCCGACCTCGGCGCTTGACATCTCTGTGCAGGCCCAGATTCTGGAGTTCCTGCAGCAGGTGCGGGCGGAGTTTAACCTGACATATGTGTTCATCTCGCACGACCTGGCGGTGATCCGTCAGATCTGCGACCGGACGATCGTCATGAAGCGGGGTGAGATTGTCGAGCACGGCAACACCGAGCAGATATTCACGTCGCCGCGGCAGGAATATACGAAAGCTCTGATCGAAAGCGGGCGCAAGACATCACGGGCGGCCACGCTGCAAGCCTCGTGAGAGGACAGGAGGGCTGGTGTCGGCGTAGATGCCAGTGCGGTCTGTCCTCAAGAGGGATCTTCTGCGTGAACTGGTGCTGGGACAAGTCGACGCGAGGAGACTGAATCTAGCGGACCGCGCACCAATGGCTGTTCGAGGCTTGGAACGACCCGATGGGCGTTTATGTCTGAGAGTTGCGATCGCACCGAGGTGGTCAAACTTTCGGTTACTTGTCTCTTCAACGACTACGAGTACGCCAGCATGAGCCCGAAAAAGACGAACCCTGTGTTGAGCAGTAGAAATGCCCCTAGCGCCGGGTACAGGCTCAGCGTCGTTGTGTAGCGACGCCTCACCAGCCCGAAGACAGCGGGTGGAATGATGACGTTGGCGAGAAGGTGCACAACTTCGATATCATAGAAGCGGCCCCAGAACCTAAAGACGCCACCCAGCAGTAGGAAAAGCCAGATCGAGACGATGAGAACGTCCAACCCTCCGGCAACCACGGCCGATGCAAGGTTCTTGGCATAGAGGCGCTTTATCTCTGGAGCCAACAGGAGGGTAGCGATGACGGTGGTGATGAAGAAGTGAGTCCAGGTCACTTTTGTGGCCTCCTGCGTCTGTCTTGGTGATCCTGAATACACAACACCTACCCATAGGCCATCTCTGACGCGATGCCGACGCGACAAGAGGCCGGCCGAGCGGCGGCAAACGCTGGGGGACTCGCCCACGCTGCCATAGACAGCCTGTTCCTGGATCGCGGCGGCATTTCCCGGGCATGACCGGGAACAGAAGAAGGCCTCAACCACCACACCAGCAGGCGCCAGACTGGCAGCGCCACCATAGATACTCGCGCCGCGTCGGGCTGGAAACGAATAAAACGGCGTGACCATATTGCGGACGAATCAATTTCAGGTTGAATAGGCAAGTCGTATTGTAGTGATGTTGACTTCATGCCCAATGAAACGCCGTTTGCCACCGTCAGCCGCATCATGCTGGACCGCTGGCTCGCCACAGGTGCAGAGAATGCCGTGGAACCGTCAGTGGTGTTTGCCCCGGTCCTTGATCAACTCTCGATCAAAATTCGCCTGACTGTGTTTCGTGTGAACGGCGATGATCCGTTGCAATGGGAAATGAAGGCAATCCGGCAGTCCGGCTTTACCTCAAGGGTGCTCAACATCAATCAGCTGTTTGCCGACTGCCGGATTGGTGACTTCAAGGACAGGCGCTACATGGAAGATGCCGTCATCCCGCGGCTGCGGGAAGTGGTGCGCAGCCAGCAGCCCCGGATGGAACTGGTCAAGACGAAGCTGATGGGTCTCAGCCTGGGCTATGATCGCATCTTGCTGCCACAGAAGAACAGCAAGGGGTCGGAGTGGATCATCTCCTCATCCTATGCCCGCTTCCTGCTGACGCGACCGCGCCATGACGCCAATCTTGACGTCGAGGACGAGGCGATCACGCAGCTGCTGATCGAGGGCGCGACAGCCAAGGAGATTGCTGCCACCCTTGGACTTTCCCACCGCACCGTCGAGCATCGGTTGAGCCGGTTGAAGGACCGGATGGGCGCACGCAATACCGTGCATCTGGTGGCAATGCTGATGGCCACGCACCTGGACCGAAGTGGGGACTGAACGATTTTACCTGAACAGCTGCATGATCACGTCAGCACCGGTGTTGGCAATCGAAAGGGACTGGATGGCGAGCTGTTCCTGCGTCTGCAGTGCCTTGAGCCTGGTCGACTCTTCATTCATGTCGGCATCGACAAGGCGGCCGACGCCTTTGTCGATGTTGGCGGAGAGCCTGCTGACAAACTCCGTCTGCATGTCGATGCGGCCCTGCAGGGCACCGAGCGTTGAGGCTGCCGATATCGTCTTCTTCAGCATTTTCTCGACGCCCATGAGGTAGGTGTCGATGTCGATCGCCGGATCCGTGATGTCGACGTCGGCAAGGTCAAAGAGCGCTTCATTGCCATCGACATTGGAGAAAACGATCCGCGAGTTGCTTCCCTGCTCGGGATAAACGAGTGGATCGGGACTGAAGCTTATGTACTTGGTGTCGTCATAGTAGCTGCCGGTGGAAATCTGCAATCCGGACGAGGCCATGACATGCGCCAGGACCGCAGCATATTCCTCAGCGCTCGACACCACCCCGTTGCTGTCGCCAAGAACCGCGTCGATGTCTGCCTCGGTGACGGTGTACCTTTGAACCGAACCGTTGTTGACCGTCACATCAAATGTGAATTCGTGGTTGTCGTCGAGCACGAAGCCCTCGGTGAAACTTAGGTAGGCGGTGGCATAGCGGTTGTTGGATGACGATGGGCTCGCCAGTCCAAACTCCTCGGCGCCCGGTAAGGTACTGACAAGATTGGCGACCTTGACGCTCGAATACAGTCCGTTGACGGTGTCATCGGAGGTAATCCTGAAGTAGCCGAACGGGTAGGAGGGACTTGTTCCCCATCCCGACACGCTCACCGGGACCAGCGCCCCGAATGCCTGTTCCAGCACTTTGACCATGTCGGCACCGTCTGTGATCGTATCGGTGCCGAGGGCGGCGATTACCGTCGCCTGATCGATGGTGACAGGGTAGGGGGTGCCGGCATCAGGGTTCACACCATCGAGCAAAAGATCGAAGGTGATTTGTGCGCCGGCGGGCCAGGCCGTTCCGGACGACGGCATCGTGAAGAACTGGGATCCGGAGGTCGAGCCCTGGGGCGGGTAGGGTATCATTCCACCGTAGTCGGTCGGTTTTCCTTTTTGCAGGAGGCCGCCTCCGCTCGTATTGAAGAGCGTGACTGAAGCCAGAGCGACATTGGTCTTCTTCACGGAGACATCTCCGTCCTCTACTCGTACGAAAGAGGAGGTGACCGACGCAACAGCCCCTCCCAGGTCAGCGACGTCCGTCGAGAGCCAGTTGACGCCGTTGAAGCTGCTTGCAGATGCAATGGCGTCGATTTGCTGATTGAGCTGATCCAGCTCGGTCTGGATCTTTGCCTTGTCCACTCCCTCCTCGGTGGCAGCCACCAGCCGCGCCTTGAACTGCTTGAGAACATCGACAACCGATTCCATGCCGGCGTAAGCCGTATCGACCTTCGCGGCTCCCAGTCCAAGAGCGTCGGCGACGGCGCTCATCGCCATGTTGTCGGACCGCATGGTTGTCGAGATAGACCAATAGGCAGCGTTGTCGGAGGCGGTGCCGACACGAAGACCGGAGCTGACGCGCTCTTGTGTGTCTCCCAGACTGGCGGAGACGTGACGCAGGGTCTGCAGTGCAGACAGGGCCGATATGTTGGTCTGAATGCTCGTCATAGGCGCTCGCTCTCATCCTCAAAAGCCAGCGGAATCATCATGATGCCGTACAGGTGATGGCGACCTTTATGATTACCGAAAGGTTAACGGTCATGCCAAACCGGCAGGGTAGAAATACCGGTAGAAACACCGTTCCAACCGTTCAGGAGGCATTGGCGCTGGTTGTCCCTGCCCCCGAAATCCGCATGCCTCGCATCGAACCCGCGCCACGCGCCCGCGCTCCTCCGAATGGCAAGGGCATGAGCGGCGACGGAGTGCTGCCTGGGGCCAGGAAAGGCAGTCCCGGCAGCGTGCCTTGCCGGAGGCGAGCGTCAACGCGGGCTTGCGCAGGAGGGTGGACCTGCGCATCAGCGTCGACAGCCAAAAAAAGCCCGCCTCGAGGGCGGGCAGGTGGGGAGCACGTCATGAAGACCGGGTAACACGTCTGGCAGGGTTTGGTTCCCGCGTCCGAGCGCTTCGCCCCACAGAGCTGGGGAACCGTCTCCTGAACCACCGGGGCACGCCCCATTTCTCATGAGGAGGCGTGAGCGTGTTCGTAGCGATATCCTCCGGGTGCGCCCCCGTTTTGCTGGGTTCGACTGGACCAGAAAGCTGCCGCTTCGGCGCCGAGCTGCGTTCGCGTCGGCCGAGCGCCTTGCTCGGCCGCTGCCTGCCGCGGCTCGTCATCGCAGGATTTCATGATCCGGTAACAGTGCCGCTTGGCCCCCCGTTAACCTCCTGTCATTTAGAACATTCGCAGATGCAAATGGTGCGGTGTTGGTATGGGGTCGGTTTTTCGTTCACGGGTCTTCCTCTGGCTGGGCTTCCCGCTTCTGGTTTCCGTCCTGGCGGGATGTCTGGTGTTGACCGCCTTGCTGTGGGCGGCTGCCGAGAGTGATGCCCTCGCCGCCAGACGCCAGCAGGATCTCGTCAATCTGATCGTGTCGAAGCTGCAGAGCGGCGTGGCCCATGATCAGGAAAGCGCCACCGTCTGGGACGACGCGGTTGTCAAGACGGGAGAGGCTGACGGGGAGTGGATGGAGACCAATCTGGGAAGCTGGATGAGCTCCTATTTCGGTCATGATGCGCTTTTCGTCCTGGATCCTGACGGGACCGCCTTCTACCACTATCTCGCCGACGGGGCCGATGCCGTCGACCTCGCCCCATATCAACGGGCCTATGCGCCGCTCGTTGCGCGGCTGCGGGCGCGACTGCTGGCCGGCGACGAAACCGGGGTGACGGACCAGGTCCTGACGATCGGCGAAAGCGACCTGACTGTGATCGGCAGCCGGCCAGCGATTGTCAGCGTCAAGCCGATCGTGTCTGACAGCGGTGAGATCGTGCAGGACGCCGGGCGCGAGAACCTCCATGTCGCCTTCCGCTTTCTCGACGGCAGTTTTGCCGCCCTCACCGAAAGCGACTATCAACTGACCGGCCTGCACTTCTCATGGGCGCCTGCGCCCACGGGCGCTCAGGGGCAGGTGCCGCTGAGCACCCGCGGCGGCACCGTGATCGGCTATCTCACCTGGCAACCGTTTCAACCGGGAACCACCGTGCTGCAGGCGACCGTGCCGGCCATGGTGGTCGCCCTTATCGGCGTGTTTGCAGCCTTTGCCGCACTCGGCGGGCTCTTGTCGCGCCGGTCGGCGCGGCTGGCCGCCAGCCGGCAGGAGCTGCAACATCTGGCGCACCACGACGGCCTGACCGGGCTTTTGAACCGCGCCGGTTTTGGTGCCACGCTCAGCGAGCGCCTCGCCGCCTCCTCGATGGACGAGCACCATGCGGTGCTGTTTCTTGATCTCGACCGTTTCAAGCAGGTCAACGATACCTTCGGGCATCCCGTCGGGGACGGACTGATCGTCCAGGTGGCGGAGCGGCTGCGGCGCCTGCTGGGCCCCGTTGCGATCGGCCGGATCGGCGGCGACGAGTTCACGGTGCTGCTGCGCGATGTCAGGGAGGAGCAGATTGCTGCGACATGCACCGAGCTGGTGGCCAGTCTGGCCGAGCCCTTCGAAGTCGACGGCATCCTGGTCCAGATCGGTGTCAGCGTCGGGGCCGTGCCGGTTTGCGGCGCCGCCGACGCAACGGAAATCATCCGCCAGGCCGATATCGCGCTCTATCATGCCAAGGCGGCCGGGCGCGGCCGCTTTGCCATCTTCGGCCGGCACATGGACGAGGTGCTGCAGGCCCGCCGGGAGATGGAGCGCGATCTGCGCGCGGCGGTGGAAAACAGGAAAGAGATCGAAACCGTCTATCAGCCGGTCTATGATGCCGGCACCGGGCAGCTTTCCGGTGTCGAGGCCCTGGCCCGCTGGCGCCATCCGCAAAAGGGCGTGATCGGACCCGACGTCTTCATCCCGCTGGCGGAAGAACTGGGGCTGATCCAGCCTCTTGGTCAGATCGTGCTGCACAACGCCTGCGAGACCGTTGCCCGCTACGACGGCCTCAAGCTCGCCATCAACGCCTCGCTTCTGGAGCTGCATGCGGCCTCCTACCCGATCCACATCCTCTCCACGCTGGCGCAGTTCCAGATCAATCCGCAGCGTCTTGAAATCGAGATCACGGAAAGCCAGCAGCTGGACGGCAGCCGTATCAGCGAGAGAACGATCGGGGTGCTGCGGCAGGCCGGCGTGCGCTTCGCCATCGACGACTTCGGTGCCGGCTATTCGTCCTTCGGCCGGCTGCAGGATCTCCATGTCGACCGCATCAAGATCGACAAGTCGTTCATCGATGCCTTGGGCCAGACAGGCAGTGGCGCGGTGATCGAGGCGATGATCTCGATGGCGCATGCCAAGGGCCTGCAGACCACCGCCGAAGGGGTCGAGACCGAGGAGCAGAGCAGGCTGTTGCGCCTGGCCGGATGCGACCAACTGCAGGGCTATCTGCTGTCGCGGCCACTGGCCGGCGAGGCGCTGCACCGGCTGCTTGCGGGCGGGCCGGTTGTCGCCGTCGCCTGAACCAGGCGCCCTGGGGGAGGCGACGGGTGCCGGGCACGACCCCCCGGGCCTGCCTTCCGGTCCGGTCGTCCAGAACACCCAGTTAGGACCAAAGTCTGAGGCATTCGCGGGATTGGTCTGATCGGTCGATTGCTCCGGAACGTCGAGGCGGCTGGCGGCTTTTGTCCGCGTAACATCAAGTTGGAGGCCATCATGGACAACAGCGTTTATCAGGCACGGTGGATACTGCTGCCATTGCTGGGCTGCTTTATCGGCGTCGTCGGGCTCGGCGCCCTGGCGGCCGGCTGAACCACCCCCCCCAATCCCTGCGCCCCCCGTCCCTTCTGGCGTAGAGACTTCCCGCCGACCATCCCCGGTCGGCGGGCTTTTCGTGCCGCATCGGCAGGTATCGCTGCGCAGGGATCCAATCCGCCCGTCTCGCGGAGATCCCGTCAGTGTCGGCGCAACGGACCGAGGTGTGTGCACGACAATGGCCTGTGACACGGCTGCGATAAAGCCCGCGAGGTGGCCTCACCCTGATCCGTGGCGTTCGCGGCTAAATGCCGGTTTCCTCTCGTGGCTGTGCCAATGCCTGCTGCAGGCGCGGGCTCATCGGCTGATGCAAGGTGATGTTGCCGGGCGGGATCGGCTCCTCGAACCAGCGTCGATAGAGGCCTGCCATCTTCGGGTCGCGGTAGATCTGCGCCAGCGCCGCGTTGACCGCATCCCTGAATGGGTCGTCGCCAAGCCGCATCATGAAACCGTAGGGTTGCATCGCAGCCACCAGTTCCTTCGACAGCGAGAAATCCTGTGGCTGTCGGCTGGCGGCGATCATGGCGCTCAGCAGGACGTCGTCCATGGCGAAGGCGGACACCTGCCCGCCCTTGACCAGATCGAATGCCGCCTGCAGCCCGTCGGCGGGAACGATCGACAGGTTGAGCGCCCTGTCGCGGTTGAGTTCGTTGATCTGCCCGACATTGACGGTGCCGAGCGCGACGCTGACGCTGCGGCCGCGCAGGTCGTCAACCGTCTGCAGGCCGTGCCGGGTCAGCGAGACATAGCGGGTCGACGCATAGAAGTGGCTGAGCGCGAAGGCGGCGCTGCGGCGGCGCTCGGCGGTGTTGGTGCTGGCATTGCACTCGATGTCGATGATGCGGTCGTTGAGCAACTGGACGCGATTGCGCGGCGTTCGGTGGACATAGTCGATCTGGAGGCTTGCAAGCCCCAGCTGCTTTCGCAGTGTCTCCGACACCTGCCGGCACAGGTCGATCGAATATCCGACCACCTGCCCGTCGGGCAGTCGGTAGGAGAAGGGTGCGGTGTCGCCGTAGCCGATGCGGATGCGACCGGTCTCGCGAATGCGCTCCAGCGTCGAGGCTGCCTTCTCCTGGCCGGTGCCGGTTCCCGCAGCCAGGGCGTGGGTGACACCGAAGATCACGGCGACCGACGCAAGCGTGCGTGAAAGGATCTTGAGCATGAGCGGCATCATGGTCTCCTCTAGTCGTGATAGGCCTTCGGGTTATCGAAGACGGCCTGTAGCTCTGCGGAAATGGGAAGGTTGAGGTTCTGGCCGTCCGGCGGGATCGGCGCATTGAACCACTTGTCGTAGATCTCGAAGATCTCGCCGCTGGTATAGATCTCCTCAAGCGCGGCGTCGACGACGGCGCGAAAAGCCTCGTCGTCCTTCGGCACCAGGATTCCGTAAGGCTCTGGTGGACCGAAGGTCTCGGTGGAAATGGTGTAGGCCTGCGGATCCGCCGAGGAGGCCACCAGTGCGGCCAGAAGAATGCCGTCCATCACGAAGGCGGAGGCCCGGTCGGCTTCGACCAGGGCGAAGGCCTGGGTATGGGCCTTGGCCAGCATCACGGAGATGTTGAGGCTCTTGGCGCGATTGAGCGCCTGCAACTGCTCGATGTTGACGGTGCCGGTGGTCGAGGCGACCGAGCGTCCGGCAAGCGACTGGATGGTGTCCAGGCCGTCCCTCTTCTTCGACACGAAACGGGTGGCGGTGATGAAATGCGGGTAGGAAAAATCCACCAGCTTGCGCCGTTCTGGCGTGTTGGTGGTGGTCGTGCATTCCAGATCGACGGCGCCGGACTTGACCAGCACGAAGCGGGTTGCAGCGGAGGAGGGAACATAGGCCACCTTCAGCTCGTCGAGCCCAAGCTCGACCCTGATCCTTTCGGCGATGCGCTGGCAAAGCTCCGTCGAGTAGCCAATAATTGTGCCATCGGGACCGCGGTAGGAGAAGGGCACGGCATCCTCGCGGTGTCCGATCGTCACCGTCTTGGTTTGCGCGATCCTGGCCAGGGTCCCCTCGGCCGCAATAGCCGGCGCTGCATGGCTGACAAGAAGTGTCGCCACCGCAAGGCCGATGATCCGGTGTCGCGCACCCCGGTACCTTAGAAACCCCTCCCGTCTGTTTTCCATCTGCTGCTCCTAGCCGGTTGCACTGGATAATGGTGTCGCAAGGTCGCCGTCGGGCGCCAAGAGCGGCTGCGGCCGCCCGAAATGATAGCCCTGGGCATATCCGCAGCCCGTCTGCCGCAGAAATGCATGCTGTCCGTCGTGCTCGATCCCCTCGGCGGTGATGCTCAGCCCCAGCTTGGCGGTCAGCTCGATGAGGCTGGTGACCAGTGCCTGCTGGTCGCGGTTGCTGTCGAGGTCGGTGACGAAGCTGCGATCGATCTTGATGCCGTGGATCGGCAGTTGCAGGAGATGGCAAAGGGTGGAGTGCCCGGTCCCGAAGTCGTCGAGGGACAGACGCACGCCAAGCGCATGCAGCTGGACGACAGCCGCCCGGGCCGCGTCGCTGGTCAGCGCCATGCTTTCGGTCAGCTCGATCTCCAGCCGGGACGGCGAAAGCCGGCTGTCGAGCAAGGCCTGGTTGACCGCATCGACGAAGTTTTCCTGATGCAGCTGCGCCGCCGAGACGTTGACTGCGACCGTCAGATGCTGCGGCAGCCGGGCTGCGGTCCGGCAGGCTTCCTCGATGACCCATTGCCCGATGCGGATGATCTGGCCACCGTCTTCCGCCAGCACGATGAAGTCGGCTGGCATGATCAACCCCAGCTCGTGGTGTTGCCAGCGCAGCAGCGCCTCGTAGCCAACGAGCGCGCCGTCTGCGACGGCGACGATCGGCTGATAGTGCAGCCGCAGCTCGCCCCGCGCGACGGCAAGCTCCAGGTCGCGCTCCAGGGCGTAGCGGTTGGCGCCAGCCATGACCATGCCCTCCTTGTAGAGCCGATAGGTACCGCGGCCTGCCGATTTGGCGGCGTAGAGGGCGATATCGGCGCTCTTCAAGAGGGCAGTGGCAGCGGCGTCCTGGCGCGGCGCCTTGGCGATGCCGACGCTTGCGCCGATCGAAACCTGATGGCCGAGGACGCTGAAGGGCGTCGCGATCGCCTGCACCAGCGCCTTGGCCAGCTGGCTTGCCTCCAGGATCGGGTCCTGCCTGACGCGCTGGATCAGCGCGAACTCGTCGCCACCGAGCCGGGCGACCAGGTCGTGCGGTCCGCGAAGGAGCGCCATCCGCTCGGCTGCGGCCACCAGCAGCGCATCGCCGACAGCATGGCCAAGGTTGTCATTGACGGGTTTGAAGCGATCGAGGTCGAGCAGCAGCAGATTGACCTGCGCGCCGCCCTTGGCCAGCTCCTCCAGCGCCTCGCCAAGCTGCCGGTTGAAATAGGCGCGGTTGGGCAGGCCGGTGAGGGGGTCGTGATGGGCAAGATGCTCGAGCTGCTTGGCCGTTTCCCTGACCTGGCGAAGCGTTTCGCGCTCGACGACGGCGGCGCGCAGGGCCTCGATGGCGACCGCAAAGCGACCGATTTCGTCCGACCGATCCTGGAACGGTGTCGGCGCGCTGGTGTCGTCCTCGGCAATGCGCGTCAGCGCCGCCATCAGCGCCGGCAGAGGTCTGAAGACCTTGCGGACCAGAAGCGTGACGAGAATGCCGGTAACCAGCAGGATGGCGATCAGGACCACGAAGGCGTTCAGCAGCAGGTTGCGCTGGTAGTGCATCAGGTCATCGGCGCGGCCGATGCTGGCCACCAACAGGCCGATCGGCTGGCCGCCCGGCGTGACGACGGGCAGGGACGCGACATAGTGACGGGTGCCACCGATCCTGGCAAAGCCGTGGAAGAAGTGGTCGCCTTGAGGCTCGCCCGGCCAATCGAGTACCTCGCCGGCGGCGCCCTCGGTGGCATTGGTGAGACTGACGAACGACCCGTCTGCGGCATGCTGGAACAGCCAGATTTCGTTCTTGGTCTGCGCTGCCGCCAGAGCTAGCACATCGGCGGGGTTGAACCCGGTATCGAGCACCGACTGGTCGTCGCCGAGCGGCCGCTCGCTGACGATGCGCAGAATCTGTCCCGACGGATCGGTTTCGACGGCGACGAAGGTGTAGATGGTGCGAATGGTGGAACTGGCGATCTGGGCGTTCATCTCCGCCTGGCGCTGCCACTGCGCCTGCGAATTGCCGCGCAGCATCAGCCAGCCGGCCGAGGCTCCGACGCAATAGGCAATGGCGATGGCAAAGGTGAGAAACAGCGTCGTCTTGCTGAACAGGGAGCGGTGCCAGTCAAGCCTGAGCGGGCGCCGGCGCTGTCCCGGCACCTCTCCAAGCTCGACGTTTTGCACGCTGGCATCCATTCGCCCGTCCCCATGTCCCTGACCCGGACTATCAGCAGAGGCTTAACTATCCGTTCGATGCAGCATTTCTCTCAAGGCCAATCGGCCAAATCGACCACAGAAAGTCGTTGGGTGGTTAACTGATCGTCAGGCCCAAGCGTAGAGATTGCGCGATGACACCAACGAAGAGACTCGGCTCATGGCATTTGAGGTCGGCGGGATCTGGTTGGGAACAGCATAGGCCGCTCTAGGAGGGCGGTTCTGCCGTCTGATTGCGAGGAGGGTATCGTCTTCGTGCTCTAGGAGACGACCCCTCTCGTCGAATTAATTTCAGTTGGCAAACGAAATTCTCCGCTTTCATTCCAAGAACTTCAAGGCTTCACGCAATCTAGCGCCAGAGGAACGAAGGTGGTGCGCGTTCCTCTGGCAAGCCTCGGACGGTTAAGGTGTGGGAGGTGATGTAGTTAAAGAGGCGCTGAAGAGACAACCACTCTGCGATTATCACCTTGCGCGGGGCCAAATTGCTCCGTCTCGCCTTCGCCCAGCGTGAGAACCCGGTCGCGAGAAACACCTGCGCTGACGAGATAGTCAGCGACAACCTCAGCACGCTGGGAGGCCAACCGTTTGTTCGCCGCCTCTGAACCAACGGTGCTGCTGTATCCCACCACCTTTATCTGACAGTTCTTCTGCCCCAAAAACTCCGCCAGTAATGCGCGCTGAGCATCGCTGATCGTTGCAAGCCCATTCGAATATCCTGTTACAGAAACGGTCAGAGCTTCGCACTCGGCGTTCCGGGAAGAAGAATGCGCCGGGTTCGTTGCGGATTGATCAGAAAACCACCCTTCAGAAGGAGCCTCGGCTACAGCCACATCTAAATTGGCAGAGAGACGACCGTCAGAACGCCCTGTATCCTCCCCTTGTCGCATAATGCGGAAATCAGTGGACTCAAGCTGAACACTGGCCACTGTCGCAGACACGACGTCAAGGTTGCGGTCGCCTACCCCCTCTTCATATGCGTCGTTAGTCATGCGTACCGAAATCTGGTTGGCGTCACTCAGCTGCTCATCCGGGACCTGAAATGTGAACTCAGCGTACTTGCCTGGCGCCGGAATTGGATCAACGGTGCCCTTTCCGACCACCTCCTGATCGACCAGAATTTCAAATGCCGGACCACCATTTAGTTCCGTACCAGTGAGATGTAACCTGATGTCAGCCGCACTTGCCGAGCCGCCGATGGCATATGCAGCGGCACACAATGCTAAAAATTTCACCATCAGAATCTCCTTACATGGTTTCTTACTTGGCCAAAGCAGCATTATCATACGCGGTGGTCAACCCCGCAAAGACGCTCCAAACAGTGTTGAAAAATACATAGCTTGCTTGTAGACCTCATCACGATGAGGCGTTGGACAGTGCAAGTAAATCGCAAGCAGACAAGAACGGCGAAAATCGAGACGTGAATGGAGATCTCTCGCGAACGGCTGGTCCGGGGTTGCGGGAGTTGTAGGTCTCCCATTACTGGCTCCCCCACCGTCGCCTGGAAGGTGGACGCGTGAAGAAAGCCCTTGCTGTCAATGTGCGAGGCGCCTAAGCATTTGCAACACCGTCGCTGCAGGGCCGAATGCATCAGCTTAAACTGTTTTCCTTGTCGTTTGCCTGCCTGCTTGCAGCGCTCGCCAGCATATCGCTTCTGCTCCAGGAAATCCGGGTGCTGTTTCAGCCGCAACGCGC
>JOKI01000005.1 GCA_000722615.1 Pseudorhizobium pelagicum | reverse complement strand
CGCCGCAGCGCCAGACGAAATCGGCCGCATGCGCGCTGATGATGAGAGCAGTCTTGTTCGTCGACATGAAGGTTCCTCCTCAACCTCCGCCAGACTTGCGCGCCAGCCGCCGCACGACAAATGAAAAAGGCGTCCCAGATCATAAGTTTTAGCTATAGTACGTGGAAGTGACGGGTGACATCTGCGACATTTGCCGCCACGGAGGAGGTGCAGATATGGCTGACGGCAACGAGGATTACCTTTCGAATATCGTCTTCATGGGCTTCGGAGAGGCGGGTCATGCAATCGCCTCCGGTTGGTCAAAGAGCCGGCCTGGAACGATCCGCGCTTATGACATCGCCCTGGCTGAAACGGGTGAAGAGGGGCGGGCAGTGCGGGACCGTTGCAGCGACGCTGGGATCGAAGCCGTGGAGAGCCTGCAGCAGGCACTCGCTGGTGCGCGGCTGATCTTCTGTCTCGTGACGGCCGATCAGGCCCTGGAGGCGGCGCGGACCGCGTCGCCCCATCTGGAACAAGGCGCCCTCTGGCTGGACTGCAATTCCTGTGCGCCCCAGACCAAGGAGAGGGCGGCTCTCGTCATCGAGGCGGCGGGCGGAAAGTATGTGGACGTCGCGGTCATGGCGCCGGTCTATCCGAAGCGTCATCAGGTGCCTCTCCTGCTGGCCGGCCCGCAGGCGCAGGAAGCTGCGGGGCTGCTCGAGCAGTTGGAGATGCGGCCGACGATCACCGGCAACAATGTCGGCGACGCCTCCAGCGTCAAGATGCTGCGTTCCGTGATGATCAAGGGTCTGGAGGCGCTGACGGCCGAGTGTCTGCTGGGTGCGCGGCGGGCGGGCGTCGAGGAGGCGGTGCTGGCCTCGCTCCAGGCGTCCGACCCCGGCATCGACTGGCGCGCCCGCGGCGCCTACAACCTGGAGCGGATGATCGTGCATGGCGCGCGCCGGGCCGCCGAGGTGGAGGAAGTCTGTGTCACGTTGCAGGAGCTGGGGATACCCGACTGGATGAGCCGGGGAACGGTGGAGTGGCAGCGAGCACTTGCATCGCTTGAGGTGGAGCCCGGAGAGGATGATCTGGCAGCGCGGGCGGATCTCGTCCTGGGCAGGCTATGATCTCGCGGAACCTGAGGCATCTCAGGCTTTTCGTTGCGGTGGCGGAACTGAAGTCCGTGACGCAGGCTTCGGAGCGATGGCACGTCTCACAGCCTGCCGTGACGCAGGCGATCAACAAGCTGGAGGCCGAGACCGGAGGTTCGCTGTTCGAGCGCAGCCGAAGTGGGTTCTTTCCGACGCCCCGTGGCGAAATCCTGTTGCGGCGGGTGGAGAGCGCGTTCGGGTTGCTCGATCCGGTGCTGGCGACCATCTCGCCGCGGTTGCGGATCTCGCTCACCTACGCGCAGCTTCAGGCGCTGGTGGCCGTCAGCGAGACCGAGAATTTCACGCTCGCCGCCCGACAGCTGGGGTTGGCGCAACCGACCGTCCACCGCGCCGTCACGCAGATCGAACAGGAGGCAGCCCGCAGTCTCTTCGAACGCACGGCCTTCGGCATCCTGCCGACGCGTCTTTGCCAGGCGCTGACGCAGGCGGCCCGGCTGGCAATCTACGAGCTGGATCAGGCGGATGCGGAACTGGCGGAGTTCGACGGCGGCGAAGCGGGGTCGATCGTCATCGGCGCCATGCCCCTGGCGCGCTCGGTTCTGTTGCCGACGGCACTCGTCCGGTTCCGGCAGCAGTACAGGGAGATGGCGGTGCGGGTTGTGGATGGGCCCTATCCCGGCATGCTGAACGAACTGCGCCGAGGCAGTCTCGATATCCTCGTGGGCGCATTGCGGGAGCCGGCGCCGATCGACGACATCGTGCAGGAGGCGCTGTTTGATGACCGGCTGGCGCTCCTGTCGCGGCCCGATCATCCGCTCGCGGCGCAATCGGTCATCTCCGTGGACGATCTCTTCGTCTACCCTTGGGTCGTGCCGCACAGCGGCACGCCGACGCGGGCGCAGTTCGAGACGATCTTCTCCTCGGCCGGCAGACAGCCTCCCTCGCGCCTGATCGAGTCCGGCTCGCTGTTGCTGATGCGCGGGCTGCTTCTGGAAAGCGATCATCTCTGCTGCATCTCGCATGTGCAGGCGCGCACCGAATGCGACCGGGGTCTTCTGCGGCAGCTGCCCTTCCGCACCGACGATCTTGTGAGGCCCATCGGGCTGACCTTCAGGGCTGGCTGGCGCCCGACCAACCCGCAGAGGAAGATGGTCGAGATCCTCGCAGAGGTGGCCGCTCTCCTGGGCGAAGGCTCGCTCGGCCGCGGCGGGCGCTAGGCGGCCGGAGCGACGTCCGGCTGGAAGCTTGCAAGCATGCCGGTGTAAGTCTTCTCCACCGGGAAGGCATAGGCGCCGCGCTTGGCGGTGGAAAGCCCAAGGGTGACCAGGGCCTCCGCCTGCTTCACCGCCGCCGCGACACCATCGATCACGGGCACGCCGAATTCGTTTTGCAGCTGCCGGGGCAGATCGGCCATGCCGGCGCAGCCCAGAACAATCGCTTCGGCCCGGTCTTCCCTCAGTGCGATCTCGATCTCCCGGCAGAGGCGCTCGCGGGCCGTGGACGCGGGATCTTCCAGCGAGAGGACCGGGATGTCTGCTGCACGTACCCGGGCGCGCATGCCCATGCCGTAGCGGTGAACCAGAGCCTCGACCGGCAGGCGGGAGCGTTCCATGGTAGTCACGACGGTAAAGCGCTGGGCGATGAAGGAGGCGGTCGCCACGGCTGCCTCGCAGATGCCGATCACCGGGATGCCGGCCATGGCCCGGGCGGCGTCGAGGCCGGTGTCGTCGAAGCAGGCGATGATGGCGGCATCTGCTCCGTCGCGCTCCCCCTGGCGGATGGCCTGTAGTAGGCCGGGCACGGCCAGCGCCTCGTCGTAATAGCCTTCGATGGAGGCAGGCCCCATCGACGAGGTGACGGCGACGAGCTCCGTGCCGGCGGCCAGCACCCGCTCCGCTGCCGTGGCGATGCGGCGGGTCATGCTGGCTGTGGTGTTCGGATTGACGATCAGGATTCGCATGAGGGTTTCAATCAGGCCTTGAGACGCCGCCGGTTGAGGCGGACGATGAGAAACAGGGTTCCCGCGATGACGAGGAAGGAGAAGGCCGTCGTGACGGTGCCGAGCGCGTAGAGCACCGGCGTGGTGACGTTGGTGGTCATCGCGTAGATCTCGAGCGGCAGGGTGTTGTAGGTGCCGGCGGCCATCAGGGTACGCGCGAACTCGTCATAGGAAAGGGTGAAGCCGAAGAGGCCGACCCCGATCAGGCTGGGAGCGATGATCGGTAGCAGCACGTGGCGGAAGGCCTGCCAGGACGAGGCGCCGAGATCTCGCGCGGCCTCCTCGTAGACGGGCGAGAAGCGGTTGAAAACGGCAAACATGATCAGCACGCCGAAGGGGAGCGTCCAGGTGAGGTGGGCGCCGAAGGCGGAGGAATGCCAGGCCGGCGGAAGGCCTGCCTGCTGGAAGAGAACGCCGATCCCCAGCGAGATGATGATGGAGGGCACGACCAGGCTTGCTACCGCCAGATAGAAGAGCGCCGTGGCGCCGATGAAGCGTCGGCGGAAGGCAAGCCCGGCCAGCAGCGAGACGACGACGGTCGTTGCCATCACCATCAGCCCGAGCATCAGCGAACGGCGGAACGAGCCGCCGAAATCGCCGACTGCTTGCGTCTCGAAGAGATTGGCAAACCAGCGGAGCGAGACGCCGTTGAGGGGGAAGGTCAACCCGCCGTTGGGCCCCTGGAAGGACAGGATGAGGATGGCCGAGAGCGGTCCGTAGAGGAAGAGGACGAAAACGACGAAGAAGATGGCCAGCGCGTAGAACTCGCGGGAGCGTTTTTCTCTCTGCATCTAAAGCTCCTTGCGGATGTCGACGATGCGCAGGATGCCCGCGACCATCAGGAGAACGAGGGCAAGCAGCACGACGGCGTTGGCGGCGGCGGCAGGATATTGCAGAAGCGACATCTGGTTCTTCATCATCAGCGCCACCGATGCGCTCTGCCCGCCGGACATGACCTGGACCGTGGAGAAGTCGGCCATGACCAGGGTGACGACGAAGATCGTGCCGATCGCCATGCCGGGCTTGGCGAGCGGCAGGATCACGTTGGTCAGCGTCTGCCAGCCGGAGGCGCCGGCATCGCGCGCCGCCTCGACCAGCGACTTGTCGATGCGCATCAGCGTGTTGAAGATCGGCGTCACCATGAACAGCGTGTAGAGGTGGACCATGGCGAGCACGACGGCGAAATCGGAGTAGAGCAGCCATTCGATCGGCTGCGCGATCAGTCCACTGTTCACAAGCGTCGTGTTGACGAGGCCGTTGCGGCCGAGAACCGGAATCCAGGAGATCATGCGGATGATGTTGGACGTCAGGAACGGCACCGTGCAGACGAGGAAGAGCACCATCTGCATGGCGGAGCTGCGGATGTGAAAGGCCAGGAAATAGGCCACCCAGAAGCCGACGAAGAGCGTGATGGCCCAGACCATGAAGGCAAATTTCAGCGTGTTGAGATAGGTCTTCCAGGTGACCCAGGAGCCGAGCGTCTCGCCGTAGTTGAAGGTGACGAAGTCCGGGTACATCTGGGCGAAGTCATAGTCCCAGAAGCTGACCACGGTGATCATCAGGATCGGCAGCAGCAGGAAGCAGAACAGGATGATCGCCAGCGGCGCTGCCTGGAGATAGGAGGTGAGCCAGGATGGCATCCGGATCTCGCGCCTTGCCTTCGTCTCGCCGACGTCCGCGATCTGTGCTGTGGTCATGGTCTGCACCATTCTCCGGTTTGGCTGCCTCAAAACCCCCTCTGGCCTGCCGGCCATCTCCCCCACAAGGGGGGAGAGACCATGAGGCAACCTCTCGTCCGACATCGATCGAAGAGGGGGACGCAAAGCCCCTCCCCCTTGTGGGGAGGGGTTGGGGAGGGGACTTTCCGTCCCTTATGCCGCGATGAACTCGTTCCAGCGGCGGACCATGTAGCGGTCCTCGTCCATGACGGAGTTCCAGCAGGCGACCTTGCCCATGCGCTCCTCGAAGGAGCCGCCATCGCGCACGGCGCCGGCCTTTTCCATGACCTTGCCGTCCGGCGCGACGATGTCGCCCTGGGCCGGCTTGCCCTCGACCCAGAAGCCCCATTCGTCGGCGGACATGTGTTCCTTGGCGGTATCCATGGCGGCCGAGTAATAGCCCTGGCGGTTGAGGTAGGCGCCGACCCAGCCGGAGGTGTACCAGTTGATGTATTCATAGGCTGCATCGAGCTGGGCACCGGACAGGTGTGCCGCCAGACCGAGGCCGCCTCCCCAGGAGCGATAGCCTTCCTTCAGCGGCTGGTACTTGCAGGCGATGCCCTTGCCGCGCACGGCGGCGACGGCCGGCGACCACATGGACTGGATGATCACTTCGCCGGACGCCATCAGGTTGACGGATTCGTCGAAGCTCTTCCAGAAGGCGCGGAACTGGCCGTCCTTCTTGGCCTGGATCAGGAAGTCGATGGTCGCATCGATCTCTTCCTTGGTCATGTTACCCTTGTCGGCGTATTTGATGTTGCCCATGGCCTCCATGATCATGGCCGCGTCCATGATGCCGATCGACGGAATGTTCAGGATCGAGGTCTTGCCCTTGAAGGCCGGGTCCATGATGTCGGCCCAGCTGGTGATCTCGCGGCCGACGAGGTCGGGGCGGATGCCGAGCGTGTCGGCGTTGTAGATCGTCGGAACCATGGTGAAGAGGTCGGTCTCACCCTTGGCAAAGGTCTTGTCGCCGGCCTTTTCAACGTAGCCAACCGTATGCGGCGCCGTGCCCTGGGCGATGACGCTGTCGGGTGTCAGCTTGCCGGTTTTGAAGAGCGGCACGATCTTGTCGTAGTACTTGAGCTTGCTGATCTCCATCGGCTGGATGACGCCGGCCGGGTAGACCTTCTTGAGGATCCAGTATTCGATGTCGGCGATGTCGTAGGAGTTCGGCTGGGTGACGGCACGCTGCGCGGCGGCGTCGCTGTCGGTCGCGGTCATCTCCAGCGTGATGCCGAGATCTTCCTTGCACTTCTCGGCAATCGCGTTGAGGTTCGAGACGCCGGTGCCGAACTGGCGCAGGGTGATCGGGTTCTGGGCCCAGATCGTCGGGAAGCCGGTGATGGCACCGGAGCCGGCGGCAAAGCCGGCCGCAGCCGCACCGGTCTTCAGCAGGGATCGGCGGGTCACGCCCTTCGGCTGATTTGCTTTGGTCATGTCAGTTCTCCTCTGTTGGGCTTTGGCCTTCGTTATTGATGGAATTCACTGCCGGTGCGACCGAGGACGATGACGTCCTCCTGGTTCCAGCAGAGATGCAGGGCGTCGCCGATCCTGACGGGGGTGGCGAAGAATTCGCTGTCGCCGAGGATGGCGATGAAATCCTCGATGCCGGCACCGGCCACGGAGATCTTCACCGAGGCGCCCCGGTACTCGATGTTGGTAATGGTGCCAGTGAAGCCCAGGCCATCCCGGGCTGCCATCCCGATGCGCACCCGGTCGGTTCGAATGGCGAGGTCGGCGGTCTCACCGATCTCATCCGTCGGATCGGTGGCAATGAAGCGGCCACCCTGTGGGACCACAAGCGTCATCGTGCCGCCGCGGTTTTCGACGGTGCGGCCTGAAATGACGTTGTGGTTGCCCATGAACCGCGCCACGAATGCTGTCGCCGGGCGTTCGAACACCTGGCGCGGTGCGGCGGCCTGCTCGATGCGCCCGTCGTTCATGACGACGATCACATCGGCGAGCGCCATGGCCTCCTCCTGGCTGTGGGTCACATGCACGAAGGTGATGCCGAGGGAAGCCTGAAGCTTCTTCAGTTCGGCACGCATGCGCACTTTGAGAAAGGGGTCCAGCGCCGAAAGCGGCTCGTCGAGGAGGAGCGCCTGGGGATTGGTGATCAGCGCCCGGGCCAGCGCCACGCGCTGCTGCTGGCCGCCGGAGAGCTGCGCCGGCTTTCTCGTCGCGTAGGCCTGAAGCTCCATGAGCTCCAGCATCTTCATCGCCTTTGCGCGGCGCTCGTCCTTGGGGGCGCCCTTCATCTTCAGGCTGAAGGCGACGTTGTCGACGAGGTCGAGATGCGGGAACAGCGCATAGGACTGGAACATCATGGCGGTGCCGCGCCGCGCCGGCGGCAGATCGGTCACCACGGTGTTGCCGAGCCGGATGTCGCCGCTGGTGATCGTCTCGTGGCCGGCGATCATGCGAAGCGTCGATGTCTTGCCACATCCGGAGGGGCCGAGCAGGCAGCAATAGGTCCCGCCCGGGATCTTGATGCTGATGGCCTCCACAGCGGTCGTCGCGCCGTAGAGCTTGGTCACCGAAGCAATGTCTATCTCAGATGCTTTGTTCATCACTGTCACCCCTGCTGACCTGATCATGCAGGGTTCGTGCCAGTTTCGTTTTGCCCGCCGTGGATGCGGATTTACGCTCCTGCTCCGCAAGTCGAGGCCCGGAGTTTCGGCCAGCCTGCATAAACCGGAAGCGATTGCTGTCACTGGCGTGGCTAAATTGTATGCAATCTTGATGGGGGGTTGTGAGCGCTTGGCATGGACGATGCGTGACGGTAGAAGTGTGTGATCCGGAAGCAGTCCATGAACATCAAAGAAGACATTTCCCTACCCGAGTCCGCCACAGAAGATCGTGCTCTCACGATCCGCGACGCCTTGCGCAACGCCATTGTCGACCGGAGGCTGACCCCCGGGACCAAGCTTACGGAGAGCGAGGTGGGGGCGCTGTTCGACGTCAGCCGGACGGTTGCGCGGGCGGGGCTACAGATGCTGTCGTTCGAAGGGCTGGTGCGCCTGGAGCGCAACCGGGGCGCCTTCGTCTCCAACCCGACACCGGAGGAGGCGCGCCAGGTGTTTGCCTCACGCCGGCTGATCGAGCCAGGTGTGGTGATGTCGGCACTCGAGCGTCTCGATGCGGACAAGATCGCATTGCTGCGGCGCCAGCTGGAGGAAGAGAGCCGCTACCTCAACGAACGCGGCCCCACGGCCCGGCGTGCCGAGATCAAGGCGTCCGGCGATTTCCATCTGCTGCTCGCCTCGATGGCGGGCAACGCGATCCTGGAAAAGTTCATGGAGGAGCTCATCGCCCGCTCCTCGCTGGTCATCGCCCTCTATGGGCGGTCGGGCATTTCGAGCTGCGGCCATAACGAGCACATGGCGGTCCTTGCGGCCCTGGAGGCCGGTGATGGGGAACGGGCGCGAGACCTGATGCTGCACCACATCGACCATATCGAGGCCGATCTGGATCTGCAGGTCCGCGACGTCACGCGGCTGAAGGACGCCCTCGACCTCGCCTAGGACAGCAGCGTTTCCGTCAGCTGGTGGTGCGGATCGGTCAGGCCGTCGAGAATATTGAAGTGATGCCTGTCCGGCTCTTCCACCGCCTCCGTCTCGGCGCCGAGGCCTTTCCACAGGTTGGCGAGCAGGGCGTTCTGGCGCAGAAATTCCGATCTTTCGGTGGCGCCGACCCAGCAGGTGAGTCGTGCGCCCTTCATTGGCTCCAGCAGCGCCGGGCTTTCCCGCCAGGCTTCCTGGCGGTCGATCTTGAGCTGGGCGTTCATGGCGGTGTGCATCAGGGGCCGCAGATCGTGGACTCCCGAGAGTGAAACCGTGTGGGCGACGCGGACCTGCACCTGCTGCGGGAGCGGAGACGTGGTGGTGATCATCCTGGTCACCAGGTGCCCCCCGGCGGAATGGCCGATCAGCCGGATCGATCCTTCGACCATCTCAGCAGCCTTTTCGATGGCGGCTCCCACCTCTGCTGTGATGCCGGAAATCCGGATGTCCGGGCAGAGCGTGTAGGAGGGCATGGCCACGGCAAAGCCTGCCTCGACCGGACCGCGGGCGAAATGAGACCAGTAGGACCTGTCGAGCCGCAGCCAGAAACCGCCATGGACGAAAACCACAAGTCCGCGCGGCTGCCCCGTCGGCAGGAACAGATCCAGCTTGTTGCGCTCCGCCTCGCCGTAGGGGATGTCGAGCTTTGCTTGTCCGGCCTCCAGCTTGGCCTGCCGGTACATCCGCGCCGGTTCGATCCAGAGCCCCGGCCAGCGCTCGCCGCCGGCGATGTTCGGCCCGTTGGCATAGGCGTCGTCCCAGTCGGTGATGCGGTGGCGCATGTGATCCTCGGCTTGCTGCTTGCTGTGTCGCCCATACTGGCATCTGCCTGCTTGAGGCGGAAGAGGCCAAAGATCGGGTGAGGCCAAAATTATTACAAACTTAAAACTTCTCTCTTGCCAGCGGGCGGGCGCGGTGCTTTTCTGGTGGAAAGGCAAAAATGCCGCGGCCGCCGCACCGGAAACATCCGGGCGTCGGACCAGAAGAACGCATGGGAACTCGACGATGAAACTGGGACCGACAGGCCACCTGGATACGTTTGCCCGCGATAATCTTCCGCCCTCCAATCAGTGGCCGGAGATCCTTCTCGACGGCTTCGATTATCCCGAGTGGCTGAACTGCGCCGTGGAGCTCACCGACCGCATGGTCGAGCGCGGCTTCGGGGACCAGACGGCCCTGATCGGCAACGGCCGTCGTCGCACCTACAAGGAACTCTCCGACTGGACGAACCGCATCGCCCGGGCGCTGACGGAAGACTACGGACTGAAGCCCGGCAACCGGGTGCTGATCCGTTCGGCCAACAATCCGGCCATGGTCGCCTGCTGGCTGGCGGCGACGAAGGCCGGGGCCGTGGTCGTCAACACCATGCCGATGCTGCGCAGCGGCGAGCTCGCCAAGGTGGTCGACAAGGCGGAAGTGACGATGGCGCTGTGCGACACGCGCCTGATGGACGAATTGGTGGCCGTTGCCAAGGAAAGCCGGTTCCTGACCCAGGTGATCGGCTTCGACGGGACAGCCAATCACGACGCAGAGCTGGACCGGGCGGCGCTGGACAAGCCGGTGAAGTTCGAGGCCGTGAAGACCGGCCGCGACGACGTGGCGCTGCTCGGCTTCACCTCTGGGTCGACGGGTGTGCCGAAGGCGACCATGCACTTCCACCGCGATATCCTGATCATTGCCGATGCCTATGCGAAGGAAGTGCTCGCCGTGACGCCCGACGACGTCTTCGTCGGATCGCCGCCGCTCGCCTTCACCTTCGGGCTTGGCGGGCTTGCGGTCTTTCCACTGCGCTTCGGGGCTGCGGCGACACTTTTGGAGCAGGCGACGCCGGCGAAGATGATCGAGATCATCGAGACCTACAAGGCAACCGTCTGCTTCACCGCGCCGACCGCCTACCGCGCCATGCTGGCGGCGATGGACAAGGGGGCCGACCTCTCGTCGCTCCGCGTCGCCGTCTCCGCAGGGGAAACCCTGCCGGCACCGGTCTACGATGAATGGGTGCGCAAGACCGGTAAGCCGATCGTCGACGGCATCGGCTCGACGGAGATGCTGCACATCTTCATTTCCAACCGGCTTGAGGATTCCAGGGCGGCCTGCACCGGCAAGCCGCTGGCCGGCTACCAGGCCATCGTCGTCGACGACGACATGCGCGAAGTGGCGCCCGGCACCGTCGGCAAGCTTGCCGTCAAGGGACCGATCGGATGCCGTTATCTCGCCGACGATCGCCAGGGCGACTATGTCCGCGACGGCTGGAACCTGACGGGGGATTCCTTCATCCGTGACGAGGACGGCTATTTCCATTTTGCCGCGCGCTGCGACGACATGATCGTGTCCGCTGGCTACAATATCGCGGGGCCCGAGGTCGAGGCGGCGCTCCTGAAACACGAGGCGGTGGCGGAATGCGCGGTGATCGGCGTGCCCGATCCGGAGCGCGGCCATATCGTGGAAGCGCATGTGGTCCTGGTGGACGGGAGTGCGGCCTCCGACGCCATGGCAAAACTGCTCCAGGAGCATGTGAAGAGTATCATCGCGCCCTACAAATATCCGCGTTCCGTCGTCTTCGCCGACACGCTTCCGAAGACCGAATCCGGCAAGATCCAGCGGTTTCGACTGAAGCAGGCGAGGGCGGCATGAGGCGGCGGATGGCGGGAAAAGCCGTGGCGTACCGCTTCGGCAGTGGACGTTCTTTTGCAAGTATGGAAGGTATCGCCAATAGCGGTCGGCTCTAATGCCGACCCGGATATCCGGCTGCGAGATCAAGGGGTCCGTGCCTGGACTGGGACGACAAGAACAACTGGGAGTTCAAAAAATGAAGACACTGGTTTCTGCAGCCACGCTTGCGCTCAGCATGAGCGTTTCCGGCCTCGCCTTTGCCGAACCCGTCAAGATCGGGATGATCACCACGCTCTCGGGCGGCGGTGCCGGCCTCGGCATCGATACGCGTGACGGCTTCATGCTGGCCATCAAGCAGGCCGACAACAGCGAGATCGAAGTCATCACCGAAGACGACGGACAGAAGCCGGAACTGGCCGTCCAGATCGCCGACAAGATGATCCAGAGCGATCAGGTCGACATCCTGACCGGCATCGTCTGGTCCAACCTGCTGATGGCCGTTGCCCCGAGCGCGGTGGCCCAGGGCAAGTTCTACGTGTCCACCAATGCGGCACCCGCGGCCCTTGCCGGCGCCAACTGCAACCCGCTCTACTTCAATGCCGCCTATCAGAACGACAATCTTCACGAGGCCATGGGCGAATACGCCAACAAGGACTACAAGAAGATCTTCATCATGGCGCCGAACTATCCGGCCGGTAAGGATTCGCTGACCGGCTTCAAGCGCTACTACAAGGGTGAACTGGCCTCGGAAGTCTACACGCAGGTCGGCCAGACCGACTATGCGGCCGAGATCGCCCAGATCCGTGCGTCCGGCGCAGACGCGGTGTTCGCCTTCCTGCCGGGCGGCATGGGCATCGCCTTTATGAAGCAGTATGCCCAGTCGGGCGTCGAGATCCCGGTCATGGGTCCCGGCTTCTCCTTCAGCCAGGACGTGTTGCCTGCCATCGGCGACGCAGCGCTTGGCGCAAAGGCCTCCGGCCAGTGGGCTCCGGATTTCGATACCGACGTCAGTAAGAAGTTCCTCGCCGACTTCCAGACCGAATACGGCCGCCTGCCGTCCATCTATGCGGTCCAGGCCTATGATGCGGCGCAGCTGATCCTGTCGGCGGTTGCCAAGGCCGACGTCAAGGATACCGATGCGTTCCGTGCAGAGCTTCTCAAGGCGGACATCCAGTCGCCGCGCGGCGACTTCAAGTTCAACACCAACCAGCATCCGATCCAGGACATCTACCTGACGGAAGTGGTGAAGGGTGCGGATGGCGTTCTCACCAACAAGACCGTCGAGAAGATCTTCGACGATCACGAAGACGCCTATGCCAAAGACTGCAAGATGTAAGGCCAGTCAGTGACATTCGCACTTGCTCTTGAGCAGTTGCTCAATGGCCTTCAGCTCGGCGTCATGTTGTTTCTCATGGCTGCCGGGCTGACGCTGATCTTCGGCGTCATGGGCCTGATCAATCTCGCACACGGTTCTCTCTACATGGTGGGCGCCTTCGCCTGCGCGGCTGTGGCGGCAGCGACGGGGTCCTTCTGGCTCGGTCTTGTCGCCAGCCTCGCCTGCGCGGCGGCGGCCGGAGCTATCATCGAACTCCTCGTCATCCGAAGGCTCTATGATCGGGAGCATCTCGACCAGGTGCTGGCGACTTTCGCGCTGATCCTCATCTTCTCGGAAGGAACGCGCTGGGTGTTCGGATCCTTTCCACTCTATCTCGACATTCCGCCCTTGCTTCAGGGCGCTGTGGCGCTGCCCGGCGGTGCGCAATATCCCGTCTATCGGCTGGCGATCATCGCAGCAGGCGCCCTGGTGGCGCTCGGCCTCTACGTGCTGATCGGCAAGACGCGGCTTGGCATGCGCATCCGCGCCGGCGAGAGCGACCGCGAGATGATCGGTGCGCTCGGCGTCGACATCCGCACGCTTTATACCGTCGTCTTTGCGCTCGGTGCAGCCCTTGCGGGGCTTGCGGGCGCTATGGTCGGTGCGCTGCAGTCGGTGCAGGTCGGCATGGGCGAGCCGGTTCTCATCCTTGCCTTCGTGGTGATCGTCATCGGCGGCATCGGCTCCATCAAGGGCGCACTTCTCGGCGCGCTCCTGGTCGGCGTCGTCGACACGATGGGTCGCCTGCTGCTGCCGCAACTGCTGACGCTTTTCTTTCCGCCCTCGCAGGCCGGCATGATCGGCGCCGCCGCGGCGTCCATGCTGATCTACGTGATGATGGCGCTGATTCTGGCCGTCAAGCCGCGCGGGCTCTTCCCCGCAGCCCATGCGTGAGGCCGCCATGCTGAGCCGTGAAAGCCTTATCAACATCCTGCTGGCCGTGTTGCTGCTGGCCGTGCCGCTCGCCGCCAATGCCTATGGCGAGCCCTTCTATGTGACGCTCGCCACGCGCGTGGCCATTCTCGCGCTTGCGGCCACGGGGCTCAATCTGGCGCTCGGGCTTGGCGGTCTCGTCTCCTTCGGGCACGCGGCCTTCTTCGGCATCGGCGGCTATGCGGCCGGCATCCTTGCCACGCACGGCTTCTCCGGCGATCCTCTTTTCTTCGGGCTGTCCGGCACGAACCAGATGCCGGTGATCTGGCTGGTGGCAATGGTCGCGGCCGGCCTGGTAGGGCTGCTGATCGGGGCGATCAGCCTGCGGACATCCGGCGTCTACTTCATCATGATCACGCTCGCCTTTGCGCAGATGGTCTATTATTTCGCCATCTCCTGGCCGGCCTATGGCGGCGAGGACGGGCTGTCGATCCTGGTGCGCAACCAGTTCCCGGGCGTCAATACAATGCGACCTGTGAACTTCTTCCTGATCTGCTACGTGGCGCTGATGGCGGCGCTCGGCCTCTTCGTGCTGATCCGCAGCTCGCGCTTCGGAACGGCCCTGCAGGCGGCGCGGCAGAACGAGGTGCGGGTCGCCACCGTTGGCATCGCGCCCTACCGGATCCGGTTGACCGCCTTTGCGCTGTCTGCCGCCATGACCGGACTTGCGGGCGCCCTGTTTGCGGACCTGAACCGCTTCGTCAGCCCCTCCATGCTGTCCTGGCACATGTCCGGCGAACTGATCGTGCTGATCATTCTCGGCGGCACGGGACGGTTGTTCGGCCCGCTGGCGGGTGCTGCCCTCTTCGTCATCTTCGAATATGTGCTGGGTGGGCTGACGGAACGCTGGCAGTTCTTCCTCGGCCTGATCCTGCTCGGCACCGTGCTCTTTGCGCGCGGCGGGCTGCTCGGGCTTCTGGCCGGAAAGGCACGTCATGGCTGAGCCTGTTCTGCAGCTCTCCGACCTTGCGAAATCCTTCGGCGCGCTGCGGGCAACCGACGGAGTCTCTCTGGACCTCAGGCCCGGCGAAATCCACGCCCTGATCGGTCCGAATGGCGCCGGCAAGTCGACGCTGATCCACCAGATCTGCGGCACGCTGCGTCAGGATTCCGGCACGATCCGCTTTGCCGGCCAGGACATCGGTCACCTCGGCGTTTCCGAGCGCTCGCGCCTCGGACTGGGGCGGACCTTCCAGGTGTCTTCGCTGGCCTCCGAGTTCTCCGCCCTGCGCAATGTCATGCTGGCGGTGCAGGCGCAGCAGGGGTCGAGCTTCCGCTTCTTCAAACCGGTGATGAGTGACGCCTCGCTGATCGATACGTCCATGGCGATGCTGGAGCGCGTCGGCCTGCAGGACCGGGCCCGACTTCCCGCCGCGGAACTTTCGCATGGGGAGCGCCGCAAGCTCGAGATAGCCATCGCCCTGGCGCTGAACTCCAAAGCCTTCCTGCTCGATGAACCGATGGCCGGCATGGGCCCGGAAGGCTCCAAGTCGCTGACGGGCTTCCTCGACGGGCTGCGCCAGGAAGCGCCGATCCTGCTCGTCGAGCATGACATGGACGCGGTGTTCGCGCTCGCTGACCGCATCTCCGTGCTTGTCTACGGCAAGGTGATCGCCACCGGGACCGTGGACGAGATCCGCAGCGATCCGGCCGTCCGCACAGCCTACTTGGGAGACCACGCCTGATGCTGCTCGATGTTTCGAAGATCGAAGCCTCCTACGGCGCAAGCCAGGCCCTGTTCGGCGTCGATCTCGCCGTGGCGGAAGGCGAGGCCGTGGCACTGATGGGCCGCAACGGCATGGGCAAGACCACGACCATCCGGGCGATCTGCAATCTCAACCCGCCGCGGGCCGGCTCGGTCCGGCTGGCCGGCACCGACCTCAAGGGCAAGCCTTCGCACCGGGTCGCCAAGCTCGGCATCGGGCTCGTGCCGGAAGGACGCCGCTGCTTTCCCAACTTGACGGTCCACGAGAACCTTGAAGCCGCCGCCCGTCCGGGATCCTGGACGCTGGAGCGCGTCAACGCGCTGTTTCCGCGCCTCGCCGAGCGGCATGCGCAGATGGCGCGGTCGCTGTCGGGCGGCGAGCAGCAGATGCTGGCGATCGGCCGTGCCCTGATGACCAATCCGCGGCTGCTCATCCTCGATGAGGCGACGGAAGGCCTGGCGCCGGTCATCCGCCAGGACATCTGGGCGGCGATCCGCAAGCTGAAGGCGGAGGGGCTTTCGATCCTGGTGGTCGACAAGACGCTGTCGGAGCTGCTGCCGGTCGCCGACCGCTGCGTCATCCTCGAAAACGGCAAGAGCGTGTGGCAGGGTACGTCGGCAGAGCTGACCGCCGACGTGCAGGATCGCTATCTCGGGGTCTGAGCCGCGGCAAACATCGGCCCGCCCTTGTGGGCCGGAAAGCCGTAGCCGTTGATCATCACCAGATCGATATCGCTCTCGCGGGCGGCTATGCCTTCCTCGATAAGCAGGCGGCCTTCATCGGCCATGGCAGCCAGCAGCCGCTTTACGATATCAGCGGCTGAAAAACTGCGCGGCGTTATGCCCTTCGCTGCCCGGCATGACTCGATGATCGCGGTGACCTGCGGGTCCACCTCGCGCTTGCCGTCCGGATAGGCATACCACCCGCGGCCGGCCTTCTGGCCGAGACGGCCTGCCTCGCAGAGCCGGTCGGCGATCTCCACATAGCGTTCCGACGGCTTGCGCGTCACGGCCTGCCGCTTGCGGCGGGCCCAGGCGATCTCCAGTCCGGCCATGTCGTAGACGGCAAACAGGCCCATGGGAAAGCCGTAGTCCTCCAGCGCCCCATCGATCTCCTGCGGCAACGCACCGTCCTCCAGGAGATATTCCGCCTCGCGGCGATAGGCGGAGAAGATGCGGTTGCCGATGAAGCCTTCCGTGACGCCGGTGACGATTGCGAGCTTGCGCAGCCTCTTTGCCACCGCAAGTCCGGTCGCCAGCACGTCCGGCGCCGTCCTGGCGCAACGGACGACTTCGAGGAGCCGCATGACGTGCGCCGGCGAGAAGAAGTGCAGGCCGAGCACGCGCTCCGGATATTGCGTCCGCGCGGCGATCTCGTCCGGGTTCAGGTAGCTGGTGTTGGTGGCCAGCACGGCGTAGGCGCGCAGTACGCGGTCGAGCCTGCGGAAGAGGTCGATCTTCACCTCGGCGTCGTCGAACACGGCTTCGATCACGAGATCGCACGGAGTGAGGTCCTCGTCGCGGGCCGTCACGGCAAGCCGCTCCGCCTGCTTCTCCCGCATGCCCTGATCCATCCGCCCGGTCGCGACGGCGCGGTCGAGCAGGGCGAGGATGCGGTCTCGGCCCTGCGCCGCTTCTGTCTCGTCGCGGTCGAGGCCGATGACGCTGTAACCGGCGGCAAGGGCTGCGACGGCGATGCCGCTGCCCATCAGGCCGAGGCCGGCGATGCCGATCGTGGCGACCGGACGCGGCTCCATGCCGTCGAGGCCTTCGACCTTCGATGCCTGGCGTTCCGCGAAGAAGACATGCCGCAGGGCCGCCGCCTCGGCGCTGTCGCGCAGGCGCAGGAAGGTTGCCCGTTCGTCGACCAGGCCTTCTGCAAGCGGTCTGCCGGCCATTTCCACAAGCCTCACGGCTTCGGCCGGAGCCTGCTGGCCGCGTGCCTTGGCAAGAACCTTCGACCTTGCCGTTTCGATCGCGGCAGTATCGGCATTCGGCACGGCCAGCGTGCCGGTGCGGCGGAGAGGACGACCCTCCATCTCCTGCGCGGCGGTGATGGACGCCTCCAGCGGATGTCCGTCCGTGACCGCGTCGAGGATGCCGAGTGACAGAGCTTCAGCCGCCTTGACGCTGCGGCCGCTGCCGATCATGTCGATGGCGGCGGGAATACCGATGAGGCGCGGCAGGCGCTGCGTGCCGCCGGCGCCGGGGACGAGGCCGAGCTTCACTTCGGGCAAGCCCAGTTGAGCAGCCGGCGAGGCGATCCGATGATGGCAGGCGAGCGCCACTTCCAGACCGCCGCCAAGGGCTGCACCCTGGATGGCGGCAATCACCGGCTTGTCGAAGGACTCGATCCGTTCGATGACGGCGGGCAGGAGAGGGGCGGCCGGCGGCTGGCCGAACTCCTTGATGTCGGCGCCGCCGATGAAGGTCTTTCCGGCTCCGGTGAGGACGATGCCACGCAGGCTTTCGGATACGGCCGCGTGATCGAGCGCGGCCATCAGGCCGGCGCGGACATCCCGGGACAGCGCGTTGACCGGCGGATTGTCGATGGTCACCAGCAGTATGTCCTGCCGGATCTCGCCGTGGACGCTGTCTGAGAAGGAGATCGCGCTGCCCGTCATCGGTCTACTCCGGCACGACGGCGGTGGCCTGGATCTCGATCTTCGCCCGGTCCTCGACCAGTGCGGCCACCTGCATGGCCGCCATGGCCGGGAAGTTGCGACCCATGACGTCGCGGTAGACGCGCCCGATGCCCTTGAGGTTGGCGAGATATTCGGCCTTGTCGGTGAAGTACCAGGTCATGGTGGTGACGTGTTCCGGCCCTGCACCACCGGCGGCCAGGACGGCCACGACATTCTCCAGCGTCTGGCGCACCTGTTCGACGAAATCGTCGCTTTCGAACTGGCACTGGCCATTCCAGCCGATCTGGCCGCCGACATAGATCTGCCGGCCCCGGGCTGACACGCCGTTGGAATAGCCGATCGGCTTTGCCCAGCCTTCGGGCTGAAGGATGTCATGCATGCGTCTTCTCCGGAGGCGCGGCCTTCAGGAGCTCGCGCGCGATGATGAGTTTCTGGACTTCGGTGGCGCCCTCGTAGATCCGCAGCGCCCGGATCCCGCGGTAGAGGCTTTCGACGATCTCCCCGCGTAGCACACCCCGGCCACCGAACATCTGGACGGCGCGGTCGATGACGGCCTGCGCCGTTTCGGTTGCCGTCATCTTGGCCATGGCCGCCTCCTTGGTGGTCGGCAGGCCCTGGACGTCGCGCCGCCAAGCGGCGCGGTAGGTGAGAAGAGCCGCCGCATCGATGCCGGCCGCCATGTCGCCGAAGGCGGCCTGCGTCAGCTGCAGGTCCGAAAGCGTGGCACCGAACATCGGACGGCTTCTGGCATAAGCCAGGGCTTCGTCCATGGCGCGGCGTGCAAAGCCGAGCGCTGCGGCAGCGACGGAAGCGCGGAAGATGTCCAGCGTGCGCATGGCGATCTTGAAGCCCTCGCCGGGGTGGCCGAGCAGCCGGTCGGCGGGGATGCGGCAGGCGTCAAAGCGGATGGTCGCCAGCGGATGCGGCGCGATCACGTCGATGCGCTCGGCGATGGAAAAGCCCGGATCGTCGGCGTAGACGACGAAGGCGGAGATGCCGCGCGTGCCGGGTGCCTCGCCGGTGCGGGCAAAGACCGTGTAGACATCGGCAATGCCGCCGTTGGAAATCCAGGTCTTCTCGCCGTCGAGTACATAATGGGCGCCGTCCCGGCGGGCAGCGCAGGTCATGGCCGCGACATCGGAGCCCGCTTCCTGTTCGGAGAGCGCGAAGGCGGAGATCCACTCGCCGGACCGGGCCTTCGGCAGTACCGTGCGACGCAGCGCCTCGGAGCCGGAAAGGCCGATGGCACCGGTCCCCAGTCCCTGCATGGCAAAGGCGAAATCGGCCAGACCATCGTGCCAGGCCAGCGTCTCGCGGGTCAGGCAGACGGCGCGGGAATCGATCGGCGTCGTTCCGCCGGCACCGGTCGCGGCGTCCAGCAGCCCCGCGTCGCCCAGCGATCGCACAAGGGCGCGGCAGGCGCGATCGGTATCGTCATGGTCGATGCCGGAGAGGGCGCCCGAGGCGGCATGGGCGTCGAGTTTCTCCGCAAGCGCGCGGTGGCTCGCGTCGAAGAACGGCCAGTCGAGATGCTCGCGGGTTGGGTCGGCAGGCCGGGTTTGCGCCGCCATGTCAGTTCCCCTCGAAGACGGGCTTGCGCTTCTCTGCAAAGGCTTCGAAGGCGCGGCGGAAATCCTTCGTGGCCATGCAGACGGCCTGGGCCTGAGCCTCGGATTCGATCATCTCGTCGATGCCCATGGCCCATTCCTGGTTCAGCATGGTCTTTGTCATCGTGTGCGCGAACCATGGTCCGTCGGCCAGCGAATGGGCAAGCTTGCCGGCTTCCGCCTCGACGGTCTCGGCGGTATGCAGCGCATTGTAGAAGCCCCAGGCATGGCCCTCCTCAGCGCTCATCGAGCGGCCGGTGAACAGGAGTTCGGCGGCGCGGCCCTGTCCGATGATGCGCGGCAGGATCCCGCAGGCGCCCATGTCGGCGCCCGCCAGTCCGACGCGGGTGAAGAGGAAGGCAGTCTTTGCCTCGGGCGTTGCAAGCCGCATGTCGGAGGCCATGGCGAGGATGGCGCCGGCGCCGGCGCAGATGCCGTCGATGGCCGTGATGATCGGCTGCGGGCATTTCTTCATCGCCTTGACGAGGTCGCCGGTCATCCGGGTGAAGGCGAGGAGGTCCGGCATGGCCATCTGCGTCAAGGGCTCGATGATCTCGAAGACATCTCCGCCGGAGGAGAAATTGCCGCCGGCGCCGGTCAGGACCACGGCACGGATGTCGGAGGCATAGGCGAGATCGCGGAAGAGATCGCGCAGCTCGGCGTAGCTTTCGAAGGTCAGCGGGTTCTTGCGTTCCGGACGGTTCAGCCGGATCGTTGCGACGCGGCCGTCCTCGCTCACCTCCCAGAGAAAGTGTCGTGCCTGATAGTCCTTGAAGGGTCGCAGATGACCTGCCATTGAAACCGTGCTCATCCTGCCAGTACCTCCCCGCCGGCGATGGCGATCGCCTGGCCGTTGATTGAGCCCGCGCCGGGCGATGCCAGCCAGAGAACGGCGTCGGCCACTTCCTCCGGCGTGATCAGCCGCCCCTGCGGATTGTTTTTGGTGAAGGCGGAGGCCGCCTCCTCGTGGCTGCGTCCGGTCTTCGTCATGATCGTCTTGATCGCCTGCGCAATCATCGGCGTATCGGTGAAGCCGGGGCAGACGGCGTTGACGGTGATGCCGGTCTTGACCAGTTCCAGCGCCAACGACCGCGTCAGGCCGATCACACCATGCTTTGCGGCGGTGTAGGCCGAGACATAGGCATAGCCGGTGAGGCCGGCAGTGGACGCGACATTGATGATGCGGCCACCGGGCCCTCGCGCCTTCAGATCGGCAAGGGCTGCCTGCGTCACCAGAAAGACGCCGGTCAGATCCACCGCAAGCACGTGGTTCCAGACCTCCAGCGAGGTCTTCTCGAAGGGTGCCGTCGGCGCTTCGCCGGCATTGTTGACGAGGATGTCGATCGGGCCGAAGGCGGCGCGGGCATCGGCTATGCCGTCGTTGATGGCCGTCGCGTCAGTCACGTCAAAGCCGGCGGCAACCTGCGCCGAGGGACCGATCTGCGCCGCCAGCGCTTCCAGCGGCGTCGCACGACGACCGGCCAGCGTGACGCGGGCACCGGCCGCGGCGAGCGCCACCGCGATGGCCGCTCCGATGCCGCTGCCGGCACCGGTCACCAGCGCATGGCGTCCCTCCAGCTTCCTGTTGCCATCCATCAGCGGATCCTCACTTTGCTGCAACCGCACGTGCCAGGTTGGTCTCGTACTGCTGCTTGCCGGAATAATACTGCTTCGGCCAGGCAATGTCGGTGAGGCCGATGCGGGCGGCTTCGTGCAGCACCCAGGCCGGATCGGCGAGATGCGGCCGGGCGACGGCGCAGAGATCGGCGCGGCCGGCGGCGATCACCGAATTGGCGTGATCGGCCTCGGAGATGGCGCCCACCGCCATGGTGGGAATGCCAACCTCGTTGCGGATCTTGTCGGAGAACGGTGTCTGGAAGAGGCGGCCGTAGACCGGTTTCTCCTCCTTCCAGACCTGGCCCGACGAGCAGTCGATCATGTCGGCACCCGCATCCTTGAACATCCGCGCGAAGATTGCCGCGTCCTCCGGCGTGTTACCGCCTTCGAACCAGTCGTGGCAGGAGAGGCGCACAGAGATCGGCTTGTTCTCCGGCCAGACGGCGCGGATGGCACGGAACACCTCGAGCGGATAGCGGGCGCGGTTCTCGTGGCTGCCGCCGTATTCGTCGGTCCGCTGGTTGGTCAGCGGCGACAGGAAGCTCGAGAGCAGATAGCCGTGGGCGCAGTGCAGTTCCAGCCAGTCCGCACCGGCACTGGCGGCAAGCTCGGTGGCGCGCACGAAGTCCGCCGTCACCCTGTCCATGTCGGCGCGGTCCATGGCCTTGGGGACCTGGCTGTGCTTCAGATAGGGCAGCGCCGAAGCCGAAATCAGCGGCCAGCCGCCGTCTTCAAGCGGCTGATCCATGCCGTCCCAGGCGCGTTTCGTGGCGCCCTTGCGGCCGGCGTGGCCAAGCTGAATGCCGACCTTGGCGGTGCTGTTGGAATGGGTGAAATCGACGAAACGCTTCCAGCCCGCGGCCTGCTGCTCGTTCCAGAGGCCGAGGCAGCCGGGGGTGATGCGCGCGTCCGGCGAGACGCAGGTCATCTCGCCGAAGATCAGGCCGGCGCCGCCGAGTGCGCGGGCGCCGAGATGCACGAGATGGAAATCGTCGATCAGGCCGTCGGTTGCGGAATACATGGCCATCGGCGACATGACGATGCGGTTCTTCAGCGTCACGCCGCGCAGCGTATAGGGCGTGAACATCGGCGGCGGCACCTTGCCCTTGGCATTCGGCTCGACGCCGGCCTCGGCGGCGAACCAGCGTTCGTAGCCTTCGAGCCATGCCTTGTCGCGCAGGCGCAGGTTCTCGTGGCTGATGCGCTGTGAGCGGGTCAACATGGAGTACATGAACTGCTCGGGCGGCAGCGTGTCGGCGTAGCGCTGACCGACCACCTCGAACCATTCCATCGCATTGCGGGCCGCATTCTGGATGCGGGCAACGTCGACGCGGCGGATCTCCTCGTAGGTTTCGAGGACCGCCGGGATCTGGTCGCGGGTGTGGCCGTGCTTGTTGAACTGATTGGCGAGTTCGATGGCATCATCGATCGCAAGCTTGGTGCCGGAGCCGATGGCGAAATGGGCGGTGTGGGCGGCGTCGCCCATCAGCACGACATGCGATTTCCCGTTGAAATGGCTCCACTTGCCGCAGATCAGGCGATTGAAGTTGAGCCAGGCCGAGCCGCGCAGATGGCGCGCATTGGTCATCAGCTCGGCGCCATCGAGAACCTCCGCAAAGAGGTCCTGGCAGAAGTCGATGGAGCCCTGCTGGTCCATCTGGCCGAGCTGATGCTTCTCGTAGGCTTCCTCCGTCGTCTCGACGATGAAGGTCGAGGTGTTCTCGTCGAACTTGTAGATGTGCGCCTGGAACCAGCCGTGATCGGTCTTGCGGAAATCGAAGGTGAAGGCGTCGTAGAGCTTGTTGGTGCCGAGCCAGATGTAGCGGTTCGGCCGCGTCACGAGGTCGGGCTGGAAGACCTCCGAATAGCGGTTGCGGATCTTCGAGTTGAAGCCGTCCGACGCGATGACGAGATCGGCGTCCGGGTAGTCGAGGTCGCTGGCGACATCGGTTTCGAAGACGAGCTCGACACCCAGCGTCTCGCAGCGGCGCTGCAGGATGTTGAGGAGCTTCTTGCGCCCGATGCCGACGAAGCCGTGGCCGGAGGTGCGCTGGCGGGTGCCCTTGAACCAGACCTCGATGTCGTCCCAGTGGTTGAAGGCGTCCTCGATTTCGGCGGCGCTCTCGGGATCCCAGGCGCGCATGGCCTGCATGGTCGCGTCGGAAAACACGACGCCCCAGCCGAAGGTGTCATAGGCGCGATTTCGCTCCACGACGGAGATCTGATGCTCCGGATGCTGCTTCTTCATCAGAAGCGCGAAATAGAGCCCGGCCGGTCCGCCGCCGATGCAGACGATGCGCATGAAGCACTCCTCCTCAGTTCCCATCTTATTATTTTAAGTTTAAACTATATAAATGCCTTCAAGAGCGTCAAGCGCTTTTTCGGATCGAGGCAGTCCCAGGGCAGCGATCCTTTGACATTTCAAATTGTGCTTCGTAGTTGTTTCTTGAGGTGGAGGATGAAGGTGCGGATGGATATCACCGAGAGCCAGTCGGCCAGCGGCGATCTGGAAATGATCGTGCATGGTCCCAGCGGACGCAACAAGCCGGAGACCCGGCTGTGGTTGCGCATGCTGTCCACGACCAAACTCATCACCACGGAAATCCGTCGCCGTCTTCGCGCCGAGTTCGGCGCGACCCTGCCGCAGTTCGACCTGATGGCGCAGCTCTATCGGGAGACGGACGGTTTGCGGCTTGGCGAGCTTTCCAAGCGGACCATGGTCACCAACGGCAATGTCACCGGCCTCGTGGAGCGGCTGGAGACGGACGGGCTTGTGAAGCGGGTGACGCCGGACAAGGACCGGCGGGTCACCGTGGCGCAGCTGACGCCGGCGGGAACCGAGCTTTTCACGGCCATGGCGGCGGCCCACGAGGGCTGGTTGCGCGAGCTTTTCGCAGATCTCGATGCCGAGACGGTGAATGCGCTCTGGTCGGATATCGGGCGGGTCAAGAGCTCGGCCAGCAACCATTTGTCCGGTTCAGAGGTCGAATAGCCCGGACCCGCAACCGTCCGCGTGGATCAGAATACGAGCTGCGGCAGGCTGAGGACGATGGCGGGGAAGGCGATGGTGAGGACGATCACCACGAGGTCGGCGAGGATGAAAGGGACCACGCCCTTGAAGACCTGTACGACGCTGACATAGCGCGATGCCACGTTCTTGATGACGAAGACATTCAGCCCCACCGGCGGCGTGATCATCCCGATTTCCAGCATCTTGACCACGAAGACCCCGAACCAGACCAGGCTGATGCCCTCCGCCTTGAGGACGGGAAGCAGCACGGGAAGGGTCACCAGCAGGGCACCGAAGGGCTCCATGAACATGCCGAGTACCAGGTAGATCGCCACGATGATCGTCATCAACTCCACGTAGCCGAGGTCAGCGCCGGCGACCAAGGAACCGATGAAGGAGGAGAGGCCGGTGATCCCCAGAAAACGGGTGAACATCGAGGCACCGATGCCGATGATGAAGAGCGAGGCACAGGTGGTCAGCGTTTCCAGAAGCGAGACGCGCATCACCTGCAGCGTCAGCTTGCCGGTGACGACCGACAAGAGAATGGCGCCACCTGCGCCCACCGCGCCGGCTTCGGTCGCCGTAAAGTACCCGGAGAACAAGCCGCCGAAGACGAGCAGGACGAGGATGGCAATCGGCCAGATCCGCAGGATCGCCGGCAGCCCTCCGGCATCGGCAAAGCCGGCCGCCAGGTGGCGCGGCACGATGTCCGGCCGCAGCCAGCAGTAGCCGAAAACAATGAGGCAGTAGGAGAAGGCCGTGAGGATGCCGACGCCGATGCCGCCGACGAAGACCTGGGTGATCGAGGTTTCCGCGAAGACGCCGTAGACGATCATCAGGATCGACGGTGGGATCAGCGCACCGATCGTGCCTCCGGCGGCGATGGCGCCGGCCGCGAAGCTCGGGCGGTAGCCGGCAGCGACCATCTCCGGAATCGCGATCCGCCCCATGGCCGCAGCGCAGGCAATCGACGATCCCGAGACGCTGGCAAAGCCGGTGCAGGCAAAGATCGACGAGATCGCCAGCCCACCCGGCACCCGCCAGAGGATCGCCTTGGCCGCATCGAAGAGACTGGTGGTCAGGCCCGCATGGAAGGCGATGAAGCCCATCAGCAGGAACATCGGCACCGCGCTCATCGTCCAGCTGGCGACAAAGCTGTAAGGGGTCGAGGTGACGATGCCGAGGGCCGGCTGGAAGCCGAGAAGCATGGCGATGCCGCCGAAGGAGACGGTGATCATGGCGAGCGCCACGGGCACGCGCAGCAGGAGGAGCAGCAGAAGGATGCCGACACCATAGAGACCGACGTCTACGCTCATGCCTGATGCTCCCGCGCCGGCTCTTCGTTGCCGGTGATGATCTGAAGAAGGCGCACGGTGACGATGATCGCAGCCAGTGCGAAGCCGGCCGGCGGCAGGAAGTAGCCGGGCCAGGTGATGATCTTGGTCTGTAGTGCAACGACGAAGGTGCCGGTCTCGTAGTTCCTCACGGCCGTCAGCCAGCTGGCATAGGCCATCACCGCATAGATCACGACGCCGAGGGCGGCGATCAGCAGATCGGAGACACGGCGCATGCGTGGCGACAGCATGAAGTCGAGCAGTTCGACGGAAATCATGCCGCCCCTGCGTTCCACCCAGGCCAGCGGCAGGAAGGCGACCAGGAGCATGTAGTAGTAGGACACCATCTCGACTGTGGCGGGCAGCGAGGCACCCGTCAGCACGCGCGAGAGGATGTCGGCGCAGACGTGGATCATCATGGCAAGCACGCCGATGGCCGCGACGAAGGCCAGCATCCGCGAGAGCTTATCGGCTAGACCGGAAATATAGGACATGGACGAACCCGTTGCGCAGTGTTGAAGCCAGGCAGGGCCTGCGGACTGCCCGCAGGCCCCTTGCCTCACATGCCGTAGGTCGCGAAGTCGACCTTGCTCCAGACTTCCTCGTCGAGGCGCTTGGCGATGGCATCAGGATTGCCACCGGCCTCCTTGACGATGCCGTTCCACTTGTCGACGAGGCCGGCGAAACGCGCCACGCGTTCTGCAGCATCCTCGAAGCCGAACCGTTCCTGCGACACCTTGGCGGCCGTCTCCTTGTCGGCTTCAGCAAACTCCTCGGCTGCCTGGACGAAGGCAGCATCGGGTTCGATGAATTCTATGCCCGCCTTTTCCGCGGCAGCCTTCGCCTCGGCGGCCATGTCGTAACCCCATCTCTGCGTAAAGATGACATTGGCCCGGTTGGCGGCGGTCGCCAGCTGCTTGCGCTCTTCAGCACTCAGCGATTCCCAGGCAACGTTTGCCACCGTAAAGTCGGAGGTCGCGTGGTAGGTGCCCAGGGGCACGAAGGTGATGTTGGTGACGAGTTCGACCAGCCGGAACGACAGGAGATCGCCGATCGAGGCCATGGAGCCATCGATGACGCCCTGCGACATCGATTCGAAGGTGTCGCCGACGCCGATGTTGGCCGGTACGGCGCCGAAATGCTCCGCCCAGCGCGAGAAAGGCGCGCCGCCGCTGCGCAGGCGCAGCCCCTTGACGTCTTCGGCCGTGCGCACCGGTTTCTTCGTCAGCAGCGCATAGACGTCGGACGATCCGGAGCCGAGATAAGTGACGCCGAACTTCTTCATCTCCTGCTGGCAGGTGTCGCAGGTCACCATGTATTCCGTCATGGCCGCGGCCATGGCATGCGGTTCGCGGCCGGAGAGGGCAAGCTCGCCCGCCAGCGACATGTTCGGCAGGTCGGCCGGGAAGTAGAGCGGCAGCAGGTTGCCGACCTCCACGAGCTGGCTTTGCAGGCCGTCCTTCATCTGACCCAGACCGACGACCTCGGGGCCGAGGATCTGAGCCGTCAATTTGCCATCCGAAACCTCAGGCAGGATTTCGGCCAGCTTCGAATACAGGTGGCTGTGCGAGGGATGCGCCGGCGGGGCGCCGGGTGCGATGCGCAGTTCGCGGGCGTCGGCGGTGGTTGCGGCAAGCGCCGCAAGTCCGACCATCATGGACAACACATATTTCATGTTCATTTCCTCCCAGTTCAGAACATGTTGCGGATAGCAGTTCAGAGATTCAGCAGTCTCCGGGCGTTCTCCTTGAGGATCAACGGACGGACCTCGTCACGGATCTCGATCTTCTCGAAATCCGCCAACCACCGGTCCGGGGTGATCGCCGGCCAGTCGGAGCCGAACAGCATCTTGTGCTTCAGCATCGTGTTGGCATAGCGGACCAGGATCGGTGGAAAGTACTTCGGCGACCAGCCGGACATGTCGATGTAGACATTCGGCTTGTGGGTCGCGACAGAGAGCGCCTCCTCCTGCCAGGGGAAGGAGGGATGCGCCAGGATGATGGGCATGTCCGGGAAATCGGCTGCCACGTCGTCCAGATGGATCGGATTGGAGTATTTCAGCCGCATGCCCATGCCGCCGCGCATGCCGGCGCCTACGCCGGTCTGGCCGGTATGGAAAAGGGTGATTGCGCCCTCTTCGGCGATTGCCTCATACAGGGGGTAGGCGCTGCGGTCGTTGGGATAGAAGCCCTGCATGGTGGGGTGGAACTTGAACCCCTTGACGCCGAATTCGCGCACCAGACGTCGCGCTTCGCGCGCACCGCTTCTGCCTTTTGCCGGATCGATGGAGGCGAACGGGATCATGATGTCGCTGTTGGCGGCGGCGATCTGCGCCACCTCCTCGTTCTCGTAGCGTCGGAAGCCGGTTTCCCGTTCGGCATCGACCGGGAAGATGACGCAGCCGATCTTGCGTTCCCGATAGTAGGCGGCCGTTTCCTCGACGGTCGGCAGCATGCCCTTGGCGCCGGCCGGGTTCTTGAAGTATTTCGCCATGCCGGCCTGGAACTCGTCATAGCCGTCGTCGCGGTGACCGCAGCAGGGTTCCTCCGCATGAGTGTGGATGTCGATGGCGATCAGTTCGTCGATGTTCACCGGCCCGTCTCCTCCGCAAGACCGACATATTTCTGCAGGAGCGCGATCAGCTGCGCCCTTTCTTTCAGGCTGAGTGGCGCGCCGGTCGTCTCTTCGTAGCCGAAGAAGGCGTCACTTGCCTTGTCCACGGCTTGGCGACCATTCGGCGTCAGGGTCAGTTCCACCGCGCGGCGATCGGCGTCCGGGATTTCCCGAGACACGAGATTTGCGTCCTCCAGGGCCCGGACAAGTTTCGTCATATGCGCACGCTTGATCATCAGGCGTTGTCCCAGTGCGCTCTGGCGAATGCCGGGATTGCACGCGATCACCCACAGGACGGAGAACTCTCCCGGCTTGAGGCCGCGTGGACCGTGATCGGAAAAGAAATCTTCGAAGGCATGCAGCTGTGCAAGCCGCAGCAGGAAACCGAGCGAACCTGCGAGTTCGCCCACCTGGACCTTGTCGGGACGTCGTGCGGACACATCCATGCCGGCATCTCCCTCAGCTGGTGCCCGGCGCCTTCACCCGCGCCGCCCGCTTGTCGAGAAAGGCGCGAAGCCTTTCTTCGGCTTCCGGGGTGGTGGCGGTGAAGGAGGCGATGAAGGACTCGACGAACAGGCCGTCTTCCTTCGCCATGTCCTGGATACGGGGCAGGGCGTTGATCACGGCATAGTTGGAGATTTCCGCGTTGCTGGCGGCGGCACAGGCGAGTTCATGCGCCTTCCGGCGCGCCTCGCCCTTGTCCACGACGTATTGAACGATATTCCAGCGCTCGGCCTCTTCGGCGGCCGCCACGCGGCCGGTCAGCATCATGTCGGTCATGCGGGCCACTCCTGCCAGGCGCGCGACCCGAACGGAGCCGCCACCGCCAACGAAGATGCCGCGCTGGCCTTCCGGAAGGGCGAAGAAGGCGGAACGATCGGCAACGCGAATATGGGTCGAGGCGGCAAGCTCCAGGCCCCCGCCCACGACGGCGCCGTGCAGCGCGGAAATCCAGGGAATGGTGCCATGTTCTATGCCGGCGAAGACCGCGTGCCATCGCCGGGAGCCGCGGACGCCCTCCATGGGTGTCTTCTTGATGTGTTCGGCGAGGTCCAGCCCGGCGCAGAAATGATCGCCATGGCCGTAGAGAACGACGGCTTTTGCCTCGTCCTCGGCGCGGGCCACCGTCTCTGCAATGGTCTCGACGAAACGGTCACTGATGGCATTGCGCTTTTCGGGCCGGTTGAGCCCGATGTGAGCGATCTCGTCGCGAAGCTCATAGGTGACGAAGTTGCTCGCCGTTGCGTCGGCCATTGTGCATCCACTCCTTCATAGACGGACCTCCCGGAGCCGTCTGTCCTGCATGATTGTTTACAGAGAGATTGTTTCCTTGTAAACAAAAATCCGGGAGTATCAATCTCTGGGAGGGGATGTCATGGCCGACAACGCCGTGCAGGATGCAAAGCTGTGGACGCCAGTGGTGAACTGGGAAAAGCGGCCGAACGGGGAGGTGCTTGTCTGGCGGGAGGATCCGCTGGGCGCCTATCCCGACAAGCTGAACGCGCGCCTGGTGCATTGGGCGACAATCGCGCCGGACCGTGTGTGGATGGCCGACCGCGAGGGAACGGGTGCCTGGGCCACGGTCACCTACAGCCAGGCCCTCGACCGGATCCGACGCATCGGCCAGTTCCTTCTCGATCTCGGCCTGTCGGCGGAAAATCCCCTCGTCATCCTGTCGGAAAACTCCATCCCGCATGCCCTGATGGCGCTCGGGGCGCAGCATGTGGGGATCCCGTCCGCTGCCATCGCCCCGGCCTACACGACCAATCCATCCGGGCTCGGCAAGCTCAGCGACATCGCCCGGCAGATCACGCCCGGCATGGTCTTCGCTGAAGACGCGGGACCTTTCCTCGAGGGCGCCACTGCGGCCTTCGGGGCCGACATTCCGTTTGCTGCCGTTCGCAACCTGCCGCCGACGCGACCGGCTTCATTCCTTTTCCAGGATATCCTGAAGACGGAGCCGACAGCGGTTGTCGACGAAGCCTTCGACAGGGTCGGCCCTGACACCGTAGCGAAGTTCCTGTTCACCTCCGGGACCACCGGCTCGCCGAAGGCGGTCATCCAGACGCAGCGGATGCTGTGCTCGAACCAGGAGATGATTGCCGATTGCTACGGCTATTTCCGCGACGAGCCTCCGATCCTCGTCGACTGGGCGCCCTGGAACCATACGGCCGCCGGCAACAAGTGCTTCAACATCGCGATCTACAACGGCGGCACCTATTACATCGACCGCGGCAAGCCGGCGCCGGGGCTGATCGGGCAGACGGTCGCCAATCTCCAGGAGGTCTCGCCGACCTGGTACTTCAATGTCCCGGCGGGCTTCGAGATGCTGATCCAGGCGATGCGCGAGGATCGGGCGCTGCGGGAGAACTTCTTCAAGGATCTGAAGCTGCTGATGTATGCCGGCGCCGGCATGGCGCAGCATACCTGGGACGCGCTGCTTGAGCTGTCCGAGATGGCGACAGGCCGGAGGATCCCGCTCTGCACCGGCATCGGCTCCACGGAGACCGCACCTTTCGCGCTCTTTTGTACGGATCCCCAGGACAAGCCCGGGAATATCGGCATTCCGGCGCAAGGGGTGACGATGAAGCTGGTGCCTGCGGACGAGCGATACGAGTTGCGCCTGAAGGGGCCGAACGTCACGCCGGGCTATTGGCGAAACGAGACGCTGACAGCGGAGGCTTTCGACGACGAGGGCTTTTATCGGATCGGCGACGCGGTGAAATTCGTCGAGGCCGATGACCCGCGACGGGGCTTCTATTTCGATGGGCGTACGGCGGAAAACTTCAAGCTTCAGACGGGCACCTGGGTGGCGGTCGGCGTTCTGCGCGCACAGCTAGTCAACCAGTTCGGCGGACTGATCCGCGATGCGGTGATCACCGGCGAGAGCCGTGCCGAGCTCGGGGCGCTTGCCGTTCCCTTCATGCCGGCGCTACGGGGGCTGGTGGACGGTGAAGCAGATCTCGACGACGAGGCGGTGATCGCGCATCCCAAGGTGCGCGCGGCGATCGCGGCACGGCTCCTGGAGCACCAGCGGCAGTCGAGCGGGTCGGCGACCCGCGTCATGCGCCTCCTGCTGATGACGGAGCCGCTGCGGTTCGAGAAGGGCGAGGTGACGGACAAGGGCTCCATCAATCAACGGGCGGTGCTGGCGCATCGCGGTGAGCTGGTCGAGGCGCTTTATGCCGATGCGCCGGGTGTCATTCAGGTGGACAAGGAGCTTGCAGCATGAAGATCGAAGGCTCCAGTGCGATCGTCACCGGCGGCGGCTCCGGCCTCGGCGAGGCGACGGCGCGGCTTCTCGCACGGCTCGGGGCAGTGGTGCATGTGTTTGACCGCAATGGGGAGGCTGCCGGTCGCGTCGCGCAGGACATCGGCGGCGTGGCCGTCACGGGAGACGTCACGGACGAGGGGGATGCCGCGAAAGCCTTCGGACTTGCAGCCAAGGCCGGCGACGGCTTACGCATTCTCGTCAATTGTGCCGGCATCGGCACCGCCGGACGTATCCTCGGCAAGGAGGGGCCGATGCCGCTTGCCGATTTCGAGCGCGTCATCCGCGTCAATCTCATCGGCACCTTCAACATGATGCGGCTGGGGGCCGAATGCATGGCTGCAAACCCGGAACTGGACGACAAGGCGCGGGGCGTGATCGTCAACACGGCCTCCGTTGCCGCCTTCGAAGGCCAGGTGGGGCAGGCGGCCTATGCCGCGTCGAAGGGCGGGATCGTCTCCATGGCGCTGCCGGCGGCGCGCGAGCTCGCGCGGTTCGGGATCCGGGTCAACACGGTGGCGCCCGGGATCTTCCTGACGCCGCTGCTGGCCGGCCTGCCGCAGGAGGCCCAGGACAGTCTCGGCGCGGCGATCCCCTATCCCGCGCGGCTTGGGGATCCTGCCGAGTTTGCCGATGCGGTCCGCTTCGTGATCGAGAACCAGTATGTCAACGGTGAAGTCATCCGCCTCGACGGCGGAATCCGGATGCAGCCCCGGTGACTGGGATAGGCTTTTCCGGCCAAGCGCAGCGAACACTGACGCTTCTGGCACTGACCCCGGGCTGGCATCGGGTGAAAGAGCTGAGCGCGGACTGCGACGACGCGACGGTTTCAGCGATCGTCGAGGAGGCCGCGCAGTTTGCCGAAGGGGTCCTGGCGCCGCTCAACACTCCCGGAGACCGGACGGGTGCGCAACTCGTCGAGGGGCGGGTGCGAACGCCGGCCGGTTTTGCAGCTGCATTTAAACGATACGCCGCGTCCGGCTGGCTGGGGATGGACGTCTCCGATCGCTACGGGGGGCAAGGGTTGCCGCTGACCGTCCAGGCGGCTTGCGCGCCACTGTTCGAGCGCGGCTGCGTGGCGCTGATGATGGCTGCCGGTTCGACGCGCGCCGCCGCTCATCTGCTGGCGGAGGCTGCCGACGGTGCAGTTGCGGATGAATGGGTGCCGAAGCTTCTGGCGGGAGAATGGGCTGCCACCATCTGCATCTCCGAGCCGGAGGCCGGATCAGATGTGGGCCGTCTGCGCACGAGGGCGCAATGCCGTGACGGGACATGGCGGATCACCGGCCAGAAGATCTGGATCTCGTTCGGGCACCACGACATGGCCGAACGCATCGGCCACTGCCTGCTTGCCCGCACCAACGACCAGCCCGGCACCCGAGGCATCAGCCTGTTCCTGGTGCCGGACGGGATCGATGGCTGCCGGAACGGCGTGAGTGTCGAACGCATAGAGGAGAAGATGGGCCTGCATGGTTCGCCGACCTGCGCGATGCGGTTCGAGGAGGCTGTCGGCATCCTGATCGGCGAAGAGGGGCGAGGGCTGCCGCAGCTCTTCACGATGATCGAGCTGATGCGCCTGCAGACCGCCTGTCAGGGTCTCGGGCTCGCCTCGGCTTCGGTGGATATCGCGGAGGGCTATGCCCGAGAGCGGCGTCAGGGTGGACATCCCGAGCGACCGCCGGTTGCGATCGCCACGCATCCGGACGTCCGGCGACAGTTGCACGAGATACGCCGGCAGACGGAGGTGCTGCGGGCGGCGGTGCTGGAACTCGCGACCATCATGGATCTCGCGCGTCTCGAGCCGGACGAGAGCCGCCGCCGGGCGCTTGCGGACCTTGCCGGATGGATGCTGCCGCTGATCAAGAATTTCGGTGGGGCAGCGGGCTTCGACGTTGCCAATGCCGCCATCCAGGTGCTCGGCGGGGCCGGTTATACGCGCGACTGGCCGCTCGAGCAGTATCTGCGCGACTCGCGCGTGATGACGATCTACGAAGGCACCACCGGGATGCAGGCCATCGACTTCCTGACGCGACGGCTGTGGCGGGACGAGGGGCGCGGCCTGCAGGTTTTTGAGAAGCGTGCGAGGGCGGAGATCGAGGGCTTGGCCGGGGAACATCCAGACAAGGCGGCGGAGGCGCTTCGGGCTCTGGGGGATTTCATGGAATTCAGCGCGCGCATGGCGGCACTTCGCGATGATCCGGAGCGCGGACTCTATCTCGCCGACAGCTACATGCGGGCGGGCTGGCAGGCGGTTAGTGCCTGGATGGCGATGCGGTTGCAGCAGCTGCCGGAGGCTGGCGTTTCTCAGGGGCTGCCGGAGACCCTTGCATAGGCCCCCAGGATGAACCGTTCCGCCTGGAACAGATAGGCTTCCAGGGTCTCCGAGGCGCCCTGTGGATTGCCGGCTTCCAGTTGCGTGACGATGCTGCGGTTCTGGTCGACGAAGGGAGCGTGGAGAAACTCGGGGTCGTGCAGCAGTCCGAAGACCAGTCTGAGTTCCAGAGAGATCTGCCGGTAGAAGTCACTGAGACGCGGACTGTCGGCAAGCTCGACGATCGCTGCGTGGAATGCGATGTCGGCCGTGCCGACGCCCAGCCAGTCGCCCTTGTCCCGGCAATCATGGGCCGCTTCGACGGCAATGCGCATCTTGGACGCGGCCGGATGGCGGGGATGTGCCTGAGCCAGCGCCGGGCACTCGATGAAGCGGCGAACCCGGTAGATGTCGACGATCGTCGACATGCTGGGCGTCGCGACGAAGACGCCGCGATTGGCTTCGTAACGCAGCAGCCCTTCCTTGGTCAGTAGTCGGAAAACCTCGCGCAGCGTGTTGCGCGAGACCTGCAGTTCGTCGCTGAGTGTCTGTTCGGAGAGATGGCTGCCCGGAACGAGCCGGCCGGAGATCACCTGCTCGCGGATACGGCCGGCAAGCGTCTCGGCGAGCGTCAGGGACGGTTCGACGCCGTTGCTGTTCTGGCGGGCAGAGCGCTTCGTATTTGGCGCTTCCAGTTCATTCTCGCCCAAACCACCCGTCCTGAAAGTTGTCATCAGATTGCCCATCCCGCTTCACAATGCCAATCGCAGGACGACCGGCGGAGTTCAATAGAAAACCACGGCGCCGCCATGGAACACGGGCTCCATCCTGGCTGAATGATTATTTGTAGGGCAATGTATGAAAATTGTTCAACAGTCTGGACAGGGTTATCGGGAGTTGCTAGCTTCGTCCACAGAATTGGGTGGGAACGGGTCTCATGAGGATGATCGACCTTAACAGCGATCTCGGCGAAAGCTTCGGCGCCTGGCGCATGGGCGATGACAGCGCGATGCTCGATGTCGTCAGCAGCGCGAACGTGGCCTGCGGCTTCCATGCAGGCGATCCGGCAGGCATCTTGCGGACACTGCGGGCTGCGGCCGAACGGGGCATCGCCATCGGCGCCCATGTCGGTTACCGCGATCTCGTCGGCTTCGGCCGGCGCAATATGGATCCGAACAGCGAGGAATTGATCGGCGACGTGATCTACCAGATCGGTGCGCTGCAGGGGCTCGCCACCGCGGCGGGCACGCGCGTCACCTACGTCAAGCCGCACGGCGCCCTCTACAACACCATCGCCTTCGATACACGGCAGGCGTCCGACGTTATTGCGGCGATCCTTGCCGTCGATGCTTCGCTGGCGCTTGTGGCTTTGGCGGGCTCGCCGCTCGTCGCGCAGGCGAAGGCTGCCGGCCTGACGGTGGTGGCCGAGGCTTTTGCGGATCGCGGCTACACGGCTGAGGGCGCGCTGGTCTCCCGACGTGAGGCCGGGGCCGTGCTGCATGACCCGGATATGATTGCCAAACGCATGGTGCGGCTCGTCCAGGACGGTGTGGTCGAGGCTATCGACGGCACGCTGACGAAGATCGATGCGCAGAGCATCTGCGTGCACGGTGACAGTCCGGGAGCCGTCGCGATCGCGCAGCGTCTGCGCAGCGCGCTCGAGGAAGCCGGCATTGCGATCGGCGCCTGCGCCGGCGCAGCAGGCTGAGGCAGCCATGCAGGAAAGCACTCCCGCACCGCTGCGCACTCCGTCGATGCGTGTCCTGCCCGTAAGGGAGGACTGCGTTCTCGTGGAGCTTTCCGACCTTGGTGAAACGCTCGCTCTTTTCGAGGCCCTGCAGGAGCATCCGGTCGCCGGCGTTGGTGAAATCATCCCGGCTGCCCGCACGCTGCTGATCGAATTCGATCCGCTGGAGATCTCGGCGGAAACGCTCGGATCCGTCGTTGCGTCCCATCTCGGCGGGGACAGAAGGGCCTCCTCCGGATCGCTGGTCGAGATACCGGTCCACTATGACGGCGAGGATCTCGCAGAGGTCGCCGCCATTCTGGGCGTGACATCGGAAGATGTCATTCGCCTTCATGGCGCAGCCGATTATCTGGTCGCATTCACAGGCTTTGCGCCAGGCTTTGCCTATCTGGCCGGCGGTGATCCGCGGCTGGCGGTGCCGAGACGTAAGTCGCCACGCACGCATGTGCCGGCCGGTGCCGTCGGACTGGCCGGCGAATTCACCGGTGTCTATCCCAAGACGAGCCCCGGCGGCTGGCAGTTGATCGGCACGACGCCGCTGTCGATGTTCGACATCGACCGCGATCCGGCGGCCTTGCTGCAGCCCGGAAGCCGTGTCCGCTTCATCGATATCGGGAATGCCGGATCTTACGAGATCAAGGCGCCGATCAAGGCGGAACAGTCGCCCGCCATGGCCGAGGACGCGGCTGGGATCGAAATCCTTTCCGTCGGCCTTCCGGTCCTGTTCCAGGATCTCGGGCGTTCGGGGCAGGCAAACCAAGGTATCAGCCGGTCCGGCGCAGCCGATCGTGGAGCCCTGAAGATGGCCAATCGGCTGGTCGGCAATCCGCCGGGTGCGCCGGCGCTCGAGGTCACGCTCGGCGGGCTGACGTTCCGAATGCGCGGCCGTGGTGTCCTTGCTTTGGCCGGCGCTCCGGCGCCTGTGTCGATCGTCAGCGCTGGCGGTGCCCGGTTGACGGCGCCCCATAACCAGGCGGTGGCGCTCGACGATGGCGATGTGGTGACGCTCGCAGCACCTCCCGCCGGCATGCGTTCCTATCTGGCGATACGCGGCGGCTTTGCAGTTGCTCCCGTGCTGGGAAGCGCTGCCACCGATACGCTGGCGCAGATCGGTCCCGCGCCGCTTGCGGCGGGCGATCACATTGCAATCTGCGATGCGCCGGTCGGAAGCCTGGTCACGATGGATGAACTGCCCTCCGTCTCCATGCCGCGTGCCGGCGAGGAGGTGGTGCTGGACGTCGTCATGGGACCGAGAACCGACTGGTTTACCGAGAGCGCCGTGGAAAGCTTCCTGTCCCAGACATGGCAGGTCACGGCGCAGTCGAGCCGCGTCGGCATCCGGCTTGCGGGCGAGGCACTCGAACGTGCGATCACCAAGGAACTTCCCAGTGAAGCCACCGTTCATGGCGCCATCCAGGTGCCGGCGAGCGGCCAGCCGGTGCTCTTCCTTGCCGACCATCCGCTCACCGGCGGCTATCCGGTGATCGCCAATGTCGCGGGCTACCACCTCGATCTTGCCGGTCAGATCCCGGTGGGTGCACGCATACGCTTCAATCCGACACACCGCTTCGTCGACAGAGTTATTCCGGGGAAACAGACATGAAGAAGGTTCTGATCGCCAACCGCGGCGAGATCGCGGTGCGGATCATCCGGGCCTGCAAGGACTACGGCCTGGCCTCTGTCGCCGTCTACGCCGATGCCGACGTCGGCGCGCTCTTCGTCGCTCAGGCGGACGAAGCCTATGCGCTGGATGGTGCGAGCGCGAAGGACACCTATCTCGACATCGACAAGCTGATCGCCGTTGCCAGACGATCCGGCGCCGATGCCGTCCATCCGGGCTACGGTTTTCTATCCGAGCGGGCCGAATTCGCGCGGGCGGTGATCGATGCGGGGCTGATCTGGATCGGCCCGGATCCGCAGGTGATCGAGGCTCTTGGAGACAAGCTCGAGGCGCGCCGCATCGCCCAGCGGGTCGGAGCCCCGCTGGTTGCCGGCAGCGATGGCGCCATCTCCAGTGCGGCTGAGGCGCTGGCGTTTGCGAAGCGCTTCGGCCTGCCGATCGCCATCAAGGCCGCCCATGGCGGCGGCGGGCGCGGGATGAAGGTCGCGCTCCACCTCGACGAGGTGGAGGAGATGTTCCTGTCGGCGACCCGCGAGGCGGTCGCCGCCTTCGGGCGTGGCGAATGCTTCGTCGAACAGTTCCTCGACCGTCCGCGCCACATCGAGGCGCAGGTGCTGGCGGACCGGCTGGGCAATGTGCTCGTGGTGGGCACCCGCGACTGTTCGTTGCAGCGGCGCAACCAGAAACTCGTCGAAGAGGCGCCGGCTCCGTTCCTCTCGCCTGAACAGCGCGAGAAGATCCACGAGGCGTCCCGCGATATCTGTGCGGAGGCCGGTTACACCGGTGCCGGCACGGTGGAATTCCTCTTGAGCGCCGACGGGATGATCTCGTTTCTGGAGGTCAACACGCGGCTTCAGGTCGAGCACCCGGTGACGGAAGAGACGACGGTGCTCGATCTCGTCATCGAGCAGTTCCGCATCGCCGAAGGCCTGCCGCTCAGCACGACCGAAACACCTCTGCCGCGTGGCCATGCCATCGAGTTCCGGATCAACATGGAAGATCCCGGCCGCGGCTTCCTGCCCTCGGCTGGCGAGATCACGAAATTTGCGGCACCCTCCGGTCCGGGCGTGCGGCTCGATTCCGGCGTCGCCAGCGGTTGCGTCATCCCCCCGATGTTCGATTCGCTGGCGGCCAAGCTCATCGTCTGGGGCGCCGACCGGGCGCAGGCTCTTGCCCGTGCACGCCGGGCGCTCGGCGAGTTCCAGATCGAGGGCGTGCCGTCGGTGCTGCCCTTCCACCGGGCGGTCATCGACCATCCGGACTTTGCCGGCGAGACCTTCCGCGTCCATACCCGCTGGATCGAAACCGATTTCGCCGGGACGCTGGAGGCCGAGGCCCGACCGTTGCAGCCGGACACGGCGCCGCTTCTGCGCGCCACCGTCGAACTCGACGGAAAGCTCGTCCGCCTTGGTATTCCGGATGCCTTTCTCAAATTGCTTGGCCAGGCGCCGTCTTCGTCGCAGCAGGGATCTGACCTCGAAAGCCATGCGGGCGATGTTCGCGCACCCGTGCCCGGGACGCTGGTGCAGTGGAATGTTGCCGATGGAGATCTGGTGCAGAAGGGGGACGCGCTTGCGGTCATGGATGCGATGAAGATGGAAACCGCCGTCACGGCACCGGAAACGGGCGTCATCTCCATTCTTGCGGAAGCAGGTTCCTCCCACAACGCAGGCGAGGTGATCGCCCGCATTTCGCCTTCCACCCGCGACAACAGTTCCAACCTTGCCGGGCAGGACGTGCCGGAAACACTTGAATGAGCGCCACCATGGACAATCAAACGCCACTTCTGTCGGTCGAGGGGCTGAGCGTCGATTTCGGCGTCAGCCGGGTCGTCGAGGACCTCTCGTTTTCCGTCCAGCCGGGCCGGACGGTTGCCATCGTCGGTGAGTCCGGGTCGGGGAAATCTGTCACGTCGCTGTCGATCATGCGGCTTGCCGACATGATGGGCGCGACCTTTGCCGCCGGCCGGATCATGTTTGCGGGGCAGGACCTGCTCCAGGCGTCGCAGAAGCAGATGCGCAAGATTCGTGGCAAGGAGATCGCGATGATCTTCCAGGAGCCGATGACGTCGCTCAATCCGGTCTTCACAATCGGCGACCAGATCTGCGAAGTCCTGCTTCTGCACGAAGACATGAACAAGGCAGAGGCTCTGGCCGAAGCCACGCGGCTGCTGGACCTCGTCCGGCTGCCGGATTCCGCCGAGCTCGTGTCACGCTATCCGCACCAGCTGTCGGGGGGCATGCGCCAGCGTGTCATGATCGCCATGGCGCTCGCTTGCCGGCCGAAGCTCCTGATCGCCGACGAGCCGACCACGGCGCTCGACGTGACCATCCAGGCGCAGATCCTCACCATCATGCGGGAGCTCCAGAAGGATCTCGGCATGGGCATGGTGTTCATCACCCACGACATGGGCGTGGTAGCCGAAATGGCCGACGACGTGGTGGTCATGTGGAAGGGCAAGAAGGTGGAGCAGGGGCCTGTCGAGCAGATCTTCGCCAGTCCGCAGCATCCCTATACCCGCACGCTGCTGGCCGCGGTTCCCCGCCTCGGCAGCATGACCGGCGAAGCCTTCCCGAAGCGCATGCCGCTCACCGTCCTTGAAGATGGCCAGCCGAAGCTGGTGGGTGAGGAGCGCGTCCAGGACACCGCCCGTTATGGGGACAAGCCTCTCCTCTCGGTGAAGGACCTTTCCATCCGCTTCGATATCCGCAAGACGATCTTCGGCAAGGTAACGCACCGGCTGAGCGCCGTCTCCAAGGTCGCCTTCGACATCTATCCGGGCGAGACGCTGGCACTGGTCGGGGAGTCCGGATCGGGCAAATCCACCATCGGGCGGACGATCCAGCAGCTGCAGTCGGCCCATTCCGGCGACATCTCCTTCAATGGCCGGGGCTATTCGGAGATGTCGGCGGCGGACCGCTTCCGCATGCGCCAGGAAATCCAGTACATCTTCCAGGACCCCTTCGCATCGCTCGATCCACGCAAGACGGTCGGCTTCTCGATTGCCGAGCCGATCAATACCCATGGTCTCCTCTCCGGCGGCCAGGCGATCCGGCGCCGCGTCGACGAACTGCTGGAACGCGTCGGACTGGGCTCCCAATACGCGGATCGCTATCCGCACGAGTTTTCCGGCGGTCAGCGGCAGCGCATCTGCATTGCCCGCGCGCTGGCGTCCGACCCCAAGCTGATCATCGCCGACGAGGCGCTGTCGGCCCTCGACGTCTCGATCCAGGCGCAGATCATCAACTTGTTCATGGACCTGCAGGCGGAGCGAGGTCTCGCCTATCTGTTCATCAGCCACGACATGGCGGTGGTGGAAAAGATGAGCCACCGCGTGGCCGTCCTCTATCTCGGCCAGATCATGGAAATGGGCAGCCGCCGGCAGGTCTTCGAGACGCCGGAGCACGACTATACACGCCGGCTGCTTGCTTCCGTGCCGGTGGCCGATCCCGCCGCCCAGCGCAACACGGTGCTGATCGAGGGAGACATCCCCAATCCGGTCCACCGCGTCGGCGAGGAGCCCGCAATCCTCGGTCGAGAGGAAATCAATCCAGGCCACTTCGTCGCGAAGAGCGCCTGAACAACCGCGAAGACATCGCACGCATCTGAGAGGAACAGGTACATGACAATAATGAAACGGGGACTTCTATCGGCGGCCGTCGCGCTCGCCATGGCGGGAACGGCGTTCTCCGGTCCGGCGCTCGCCGCCGGCAAGCTGACGCTTTCCAGCTCGCAGGATCCAGGCAGCTGGGACCCGGTCGACACCTTCCTGGTGGCCTGGGCTGCCGTCTCCACCAACATCTTCGACGGCCTGACCTATCGCGGCCCCGACATGGAGCTGGTGCCGGGTCTCGCCGAGAGCTGGGAAGAGCTGGACGAGGGCAAGCGCATCCGCTTCACGCTGCGCCAGAACGTCGCCTTTCACAACGGCGAGCCCTTCAACGCCGAAGCGGTGAAATACACCTTCGACCGCCTGCTGGGCGAAGAAGGTGCCAAGGGACCGCAGCGCTCGAACTACATCGCGATCGAGAGCGTCGAGGTCATCGACGAATACACGGTCGACATGAAGCTCACGACGCCGGACCCGGTTCTCCTGACGAAGCTCGCCGGCTACGGCGCGATGATCGTTCCGCCGAAGTACATCGAGGAAAAGGGCGAGGATTTCTTCAACCTCAACCCGGTCGGTACCGGCGCCTTCAAGTTCGTCTCCTACGAGCCGAAGGTCGGTATCAAGCTGGAAGCCAATGCTGACTACTGGGGCGGCGCACCGAAGCTCTCGGAGCTCGAGTACCGCTTCATCACCGAGCCGGCGACAGCCGTTGCCGAGCTGCAGGCCGGTCGCGTCGATATCGTTATCCCGCCGATCATTCCGATCGGCATGATCCCGGTCATCGAAGCCGACGACAACCTCGAGATCGTCAGCGTGCCCGGTCCGACCGTCGATGCGCTGCGCTTCAACACCCGCGACGGCATCACGGCCGATCCGCGTGTCCGCAAGGCGATCATCATGGCGGTCGATCGCAAGACCATCGTGGAATCGATCCTTGCCGGCCAGGGCGCCGAGATCGCGACCTTCCAGAGCGCGCTCTCCTTCGGCCATGACCCGGAACTCGCTCCGCTGCCGTATGATCCCGAAGCTGCCAAGGCGCTGCTTGCAGAAGCAGGCGTTGCGGCCGGTTCGCCGCTGCAGATCGACATCCGCGGCAATGATGCCACCATGAACGAAGTCGCCCAGGTCGTGGCGAGCTTCCTGCAGATGGTCGGCCTCAACGCCACCATCCAGCCCTACGAGACGAACGTGCTGCTGAACGACATCATCCCGCAGGGCAAGACCGGCGCGATGTTCCAGCAGAAGTGGGGTGGCTGGACCTTCGACTACGACAACACGGCCTACTCGATGTACCACTCGGGCGAAAAGTGGAACCCCTACGAGACGGACGAAACGCTCGACGAAATGCTGGAGTCCCAGCGGCCGCTGACCGATCGTGCCGAGCGCGAGCGGATCCTGAAGGAGATCGGTGCCTACATCGCCGACCGGGCACTGGAGCTTCCGCTCTACAACTCGAACGCCATCTACGGCGTCTCGAAGCGGGTGCAGAACTTCGTGGCAGCTCCCGACAACCGCCTGAAGCTCACAGACGTCACCGTCGAATAATCGCAAACAGGTGCCGCCCAGCCATCGGGCGGCACCTCCCTCGACTTCAAGGAAAAGAACGTGGCCGGGTTTCTCGTCAAACGCTTGTTGCAAGCGATCTTCGTCGTCATCGCCATCACACTGCTCGTGTCCTTCGCCATCCGGCTGACGGGCGATCCTGCCGTGACCATGTTCCAGGGCGGCGGCAGCATGACGGAGGACGATCTTGCGCGCATCCGTGCGGCGCTCGGAACCGACAAGCCGTTCTTCGTTCAGTATTTCGACTTCCTCAAGGGCATCCTGACCCTCGACTTCGGCCGCAGTTTCGTCGGCGGCACGCAGGTCTCGACGTTGATCGGCAACGCCATTCCGGCCACGCTGATGCTGGCCTTCGTCTCCATGGCGATCTCGATCGTGCTGTCGATCCCGCTCGGCATCATGGCCGCAACGTCCCGAGGCAAGGGGCTGGATCAGGCGATCCGGATCTTTTCGCTGATCGGGCTGTCCTTCCCCAATTTCTGGCTCGCCACCATGCTGGTGCTCTTGTTCTCGATTACGCTCGGTCTCCTGCCGCCGAGCGGGATGGGCGGCATCGAGAGCTACATCATGCCCGGCGCCACCATGGCCATCATCCTGACGGCAACGAACGTCCGCCTCGTTCGCACCACCATGCTCGACACGCTGCAGTCGCAGTATGTGATGGTGGCACGGGCGAAGGGGCTCAGCGAGACGAAGGTGCTCTACAAGCATGCGCTGCGCAATTGCGCGATCCCGCTGATCACCTATTTCGGCCTGCAGTTCGGCGGCCTGCTGGGCGGTATCGTCGTCATCGAGCGCGTCTTCAACTGGCCGGGTCTGGGAACGCTTGCCTTCGACGCCGTCGGCGCGCGTGACTACCCGGTCCTGCAGGCCGTCATCACCGTGCTTTCGCTGTTGATCGTCGGCATCAATCTCCTGGTCGATATCGCCTACGGGCTCATCGATCCCCGCATCCGCACGGAGTAAGCACCATGGCCGCAAAAACGTCACGCCTGCAGCGGTTCCACAGCCTCGAGTTCATCCTCGGCGCCTTTCTCACCGTCATCATCTGCGGTGCGGTCCTCCTCTCCGACGTGCTCTTCCCGGGCGCCGAGAAGGTCAATCTGCTCTCCCGTCTGGTGCCGCCCTTCAGCGACATGGCGCATGTGTTCGGCACCGATCCGCTGGGCCGTGACGTGCTGGCGCGGGTGGTCGCCGGTGGCAAGATCTCCCTGCTTGTCGGCTTCACATCGGTCATCGGCGCCGTCATCTTCGGCGTGCTGATGGGATTGATCGCCGGCTACTACCGCGGTTTCTGGGACATGCTGGTCATGCGGTTCGCCGACCTGCAGCTGGCGATGCCCTTCATCCTCCTGGCGATCACCTTCATCGCCATCGTCGGCGGCAGCCTGACGAACACGATCATCCTGCTGATCGTCTCGCAGTGGGTTCAATATGCCCGCGTGGTGCGCGGCTCGGTGCTGACCCTGCGCGAGCGGGAATTCATCCTCTCGGCCCGTGCCATCGGCGTGCGCGACTGGCGCATCATCGTCCAGCACCTGCTGCCCAACCTCATCGGCCCGGTGATCGTGCTGATGACGCTCAACGTCGCCAACAACATCCTTCTGGAAAGCAGCCTGACGTTCCTTGGGCTCGGCGTCGATCCGACGATCCCGAGCTGGGGCGGGATGCTGGCCGATGGCCGTACCTATCTGCAGACCGCGTGGTGGGTCAGCGTCTTTCCGGGCCTTGCCATCCTGCTGACGGTGCTCGGCCTCAATCTTCTCGGCGACTGGCTGCGCGACAGTCTCGACCCGACCGGCAGAAGCTCAAGGTAATCCCATGTCCAAGATCCTCACGACCTCATTCGAGCGCACTCTCGACCAGCTGGTGGCGGGCGCGGTGGCCGGCCAGTCCTTCGAGGCCTGGACCTTCGACGACCGCAACAGCCGCAGCGCCGCGGAGCGCCGCCTGGCGGAGAAGGGCATCACCGCCCGCATCCGCAGCGCCTACAAGCCGGTCCTGTACACCTTCCTCGAAGAGGTTGACCTGCGTGGGGTCGAGGCGATCGAAATCCGATACCCGGTGCATCCCGACGCGCCGCGGAACCGGTTCCGCCTCGAGGCCTATCCGCTGGCAGCGCTCGTCGGCGATGCGAAGATCGACTTCGTGGAGCGCGAGGACGGCGAGTTTTTCTACGACGTGCGTCTGACGAAGACGACCGGCGTGAAGACGCTGAAGGTCCTGGCACCCAACCGCGTGCATGTCGATATCGTCGGTGAAACCAATGTGTCTCCGACAGGCTGGTATCGCGCCGCCGGTGATGACCAGGGCGAGCGCCTGGAGACGGATTACGAGGCGCTGTTCGCGGCGTCGATCGCGGCTGTTGCCGAACAGGATTGGGGTTCGGAGGAGCCGTATTTCGAAGAGCTGAACATTCGCGTGGCGCATCCCGCCGAGGACGAGCCGTTGGCGGTCGGCGACGAGGTTGTCAGCCTGCGCGAGGCGCTCCACGAGGATTTCTACTTCTCGCTGCTCGAGTTCTTCCAGAAGAAGTCAGGGCGCCCGCTGGGCGACCGCGGACTGAAGCCCGGGCAGATCGTGCCGGAGATCGTCAAGAGCCAGGGCGAGGTCTCGGTGGCAATCGAGGTGAGGCCGCTTTCAACCTTGTTCCTCGACGGTGAAGTGCAGGATCTCGAGACCGCACGGGAGCCGCTGGCGGTCGCGCAGGTTGCCCGGCTCCTCGGTGAGGTCGACGGCGCGGCCTTTGCGGCTCACTCGCGCTCGGGGCGGCAGGTTTCCGCCCGCTATGTTGCCGGTCGCGACGTGCCGGTGATGATCAGCGGGGGGCAGCACCCGAACGAGACAACCGGTATCGTCGGTGCCTTGCGCGCGGCCGACAGGCTTCGCCAGATGCCGGAGGCGCATTTCACCATCTCTCCGCTGGAGAACCCGGACGGCTACGCCATTCACCAGCGTCTGAGGGTGGATAATCCGCGTCACATGCATCACGCCGCGCGCTACACCGCCCTTGGCGATGATCTTGAGTACCGCACGCCGGAGAACGCCGGACCGCATCTGAACGAGAAGGAAATCCGCTTCAAGGCGCAGGAGATCAGCGGCGCAGCGCTGCACGTGAACCTGCATGGCTATCCCTCGCATGAATGGACACGGCCGCTGTCAGGCTATGTGCCGCGCGGCTTCGGGATGTGGACGCTGCCGAAGGGGTTCTTCCTCATCATGCGGCATCACGCCAGCTGGGAAGACCAGGCGGAAGCACTGCTCGACCGTGTGACGCGCCACCTCGGCGCCATCCCGGGTCTCCTGGACTACAACAATCGGCAGATCGCCCTCTACGAGATCCATGCGGGCGAGACGGGGTTCCGGATCATCAACGGTTTCCCGTGCCTGTCCTCCATCGACGACCGCCATACGGTGCCGATGACGCTGATCACCGAGTATCCGGACGAGACCATCTACGGGGATGCATTTATCGCCGGGCACACCGCGCAGATGGAAACCGTGCTTTCCGCCTATGCCGCCTGGCAGGAGATCCTTCCCGCCAGACAGGCCGCCGCAGCCTCCGTCTGACGAAGGCTGCCTTCTGGGCAGGGCACGTGGAGCGTTCTAGATGTTCCACGTCCTACCGGGCAGATCGTCGCCCCGAGAAATATCGACAACTTCCACGGATGTGTGACCGCCATGCGGTCGCTGATGCGCTCGGCTGCGGCCATTCAGATGCTTTCTTGCCGATCCGGCGTAATTTTAGCGGTTTGCTTGAAAAGCAGTAAACATTTCGACGCTAGAAATGAGGGTCTGCTCAGAACCAAAACCACCAGCATGACGCGGCGGTAGAAAAAGGCGGGGCTCCGGTCTCGCGTTTGGCAGGATGATGTTCCAGTCAAACAGCTTGGCCGAGATAGGGCCGGCATCCGGGCGCCCCATGCACATCAGACTGCTCTCCAAGTTTTTCGGCCTCTTTGCTGTGGTGGTGTCGGCTGCACTTCCAGCCATGGCTCTGGACGCGCCCAAAGGCCCCGTGGTGCTGACCGTGTCGGCACCGGTGCTCGATCATCCCAATGTCGGCGCGACCGCACAGTTCGATCTGCAGATGCTGGAGGCGCTCGCCGGGCGCTCTGCGAAGGTCAGGACGCCATGGACATCGGGAGAGGTCGAGTTTTCGGGACCGTACCTGCGAAGCGTCCTTGAGGCAGCCGGTGCCCGGGGGGCAAAGCTTCGCATCACCGCTCTGAATGACTACTACGCAGATGTGCCGATGGAAGACGTTGCTCAACTGGACACAATCCTGGCCACCCGTCTTCACGGCAAGACCATGTCGGTCCGGGAGAAAGGGCCGCTCTTCCTCATCTATCCCTTCGACCTGGATCCAAACCTCTACAACGAGAAGTATTTCTCCCGTTCCGTCTGGCAGATCGTCAAAATCGAGGTGACGGATTGAGCGAACTTTCCGACACAGACGCAATTCGGAAGGCAAGCAGGGCGACCGCTGTCCTGCAGACTTTCTCCGTCGTACTCCTCCTTGGGCTGGCGGTGGTTTTCGCGCTGATTTCCAACCGCTATTCCAGCCTTCAGGACGGCATCCGCGAAAATGCGCTGTGGTCGATCTACCAGCTGGATCGGGAGACAAGGAAGCTTCACGAGACGATGCATGATCTCACGACGCGGCGGGATTATGCCCCGGACAGCCTCCGCCCGGCCTTGCTCCGCTACGATATCCTGTATTCGCGCATGGCGATCCTCAACAACGGCGATTTCGACCGGAAGTTCGGAGGCGACAGGGATGCTGCTCCGCTGCTTTCATCGATCCAGTCGAGCATTACGGCCATCGAGCCGGTCTTCAACGAGATCGCCGCGGCAGGCAGTACATCGGAAGCGTCGTTTCAGGCCGCGAAGGTTCAGGTCATTCGCCTGATGGCCGACACCGAAGATCTGCTTCTTTACGCCAACAGCGCCGTCAGCCTCGATCGCGCCGAAAACAGATCGCAGTTGCTTTCCCTGCAGGTCAAGTCGGGCCTCCTCGTGATCCTCCTCGTCGTCTGTGTCGGCGTCCTCGTCCATCTTCTCCGCCGGCAGTTGCAATCGGTCAGGGCGGCGGGGTCGAAGCTCAAGGCGATGACGGGCGACCTGGAGGTGGCGTACCGCGCTGTGGAGAGTGCCAACCAGGCAAAATCACAGTTTCTGGCGACCATGAGCCACGAGGTGCGCACGCCGCTCAATGCCATTCTGGGAACTGCCGAGCTGCTGGACCTGTCGGATATCCCGGCCGCTGCCCATCACAGCGTCGGAACCATTCGTCGGTCCGGCGAGGCGCTGCTCGAGATCATCAACGAGATCCTGGATTACGGAAAGATCGAAAACGGCATGCTGGAGATCGAGGCCCGGCCGACGGCGATCCGGTCTGTCGCCTGCTCCGCCCTCGGCATCGTTCAGGATCGGGCGCGGGAGAACCGGAACCTCCTGCAGTTCGAGATCGACGAGGACGCCGTGTTTCCGGTGATCCTCTGCGACCCGACGCGGCTGCGTCAGGTCTTGCTGAATCTGCTCAGCAATGCGTGCAAGTTCACGTCAGACGGCGTCATCACGCTCAGGATCAGCCAGTTCCAGGCAGATGGCGGCGACCGGATGCGGTTCGAGATTTCCGACACCGGGATCGGCATCGACGAGGACGGCATCGGAAAGCTCTTCCAGCCCTTCAGCCAGGTCGATGCTTCCATCAACCGACGGTTTGGCGGGACCGGCCTCGGGCTGACAATCTGCCGGCAGATCGTGGAGCGGCTGTCCGGCAAGATCGGCGTGTCGAGCATCCCGGGAAAAGGCAGCATCTTCTGGTTCGAGATTCCGGCCACCGCTGTCGAACCCGAGGCGGGGGCAAGCGACGTCGCAACGACAGGCCCGCGGGAGCTTCCACAGCTGAAGGTGCTCCTCGTCGAAGACAACAAGGTGAACCAGGACGTGGCGAAGGGCTTCCTCCTCCGCCTTGGCCAGCATGTCACGGTGGCAGGCGATGGCCTGGAGGCGGTCCGGGAGGTGAGCGAGGGAGACTTCGACCTGGTGCTGATGGATATGCAGATGCCCGTGGTCGACGGCCTGGAGGCAACGCGGATGATCCGGGCACTGCCGGGCCTGGCGCGGCTGCGCATCATCGCAATGACGGCCAATGCCTCAGATGACGATCGGCGGCTCTGCGCGGACGCCGGAATGGACGGCTTCCAGTCCAAGCCGATCACAATGGCGACGCTGCGAAAGATCGTGCTTGAGACAGACACCGTGGCGCCAAGGCCGCGGACTGTGGTCCAGGAGGAAACGGGTTTTGAGGCACGTCGCCTGGAACTCGTCGAGGCGCTCGGGGATGACGGTTTCCGGGAGCTTCTCTCTGACTTCTTCGAGGACGCGGAGAAGCTGCTCGCGCAGATCAAGACAGCGGCAAATGAAGGCGATGTGAAGCGGACGGCGCGATTGCTCCATTCGCTTCGTGGTGCCTCGGCTAACCTTGGTTTTACGGGCGTTGTCAGCTCATGCATGGCTTTGGAGGCGTCGGGCCTTGCGGCCACCGAACTGGACGGACTGGCGGCGACTTTCCACGAACAACGGCGCCGCATAGCGGCATAGGGGAAATAGTGATGCGTATCCTGCTTGTAGACGACAATAGCACCAACCTTGCGTTCCTGAAGAAGCTGGTCGAAAAACTCGGCTATCAGGTTCTTGAATACAGCTCTCCCGAAGCCGTTCTCGCGGATATGCCGGATCTCGATTACGACGTGGCCGTCATCGACTACCTGATGCCCGCCTATACCGGCGTCGAACTGCTGGCGGAAATCTGTCGGTTCCCGAAGTATCGCGACAAACCCACCGTCTTCGTCACCGCCGACACCGAAATGTCTGTGCGGATGCTGGCACTGGACGCGGGTGCGATCGACTTCCTGACGAAGCCGGTCGATCCCTTCGAATTCCAGGCGCGGATGCGCAACCTCGGAGCGCTTGTCGAGGCCCGCAACCAGCTTGCCGAAAAGGCGGAATGGTTGCGGAGGGAAGTCGACAAGGCTCTCAAGGAACTGCGGGCGCGGGAGGAGGAGATCATCGAGCGGCTCACCATCGCTGCCAGCTACAAGGATTCCGATACGGCCAAGCACACAAGACGGGTCGGTGCCTTCTCGGAAGCCATTGCCAGCGCCTACGGTCTCGATCCGGATTACTGTCGCGATATCCGATTGGCGTCGCCGATGCACGATATCGGCAAGGTCGGAATACCGGACGCCATCCTGCTGAAGAGAGGCAAGCTGACCGAGCGGGAGTATGCCGAGATGCAGCACCATACCCTGGTCGGACGCAGTATCCTGCAGGAGTCGAATTGCAGCCTGCTGCAACTCGCCGCCGAGATTGCCGCTACCCATCATGAGCGGTGGGACGGGCAGGGCTATCCCAACCGCCTGTCGGGTATAGAGATTCCCCTGGCCGGTCGCATCGTCGCGATCGCCGACAATTTCGACGCTCTCACCACGGCACGTCCCTACAAGGAGGCCTGGAGTGTGGAGCGTACGGTCGATCATATTCGCAAGCGTGGAGGCTCGCAGTTCGACCCGGCCTGCGTGTCGGCCTTCGTCAAGGCGCTGCCGACGATCATGCGGATCATGCTCGAGAATATCGATGAGCCCCGCTGGTCTGCCGCCCCGAACGTCACGGTCCAGCACGCCGGGAAAGAACGGGCGGTCGCCTGATTTCTGCATCGCCCAAGCGTCGGCCGGACGTGTTTCTGGCTGATGAGATCGTCTGAAACGGCCGGTTGAGCGTCGTGCTGATCTTCCGCAGGTCATCTCGACAGAGATTTTTGCACACGCGTGCAATTTGTCATTTGGATGTTATGCGCGGCCTCTAAAGCGGACCCGTTGATGATCGTTTCAACGCTTCTGCGGCATCTCGCGCACTGCTCGGCGAGCAGCAGAAGAGTCCATTTCTCTTCGGAGGTTCAACCATGACCGTTGCTTCATTCATGAAATCCGCAACGCTGGCAGCGGCGCTGCTTGCGTCAACTGCGGTTCTTGCGTCCGCCAAGGATGTCACCATTAAAGTGTGGGCTGGCGGTACCGGCCCCACCAACGACTACCGCATCGAAGCCATCAAGATGGCGGCCGATATCCTGGAGCGCGAGGCGGTGATCCGCGGCGAGGAGCTCAACGTCACCGTGGAAGGTCAGACCTGGACCACCTGGGACGACTTCAAGCAGGCGGTGACGCTCGCGGCTGAATCCAACACCGCGCCCAACATCATCGTTTCCGGCCACGAGGACATCGGCACCTGGTCGCAGTCCGGTCTTCTGCGCCCGGTCGAGGACTACGTCGATTTCGACGCCTGGCCGCTCAATCAGCTCTATCCCAACCTGATCGACGTCGCGTCCTTCGACGGCCGGGTCTGGGGCATCCCGCAGGACGCCGAGTCGCGTCCCTTCTTCTTCTCCCGCAGCCACATGAAGGCGATCGGTTATACGGACGCCGACATCGAGGCGCTGCCGGGCAAGGTCGAGAGCGGCGAGTACACGCTTTATTCGATGCTGGATGATGCCAAGAAGATGCAGGATGCCGGCGTGGTCGAACCGGGCAAGGGCTTCATGCCGCGGCCGTCGAACGGAACCGACTACTGGCAGTTCTATCAGAGCTTCGGCGGCGAGATGACCGACCGCGAATCCGGCAAGCTGGTTCTCGACCGGCAGGCGCTGACGGACATGTATCAGTTCTTCGTCGACGCGGTGGAGAAGGGCGTGGTTCCGGCCACCTATCTCGGCACCACCTGGGACAGCTGGCATGACGCGGTTGCCCACGACAAGGCCGGCATCTGGCATGGCGGCACCTGGCACAAGGCCGAGTGGGAAACCAAGTGGGGCCTCAAGGACTTCTTCGGCCAGATGCAGTACAGCCTCATCCCGGCGGGCAACGAGAAGGGTCGTGCCAACACGATTACCCATCCGCTGGTCTACCTCCTGTCCACGACAGGCACGGATGATGACGCGACGATCGCCGCCGAACTGATCACCATCGCTTCGGAGCCGCGCATCAACGCTCTGCATGCCGTGAAGTCGGGCCACCTCGCGATTGGCACGGCCGAAGCGGAGATTCCGCTCTATGCCAATGATCGCTGGACGACGGTTGCAACGGAAGCCCTGCTTCCGCACGCGACCTCGCTCCCGAACGATCCGGACTTCGGTGTCGTCTGGAAGGCCATGTACAAGGGGCTGGAAGCCTCGTGGACCAAGACGTCCCCGGTCGCCGATGCCGTCAGCGGCGTGGAGAGCGAGATCAAGGCGACGCTGGGCGACAAGGTCGTCATCCGCTGAAGCCGATTGCCGGGCGGAGCTGATGTTCCGCCCGGCGCACCATTCCCTTAAATTTGAGAGATACCGATGCGTACGCGATCCTACATGGTCGGGCTCGCCTTCATGAGCCCTGCGCTCGTCGTGCTGATAGGGTTCTTCTTTCTCCCTGTGGTGCTGACGGCGGTGTTCGCCTTCACCAATATGAGTACGTCGACAGGTATCAGCGGCGGTTCCTATGTGGTGACGGGAAACCTTCTGACGGCGCTGAAGGAAAACGGCGTTCCGGTCGAGATCGCCGACGCGCTTTCCAAGGCGAGCTTCGTTGTCGATCCGGAGGGGATTGCAAAGGCCAGGGATGCCGGTACCGATCCTGCGTTTCTCGCAGAGATCGAGCAGCAGCTCGGCGGCAGAACGTTTACGGACGAGCGTCTGTTCGAGCGCGAGCTGAAGACCCTGCAGCACCGGCCGCGCTCCATCCGCGACCTGAAGCTTGCCGTCGACCAGTTCGAGCTTTCCATCCTCAATAGCCGCTTCACCAGCGAATCCGCAGCGCGCCAGGCGATCGCCACGTTCCTGCCTTCGGCGCCTGCCGATACGGTCGATCAGATCGTCGAGGCGAGCTACACCGGCTGGACGTGGACGACAGCCAATTTCAAGCAGCTGTTTTCCACCAGCGACACGTGGCGGATTGTCCTCAATACCGTCTTCTACGTGGCGGTCACGCTATCCTTCACGGTTTTTGTCGGCCTGTTCCTCGCCGTGACAACCTTCTACCTGCCTGCGGGAGCCGCAAGCGCGTTCAGCATGCTCTGGCTCCTGCCGCGGATCACACCGATCGTCCTCTATGCCGTCATGTGGAAGTGGTTCACCTGGGAGGGCGGTTTCCTTTACACCGCCGCGGATGCTCTCGGTCTGCCGGCCTTCAACTACATGAAGGGCTCGGTACCCACCGCCTGGACCATCGTCATCATGGTCAACGGCTTCATCGGTGCCGCTTTTGCGATGATCCTGTTTTCCAGTGCACTCAAAGCCATCCCGGTCCAGCAGCTCTGGGCAAGCGAGGTCGACGGGGCGAGCCGCTGGCAGCAGATCCGCTACATCATCCTGCCGCATCTGCGCTGGCCGATCCTCTTCGTGACCAGCTACCAGACGCTGTCGCTGCTGTCCTCCTACCAGGAGATCTGGCTGACCACCAACGGCGGTCCCGGTCGCACGACAACCGTCTGGGCACTGGAATCCTTCAATACTGCGCTGAACAGCTACACCGGCAACCTCCAGTATGGCCTCGGTGCCGCCATGGCGCTCATCCTGGTTATCGTCGGCGTGTCGCTGTCGATCATCTACCTCAGGCTGTTCCGGTTCGACGAGCTTCTCGGCCGGCCGAAAATCGAATTCTGAGGGAAGCACATGACACGCAATTATTCCAACTGGCCGATCATCCTGGTGTTGCTCCTGATCAGCGCGCCGATCATCGTGATGTATGCCTTCCTGCTGGTCGACACGGTCACCACTTCGCCGCCCGGCTCGGCCATCCCGAATGGCTTCACGCTATCGCACTGGCGCTTCCTGATCGATCCGACCGCGACCGGTGACGTCTGGGGTCCGACGCTGACGACGATCCTGTTCACGGCAAGCATCGTCCTGATCGTGCTCGGGGTTTCCTCCACCGCCGGCTACGCGCTGTCGCGGCTCAACATGCCGTTCCGGCGGTTCTTCCTTGGCGGGATTCTCGTCATGCACGCGTTCCCGCTGGTGACGCTGATCATCGGCGTCTTCCTCGTGCTGCAGTTCGTCGGCCTCTACAACACGCTGACCGGCGTCGTGCTGGTCAAGGCCGGGCTGATGCTGCCCTTCGGCATCTGGATCATGAAGGGCTTCTACGACACCGTTCCGTGGGAGATCGAAATGGCAGGCGTGCAGGATGGCGCAAGCCGGTTCACGGTCTGGCGCAGGCTGATCCTGCCGCAGGTCAGACCCGGTCTTTTCGCGCTGGCGCTGTTTGCGGCCATCGATGCCTGGGGCGAATACATGCTGCCACGCATCCTGGCACCGTCCGCCGATTTCGAGGTTCTGTCGATCTACCTGAACACGGTCTCGGACCCGGATTCCACCACCTACAACTTCAACCTCTTTAAGTCGGTCGGGCTGTTCTACACGCTGCCCATCCTGGCGCTCTACGCCATCTTCCGGGACCGACTGATGAACATTTTCGGCGGAGGCACGAAAGGCTGATGCAAATCGTCCTGAAAGATTTCACCAAGACCTTTGACGGCAATACCGTCATCGACCGCATGAACCTGACGGTTGAGGACGGCGAAATGCTCGCCCTCCTCGGTCCCTCGGGGTGCGGCAAGTCGACGACCCTCTTTGCCGTCTGCGGCATCCACCGGGTCAACGGCGGGCAGATCCTGTTCGGCGACCGCGACGTCAGCAATCTGCCGAGCCAGCAGCGCAATGTCGGCGTCGTGTTCCAGAACTACGCGCTCTATCCGCACATGAGCGTCTTCGAGAACATCGCCTTCCCGTTGACCGTCCGCAAGGACAGCAAGGCAGATGTCGATCGGGCGGTTCGGGACATTGCCGAGCTGACGCACATCTCGGAGCTCCTGGAGCGGCGCCCCGGCCAGCTGTCCGGCGGGCAGCAGCAGCGGGTGGCGCTGGCGCGGGCCCTGGTGCGCAAGCCCGACGTGCTGCTGCTCGACGAGCCGCTCGCCAATCTGGACGCCAAGCTGCGGCTGGAGATGCGCTCGGAAATCCGCCGCATCCAGCTGGAGACCGGGATTACCGCCATCCTGGTGACGCACGATCAGGTGGAAGCCATGTCGATGTGCGAACGGATCGCCATCATGAAAGGTGGCAAGATCATCCAGATCGACACGCCGAAGGACATGTACAGCAATCCGCGCACCTCCTTTGTAGCCGGGTTCCTGGGCAATCCGCCGATCTCCTTCCTCAAGGGGCGTGCGGAGGCGGGGGGCTTCGTTCTCGACGATGGCAGCCTCAGGCTTCCGCTTCCTGTCGCTTCCCAAATCCCTGACGGAACCGACCTGACGGTCGGCATCAGACCGGAGCACTTCGGGCGCGCCGGCGATGTGCCGATTTCGGGCAAGGTCATATTTGCCGAGACGCAGGGGCGTGAGAACCTCTATGATGTTGCCTTGCCGGACGGCTCTGTGCTGCGCTCGGTGCAACCGGCGCAGGATGACGTGAGAGCGGGGGACAGCGTGAGCTGGAAACTGGAGAGCGCCGCGGCGCTGGTCTTTGCCGAGGATGGCCGGAGACTTTAGCATGAACGATCTCTCGGATTTCCTCGCACGCTTTGCCTGGCCCTCCACCGCCTCGGGCCGGCCTTTCTGCATCGGGCATCGCGGGGCAAGCGGTCACAGCGTCGAAAACACGCTGTCTTCCTTCCGCCTTGCTGCCGAACTCGGTGCCGAGATGTGGGAACTGGACACCCAGATGACGGCGGATGGGGTCGTCGTCGTCTCCCATGACGACCATCTCCAGCGTGTCTTCCAGAAGGATCTGCATATTTCGCAGATGTCGTTTGCGGACCTGCGGAGAGAGGTTCCGGATGTGCCGAGCTTCGAGGACGTCGCGGCACTGGCGCGCGAGACCGGCTGCGGCCTCTACGTCGAATTGAAGCGGGCTGGTACCGGCCCGCTCTGCTGGCAGCACCTCAAGGAGATGGACCAGCGCTTTGCCTGCTTCGGCTCCTTCGACGCGGCGCAGGTGCGCGAACTGCGGGAGCTGGGGTGCGACTACCCGCTCTCCGTGCTGGTCCGTGTCGGGGCTGATCCGCACGCGCTGGGCGACGAGGCGAGCGCCGATATCCTGCACCTCTGCTGGGAGCGGGCAAGCGAGACGCCGCAGGAGTTCGTGACCGAGGCGCTTCTGGAAAGAGCCTTCGCCGACGGCAGGCAGATCGTGCTGTGGCACGAGGAGAGGCCGGAGGTCTTGAGCGACATCATGGCGCTTCCGGTTCTCGGCATCTGCACCGACCTGCCGGATCTGATGCGCTCGAAGCCGGGCAACGGCAATGGCAATGGCCAGGCGCGCGAGCTTCGCCGGGTAACGTCCTTCGACGTCGCAAAGGCGGCCGGCGTGTCGCGCGCCGCAGTGTCGCGCGCCTTTACACCGGACGCCAGCGTCTCGAACAAGACGCGGGAGAAGGTCTATCAGGCTGCAAAGGAGCTGGGCTACCGGGTCAACTATCTGGCCCGCAGCCTCACCAACAAGCGTTCCGACCTTGTCGGACTGGTTGCGGCCGGGCTCGACAACCCCTTCCGGACATTGCAGCTCGAACAACTGGCCCACACGCTGATTGCGCGCAATTTCCGGCCGATCCTGCTGCCGACGTCCAAGGAGGCCGACAGCGCGACCGTCATCGGTCAGCTGCTGCACTATGCCGTCTCCGGTGTGATCGTTACCTCCGATGCGCCTCCGTCCCATATCTTTGAGGAATGCGCCGCCGAGGGCGTGCCGATTGTCCTCATCAACAAGGGAGAGGACTTTCCTTTCGTCGACCGGGTCGTTTCCGATGATCGTATGGCGGGCTACACGGCCGCCGATGTTCTTCTGAAATCCGGAGCGAAAAAGCTCGCCGTGGTCTCCGGGGCCGCCGTGTCCTATTCGTCACGCCGGCGGGCGGAAGCCTTTCTGGCACGCTGTTCGACACTCGGCGTCGAGGCGCAGCTGGTGCCGGTCGCGATCAACGATTACCTCCATGGGCAACAAGCGGCGGGCGAGCTGCTCGACCTCGGCATCGACGGCGTCTTCTCCGTGAACGACTACATGGCCTGCGGCGTGCTGGACGGTCTGGCAGCCAGGGGCCGCAACGACGGGTTCATAAAGGTCGTCGGGCACGACGACATTCCCCAGGCAAGCTGGAGCGCCTATCAACTGACCACCTTCCTGCAGCCCTGCGACGTGCAGGCAAGCCAGGCCGTCGACCTGCTGACCAGCCGCATGTCCGAACCGGATGCCGTGGCGCGGGTGGAGTTCACCCCCATCACCCTGATCACGAGAAGAAGTGCATAGATGACATCATTCGATATCGCCTCGCTCAAGGCCCGCGCCGAGGCAGCCATTTCCGTTGCCCGCGAGGTTGGTCGCGCGGCTGCCGCTTTCAGGGCCGAGGCCCTGCCGGAGACGCTTGCTGTGGAGAGCAAGGGAACTCAGGATTTCGTCACCGTGGCCGACAAGCGGGCCGAAGGCGCCATCCGCACTGCGCTGCTCGATGCCTTTCCGGAGGACGCCTTCATGGGCGAGGAGGGGGGCGGAGTTGCCGGTGAAGGCGGGACCTGGGTGGTCGATCCCATCGACGGAACCACCAACTACATCCGCGGCTTCCGCCACTGGGGCGTCTCCATCGCATTCGTCGCAGCGGGCGAGATCCTGGTCGGGGTGATCTACGACGCGGCGCAGGACAAGGTATTCCACGCCATTCGCGGTGAAGGTGCGTTCAAGGATGGCACTGCCATCAAGGCATCCACCACCACCGACCCCGGGCACGCCATCGCCATCCTCGGCCACTCCCGCCGCACGGACTTCGAGGACTATCTCGCCGTATCCCGGGGGCTCTACGATCGCGGCATCGACTATCGACGCATGGGAGCGGCCGCAATCGGGCTTGTCCGGGTCGCGGAAGGCATCTCCGATCTCTACTACGAGCGGCAGCTGTCGGCCTGGGACATGCTGGCCGGCATCCTGATTGCCCGCGAGGCAGGTGTCGAGGTGTCTGCGCCCATGCTTGCGGAGATGATCGCCCGCGGCGGCCCGGTCGTTGCCTGCACGCCGGGTCTGAGTGCCGAGCTTGCTTTCCTGGTCGAAGCGGCCGGCCTGTCGCAGGCCGCCCCTGCAGCCTAGCCTTAGGGGGCTGTTCTGTCGGCCCAGGCCTGTTCGGTGGCCAGGGGCTCATCCGTGGTGATCTGGTCGGGCCTGAGCGCCATCAGAGACCGGAATTCCTGCCATTCGCCTTCGCTAAAGCCTTGGGCAGGATCACGCAGGTTGTAGGTCCAGGCGTCGACGATCTTGCCGTGGTTATGGCAGATCCCGATCATGTCCAGCCCCTGCCTGGCGGCGTCCAGCAGAAGCGGCCATGCCAGATAGATGGTCTCGGGCTCGGTCGGTCCGGTGATGTCTGCGATCAGGGCCTTCTCTACGGCGCTCAGGCCCTCGCCGTGCAGCAGATCCACCAGCTGGTCGGTCGGGTCGATCCCGCGCCGCAGGTCGGGCATGCGTTTCTTGATGGCGAGGATCAGATCCAGATCGGAAGCGCTGACGATCACGTGCTGACCCAGGTGGCGGAAATGGCCCGTGAGATGGTCCAGTCCCCGTTCGCCGATCGAGGCGAGGTCGTCCTTCATGTCGAACTGCAGGAGCGCATGCGGATGCGCGGTGGGGAGCATGTCGGCCAGATCTTCGCTCAGCGTCAGAGCCTCGCCACCAACCTTCATCTGCAGTTTCCGAAGGTCGGCGGCCGAGGCGTCGCGGACTGGGCCCTGACCCGTCGTCTCTCCCTCCAGAACGTCGTCATGGAGAACCACGAAGCCGCCGTCGGCGCGGACCTTCAGGTCCAGTTCCACGGAGGCGCCGAGGCGAAAGCCATCCTTCATGACGGCCGCCGAGAACAAGGGATCGTCGAGCCGGCGGCGAAGACGGTGCCATTTCAGGCGGGTGGCGTGACCGGCGTGGGATATGGCGAGACCTTGACAGTCGCTCATCGGACGCGGCGCCGGAGTGGGCAGTGGGGTAGCTGGCGCGCTTGGCATGAACGAATCTCCTGATGCTGTTGGTCCGTTCCTCCTAGGCACCAAGAATGTCAGTTGTGTAAAAACCAGAAGCCAGTGCTGCGTACCCAGGCAGCAAGGCCAGTGGGTTCATGTCCCGCAGAGGGTGAGCCAGGCGACCCCGCCGAAGGAGAAGGGGATGGCGATGGCCGCGGCAAGCCAGACGTAGCCGCCAACCTCGCGCACGAATTGCGCGGTGTCGTCGGCCGGCTGCCGTTCTGCCCGGCGCTTTCTGGCCCGGAGGAACGGACCAATACCCGCGGCGATCGAGAGAAGAAGCAGTCCGATCAGCACCGACCGCAGAACGGGATGTTCTCCGAGTGCCGAAACATTGTCGCCGGCAAGATGGCAGCCGGTCGCCTGCACGCCGTAGAACAGCAGGAAAAGGGCACTCCAGAACAGAAATCCGGCGATGATGTAGATGATCGGATGAATGGTCATGGAGAAACCTCGCTGGTGAGGCTGGCGAGGACGAAGGGGAAGCCCGCGGCGGCGAGCCCCACCATGGCGGCAAAACCGTGCCAGAGCACGCCGATGCGCAGATCCAGATTGCGCCTCGGCGAGACGAAGCCGCTGCGCACCCGCCAGATCCCGTAGCCGGCAAACACGGCTCCAAGCCCGCTGTGCATTGCGGCGTAGATGAAGACGACGAAGATGCTGGCGACGGCCGCATGGCTGCGCGGCGACGGCAGGGCCGTCAACGCCAGCCACAGGAAGACGGTGGTGGCGATCAGATGGCCGACAGTCGTCAGCGAGAGCCAGCCAACTGCGCCTTTGCCGCCCCCGGCGGAAGCCTGGCGACCGGACCACGCAGCCAGCACCAGCGAGACAGCGGCGATTGCAGGTCCCAGCAGCCCGATCTGCCCGATGTCCTGGGGCGGCCAGTTCGGGGCGGAGATCCAGAGGAAGAGGCTCCCGAACAGAAGCGAGATATAGGCCGTCGCATCGGCGACGAGCGCAAAGACCATGGCCCACCAGGATGGCGGTCGTTCCGCCTCGATGTGCGGCGGCAATTCCTGTCCGTTGCCGATCGGAAGGTTTCCGAGGTCATCCTTTTCGGCGGTGTCCCTGCTCCACAGGAGAAACATGAAGACCACGGAGGCAAGAGCGAAGGGAGTGACCCAGTAGAACTTGAAGAGCAGCGACAGGAAGAAGAAGCCGGTGCCGATCGCTGTCCAGAGCGGCATGAAGGACTGGCGCGGCAGGCGAACCACGTGCTCGGGTTTGCCGGTCACGATGTCGACGGCCAGAAGCTCCATGCGCCCGTCGCGCGGAAAGCCGAGCAGCCCCTTGCCGGCGGCCAGCTGCGGTCCGAGCACATCGGGATCGAGCATATCCGCACGCCGATCGATGACCGGGAGGGAGGCGAAGTTGTAGGAGGGTGAGGGGGTCGGCATTGCCCATTCCAGAGTGCCGGCGCGCCAGGGATTGCGCCGGAAGGGACGGCCGAACCGGAAGAGAAGGATGAAATCGAGCGCCACCAGTGCAAAGCCCATCGTCATCACGAAACTGCCGAGGGACGAAAAGAAGTTCAGCATCTCCCAGCCCGATTCCGGCGGGTATTCGAACACGCGCCGCGGCATGCCCCGCAGGCCTGTCAGGTGCATCATGAAGAAGGTGATGTTGAAGCCCAGGAAGATCATCCAGAAGGCGGCCTGCGACAGATGCTGCACGGGCTGTCGACCGGTGATGTGCGGCAACCAGTAATAGGCGGCCGCCAGCATGGGAAACACGAAGCCGCCGACCAGGACGTAATGCAGGTGCGCGACCACGAAGTGCGTGTCGTGGGCCTGCCAGTCAAACGGCACCATGGCCAGCATCACGCCCGTCAGCCCGCCGATCACGAACACGAAGAAGAAGCCGATGATGTGCAGCATCGGAACGGAAAAGCGCGGTCGCCCGTGGCTGATGGTCGCCAGCCAGGCGAAGATCTGGATGGCGGTCGGGATTGCCACCAGCGCGCTGGCGGCGGAAAAGAACGAGAGTGCGACGTGCGGTATTCCCACCGCGTACATGTGGTGGACCCAGAGTCCAAAGGACAGGAAGGCCGTCGAGACCAGTGCGGCGATGATGATACGGTAGCCCGCCAGCGGCGTTCCGGCAAAGACGGGCAGGATGGTCGATATCGCGCCGGCGGCAGGCAGGAAGATGATGTAAACCTCCGGGTGGCCGAACAGCCAGAAGAGGTGTTGCCACAAGAGCGGGTCGCCGCCGCGGTTCGGGTCGAAGAACGGCAGGCCGAAGGCCCGTTCGGTCTCGAGAAGGATCGACCCGAGGATGAGCGGCGGGAAGCCGACCAGCATCATCGTTGCCACGATCAGCATGTACCAGGCAAAGATCGGCATCCTGTCGAGCGACATGCCGGACGCCCGCAGCTTCAGGATCGTCACCATGATCTCGATGGCCGCCGAAAGAGCAGAGATCTCGACGAAGGTGATCCCCAGCAGCCAGACATCGGAGTTGATGCCCGGCGAATAGATGTCCGAGGAGAGCGGCGTGTACATGAACCAGCCGCTGTTGGGTGCAACGCCGCCGATCAACGCAATGATCAAGATGCTGCCGCCAAAGAGGTAGCACCAGAAGCCGTATGCGGTCAGCCGCGGAAAGGCGAGGTCCCGGGTGCCAAGAAGCTTCGGGAGTAGGTAGATCGTCAATCCCTCGAAGAACGGTATCGCAAACAGGAACATCATCACCGAGCCATGCATGGTGAAGACCTGCGCGTATTGCTCCGCATCCATGAATGCGCTTTGCGACGAGGCAAGCTGCGTGCGGATCAGCATGGCAAGCAATCCGCCGATGGCAAAGAAGATAAGCGCCGTCAGCATGAACCGCTTGCCGACCACGTTGTGGTTGACGGTTGCCAGGCGGCCCCAGCCGGATTTCGTGCCCCAGATCCGGTCCAGTGCATGATGAAGGGCAATCGGCGAAGTGGGTTTCTCGTGGTGATCTGTCATGGGGCTTTCTCGATGCCGAGGGCGGCGGCGTAATCCTCTTCCGCGTGGGCGTGAACCTCGAAGTTCATGCCGGCATGGCCGGTGCCGCAATATTCCGCGCATTGGCCGCCGTAGCGGCCCGGTCGATCTGCGCGCAGCCGCAGATAGGTGACGTGACCCGGGACGGCATCGATCTTGCCCGCCAGGCGCGGGATCCAGAAGCTGTGGATGACGTCCGTGCTGGTGACCGCAACCTCGACAGTTCTTCCGGCGGGGATGTGCAGGACGCCGGATGTGGTGGGGTTTTCGGCTGTATCCGGGTAGCGGAATTGCCACTGCCACCGCGTTCCCAGCGCCTCGACGCGGACGAGCTCCTCGGCTTCTGTGCCGCCACCCCTCAGCAGGTATTCGCCTTGCCAGAAGGCGTAGAAGGTCAGGGCAAAAAGGATCGGGATCGGCAGCGCGAGCCCCCCGGCCAGGATCCACGACCGCTGCGAAATCCGTCTGCCGAAGTGCGGGAACATGATGGCGACGAAAAGCAGCCCCATGACCAGCAGGAAAAGCAAGGCCGATGCCGCCAGCATCACCCACCACAGGCGGGCGATCGAGGCAGCGGATGGTCCGGCCGGATCGAGTGCCGACAGGTCTCCGGTACAGCCGGCGAGGAGGGTGGCGCCAAGGCCGAACAGCAACCTTGGGAACCACTGGCGGCATTGCCGGATTATCCCGCGAAAGGGAGTATGGTCATGGCCGACGTCGAAGATAGCAAAAATCCGGTAGTCTCCGAGGTTATGGAAAAGGATGTGACCTCCGCGGTTGCCGTGGCCGGGCATCCGCTGCATGCGATGACGGTTCATTTTCCCATTGCGCTTGTCTTCGTCACCCTGGCGATCGACGTCATCTACTGGTGGTCTGGCGATGCGTTCTGGCTGCGGGCCGGCCTGTGGTCCTCGGGCGGCGCCTTCTTCATGGGCGCCGCAGCGGGTGCGGTCGGGACCATCGAGCTGCTTTCGGTTGCCGGCATCCGCGAGCGTGTCGCCAGCTGGGCGCATGCCATCGCGGCCATCATGCTGATCGCTCTCGCCGGGTTGAACTGGGGCCTGCGCGTGACGGAATCGGCCGAAGTCCTGCCTCACGGATTGCTGGTTTCCATGATGGCGGCAGTCGTGACCGGAATGGCCGGTTGGCATGGCGGCAAGCTCATCTTCGATCATGGCATTGGCCTCATGGTATCGCCCAAGGACTGATGGACTGCACGAGGTCTCGAAGTCCGCCGGGCTTGAACAGGTCCTCGATGATCGACGCATGGATCGTCGGCTTGGCGAGCACGACGAACAGGATGGCAACAACCACACCGCACGTCAGGACGGTCGTCATCACGAAACGCCAGACGGGATAGATCTCACCTTCGCGAAACAGGCGAATGATGACCAGTCCCGTCAGGACGTGCAGGACGGCGAGCAGGGCGACAAAGAAGAGCTTGAGCGAAAACCAGCCGGCAAAGGTCTGCTGACCGAAGATCAGCATGATCCCGCTTGCGACCGCGATGAAGGCAGCCGGAGAGATGACGGCAACATAGGCGAAGCGAACGATCATCTGCAGGCGGTAGAGCGAGTCCTTGTCCTCGACATAGGCACGCTGCACGTAAAGACCCGGCAGGCTGACGAGACCTCCCGCCCAGATTGCGATCGCTGCAATGTGCAGAAACTTCAGGCTGAGGATCATGAAGACCCTCGCTTCAGCCCATCGGTAGCCGATCCGACTCCCCAATTCATATCGTGACCCATCCTTGGCATGACCGTTCACGACCGCACTTAGGGCGGGAGGAGGAGGCTTCTAGTGACGACGATGGAAGAAAGCGGCAGGATGGCGCTAACCCCTTGCCTTTGGAAACGCTCCCCTCCCGCCTGAAACACATCTTAACGAAGCGTTATCATCGGCGATGGATCATTTTTCCATCACAATCGTTCTCTCCAACTGAAAAGACGCATGGCGCCATGAGGCGATGTGCGGCAGCATTTTCAGAAGGAGATAACAATGAAGAAGATCCTCGCGCTTACCGTATCCGCAGCAGCCGTCGCATTCGCATCGGCCCCGGCCGCATTCGCCGCTGACGCCGTCCGCTACCAGGAGGCTGCACCGGTCTATCAGGACTCGGGCGCGCGCAATGGCGTGAAGCTCGGCTATTTGGCCTGCGACATCGGCGGCGGCGTCGGCTATGTTCTGGGCTCTGCCAAGGAAGTGAGCTGCGTGTTCACCTCGACCGACGGCGATCGCAGTGACGCCTATGTCGGCAGCCTGCGCAAGATGGGTATCGACCTTGGCTTTACGACGCGCGGCAAGATGGTGTGGGCAGTCTTTGCTCCGACGGCTGGATATCACGCTGGTTCGCTCGGTGGCCTCTACCAGGGCGCCACGGCCGAGGCGACTGTCGGTGCCGGCATCGGTGCGAACATCCTGATCGGTGGTACATCCGGTTCGATCCATCTGCAGACGGTCAGCGTCCAGGGACAGCTGGGCCTGAACATCGCGGCAACCGGTACGTCCATGACGCTGACGCCGGCGAGCTGATCTGACGAATGGCCCTCTTCACGGAGGGCCATTCGCTTCCGCGGGCAGCCGTGCTCTCGGAAGCTTGTCTGTCACATATGCGCTGTTGGGTTGAACCTCCGGTCGATCCGGGGTATTCGGCCCCCTTTCTGACGAGCAAGCTCCGAGGCTAGGCGTGACCAGCAGTATCCAGACCCCCTACTATCTGATCGACAAGTCGAAGCTGCTTCGCAACATGGAGACGATCGCCACCTTGCGCGAACTCTCCGGCGCGAAGGCGCTGCTGGCGCTGAAATGCTTTGCCACCTGGGGCGTTTTCGACTTCATGCGCGACTACATGGACGGCACCACCTCGTCCTCGCTCAACGAAGTGCGTCTCGGCCACGAGCGGTTCGGCAAGGAAACCCATGCCTATTCCGTCGCCTACGCCGACTACGAGATCGACGAGGTGATCAGCCACGCCGACAAGATCATCTTCAACTCCATCGGACAGCTGACGCGGTTTGCCGACAGGGCTTCCGGCATCACCCGCGGCCTGCGGCTGAACCCGGGCGTTTCGTCCTCCAGCTTCGATCTCGCCGATCCCGCCCGGCCTTTCTCCCGCCTGGGTGAATGGGATCTTGCGAAGGTCGAGCCGGTCATGGATCTCGTTTCCGGCTTCATGATCCACAACAACTGCGAGAACGGCGATTTCGAGCTGTTCGACCGCATGCTCGGTCAGATCGAGGAAAAGTTCGGGCCGCTGCTTCGCAGAGCCGAATGGGTGAGCCTTGGCGGCGGCATCCATTTCACCGGGGAAGACTATCCGCTGGAGAAATTCGCCGAGCGGCTGAAACGCTTTGGCGGCGAATATCAGGTGCAGGTCTATCTGGAGCCCGGCGAGGCCTCGATCACCAAGTCGACGACGCTGGAAGTCTCGGTGCTCGACACGCTCTACAACGGGAAAAATCTCGCCATCGTCGACTCTTCGGTCGAAGCACATATGCTCGACCTGCTGATCTACCGCGAGAGCGCCAAGATGCTGCCGAACGAAGGGCCGCATCGGTTCATGGTCTGCGGCAAGTCCTGCCTCGCCGGCGATATTTTCGGTGAGTTCAATTTCGACCAGGAACTGAAGGTCGGCGACCGGATTTCGATCCAGGACGCGGCCGGTTACACGATGGTCAAGAAAAACTGGTTTAACGGCGTGCAAATGCCGTCAATCGCCATTCGCGAACTGGATGGCAGCATCAGGACGGTCCGTGAGTTCGACTACGCGGACTACGAGCAAAGCCTCTCCTGAGGCTTCTGACGATTGGACACAAGGAGCAAGTCCCTATCATGAAGAAGAACGTCCTCATCATCGGCGCCGGCGGCGTCGCGCAGGTGGTGGCGCACAAGTGCGCTCAGAACAACGACGTGCTGGGCGATATTCACATCGCATCGCGCACGAAGAGCAAGTGTGACGCGATCATCGCCTCTGTTCACGAGAAAAAGGCGATGAAGCAGTCCGGCGTGCTGGAAGGCCATGCGCTCGACGCGCTGGACATCGAGGCTACCAAGGCCCTCATCCAGAAGACCGGCTGCCAGATCGTCATCAACGTCGGCACCGCCTTCCTCAACATGTCGGTGCTGCGCGCCTGCATGGATACCGGCGTCGCCTATATCGACACCGCAATCCACGAGGAGCCGAACAAGATCTGCGAAACCCCGCCGTGGTACGGAAACTACGAGTGGAAGCGTGCGGCGGAATGCGAGGAGAAGGGCATCACCGCCATCCTCGGCGCCGGTTTTGACCCGGGCGTGGTCAACGCCTACGCGCGTCTGGCAAAGGACGAGTACCTCGACAAGGTGACCGACGTCGATATCGTCGACATCAATGCCGGCAGCCACGGCAAGTATTTCGCCACCAACTTCGACCCGGAAATCAACTTCCGCGAATTCACCGGCGTCGTCTATTCCTGGCAGGGCGGCGAATGGCAGGTCAACAAGATGTTCGAGATCGGCAAGGACTACGACCTGCCGGTGGTCGGCACGCGCCGCGCCTATCTCTGCGGCCATGACGAAGTGCATTCGCTGGCCAAGAACATGGACGGCGCTGATGTGCGCTTCTGGATGGGCTTTGGCGATCACTACATCAACGTCTTCACCGTGCTGAAGTCGATCGGCCTCCTCTCGGAACAGCCGGTCACGCTCGCCGACGGCTCCGAAGTCGTGCCGCTCAAGGTCGTCAAGGCGTGCCTGCCCGACCCGTCGTCGCTGGCCCCGGAATATGAAGGCAAGACCTGCATCGGCGACTTCGTGAAGGGCATCAAGGACGGCAAGGAACGGACGGTGTTCATCTACAACGTCGCCGACCACAAGGAAGCCTACAACGAAGTCGGCAGCCAGGGCATTTCCTACACCGCCGGCGTTCCGCCGGTCGCGGCGGCCATGCTGGTGGCCACGGGTGAGTGGGACGTGAAGAAGATGGCGAACGTCGAGGAGCTGGCGCCTAAGCCCTTCCTCAACATCCTGAACCACATCGGCCTGCCGACCTGGATCCGGGACGAAGAGGGCGAGCGTCCTCTTACGTTCTCCTGATCCATCGGATGATCTGACCCAAGTGCCGCGGCCTCTGTCGCGGCACTTTTGTTTTTACTTGATGCCCAGCCACTCGTTGAGTTCAGCTTCCGCCCGCTCCAGCGCACTGTAGTTGATCAGCTTGCGCAGGAAGGCCACCGAAACTGCCCGGCTGCGCAGGTTGTAGCGGCCCTCATCGCCATCGTCCCCCAGCCTCTGATAGACGTCGAGCTTTTCGTAGAGCTGCTGCAGGCGGTTCTGGACGCTGCGCAGCGAGAGGTTCTGCCGCCGTGCAATCATCCGGTCGGTCAGTCCCAGCGCGATGTCGATGAGGATCTCGTATTCGACATCGGTAAAGCCATGGCTGTTGCCGAGGCTCTTCTGCTGCATGCCGCGAACTTCGCGGTCGACGACGCATTGCGATTCCATGAAGATGCCGCGCAGGGCAAGCTTGAGCCGGTCGTCGGAGGCGGACTTCAGGACATAGCCGTAGGCCGCCCCCTCCGGGACGATGCGCGAGACGCCCCGCACATAGGCTTCGTCGGCGTAGTTCGACCAGAAGAGGATGCGGGTGTCGGGCCGCTCCTTCCAGATCGTCCGCGCCGCTTCGATGCCGTTGCGCTCCGACATCTGGAGATCCATGACGATGTGGGCGGCGCGATGCTGACGCGCCAGCCCTTCGCCGATCCTGCCGTTCTCGGCCTCCAGCACGGTGTCGCACTCCGGCAGGGCCGCTCGAACCGCGTCATGCAGATAGGACCGGTGGAGAGGATCGTCTTCGATGATGAGGACTTCCATGGTGGCTTCCTTGCTCATGCTGTGCGTATGCCATCCTCACCGAGGAAGAGGCGGACGCGGGTGCCTTGCCCGTCGCTGCTGCCGATTTCGAACCGCGCACCGATGAGACGGGCCCTGGTGCGCATATTGTCGATGCCATGGCCCGCCTGTTCCTGCGGATTGCCGATGCCGACACCGTCGTCGGTCACCGCGACGGAGAGCCCTGTCGGCGCGCTCTGGAGGACGACGACGATGTTGGCGGGCTGGCCGTGCCGGACGGCATTGTTGATCGCCTCCTGGACGATCCGGAAGAGCGCGATCGCCACCGTCTCTTCCAGACCGTCAAGCTTGCCATCACTCTCGTCGACCATCTGCCAGTCGATGGGCAGACCGCTTTCCCGGACAGACCGGTCGAGGTGATTTTCGATCGCCTGGGCGACGCCGAAGAGCTGCAGGACGGAGGGCTTGGCCTCCTCGATGATCTGCCGCAGGTCGTGCATGCAGTGCTGCAGGCTGCGGAACATCGGCTCCAGCGCTTCTCCCGGCACATCGGGCAGGTGCGTCATCCGCTCCATGCGCCGCGCCAGCCGTGTCAGATCCGCCAGCGTCTGGTCGTGCAGATCCATGCCGATCCGCTGCCGTTCCGCTTCAAGGGCTTCCGTAAGCTTCAACGCACCAAGCCTGAGCCCTTCCTCGCGCGCTCGTGCTTCCGTTTCCACCACGGCGGAACGCTTTGCCTGCTCGGCGGCGCGCAGCGCAAAGAAATAGGGCGCCAGCAGGTCGGCGATCGAGCGGGCATTCTCCACGTCGTCCATCGTATAGTGATCGGCCTGATGGCTGGAGCAGCTGAGGGCGCCGATGAAATCGCCCTGGACGCGCAGGGGGACGTGCAGGCGGCTGCGCAGCGAAAGCTCGATGATCGGGCGCGAGAAGGCGCCGGCAAAGTGGAAGCGCGGATCGTTGCAGGCATCGCCGGACAGCAGGTAATCGACCTCGCCGGAGAGCAGGCTGCGGATCGGGCTTCCCGTCAGCAGGGCAGGGGGCTGCTTGCTCCAGTCCGTCTCTAGGCCGCTTTCGTAGGCGATGTGATACTTCCCGTCGACCATCTTGATGCAGACATCCAGATGGTCATGAGGGATGATGTGCCCGATCTCGATGGCGACGGCCTGGATGATCGAATGGAAATCCAGCTGGCCGGCCAGCAGCCGGGAAATTCCCAGATAGTGATCGAAGAGCGCGCTTCGTGTCGGATTGAGCATCAGCGACGTCCTCCCAGCCGTCGGAAATCGGGCGAAAGATCGCCCTATCTGATTAAGCGCTTCATCGGCGCGATTGTCTTGCGGGATCCCGCATATTTCGCGCGCGTCTCCGCAAGATGCTTGCATGGATTCACCTTTGCAAGTTTGCGCTTCTGCTTCATTCTTCACTGACTGACGCAATGGCGCCAGTGAAAACATCCGTCGGGGGACCGTTGAGGAGCGGGCCTGATGAATGAGCCCGAGAGGCGTACAGGGAGGAAAATCATGACCATCAAGAGGATGCTTCTGGCATCGATCGCTATCGCATGCGTGACTGCACCCGTTTCCGCGTCGGCCGAGACGGCTGACAAGAAGATCGCGCTGTCCAACAATTATGCTGGCAATTCCTGGCGCCAGGCCATGCTGACGAGCTGGGACAAGATTACCAAGGACGCGGTCAGCCAGGGCATCGTCGCCGCTGCCGATCCGTTCACGACTGCCGAGAACCAGGCGACGGAGCAGGCCGCGCAGATCCAGAACCTGATCCTGCAGGGCTATGACGCCATCGTCATCAACGCAGCCTCTCCGACTGCATTGAACGGCGCGGTGAAGGAAGCCTGCGATGCCGGCATCGTCGTCGTGTCCTTCGACGGCATCGTGACCGAGCCCTGCGCCTGGCGGATCGCCGTCGACTTCAAGGCCATGGGCGAAAGCCAGATCGAATATCTCGCCGAGAAGATGCCGGACGGCGGTAACCTGCTCGAGATCCGCGGTCTGGCCGGCGTTTCGGTCGACGACGAAATCCATGCCGGCATCCAGGCCGGTGTCGAGAAGCACCCCCAGTTCAAGATCGCAGGCTCCGTCAACGGCGACTGGGCCCAGGATGTCGCGCAGCGTGCCGTCGCCGGAATCCTGCCAAGCCTGCCCGAGATCAAGGCGGTCGTCACCCAGGGTGGCGATGGCTATGGTGCCGCTCAGGCCTTTGCTGCGGCCGATCGTCCGATCCCGACCATTGTCATGGGCAACCGCGAGGACGAGCTGCGCTGGTGGAAGGAACAGAAGGACGCAAACGGCTACGAGACCATGTCGGTTTCCATCGCGCCGGGTGTCTCCACGCTCGCCTTCTGGGTCGCCCAGCAGATCCTCGATGGCCAGGACGTGAAGAAGGAGCTCGTCGTTCCGTTCCTGCGCATCGACCAGGACAATCTCGAGGCCAACCTCGAGACCACGGAAGCGGGCGGCGTTGCCAACGTCGAATACTCGCTGGAAGATGCGCAGAAGGTCATCGACGCTGCCATGTAACGGAGCAGTCATTGCTCCACCTCCCAGTCGGATGCGGCGCATGGCGTCGCATCCGGTGGAACCCCTCTTGTCCAGTTGATCCTTTCCCATGAATGACAGAGTGCCGAAACAGGAAGTGGTGGCCGCGCGCGACGTCAAGGTCGCCTTCGGTGCCGTCAAGGCGCTGGACGGTGCCACTCTCGTCATCCAATCCGGCGAATGCGTCGGTCTCGTCGGCCACAATGGCGCCGGCAAGTCGACAATCGTCAACGTCATCAATGGTGGCCTTACGCCACAGGAGGGCGCGATCACCTATGGTGGCGCTTCCGCCGATCAGGGTATTACCGCGGCGCGCGCCAGCGGCGTGCGCTGCGTCTTCCAGGAGCTGTCGCTCTGCCCGAACCTGACCATCGCCGAGAACGCCCGCGTCATGCTGAGCGACCTCAAGGGCGCGGGCTGGCGCAGGCGCGGCCTGGCGCTCGTGACGCGGCAGCTGGCGGAGATCTTTCCCGGCCACAGCATCGACTGCGAGAGTGTCGTGGAGGATCTTACCATCGCCGAGCGGCAGATGGTCGAGATCGCGATCAGCTTTGCTGCGGTGGACGCGCGTCCGAAGCTCGTCATCCTCGACGAGCCGACATCGTCGCTCGACGCGGGGCTGGCAGCGCAGCTGATGGCCTATGTGCGCCGCTTCGTGGAGACGGGTGGCTCGGTGCTGCTGATCTCTCACATCCTCGGGGAAATTCTCTCCACCTCCGACCGCATCGTCGTGATGAAGGACGGCAAGGTGGTGGCCGACCGGCCGGCAGTCGACTTCAACACCCGCCGCCTGGTGGAGACCATGGGCAGCGTCGTGCGCGAGCAGGGCTGGCAGCGCTCGGCACGGACGAAGACGGGCGCGCCGGTGCTCTCGGTGCCGCCGCTGCCGGGGGCGTCGATCCGCCTTGAAGCCTTCTCCGGCGAGATCATCGGCCTTGCCGGGCTCGGCGGTCACGGGCAGACCGAGGCGCTTCTCGATCTCTATCTTGCCGCCAACGGCAACTGGTGGCCGGCCGCCGAGCCGAAGATGGCCTTTGTAGCCGGCGACCGCGGTTTGAATGGCACGTTCTCGCTCTGGAGCATCCTCAAGAACCTCAGTATCTCCTCGCTCAAGGGGCTGTCCAACCGCAGCGTCATCGACACCGACCGGGAAAAGAAGGTGAGCGAGAGCTGGAGGAAGCGGATCGAAATCCGCACGCCGGACATGCACAACCCGATCCTGTCCCTGTCCGGCGGCAACCAGCAGAAGGTGCTGTTTGCGCGGGCGCTGGCGACGACCGCAAAGATCGTGCTGATGGACGATCCGATGCGCGGCGTCGACGTCGGGACGAAGCAGGAGGTCTACGAGATCCTTCGCGCCGAGGCAGCATCGGGGAGAACATTCATCTGGTATTCGACGGAAATGGACGAAATCCGGCTCTGCGACCGTGTCTATGTCTTCCGTGATGGAGCCATCGCGGCCGAGCTGGTGGGAGATGACATTACGGAGGCCGGGGTGCTCGCCGCCTCATTTGCCGGAGGAGAAGCAGCATGAGACTTTCCTCCAGTGCCGTCCGGCTGATCATCCCCGCCGCATCGCTGGCCGTCCTTCTGGCTGCCGTCTTCTACATGCAGCCGCGGGCGATGAGCTATACCGGCCTCAACCTCCTCTTCAATCTGGCCGTCCCCATCGCACTCGCCACGATCGCCCAGATGTTGATCATGTCGGTGAACGATCTCGACCTGTCGATGGGCGCCTTCGTCAGCTTCTGCGCCTGCGTCGCCGCAACCTTTCTGCAGACCTCGCCGGCGATCGGCGTTCTGATCTTTCTCGGCGCCATCGCCGTCTATGCGGGCATCGGCGTCGTCATCCACCTGCGCCAACTGCCGTCGATCGTCGTGACGCTGGGGATGAGCTTCGTATGGGGCGGTCTCGCCGTCCTGCTTTTGCCATCGCCGGGCGGGGCCGCGCCGGGCTGGGTCCGGTGGCTGATGACCGTCAAGCCGCCGCTCGTGCCGATGGCGATCGTCGCCAGCGTCATCATCGCCGCCGTCACGCATTACGTGGTGATGCGGTCCTCCTTCGGCGTGCTGATCCGCGGCGTCGGCGGCAACAACCGCTCCGTGGAGCGGGCCGGCTGGTCGGTGGTCGGCATCCGGGCGGCTGCCTATGCGCTGGCCGGGCTCTTCGCGGTGCTGGCCGGGATTGCCCTCGTCGGCCTGACGACGGCGGCGGACGCCAATATCGCGCTTCGCTACACGCTGCTCTCGATCGCCGGGGTCATTCTGGGCGGCGGTGAATTCGTCGGCGGCCGTGTCTCGCCGATCGGCGCGGTGATCGGAGCGCTGACGCTGACGCTCGCCGGTTCGTTCCTGTCCTTCATGCGGATATCGCCGGACTGGCAGATCGGGGCGCAGGGCGCCATCCTGATCGTTGTCCTGGCGCTGCGCCTTTTCCTGAACCGGGTCGAAAAGCGGGAGAAGAACCGATGACTGCTCTCACCGCCAAGCCCTGGGTCTGGTCCTTTGCCGCGGCGATCCTCGTGTGGGTCATCACGGTGCTCTTTACCGGGGGATCGAGTTCCGTCGGCCTCTCCCAGGCAACACTCACCTTCGCGGCCTTCTCCGTGATCGTCGGCATCGGGCAGATGTTCGTGATCACGCTGGGGCCCGGCAACATTGATCTTTCCGTCCCCGCCACCATGACGCTGTCTGGAACGCTGGCGCTGAAGGTGATGGACGTTCAGGACAGCATGATCGCGCTGGGCCTTCTGATCGCCATCCTGGTCGGCGTTGCGATCGGCATCGGCAACTACGCGCTGATCAAGCTTTTGCGCATTCCGCCGATCATCGCGACGCTGTCGATGAGCTTCATCGTGCAGTCCTGCGCCATCTGGACGAACCGCGGGCTGCGCATCAAGCCGCCGGAAACGCTCTCGGATTTCACGACGTCCTATAGCTTCGGCGTTCCCAACGTCGCGCTGGTGGCGCTGGTTCTTTCACTGGCGGCCTGGTTCCTTCTGGAGAAGACGACCTACGGCCGCTGGATCTCGGCCATCGGCCAAAGCAGCTTTGCGGCGCGCATGGCCGGCATACCCGTCGACGGCACGCGGTTCATCACCTATGTCCTCTGCGCCGTTCTGGCCGCCGTCGCCGGCTACCTGCTGGCGAGCTTCTCCGGAGGTGCGGCGCTCAACATGGGTGCCGAGTACCTGCTGATGTCGATTGCGGTGGTGGTCATCGGTGGCACGGCGGTTGCCGGCGGAAACTCCAATGTTCCCGGAATATGGGGCGCCTCGCTCTTCATGTTTCTCGTGGTCTCGATGCTCAACACCTATGGCTTCGGCGCGGGCGTGCGCCTCATTCTCACGGGCCTCATCATCATCGCCGTCATTCTCGCCGCCGGCGGCAGGAGGGTTGCGCGATGACCGCACCGAACGTCTCCTCCCTTCACCACGGTTCCCGGATGCCAGACATGCCGCAGTCACCCTCGATCTACGAAATACACGACGAGCGCTTCCGCCAGCTGACGGTGGCCAGTTCGGCGCTCGAGGAGCTCTACGCGGGGTGCCGGTGGGCGGAAGGTCCGGTGTGGATTGCCGACATGCAGTGCGTCATCTTCAGCGACATTCCGAACCAGCGGATGCTGCGCTGGGTGGACGGGGGCGGCGTGTCCGTCTTCCGGTCCGCCTCGAATTTCGCCAACGGCAATACCCGCGACCGCCAGGGGCGCCTGATCTCCTGCGAGCACGGCGGGCGCCGCGTGGTGCGCACAGAGCTTGACGGATCGCTGACGGTGCTGGCCGACCAGTATCAGGGCAGGCGGCTCAACTCGCCCAACGACGTGGTGGTCCGGTCCGACGACAGCATCTGGTTCACCGACCCCACCTACGGCATTCTCTCAGATTACGAAGGTTACAAGGCCGAGCCGGAGCAGGCGACGCGCAATGTCTATCGCCTCGATCCCCGGACAGGAGAACTGGACCCCGTCGCGACGGACTTCGGCCAGCCCAACGGGCTGGCGTTTTCGCCCGACGAGAGCAAGCTTTACGTGGCCGATTCCGCTGCCAGCCACGACGTCAACGCACCGCGGCATATCCGGGTGTTCGATGTTGCCGACGGCCGCCGGCTCGTCAACGGTCGGGTGTTCTGCACGATCGACAACGGCGTGCCCGACGGCTTCCGGGTCGATATGGAAGGCAATCTCTGGACGAGCGCGGGAGACGGGGTTCACTGCTTTTCCGCAGACGGAACGCTGCTCGGGAAGATCAAGGTGCCGCAGGTGGTTGCCAATGTCGCGTTCGGGGGACCTCGCCGAAACTGCCTCTTCATCACGGCGACTAGGAGCCTCTATGCCGTCTATCTGGCGGTCAACGGCATCTAGTCCAGCATCTTCGCCTCGATGCAGGCCTGCAGGAAGGCTTCGCGCGCGACGTCGGGGGATGTCCGGAATTCGAGGGCCTCGGCGCATATGACCTTGGCGCTTCGGCAGTGTTCGCCGTCAATGGCCGGCCAGCGGTAGTTCAGATAGGTCAGCGCTTCGCGTGGTCCCCGGATGGTTTCGGGAAACCCGTAGCCGACCCGGACGCGGATGGGAGAAGGCCAGCGAACGTCGCCGGTTCTGATCATCATGTTCATTGGAAGGACCCTGCTTTCGGGCACCTCAACGCGTCCCGGGGACGAAAGTTGCATCGGCCGGGACGTTATCGGAGAGAGACGCCGAACGGCTGGTTGCGCCGGCGTCTCTCGTCGTCAGAAGAAGGCTAGAGGCTCACCTTTTCGTTGTCGCCCATGTCCGGCTTGGAGCTGGACACGGCGGCAGCGGCCATCTTGATATAGCTGATGACGGTGCCCGGGCTGTCCCAGTATTCGGCAAACTCGGGGTTGACCTTGAGGATGCGGATCGACGGATCATCCGGGCCTTCCCACCAGGCCTTCGCCGGGAAGGCCCAGATTTCGCGGATCAACTCGCGGTCGTTGAGGACCTCTGCGGTGCCGGATACCGAAACGTATTTCTGACCCTTGGTGTCTGCGAAGGCGAGGCAGACATTCGGGAAGCGTGCGACCTCCTCGTCCTTGTGGCTGGCGACGTCGGTCAGGAAATACACAGCGCCGTCGGCCCTCTTGGTGTAGGCAGACATGGGGCGGGCGCGGATGTCGCTGCCATTGTGGGTCGCGAGCATGCAGAAACCGATCTTGTCGATGAGGTCCCATACCTTGGCGGTGTCGTCGTGGTCAGACATTCCTGATCTCCTTTGTTGAGATCAGAAAACCCGGTGGATCGCCGTCGGTTCCGTTTCCAGCGATGGCGAAATTATTTGCGTGCAGAATGCCCCACGCCTAAACCAAAAAGACAGGCTGCAGTAGAACCGATGTCAATGCCGCGGCCTTCCCTTCCGCCCGTGCAAATGGATGCCGTAGATGACGACGAAAGACACCGCCTACTTCTCCCGCCTGGGCGGTCTGCCCGGACAGACCGAGCTTCTTTCCAGCAAGGCCGTGTTCACGACATCCTATGCCATCATCCCGCGCACGGTGATGACGGACATCGTCACCAGCGTCCTGCCGCATTGGGAAAAGACCCGGGCGTGGATCATCGCGCGGCCGCTGACGGGGTTTTCGGAGACCTTTGCGCAGTATGTGATGGAGGTCGAAGCGGGTGGCGGCAGCCGGCGACCGGAGCCGGACGCGCGTGCACAGGCAGGCCTCTTCGTCACCGAGGGCGAGATGACGGTGGAGCTCGACGGCGCCGCGCATGTCCTGCGAACCGGATCATTTGCCTACCTCCCAGCCGGCGCTGCCTGGACATTGCATAATCACTCGCCCGAGCCGGTCCGTTTCCACTGGATACGCAAGGCCTTTCAGCCGGTGGATGGCCTGGAGGCGCCGCCGGCGATCTTCACGAGCGAGGGTGAGCAGGAGATGTTTGCCATGCCGGACACCAACGGCACATGGGCGACAACCCGCTTCATCGATCCGGCGGATGTCCGCTATGACATGCATATCAATATCGTGACCTTCGAGCCCGGCGGCACGATCCCGTTCATGGAAACGCATGTCATGGAGCACGGGCTCTACGTACTGGAAGGCAAGGCGGTCTACCGTCTGAACCAGGATTGGGTGGAGGTCGAGGCCGGCGACTTCATGTGGCTCCGGGCCTTCTGCCCGCAGGCCTGCTACGCGGGCGGGCCGGGGCGTTTCCGGTATCTGCTCTACAAGGACGTCAACAGGCACGTGGCACTCTGGTAGCGCGGAGGAGGCCGGCACCGCACGCTCAGGGAAGTGTCACATCCGCCGGCCGGCTGCGCATCCTGACCAGCCTGCCGTTCGGCAGATCGTTGCCGGCGACCTTCGCTCTTGCCGCTTCGGCGTCGAGGCCGAGGTCGAGCCAGCGGCGCATCAGCCGCTGCTCCAGGACATCTTCCGGCGGTAGCAGCATGATCGTCCAGTCGAAGAGATGCGCGAGCTTCTCCCAGCCGGGCTCGTCGAGAAGAAGGTAGTTGCCTTCGAGAAGGACGAAGCGGTCCTGCCGATCTATGGCGCGAGCGCCGGCGATGGCCAGCTCGCGTGTGCGGTCGAAGAGCGGCACGAGCACCTCGTCGTCCGTCCGTCGCAGGGCGCGAGCGATGTCGACCAGACCCCGGACATCAAAGGTCTGCGGCGCTCCCTTGCGGGGGAGGAGTCCTCGTTCCCGCAAAACGGTGTCATCCATGTGGAAGCCGTCCATCGGGACGATGGCCGCGAACTCGCCGCGGCTGCGAAGTTCGGACGCAAGCTCGTCCGCCAGACTCGACTTGCCGGACCCCGGTGGGCCGGCGATGGCAACCAGGAACCGCGTGCTGCCTTCCGCCTGGGCCAGGATGCCGTCGGCAATCAAGCTTGCGTCCGAGCTCATGCGGCGACAGGCTCCTCCGGTGCCTTTGCACCCGTCATCAGCGCGACTGCATCCGACATGCTGTAGTCCTTCGGGTTGATCACCGTCAGCCGCTTGCCGAGGCGATGGATATGGATCCGGTCGGCGACTTCGAAGACATGGGGCATGTTGTGCGAGATCAGCACGATCGGGATACCCCTGCGGCGCACGTCCAGGATGAGTTCCAGAACGCGGCGGCTTTCCTTGACGCCGAGTGCGGCCGTCGGCTCGTCGAGAATGATCACCTTGGAGCCGAAGGCTGCCGCGCGGGCGACGGCGACGCCCTGCCGCTGGCCGCCGGACAGCGTCTCCACCGCCTGGTTGATGTTCTGGATCGTCATCAGGCCCAGTTCCGAGAGCTTGTCGCGCGCAAAGGTCTCCATGGCGGAGCGGTCGAGCTTGCGCAGCCACTTTCCCATGAAGCCGGGTTTGCGGATCTCCCGGCCGAGAAACATGTTGTCGGCGATGGAGAGGGCCGGCGACAGGGCGAGATTCTGGTAGACCGTCTCGATCCCCACCTTGCGGGCCTCGATTGGAGACCGGAAATTGACGACCTTGCCTTCCAGGCGGATCTCCCCTTCGTCGGGGGTAATGGCGCCGGATATTGCCTTGATCATCGAGGACTTGCCGGCACCATTGTCACCGATCACGGCGAGGATCTCGCCGGGATAGAGGTCGAAGTCGGCATGATCGAGGGCGGTGACGCGGCCGTAGCGCTTGACGAGACCTCGGGCGCTGAGAATGGGTTCCTGGGTCATCAGCCTGCTACCTTCCTGATCCATTGGTCGATGGCCACGGCGGCTATGATGAGGACGCCGATCAGCAGATATGTCCATTGCGGGTCGGTGCCGATCAGCCGCAGTCCGAGCGAGAAGACGCCGACGATCAGCGCGCCGAAGAGCATGCCGAGGATCGAGCCGCGTCCGCCGAACAGCGACAGGCCGCCGATGACCACCGCGGTGATGGACTCGATGTTGGTGAACTGGCCGGCCGTGGGCGAGACGGAGCCGATGCGGCCGATCAGGACCCAGCCGGCGAAGGCGCAGATCAGTCCCGACAGGGTATAGACGGAGATGAGCATGCGCCTGACGTTCACGCCGGCAAGTTCCGCCGCATCCGGGTCGTCGCCGACCGCGTAGACGTGGCGGCCCCAGGCGGTGTTGTTCAGAACGTACCAGAGGAAGGCAACGAGAAGCACCATGCCGATCACGCCATAGGTGAGGACGGCGCCGCCAAGGCGCAGGTTCTCGCCGAAGAACTGCAGGATCGGTGCATTCTGGGCGATATCCTGCGAGCGGATGGTCTCGTTGGCCGAGTACAGGAAGTTGGAGGCCAGCACGATCTGCCACATGCCAAGCGTGACGATGAAGGGTGGCAGCTTCATGCGTGCCACGAGCACGCCGTTGATCCAGCCGCAGAAGGCGCCCACCATGAAGCCACACAGGATGGCGATGGTCGGGGGCAGACCGTAGCGGAAGGTGAACTGGCCCATGATCACGGACGAGAGAACCATGATGGCGCCGACAGAGAGGTCGATGCCGGCTGTCAGGATCACCAGCGTCTGAGCCGCGCCGACAATGCCGACGATGGCGACCTGCTGGAGGATCAGCGTCAGGGTGAAGGCGGAAAAGAACTTGCCGCCCAGCAGCAGACCGAAGACGACGAGCGACATGATCAGCACGATCAGTGGCACCGCGGCAGGGCTGGAATGCAGAAAATGCTGCAGCTTCTGAAGGAAATTCCGGTCGTGCGTGTCGAAGGCGGCTACGGACGACGGGCCTCCGGAAGACAGTGCACTCTCGTAGTCGTTGGCCGAGTTCTGTGCGGCGTGCGGTTCGCTCATTGGGGCTCTCCCGAGTAGGTCCCTCATGCTGGCTTGAGATCGCGGTAATCCACTGGGCCGTGCTGGCCGAGCGTTGATCTACCGGATGCCGCCAGGGTTGCGAGGGGCGCTGGCGCGCCCCCCGTCGATCTTGGCTTGTGGCACGCTCAGCCCCAGCACTTCTCCATGCCTTCCTTGGTGTCGATCGAGTCGACGCCTTCGGCAGGTTTGTCGGTGACAAGCGCGACGCCTGTGTCGAAGAAGTTCTTGCCTTCCGTTGCCATCGGCTTCTCGCCGGTGTCGGCATAGGCCTTGATGGCTTCGATGCCCTTGGAGGCCATCAGCAGCGGATACTGCTGCGAGGTGGCGCCGATGATGCCTTCCGAGACGTTCTTGACGCCCGGGCAGCCGCCATCGACCGAAACGATCAGCACGTCGCTTTCGCGGCCGACGGATTTCAGCGCTTCGTAGGCGCCGGCTGCTGCGGGTTCGTTGATGGTGTGGACGACGTTGATCGTCGGGTCCTGCTGCAGAAGGTTCTCCATGGCCGTGCGGCCGCCTTCCTCGTTGCCGTTGGTCACGTCGTGGCCGACGATCCTCGGGTCGCTCTCGTCGCCGATGCGGTTGATGTCAGCCACGTCGATGCCGAAGCCCTTCATGAAGCCTTGGTTGCGCAACACATCCACGGATGGCTGGGACGGCGTCAGGTTCAGGAAGCCGATCTTGGCGTCCTTGGCAGCGTCCCCGAGGGTTGCTGCGGCCCATTTGCCGATCAGTTCGCCGGCCAGAAGGTTGTCGGTCGCGAACGTCATGTCGGCCGCGTCCACCGGTTCGAGAGGCGTGTCGAGGGCGATGACGAGAATGCCGGCATCACGGGCCTTCTGCACGGCCGGAACAATGCCCTTGGTATCGGAGGCGGTGATCAGGATGCCCTTGGCGCCATCGGCGATGCAGGTCTCGATCGCAGCCACCTGGCTTTCGCTGTCGCCGTCGATCCGGCCGGCATAGGACTTGAGGTTGACGCCGATTTCCTGGGCCTTGGCCGTCGCGCCTTCCTTCATCTTGACGAAGAAGGGATTGGTGTCGGTCTTGGTGATCAGGCAGGCGGATACTTCCTGTGCCTGTGCGGGCAGCGACAATGCAGTGCCCAGAACAAGCGCGCCAAACGCGGTGGCGTAAATTGATGTCTTCATGGTCTCCTCCCAGAGCCTTTGATTTTAGATCAGGGAATATCGTCGTGCGGCGTCAGAAACCTCCTCCAAGGCCGTCCTCGATCCCTGACTTCATTAAGAGGAAAGAGGTTTGGCTTGTCAATAAATAATTCCGATTGATTTATTTATCCGAGATGCCATTGTCTGCCGGTGCCATAGCGGCGAGGAGCACGCCATGTCCGCAGCAGACATTGGGATCAGGAGCAGTTCACCGGGTCAACACTCAGGCTTTTCCGGTGGTGCCAATCAGGTGCGTGTCCGAGCGTATAACGAGCGGCTCGTGCTTTCGCTCGTCCGCCTGCACGGCTCTCTGTCGAAGGCGGACATCACCCGGCGTAGCGGGCTATCGGCCCAGACCGTCTCGGTTATCATGCGTTCTCTGGAGAACGAGGGACTGCTGCTGCGCGGAGAGCCGGTGCGCGGAAAGGTTGGTCAGCCTTCGGTGCCGATGCGCCTCAATCCGGACGCCGTCTATTCCTTCGGCGTCAAGATCGGCCGTCGCAGCGCGGATGTGGTGCTGATGGATTTCGTCGGGCAGATCCGTCTGCAGCATCATCAGACCTATGCCTATCCGCAACCGGACCAGATCATGCAGATCATCACCTCCGGTATCGCACGCCTGGAGACGCAGCTGGATACCCGCCAGAAGGACAGGATCGCCGGCGTCGGCATTGCCGCACCGTTCGAACTGTGGAACTGGGCCGACGAGGTGGGGGCGCCTCCGGAAGCGATGGAGCTCTGGAGAGGCTTCGACCTGCAGGCCGAGGTGACGGCTCGAATCCGCCATCCCGTCTTCCTTCAGAATGACGCGACGAGTGCCTGTGGTGCGGAACTGGTGTTCGGCGTGGGCCCATCCTATCCGGATTTCATCTATTTCTTCGTAGGCTCCTTCATCGGCGGCGGCATCGTTCTGAATTCGGCAGTGTTTTCAGGTCGTACCGGAACGGCCGGAGCCGTGGGGCCCTTGCCGGTGCGGGGCAGTGCCGGAGAGACCCGGCAGTTGCTCGACATCGCCTCCATCTTCGTGCTCGAAAATCTCCTGCGGGAGCGGGGCATAGATCCGCAGCCGCTCTGGTATTCGGCGGACGACTGGATAGATTTCGGGGCGCCGATGGAGCTGTGGATACGCAACAGTGCAGCGGCGCTGGCTCAGGCGATCGTGGCTGCAGCCTCCGTCATCGACTTCGGGGCAGCCGTGATCGACGGCGGATTCCCGCCCTGGGTGCGCCAGCGGCTCGTCGCCGCGACGATTGAGGCGGTCGGCGATCTCGACCTGCAGGGCGTCATCATGCCGGATATCATAGAAGGGCAGGTTGGCTCCCAGGCACGCGCCATTGGCGGCGCAAGCCTGCCGATCTTTGCGCGCTATCTGATCGACCAGAACGTGCTGTTCAAGGACCTGAGCGAGATCTGACCCGGAAAGCAACGGATGGGTAGCGCCGCCGAGGCGGATGCCAATGCCGCGCCTCGCGCTTTCCTGCCGTCAGTCCACCTGCTTTTCGCCCGGACCGCGTCCGTCGGAGCTGCGGGAGCGTTCGTCCACACGATCGGCGCCCTTGGCAAGGTCTGAACCTTTGCTGTCCTCAACGCGCTCCTCTTCGGATCGGCTGCTGTCCTGCAATCCGCGGGCAGAGTCCTTGCCCTTTTCCGTCGGTGCCTGCTCGATACCCATGTCTTCCTCCCATGTGGTGAGCAGGATCAACTCGACCGCGGGATACTGGTTCCCTGACAGGTGGAACCCGATGGCTTTTGTTCCATTGTTAGAGGTTGGGCTAAAGGCCAAGGAGCAGGAGACGGGAATGGCAGGACGCATGGATGACCAGGATTTCGAACGGACCGAGCTGCTGCGGCGGCTGCGCCGTCTGAGCGGTGCTGCACGCCTCATGGACAGCGCGCTGCGGATCCCCGGCACCAATATCCGCTTCGGGGCCGACTCGCTGATGGGTCTTGTCCCCGGCATCGGCGATGCGAGCGGTGCGCTTGTGGGCTTTGCCATCATCTACGAAGCGCGGCGGCTCGGCGTGCCCACGCACAAGCTCGGTCGCATGGCGGGCAATGTCGCATTGGACGCAGTGGTGGGCAGCGTGCCCTTGCTCGGTGACCTCTTCGACGTCTATTTCAAGGCGCACAATCGAAATATCGGGATGATCCTCGACCATTTCGGAGTGGATCGGTCCGACCTCGACAGGCCGCAACGGCGCTGAGCCTGCGACCTGTCGCTTTTCGATTGCATCTCAGGCCAGGAAGTCTGCCCGGTGCGGTGTGAAGCTGTCGACGAGTCTGCCTGCCTCCAGGGCTTTTACCCCGTGGACGACGTTGGAGGGCACAATGAAGGATGCACCGGCCTCAAGGGTGTCGGAGTGCTCCCCGACGGTCACCTCGAAGCGCCCCTCGGCGACATAGCTCGCCTGGACATGCGGGTGGTTGTGAAGGGCGCCGATGCCGCCCTTCTCGAATGCAAATTCCACCATCATCAGTTCGTCCGTATGCAGCAGCACCCGTCGTCGGTTGCCGCCGCCAAGGTCGGTCCACTCGCCGTCGCCGGCATGGAAGAAGATCTTCTGGTCAGTCATGGGTGTACCCTCCAAAGGCTTTCGGATCAGCGAAGCGTTTCCATGGGCACGGCATCCACGTCGGTGTAATCGACGTTGTCGCCGGCCATCGCCCAGATGAAGGCATAGTTGGAGGTGCCGCAGCCGGAATGGATCGACCAGGGTGGCGAGATGACGGCCTCCTCGTTCGCCATGACGATGTGGCGCGTTTCGTCCGGCTCGCCCATGAAGTGGAAGACGCGCGCCGTCTCCGGCAGGTCGAAGTAGAGGTAGGCCTCCATGCGACGATCGTGCACGTGGCAGGGCATGGTGTTCCAGACCGAACCAGGGGCGAGCTGCGTCATGCCGACCACCAGCTGGCAGGTCTTGGCGCCGTCGGCGTGGATGAACTGGAAGATCGACCGCTCGTTGGAGGTTGCCTGGCTGCCGAGGTCGACGCGCTTGGCGTCGCCGATACGGATCAGCGTGGTCGGGTATTTCTGATGGGCCGGCGCGCTGAGGAGGTAGAATTTCGCGGGCGTGCCCGCTTCGTCAGAGGCGAAGGTGACCTTGCTGCCCATGCCGATGTAGAGCATGTCGCGGGTGTCGAGCGCGTGGCTTTCGCCGTCAACGGTGATCGAGCCCTTGGCGCCCACGTTGACCGCGATCATCTCGCGACGATCGAGAAAGCCCGGCGTGCCCGTCGGCCTGATGGTTTCGAGCTCCAGGGTGGCGGTGGTGGGAACCGCTGCGCCAACGATCATCCGGTCGTAGTGGGTGTAGATCAGATTGATGCGGCCGGAATTGAAGAGATCGCCGATATGGAAATTTTCGCGGAGCTCGCCGCTGCCCATCTGCGATCCCGTCGCCGGATCAAACGCCTGGCGAATCGAATAGTCCGTATGGTTTGCAGTCATGGCATCCTCGCTTTTACTGTCGGAATAGGGTCAGGGCGCAGCATTGGAACCGAACTGGTAATCTGCCTGCTGGCCCGTCAGACGATCGTGGTAACGCCGCTGGCTCTCCATCAGATGCGCGCGCATGGCGGTCCGCGCTGCATCCGCGTCACCGGCGGAAATGGCTTTCAAGATGGCAAGGTGCTCGCGCTGAAGCATGGCCTGGTACTCTCGCGTCAAGACGCTGTCTGTCCCCCAGGGGGAGGTGATGTCGCAGGGGATGGCCCGCAGTCCCAAGGCATCCAGAACTTCGACGTAGAAAGGATTGTTGGTGGCCACTGCAATCGAGCGGTGGAACATGAAGTCACTGCGCCCGGTGGCTTGACCGTTGGAGAGAAGCCGGTCGAACTCGAAGAAGGCCTCCTGGATCAGGGCTTCCTGGGATGCATTGCGGCGAACGGCAGCAAGCCCTGCGCTTTCGATCTCCAGTCCCATGCGCACTTCGATGACGTTGAGGGCATGCGATATCTTCACGCCTACATCCTGCGTGATGGAGGCGAATGCCATGGCCGGCCGCTGGCAGACGAAGATGCCGGCGCCCTGGCGGGGCTCCACCAGTCCGTCCGCCGCCAGGCTGGCCACGGCCTCGCGCACCACCGTGCGGCTGACGCCGAAGGTCTCCGTAAGCTGGCTCTCGGTCGGCAGCTTCTCTCCGGACAGGATCTCTCCGGAGACTATCTGTGACCGCAGGGACGCGGCCACATGCTCGGAGAGCTTCGGCTTGCGTTCAATCCTGGTGGTGACGGTAAGATCAGCGGGCATGTCTCGTCCTACTTGAAGACGCCGGGCAACCACAGAGAGATTGCCGGTACGTATGTGACGAGGCCAAGGACTGCTATCCCTGCGAAATAGAAGGGCCAGATCGAGCGCATGGCCTGCCACACCGTAATCTTCCCGACGGCGCAAGCGACGAACTGAACGGCTCCCACAGGCGGCGTGTTGAGACCAAGCCCGAAGTTGAGGATCATGATGACGCCGAAATGTACCGGATCGACGCCATAGGCCTGTGCGACCGGCAGGAAGATCGGCGTACATATGATGATCGTCGGTCCCATGTCCATGAAGGTGCCCAGGAACAGCATCATGACGTTGAGAAGCAGCAGGATGATCAGCGGGTTCTCGGAGATCGTGTTCATCCAGGCAATCAGTGCCGCCGGCACCCGGAGGAAGGCCATCAGCCAGGAGAAGGCGGCGGCCATGCCGATGATGAGCAAGACCATGGCCGTGGTGCGCACGGCCCCCTTCGTGGCGTGGACGAACCCTTCCCAGGTCATCTGCCGATAGACAAAGACCGTGATCAGCAGGGCATAGATGACGGCGATGCAGGAGCTTTCCGTGGCCGTGAAGATCCCCGAGCGAACGCCGCCGAAGATGATCGCAATCAGCAGCAGTCCCGGGATGGCGACGACTGCCAGGTGCAGCACCATCTGGAAGCCGGGGAAGGTCTCAACGGGGTAGCCGCGGCTGCGGGCGACGAAATAGGCCGTGATCATCAGGGCCAGGGCGAGAAGAATGCCGGGAATGACGCCAGCGGTGAAGAGGTCGGCAATGGAGATCTTGCCGCCGGCGGAGATGGAATAGATGATCATGTTGTGCGAAGGCGGCAGGAGCAGCGCGATCAGCGCGGCCATCGACGTGACGTTGACCGCATAGTCCGTGCCATAACCCCTCTGCTTCATCTGCGGGATCATCAGGCCGCCGACGGCTGCTGCCTCGGCGACTGCGGAACCGGAGATGCCGCCAAACAGGGTTGCCGTGACGATATTGACCTGGCCCAGGCCGCCACGGATATGGCCGACAAGGGAGGCTGCGAAGGCAACGATCCGCTGGGCAATGCCGCCGCGTACCATCAGGTCACCGGCATAAATGAAGAACGGAATGGCGAGCATCGAGAAAACGCTCATGCCGGAATTCAGTCGCTGGAAGACGATGAGGGGCGGCAGGCCGATATAGGCGGCGGTGGCGAAGCTGGCGATGCCCAGGCAGAAGGCGATCGGCGTGCCGATCAGCATGAGAAGCGTGAAGACGCCAAACAGGATCCAGTATTCCATCAGCTTCAGGCCCTCCCGTTCGCGATGTCGAGCTCAGCCGCCACTTCTCCCGGCGGCATTTCATCCAGGATTTCGTCAATGGGCGCACCCGACGCCCTGAGGACGATGCGCTCGAGAGTGAACAGAACGATCAGGATGCCGCCGCCGACAAGCGGCACGTAATCCCAGGCACCAGAGATTCCAAGCGACGGCAGGACGGTGTTCCAGGTCAGCGCAACAAGCTGCCAGCCGTACCAGATCATCCCCACGCCGAAGGCGCAGACGACGAAGTCGGTGATCATGCGCAGCCACTTCTTGCCGCTGTCGGGTAGGACGTAGAGCAGCACGTCGAAGCCGAGGTGGTAGTTCTCGCGGACGCCGACCGCAGAACCCAGGAAGATGAACCAGCTCATCAGCATGACGGCGCCAGGCTCGGTCCAGCTGGGTGAATCGTTGAGGATGTAACGGCAGAAGACCTGCCAGGCCACAAATCCCGTCATCAGCACGAGGCCGATGCCGGCGCTCCAGAGCGCAAGCGTATTGATGCGGCCAAGAAAGCTGGCGGCAGCCTTGAGAGGTTCGGACATGGTGCACACTTGTTTGCGGGTTCACCGAAGAACGGCTGGTTCGCAGGTTGATCCTGTCGAGAAGCAAAGGGGCGGCCGAAGATCGGCCGCCCCTTAAATCAAGCTACTGAACGGCCTTCACGTCTTCGACCATCTTGATGAGGACGGGGTCGGTCACATGCTTTGCGTAGACCGGCGCCATGGCGTCGATGAAGCCTTGCTTGTCCGGATTGGTGATCTCCACGCCGGCAGCTTCCACGATCTTGCGGGACTCACCCACTTTCGCAGCCCAGAGTTCGCGCTGCTTGGCGACGCTCTCGGTGGCCGCTTCCTTGAAGATGGCCTGATCCTCTGGGGGCAGCTTATCGAAAGCCGCCTTGTTCATGACGAACACCTCCGGAAGAATGGTGTGCTCATCAAGCGACAGGTATTTGGCCACTTCGTAGTGCTTGGCGGTGTCGTAGCTCGGGAAGTTGTTCTCGGCACCGTCGATCACGCCGGTTTCGATCGAGGAATAGACTTCGCCATAGGGCATCGGCGTTGCATTGGCACCGAGAGCGGCCACCATGTCGACGAAGATGTCCGACTGGATGACGCGGAACTTCAGGCCCTTCATGTCCTCGACGGAATTGATCGGCTTCTGTCTGTTGTAGAAGGAGCGCGAACCGGCGTCGTAGAAGGCGAGGACCACAAGTCCGGCGCCCTCGAATGCTTCCTTGATCTGGTCACCGACAGCGCCGTCCATGACCTTGTGCATGTGCTCTTCGGACCGGAAGATATAGGGGAGCGCCGGGACGATGGATTCCTTCACGGTGCCGTTGAACGGCGCCATCGAAATCCGGTTCAGTTCCAGCACGCCGGAACGGACCTGCTCGATGGTATCCTTTTCCTCACCGAGCTGCGCCGAGTGATAGACCTCGACTTCGTAGCGACCTTCGGTGCGCTCCTTGAGCAGCTCGCCGAAGTATTTCACACCTTCTACGGTCGGATAACCGTCCGGGTGGGTGTCGGACGACCGCAGCACGGTCTGTGCCATGGCCGTCCCTGCCATCAGTGATGCTGCGACCGTGAAGGCGGCAGCGAGTTTTCCGTAATGCAACATGATTTCTCCTCCCATTTGCACCGGCGCAAGACGCGCCACTCAAAGCCGATACGCCTCCTTAGCCAACGTATAGGCAAGCTCCCTTGCCAGGCTGAAGGCTTCCTCCTCCTGCAGCCTGTGTTCGGCAACCAGACGCGCCAGGAAGGCGCAGTCCACTCGCCGGGATACGTCATGGCGCGCCGGGATCGACGGAAAGGCGCGCGTATCGTCGTTGAAGCCGACGGTGTTGTAGAAGCCGGCGGTCTCCGTCGTCATTTCCCGGAAGCGCCGCATGCCCTCGGGGCTGTCATGGAACCACCAGGCGGGTCCGAGACGCAGCGCGGGGTAGACACCGGCCAGCGGGGCGAGCTCGCGGGCGTAAGACGTCTCGTCCAGCGTGAAGAGCACGACCGTGAGGTTCGGCTCCAGCCCGACAGCATCCAGCAGTGGCTTCAGCGCCTTGACGTAATCGGTGCGGGTCGGGATGTCGAAGCCCATGTCGCGGCCATGGCGGGCCATGATGGAAGGGGAGTGGCTGCGCCAGGAGCCGGGGTGGATCTGCATGACGAGCCCGTCGTCCAGGCTCATCTTCGCCATCTCGGTCAGCATCTGGGCCCGGAACAGGCGGCGTCCGTCGGCGTCCGCCGTGCCGTTCCTCACCTTGTCGAACAGGGCAGAAGCTTCCGAGGGCGACAGGTTGGCCGTGTCCGCCGTGGCGTGGCCATGATCGGAGGAGGTGGCGCCGAAGGACTTGAAATAGGCGCGGCGGTTTCGGTGGGCTGCGAGATAGCCGGACCATGATCCCGTGTCTTCGCCGGAGATATCGCCCAGTTGATCCAGGTTGGCGGAAAACCCTTCGAAATCCGGGTCGACGACGGCATCTGGACGGTAGGCGGTCACGACACGCCCGTCCCAGCCGCTGTCGCGGATCATCCTGTGCCAGCGCAGATCGTCCAGCGCGCCTTCCGTCGTCGCGATGACTTCGATGTTGAAGCGCTTGAAGAGGGCGCGCGGCCGGTATTCCGGCTGGCGCAGCTTCTCCGCGATGCGGTCATAGCTGCTGTCGGCGGTCCTGGCGTCCAGCGGCTCCTCGATATCGAAGAGGTTGGACAGGACATAGTCCATCCACAGCCTGGTCGGGGTGCCGCGGAAGAGGTGGTAGTTCTCCGCAAACCGTTTCCATATGCGACGGCCATCCATCTCCACTGGTGAACCATCCTGCCGGCGCACGCCCAGATCCTCGAGCGCAACGCCCTGGCTGAACAGCATGCGGAAGATGTAGTGGTCGGGAACGATCAGCAACTGGGCGGGATCGGGAAAAGGTTCATCCAGAGCATACCAGCGCGGATCCGTGTGACCGTGCGGACTGACGATCGGAAGGTCGGCGACCGTCTTGTAGAGGGCACGGGCGATCGAACGCACGCCGGGCTCGGGCGGAAACAGGACGTCTGGATGTACAAGTGATTTCATGCTGGTCGCCGCTCCTCCTTCGGCCCATAATCGCTAACATGTGGCGAGGGTAAGTCAACATACAAAAATCCGATGTTGTATGACAAATGTTGTGGGGTGAGCTTCTCTGCGCTATCACGGGGGCGGAGTGAGGAGACGTGAATGCGCATTGCCATTATTGGGTTGGGCATGGCATCGGCGCCGCATGCGCAGAGCCTGATTGACCTGCAGGGCCGCCTTGACGTGGCCTGTGCCTACAGTCCGACAGCATCAAGACGCGAGGCGTTTGCGCAGAAATGGAAACTTCCGGTGACGGGCGATCTTGACGGGCTTTTCGAAGACCCGACGATCGATGCAGTCCTGATCCTCACCCCGCCCAACAGTCATCTTGAACTCGTCCAGCGTGCGGCCGAGGCCGGGAAACATGTTCTTCTCGAGAAGCCACTCGACATTTCCATGGAGCGTGCGACAGCTCTGGTCGAGATTGCCGAGGCCAAGGGCGTCAAGCTCGGCATCGTGCTGCAACACCGGTTCCGGCCTATCAGTCTCGCTCTGCTGCAACTCGTTTCGGACGGGAGGCTCGGGGAACTCGTCGGTGCCTCCGCCAAGCTCTCCAACTGGCGGCCGCAGGGCTATTACGACCCGCCGGGACGAGGAACCAGGGCGCGCGACGGCGGCGGTGTGCTCCTGACGCAAGGCATCCACACGCTCGACCTGCTGATCTCCGTTGCCGGGCTGCCTATGGAAGCGATGGCTTACGCAACGACGACGCCGGTTCACCGGATGGAAACGGAGGATCTGGTTGCCGGCGCGGTTCGATTCGCCAACGGCGCACTCGGCACGGTCAGTGCGACAACCTGCGCCTATCCGGGAATTCCCGATACGATCGAACTCATCGGCACCAAAGGCACCGCGAGGATCGAGGGTGCCCGATTGTTCGCAGACCTTCACGATGGCACCACGATCGAACTGGACGACGGGCAGCTTGGCGGCGGCGCCGGTGCGGACCCGATGGCCTTTTCGCACGCGCATCATCGCGCGGTGATCGACGATTTCAACGATGCGGTGGAGCAGGATCGTCAGCCGAAGGTCAGCGGGCGCGAGGCTCTCAAGGTTCACCGGCTGATCGAGGCCCTGCTACGCTCTGCGGAAACCGGGCGACGAGAAGCCGTCTGAGCAATAGCCTCAGGCCGGGCCGCTGAACGTGCGCAGGAACCGCTCCCTGAACAGGTCCGTCCGCATCGGCGGCAAGGACGACGCGGGCACCAGCCCTTCGGTCCATTCCCAGGACGAGAGCTGCTCGATCGTTTCAGGGCTGCCGATGATGTGGACGGGAACGTCCCGCGAGGCTTCCTCGCCGGTGATGACGGAGGCCGGCTGGTGATCGCCGAGGATCACGAAGAGTGTGTTGTCACCATAGCGCGAAACGTAGGAGCCGAGCGTCTCCAGCGCGTAGTCGATCGAGGCCAGATATTGCTCTCGGATCCGCGCCGGATCCGACCAGACCACCGACGGCGGATCTCCGGAGACGGCCTGTTCATCGAAGATCCGGCCATCGCCGATCTTTTCCCAATCCACCAGCGTGGGGATCGGCGTCCAGGGCGCGTGGCTCGAAATCAGGGCGATCTCCGCCATGACCGGCTTCTCGGCATTTTCACGATCCATTTTCTGGAAGGCGGAGAGGGTGTACTGGTCGGGCATCGTGACCCAGTTGAACGGTTTGCCCTGGTAGCCGAGCCCGCTCGCGCCCCTCACCGTGTCGTAGCCGAAGTAGCCGCTTTCGGGCCAGTCCATGGTGATGGCCGGCATGATGGCGGTCGTGTGCCATCCTGCTTGCCGGAACAGCGCATTGAGCGTCGGACGCTCGCTGGCGATCATGCGGTCGTAGCGCGCCTGGCTGTCGGTCCAGAGGCCGGAGAGCAGCGCCCCATGCGCCAGCCAACTGAGGCCGCCGACCGTCGGCGCCGTCAGCCAGCCGCTGCGGGCCTCCAATCCGGCGTCGGCGATCGCCTGCGCCACGCCGCTCAGTCTTGTCGCAACGCGGGGTGCATACTGCGCATCCTCGATTGCGCTTCGTCCATAGGACTCGACGAAGATGAAGACCACATCCATGCCTGTCAGGCGAGAGAGCCGCTGGTCTGGCGGAATGGATGCGGCGGGATCGGACTTGAGCTCCGTCTCGAAGGCCGCGAGGTCCGCGACCGACTGGCGGATCATGGCGATCCGGTTCGTCAGATAGGAAGCTGCATCGGCCGAGACAGGAACAGGCCGCGGCTCCATCGGCAGTGTCGCCATGCCCGCGAGAAGCGTCAGTGCGGCGGCGGCGGCAAGGCCGAGAGCGACCGGTCTGTGCAAGGTTCTGAAGCCGCCCAGGGACCAGAAGAAGAGGGCGGAGAGGGCGAGCAACAGAAGGATTGCACCGCCGACGAAAGCCGCCGCTTCGGCGCGACCGATAGACCCGCTCAGCAGGTTCCAGCCATCGGTCATGATCTTCAGATCGAGATAGGGATTGAACGGACGCTGGAAGGCGCTGCCGGTGCCCAGATCTGCCAGCTTGAGGAACAGGATGCCGGCAAACAGCGCCGTCGCGAGTGCGCGCAGCAACCGAAAAACTCGAGTCGGAAGCAGCAGGGCCGCCATGGCGAGGCCCAGTATTTCCAACGGCAGGTTGGGCGGGAAGACGTGGTTCAGAGCGGCCGGATTGGAGGGAAGTGCCAGTACGGCAAATGCCAGGAGAAGCGCCGTCGCCATGCGCAGCCAGGCGATTGCATTTGCCCGCGGTGCGGAGCTGTGGCTTAAGCTGTCGGCATGAGCCCTTGCGAGCCGCCCCATCATCCTGTCTCCTTTCACCGTCAATGCCGCGCCAGGGGACTGGCCGCATGAGAGGCATTCGTTATCTCGGCCCGTTGGTCGGTTTCGTGATCCTCGCCGGCGTTCTCTATATGCTTGATGCGGGGCAGATCGGTCGAAGTCTCACCTCCATACCACCTGCCTATGCTATCGCCGGACTTCTTCTGGTGCAGCTGCAAATCGTGCTGTCGGCCTGGCGATGGCAGTTTACCGCGCGCAGGCTGGGCATGGTCTTGCCGGTCGGTCATGCGATCCGAGACTATTACCTCAGCACGTTTCTCAATCAGGTCCTTCCCGGTGGCGTCGCAGGCGATGCGGTGCGCGCCGTGCGCCATCGCACAGAAGAGACGGGGGGATGGAAGGCACCCGCGCTCGGGGTGTTCCTGGAACGCGTCGCGGGGCAGGGCGTGTTCTTTGTTCTCGCCGGACTTGGGCTCATTATCTGGCCCTTCGCCGACGCGGGCGAACTTCCTCCCACCCTGTCGCGGATCCTTCTGATCCTCGCCATCGTGGTGGTCTGCGGGCTTGTTGTCGGCTTCGTGATCCTGCGCTTTCCCCCTGCGTTTCTTGCCGAACGGCTGGAGGCCGGCAAAGCCGCGCTCTGCCGTGTTTTCATCGCGGACGGTGCCTGGAAAATCCAGTCCCTGCTGAGTCTGCTGATCGTCGCGAGCTATGCCGGGATGTTCATGCTCGCCTCGGCGGCCGTCGGGGCGCCTTTGCCTTGGCTGGCTGCGGTCACGGCGGTGCCGCTCTGTCTGCTGATGATGCTCATTCCGCTCACCGTGGCCGGCTGGGGTGCGCGAGAGGCGGCGGCGGCATTGCTCTGGCCGCTGTTCGGCTATGCCGCATCGGACGGCGTGGCAGCGAGCATCTTCTACGGTGTCCTGTCCCTGGTCGGGGCCGCGCCTGGGCTTGTCGTGGCGCTCATGGCGCTGGTTCGAAAGAATAAGGCAGGCTGAGATGATCACTGATCGTCCAGCCGGGCGTAGATATCCCCGGATGGCGACGCGACATCGAGGCTCGACAGTTCCGCCAGCAAGGCGTCGTGCGAGATCCAGTCCTCATGCAGAAAGCGGTGCTGTTCGCCGCTGACGCGGTTGAAGCGATAGCGACCGAGGCGCTGCAACTCTGTCATCGCTTCGCCGGCGACACCCATGGCTGCGGGGATATATTCGAAAATGACCAGGGGAAGCGGGGTGCTCAGGCCACGCAGGATGTCGGCTTCCGCCCCTTCGACGTCGATCTTGCAGAGGGATGGCCGTCCATAGGCCGCCACCATCTGGTCCAGCGTCGTCATCTCGACCCGTTCGACACGGTCCCAGGCGACCTTCTGGAAGCCTGAGCTTTCCTTCACGGTCGACATCCAGGATTCCGAAGTGCTTGTGACCGTCGGGTGCCTGCTGGAAATATGGAGGTCAATGGACCCCTGCTCCCGACCGATCGCCTTGCGCAGAAGCGTAAGCTTTGGGTGCCGCAGCGTCCGGGTTATAAAATCGGCGAAATCGGGCTGCGGCTCGACCGCCACCACCGTTGCGCCGAGGCCAAGCAGGGTTCTCGACCTGCTCCCGACATGGGCCCCTATGTCGAAGACCAGATCGCCCGGCTGCACAAGTTTTCCGTAGAACTGCCGCAGTGCCCGTCGCCGCCAGGGTTGGCCGTAGTAGATGAGCAGCGACCGGCCGAAACCCAGCGTGCGCGACAGGTCAAGCGACACGTCTGTCTCCATCCGCCTGCATCAGAAGATAGGCGATGTCGACGGCAAAGGAGTACACCAGCGACAACAGGGCCATTGCCAGAACCACTTGCGCCACCAGCGGATTGACGATCGGGGCCGTTGCGATGCAAAGCGCCACACCCTGCACGACGCAGACGACCTTGCGCCGCATGGATTCGGGAAGCTCGCCCGAGAGCCGTGAAGACGCCATCCTCGCCGCCAGGAAGCCGTAACGCATGAGCCCGATCAGCAGGACCCAGACACCCGCCTTCCCGAGAAGAAGAGCGGCGGTTGCCAGCAGCAGGATCAGCAGCGCATCGACCTCCATGTCGAAGCGGGCGCCAAACCGCGATGATGTGCCGCTTCGGCGTGCCAGGTAGCCATCCAACCCGTCGAGGGCCAGGGCTGCCGCTGCACTGCCGGTGACGAACCAGAGCATTGAGGCACCCGTCACCTGTTCGGCCGTCAGGATGATGCCGCCGATCATTGCTGTCGCTGCTGCGCGCAGTGTGGTGACGATATTGGCGGGCCCAAAGCGGCTGTGAGGATAGGTCGGCAGCTTCACGAGCGCCAGGATCGAGATGCCGACATAGATGACCAGGCTCACCGACAGCGCCTTGCGCCCGACGTCGAGGTCAGTACCGAAGGTGCGCAATACCAGAACGATCGCAGCGGCCCCCACCAGCATGGAGCCCAGAGCCTGAGCGTAGACCAGCGGCGGTGTCCTGGGCTGGGGGATTGCCCGCTCCGGAAGCGTCAGGCCCACCCATCCGGCATGATCAGCCATCGGAGAGCTCCGTGGCGGCCCGGGTGAGGAGGTCGATGTCTAGCGCGTGACCTGCCCGCAATGTCTTGGTGCGAAGATATTCCAGATTGTCCGGCGTGATCCGGCCGGTGACGGACGTGCGCCCGTTCACCGCTATGCCGGCAGCCAGCAGAGCAGCAACCTTGGTGGGATTATTGGTCAGCAGATTGACGGCGCCAATGCCAAGGCCGCCGAGCATGGCGACCGCTGCATCGTATCGACGTTCGTCCGGTCCAAAGCCCAGCTCGGCATCGGCATCGATCGTATCGAGGCCTTCGTGCTGGTAGCCATAGGCGCGCATCTTGGCGCCGATGCCGGTGCCGCGGCCTTCCTGGTCGAGATAGAGGAGAACGCCGCCGCCCTGTTCCTTCAGGCTCGACAAACCGTTGCGAAGCTGGTCGCCGCAGTCGCACTTCAGCGAGCCGCAGAGGTCCCCGGTGAGGCATGACGAGTGGATGCGGACCGGCACAGGTCCGGAGGTATCCGGCTGGCCGACAACGATGGCCACCTGGTCCTTCTGCGCGACACCGCCGCGGAACACGACGAATTCGCAATCGCCGAGGTCGCGGAGAGGAACGGGGGTCCGTACGACCACCTCGAAGTTCCGGGCCATCCGGCGGCTCTTGGGCAGATCCAGATGATCGACTTCGGCACAGGCCGCGAACGTCCGTGCGTGTCGAGGAACCTCCACACACATCATCGCCGGCAGCAGAAGTGCAAGTCCCGCAACCTCTCCCGCAGTCCGCATGAGCGAAGTTGCGGGTTTCCACTCGATCTGGGTAGCTGAATCTCGAGCGTAGGCGAGCGCTGACGCAGATGCGAAATCCATATCCCGTGCGGGAATGGCAATGTCGTCCGCATTGCTTAGACCCAGTCGTGCCGCCCGATGGCGGGACAGGTAGAGAGCATGTTGGCCGCCGGCTGCGCGCGCAAACCTCTCGAAGTCACTTGGAGATGCGGCGTCAAGCGCGAGAGCCGCAACGGAGCCTTCAGGCCCACTCAAAACGATCGGGCGACCGTAACGGAACTCCGAGACTGCCCGCTCCAGGCGCATCGCCGAATCGTCAAACTGGTAGTCGGCACTTTTGTTGGGCGCCCATAGATGCGGTGATACATTCATGACAGTCTCCTCGACAGCTGTACATGGGGCACATAACGGGTCCGGGCAGGCGACGGATCTGTAAGGGCCGTCAATTAAACGTGATATTCCTGTAGCGGGCTAAAGAAAATCCATTCCCTTGCCACAACCGTAAATGCCCCTAAGTCCAGGATGCGCCTGAGCGAAAATGGGGTGATCGTGACATTGAAACAAGAGGTCCCCACCATGCCGGGCAACGCTGCTCATGCGACATCGCTATGGTTTGCGGCAAAGGCTCGCTGTGCCCTGCGGAATGAGGTGCTGCCGCCGCGTCAGGACGGGGAAATCACCATTCGCAGCCTGTTCAGCGGCATCAGCCGCGGAACAGAAGCGCTGGTATTTCACGGACTGGTGCCGGAAAGCGAATTCGAACGGATGCGCGCAGCCTATCAGGACGGCGACATGCCATTCCCGGTCAAGTACGGTTATGCTGCCGTCGGTCTCGTAGAGGAGGGGCCGGCTGACCTGATGGGTCGAGCGGTCTTCGCCCTGCATCCTCACCAGGACAGGTTTCGGATCAGGGCTGGCGACGCGCGTCTGCTGCCGGAGGGATTGCCTGCCGAGCGTGCCGTTCTTGCCGCCAACATGGAGACGGCGCTCAACATCGTCTGGGACGCCGGGATCATGCCGGGCGATAGGGTGGCAGTCTACGGAGCAGGCGTCGTCGGGCTGCTGGCGGCCTATATCGCCTCCCGTATTGCGGCGACGGACACAGTGGTCTGCGACACGTCACCTGCGCGTCGCCCGATGGCAGAGGCGCTGGGTGTGAATTTCTGCTCGCCCGCCGATGTTCCTGGCGACTGTGATGTCCTGATCAACGCATCGGCGTCGCCGGCGGCCCTGGAAAGCGCCCTAGAGCACGCCGGCTTTGAAGCGCGCATCGTCGAAGCCAGCTGGTACGGGGAGAAACGGGCTGAAATCCCGTTGGGGCGGGCCTTTCACGCACGCCGTCTTTCGATCGTCAGTTCCCAGGTCGGCGCGATCGCCGCCACACGCCGTGCCCGATGGGACTATTCGCGCCGCATGGGCAAGGCGCTCGAGCTTCTTGGCGATGCCCGGCTGGATGTGCTGATCTCGGGCGAAACCCCGTTTGCTTCCATCGCGGATGCCTATCCGGATATTCTCGCATCTCCCGACACCCTGTGTCACCGCATTCGATACTGAAAAGGAATTGCCATGTTTGCCGTTGAAGTCCGCGACCACATCATGATCGCCCACAGCCTCCCGAGGCCCGTCTTCGGGCCGGCTCAGGGGATGCACGGCGCGACCTTCGTCGTTGACGCCGCCTTTTTCACCGCCGATCTGGATGAAGATGGTCTTGCCGTCGACATCGGCCTGGCCATGCAGGTGCTGGGGGAGGTGTTGAAGCCGCTGAACTACCAGAACCTCGACGAGGTCGAGGAGTTTGCCGGCAAGGTCACCACCACCGAATTTTTGGCGAAGTTCATTTTCGACCAGCTCGCAAAGGCGATTGCAGGCGGACGACTCGGCGATGGCAGCGGTCGCATCCGCCGGCTGAAGGTGATGCTGCACGAGTCGCACACCGCGCGCGGCTGGTATGAGGCGGACCTTTGAGCCGTACGCTCCATTTTGCCTATCCGGGAGAGCTGCAGACCAGGACCGGCGGCTATGGCTATGACCGGCGGGTGATCGGGGCGCTGGGAGATCTTGGCTGGGATGTGAAGCTCGTCCCGCTTGGCGAGGGATTTCCTGCACGCCCGGACCTTGCGCAGGCCGACAGAATTCTCGCAGCCATTCCCGACGGCAGCATCCTGATGGTCGATGGCCTCGCCTTCGGGGTTCTCGACGGGGTGGCGGAGACGCTCGGCCAAAGGGTGCGTTTGTTTGCTCTCGTGCATCACCCGCTGGCGCTGGAGACGGGTCTTTCGGAGCAGGCGAAGGCGGAGCTTGCGGCGCGCGAGCGGGCAGCCTTGGCCTGCACACGCGGCACGGTCGTCACGTCTGCCGCGACCGCCCGCGAACTGGTGGAAAACTATAGTATCGCAAACGAAGACGTCGTCACGGCGCTGCCTGGCACCGATCCCGTTCCGCGCTCGACCGGGAGCGGCGATGTCCCTTCCATCCTCAGCGTCGGGTCGCTGACGCGGCGCAAGGGGCACGATGTGCTGATTGCCGCGCTCGCGACGCTGCGCGATCATTCGTGGACATGCCGCATCGTCGGCAGCCGCGATCTGGACGCCGACGTCGCCGACGAGCTTGAACAGCTCATCCAGACGCTTCAGCTTCAGGATCGGGTGACCCTTGTGGGCGAGGTCGAGGATGTGCAGGCGGAGTTTGCGGGTACGGATATCTTTGCCTTGGCAAGCCGCTACGAAGGCTATGGAATGGTGTTTGCCGAAGCGCTGGCGCATGGCCTGCCGATTGTCGGCTGTGCTGCTGGTGCCGTGCCGGAGGTCGTTCCGGCGACGGCCGGAATTCTGGTAGCCCCGAACAGCCCTGAAGAATTCGCCGCTGCCCTGCGGAGGCTGCTGGACGAGCCGACGACGCGGAAGGCGATGGCCGTTGGCGCTGCCCGCGCCGGAGCGGCACTGCCATCCTGGCGCGACACAGCGGCGATCATAGCCCAATTTCTGGAGAGCAAAGCATGAGCGGTTTCGACAAGGATTGGCTGGCACTGCGCGAGCCTGTCGACCAGAGGTCGCGGGATGCAGGGCTGCTGGAACACGCGGTGACCGCCGTCGGCAAAGATGGGCATATCCTGGATATCGGTTGCGGCACCGGCTCGACCTACCGGACGCTGGCGGACAGGCTTTCACCGGCCGCCGCCTGGACGCTGTTCGACTACGACGCGCGGCTGCTGGCGGAGGCAAAACGGCGCCATCCGGATGCGGGTATCGCTTTTCTCCAGGGAGACCTCAACGACATCGCATCCCTGCCGCTCGAAGGAACGGCAATTGTGACCGCTTCGGCACTGTTCGATCTCTGTTCGCCGGCCTTCATCGATCGCTTCGTGGGCAGGATTCGGGAGCAAAATGTCGGGCTCTATGCGGCACTGAACTATGATGGAGAGATGCGCTGGTCCGTCGTCCATCCGCTCGACGAGGCGGTGACGGAGGTCTTCAACGATCACCAGCGAACGGACAAGGGATTTGGCACGTCCGCCGGACCGGAAGCCTGGCAGGTTCTGGCTGAGCGCCTCGAAGCCGAGGGATTCGCCGTCAGCACTGCCACAAGCCCCTGGATCATGGGTGCCGAAGACGCAGATCTCCAGCGCATGTTCCTGAGTGGTGTCGCGCAGGCCGTCCGGGAGGCGGCGCGCCTTTCCGAGGATGCACTGACGGACTGGTGCGAATTCAGGGTTGCCTCGATCGAAGCGACCTATAGCTCATGCCGTGTCGGTCACCAGGACGTGCTCGCTCTCCCGTGATGTTGCCTGCCGTGTCCGGCTGCGAAAATTGCAGTCGAAGACGATATCCGTGCCGATGTTGTAGACCGTGACATCGGGACGGCGCGCCTCCGCCAAGCGGTCGACCGGTGCGAGCGTGATGCCCATCGGGCCGGAGCCGATGATAATCGGTGACACAGAGACATGCAGGCGATCGACGAGATCGGCATCGAGGAAGCGGGCAATGGTGTTGGCGCCGCCCTCGACGAGGACTGTCGTCAGGCCGCGTTCCGCCAGACAGTCGAGGATGTCCTGCGGATGCAGGCCTTCGCTGCGACGCGGCAGGCAGACAATCTCCTGGTCCAGATCCCGCAGCGGCGCATCGTCTGCCTGGATGATCAGCACGGGCGTGCCCCCGTCGCTCAGCATCTTGGCGCCGGCGGGAATGCGGCCATTGCAGTCGATCACGACGCGGACCGGGCTCCGGCCGGGAACGGACCGGACGGACAGGCTGGGGTTGTCGGCAACCACGGTTCCGACACCGACGATCACCGCATCCACCAGGGCACGGCAGCGGTGCAGGTGGGCAATGCCGTCGCAGCCGGAGACATCCTGCGCATCGCCCGTCGGCGTGGCGACCCGGCCGTCGAGTGACTGCCCGACCTGCGCCAGCACGAATGGTCCCTTGCGTGCGGCAATTGTCTCATAGAGCGGAAGGCATGGGAGCGGGAGGTCTGACCGAGGCGGCTGAGGCGAGGAACCGTCTTCGCGGATAGAGCGGAGATAGTCCCACGCTTCGTCCGTCATTTGCGTCATGTTCATGCCTCACCTCGGATCTGCAGCCAACCGCTCAAAATGCGCTCCTTGGCAGGATGTTCCCATGGCTTGCCGCCAGTTCCGCTGCTCAGCGTTCCGGAGCGCCTCGCAGAGCATTACGCCCGAGAGCGCACGGCAGATCAAACGGATTGAGGCTGACGTCAGCGCAGGTCGGCGAGATAGGTGTTTTCAGAGCGCGAGGTCTGGAAGGCGCCAAGGTCGATCTCCGCGACGATCAGGGCTTCGCTCTCGGCCGGAGCCTCGGCAAGAAGTCTTCCGTCTGGTGCAGCAATACGCGACAGGCCCGCATAGGCGAAGCGGTCGTCCGCGCCGCAGTGGTTGATGTAGGCGACGAAGACCTGGTTCTCGAAGGCCCGCACGCGGATCATGTGCTCCGCGATGAAGGCGCCGGACCAGCCCGACGGCAGTGCCGTCGGCACAACCACCAGTTCGGCGCCTGCCTGGGCGAGGCGACGGACGTTTTCGGGAAATTCGACGTCGTAGCAGATCAGCATTCCCAGCCGGATGCCGTCGATGGTGGCGAGGATGGAAGAGGGGGTTTCGGGCCGAAACCATTGCCGCTCGTAGGGGCCGTAGAGATGCGATTTGCGATAGGTCGCCGTCTGTCCTTTGCCGTCGGTCAGAAAGGCGCTGTTGTAGACGGTCTCCCCATCCTTCTCGGCAAAGCCTGCGACGAGGGTCAGGCCATGGCGGCGGGCGATCTGTGACAGCTGCTCTGTCTGAGGGCCGTCTGCCGGCGAGGCAAGGGCGGGAAAGAGAGCCCCGGCGCCATAGCCGGTCAGGGCAAGCTCGGGGGCGATCAGCAGCCGAACGCCCTGGGTGGCGGCCTTCGCGGCCGCAGCGTCAATCTTGGCGAGGTTTGCCTCGACCTCGCCGACGGTAGACTGCATCTGGAAGCCTGCAATCTTCATCGCTCGTCCGCCATGGCACCCAGCAGTTTCGGCAGGTCGCCGAAGCGGGCGATCAGTCCGAAGACCAGCGCGGCGATGGCCAGGAACAGCACGGTGACCGAGGCCATGGTCGGCGTATAGCCGTAACGCAGGGCGTTGAAGATCTTGATCGGCAGGGTCTCCATCGTGAAGCCCACCGTCATGTAGGCGACGATGTATTCGTTGAGCGACAGCACGAAGGCGAAGGCGTAGCCGGAGACTAGGTAGGGCAGGATCAGCGGCAGCACGACGGTGCGGAAGATCACCCGGTCGCCGGCGCCCATGGTGGCGGCGGCTTCCACCAGCGATCGGTCGATGGCCGAAAAGCCGAGCGACAGGGTCACGAGCGGCAGCGTCACGAAGAAGATCGCGTGGCTGACGACGGCCGTCCAGGGCTGGCCGTAGAAGCCGGTGGTGGCCCAGAAGGTGAGAAGACCGAGCGCCGTGATCACCGGCGGCAGGGTGAAGGGTGCAACGCCCAGCAGCTGGAATATATTGGCCCAGGGCGCCACCCTGCGCCACAGGAACCAGGCAAGCGGCAGGGCAACGAGAAGCGCCAGCGCGGCCGACAGGGCAGCGAGCGTCAGCGACGCGAAGAGGGCGTTGCGCCAGCCGTCGTCGGTAAAGATCTCGCCGTACCAGGAGAGCGAGAAGCCCTGCGGCGGAAAGGCAAGCGTCTGCTTCTCGTTGATCGAGACGCCCACCATCACGATCAGCGGCAGGGCCATGAACAGCGCGACGGCGAAGAAGAAGAGGCGGCTGAGGATCGTCGTCATGCGGCCTCCCTCCTGCGTCCGGCGTAGACGGCAAGCCCGACGAGCGCCAGCGACACCAGCACCAGGAAGACGGCCATGGCTGCGGCAAACGGCATGTTGGACTGATAGATCGCCTGGTCGGTGATCAGCACGGACAGCGTCCAGTGCTGCGGACGGCCCAGAAGCTGCGGCAGCAGGTAGGACCCCAGCGCGAAGATGAAGACCATGATCAGCGTTGCCACGATGGTGTTGCGCAGCGCCGGGACGACGACCGTGAAGAAGGCGCGTATCGGCGAGGCGCCGAGCGTCCGGGCCGCCTCCGTCAGCGTCGGGTCAAGCCGCACCAGAGCGGGGTAGAGCACTAGGACGGTATAGGGCAGGGCCTGGTAGGTCATCGCCGTCATGACCGCGCCGAAACTCGGTGTCAGCGCCTGCGGTCCTGCCATCAGTCCCAAGTAGGCAAAGAGATTGGTGATGCCGGCCGTGCGCGAGAGCAGGGTCGACCAGGCAAAGCCGATCATCACCTCGGAGAGAGAGAGGATCGAGAGCAGAGCCACCAGCCAGAGGATCTGGACGTTCCGCACCGACCGCGACAGGAGGTAGGTGAAGGGAACGCCGATCGCCACGCAGGCGGCGGCGACGGCCATCGCCAGAACGAGCGAGAAGCCCAATACCTTGCCGAAGAAGAGGCTGATAAAGCGGGCGTAATTCTCCCAGACGAAAGCCGGCTGATAGAAGCCGCCCTGCTGTCGCTCGAAAAAGGAGACGGCAATCATCGTCGCGAAGGGAATGACAAAGAAGACGATCAGCATGCCGGCCGGAAAGACCAGCGGCCCGTAGTCGGCAAGGCGCTGCGGCGGTTCGCGTCTCATTTCGCCAGCACCACGCTTGTTTCCGGATCAAGACGGATGCCGACAGCCTGTCCCACCGTCACCACCGGCCGGTCGCGAGGGGACGAAACGGCAACGATCTGCTGCCCGCCGGCTTCTACGAAGGTTTCCACCGTGCCGCCGAGATCACGGATGAAGGTCACCGTGCCGGTGATGGCCTCGCCGCCAGGCGCCGTCAGCTGCACATCCTCCGGGCGAACGGAGATGGTGCCCGTCTTGGCGGTGCCAAGCTGCAGACCGTCCACGGACGCGCCGAGGAGCGTGGCGCGGCCGCTGGCTTCCGCGGCAAAGGGAATGAGATTGGTGGAGCCGATGAAGTCGGCCACGAAGGAATCGGCCGGGCGGCGGTAGATGTCGACGGGCGCTGCAGCCTGGCGGATCTGGCCGCCGTTCATGACGACGACGGTATCGGCCATGGTCATGGCTTCGCGCTGGTCATGGGTGACGACGATGGTGGTGATGCCGAGGCGCTGCTGCAGCTGCCGCAGCTCCACCTGCATGGCTTCGCGCAGTTTGGCGTCGAGCGCCGAGAGCGGCTCGTCCAGCAGGAACAGCTTCGGGGAGATCGCCAAGGCGCGTGCGATCGCGACACGCTGGCGCTGGCCGCCCGAGAGCTTGTTGACGGAGCGGTCGGAGAAGCCCGACAGGTGGATCATCGCCAGAAGCTCGTCGACGCGCTTCTTCTGGTCGGCCTTGTCGACGCCGCGGATGCGCAAGGCATAGGCGATGTTTTCCCCGACGGTCAGATGCGGGAAGAGGGCGAGCGACTGGAACACCATGCCGAGGTTGCGCTTGTGCGTCGGGACCTCGGTGATGTCCTCGCCGCCCAGCGTAATCGATCCCGTGCTGGGAAGGTCCAGTCCGGCGATCATCCGCATCAATGTCGTCTTGCCGCAACCGGAGGGACCGAGCAGGCACACGAAGGTGCCGTCGGGAACCGACAGGTTCACGTCGTCGACTGCTGTGAAGGTGCCGAACTGCTTCGTCACATTGCTGAGGATTAGTCCGGACATTCGCTCTCCGCTCGGTTTGTCGGGGGCGTTCGATTAGCGCATTTGCGATCGCACAACCACCCCCGCTGCGAAGGCGGGGGTGGTTAGAGAAGGCTGGATCAGCCAGCGATCATTTCCGTCCACTTCTGGTTCAGGAAGTCGGACTTCTGCTGGTACATGTCATAGCGCGGGATGATCGGCGCGATGTCGGAGGACACGGCGGCGAATTCTTCGGCCGTCAGGTCGAGGAGGTCGCGCTTGATGGTCGGAGAGGTGCCGACCTTTCGCGACAGGATCGCCTGGATTTCCGGCTGGCACATGTAGTTGATGAAGACATGCGCTTCTTCGAGCTTTTCCGAAGCACGCGAGACCGCCCAGCTGCCGGAATCGAGGATGCCGCCTTCCTTCGGGAAGGTCGAACGGACCGGATTGCCATCCGCAGCCGCCAGGCCGGTGACGTCGTGGTAGTACTGGCCCATCGGGATTTCGCCGGACTTCAGTGCCTGCTCGAACTGCGCCTCGTCACGGTACCAGAGCCGGACGTTGGGCTTCACTTCGGCAAGCTTGTCGAAGACCTTCAGGATGCCTTCTTCCGTGTCCAGCACCTCGGTGCCGCCGAAGTGGGTCTTGGCGGTGACTTCGAGCAGGAAGGAGTTGGAAACCAGCGCCAGCAGGCCGAGCTTGTCGGCATTGGCCGGATCCCAGAGGGCGGCCCAGGAGGTCGGCGCTTCCGGATAGCTGTCGGTATTGGTAACAAGCGTGATGTACCAGGACACGGCGCCGATGCCGGCGACGCGGCCGTCCGGATACTTGTTGATGAAGGTCTCGATCAGGCCGGAGGCATTCTCGATCTTGGCCATGTCGAGCGGTGCCCAGAGGTCCGTCGACTGGCCCTTCAGCAGCGCGACCTGCGACATCATGGAGACGTCGGCCGGAGCCTGGCCCGCGCGTGCGGCCTGCTCAAGCTGCACCAGCCAGGCTTCACCGGTCGGCTCGGCGACCGACTGGATGGCGATGCCGGTTGCCTTGGTGAATTCCGGGAAGATGTTGGTGTCGAAGGAATCCTTGAAGTAGCCGCCGTAGACGCCGACCGTCAGGGATCTGTCCTGCGCCCGCAGGATCGACGGCATGGCCAGCATGGATGCTCCGGTGAGGCCGGCACCCAGCACCGCACGGCGGCTGGCTGTGGTTTTCATGATGTCGCGCATATTGTTCTCCTTTGTTTGCCGGCAGGTTCTCTTGCCTGCGCAGCGAGTTCCCACTCTTGTCGCTATCTTACGTCAGTCGTTGCCCTTCAAGGAAGTGCTGAAGACCATCAGGCTGAGGATTTCAAAGAGCATTTGTGCGCCCGCCTGGGCCGTATTGGTCGTCGTGTCGTACTGCGGAGCCACTTCCACCACGTCGCCGCCGACGAGGTTGATGCCCTTGAGACCGCGGATCAGTTCCAGCACCTCGCGCGTCGTCAGGCCGCCGATTTCCGGCGTGCCGGTGCCGGGGGCAAAGCTCGGATCGAGGCTGTCGATGTCGAAGGAGAGATAGGTGGGTCCGTCCCCGATGATGGACTTCGCCTTCTCGATGATGGCGGGCATGCCCATTCCGGACACTTCCTCCGCGTGGATGACCGTCATGCCGGAGGCGTAGGAGAACTCCCAGATGTATTCCGCCGCGCCGCGGATGCCGATCTGGATCGTGCGGGTCGGATCGAGGACACCATCCAGTACGGCGTTGCGGAAAGGCCCGGCATGATGGAACTTGCTGTGGTCGAAGGGGCCGCTCGTGTCGCAATGGGCGTCGATATGGATCATGCCGACCGGCGCCTTTTTGCCGACGGCCTTCAGGATCGACTGGCTGATGGAATGGTCGCCGCCGACGGCGAGCGGCAGGACACCGGCGTCCACGATCTGGTTGAAGCGCTTTTCGATGTCCTCGTGGCACATCTCGAGATTGTAGCGGCTGCGCAGCGGCACATCACCGATATCGGCGACGCGGATGTCGAAGACCGGTGCGGTCTTGAGCACATGGTTGTAGGGGCCGATCCGCTCGACCGTCCGCAGGGCCCGTGGCCCGAAGCGGGATCCCGGCCGGTTGGTGACGCCGAGGTCCATCGGCACGCCGGTGATCGCCACCTGCAGGTTGCCGAAGTCCGGATCTTCCGCATCGACCGGCATATGAGGTGCCGAGACGAAGGTGGGGACGCCGGCATAGGGCGCCAATCGCGTGCCGCTCGCCGAGAAGATCTTGTCGGCCACCTTCCGGAACTCCGGATCGTAGAGATCGCCACCGTGGCCCGATCCGTATTTCTCGCGGAGTTCGCGGAGCTTTTCTTCGTCCACTGCCATGATGTCCGACCGTTTCCTCGCCAGTGCCTAAATTTGTTTCCCGAGACTGTGCCGCCTTCGTTTTGTGCATTATCGACAAAGTCAGGCTGGAAATGCAATTGACAATGTTCTAGCAGTCGCCGTGAGAAAAATTCACATGCGAGACGCTCCGTGACAACTCGTCTGCCGCCGCTCAATCCGCTCCGCGCCTTCGAGGCGGCGGCGCGTCATGCTTCCGTCTCCGCGGCGGCACGGGAACTGCGGGTGACGCATGGAGCCGTCAGCCACCAGATCCGCGCGCTGGAGGAATCGCTGGATATCGTGCTTTTCGAGCGCGGCGGACGGCGCCTGAAGCTGACGGCGGCGGGAGCCCTGCTGCTGCCGGCCGTCACGCAGGCGTTCAGTGGTATCGCTGCCGCGACGGCGCAGATGCGGCGGCCGGCGACGACCGGCAATCTCACCATCACCTGTGTGCCCGCGCTCCTGTCGTTCTGGATCGTTCCACGGCTTGCGTCCTTCACGGAGCAATATCCCGACGTCACGCTGAACCTTGCCGCCTCCAACGATCCAGCCCAGCTGCATTCCCAGGATGTGGACGTCTGCATTCTCTACGGCGACGGAAACTGGCCGGACGCCTGGACACGGCTCTGGAGCAACCTGCAGCTCTTTCCCGTCGCAAGCCCGACCTTGCTCAACAGCCGCCCGCTGCGCTCGATGCGCGATCTGGAGGACCACGTCCTGTTGCATGGGGACCGTGACGGGCGGGAGTGGAACACCTGGCTCGCGGCGGCCGAGGGGGCCGACTTCCCCCGCCGCAGACAGCATTTCATGGGGGATGCCCGGTTTTCGACCGAGGCTGCGCTGCATGGCCAGGGCGTCGCACTGGGAGATACGATCACCGCTGCCAAGCTGATCGCCGAGGGGGAGCTGCTTGTGCCCTTTGATCTCGGCGTCCCGGCCAATGACGCCTTCTACGTCGCCTGCCGGCATGAGATGCGATCCGCCCCGATCGTGCGCGTCTTCATCGACTGGCTCTTTGCCTCGCTGGAGGCCGATCGGTTGCCGGAGCCGACCAGTCTCGCCCGGACGGTTCTGCGCGGCCGCCAGGCGAAGTGAACAGACAGAAAGGCGACATCCGTGCGGACGCCGCCCTCTCTGTCATCGACTGTGAAGCGCCTTGGTCAGATCTTTGCCGTTTCACCGGCTTCGCGAAGGGATGCAAAGCGGAGGGTGACGGTTCGAAGGTTCTCATCGATCCACTGAGCCATCTGCTCCTCTTCCTTCAGGTTCGTTTGGAGGGCCGTTGTGGCGAAGGAGAAACCTCCCAGTTCGGCCAGCGTCAGGAGCGACTTGTAGGAGGCGATCTCGAAATGCTCGAAGGCGTAGTTGGCAAAGGAGTCCTTGAGGATCTCGTCGCCGGCGACCGTGTGGCCCATGGCCGCCATGCCGCCGGTGAACGATAGCGCCATGTCCTTGATGGACGAATGGCTTTCATCCAGCTGCTGAAGCAGGTCGTCGATGCGGCTCATCTGGCCTTCCGTTTCACGCACATGCTGTTCGAGGCGGGCAGCGACTTCGGGATAGTTTTCGATCCGCGAAACCTGCGGCTTCATGATCGACAGGGCCTGGTTTTCCATCGCATGGGCATTCTTGAGGCCCGTCACGAAGATTTCGCGGATAGCGCTGGTATCAGCCATAGTGGTTCTCCATCCAAGGGTTGAGATCGCGGCTCAAACCGCAGGGCGTTGTAAATGTTCCAGAACTCGGACCGGGAACGGCGGGTCGGATGGCTTTTTGTACGCCTTCGTACTATCCAGAGACCACGGCGGAGGGATCGCGGCACCGGGCCGCAGCGATCGCGCCTCAGGGGATGGCATTGGACTGGCTGGCGCTGAGCGAGGAGGAATGGACTGCGGTCAGGCTCAGCCTGAAGGTGGCAAGCGCCGCCATGATCTGCAGTCTCCCGTTCGGCATTTTCATCGCCTATGTGCTCGCCCGCGGCCGGTTCTGGGGCAAATCGCTCCTCAACGGACTGGTGCATCTGCCGCTGATCCTGCCGCCGGTGGTGACCGGCTTCCTGCTGCTCGTCAGCTTCGGCCGGCGCGGTCCGATCGGTGCATTCCTCTATGAGTGGTTCGGCATCAGCTTCTCGTTCCGCTGGACCGGAGCGGCACTCGCCTGCGCCATCATGGGCTTTCCTCTCATGGTCCGGTCGATCCGCCTGTCGATTGAAGCCATCGACCGGAAGCTGGAGGAGGCGGCCGGGACGCTCGGGGCGAGCCCCGGGTGGGTCTTCGTTTCCGTGACGCTGCCGCTTGCACTGCCGGGCATCATCGCCGGCATGATCCTCTCCTTTGCCAAGGCGATGGGCGAGTTCGGGGCAACGATCACCTTCGTGTCGAACATCCCCGGCGAAACGCAGACCCTTTCGGCGGCCATCTACACCTTTACCCAGGTCCCCGGGGGTGACGCGGGGGCGATGCGCCTGACGCTCGTCGCGATTGCGATCTCCTTCGGCGCGCTTCTCGCGTCGGAGGCGCTTGCCCAGATGATCGGGCGCCGGGGGCGGCAGCCATGACACTGACCGTCGAAGCACGACAGCACCTTGGCGGCTTCCGTCTGGACGCCAGCTTTACCGCGGAGCACGGGGTGACGGCCGTGTTCGGTCGATCCGGATCCGGAAAGACCTCGCTGATGCGCGTGATCGCTGGTCTGTCCCGACCGGACGAGGGGCGGGTTGTGCTGGATGGCGATGTGCTTCTGGACACCGGGCAAAACATCTTCGTCCGTCCATATCGTCGCCGGTTCGGCTATGTCTTCCAGGAGGCGCGGCTCTTTCCGCATCTCAGCGTCCGGAGCAATCTCGCCTATGGCCAATGGTTTTCGCGCCACCGGTCGCGACGGGACGAATTCGACCGGGTCGTGGAGATGCTCGGAATCGCGCCGCTCCTCGACCGCCAGCCGGACGCGCTGTCGGGAGGAGAGCAGCAAAGGGTGGCAATCGGTCGGGCTCTTCTGAGCGCGCCGCGTCTGCTGCTGATGGACGAGCCGCTGGCCGCACTCGACGAGGAGCGCAAGGCGGAGATCCTGCCCTATCTGGAGCGGCTGCGGGATGAGGCGGGCATCCCGATCGTCTACGTCAGCCATTCGGTTGCCGAGGTCGCGCGTCTCGCCGACCAGGTGGTGCTGATGCAGGAGGGGCAGGTGGCTGCGGTCGGCGATCCCGGTCAGGTGCTTGCCGGCCGCCGCGCTTCGGCTCTCGACCGGCGCGAGGCGGGAAGCGTCCTCTCCGGTCGCGTGGAAAGCGTCGACGCGGTCAACGGGCTTGCGACCGTGCGGCTGAGGGACCTGTGCCTGCTTGTGCCGGATGCCGGATTGGCTCAAGGCGCTGCCGTGCGCCTGCATATTCCCGAACGCGACGTCATCATCGCAACGACCGAGCCGGTGGGCCTCAGCGCCCTCAACATCCTGCCCGGAACCATCCATGCCATCGAGACGGATGGTGACGGCGCCGTCCTCGTGAGCTTGGCGTGCGGCGGCAACATCATCGCCTCCCGCATCACCTCGTTTTCCGCGACGAGGCTGGAGCTTCAGGTCGGCCAGGCCGCCTTCGCCGTCATCAAGTCCGTGGCGCTGCAACGATAGCCCTCGAGAGCCTTAACAGGCTGGCGTACCGCATCGGCCTGTGCGACATCTGGAAGCGTGGTCGATGAGGGATGGGAGGAGCCAAAGCTCTACCGGCTGCGTCAAGAGTGATCAGTCCGGATGGAGCAGACGCCATGCCTCCGTCCGTTGTCGGGAGGAACAACATGGCAATCAGCATCGCATTCATCGGTCTCGGCAACATGGGCGGCCCGATGGCTGCCAATCTCGTGAAGTCTGGCTACGGCGTCAGAGGATTTGACCTCTCCCCGGAATCCCGCGAGGCCGCTGCGGCCACCGGCATTGCCGTCGCTTCCAGCGCGGCGGAGGCCGTCGCGGAGGCGGATGCGGTCGTCACCATGCTGCCGGCCGGGCGGCATGTGCTGGCGGTCTGGCAGGAACTGACCGCCGCGGTGAAGCCCGGGACGCTGCTGATCGACTGCTCAACGATCGACGTCGACAGCGCACGGCAGGCTCATGTCCTCGCGAAGGAGGCAGGCTGCCTGTCGCTCGATGCGCCGGTCTCGGGCGGGACGGTCGGAGCCGCGGGCGCAACACTGACCTTCATGGTGGGCGGTGACAAGGATGCCTTCGCGCGCGGGGAGGCGATCCTGCAGGCCATGGGCAAGCGCATCGTCCACTGCGGTGATGCCGGAGCCGGCCAGGCCGCCAAGATCTGCAACAACATGATCCTCGGCATTACCATGGCCGGCGTCTGCGAGGCCTTCGTGCTCGGCGAAAAGCTTGGGCTCTCGCATCAGGCGCTGTTTGATGTCGCTTCCACCTCGTCCGGGCAGTGCTGGTCGCTGACCACCTACTGTCCGGTGCCGGGGCCCGTGCCAACGTCTCCCGCCAACAACGGCTACAAGCCGGGATTTGCCGCTGCGTTGATGCTGAAGGACCTGAAGCTTTCGCAGGAGGCGGCCGTTGCGGCGGGCGCGACGACGGAGATGGGCGCCCATGCCGCCAAACTCTACGAGAAGTTCAGCGACGGCGGCCACGGCGGCGAGGATTTCTCCGGCCTGATCAACTTCCTGCGCGAAAACGCCTGAGTCTCGGGATGCAGGTGGCGCTTCAATCCTCCGAGTAGCGCTCCTCGGCCCAGGGGTCGCCGCGCATGTGATAGCCGTTCTTCTCCCAGAAACCGGCGCTGTCGGCGGACAGGAAGTCGATTCGCTTCAGCCACTTGGCGCTCTTCCAGAAATAGAGGTGCGGCACAACCAGCCGCACCGGCCCGCCGTGTTCGGCCGTCAGCGGCTCTCCCTGCCAGCGGTGCACAATGACGGCGTCCTCGGCGGCGAAGTCGGAGAGCAGGAGATTGGTGGTGTAGCCGTCGTAGCTGGTCAGCATCACCGCTGTGGCCTCGGGCTTGGGATCGACGGCAGCGAGGAAATCGCGCGTCGAGACGCCGGTCCAGTCGTTGTCGTAGCGGGACCAGGTGGTGACGCAATGGATGTCGGAGCGGAGCTCCGCCTGCGGCAGGGCGAGGAAGCCGTTCCAGTCGAGGGTCAGGGGATTGTTGACGAGGCCGCGCACGTCGAGCCGCCACTGCGCCGTCGACACCTCCGGCTGCTGGCCGAGATCGAGCACCGGCCAGTTCTTCACCAGATGCTGGCCGGGCGGCAACCGGTCCTCCGGCCCAGGGCGGGAGATTTGCCCGGTGAGAAAACGCCCTTCCTCCGCCCATTTGCGCTTGGTGCGGGTGAGTTTCGTGTCTTCGGTCTGCATGGGCTCGTCGGCCATGTCCTGTCCTTCCGTTCCAATCCCATCCCTTGCCAGTTGCGATAATCTGGTAAATGAGTGGGCAAATCAATCGCTCCCCTGCCGTATCCGGCCATCGATCCCTGGAATGCCCATGCCTGCCTTCAATCCGCTCGTCGAAAAACTTGCGCCGCCTCCCGTGCCTTCCGTCTTTGCCTGGGGACGCGCCTATGACGGGTCTCGCGGCCCGCTGATCGATCTGTCGCAGGCCGTGCCGGGTTATCCGCCCCATCCCGACATGCTGACGCTGCTCGGCGAAATGGGTGGCTCGACCGCCTACTGCGGCTATGGACCGATCGAAGGCGAGACGGTTCTTCGCCGGGCCTATGCGGAGCATGTGAGCGAGGTTTACGGCGCCGAGATCGGCAGCGGCAACATCCACGTGACGTCGGGATGCAACGAGGCCTTCGTCAGCGCCGCCATGGCGGTGGCGGGACCCGGCCAGACTGTGCTGATGACCAATCCGTTCTACTTCAACCACGAGACGACGCTGGCGATGATGGGTGTGAAGATCCGCACCGTCTCCTGCGCGGCGGAAGACGGTTTCGTGCCGCAGGTCGAGGCGCTTGCGGCGGCCATCACGCCGGACGTGCGGGCGCTGGCGCTGGTCTCGCCGAACAATCCGACGGGCGCGATCTATCCGGCCGATCTGCTGCGCGCGGTCTTCGAGCTCTGCCGGAGCCGGGACATCTGGCTGATCCTCGACGAGACCTACCGGGATTTCCTGCCGGAGGCCGGTCGTGCGCCGCATGAGCTCTTCGCGCAGGACGGCTGGGAGGACCGGCTGATCGGTCTCTACAGCTTCTCGAAATCCTTCTGCATTCCCGGCCATCGGCTCGGCGCCATCACGGCGGGTGCAAAGGCCGTGGAGCAGATCGCCAAGATCATGGACAATCTGCAGATCTGCGCGCCGCGGGCGGCGCAGGCGGCGGTCGCCAGGGCGCTCCCCATGCTCGCCGACTGGCGGGAGGAAAACCGGCAGGAGATCGGTCGGCGCGCCGCGGCGCTGAGGGCGGCGCTGGCGCAGGTGCTCGACTGGCGGATCGATGCGATCGGCGCCTATTTCGCCTTCGTGCGCCACCCGTTCCCGTCTCTCGATTCTGCAGCGGTCGCCGAGCGGCTGGCGAAGCAGGCGGGTATCGTCTGCATTCCCGGCATGTATTTCGGCGAGGGCCAGGAGCACTACCTGCGGTTCGCCTTTGCCAATGCCGACGTGCCGACCATCGCGCTTCTGGAAGAGCGGCTGAAGAATTTCGCCGCCGGCTGAGGGCTGGACCGTGTCTTGTCGCGGGTGGGCTGCTATATAAGTCTGATCTGAAACATCGGCGGGCGACATGGCACAAAGAGCAGGCAGCGCAGATCTTCCGCTTCACGGCGGGCGCGTCCCCGCCTGGCTCGGGCAGCGGATGACGCGGCTCGGCGCCTTGATCACGGAGGCCATCGTCCAGCATTATGGGCGCGACGAATTCCTGCGGCGGCTGGCGCATCCCTTCTGGTTCCAGTCCTTCGGCTCCGTGATGGGCATGGACTGGCACTCCTCCGGCATCACCACCAGCGTCATCGGCGCCTTGAAGCGCGGCCTGACGCCGCTGTCCGGTGAACTCGGAATTCATGTCTGCGGCGGGCGCGGCCAGCATTCCCGCAAGACGCCGGACGAGCTTCTGGCGATCGGTGACCGGGTGGGGCTCGATGGCATCCGCCTCGGGACCGCGAGCCGGCTTGTCGCCAAGGTCGACAGCGCGGCCCTGCAGGATGGCTTCGATCTCTACCTGCATGGGTTCATCGTCACCGACGACGGCAAATGGGTGGTGGTGCAGCAGGGCATGAACGGCGACCGCCGCCAGGCGCGGCGCTACCACTGGCTGTCGGAAGGGCTGGAGAGCTTCGTGGATTCCCCGCATGCGGCCATCGAAGGCAAGGAGCAGGGAGACATCGTCAACCTGGCCGACCGCAGGGCCGAAGCCTCGCGGCAGGGGCAGCTCGACCTCCTTGCTTCGTTTGGCCCTGACAAGGTCGTTGCGGAGGTAATCGCGCTGGAAGGACGGCGTCAGCCGGAGCCGGCGCAGCTTATGCTGCCGCATCTCATCATGCCGGGGCATCACGACGTCCGGGAAGGTGATGTCAACATGAAGCGCCTGCACGCCACGCTGTCTGCCGCGGCGGATCGAGGACCGGAGGATTTTCCGCAGTTGCTGCTGACGCCCGGTGTCGGCGCCCGCACGGTCAAGGCGCTCGCGATGGTGGCGGAGGTGGTGCATGGCGCGCCGTGCCGTTTCTCCGATCCCGCCCGCTTCTCGCTGGCTCATGGCGGCAAGGATCGCCATCCCTTCCCCGTGCCCCTGAAGGTCTATGACGAGACGATCAAGGTCATGAAATCCGCTGTCAGCAAGGGGCGATTGGGGCGCGAGGAGGAGTTGCAGGCGCTGAAGCGGCTTGACGATCAGGCGCGGCGGCTTGCGCACTATGCCACAGGCCCCGATCTCAAGGAGATCATCGCCGGGGAATACCGGGATTCGGCCCGGTTTGGCGGCCGCAGTGTCTTCGGGTGGGAGGAAGATCTTTCCGCGGCGAAAGCCCGAGAAGGCTGAGGCAGAGCTCCACCACAAGTACAGCGTTGCGCTTGTGGTGGAAGCCGTTTTCGATCTTCAAGCAGTGGCGCGCTGCGCAGAAGGCGAGACCAGGCGCGCGGCAAGGCTGGCGATCCGCTGCATCGCGGTGACCAGAACCTCGTCCGGTACCGTCAGCGAGATCCGCAGGAAGCCGGCGGCCTCAGCGCCGAAGGAAGCGCCGGGCATCACCGCCACCTTTTCCTGGCGCAGCAGTTCCCAGGCAAAATCCGTTCCCGACAGCCCCGTTGCCGACACGTCGAGCAGGATGAACATGCCGCCTTCCGGCAGCATTGGCTTGACCAGGTTGGTGCCGGCGAGTGCCTTCTCCGCGATCAGCGCGCGGCGGCTGAAGTTTGCCCGCATCGTCGGGGCCATCTGGAAATCCTGCGACAGGGCCATGGCGGTCATGTCGGCAATGAAGGGCTGGACACCGAACAGCATGGTTTCCGACACCGGAAGCAGCCTGGCGCAGAACTCCGCAGGGCCGGCGGCCCAGCCGCTGCGGAAACCGGGGGCTGCGTGAGACTTGGAGATCGAGGACACGACAATGGTCCGCTCCGCAAGCTCCGGCATGTCGAAGGGCGAGGCAAACTCGGTGGTGTCGAAGACGAGCTGTTCATAGACCTCGTCGCAGAGGATCCAGAGGTCGTGCTTGCGGCAGACCTCGCCGATCGCGCGGATTTCGTCCGCAGTCAGTACCGCGCCGGTCGGATTGTGCGGCGTGTTCAGCAGGACGACGCGGCATTCCGGCGTGATGGCCCGCTCCAGATCCTCGGCCTGCATGTGGAAGCGGTTTTCCGGCCGCAGCGGCACGAAGACGGGATGTGCGCCGGTGGAGGCGATCACGCCTTCATAAGTGGCGTAGAGGGGATCGCCGACCAGCACGCCGTCACCGGTCTCGACGAGACCCGCCATGACGGTGAAAAGAGCCGTCTGCGTGCCGGGGAAGCACAGAAAGTTCTCCGCCGTCACATCGGCGCGGCGCCTGGAATATTTGTCCACCAGCGTCTTCAGGACGGAGGGCTCGCCGCGGCCGTTGGAATAGCGGGTGCGCCCGGCATACATGGCGCGGGCGGCCTCATCGAGCAGAGCCTTGTCCGGCGCCACGTCCGGCTCGCCGATCGTCAGTTCGATGATATCTTCGCCGACCGACTTCATGCGGCGAGCCTCGGAATGCACGGCCCAGCGGCCGGACCCGAGATCGGCAAGACGGTCGGTGATGGAGGCGTAGCGCATGGTGTCTTCCTTTGTTTTTCGGGCCTTCACGACAGCTCGCCGGGGGCAAGCCTCAGAAGAGCCTCCACCGACATGATCGCCGTCTCGGCAATTTCCTGGTCTTTGAACAAGTCCGGCGCGAGCGTTCCCTCAAGCCAGAGACCGTCGATCAACCCGTTCAGGGCAATGGCATAAGTGCGGATTTCAGCGGCGCTGACGTTTCGGTTGCGTTCAGCGAAAAAGTCGATCAGCAGGGCCTCGAGCTCGGCGAGAAAGCTCATGTAGCTTTCCCGATGGATGGCTGCGAAGGCAGGATCCAGCGGGATGTGGCTGATGAAGGCCGCCCAGAGCGACAGGGTCCGGCTGTCTGTCACCGGTGGCGTGACGTTCGCCACGATGAAGCGTCTCAGTCGCGTGCAGGCGCTGTCGCCCTCGGCTGCCGTCTTCGTGGTTTCGGTTATGCCGCTCATCAACTGGCGGTAGGCCGCCTGCAGCATCTGGTCCTTGGTGGAAAAGTAGTGGCGGATCAGGCCGCCGGTCACGCCTGCTCTCGCGGCGATCTGGCGGACGGTGGCACCCTGGATTCCCACTTCGGCGATACAGTCGAGGGTGGCCGCAATCAGATCTTCCCGCCTTTCGGCCTCGCTGGCCCGATGATAGGATCTGCGGGCGATCGTCACAGGACGCACCAAAAACGACTGCGGGTGGGCATGAGATCTCCTCGTCGACGATCGAGCGGCGCTGATCGCTCCGCATGTTATTATACATGCGCATAATAACATGCAAGGCTGTGGTGGAGCTGGCACCCGATTTGCGCCAATAGGCTTCCACAAAATATGATTAGTTGTCGATATTCTCAGTTTCCAAGGGATGTTCTTAACCGTTCCTACACCGTGAGCTTTCAAACTCTCGAAGCACCAGAGTGGGAGATTTTTGGGCGAGATGGCGATGGACGAGAATCAGGCGCTGCAGAAGCGGCTCAAGTTTATCGGGCTCGATGAAGAGGCGAAGCATGCGGTCCGCGCACTGTCGCCGGTTCTCCAGGCTGCACTCCCGCAGGCACTCGATCAACTCTACGAGAAGGTGAAGAATGCGCCGGACTCGGCGCGTTCCTTCCCCGACGCCACTGATGTCGACGCTGCCAGGAAGAGCCAGCTCCAGCACTGGAAGATGATCACCGGCGCCAATCTCGACGAAGGCTACGTCGAGGGCGCGCAGGCCATCGGCTCCCGCTACGCCCAGGCGGGACTTGAACCGCAGTGGTATGTCGGCGGCTATGCCCTGGTGATCGAGAAGCTCATTCATGCGGTTGTCGAGAACCGCCCGCAATCGCGCTTCGGCAGGAACAACGCGGCAAGCCTCGCCAAAGACATCAGCTCGGTCGTCAAGGCGGCGATGCTGGACATGGATTTCTCCTTGTCCGCTTACCTCGAGGTGAAGGAGGCGGAGCGGCTTCGGGCCGAGGAGGCGCGCCTTGCCGGAGAGAGACAGCAGGAGGCAGCGCTCGAGGCGCTCGACCACGTCCTTAGCGGTCTCGCCAAGGGCGACCTCGAGACGAGGCTGCCTTCGGATATGCCGAAGACCTTCGCGCGGATGGCAACCGACTACAACGACAGCGTCGAGACGCTGCGGACGACACTCGCCACCGTCCGTCACGCCGGCGAGGAGATTCTGACCAGCTCGGGTGCGATCTCGCAGGCGACCAAGGATCTCGCCCGACGGACCGAAGAGCAGGCGACGGGGGTCGAAGCCAGCTCGACGACGCTTCACGAGCTGACAAACAGCGTGGCGGAAACCGCCGAGGGCGCCAGCAAGGCCTCTTCCGCCGTCGATGTGGCGCTGTCCGAAGCCCGGGCGTCCGGACCGGTGGTCAAGCAGGCCGTTTCCGCCATGGGTGCCATCGAGAAATCGTCTGCGGAGATTTCCAAGATCATCGGCGTCATCGACGAGATTGCTTTCCAGACCAACCTGCTTGCGCTCAATGCCGGCGTCGAGGCGGCCCGTGCGGGTGAGGCGGGGCGCGGTTTTGCGGTGGTGGCGCAGGAGGTGCGGGCGCTCTCTCAACGATGCGCGGACGCCGCAAGGGAGATCAAGGATCTGATCTCCGGGAGCAGCCGCCAGGTCCAGACGGGTGTCGACCTCGTCAACAGCGCTGGCGATGCGCTCAACCAGATCACGCTGCGCATCGACGACATCAACACAATCGTAAAATCCATCGCCGCCGCGGCCGGTACGCAGTCGCAGGGCCTTCGGGAGGTGAACGGCTCGCTCAGCCGGATGGACGCCATCACCCAGGAAAATTCGTCGATGGTGCGGGAGACGTCGACCCAGACATCCGACCTCAGGGATGCGGTCGAACGTCTCGTCACGGCTTTGCGTGGCTTCAAGACCCGGAGCGCCGAGCGTCTTGCCCGCGATCGTGTCGATCCCGTCGCGAAGGCTCCCGCCGTTTCCCGGAGCAGGGTCGCCTAGGCGCTACCGACGGCCGTTGGCAAGTCGTTCGGCTTCCGGACGGCGCCGCAGGACCAGCATGGCGGTGGCGCCTATGAAGGGGCCGACGGCGAGGATCGAGAAGGTCCACTGCCAGCCGCCGAGCCACTCGGCCAGATGCGGCATCAGCCAGATCATCAGGATGGTCAGCGCAAAGCCCATGCCCATCTGCAGCGACAGTGCGGTACCGATATAGCTCCGATCTGCGAGCTCCGTCACGGCCGCGGAGAACTGCGCTGAGTCGCCGATGATGGTGATCCCCCAGACGATCACGACAAGCACGAGAAGCCATTGCGGCCCGTCGAAGACGAAGCCGATCAGCAGCGCGCAGGTGCCCGAGGCGATCATCATGCCGGCCGTCGTCGCCGTCCGGCCGAAGCGATCGGACAGCACGCCGCCGGCAAAGCAGCCGATGACGCCTGCGGCGACGGCGGCGAAGGTCAAGAGCGATGCGTCCGTGGCCGTTCCGACGGCGTTTTGCTCATAGGCTGCGCTGAGATAGGCCAGCAGCCAGGCCCACATGGCATAGAGTTCCCACATGTGTCCGAGATAGCCGAGATTGACGAGGGCGACGTTGCGATCGCGCAGCACCCGTCCGATCTGACGCGGGTCGAAGACGGCTTTCCCGAAGGGATAGGGGCCTTCGCGGGCAAACCACAGGAAGCCTGCCATGCTGACAAGAGCGGCGAGACTGGAAAGCATGACCACCGTCTGCCAGTGGATACCCGAAACGGCGCCGCGAAACAGATGGGGGAGAGACGAACCGGCGGTAATGGCGCCGATGACGGCGGCGAAGGCCAGCCCGCGACCGGTGACGAACCAGGTCGAGACGAGCTTCAATGCCGGTGGATAGACGCCGGCGAGGGCAAAGCCGGTGGCGATCCGGCAGATCGTGGCCCCGATCGGGCCGGGTTCCAGCAGCAGGGCGGCGTTGGAGACCGCAGCAAGCCCAGCGGATGCAGCCATCAGCCGGTTCATGCGCACCAGGTCCGGCAGATTAAAGAGACTGGCGAGCAGCGCGCCGATGACGAAGCCGATCTGGACGCCATTGGTGAGCCAGCCGGCAGCCGCCGGCGAGAGCGCCCAGGCGCGGCTGACTTCCGGAGCGATCGCATTGGCCGAAAACCAGGTGGAAAACGAAAGCACCACCGCACCGCAGAGGATGGCGAGCATCCGCCAGCGCGCGGATGTCGGCGGATTTTCGCCAGCCGCCGTCACTCCGCGATTTCCGGCACGGCTGCGCCGACGCGATGGAAGGCACGACCGAAGTAGACGAGCGCGTCACTCCCGGCAGAGGTGTGTGCGGCTGAGACTTCGCAGAAGAAAATCGAGTGGGTACCGACTTCCGTGATGCCGCTGATGCGGCATTCGATCGATGCGGCAGCATTTTGTAGCGCGGGGCTGCCATTCTCGCCCTTCAGCCAGTCCCCGCCAGAGAAGCGCTGGTCGCCGGAAAGGTTCGGATCGGAGAACCGGAGAGCGATTTCCTCCTGCCTTGCCGCCAGGACATTGACGCAGAGCGTGCCGTTGGCGCGAAAGGCCGCATTGTTGCGGCTCGCCCGGTTGAGGCAGAGCAAGAGCGTCGGCGGGTCGTCGGTGACACTGCAGACGGCGGTGGCGGTGCAACCGGTACGGCCTGCCTCGCCGTCTGACGTGATGACGCAGACGGCAGCGCCGAGCTGGGCCATGGCATTGCGGAACTCTTGCTTGTCCATGCTTGCTTGCACCTTCATCATGCCATGCGTGCGAGCCGGTGACGGCCGCCGATGTGGCGCTCCGGCAGCCTTGGCGCGCCAAACAGCTTCTGCCTCAACGGGCCATCATCATAGCTCGTCTTGTAGAGCCCGCGCTCCTGCAAAATCGGGATCACGAGTTCGATGATATCGTCAAAGCATTCCGGCACCACCGTACGAGAAAGGTTGAAGCCGTCAACGCCGGCCTCTGCACTCCAGGTCGCCAGTTCGTCGGCGATCTTGTCGGCGGCGCCGACCATGGGGGGCTGGCGGCTGCCCAGCACCATCTGCTCCAGCAGCTTGCGTCGCGTCCATTGCGGGCCGGCGCTGCGGTTCATGGCCTCGATGTTGGAAACGATGGCCGCGCTCTTGCCGGTCTCGATCGGTTCATCGAGATCGTATTTGGCAAAATCGATGCCCATGGAGCCCGCCGCATGCACCAGCGCCGCCTCGGAGCTCACATAGGCGCGGTAGTCCTCGAACTTCTCCTGCGCCTCCTTGTCCGTCCGGCCGGTGACGATCGTCGCACCCATGAAGACCTTGATGTCGTCCGGTAGACGACCGTAGTCCACGGCGCGGGCGCGGATGTCGTCGATGATCGATTTCACGCCTTCGATCTTCTGGCCGTTGACGAAAACGCATTCCGCATGGGTAGCGGCAAACTGGCGACCGCGCGTGGAGGAGCCGGCCTGATAAAGCACCGGGCTGCGTTGCGGCGAAGGCTCGCAGAGATGGATGGCGTCGATGTTGTACTGTGGCCCTTCATGGCGGATTTTGTGGACCTTGGCGGGATCGGCATAGAGGTGGCGCGTCGCATCGTTGACGACGGCGTCGTCCTCCCAACTGCCCTCCCACAGGCGGTAGACGACCTCCATGTATTCGTCGGCGAGATCGTAGCGGTCGTCGTGGGCGGCTTGGGCGTGAAGACCGATCGCCTTGGCGGCACTGTCGAGGTAGCCGGTGACGATGTTCCAGCCGATCCGGCCGCCGGTCAGATGGTCCAGCGTCGACATGCGGCGGGCGAATAGGAAGGGCGTCTCGTAGGTCAGATTGGCGGTGATGCCGAAGGCCAGATGCTTGGTCACGGCCGCCATGGCGGGCACCAGCAGCATCGGGTCGTTGACAGGCACCTGCACCGCGCCGCGCAGGGCCGCCGCATTGCTGGCGCCATAGACGTCGTTGACGCCGACGACGTCGGCGAGGAATATGCCGTCGAACAGTCCGGCCTCGAGCCTGCGCGCATAATCCGTCCAGTAGGCGAGTTCGGCATAGCGGCGCGACTGGTCGCGCGGATGCGCCCACAGCCCCTGCTGGATGTGGCCGACGCAGTTCATATCGAAGGCATTGAACAAGATCTTCTTTGTCACGTCAGTCCCCTTTGCCTCGTTGCCGACGAGGTCTGTCTCATATAGGATTTCGATTTCCACTATAGAAGACGATTGACGGAAGGCAAGACGGTGCAGGAAATCCAGGCAGATCCGGTTCAGGCGATCGCCTCACGGCTGAAGGTCGAGCGGGAGGCGCGCGGTTGGTCGCTGGCTGAGCTTGCAGAGCGCTCCGGTGTCTCCAAGGCGATGATCAGCAAGATCGAGCGCTCGGAGGCAAGCCCCACGGCGACGGTGCTGGGACGATTGTCGGGCGCCTTCGGGCTTCCTCTCTCGGTCCTGCTGGCACTGGCCGAGCAAAAGCCTGAGCGGCTGAGCGCGCACGACCGGCAGCCGGTGTGGCGCGATCCGGAAACGGGCTATACCCGGCGCGCGATCTCGCCCGCCAACAGCATGGTGGAACTGATCGAAGTCGTGCTTCCGGCGGGCGTGCGGGTTCCTTATCCCGCGTCTGCCTTCGCCTTCCAGCAGCAGCAGATCTGGGTGCTCGAAGGCGAGCTGGAGTTTCGGGAGGGCGATGTCGTCCATCAGTTGCCGCAGGGAGATTGCCTGCTTCTGGGGCCGCCATCGGACTGCATCTTCTACAATCCTGGAATGGGTCCTGCACGCTACGCCATCGCGCTCGTCCGCCGGTAGCAGTCCTGAAATCCTGGAACAAGCCGCCGGACGGACCGTTGGAGCGCCACCACCAGAATTTCCGGTTCCAGGAGAAGACCATGGCCCTGACTGCCCTTGCCCTCAATGCCACGCTGAAATCGAGCGGCGGCGAACCCTCGTCGACCGACCGCATGCTTGGGCTGATCGACGCCGCCATGAAGCCGATGGGTGTGACGACGACCATTCTCAGGCTCGCCGACTACAACATCAAGCCGGGCGTCAGTTCCGATGAAGGCGAGGGCGATGACTGGCCGAAGATCCGCCAGATGATCCTCGACGCCGATATCCTGATCATGGGCACGCCGATCTGGATGGGGCAGCCGTCCAGCGTCTCCAAGCGGGCTCTCGAGCGTATGGATGCGTTTTTGAGCGAGACGGACGAGCAAGGGCGGATGGTCTCCTACGGGCGCGTCGCGGCCGTCGCCGTCGTCGGCAATGAGGACGGGGCGCACCACGTCTCGGCAGAATTCTACCAGGCGCTGAGCGACGTCGGCTTCACCATTCCCGCCAATGCGGTGGCCTATTGGGTCGGCGCAGCGATGCAGAGCACCAATTTCGCGGATCTGGAACGGATCCCCGAGAAGGTGACGAGCACGGTGGCGATGCTGGCGCGCAACACGGTCCACCTCGCCACGCTGCTGAAGGCCAACCAATATCCCGGCGAGGCGTGATCAGACGCCGAGCCAGAACTTGATCGCGAGGCCGACGATGGTGATGGTGACGACACCCGCCAGCCAAAGGCCGATGAACCAGAGCAGGCGCTTGCCGGTGCCCGGCTCGGTCATCAGTGGTAGCCCTCTTCCGGATCCACCTTGCCGCGGAAGACCCAGTAGGCGTAAGCCGTGTAACCCAGGATCATCGGCACCAGGACAACGGCGCCCACCAGGAGGAAGGCAAGGCTTTCATCCGGTGCGGCCGCGTCCCAGATGGTGACCGAGGTGGGAACGATATAGGGATAGAAGCTGATGCCGATGCCCGCGAAGCCGAGGACGAAGAGGCCGAGCGCCGCGACGAAGGGTCGGGTGTCGTGGTGGGTTCGCAGCCCGTGGAGCATCATCAGGAAACAGCCACCGACCAGCAGTGGCACGATGAAGCTGAAGGCGGCTGTCGGCCAGCTGAACCAGCGCTCGAGGTAAAGCGGCTCGAGGAACGGCGTCCACAGGCTGACGATGCCCATCGACACAAGCGTCCCGACCGCGGCCAGATAGGCATAGCGGCGCGCCTGTTCAGCCAGTTCACCCGTAGTCTTCATCACCAGCCAGGTGGCGCCCAGCAGGGTGTAGCCGATCAGGACGGCCAGGCCGGTGGCGATCGAGAAGGGTGTCAGCCAATCCCACCAGCCGCCGGCATAGGCCCGGTCAACCACCGGTATGCCTTGAACGAGAGCGCCAAGTGCAATCCCCTGTGAAAAGGCTGCGACCACCGATCCGCCGGTGAAGGCCCAGTTCCACAGGTGCTCGGCCCGTCCGGTTCGCCAGCGGTATTCAAAGGCGACGCCGCGGAAGATCAGACCCAGCAGCATGGCGATGATCGGCGCATAGAGGGCCGGCAGGATGGTGGCATAGGCAAGCGGAAAGACCGCCAGCAGTCCGCCGCCGCCGAGCACGAGCCAGGTCTCGTTGCCATCCCAGACGGGGGCAACGCTGTTCATCATCACGTCCTTGTCGTGCTTTTTCTGAAAGAAGGGAAAGAGGATCCCGACGCCCAGATCGAACCCGTCGAGGATCACGTAGGCCAGAACGGCAAAGGCGATGATGCCCGCCCAGATGAACGCAAGATCAATGTCCATGGTGATCGAACTCCTGCTTCCGGGCAAGGTGTGGCGCCGGCGTAATGCCGGCGGTACGGATCGGGCCTTCGTCGAGATCGTCCATTGGATCCTTCGGCAGGCGCGACATCAGCCTCAGGATGTAGAAGGTACCGGCGCCGAAGACGAGGAAGTAGACGATGATGAAGGCAATCAGCGAACTGGCGACGGCCGGTGCCGAGATCGGCGAGATCGAATCTGCCGTCAGCAGGTGGCCGTAGACCGTGTAGGGCTGCCGGCCGACCTCCGTTGTGATCCAGCCGGCCAGCACGGCGACGAAGCCTGCGGGACCCATCACCAGCGCCAGACGGTGGAGCCAGTCGTTCTGGTAGAGGGTACCCCGCCAGCGACAGTAGAGGCTCCAGGCGCCAAGCCCGAGCATGGCGAAGCCGAGCATGATCATCACGCGGAACGACCAGAAGACGATCGCCACCGGCGGATGCAGCTCCTCGGGCACCGTGTCCAGGCCCGCCAGGGGCGCATTCAGGCTATGCTTCAGGATCAGGCTCGACAGTTTCGGAATCTCGACGGCGTAGTCGATCCGCTTCTCGTCCGGATTGGGGATGCCGAAGAGGATCAGCGGCGCACCATCCGGATGGCTTTCGTAATGACCTTCCATGGCCATGACCTTGGTCGGCTGATGCTCCAGCGTGTTGAGGCCATGCATGTCGCCCACGAAGATCTGCAGCGGCGCGACGATCGTCAGCATCCACATGGCCATCGAGAACATCTTGCCGGCACGAAGCGGCGACGTGCGCCGGATCAGGTGCAACGCGCCAACCGCTCCCACCACGAGAGCTGTCGTCAGGTAGGCGGCGAGAACCATGTGGACCAGCCGGTAGGGGAAAGACGGGTTGAAGATGATCGCCCACCAGTCGAGCGGGATGAACTGGCCGACGTCATTCATGCCGAAGCCCTGGGGTGTCTGCATCCAGGAGTTCACGGCCAGAATCCAGGTGGCCGACATCAAGGTGCCGAAAGCGACCATCAGCGTGGCAAAGAAATGCAGCCCCGGTCCGACCCTGTTGCGTCCAAACAGCATGACGCCCAGGAAGCCCGCTTCCAGGAAGAAGGCGGAAAGCACCTCATAGCCCATCAGGGGGCCGATGACGGGGCCGGCCTTGTCCGAGAAGACGCTCCAGTTGGTGCCGAACTGGTAGGACATGACGATGCCGGAAACGACACCCATGCCGAAGGCGAGGGCGAAGATGGTCTTCCAGAAGTCGAAGAGCTCGAGATAGACCTCCTGCTTCGTCCACAGCCAGAGCCCCTGCAGCACGGCGAGATAGCTGGCCAACCCGATCGAGAAGGCCGGGAATATGATGTGAAAGGAGACTGTGAAGGCGAATTGGAATCGAGCCAGCACGATGGCGTCGAAGTTCTCGAACATGAGCCTCAGACCTTTTCTAACCGGACCACAACGTGGGCTTCCGTTCCCCTAAGATGCGGCCACAGGGCCAAAGGTCAATACGGGCGGATCGCCGCAGCGAGGCGCTTTGCCACAGAGCAAGAAAAATGGCGCTTCCGGAGGAAGCGCCAGATGGGGAGGGTACTTAGACACTGTCGGGAGCCCATTGTGTCTCCGACCGCCTGTTAACACGCCATTTTGGGAGATGTTCCCTCTCGCCGAGTCCAACTTTTCCCGGGGAACAATCATGTCCGCGGCCCGGTTTGACCATTGAACCACGCGAAGGAGGCAGACATGAGCAAATCCGTTCAGACGACAGATCACAAGGAAATCCAAAGCTGGATCGAAGAGCGCGGAGGCCATCCTGCGCGGGTGAAGGCCTCCGGGGAGGGCGGCATCCTGCGGGTCGATTTCGGCGAGCCGGAAGAGTCGCTCGAGCAGATCGGCTGGGACGACTTCTTTTCCATCTTTGACGAGAACGAGCTCTGCTTCCTCTATCAGGAAGAGACCTCGAGCGGCGGGACCAGCCGGTTCAACAAGTTCGTCTCCCGCACCAACGACTGACAATGGCGGAACAGACAGGAGATCGTGATGACAAGCTCCAAGCACCTCAAGACAGATCGGCCGAGTGATGCGGATCTCAAGGGCAATCCCGGAATCGGGACCTCCAGGGGGCGGCATGGCCATATCGTCGAAGGCGTCATCCAAGGCGAGAATACGGAGGAGGGCGATGTGATGAACGACACGCTGCCCTCCGGCGGCATCGACCCGGACCAGCGCGGCCGCAACAACAAGTAGCGAAAGCGAGAAAGGAGCAGAGGGTGCGGCACGAGCCTACCTTCTGCTCCATTGTCAGAGACGCACAGTCGCCATCAGCGGGAGATGGTCGGACGCGATGCGGGCACGTGGATCCGCGATCACCTGCGCATCGAGAACCTCTATGTCATCCGACACCAGGATGTGGTCGAGACGCATGAGGGGGAAGCGTGACGGAAATGTCGCGCGGGCTTTGGTGCCAGTTTGCAGCTGAACGTCCTTCATGCGTCGCGCGACCTGCCTGTATGCAGCCGACTGGCCGATCGAATTCAAGTCACCGATCAGGATCTGCGACTTTCCCTCGCTTTCGGGGTTGCCAATCCATGAGGGTCCCAGCAGCGTAGTCATCTGTTGAACCCGATCCCGCCTGGGGAGCCCAAGGTGCGTATTGAACACCTGAACCTGTTTGTCGCCAACGGTGACTTCAACCCAAAGCGCACCTCTTTGCTCGCTACGGGACGGCAGCATGCCGCCTTTCACGAATTGCATCGGCAGCGTCGTCAGGATGGCGTCGCCATAGCGCTCCTCGGCGACATGGAGGGCAGCGTGAAAATGGAACTTCATCTCCAGGAGCGAGGCTATGATCTCCGCCTGATCGGCTCCCCCCGTGCGCCGGCGACCGACGTCCAGTTCCTGCAGTCCGATGATGTCGGGAGAAAGCGCTGCGATCACGTCCGCGATGCGAGCGGGATCAAGCCGCCGGTCCGTTCCGATGCAACTGTGGACGTTGTAACTGAGGATCTTGAGGACGCGCCGGGAGGGGTCGATCTGCTGCTGCGTGGATGCCATGCGGTTGGGAACCCGTTTGCCGTGCTTTCGTTCCCTGATAGCGGACAGGGAGAGGGCAGGACATGATCACAAGGCGGCATCTTTTCAAGTTGCTGGTCGTCGTTGCCGTCGTCGTCGCTGCGGTCATCGTCTACCGGAGCCTCGGGCGCTACACCTGGGAAGAAGTCCGGATCTCCGTCGCGGCGATCCCGCTCAGTAACCTGCTCTCCGCATTCGGCTTTGTCATCGCTTCCTATGTCTGCCTGAGCGGCTTCGACTGGCTCGCCGTCCGCTATGCCGGCAAGCCACTATCCTTCCCCCGGACGCTGCTGGCATCGTTTACCGCCCTGTCCATCGGCCATAATGTCGGAATGGCGGCGCTGAGCAGCGGCGCCGTGCGTTATCGCTTCTACTCTCGCTGGGGATTGTCGCCGGAGCAGGTTGCCAAGGTCATCGTCTTCTGCGGGTTCACCGTTGCGATCGGCCTCGAGATGCTGGCCGGGATCGCGCTTCTGTCCTCACCGAATGGGCGCGGCGACATGCTTGGCCTATCAGGGACGGCATCCGTCGTTCTGGCGCTCGTGATCCTGTCGCTGCCGGGCTCCTATCTGATCATCTGCTGGCGCGTGCGGCGCTCGCTGGTCATCGGTCGCTGGAGCTTCGATCCGCCGCCGCTGCGGCTTGCCCTGGGGCAGGTCGTCGTCGGAACGCTCAACTTCGCCTGTGTCGCCGGGGCCATCCATCAGCTGCTGCTGGCGGTTTCCGAGGTGCGTTTTCTGGAGGTCGCGACCGCCTATGTCACCTCGAATATCGCCGCGCTGATCAGCCATGTGCCCGGCGGCCTCGGCGTGCTCGAAGCGACCATGCTCGGCCTCCTGCCCGCCAGCGGCACGATCGGAGCGCTGGTGGCGTTCCGCGTCCTCTACTTCTTCGTGCCGCTATTGATCGGTGTGCCGACACTGATTGCCAGCGAGGCCTATTTTCGCCGCCGGCAGACGCCGCTAACCGAACAGACGGCGGCTTAGGCGGCCAAAGGAGCGGCGGACGAGGGTTGCCATCGGCCGGATCGGCCAGAACGGCTGCTTCGGGTCGAAGATGCCGGTCCCGACCAGCGAATCCGTATCTCCCTCCTCTGCGTCCACGTCAAAGGGCCTGAGTCCACGCGGATTGACGTTCAGGCGATCGATGACCGCAATCAGGGAGCCGGTCTCGGCAAAGACCTGTGCCACGTCAGACGGTGCGGCGCCGAGGTGTTCCGCCAGCAGATCGTTGCGGATCGTCTCGATGGCACCTCGACCTTCCGACGTAGCGGTTTCGACCGCGAGATCGCATTCGGTGTCGAGGCCTTCGGAACGATTGTTGAGGTTGGACGAGCCGACGCGGATGAAGCGATCGTCGACGACGATCACCTTGGAATGTACGATGACCTCCTTCTCGCCGCCCTTGCCGTCCGGCGTGACGGCATAGCAGACCCTCAGGCGGCCGTGGCGATCCACCCGCTTCAGGCGACGGATCAGGCGGTTTCGGTTCTGGCCCATCATCGCCTGCTCCAGGAAGCCATGAGATTCCCGGGTGACGATGACGATGATCTCCGGCCCGCGGCGCGCCTTCAGGCGCCTTGCCAGAGTACGGGCGACCCCAAAGGAGGCGAGATACTGCGACTCGATGTAGAGGTGATGCTCTGCTGCGCGCAGGGCCGCATGCGTCAGGCGAATGGCCTCCCGGTGGCCCCGGCGACCCTTCCACCTCCAGGCTTCCGTGAGCGCCAGAGCGGTGTTGCAATCGGTCAGGGCCGGCTGAAGATCCTCCGGCCAGGGGGTGTCGCCGGAGGTGGCTTCGACCGGCTGCAGGTCCTCTTTCGTCAGCCGCTTCCAGCGACCGCGGGCGATATCGCCGGCAAGGCGCGCCGGCGGGCCCGCCACAACGGCCTGGACATCGTGCACCGCCCCATAGGGGGTGCCGTCGGGCGAGACACGAAGCGGATTGTCGGCAAGATGCCGGCGGTCGTCCCATCGCCGGGCGGTCAGATCCATGCCTCCGACAAAGGCGGTCCTGTCATCTATGACGACGATCTTCTGGTGATGGCTGGCGCGAAGCGGGTGATCGAAATCGAACTTGAGCGAGATCCGCGGATGATCGCTCCATTCCATCTTGCCGAACATCTTCAAGCTCTTGCCGGAATAGACCGGCCCCATGCCCCAGACGAGCAGACGGACCTCAAGCTCGGGATTTGTCTCAACGAGATGGCGCAGCAGTTCGCCCAGCGTCGCGCAATGGGGATCGTCCGGGCGGAGCTTGATGTCGGGATTGAAGTCCCACCCGACGATGAACACCGACTTCTGGGCCTGGCGCAAAACCTGATCCAGCCGCCGGAAGTAATCGGCGCCATCAACGAGGATCGAAACCTTGTCCGCCCGCGCACTTCGCCAGGCCGTCCGGCCAAGCTTGATGATCGGGCCGAATTGCGGAGCCTGTCTCTGGGAAAATGCTGTTGCCGTCACGTCCACCTATACGCCCCCGTATGCAAAGATTTTACGGAAACGTATTTTGTTCCAGCTTGTTCCATCGTGACGGCCGCGCAGGGCCGTCACCGTAATACCGCAGGGCCTTCAGCGCCGGTAGCTGCCGTCAGGCATAGGCCGGCGGATTGTTCTCGTCCGGGTTCGGATTCGGCGTCTCGTCCGGCAGCCGATCGGGATCCGGCTCTTCAATCGGTGGCTCGGGCCTTCCATCCGGCGTCGGGACTGGCGGCGTCTCATATGGTTCGCGAGGATCAGCCATTGTTGTCTCCTAGTGCGATAGTAGGGCAAACCCGGAGCGCTGCTGATTGTTCCGGCTTTATTGGCCGCCGGACGGCTGTTCTGTCATGCTAGGGGAGGGGAACCGTCTGGTAACCCCGGCCGTTCGGCCTCATGGGACGCAGAATTGGGATGTCAAAGGAGGATATGGTGGCACACACGCAGGACCACTTTGCAAACTGGCTCCGGGATGCTCATGGGCTCGAGGAGCAGGCGGTGACGATGCTGGCGGCGCAAGCCAGGCGCATCGAGAACTATCCCCTGCTCAAGGCGCGGATAGAGGAGCACCTTGCGGAAACGAAGGGACATGTCCAGGCACTCCAGTCCCTGCTGGACAAGCTGCCGAACGGGCGCACGTCGATCTTGAAGGATGTCACGGGCCGGTTGAGCGCGACCTTGCAAGGGCTGGGCGGTGCACTGACGCACGACGAGGTCGTGAAGGGGGCCATGGCCGCCTACGCTTTCGAGCACGTGGAGATCGCCACCTACCGCGTACTCATCGCGGCTGCCGACGAGCTTGGCGAGGTGGAAGCGAAGGCTGTCTTCGAAGACATACTGGCCGACGAGGTGGCCATGGCCTCATGGCTGGAAGAGAACCTCGACGATACGACGCGGCTCTTTCTCATGCGCGATGAACGGGAACTCCAGGCCAAACGCTGACCGGAACTTGACGCGGGCAGGCGCTCAGTGCGCCTGAGGCATCCGCCCAGACAGACGTGCACGAAGCTCTGTCTCGTCGCGTACGCCGTCGCGATAGAGCTGGAAGATCTGCGCCGCCAGCCGGTTCGCTTCGTCGGCGTCTCCGAGGAGCCGTCGCTGGATAGAGACTCCCGCGTAGCATCGCTGAAGGAGAGCGAGCTCCTGCGGCTCGAAAGTGGAATGCGAGGTCTGCGTCATGTCATGCCTCCGTAAATCCGGAACCGGGGTGTTCTGCATCATGCAGAACCCGACGCTCATCCCAAAGGATGGGTTCACCCTACGCCGAATGCCACTGGGTGCAAGCGTGCCGAAGAAGGGGACAGGATGTTCGGCACGAGTCTCACGGAGACGTTACTTCTCCGTCTGCAGATGCGTCCAACTCTCACATAGTCGTCAACGGCTGATGCAAATGGTCGGGCCTCGCAGGCTCGATTGCCTGGGGGCTCGCGAAGGACTGCAGCCAGAGCTGCGTCGACAATATGCCGACGAAGGCGGCGTTGTCCCTGAAGCCGCTGACGGTTTTGGTCCGGCACTTCTGATGCAGCTTGGCGACTGCCCCGGGGGCGAAAATCCCGCCGGCTGCGATTGCCTGCGGACTGAGAATATTGGCGACGTAGTCCGGCTCGGGTGAAAAGAACGAGCCGCTGTCCGGCGCCCGGTAGGGCTGCTTCGGCCGCCGCACGACGGTCTCCGGCAGGAGATTTTTGGCAACCCGCCGCAGGATATCCTTCTCGCTCAACCCCTTCAGCTTCGCATCCGGATGAAGCCGGTTGGCAAATTCCACCAGCCGGTGGTCGAGGAAGGGGAAGCGGCCTTCGACCCCATGCGCCATGGCCATGCGATCCCCCTGGCTGGACAGGATGTAGCCCGGCAGGAGGAAGCGCGCCTCCAGGTACTGTGCCTGGTGGAGCGGATGCCAGCGCGCAAATTCGGAAGGCAGGCGGGACGCAAGATCCTCTGCGGCATCGTATCCCTGGAGCGTCGACCGCAGATCGTCGGAGTAAAAGATCTTGGCTGCCGCGGTGCTGCGGAAGCGCGGCCGATGCGAGAACAGCGGATCATCTAGCGCATCCTTGTTGGCACTGAAAAAGGCCGCCAGATAGTCGGTCGACTGCTGCTTCAGGCCGGGCAGGTAGGGATAGAGCTTGCGGAACAGATGCGGACGGATGCGCGAGCCCGGCTGGCGGGCGCAGAAGCGACGGACCCGCGCTTCCCGAAAGATGTCGTAGCCTGCAAAGACCTCGTCGGCGCCCTCTCCGGTCAACACCACCTTCATGCCGGATTGCCGCACGAGCGCGGCGAGCTGGAAGAGGGGTGCCGGCGCCGTGCGCAGCACCGGCCGCTCGGTGAAGCGGATGACCTCCGGAAAGCTGTTGGCGATGTCCTCGGGTCGGCAGGCAACTGACCGGTGATGGGTGCCGAGGCTTTCCGCGACCTGTCGCTGGAACGCGCTCTCGTCGTGCTCGGCACTCTCGAAGGTGACGGAAAACGTGTTGAGGCCATCGGGTGCCATGGGCGCGGCGAGCGCAGCGATCAGCGATGAATCCAGCCCGCCCGAAAGGTAGGAGCCGACCGGGACATCGGCACGCATCCGCAGCCGGGTCGCATCCAGCAGCAGCGCCCGCAGCTCCTCCTCGGCTTCGCCCTCGTCTCGATCCGGTCTCAGGTCGGCGAGATCGGGATAGTCGAGGCGCCAGTATGATGATGTCCTCGCGCTGCCGTTCTCGAGGATCAGGCAGGTGCCAGGTTCGAGTTCGGAGATGTTCTTGAAGGCTGTGCGCGGCGCGATCGGCGCCCAGAGCGTGAAGATCTGGTCGAGAGAGAAGGGATCCAGTTCCGCCTCGATGCCTGGCACGGCCAGAAGCGCCTTCACCTCGGAGGCGAAATAGATGACGCCGCGTTTTTCGGTATAGAACAGCGGCCGCACGCCCATGCGGTCACGGGCCAGCAGCATGCGGCCCTGCCGCCGATCCCAGATCGCAAAGGCGAAATCGCCGTTCAGGCGCGACAGGCAATCGTCGCCATAGTGCGCGTAGAGCTGGAGAAGAACCTCCGTGTCGCCGCCGGTGCGGAAGCGGCAGCCGCGGGCAATCAGGTCCTCGCGCAGTTCCACGTAGTTGAAGATTTCGCCGTTGAAGGCAATGACGAACTCTCCGTCCTCGCTTGCCATCGGCTGGTGGCTGTCGCCAAGGCCGACGATCGACAGGCGTACATGGGCAAGGCCCACCCCTGGTGCGGCGAAGGTTCCTCGGCCATCGGGGCCGCGGTGGGCAATGGCCTGCGCCATGGATTGCAGCAGAGGCTCCGGCCCATCCGGAACGTCAACCTCTCCAACGAAGCCCGCAAATCCGCACATGTTCTTCCGATCCGACCTGTAATCCCTCAAGCTTAAACGCAGAGAGTGCAGCAGCGGTTAACCCGCCCTGCGCCGAAACGGCGGAGGCAAAGGCGGTAAACGGGCGGTCAAACCGGCTCCATCGCCTGGATGACGGTCGGCCACAGTTCCGAGACGGTCGGATGGATCGGCACGGCCCAGCGCAGTTGATCGGCGGTGGCGCCGGCGTTCATCATGTCGAGCACGCCGTGAATGGCCTCGTCGCCGCCGGTGCCGAGGAGTGCTGCGCCCAGGATCTGGCGGCTGTCGGCATCGGCGATGATCTTCATGAAGCCCTGGGTCTCGCCCTTTTCGACAGCGCGCCCGACGCGGCTCATCGGACGGGTGCCGACCAGGACCTTGTGCCCCGCCGTCTTCGCCTGAGCCTCCGTCATCCCCACCCGCCCGAGTGGTGGGTCGATGTAAAGGGCGTAGCCGAGCACGCGGTCGGAGACCTTGCGGTTCTCGCCGTCCAGCAGATTGGCGGCGACGATCTCGAAATCGTTGTAGGCGGTATGGGTGAAGGCACCCTTGCCGTTGCAGTCGCCAAGGGCCCAGATGCCGTCGACAGTGGTGGAGAGACCGTCGTCAACCTGGATATAGCCGCGCTCGTCCAGTTCCACGCCTGCCGTCTCCAGCCCGAGATCGTCGGTGTTCGGGCGCCTGCCGGTGGCCAGGAGAACGTCGGACCCGATGATCTCCGGATCGCCTTCGCCGCACTCCAGCGCGACGGCCACACCCTCGTCGTGGCGGCGGAAGCGGATGCATTCGGCCCCGGTGCGGACAGTGATGCCCTCGCTCTCCAGGATCTCGCGGATGGCATGAGAAATGTCCGGATCTTCTCGGCGGATCAGCCGGTCGCCCTGCTCGACAATGGTGACCTCAGCCCCGAAGCGGCGGTACATCTGGGCAAATTCAAGCCCGATATAGCTGCCGCCAATGATCACGAGATGGCGCGGCACGCGGTCGAGCATGATGATGCCGCTGTTGGTGAGGTAGTCGATGTCCTCGATTCCCGGAAGATCGGGCACCACCGCCCGTCCGCCGACATTGATGAAGATCTGCGGGGCCTGCAGCAGTTCGTCGCCGACCCTCACACTGTCGGGTCCCTCGAAGCGCGCGTGGCCGCGGATCAGCGTGCAATTCTCCATGCCGCCCAGCCAGTTCTCGTTGTTGGTGCGGGCATTGAGCGTCACCTGATGGGAGCGCTGCATGACTTTCGCCATCTGGACCTGCAGAGGACCTTCAAAGGAGAGGCCGTAGTCCTCGACGCGGCGGGCCAGATGCGCTGCATAGGCGCTCGCCACCAGAGCCTTCGTCGGCATGCAGCCGGTGTTGACGCAGGTGCCGCCGACATGGTGGCGCTCGATGATGGCAACGGTCTTTCCCGCAGCCGCCAGTCGCCCGGCGAGTGGAGGGCCTGCCTGGCCGGTCCCGATAATGATGGCGTCGAAGGTCTTCACGACACAGCCGCCACTGTGACGGCATTGAGGATGAGCCAGGCGCCGACGATCGCCACCGCGTCTTCGATCAAGGCAGCGGGTGTATCCCGCCCCACCGCCTTCGCAAGCGCGGAGCGAACGGCGGCGCCGCCGTAGGTGCCGGCAACCGCACCGATCGCACCGGCTGCCAAACCCCCGGCCCACATGCCGAAACCGACGCCAATGGCTGCACCGGAAAGAGCCCCCATGACCACGCGGGTCGCAAACTGCGGCGGAACCTTCCGGCTCGGTGTCGACGGCAGCTGGTCGGTGACCAGTTCGGCCACGGCGAGAATGGTGAGGATGACCGCGGCCCAGATGGAGCCCAGGAAGGACAGCCAGGTGCCGTCCAAAACCAGAATGCCGGAATAGGCGGCCCAGCTGACCGCCGCGGGGGCGGTCATGGCGCGAAGGCCTGCAACGACGCCTATCAGAAGTGCGAGGAGGTAGACCATGGCGAGCCCTTTCCGGCCGTGAGGGGAGCATGCTGTGCCTGATCCAATCACGCTGCAGACAGGAGTCAAGTGAAGCTTGTCCGGCTGTACCGGGCGGTCCTCAGATCGGCAACAATCTGTAGCAAATGGCGCAGGCTGCCCGTATGATCAGGGCATCTTGCTGGGAGGAGCCGGATCTACTTGCCACATCGTGTCCTGATCGCGTCGATCGTCTGCATTGCCGTCGTGCTGTCCGTCATCTTCGGCGGCGGACCCATCGCATCCCGCAGCTACCTTGAGGAAACCGCGGCCCAGGCGCAGACGACCTTGCGGCTCGCCGTCGCGGCCCTGGAGGGGCATCTCAAGCGTTACGAAGCCCTGCCGGCACTGATCGCCGACCAGGAGAACATCGAGGAGCTCGTGCAGCGGCCCGGCGACGAGCACCTGCGGGCGGTGGCGAATGCCTATCTGAAGGACATCAACGGGCTGCTGACATCGTCGGACATCTACGTCATGACCATGGACGGCAATACGGTTGCTGCCAGCAATCACGACGGTCCCCTGAGTTTCGTTGGCGAGAACTTCAGCTATCGTCCGTATTTCCAGGACGCTGCGCAGGGCCGGCAGTCCCGTTTCTATGCGCTGGGGACGACGTCGCTGAAGCGAGGCTATTATTTCGGCTCGCCGATCGAGGTCCGGGGCGAGATCCTCGGGGTGATCGTCTTCAAGGTCGATATCGACGCCATAGAGCGCTCCTGGAGCGGCGGCGACAGCCGTATCTTCGTCTCCGATCCGGAAGGCATCATCTTCATGACCGGCTCGCCGGAATGGCTGTATTCCGCCATCGAGCCGCTGACGCCGGAGCGCCTGGCGCGGACGGAGGCTTCCCGCCGATATGCGGACGCCTGGCTGCGCGAACTGCCGGTGAGGCGCGGCACCTATGCCGGCCACGACAGCATGACGATCTCGGACGGGACGACGGACCGGGAATACCTCGTCGCGTCGGCGCAGATGGCGGATGCCGGCTGGACCGTCAACGTGCTGATCGATACCGGCACCGTGCGCGCGCAAGCGAAGACCACGATCATCGCCATCCTGTTGTTTCTGTGCCTGGCCGGACTTTTCCTGGCGATCATCCTGCAGCGACGCGCCAGCCTCAACGAGCGGATGCAGATGCAGGCGGAGGCCAAGGAAGAACTGGAACGACGGGTGGAAGAGCGCACAGCCGATCTCGCCCGGGTCAACAGCCGGATCGAGAAGGAAATCGCCGAGCGCCGCCTGACCGAGAAACGCCTGCGACAGACGCAGGCGGATCTGATCCAGGCCGGCAAGCTTGCGGGCCTGGGGCAGATGTCGGCGGCGCTTTCGCACGAGTTCAACCAGCCGCTGGCGGCCGCCAAGACCTATGCGGAAAGTGCCGCAGTCCTGATCGCGCGCGGACGCATCGACGAGGCGAGCGACAATGTGCGGCGGATCTCGGCCTTGATCGACAGGATGGCGTCGATCAGCCGCCATCTGCGCAATTTCGCCCGCAAGCCGAAGGAGAAGCTCGGTGCCGTCTCTCTGGACGAGGTGGTGCGGGACACGCTGGAGATCGTGGACGCCCGGCTGAAAGCGGCGGATGCGGAACTGACGGTGACGCTTGGGACGGAGCTTCCGCAGGTCAGGGCAGGGGCAGTCCGGCTGCAGCAGGTGCTGGTCAACATCATCACCAATGCAGCAGATGCCGTGGAGGGGCTGGAGAACCGGCAGATCAGCCTCACTGCCATGGCGGAAGCCGGCAGGGTCGTTGTCCTGGTTCGCGACCACGGACCGGGCGTCGCCGCCGCGATACGGGAGAGGATCTTCGACCCGTTCTTCACCACGAAGGGCGTCGGTAAGGGGCTCGGCCTCGGACTTTCCATCTCCTACAACATCGTCAAGGATTTTGGCGGCAGCCTGACGGTCTGTAACGCCGCCGAGGGCGGGGCGGTGTTCCGGATCGAACTCGATGCCGCCAGCGAAAACGCGCTCGAGGCAGCGGAATGACAGACCAGAGGGTTCTGCTGGTCGATGACGAAGAGGAATTGCGCCGGTCGACGGCGCAGGCGCTCGAGCTGTTCGGCCTGTCGGTGCAGACATTCCCCACCGCCGACCCGGTGCTGGAACTGATCGGCTTCAGCTTCGACGGCGTCGTGGTCACCGACATCCGCATGCCGGGGATCGACGGCATGACGCTCCTGCATCGGATCCGGGAGCTCGATCCTGAAATCCCGGTGATCCTGGTGACCGGGCACGGCGACGTGCAGCTGGCCGTCAAGGCGATGCGCGAAGGCGCCTATGATTTCCTGGAGAAGCCATTCACGCCGCAGCACCTGGCGGGCGTGATCCGCCGTGCCCTCGATCGCCGGGGCCTGGTGCTCGAGAACCGCCGGCTGCGCGCCGTTGCCGGCAAGCGCGACGATCTGGAGGCGCGGCTGCCGGGCCGGACCCAGATCATGGTCGACCTGCGTTACCGGATCCGCGCCATCGGGGCGACGGATGCGGATACGCTGATCATCGGCGACACCGGGGCAGGCAAGGAGGTGGTGGCGCGGGCGCTCCACGACATCAGTCCGCGCGCCAGCCGCCCCTTCATCGCGATCAACTGCGCAGCACTGCCCGAAAACCTGATCGAAAGCGAGCTGTTCGGCCACGAGGCAGGTGCCTTCCCCGGAGCGATCCGGGCACGCTTCGGCAAGTTCGAGCATGGTCGCGGCGGCACGATCCTGCTCGACGAGATCGGCTCGCTGCCCTTCGACCTGCAGGCGAAGTTCCTACGGGTGCTGCAGGAGAGGGTGATCACCCGGCTCGGTTCCAACGAGCTGGTGCCGCTCGACGTGCGCTTCATCGCCACCAGCAAGGTGGACCTGGAGGCGGAGGTGGCGGCGGGCCGTTTCCGCGCCGACCTGCTCTATCGACTCAACGTCGCGACCATCCATGTCCCGTCGCTCGAGCAGCGCCGGGCGGACATCCCGATCCTCTTCCTCCACCTGGTGCGGGAGGCTGCCGCGCGCTTCGGCCGCGACGATATGGAGGTGCCGCCGGACGTGATCTCGTCCGTTGCGCAGAGGGAGTGGCCGGGGAATGTCCGGGAAATGCGCAATGCCGCCGACCGGCTGGTTCTGGGGCTCGAGGCCGCGACGGTCGACGCGGGGGCTGGGCGCGACGTCAACGGTCGCCTGGCCGAAAAGGTCGCCGCATTCGAAAAGAACATCCTCGCCAGTGCGATCGCGGCGCATGGCGGCGCGCTGCGACCGGTCTATGAAGCGCTCGGCATCTCCCGGAAGACGCTCTACGAGAAGATGCAGAAATACGGGCTGGATCGACGCATCCTCGGGCCGGATCAGATCCTGGACGAGGATCGCGACCTGTAGCTTCGGCCCGGTTATCAACAGTGATGGGTGGATTTCCACCCATCAATCGGCCCGGTTGTTTCCCTTTCCACCCATGTTGCGGCGCGACAAACGATAATAGGCCCTTCGGCAGCGGGTGGAAGATTGCGACTCTCGACCTTCGGACATCAATCTGCGGCAGGCTGGCGCTGGAGGAGCTTGCGCCGGCTCAAAGAGATTTTCATCCTGGAGGAGTTCCATGAAAACCCTGAACGCCATCATTGGCGCTACCGCGCTTGCGGCTGCCTCTCTCATGTCCGTCGCTGCCGGCGCGCAGACCTATCCGGACCGCACGATCACCATGGTCGTGCCGTTCGCTGCCGGCGGTCCGACCGACACCGTTGCCCGTCTGGTCGCGGAAGCCATGTCCAAGGACCTCGGCCAGCAGGTCATCATCGAGAACGTCGGCGGTGCCGGCGGTACTCTCGGCGCTGGACGCGTGGCCAATGCAGAGGCCGACGGCTATACCGTGCTCCTGCACCATATCGGCATGGCGACCAGCGCCACGCTCTACCGCAAGCTGCCCTACGACACGCTGAACGCCTTCGAATATGTCGGCCTCGTCACCGAAGTGCCGATGACCATCGTCGCGCGCAAGGATCTCGAGCCGACAGACCTGCAGGGCCTTATCGAATACGCCAAGGCCAACAAAGATACCGTCACCGTTGCCAACGCCGGCATCGGCGCTGCCTCGCATCTGTGCGGCATGCTGTTCATGAGCGCCCTCGAGACACCTCTCGTCACGGTCCCCTACAAGGGCACAGGTCCGGCCATGACCGATCTTCTCGGCGGCCAGGTCGACATCATGTGCGACCAGACGACGAACACCACCAAGCAGATCCAGGGCGGCACGATCAAGGCCTATGCCGTGACCTCGCCCGAGCGGCTGGATGTCCTCAAGGACGTGCCGACGGCTGCCGAAGGCGGCCTGTCGGACTTCCAGGTCGGCATCTGGCACGGCATCTATGCTCCGAAGGGCACGCCGGCAGAAGCCGTCAGCCGCCTGTCGGAATCGCTGAAGCTGGCGCTCGTCGATCCGAACGTGGCGGCCCGTTTTGCCGAACTCGGCACGGAGCCGTCGCCAGAGACTGACGCCACTCCGGAGGCCCTCAAGGCGAAGCTCGAAGGCGAGATCGCCCGCTGGAAGCCGGTGATCGAGGCTGCCGGCGAATACGCCGACTAAGCTAGCTGCGCTGTTGAAGATCCTCTCCCTGGCCTGCAGGGGGAGGATTTTTCCTTGGCGCGCCTGCTGCGCCCCTCCAAGTCCCGGAGCGACCATGAGATCCTCGAAATTCGACACCACAAATCTTCTTTGCGGCCTGCTGTTCATCGGCCTTGGCCTGTTTTTCGCCATACAGTCCCTGACGCTCGACCTCGGCACGGCATTCCGGATGGGGCCTGGATATTTCCCCTTGATCCTTGCCTGCGCGCTCATCCAGTTCGGGGGCATCATTCTCGTGCAGTCGCTGCGCATCGAAGGGGAAGCGATCGGCCACATCGCCTGGCGCGGCATGCTCTTCATCCTGCCGGCTCCGATCTTCTTCGGGCTCACCGTTCGCGGCCTGGGTTTCGTACCGGCGATATTCCTGGCGGCGCTCATCGCGTCGTTCGCGTCGTCGAAGATGAAGCCGCTCACCGCGCTGGTGCTCTCGTTCTGCCTGACAATCTTTTCAATCCTCGTGTTCAGCTACGGGCTCGGCCTGCCGTTCCGCCGCTTCGGACCCTGGCTCGGCTTCTAGGAGGGGCAGATGGATTTTTTCAGCAATCTCGCTTTGGGTTTCGCGACGGCCTCGTCGATCGAAAACCTGTTCTTCTGCCTGATCGGTGTGCTTCTCGGCACGCTGATCGGCGTTCTGCCCGGCATCGGTGCAACCGCCACGATCGCCATGCTGCTGCCGATCACGTTCCAACTGGAGCCGGTGTCTTCCCTGATCATGCTGTCCGGGATCTATTACGGTGCCCAGTACGGCGGTTCGACCACGGCCATCCTCATCAACATGCCGGGTGAATCCTCGTCGGCGGTCACTGCCATCGATGGCTACCAGATGGCCCGCAAAGGCAGGGCAGGGGCGGCCCTTTCGATCGCGGCGCTCGGGTCCTTCTTCGCCGGCACGGTTGCGACCTTCCTGGTCGCCATCTTCGCACCGCCGCTGACCGCCATCGCCCTGCAGTTCGGCGCAGCCGAATACTTCTCGCTGATGGTGGTCGGCCTCGTCTCGTCGATCGCGCTGGCGCATGGCTCGATCATCAAGGCGCTCGCGATGGTGTCGCTGGGGCTTCTGCTGGGGCTCGTCGGCACGGACATCTATACCGGCACGCCGCGCTTCACGCTGGGCATCCGTGAGTATTCCGATGGTCTGAACTTCGTCGCCGTGGCCGTCGGCGTCTTCGGGATCGCGGAGATCCTTCGCAACCTGGAAAGCGAGAAAACGCGGTCGCTGCTGATGGCGAAGGTCAGCGGTCTGTTGCCGACGAAGGACGACTTCAGGCAGATGATCGCCCCCGTGCTTCGCGGAACGGTCATCGGATCCGCGCTCGGCATCCTTCCCGGTGGCGGTGCGATCCTTGCCTCCTTCGCGTCCTACACCGTCGAAAAGCGGATGTCGAAGAACCCGGAGGAGTTCGGCCATGGTGCGATCGCCGGCGTGGCCGGTCCTGAGTCGGCCAACAATGCCGGTGCGCAGACCTCCTTCATCCCGCTCCTGACGCTCGGCATCCCGGCAAACCCCGTGATGGCGCTGATGATCGGCGCGATGATCATCCAGGGTATCGTACCGGGTCCGAACGTTGCGACCGAGCAGCCGGCATTGTTCTGGGGCATTATCGCCTCGATGTGGATCGGCAACCTGATGCTCGTCGTCCTGAACCTGCCGCTGATTGGCCTCTGGGTGAAGCTCCTGACGATCCCCTACTACGTGCTTTTCCCGATCATCATGGCCTTCTGCTCGATCGGGGTCTACAGCGTCAACTCCAACGTCTACGACCTCTTCGCGGTCGCCTTCTTCGGGTTCATCGGCTATGTCCTGGTAAAGCTCCGGTGCGAACCGGCGCCGCTGCTCCTCGGCTTCGTGCTGGGGCCGCTGCTCGAGGAAAACCTGAGGCGGGCGATGATCCTGGCCCGCGGGGATCCGAGCACCTTCCTGACCCGACCGATCAGCGCGACGCTGCTTCTGATTGCAGCGGCGGTTCTGCTGGTCGTGCTCCTGCCGAGCGTCCGGAAGAAGCGCGAAGCCGTCTTCCAGGAAGAAGACTGAGACAAGCCTGCAGGCGCTTCAGATCGTCTGGAGCGCCTGCAGTTCCGAAACCGGCGGCTGCTCGGAGATCCGCCTCAAGAGCAGCCGGGCCATCAGTGCCCCTGCCTCTGACAGATCCTCATAGATCGTCTCGGTGCGCGGCCTGATCTGGTCGAAAATCCCCGACGTCTGCTTTGCCACCAGCCTGACATCTCTGCCAAGCTCCAGGCCGCGGTCATACGATGCGGCCATGACGGCGAGCGCCGAGACCTCGCCGCCGCAGATGAAGCCATCCGGCCGGTCCGGTTGCGAAAGCCGATCGTCAATCACCCGACGGATGTCTTCCGACTTGCTGTCGAGGGTCACTTCCTTCGGAATCTCGAACGCGATGCCTTCCTCGCGCACCGCCGTCATGAAGCCATGACGCATGTGATGGGCGAAGGTGAAACGTTCCGGCGGCAGGATGATGCACAGCTTTGTGGCCCCGGCGGCGATCAGCTTGCGGGCTGCCTGGTATGCGAAGGCGTGATTGTCGAAATCGACGTAGGGATGCTGCGTCGCAAGCTCCGTGCGCCCATGGCAGATGAAGGGAAAATCTCGTTCCAGCAGCAACCTCACCCGTTCGTCGGAGGGTTCGGTGCGGGTAAAGATGATGCCGTCCGCCATGCGGTTGCGCATGATGTGACGCACCGGATCGAGATGCGGCGTGTCGGAGAAGTGCGGCGTGATGACGAGGTGATACGTCGTCCGGCGCAGTGCTTCGGTGATGCCGTTGATCATCGACGTGGCGTAGCCGAGGATTTCCTCGTGCGGATCGAGGACGAGGCTGATCACATTCGTCCGTCCGGTGCGCAGCCGTTGCGCTGCCCGATCGGGGAAGTAGCCGATCTCCTCTGCAACCCGACGGACCCGCTGCCGGGTCTCCAGCGCAATCTGCGGGGCATCGGCGAGGGCCCGCGAAACGGTAGTCACGGCCAGACCCGTCAGTTCCGCCACCGTCCTCAGCGTCGGTTTGGCGTCATTGCCGATGTACGTACCTCTTTTGGGGACAGTGCGCTCCCCGACGTCTTTTCCATGCCGATCAGTCATCCGGCGTCCTCTCCTCCCAAGCCCCGATGTGCAGCTCCCGACTGCTAACTATATCGTTATAAATTTCGGGGGCAATCTTTTGCAATTATCTCATGACGCAAAACTTGCGTCACAAAAACAATGCCCTAACTGCTCCGTCGATCGCTCTTCCGGCAATGGCGCGGGGTTGACAGCCCCCGGTTTTATATCGTTATAAATTATTTATCCGGAGAGGAGCCCGGATCTAGAGGGAGATTCTCATGAATATCAGAACATTTACGAAGCTGGCTGCCGGTGCTGCCGTGATTGCACTCACAGCGGGGACTGCAAAGGCTCAGGAGAGCGTTGAAGTCCTGCACTGGTGGACCGCAGGCGGCGAAGCCGCAGCGCTCAACGTCCTCAAGGACAACCTCCAGAAGGAAGGTATCTCCTGGCAGGATATGCCCGTTGCCGGCGGCTCCGGCGTGCAGGCCATGACGGCGCTTCGTGCCCGCGTGACCTCCGGCGATCCGCCGACAGCCGTCCAGATGCTCGGTTTCGACATCAAGGACTGGGCCGAAATGGGCGTTCTCGGCAACCTGAACGATCTGGCGGCCGAACAGGGCTGGGACAAGGTCATTCCGGCGGCCCTCCAGGAATTCTCGAAGTTCGATGGCGACTGGATCGCTGCACCGGTCAACGTCCACTCGACGAACTGGCTGTGGCTCAACAAGGCCGCCCTCGACAAGGCCGGTGGCGCCGAGCCGAAGAACATGGACGAGCTGTTTGCGCTGCTCGACAAGTTCAAGGAGCAGGGCATCACGCCGCTCGCCCATGGCGGTCAGCCCTGGCAGGACGGCACCCTCTGGGAGTCGGTCGTCCTTTCGGTCGGCGGCATGGACTTCTACAAGAAGGCCGTCATCGAAGCGGATGCGGAAGCGCTTTCGAGCGATACCATGCGTCAGGTCTTCGACGACATGACCAAGCTTCGCGGCTATTTCGACCCGAACTTCTCTGGTCGCGACTGGAACCTGTCGACGGCGCTCGTGATCGAGGGCAATGCCGGCGCCCAGCAGATGGGCGACTGGTCCAAGGGTGAATGGCTGCGCGCCGACAAGAAGCCGGGCACCGACTTCGTCTGCATGCGCTTCCCGGGCACCCAGGGTTCGGTCCTGTTCAACTCCGACCAGTTCGTCATGTTCGACGTCGGTGACGACCAGCGCGAGGCCCAACTGAAGATGGCTTCGGCCGTTGAAGATCCGGCTTTCCAGATTGCCTTCAACACCGTGAAGGGCTCCGTCCCGGCGCGTACCGACGTTCCGGACACCGAGTTCGACGACTGCGGCAAGAAGGGCATGAAGGATCTGGCGGAAGCTGCTGCAAGCGGCAATCTCGCAGGTTCCATGGCCCACGGCCATGCCCAGCCTTCGGCTGTCAAGGAAGCGATCTTCGACGTCGTGACCCAGCACCTGAACGGTCAGATCAACACCGACCAGGCTCTTGAGCGCCTGCCGCAGGCGATTGCCTCCGCGCAGTAAACCGAGAGCTTCTCGACACCATGAATGGCCGGGGTCTACCCGGCCATTTTCTCACTCCAGACTTTCGAACTTGGATCCGGGCTTTCTGGCCGGAGGTGGCGCATGACGACGATCGAACCCGTTCCCTATGTGACAGAGCAGCGGTCGCGACGGTCCTACAAGGATCGCCTGGGCACCCTGCTGCCGAAGATCGTGCTTGCGCCGTCCTTCGCCATCACGCTCGTCTTCGTCTACGGGTTCATCCTGTGGACGGTCTATCTCTCGTTTACGCGGTCGCGGATCCTGCCGATCTACGAGCTCGTCGGCTTCGATGCCTATTACAATCTGTGGTCGCAGCCGAGCTGGTACATGGCGATCAAGAACCTGGCGATCTTCGGCGTTCTCTACATCAGCTTCTGCATCGTCATCGGACTTACCATCGCCATCCTGATGGACCAGCGGATCCGCGCCGAAGGCGTGCTGCGGCCGATCTTCCTGTATCCGATGGCGCTCTCCTTCGTCGTCACCGGCACGGCCTGGAAGTGGTTCCTCAACCCCGGTCTCGGGCTTGAAAAGACCATGCACAACCTGGGCTGGGAGAGCTTCAAGTTCGACTGGCTGATCAATACGGACATGGCGATCTACACCATCGTGATCGCCGGCGTCTGGCAGGCCTCGGGCTTCATCATGGCGATGTTCCTGGCGGGCCTGCGGGGTATCGACGGCGAGATCATCAAGGCGGCGCAGATCGACGGCGCCCCGACGTTTGCGATCTACCGCCGCATCATCATCCCGATGCTGCGTCCGGTCTTCCTGTCGGCCATCATCGTGCTCGCGCACATGGCGATCAAGTCCTACGACCTCGTCATCGCGCTCACCGGCGGCGGGCCTGGCAATGCGACCGAACTGCCGTCGACCTTCATGTATTCCTACACCTTCACCCGCAGCCAGATGGCCGTCGGGTCGGCAAGCGCCGTGATGATGCTGATGGGCATCACGGCCATCATCGTTCCCTATCTTTATTCCGAGCTTCGGGAGAAGCGTTCATGAGTGCTCCCAGCGACACCGTCAGCGCCGGTTCGGCACGAACGACGCGCCTTGTCATCTACACGCTGCTGCTTGTCCTGGCGGCCATCTACCTGCTGCCGCTCTACGTGATGCTGACGACCTCGTTCAAATCGCTGGCGGAAATCCGGGGTGGCGACATGCTGGCCCTGCCGCGCGATCCATCGCTGGACTCCTGGTTCAAGGCCTGGGGTGAAGCCTGCATCGGCGTCACCTGCGAAGGCATCAAGGGTTACTTCTGGAACTCCATCAAGATGGTGGTTCCCGCCGTCCTGATTTCCACGGTGCTCGGCGCGCTGAACGGCTATGTGCTGACGAAATGGCGCTTCCCGGGCCACAAGCTCGTCTTTGGCCTGATGCTGTTTGCCTGCTTCATTCCGTTCCAGGCCGTCCTCATCCCGATGGCCCGGGTGCTCGGCATCTTCGGCATGGCCAACACGACATCCGGCCTCGTCTTCGTGCATGTGGTCTATGGCCTGGGCTTCACGACGCTGTTCTTCCGCAACTACTACGAGGCGTTTCCGGACGAGCTCATCAAGGCGGCAATGATGGATGGCGCCGGCTTCTTCAAGATCTTCTGGCGGATCCTGCTGCCCAGCTCGGGGCCGATCATCGTCGTCACCGTCATCTATCAGTTCACCAACATCTGGAACGACTTCCTGTTTGGTGTGTCCTTCTCGTCGGGCGCGGAATCGCCGATGACGGTCGCCCTCAACAACCTCGTTTCGTCCTCCACCGGCGTCAAGGAGTACAACGTCGACATGGCTGCGGCCGTGTTCGCGGCATTGCCGACGCTGTTCGTCTACATCGTCGCCGGACGCTATTTCGTGCGCGGCCTGATGGCCGGCGCAGTCAAGGGATAACTTCAATGAGCTTTCTCGAGATCAAGAACCTCAGCAAGAAGATCGGCAACAACGAGGTTCTGAAGAATATCAACATCGAGCTGGAGAAGGGCGGCTTTCTCGTCCTGGTCGGCCCTTCCGGCTGCGGCAAGTCGACCCTGCTCAACGCGGTTGCCGGCCTGATGCCGCTGACCTCGGGCGAAATCATCGTCGACGGCCAGGTGATCAACGACCTGCATCCCTCCAAGCGCGATATCGCCATGGTGTTCCAGAGCTATGCGCTCTATCCGAATATGACCGTGGAAGAGAACATCGGCTTTGCGCTGGAAATGCGTGGCGTCGAAAAGGCGGAGCGGGCCGAGGCCATCCGCAATGTCGCCAAGGTGCTGCAGATCGAGCATCTGCTCGACCGCCGTCCAAGCCAGCTCTCCGGCGGCCAGCGGCAGCGCGTCGCGATGGGACGGGCGCTGGTGCGCCAGCCGCGGGTCTTTCTCTTCGACGAGCCGCTCTCCAACCTCGACGCGAAGCTGCGTGTGGAGATGCGGGCCGAGATCAAGTCGCTGCACCACAACACCGATGCGACGATCATCTATGTCACGCACGACCAGATCGAGGCGATGACGCTCGCCACCAAGATCGTGGTGCTGAAAGAGGGCGCCATCCAGCAGGTCGGAACGCCGGCCGAGATCTACAACCGCCCCGCCAATCTCTTCGTCGCCGACTTCATGGGTTCGCCGGCGATGAACATGCTGAAGGGGAAGATCGTTTCCACCAGCGGCGTCCGGCAGATTTCCATCTTCGACGGCTCGGCCGTCGTTGCCATTCCCTCGTCGGTCACCACCGATCTTGTCGAGGGCAGGGAGGTCATCCTCGGACTTCGCCCCGAGGGGATCACGGATTCCGGCCTCGTCGATCCCACCGCGGACGCGATTGCACGGATCGATGCGGATGTCGTCCTCGTGGAGCCGACCGGTTCGGACACCTTCGTCACGGCTAGGCTGCAGGGCACGACGTTTACCGCGCGTGTCCGCGCGGATGTGACGATCGCTCCCAAGGAGCGGTTCACCTTCGTCTTCAATCTGGACAAGGCCGTCGTCTTCGATCCCACCTCCGGCGAGCGTCTGCTCTGATCACGCGAGATTCGAAACGCTTCCGCCCGGCGCAACGAATGTGCCGCGACACGCGTTGAGGGGGGTGACGGTGCGCGCAAGCCAAACCAATTTCGGTTGTTGCCGCGCGACTGGTTGAACCCGGGAGCGACAGATGACGACGCAGGACAAGAAAAGCAAAGCCGAGACGATTGAGCAGGATGCCAAGGGGCAGTTTGCCAACGTCAAGGCGGGCGGCAAGAGTTCGGGTGTCGCAAGCGCCAAGCCGACCGTCATCACCGGCTCGGAGGATGGTACGGCACACAAGGCACCTCCAGGCCAGAAGACGCCGAGCAACGAATGGGATTCCAATTTCGACGTCGGCGAGCATTCGACGGATCAGAAATAGCGTTGTCAAACGCTCGCTGAGAACGGTCAAACACAGGCAGTTGTATCGATTGGGGAACGTCGTGTCCCAAATCGAGCGGTTGAACGCACGCCTTCCAGAATTTTCATTGTAACCCATCAAACTATTGGCCGCTTTGGGAAAAGCGGCTAAAACGAGCTCGTGCTATATTAGCAAAGGGTGGGTTTATGAAGCTTTCTGCCACTGCGGTTGCGTCCAGCGCCGTCGGAGCGATGGGCTGTGCGTGAGGGGATGAGGCTTTCACGCCTGTTCCCGACGGCTTCGATTGGCGTGTACCTGGTGGCGCTCTCGACCGTTGTCGCAATTCCCCTGGTGGCTTTCGTCATCTTCCTGATGATGGAATTGGAGCAGAGAGAAAGCGAGCTTCTCGCTGTCAATACGGCCGACGATGCGCAAATGGTGGCGCGGTCGGTCGACCGCACGCTCCAGGACATGACGACAACGCTGCGAATCCTGTCGACATCGCCGGAGCTGGAAGAGGGCAATCTGCGGGCCTTTCATGAACGCACGCAGAGAAGCCTCCTGTCGAACGCGCTCTACGTTCTCGCCGTCGATGCAGAGGGAATGCAACTGCTGAACACGCGGGTACCCTTCGGCACCCCACTTCGCCGCATGTCGGACACGGCCGCCCTGGAGGCGGCTCTCGAGACGCGCGTAACGCATGTGTCGGACGTGTTTTTCGGCGCGACCAGCGGCCAGTTCGTGTTCAATGTGACGATGCCTCTGTCTGAAGAGATGGCGCGAAGTTCCGGGGCTGCTGCTCTCGTGGTGACGCAGAATGCGTCCGAACTGCAGAAGCTGATCTCGCCGGATGCACTTCCACCGCAATGGTCGGTCGCGATCACCGACGGAGCGGGCAAAATCATCACCTCCATCGGGGCAAGCAAGACTTCGCCGATCAGCGCCTTCCATGAAGATACGGTGCGGCTGATGACCGGCATCAATGGAACCATCGAGGATGTCGGGGAGGGTCCACGGCAGATCTATGGCTATGCGCAGGTCCTGGGCTCCAACTGGAAGGCGGTGGTCTGGGGGCCTATCGACACGGCGCAGTCGGCCATCATCCGGACCTCGCGCCAGCTGATCGTCGGCAGCCTGATCTTTCTCGGGATCGGAATGCTGTGCGGCTACCTGATCGCCCGCCAGCTGAGAATCCCGATCCGGCAGATTGCCGCGATGGCCGATAGCATCGGCAAGGGGCAGATCGTGCCGCCCGTCGAGACCCATATCCGCGAGGCCAGTCAGATCTCGATTGCGCTCTCCAATGCCTCGTTCGACCGGAGCCAGGCGGAGGACAGGATGCATCTGATCCTCCAGGAGCTGGTGCATCGCACAAAGAACATCCTGACGCTCGTGCAGGCGATGATGCGGCAGCTGGCGCGTCAGGAAGGGACGATGGAGGACTTTCAGCGGGCGATTTCCGCCCGGCTTCAGGGGCTGGGCAAGTCCATCGAAGCCCTTGCAAGCGAGCAGTGGGTGGGCGTCCCGCTGAAGCGTCTGATCACGATCCAGATGGAGCCCTTCGCCGAAGCCGCCGACCGGGTCGAACTCGAAGGAGACGACTTCCCGCTCAGGGCGGAGGCTGTGCAGAACCTCGGCCTCGTGCTGCATGAGTTGGCCACCAATTCGCTCAAGTACGGCGCGCTCTCCGTGCCACAGGGGAAAGTGCAGGTTCGCTGGCAGCAGGACGATCCGACAGATCCCGCCTCTCTCCTGAGACTGACCTGGGAAGAGTTCGGCGGACCTCCGGCGATAGAACCTTCCCGTACCGGTTTCGGCACGACGATCATCAAGCGGCATGCCGCAGCGGCATTCGGAGGGCAGGTTGACATCCAATACCGCGCGTCGGGTTTTCTCTGGACGCTGATCGCGCCGCGGGAAGCCTTTGAAAGGGGACCGGGAGAGGCCGTGCAAGAGTTGATGGGATGATGACGCCGCGCCTCGGAACGAAGCGAAGTGATCGTCGTTCTTAGGCCCATGGATGTCTCAGCTTTCTCTGCTCTCGACCATCAATCACTCAAGGCCATAGGTCTTACCTATGTCTGCAATACCGAACCCGGCATCAAACGACTCCGGGCTGGGCGCGGGTTCTGCTACCGGCTGCCCAATGGCGAACTGCTGACCGATCCGGAGGAGAAGCGCCGGATTGCAGCGCTTGGCCTGCCGCCGGCCTACAAGGATGTCTGGATCTGCATCGATCCGCGGGGGCATCTTCAGGCGACCGGTTTCGATACCCGCGGGCGCAAGCAGTATCGCTACCACCCGGACTGGCAGAGCCATCGCAGCGAACTGAAGTTCGACCAGCTCGTCCGCTTCGGCGAGGTGCTGCCGCGGATCCGTCGGCGGGTCGAAAAAGATCTGGCGCTCGGCCTCGACAATCCGGAGGCCGTGCTTGCCGCGATCGTGGCGCTCATGGATGCCGCGCACCTGCGGGTGGGCAACCGCGCCTACGCGAAGGAAAACAAGACCTATGGCGCCACGACGCTGCTGAAGCGCCACATGAAGCTTTCCGGGGAAGCCGTCGTTCTGCGCTTTACGGCGAAGGGTGGCAAGAAGGTCAGCCACACGCTCAAGCATCCGCGCCTTCAGCGGATCTTTGAGGAGATTGCGGACCTGCCGGGCCGCCAGCTTTTCTCCTGGCCCGACGAGCACGGCACGCCGCACCCCGTCGATTCCGGACGTCTGAATGCCTATCTGGCCGAAATTGCGGGCTTTCCGGTGTCGGCCAAGACGTTTCGAACCTGGGGCGGCAGCCTCGCCGGGTTTTCGGCGGTCTTGCGGGCGGTGAAGGACGGACAGAAGCCGAAGATCAAGCTGATCTGCCATGCCGCCTCGGAGGCGTTGCACAACACGCCAGCGGTCTGCCGCTCGAGCTATGTCCATCCGGCGATCCTGTCGCTGGCAGAAGATGCTTCGGGTCTCGAGAAAGTTTTCGCGGAGCAGTCAGACGGTAGGCCGCCCAGAGGCCTGCGGGCAGATGAGAAACGGTTGCTGACCTTTCTCAGGTCTTCCGCGGAAGCGGTGGTGGCCGCACCACCGTCAAGCGGGGCGGCCACAACCAAGAAGCTCTGATCAGGCGGCGCGGCGGTCGTGCCGGCCTTCCTTCACTTCCTCAATGATCTTGGCGACGAATGCCGGGAGATCCTTCGGCGAGCGCGATGTGATGATGCCGTTGTCGACCACCACTTCCTCGTCGACCCAGTTGGCGCCGGCATTGCGCACGTCCGTCTTGATCGACGGGTAGGAGGTTGCCTTGCGGCCGCGCAGCGCATCCGCCTCGACCAGGAGCCAGGGGGCATGGCAGATCGCCGCCACCGGCTTGCCGCTCTTTACGAAGTCGCGGACGACCCGCATGGCATCTTCGTCCGTGCGCAGGACGTCAGGGTTGATCTGGCCGCCAGGCAGGACGATGGCATCGAAATCCTCGACGTTGACGTCGGACGCGAGCAGATCGACGTCGACGCTGTCGCCCCAGTCGGTTTCGTCCCAGCTCTTGATCTGGCCGCTTTTGGGTGACGCGATTTTCACGTTCGCGCCCTGCTTGCGCAGGTCATCGAGAGGCACGCGCAGTTCCGAACGTTCGTAGCCATCGGTGGCGAGTATGAGAATGGATGAAGACTTAATGTCAGCCATTGTTGAACTCCTAATATCTAATTGTATGCTTATTACGGACGCTAGAGGCGTCCGCTCGTCAGATCCCGCCCATTGATCGATGCAGGCACACTGATCTCGTCCTGAGGCTTTCGGGGAAGGGGAAGTTCCACCGCTTCAGGAACCAGCACCTGCACGTCCTGCGGATGATCGGGTTTCCCAAGATCCCCAGGAGACAGGCCGAACCTGGCGAAAAGCCGCCGAAAAATGCTCTGCATCGTCTCTTCCTTTCGCTTGAAAGGGCCGCCGCCCGTCTTGAAAGAACCCCTTCAGGCACCATTCGTTCCACCTGCCTGCTGTCCCCGCTCGAAGTTTTTATCCAGGGTGATGGAACAAAAATGCCGTCGCGGTGTTTTCACCGGTCGCGGCCGAGCCGCGGAGGGGAAGCAGCCTGCAGGCAAGAGGGGTCGATTGAAGGGCACATCAATGCCGCCGTTCCGGCTGGCCCACCAAGGAAAGACTTGTTCTGACTCTCCGCGTTCGCATGCGAGACTGCGGGCGGTTGCTCTCGTGTTCCTTTTGAGCGCGGCTCTCTCTTCCTGTTCCGGAATTCAATCCGCGCTTGATCCGGCCGGTCCTGAAGCCGAAGATGTCGCGACGCTCTTTTACGTCATGCTTGTCGGCGGCGCGGCGATCTGGGTCGGCGTGGTCGGCACGCTGTTCTACGCGACGCGCGTCAGAAGAGAGCCGCATTCGGAGCGAACGGCAGGCTGGGTGATCCTTCTCTGTGGGGCGGTCGGTCCGGTCTTCATCCTCGGAGCTCTGCTCACCTATGCGGTCTGGCTGTTGCCCAACATGCGGCCCTGGACGGCCCCCGGAGAAGAGGGCGGGCTTCGACAGATCGAGGTGACCGGAGAACAGTTCTGGTGGCGGGTGAGATACCTGGACGCGTCCGGCGGCGTTCTTCTCGAGACGGCGAACGAGATCATCATGCCTGTGGGAGAGCGGGTGCTCTTCTCCCTGAACGCCCCGGACGTCATTCACTCCTTCTGGATCCCCTCGCTCGGCGGCAAGATGGACGTGATACCCGGCCGCATCAACCGCATTGCGTTGGAGGCCTCGAAAGCCGGTGTCTATCGTGGTGTCTGCGCCGAATTCTGCGGCGCTTCGCACGCGTTGATGGCCTTTACGGTGGAAGTGCTGGAGGCTGAGGCCTTCGACGCCTGGCTGCAGCAGCGGCTGGCGGCCGATGGGTCGTCCGGCGCGGACGGGCTCGGCCTCTTCCTTCGCCATGGTTGCGGCGCCTGCCATACGATCGCGGGAACGCAAGCGGACGGAAAGATCGGTCCCAATCTGACGGCATTGGGGGCGCGAGGTTCGATCGCAGCCGGTACGCTTCCAAATACGCAGGACAATATCGCACGCTTCATCCGCTCCCCGGGAGAGATCAAGCCGGGGGTGCACATGCCGTCCTTCGCGATGCTGCCGGAAGGCGACGTCGAGACGATTGCTGCTTATCTGAAGGGGCTGGAATGACGAACGCACTCGGCGACTTCTCTCCGGAAGAACGTGCTGCGCAGGAGGAGCGCCTGCGCAAGGTGTGGAAGACGCCTGGCGGATGGCGCTATTGGACATCCGTGAACAACAGCGAGATCGGCATGTGGTACGGCGTCACAGCCTTCACCTTCATGCTTTTCGCCGGCGTTCTGGCGCTGCTGGTGCGGCTGCAGCTTTCCGTGCCCAACAACGATTTCCTGAGCGCCGACTTCTTCAACCAGGCCTTCACCCTGCATGGCACGGTGATGATGTTCCTGTTTGCCGTGCCGATCTTCGAGGCGATCGCCATCTACCTGCTGCCATCGATGCTCGGCGCACGGGAACTGCCGTTTCCGCGGCTTTCGGCCTTCGGCTTTTGGAGCTTCCTGATCGGCGGGGTCTTCGTCTGCGGCTCGATCTTCTTCAACTCGGCGCCGAACGCCGGCTGGTTCATGTATCCGCCGCTCGCGACCAAGGAGGAATATTCCGGCATCGGCGCCGACATCTGGCTGCTCGGCCTGTCCTTCATCGAGGTGGCGTCCATCGCCGCGGCGGTGGAGATCATCGTCGGTATCATGAAATGCCGGGCGCCGGGCATGCGCATCAACCTGATGCCGATGTTCGCCTGGTACCTGCTGATCGTTGCGGGCATGATCCTCTTTGCCTTCCCGCCGCTGATTGCGGGCGACCTGCTCTTCGAGATGGAGCGGATGTTCGACTGGCCGTTCTTCGATGCGTCAAGGGGCGGGGATCCGCTCCTCTGGCAGCATCTTTTCTGGATCTTCGGGCATCCCGAAGTCTACATCATCTTCCTGCCGGCCATCGCGCTGATGGCTATGATCGTTCCGACATTCGCGCAGCGGCCGATCGTCGGCTATTCCTGGATCGTGCTGGCGGCGGTGGGAACGGGCTTCCTCAGTTTCGGGCTCTGGGTCCACCACATGTTCGCGACCGGCCTGCCGCAGATCTCGCTCGCCTTCTTCTCGGCAGCCTCGGAGGCGGTGGTGATCCCGACCGGCGTGCAGATCTTCGTCTTCATCGCCACCATGCTGGCGGGTCGTGTGATCTTCTCGGTGCCCATGCTGTTTGGCGCCGGCGGACTCGTCATCTTCGTGATCGGCGGGCTGACCGGCGTGATGGTGGCACTGGTGCCGTTCGACTGGCAGGCACACGACACCTATTTCATCGTCGCCCATCTGCATTACGTGCTGATCGGCGGCATGCTGTTTCCGGTCGCTGCGGGCATCTATTATTACTATCCGTTCGTGACCGGGCGGCGCTTGAGCGACGCCTGGGGCAAGGTCGCCTTCTGGCTGATGTTCACGGGCTTCAACATCGCCTTCTTCCCGATGCATTTTGCCGGGTTGCGCGGCATGCCGCGGCGGGTGTTCACCTATCCGGGCGACATCGGCTGGGACTGGTTCAACCTGATCTCGACGATCGGCGCCTTTATCTTCGCGACAGGCGTGCTGACCGTCGTCGCCGACATCTTCCGGCCCAAGACCAAGCTCGGCGACCTCAATCCCTGGAGGGCCGGCACGCTCGAGTGGACGAATGATCCCGAGGAAAACTGGGGGATGCGATCCGTCCCGATCATCACCAGCCGCTATCCGATCTGGGACCAGCCCAATCTGCAGAACGACATCGAGGCAGCACGTTTTTATCTGCCGGATGCCAAGTCGGGGCGCCGCGAGACGCTGGTGACCTCCGTTCTGGATGCCAAGCCGATCCAGTGTTTGCGGGTTGGAGGCACCTCTTATGTCACGATCATTGCAGCCGTTGCCCTCGGTGGGGTCTTCATCGCCCTGACGTTCCATTGGTGGGCGGTGACCATCGTCTGCGGCATTCTCACCCTCATGGCCATCCTCTACTGGCTCTGGACGGGGACGGCGGAGATTCCCGAGGCGCCAGATATGGATGTCGGGATGGGTGAGCGCCTGCCGATCTACGTGTCCGGTCCTGCCTCCGTCGGCTGGTGGGCGATGTTCATCACCATGGTCGGCGACGGCACCGCCTTTGCCAGCCTCATCTTCGGCTATTTCTTCTACTGGACCATCCACAGCGATTTCACCAATGGCCTCGAAGGGCCGGGGATGTTCTGGCCTCTGGTCGCCATAGGCCTCTTCCTGGTGTCCTGGGCTCTGATGCTGGCCGCGCGCTCCCTGAACCGGGCCGACAGGATCGGCGGGGCGCGGGCTGCGATTGCTGCCGCTTTCGTGGTGACGGTGGCCGCCTCCGTCGCGGGTCTCCTCGGTCCCTATGTCCACGGGATGCAGCCCACGGCTCACGTCTATCCAGCCACCGTCTGGATCATCGCCATCTGGACGGTCGTGCATGCGGGCGTCGGCTGCATCATGCAGCTCTATTGCCTGGCCCGCAGCTTTGCCGGCATCATGACGGCGCGCTACGATCAGGACATCACCAATGTCACGCTCTATTGGCACTTCCTGACGATCACGGCGCTTGTCGCCTTTGGCGTCATCGGCCTGTTTCCGGTGGTGAGGTGAAGCCATGAAGCGTCTGTTGCCTGCGGAAGTCGAGACGCTGTGGACCTTGTTTACAGCCCCCGTGGTGTGGGCGGGGCACTTCGTCATCTGCTATGTCGCCGTCGCCATCTATTGCGAGAAGGCTCTCGTCTGGGACGTCGACTTCGACCACGTGCGTCTGGCGCTCGGCCTGTTCACGCTGCTGGCGCTGGCGATGATCGTGCTGTCGGCCTACCTTGCCTGGCGGCAGTGGGGCTTTGGATCGGGTGAGCCACCCCACTCCGGACCAACCGATCGCGACCGCCGCCGGTTCCAGGGTTTCGCCACGCTGCTTCTCTCCGGCTTGAGCTTCGTCGCCGTGTTCTACACGGCGATCCCGCTGATCTTCATCGCGGGGTGCCACCTATGAAGAAGGCTGCCTTGGTCGCCGGATTGCTGCTGCTGGCGGTTCTCTGGCTGGGGATACTGGCGTTCGGGGAGCGGGATTCCTTCTCGATCCACATGATCGTCCATATGGGCGTGGTCGCCGGCGCGGCGCCGCTGATTGCGCTTGGCCTTTCCGGTTCGCGGCATGACCTGACGATCCGCTGGCCCTGGTTCACGCCGGTGCTGGCGTCCATGGTCGAGCTGGTCGCGGTCTGGGGCTGGCATCTCCCGGCGGCGCGCGCATTGGCGGAGGCATCCTGGCTGGTAACCGCGCTCGAGCAGGCGAGCTTTCTCGCCGCCGGCGTGCTGCTCTGGCTGTCGTGTCTCGGCGGAGCGCTCGACGGGCGGGAGGGCCGGCGGCTTGCCGGTACCTTTGGATTGCTGTTCACCTCCATGCACATGACCCTGCTCGGTGCTCTGCTGGCGCTCTCGCCCCGGCCTCTCTATGGCAGTGCCGATGTCTCCTGCTTCGGCGTGCCGCTGAGCGCCGCTGTTGACCAGCAGGCGGGCGGCGTGGTGATGTTGCTGGTCGGTGCCATCGTCTATCTTCTCGGCGGGGTTACCCTGCTCGCAACGACGCTGGAGCCATCCACCCCGTCTGGAGGTCGACCTTGATCATCCGCTGGAAATACCTGTTGGCGGCTCTCGTCGCGGCTCCCTTCCTGGCTCTTCTCATCGGCTGGTCCGGTGTCATCGGCGTCGGCGCCAGTTCCGGACATTGGGCGGTCACCGACTGGTTCCTGCACTGGGTGATGCGCAATTCCGTCCGCACGGCCGCGCTCTCGGTCGAGGCTCCGCCGCTCGACGATCCCGCCCTGCTGCCGCCGGCGGCCGGGCACTACGAGATCGGTTGCGCCATGTGCCACGGATCTCCGGCACGCCCGCGCTCCGATGTTTCGCTGTCGATGCTGCCGTCGCCGCCCGACCTGCAGACGGTGGTGCCGTCCTGGACGGACGAGCAGTTGTTCCAGATCGTCCAGCACGGCGTGCGCTTTACCGGCATGCCGTCCTGGCCGACCCAGCAGCGGCCTGACGAGGTCTGGGCGATGGTCGCCTTCCTGCGCGAACTGCCAGAGATGGATGACGCCCGCTACTACCAGCTGTCGGGCCTTCATGAGCCGCCGATGGAAGGGGAAGTGGGAGGTCTGCCGCTCACCTGCGAGAGCTGTCACAGCCAGCAGAAGCTGACCTCCGGAAGCCTCATTCCCAACCTTGCCGGCCAGTCGGAAGCCTATCTGCTGGAAAGCCTGAAGGCCTACGCCAATTCCGAACGCGCAAGCGGAATCATGCAGGCGGCCATCGGCACGCTTGAAGAGGATTCCTTTGCGGAACTTGCCAGCTACTACGCGGGCCAGCAGCGCGCCGAGCGCCCGGCACCGTCAGTCGACCCGGCGCTGGTCGAACGGGGGAGGGTGCTGGCTGAACGGGGAAGACCGGAGGACAAGATCCCTGCGTGCCTGTCCTGCCACGAGAAGCCCGGTGCAAATCCGGTCTATCCGAAACTGTCGGGGCAGAGCGGTCCCTATCTCGAGCAACAGCTTCGCCTGTTTTCCGAAGGCGTGCGAGGCGGGACGTCGTACAGCCACCTGATGACCGAGGCGGCGAAAAATCTGCAAGAGGATGATATGGCGGCTGCGGCCGCATACTTCGCGCAGCGGCCCGATTGAGCCGCTGCCTTGTCGGCTTCAGATCGGCACGACCATCATGTAGCAAGCGGCGACAACCATCACCAGACCCGCTGCTTCGACCCATTCCCTGACCATGACTGCCTCCGTTGTTGGCCTGCTCCATGAACGGCCTCCGGGGGGATCATGTTCCACAGAATGGACATAAAGATGACACGTGCGCCTTAAATGTGAAGAAAGTTTAACCTTTGTCTGCGGCAGCCCTGGCCCGGGCCGCTTCCAGCACGGTCCGAAGCTCTCGCGCCGCGGCATTGGCAATGGCAAATCCGTCGCCCGGAATTACCCCCGGATCTTCCTCGTGATCCTTGTAGGTGGCGTCGTCGCGCAGCCGTGACAGGAACCGGTCCGTTGTGGCCGCGCCGCCGATCATGGCGGCCAGCATGTCGATCATCAGCTCCCGGTGCGCGCTGAGGCGTCCTTCGAGTTCCTCTGTGGTCAGTGCGGTCATGGCTCTCTTCTCCCTCTGTGCCCGTTTGGCAATAAATAGGCGCGTATCGGGAAAGGGAACAATGGCGGGGCGCCTAAGTTTACCGACCTGAAGAATGGAGTGATGTCCGTGAGTGACCCTGCGAAGTCCAGCGAACGACCGAGCGAGCGCGACGTCCGCGACAGGCTGATTCTCGCGCTTTACGCGCAGCTGAAGGCCGAGCGGCAGACGCGGGAAGCACTGGAATATGTGATCCGCAACGGCGCGCTTTCGCCGGAGGTGCTGGCGGCGGTGGCAGGCGACCCGGTACCCGTCACTTCTTCGGAGGATGTTGCGGCGGTGGAAAAGGTGGTTGCGCTGGACGCCAGGCGCCGGGCTTCCGCCGCAGAGGATTAATGGAGACGATGAACATGATGCGCGTACTGCTTACGATTTCGATGGTTGCATTTCTGGCTGCCTGCAGCGAGGAGGGGAGCAGCACCAATGATCCGATCGACAACACGCCCATCGATACACAGGGCACAGCTCCCACGGATCGCGACCCGACACCGCAGACCGGAACCGGCGGCCAATCGCCCGTCGACGATTCCCCGACCGGCACCGAAAAACGATAAATCGCCTGCACCCGAAGGAACGAATGTTGCGCCGCCCCATTGTTAGTGGGTTCCGCACAGGGGTGACGCATGGATACCAAAAATAATAACTTCACGATCTCATCGGGTAGCTGGGAACAGCTCGGCGCGACCTATGATGGCGAGGGGACGAACTTCGCCCTGTTCTCGGCGCACGCCGAACGGGTGGAACTCTGCCTCTTCGACAGCAGCGGCAAGATCGAAATCGGTCGGCTCGAGCTTCCCGAGTACACCCACGAGGTCTGGCACGGCTATGTGCCCGGACTGAAGCCCGGCATGCTCTATGGCTACCGTGTCCATGGCCCGTTTGATCCGGAATCCGGCCACCGGTTCAACCCGAACAAGCTGCTGATCGATCCTTACGCAAAGGAACTGGTCGGCGAGGTCGAGTGGAACGAAGCCCATTTCGGATACGACCTCCAGCACGAAGACAAGGACCTGACGTTCGACGAACGTGACAGCGGACCGTTCACGCCGAAGGGCCGCGTCATCGATACCAATGGTCATGAGCAGAATACGGTTATCCGCCCCAACGTTCCTTGGCCGAAGACCATTGTCTATGAAACCCATGTGAAGGGGTTCACGCAGCTGAACCCGGCCATTCCCCTGGACCTCAGGGGAACGTTCGACGGCATGGGGCACAAGGCCAGTATCGACTACATCAAGAGCCTCGGCATCACCTCCGTCGAGCTCATGCCGGTCCACTACTTCCCGGACGACCAGCACCTGCTCGAAAAGGGGCTGCATAATTTCTGGGGCTACAACACCCTCGGCTTCTTCGCGCCTGCGTCCCGCTACTACGGTCCGCGCGGCTACGACGGTTTCCGGGAGATGGTCCGGAACTACCATGATGCCGGCCTCGAGGTCATTCTGGATGTGGTCTATAACCACACGGCGGAAGGCAACGAGCTTGGTCCGACGCTCTCCTTCAAGGGCATCGACAACTTCTCCTATTACCGGACGCTGACCGACCAGCATCGCTACTACATCAATGACACGGGCACCGGGAATACCGTCAACACGTCGCATCCGCGCGTCCTGCAGATGGTTCTGGACTCGCTGCGCTACTGGGTCCAGCACATGGAGGTCGACGGTTTCCGCTTCGACCTCGGCACCATCCTCGGTCGGGAGCCGGAAGGCTTCGACGAGCGCGGCGGCTTCTTCGATGCGATAGCACAGGACCCGATCCTGTCGCGGGTCAAACTGATCGGCGAGCCCTGGGACATCGGTCCGGGCGGTTACCAGGTCGGCGGTTTTCCGCCGGGCTGGGCCGAATGGAACGACAAGTATCGCGACACCATCCGCGACTACTGGAAGGGCGACAACGTCGCCAACGATTTTGCTGCGCGTCTGCTGGGCTCCGGCGATATCTATGACCTGCGCGGCCGGCGCCCCTGGGCGAGTGTTAACTTCGTTGCGGCCCATGACGGCTTCACGCTGAACGACCTCGTCTCCTACAACGAGAAGCACAACGACGCGAACGGCGAAGACAACAACGACGGCCACAACGACAACCGCAGCTACAACTACGGTGCAGAGGGGCCGACGGACGACGCGGAGATCAATGCCGTCCGCGAACGCCAGAAGCGCAATTTCCTGTCGACGCTCTTCCTGTCGCATGGCACGCCCATGCTGCTGGCCGGTGACGAGTTCGGCCGTAGCCAGATGGGCAACAACAACGGCTACTGTCAGGACAGCGAAATCTCCTGGGTTCAGTGGGAAGGCCTGCCGCCAAGCAACGAGGACCTTCGCGAGTTCACGCGGGCAATCATTGCGCTCAGGCAGTCTCAGCCGATCTTCCACCGTGACAGCTGGCGGGACGGCATGGAGGTGCACTGGTTCAACGCCGGCGGTGGCGAGCAGCTTCCGGAGCACTGGCAGGAAGGCGGCACCATCGGCCTGAACCTGACGCGTCCTGATCTCGATGAGCAGGAAGGCGTGTGGCACAACGTGCTCGTGCTGTTCAACCCGTTCGAGGGCTCGGTACCGTTCCATATCCCAAAGATCGGGGAAGGCAAATGGATACTGGAGCTGACGACGGCCGATCCCCTGCAGAGGGGTGACGAGGTCGAGCAGGATACGGACTTCGATCTGGAGGGGCGCACGCTCGTCATCCTGCGGCGAACTTGACACTCACTTGCTGCAAATCGGAAAAAACCGGCCATGTGGCCGGTTTTTTTCTGCGATGAACCAGGAAAAGGCGCCGCTGTTTGCCCTACTTGTTCAGAAAGCCATCCGGCGTCCGCCATCGGCCGGCGCGTTTGCCGACTTCTTGGTGAGGCTGGCGTAGACCGCCGCATACTGCTGTGCGCTCCGCTCCCAGGAGAACTTCGCCTTCATTCCCTGGTTTTGCAATCTCGCCCATTGCTTCGGGTTTTCGTAGGCCTGAATCGTCCGCCGGAGCGCCATCCGCAGTCCGTCCGTGGTGACCGGGTGGAACTGGAACCCTGTTGCCACCCGTGCCGACATCGCCGCGTCATTGGCGTCGATGATGGTTTCCGAGAGGCCGCCGGTGCGCGATACCACAGGGACGCAGCCGTAGCGAAGGGCATAGAGCTGGGTGAGGCCGCAGGGCTCGAACCGGGAAGGCTGGACGATCGCATCCGATCCCCCATGGATCAGGTGCGCCGTCGGCTCGTCGTAGCCGATGTGAACCGCCATCCGACCGGGGTGGCGACTTGCCACTTCCAGCAGTTGCCGCTCGATCGCTGGATCGCCGCGGCCGAAGACGATGACCTTGCCACCGCTCCAGATCACCTCGTCGGCAGTCTCCGCCAGCATGTCCATGCCCTTCTGCCAGGTGAGACGGCTCACAGCAGAAAAGATCGGGCCGTCGTCGTTGCCGTCGATGCCGAACCTTTCGGTCAGCACGGCGCGGTTCTCGCGCTTGCGACGGAGACTGGAGGAATTGTAGGTCGAGGGAAGATGAGGATCGGTGGCCGGATCCCAGATGTCGAGATCGATGCCGTTGACGATGCCGCGCAGCACGGAGACGCGCTCGTTGAGCACGCCGTCCATTCCCATCCCAAATCGGGGGGTGAGGATCTCGCGAGCGTAGGTCGGGCTGACGGTGGTGATGGCGTCCGCCATCTGCAGTCCGCCCTTGAGGAAACTGATGTCGCCGAAATACTCCAGGCAATCGGTGGAATAGAGGTCGGTGCGCAGACCGAGCGCCGGCAGCAGGCCAGCCGAAAACTGTCCCTGAAAGGCGATGTTGTGGATCGTCAGGACGCTGGGGACGGAGAGGCCCATCTCGCGCATGTAGACCGAGGTCAGCGCCGACTGCCAATCATGCGTCTGGACCAGATCAGGCTGCCAGCCCGGCAAGGCGCCGGCCGCAATTTCCGCACCGGCGAGACTGAGCGCTGCAAACCGTTTCCAGTTGTCCGGATGGTCGTTACCCGCATCATCGACATAGGGGCCGCCGGGCCGATCGTAGAGTGTCGGCGCATCCAGGACCAGAAGATTGAGGCCATTCATCTGCACGTGCAAAAGGGTGGCGCGTTCTCCCAGCAGATCGTCGAAAACGAGAAGCGGCAAAGGGTTTGCCAGCTGTTTCATCACGGTGGGATAGCCAGGCAGAAGCGTGGTCGTCTCTACCCCCAGAGGCTCCAAGGCCTTCGGCAGGGACCCGGTGACGTCTGCGAGGCCGCCTGTCTTCACGAGCGGAAAAACTTCAGACGTTACGGAAAGCACCTTCATCGACAAAGCGCTCTGCCTCCTTCTCATGGTACGGACTGTGGTCTGTATTGCCCGGTCTTGGCGGGGAGAAACCCAGGGGACGGTGGCGTTCATCATGGCACCTTGCGTCATGTGGTCAATTCTTGGTTCAACCATCGACGTGGCGCCAACGTTCCAGCGCGAAGGCAGAATCGGCTCGTCGCTCACGTTTCAACATCCAGACAATGGGAAAATGCGTGAAGCCGCGGCAGATTGGCCACGGCTTTACGTTCAGGGGAAGTCGAAATCAGCTTCCGGCGGTCGGTTTGCCCGTACGCTTGGCTGCGGACTTCTTTTCGCTGGAGCCTTTCGAGGAGGGCTTCTTGGCGGCCGCACCAGATGCAGGAGCCGCGTCGGCCGATGCCGACGGTTTCGTCTTGCCTGCTAGCTTGCCTGATTTTTCAGAAGGGGAAGTTGCTGCTTTCGAAGCGGCTGCGCCGTGTTCCTGCCTCGCCTGCTCCCAATGCTCGGCATCCCTGCCGGATGGGCGACCCTCTTGTTCCCAAAGGGCATACGCGCGCTGCCTGATCCATTCGTCTTCGTGTTCCGCCATACTCGTCTCCATTCGCCCGTTGGAAAACGGATAGAGGAAGGCGAAGTTCCAGCGGCTGACCAAATAATTCCGAGACACTCCAGACATTCGTCCGCCAGCCGGAACTTTCGCACAAAAGCCGCGTTCAGGGACCGAAGGGAGGACTAAACCATGGACAAATATTGTGACATCGTACCCCATCCGGCGGGGTGGACGTATATCCTCAACGGGATCGAATCCGATTGCTCGTTTCATACCTATGAACTGGCCGTCGAGGCTGCGAAGATTCAGGTGATGCACGATGCCCGCAAGCGGGTGTTCCGTCTTCAGGGCCTGAACGGCGAGATGCTGCCGTTCGCGACCGCCATCACTAAAGAGGCTTCCCGGCTGGGATGACAAGAAGCCCGGCTCGAGCCGGGCTTCAAGGTGACAGGGCGGTGCAATGCACCGCCCTTATTGCATTCAGGCGGCCTTCTGGGCAGCCGAATTGACAGCGGTCTTCGCCAGGCCGGTCAGCTTCTCGTCGGTGGCGCTTTCTTCCGCAAGCGTCTCCTTCAGGAGCTTGGCGGCATCCTTCATCCCCAGCTGCTCGGCCCAGGCGCAAAGCGTGCCGTAGCGGCTGATCTCGTAGTGCTCCACAGCCTGGGCTGCAGCCAGGAGACCGGCGTCGAGAGCGGACGTGCCCTTGAACTCTTCCATGATCTCTTCGCCTTCGGAGATGATGCCTTCGATGGCGTCGCAGGTCTTGCCCTGGGCGCGCTTGCCGATGATTTCGAAGACCTGCTTGAGGCGATCGATCTGGCCCTCGGTTTCGTCCTTATGGGCCTTGAATGCTTCCTTCAGCTTCTCGTCCTGGGCGGCACGGGCCATTTTCGGCAGTGCCTTGAGGATCTGCCGCTCGGCGTAGTAGATGTCCTTGAGGGTCTCGTAGAACAGATCGTTGAGGGTCTTGTCAGCCATCATTACTCTCCTGATGTCACACTTTGGCGTGGGGTGTTTCCGGCGGATCTAACGGGGCGGATGACAAAAAGTTCCGCCACCCGCGCCGCCTCAACGCTGATGAAATGTCGGCTCCCGACCACCTTCCGGCTTGTCGTAAAGCTGTTCCATCGCTTCCTTCTGTTCGACGACTTCCGTGGTGTTCAGACGCCGCCGGCGCATGAGCGCGTAGGCGATGATGCAGCCCAGCAGGACCGGACCCAAGGCCACCACGATGAACCATATTTTATCGGCCATTGGTTTTCCTTTCGTTGGGTTGGCAGCGTCAGCGCGCAGCCGAAACCGTCAGATTGTTGTTGCATCCGTTGACGCCATGAACGGTCCGGGCGCATTCTTCCGCCCGCTGCCGGTCGGCGTCGCTGGCAACCGTTCCAGCGAGCGTGACCTGGCCACGCTCCACCGAAACGATGATGCCGCTCGGATCAAGCATGGCATCCTGGGTCAACGCCTCGTTGACGGCCGTCTCAACCTGCCCGTCGGGTCGGTCGTCATAGTTGGCGGGAGCGGTTCCGCGGTGTTTCTGCTGGTCGGGTTCTTCCGCAAAGATGTTCGTCTCGCCCTGCATGTATCCGCTGGGGCGATTTTCGGCGGGCCCTTCCCAGCGTGGCCACTGAGAGGTTTCACCCGGGCGGCCCGTTTTCGGCTCTTCGTGTTTCATGGTGTTTCCTTTCTCGGATATGCCTTGTGAACAAAACAGTTCGCTGCCGGGAAAGGTTCCCCTAACGCCACCAGGCAAGCACATCCTGGACCGTGGAAATGCGGATCTGGGTCGAGAAGCGGGTCCCGAAAACCGCAAGCGACGCGTCATGCGTCTGATCCGAGGTGCTGCACATGGCATCCCTCAGCAGAATGATCGAATATCCCAGATCCACCGCGCCCATGACGGCAGCCATGATACAGACGTCGGTTTCGCCGCCGGAAATGACCAGAGTGCTGACCTCCTGTTTCTGCAGGAAAACGTGCAGCCGTCCGTCGAGCCAGGGGGAATAGATCGGCTTGTCGAAGACCATTGCAGGCGGCACCAGGGCACGCAGTTCCGGCAGGATGTCGACCATGTCGTCGCCCAGCGCCTGACGGGTCATCATCGGCCACTTCTCATAGTAGGTCCGCCAGGTGCCCTGCACGTCGGCGCTGTCTACCGGCGGAACGAAACGGGTGAAAATTGTCTCCGCCGGATGTGTTGCGGCGAGGACCGCGACACCTTCGCGGACACGCTGCATCCACGGGACGTTCCACGGCGTATCCTCCGCGAACATGCGCTGCATGTCGACGCAAAGATGGCGGCAACGGGAGGGATCTTCCATCACAGGCTCCGATTGACTGTCGTCGTCCGAACCCGAAGTCGCCGGCAAAGTTCCGAGGGGATGATGGACGGGAACTCCCGGCGCCGCCGGTGCGTTTGAGCGCTGAAGTATGGAGGTGAATGTGCAGGAAGAATTGCAGATCTACAGGCTGGTTCCCATCGCGTCGCCCGACGACCCGCATTGGGAAAACCGCCCCCCGCAGGGCGAGGTGATCGTCCGCGCCAGGAGCACCGGTGATGCGCGGCTTGTCGCCAACAGCGCAGAGCTTGATTTTACCGACGTGGATGCACTGCCGGCGGAGGGCACGTCCACCGACATGGCAAGTCCATTCCGGAGCGAAAAGCTCTATACGGTCATTCTTGACGACAGTGGAAAATATCCGAACGCCGGCGAGCGAGGTGTGGTCGAAGGGCAGGTCAGGGTGGACACGATTGTGTCGACGCAGCTCGACTGATCAGGAGTTCTGGGCCGGAAACTTGTCCGAGAGAGCCTTTTGCAGTTCCTGCGCCAGTTGCAGAAGTCGGTCCGGCACCGGCTCTTTTTCGATTTCGCTCAGCAGGACAGAGACTTCACGATTGACGCGCCGTCCGAAGCGAACGTCGACCTCTGCGTCATTCTCGATCTTCTTCGTCATCCTGACCTCTGACGACGTAGTATAGGCCATCGTCTACCCTCGTGCTGTCCGACTTTACATAGCCTCCATACAGCAAGTCGGGGAACTTCGGAAATCCCGAAAAAGTCATGGGTGGCAAAAAACGAAGGGTGGGCGCAAAATGCACCCACCCTTTTTTGTCGAAACGAGCGTGTTCTCAGTCTTTAGGCGGCGGCTCGGTGCCCGTCGGAATGGAGGTGATGGTGGCGGCGACCGGGTCGCTGGCCGGGAAAGTGTCTTCCAGACCTTCGTCCAACTGCTCTTCCAGAGCCTCGGCATCCTGCTCCTTGCGAGCCGTCTGCTCGGTCTCATGCTTTTCGGCGGTCGGGTGAGGCGTCTGCTTCTGTTCTTCGGTCATGGCATTCTCCGTTCTTGGTTGGTTTGAAAACGCCGGCCCGACCTTGTTTGTTCCGGGTGCCTGCGGGAACCAATTTCTTCGTCTGCTCGTTGCCGCGACATTGATGGAGACTGATGCCGTGGCACCTCGTGCATTCTGGAAGGGCTATCTGAAGCTCTCGCTCGTGACCTGCCGGGTCACCATGACGCCTGCCGTCTCGGAAAGCGGCAAGGTCCGCTTCCATAACCTCAACCGGGAAACCCAGGCACGGGTGCTGAGCCAGTACGTGGATGCCGAGACGGGCGAAACGGTCGAGGACGAGGATCAGGTCAAGGGCTACGAGAAGGGCGAGGGCGACTACGTTCTCTTTGAGGATGAGGAGATCGAGGACGTCGGGCTCGAAAGCACGCGGACGATCGACATCGACACCTTCGTCCCCGTCGGTTCGATCGGCTGGGTCTGGTACGACCGTCCCCATTATCTAGCCCCCGACGACGAGGTGAGCGCCGAGGCATTCGCCGTCATCCGCGAGGCCATGGCCAAGTCGGAGACGGCGGGAATTGCAAGGCTGGTGATGTACCGGCGCGAGCGGGCCGTTCTCCTGGTGCCGAAGGACAAGGGCATCGTCGTCTGGACGCTGCGTTACGGAGACGAGGTCCGGGACGCGAAGGACTATTTCGAAAATGTCGGCGAGGAAAAGCCGACGTCGCAGCATCTGACGATGATGAAGAAGCTGATCGACGAGCGGACAGAAGATTGGAAGCCGTCGATGGCGGACGATCCGGTCCAGGACCGGCTGCTCGACATCATTGCGCAACGCAAGAAGGGCAAGAAGATCAAGAAGCGTGCGGAGCCGAAACCCGACCAGCCCAGCAATGTGATCGACATCATGAGCGCCCTGAAGAAGAGCCTTGCGGCCGAGAAGAAGTCGTCGCCGAAGTAGCGCTACCTCTTGCGCTTGCTGCGGGCGGCGACATTCAGCTCGGCCTCTGCCTTGCGAAAATCTTCCCATGGGTCGCTTGCCTGCCGCTCGAGGCGGGCCGGCGCATTGTTGACCGTGAAATAGGCGGGACCGATGGCGTCGGTCAGCTCCTCCCAGGCGATAGGCATGGAAACCGGTGCACCGGCGCGGGCGCGGGTGGAATAGGGCGCAACCGCCGTGGCGCCGCGTCCATTGCGCAGGTAGTCGATCAGGATCTTGCCCTTGCGCTTCGACTTGGTGATGGTCGAGACGTAGCGATCGGGGCTGTCGCCCGCCATGCTGTCGGCAAGCGCCTTCATCGCCGCCTTCACGTCCGGCCACTCCGCCTTCGGCTTCACGGGCGCCACCACATGGACGCCCTTGCCGCCGGAGGTTTTCACGAAGCCGACGAGACCCAGCGCCTCGAAGCGTTCGTGCACCTCGTGAGCGGCGGCTATTACGTCCTGCCAGTTGGTCCCTTCACCCGGATCGAGGTCGATATTGACCATGTCCGGCTTTTCCCAGTCGTCGACGGTGGAGCCCCAGGGATGGATTTCCAGCGTTCCGCCCTGCACGAGGCCGAGCAACCCATCCAGGTCGCGGATGATGACATCCGGTTCGTCGGGGCTTGCCGGATCCTCGGCCGTCAGGATCTTCTTGTTCATGCCTTTCCAGGCGTGCTTCTGGAAGAACAACTGCTTGCCCACACCATCGGGCCCGCGGACCAGCGAAAGGGGTCGGTTGACCACGAAAGGCGCCATCCGACGCCAGACCTGGACATAGTAGTCGGCGAGTCCGGCCTTGGTGACGCCGGCATCCGGCCAGTAGACCCGATCGGGATGGGTCAGCGTCACCGTTCGCGTGGCCGGCTGCTCGGCATGCTCGTCCGCCGTCTTCATCGGACCTCCCTCGCGCACGACATCCTTGGCGTCCTTGTCGTCCCGGAGACCGCGAAAGGCCGCATGGCGGATATGGGAATCCGCCGTCCAGCCGCGAAACTCGACCTCCGCCACCCGTTCGGGCTTCAGGAATACCACGTCCTTCTTCTCGACCGCCGTCAGCTTTTCGTCGAAGGGGCTTTTGGCGACCTTCAGTGGGTCGAGCTCGCGAAGGAGCGACTGCGCCACCTTGTTGCTGTAGCCGGTGCCGACCCGACCGGCGTGCTGGAGCTTTCCGTCCTCGTAATACCCCATGACCAGCGAGCCGATGGCCTTGTTCGAGACAGAGGAGGGGACATAGCCGGCGACCACGAACTCCTGTCGCGCCGAACACTTCGACTTGACCCAGTCGCGCCCTCGGCCGCTGCGATAGGGCGCATCCGCGACCTTCGAGATGATGCCTTCCAGGCTGAGGCGGCACGCGTGCTTCAGCACAAGGCCGCCCTCGTCGGTGAAATGCTCGCTGTAGCGCAGCTGCTCGCCGCTTCCAGCCAGCAAGGCCTGCAGCGCCTCCTTGCGCTTCACCAGCGGAGCAGGGGTGAGGTCCGTGCCGTCGAGGTAGAGGAGATCGAAGGCGAAGAAGACGAAGCGGTCGTTCCTACCTTCGCTCAGGTCCTGCTGCAGCAGCGAGAAATCGCTCGCCCCCGAGCCGCCGTTGACGACGATCTCGCCATCGATGACCGCGTCCCTGGCAGGGAGGCTCTCCACGGCCTGGACGATGTCCGTGCCGAACTTGTGGGTCCAGTCGAGGCCGGTGCGTGTCAGGAGGCTCACCTTGCCGTCCTGGAGACGAGCCTGCAGCCGATAACCGTCGAGCTTGATCTCGTGCAGCCAGCGCTTGCCCGTCGGCGCCGCCCTGACCAGCGTCGCCAGCTGGGGCGGAATGAAATTCGGGAAAGGCGCCTGTTTTGCGCCTTTGGCCTTGGGGACCTTGACCTTGGCGGGTTGCCCGGGGGCGGTTCCGCTTGGTGGTTGGTCGGCGGGTACCGCATCCGACTTTTGCATTGCTGCCTTTTTGCGGGGTCTGGGCGGCTTCTTGCCCTGAAGCTCCTCGATAACCCGGCCGCTCATTACCGATTGCGGCATCTCCGTCAGAATATCCTTGTCGCCTTCCGCGCGGGCAAATTCGTCCTCGCTCTTGATCAGCAGCCAGTTCTCTCGCTTTTCGCCACGGCGGTTTGCCATTCGCACCAGATGCCAGCGGCCCTCCAGCTTCTCGCCCTTCAGCTCAAACTCCATATGGCCTTTTGCATAGGCCTTGTGCGGATCTCCGATCGGCTGCCAAGTTCCGCGGTCCCAGAGAAGCACGGCGCCTGCACCGTAGTTGCCGTCTGGAATGGTGCCCTCGAAGCCGCCGTAGTCGAGCGGGTGGTCCTCCACATGAACCGCAAGGCGTTTTTCGCCCGGCACGAGGCTCAGGCCCCGGGTAACGGCCCAACTCTTCAGAACGCCGTCCATCTCGAGGCGGAAGTCGTAGTGCAGCCGGCGTGCCGCGTGTTTCTGGATGGCAAAGCTGTTGCCGCCGGCCTTCGCCTTTTTGCCTTTCGGTTCGGGCGAAGCCTCGAAGTTGCGCTTTTCGTTGTAGCTCTCCAGCGCCATGGTCAGCCGGCCTTACGTTGCGGAGCAGGGGACTTCGCCTTGCGGACAGGCTTCTTGGCGGCGGTGGCCTTCTTGGTGGTTGCTGCCTTCTTGCCGCTCGACGCGCCGGAGCCGGCGCTTTCGCGCAGCGCATCCAGCAGGTTGGAAACCTTCTTTTCCGCCGGCTTCGGCTTCTTCGGCGGCTTGCGGCCTTCGATCTTCGCCTTGATCAGCTCCGCCAGTGCGTCCTCATAGCGGTCGTCGAATTCGGTCGGATCAAACTCGCCGCGCTTGGTCTTGATGATGTGTTCGGCCAGATCGAGCATTTCGCCTTCGATCTTGAACTCGGCAATGTCCGAAAAGATCTCCTTGGCCGGTCGAACCTCATGGTCATAGTTCAGCGTGCTGGCGATCAACCCGTCTTCACTCGGCCGGATCAGCAGGGTGCGCAGCCGCCGGAAGAGGACGGTTCTCGCCAGCGCCGCGACGCTCTTCTGCTCCAGTCCGTTGCGGATCAGGTTGAAGACTTCGGCGGATGCCTTGTCGACGGGCGCGAGATAGTAGGGGCGGTCGAGGAAGATGGTGTCGACATCGCCGCAGGAGATGAAGGTCTCCATCTCGAGCGTCTTGTCGCTCTGGGGAACGGCGGCCTTCACTTCATCCGGCTCCAGGATGACGTATTCGCCGCTTGCCACCTCGTAGCCCTTGACGATGTCGTCCTTCTCGACCTCGTGCCCGGTGTCGGCGTCGACCATCTGGCGATGGACGCGATTGCCGGTTTCGCGGTTGATGATGTGAAAGCTGACGCGATCCGACGTCGACGCCGCCGTGAACAGCGCCACCTGGCAGCTCAGTTCACCAACCTTCAGATAGCCCTTCCAGTTTGCACGCGGTGCCACGGCTCATACTCCTCGAAAGCCCTATCAACAGGGGCTGGGGGAACTTTGTTCCGCAGCACCCGTTGCCGACTGACTTACGGTGAACAACTCTATTATCTTAGCGGAACCAAAGATGAGAAGCGTGCGTTTGCCACCGTCATTCCCGCCATCGACTTGGAGAGGTAGGCAACGGTGCCCGATTCCCAGCTGAACCGTGATCCTGCACGCGCAGACATAGTGAGGCTCATTCCCGCGCTTCGCGCGTTTGCCCGCACTTTCTGCAGGAACCCGACGGACGCCGACGATCTGGTGCAGGAAACCCTGATGAAGGGCCTCGCCAATCTCGACAAGTTTGAGCCTGGTACAAAGCTCAAGTCGTGGCTGTTCACGATCATGCGCAACACCTTCTATACGCGCTCCAAGGTGCTCGGACGAGAAGCGCCTGGGTCGGAGGAGGCCGTGTCGGGCGATACGCCGATGCCGGCAACGCAGGAGATGAGCGTGCGCGCCCAGGAAGTGGCGCGGGCGCTGCAGAAGCTGCCGCCGCATTATCGCGAGGTGCTGACGCTGGTCGCCATCCTCGGCGAAAGCTACGAGGCCGCGGCGGAGATCTGCGATTGCGCCGTCGGTACCATCAAGAGCCGTCTGAACAGGGCCCGTCACCAGATCCTGCAGGAGCTTGGTGAAGACGTTGCCTGAACCACCCCAGAGACCAAGGAGGAAACCCATGAAACTGCTAGCTTCAACGATGATTGCCTCGGCCCTTTTCGGCGGCATTGCCATGGCGCAGGACGCGACCACTGCAACGGCCAGTTTCGTGGGAGCCGATGGCTCTGAAAACGGCAACGCGACTTTGACGGAGGCTCCCGGGGGCGTGCTGATCGAAGTGGAAGTCAGCGGGCTGCCTGCCAGCCAATGGGTTGCCTTCCATGTCCATGAAACCGGGAGCTGCGACCACACGAGCGGTCACGAATCTGCAGGGGGACACTTCAACCCCGGCGACAAGGAGCATGGCTACAAATCAGCCAATGGTCCGCATGCCGGCGATATGCCGAACCAGTACGTTGGAGCCGATGGCACGATGCGGGCGCAGGTGCTGAACACCTCCGTCACTCTGGATGATGCGGAGAACGGCATCCAGGGCAAGGCGCTGATGGTCCATGCCGGCGCCGATGATTACGAGAGCCAACCCTCCGGGGACGCGGGCGAGAGACTGGCCTGCGGCGTCATCGAATAGCGATGCGTTCCGGAGCTGGCGTCAGTCCCGCTGATCCAGCTCCGGATAATGCCGGAATATTCCCATTTCATTGAACGGTATCCGCCGCTCCGACGCCAAATAGTTACGGATTCCGGCGCGTTCGCCAATTCTGCCGTGGAGCGAAACGAGGAGCGGGATTTCCTCCTCGAAGTGCTTCATCGTGTTCGGGAAAGCATATCTCAGTCCCTCCATGACCTGGAACAGTGACAGGTCAACATAGCTCGCGCGGCTGCCGACGGCATGCGCCGTGCCGGTGGGATTGGCGGAGAGGACGGCTTCGAAGTAGCTCATGAACTTCGGCAGCCGCGACGACAGGAAACGGCTGCTGCGGGCCTTGGCCTCGTCCTTCTGGTCCTCGTAGTAGTCGTCGATGCCGAGCGGGTGATGGGTGTCGTGGATCTCGGTGACGAAATCGGTGATCGTGAGTTGCAGTCCGTGTGCAAAGATGCGTTCGGCTTCTCCGGCAGGCACGAGATCCAGCCGGGGACCCAGGTAGGCGAGAATATTGGCAACATGGGATACGACAATATCGCCGTCCTTCAAAAACGGCGGCGCGAAGGGCCTCTGGTGGCCGTTCCGTCCCTCCAGGAATGCCGCTATCTTGCTGCTGCCGCCACTCATGCGCGCGACATCCTGATACTCGGCGCCAGCGTCTTCCAATGCCAGCCGCACGAATTCGCCACGGCCCTGAATGCCGTCCCAATAATAAAGTTCGTAGCTCACGTGTCACCTTTTCCAGCTAAATCATCTTATGGACATCCGGCAGAGGTTGTCGGTCAATCGCCGTCTTCCTGACAAGGCTCGATACGGAAGGCCGTCGCCCAAATTGCCGACTGCTGCACAACCTTCTCTTTCTGGCTTGGTTCCAGTTGTACGGCATTGCAGAAATTGATCGTTGACGTGGAACCTTTGTTTTGCTTCGGCGTTTCGGAATGGGGGAGCGTGGCCTTGAGCTGCGCCCTGTGACTGAAGCCGGAACAGGATTTTTATCAATGGCTATTATGATTACGGCGATATTGTTCGCTCTCATCGGCATTGCGCTGGGGGCGGGCGGTACGCAGCTGCTGATGCTTGGCGGCAGCGCCTACTATCTTTTGGCGGGGATCGGTTTTCTCGCAACAGCAGTGCTGCTGTACATGCGCCAGTCTGCCGCTCTCTTGGTTTACGCAATTGTTGTCATCGGCTCCCTCATCTGGGCCGTATGGGAAGTCGGTCTCGACTGGTGGCAGCTCGGCCCGCGCGGCGGCGTCGTCATCGTGCTCGGCCTCTGGATGCTGACGCCCTGGATCCGCAAGCCGCTCGGCTTCCAAAGCCCGACGGGCGCGCGCTACTCAGCCAGTGCAACTCCCCTGGCTGTCGTGCTTGGCATTTCCGTGCTGGTCGCCGTCATTTCCATGTTCACCAACAGCACCGATCTGGAAGGCCAGCTGTCGGAGGAGCAGGTTGCTGCTGCGCCGAACCTCGGGGGCAATGTGCCGCCGGGTGAATGGCACCAGTATGGTCGCACGCCATTCGGTCAGCGCTATTCGCCGCTCGATCAGGTCAACGTCGAAAACGTTGACGAGCTCGAAGAAGTCTGGCGCTATCAGACGGGCGACGTGAAGCTTCCGGAGGACGTCGGCGAGACGACCTACCAGGTGACACCGCTCAAGGTCGGCAACAGCCTCTATCTCTGCACGCCGCACAACTGGGCCATCTCCGTCAACGCGACGACGGGCGAGGAGCAGTGGAAGTTCGATCCCAATGCCGGTCTGAACCCGGATCGCCAGCATCAGACCTGCCGTGGCGTAACCTATTACGTGGATACTGCTGCACAGCCAGGTGCCGCTTGCGCACAGCGTGTCTACCTGCCTACCTCCGACGCCCGTCTCATCGCTCTGGATGCGACGAACGGCGAGGTATGCACCTCGTTTGCGGACCAGGGAACGCTGCAGCTCGAAGCCAAGATGCCGTACAACCCGGCTGGCTACTACTACTCCACCTCGCCACCGGTCATCGCTGCCGGCAAGATCATCATCGGCGGTGCGGTCAACGACAACTATTCGATCCGTTCGCCTTCGGGCGTGATCCGCGCCTTCGACGTGAACACCGGCGAGCTCGTCTGGAACTGGGATTCCGGCAATCCGACGCAGACCGAACCGCTTCCCGAGGGGGAAACCTATAGCGCCAACTCCCCGAACAGCTGGTCGATCTTCAGCGTCGACGAGGATCTGGGGCTCGTCTACATCCCGCTGGGCAACCAGGTCCCCGACCAGCTCGGGATGGGACGCAGCGAAGCCGTCGAGAAGTATTCCTCGTCGATCGTTGCCCTCGACATTAACACCGGGGCGGACCGCTGGGTCCAGCAGACGGTCCACCACGACCTCTGGGACATGGACGTTCCAGCCCAGCCGGTTCTTCTCGACCTGACGCAGGACGATGGAACCTCCGTGCCGGCGCTGGTGGGGCCGACGAAGCAGGGCGACATCTACGTTCTCGATCGCCGCAACGGCAATCCGCTCCTCCCGATCACGGAGCAGCCGGCCCCGGGCGGCGCCATTCCCGAAGACTTCACATCCCCGACCCAGCCAGTCACGGCGCTGACGTTCCGCCCCGAGCGGCTCGAGGGCCGCGACATGTGGGGCGTGACCATGTTCGACCAGATGGTCTGCCGCATCCGGTTGAAGCAGCTGAAGTACGACGGCATGTACACGCCGCCGTCGCTTGAAGGGACGCTGGTCTATCCGGGCAACTTCGGCACCTTCAACTGGGGTTCGGTTGCCGTCGATCCCGAGCGGATGGTGATGTTCGGCATGCCAACCTATCTCGCCTTCACCTCAAGGCTCATCCCGCGCGCGGAAGTGCCGGCGCGTGAAGAGGGGCAGACGGGCTCGGAGCAGGGCGTCAACCAGAACGAAGGCGCACCCTATGCCGTGGAGATGGGGCCATTCCTCGGCCCGCTGCAGATCCCCTGCCAGGCCCCGCCATGGGGTTACGTCGCCGGGGCCGACCTGCGCACCGGCGAGATCGCCTACAAGCAGAAGAACGGCACCGTCTACGACATGACTCCGCTGCCGCTGCCTTTCAAGCTCGGCGTGCCCGGGATCGGCGGTCCGATGATCACCAAGGGTGGCGTGGCCTTCCTCGGTGCGGCCGTCGACAACTACCTGCGCGCCTATAACCTCACCACCGGAGAGCAGCTGTGGGAAAGCCGTCTTCCGGCCGGGGGGCAGGCAACACCCATGACCTACGCCGTGGAAGATGGTCGCCAGTTCGTGGTGATGGTTGCCGGCGGACACGGTTCGGTCGGCACCAAGCCGGGCGATTATGTGATCGCCTACTCTCTGCCGCGGCAGTAAATCAGAAAGGGCCCGGATCGATCGATCCGGGCCCTTTCTCCATGGTCCTGGTGGCTAAGATCAGGCGACCTTGCCGGTCGTTACCTCGTTTCGCACATCCGTTACGCCGGCAATGCTGCGGGCCACTTCTTCCGCCCGCGCGACTTCACTTTCGTACATGACCGACCCCAGCAACACGATCGTCGTGCCTTCTGCGACGACCTTGATGCCCGTTGCATCGACACCGCCGACGGAGCCAAGCGCGTCAGCAACGGCGCCCTCCAGCTGTGCCTCCGGTGGGAATTCCTGCTCCACGACCGGCGGTTCTTCGTGAAAGCTCTGGTGCTTGAATACCATGACACTCTTCTCCAACGTCAACTTCAGGTCTAACGCGCGGCTCAGAGGTTTTGTTCAAGCGAGTTGCGCGCGGCCAGGACGATCGCCGTCTCGAGCTGGTCCTGGGTAAACGGCTTCGACAGCATCGGCCATTTCCGACCATTTCCCGCGGGCAGTTCCGCGTAGCCGGTGGCGAGAACGATCGGAAGGCTTGGCCATGCCACCCGGATCTCCTCGGCAAGTTCTGCACCGGTCATGCGCGGCATGGAGTGATCGGTGATGACGAGATCGACCTCTCTGCCGCTGCGAAGGACATCCAGGGCATCCTTACCGTTGTAAGCCTCGATCACCGTGTGACCGAGATCCTCCAGCATCAGGCTGGTGTTCATCAAGACAAGGGCGTCGTCGTCGACGGCAAGCACCGTCAGCGGACCTTGCCGCAGGTCGGGCTTGTTCTGGTCGACCGGCTCCACTGCCGTTTCTGCCTGTATCTCGGCCTCGGTGGCGGGCAGGACGAGGGAAATCGTCGTCCCTTCGCCGGCGCGGCTCTCGATCATCAACCGTCCTCCCGATTGCTCGGCCAGGCCCTGGACCATCGACAGGCCGAGGCCCGTTCCCTTGCCGACGCCTTTCGTCGTGAAGAAGGGAGTGGTCGCCTGTTGCACCGTCTCCTCGTCCATGCCCTGTCCCGTATCGCTGACGGAGAGGCGGACGTAGCCGAGCCCTGTTCCGCCCTCCGCTGATTCATCCATGTGATCGGCATGCACCGTGATGCGACCGCCTTCCGGCATCGCATCACGGGCGTTCACGATGAGGTTGAGAAGCGCGGTTTCCAGTTGCAGCGGATCGGTCGATACGGGTGGAAGCCTGTCGGGGAAGCGGGTCTCGAGCAAGATTTCGGCCCCCACCGCGCGCTGGATGAATTCCATCATGCCGTCAACCACCTGAGCGACGTCGACGGCGCTCATGTTGAGGTTCTGCTTGCGGGAATAGGTGAGCATGCGCTGGACAAGGGAAACGCCCCGCTCGGCTCCCTGGATCGCATTGTCCAGGAGAGGCGCCATGGACGGATCGTCAGGCAGTTTCTTCTTGAGGATCTCCAGGCTCCCCAGGACAGCCATCAGCAGGTTGTTGAAATCATGGGCGATGCCGCCGGTCAGCTGGCCGATCGCTTCCATCTTCTGGGCCTGGAAGAGGTCCTCGCGCGCCTGGTTCAGCGCCTGCTGTGCCTCGACCTTCTCCGTGATGTCGCGCGTCACCTTTGCGAACCCGATCAGATTGCCCGAGGTGTCACGGATGGCGTCGATTATCACATGCGCCCAGAAGCGCGTTCCGTCCTTTCGCTGGCGGATGCCCTCCTTCTCGAAGCGCCCCTCCCGCCTTGCGATCTCAAGCCCTTTTCCGGGCTGACCTGCTGCTCGGTCTTCCTCGACGTAGAAGCGTGAGAAATGCGAACCGACGACCTCGCTGCTTTCATATCCCTTGATGCGGCGAGCGCCGGAATTCCAGCTGGTGATATAGCCGTCCGGGTCGAGCATGTAGATGGCGTAATCGCTGACGCCCTGCACGAGCAGCTGGAACTGCTGCTCGCTGTCGCGCAGTTGCAGTTCAGCGGCCTTGCGCTCGGTGAGGTCGCGGGTGACTTTCGCGAAACCCAGAATCCCGCCTGACGGGCTCCGGATCGGATCGATGATCACATGAGCCCAGAACCGGCTTCCGTCCTTGCGGACCCGCCAACCCTCGTTCTCGAAACGGCCTTCCGTCTGGGCAAGCCGCAACGCTCTGGCGGGAAGACCCGTGGCGCGGTCTTCGTCGGTATAGAAGCGGGAAAAATGCTCGCCGATGATTTCCGCGGCCTGGTATCCCTTGAAGCGTTGAGCGCCGGGATTCCAGCTGCTGACCCTTCCATCCGGATCGAGCATATAGATCGCGTAGTCGGTAATGGCATCGACAAGTAGCCTGTACCGTTCCTCTTCCGTCAAGGCGACCTCTGACAGACTTTCCATAAGCTAAATTCCCCCCTGCCGAAGCCGGCAGTCAACCATATAGAATTTAGGGGAGCCGATTTTGTTCCCAAAGCCTGCGCTGCTTTCCTGAATTATCGCGTGATTCCAACGGGAACTATGTGTTGTGGCTCAGTTGCCGCTCGGCTTTCGCAGGAAGGCCTCCTGGTTGTCGCGAACGGCGGCATAGATGAAATCCGCCACCAGCCGGACCCGTGGTACGTCGCTGAGGTCGCGGTGGCGGACGAGCCAGTAATTGCGCGTCAGCGTCACCTCCTCCGGCAGCAGGATCTGCAGATCCGGCTGCGCCCGGGCTATGAAATGCGGCAGGACACAGAGGCCGAGCCCGTTCTTGGTCGCCGTCAGCTGGGCGAAGATGCTCGAGCTCTGGAAGTGCGGCTTCAGGCCGGGATGCACGTCGCCCAGGTAATCCAGGCCCGGCGCGAAGATCATGTCTTCGATGTAGCCGATGAACGGGTGATCCAGCAGGTCGCTGCGGCACCGGATGGGCGGGGCCTTTGCCAGATAATCCTTCGAACCGTAGACGTTCAGGACGTAGTCGCTGATCTTCTCGGTGTTGTAGGGGCCGCCCTTGGGCGGGTCGAGCGTCACGGCGATGTCCGCCTCCTTGCGCGACAGAGACATGATCTGCTGGATCGTCACCAGTTCGAGCGCGATATTGGGGTGCCGGGCCTGGAAGGCGCCGAGGCGGTGGCTGAAGAAGAAGTTGGCAAACCCCTCCGGTGCGCTCAGGCGGATGACGCCCCGTTGTGCGGTCGCGCCGGTGGCGATGTCGGCCTGCAGGCGGTCCGTCTCCGCCTCCATCTTCTCGGCCGTCTCGATGAAGCGCTGGCCGATGGCGGTCAGGACATAGCCGCGCGGATTGCGTTCGAAGAGCTTCACCTTCAGCGCGAATTCCAGCCGGTCGATGCGGCGCGAGACCGTCGCATGGCTGGAGCGCAGGTGGCGCGCGGCGGTCGACAGCTGGCCCGTCCGTGCCACCGCGAGGAAGTACTGGAGGTCGTCCCAGGTGAAGTTCGGATTGGCTGTCATGCGATCTTTCTGTTCAAATATGCACAGAGGCTGTTTGCAATTAGTTGCCAGAATTGCCTTGCGTCAACCGCCGAATTCCGGAACCATGCGATGTGGAACGGTCGTCTTGAGGAGGGCGGCCTCCCAAAATTGAACAGACTCGCACTCTGACATTCTCTGGGAGGAGAAATCATGCGAACGAACCTTATTGCGTCGCTTGCAATTTTGCTGGCGGGGAGCACGGCTGCGCTGGCGCAAAGCGCGTCCGATGAAAAAGTGAAGATCGGCATCCTGAACGACCAGTCCGGCGTCTACGCCGACTTCGGGGGCAAGTCCTCCGTCGAGGCCGCCAAGATGGCCGTCGAGGATTTCGGGGGCAAGGTCCTCGACGTGCCGGTGGAGATCGTCGACGCCGATCACCAGAACAAGCCCGACATCGCCTCCAACATTGCCCGCCAGTGGTACGACACCGAGCAGGTGGACGCGATCATGGAGCTGACGACCTCGTCGGTGGCACTCGCCGTTCAGGCGCTCAGCAAGGAAAAGCAGAAGATCAACATCGTCACCGGTGCTGCCACCACGGAGCTGACCGGCAAGCAGTGCAGCCCCTACGGCTTCCACTGGGCTTATGACACCCATGCACTGGCCGTCGGAACCGGCGGTGCGCTGGTGAAGCAGGGCGGCGACAGCTGGTTCTTCCTGACCGCCGACTACGCCTTCGGCTATTCGCTGGAAGAGCAGACGAGCACCTACGTCAAGTCGGCCGGCGGCAACGTCCTGGGCTCGGTGCGCCACCCGCTGGCGTCCAACGACTTTTCGTCCTTCCTGCTGCAGGCGCAGTCGTCCGGGGCGAAGGTCATCGGGCTTGCCAATGCCGGTCTCGACACGGCAAACGCCATCAAGCAGGCGGCCGAGTTCGGCATCACCGCCGGCGGCCAGAACCTGGCGGCACTGCTCTTCACGCTGGCGGAAGTCCACGGTCTCGGGGTCGAGGCGGCACAGGGGCTGACGCTGACCGAAGGCTACTACTGGAACCTCGACGACCAGAGCCGCGAGTTCGGCAAGCGCTTCTTCGAACGTACCGGATCGATGCCGAACATGGTTCATGCCGGCACCTATTCGGCGGTGATGCAGTATCTGAAGGCGGTCGAGAAGGCAGGAACCGATGGAACGGAAGAGGTTGCCAAGGCGCTGCATGAAATGCCCGTGGATGACTTCTTTGCCCGCAACGGCACCGTCGGCGCGAACGGCCGGATGATCCACGACATGTATCTGCTGCAGGTCAAGAAGCCGGGCGAAAGTGACGAACCCTGGGACTACTTCAACGTGCTCTCCACGATCCCGGGAAGCGAAGCCTACATCGATCCCGCCAAGAGCGGTTGCGAGCTGGTGCAGTAAGCCCTCATGGCGCAGCCTGCAGTCCAGTCCCCTAAAGAGTCGCGGGTGGTGCTTTCCGCCCGCGGCCTCACCAAGACCTTCGGCGCCTTCGCGGCCGTCAAGGATGTCGATCTCGATGTCCGCGATGCGCAGGTGCATGCGCTGATCGGCCCGAACGGCGCCGGCAAGACCACAGTCTTCAACCTTTTGACGAAGTTCCTGCAGCCCTCGGCCGGCAGCATCAACCTTCTCGGCACGGATATCACCCGGACGGCGCCCGACAAGGTCGCCCGCATGGGGCTCGTCCGCTCCTTCCAGATCTCCGCTGTCTTCCCGCACCTCTCGGTGCTCGACAACGTCCGTACTGCCCTGCAGCGACCCAACAATCTCTCCACGCAGTTCTGGCTGCCGGTGTCTTCGCTCGACCGGCTGAACGGGCGGGCGGAAGAACTCCTGACGGCCGTCGGGCTGATCAAGGAGCGCAATACGATCGCCGCCGACCTTTCCTATGGGCGAAAGCGCGTGCTGGAGATCGCCACCACCCTCGCGCTCGATCCGAAGGTGCTTTTGCTCGACGAGCCGATGGCCGGCATGGGGCAGGAGGATATCGGCAATGTCTCCAACATCATCCGCGAGGTCGCCAAGGAACGCGCCGTGCTGATGGTGGAGCACAATCTGTCCGTCGTCTCCGACATCTGCCACCACGTCACGGTCCTGCAGCGCGGCGAAATCCTCGCCGAAGGCGATTACGCCACGGTGAGCCAGGACCCCCGGGTTCGAACCGCCTATATGGGCGAGGAAGAGGCCTGAGATGACACCATTGCTTCAGGTTTCCGGTCTCAACGCCTGGTACGGCGAAAGCCATGTGCTGCAGGGCGTCGACATGACCATCGAAGAAGGCGAGATGATCACCATTCTCGGCCGCAACGGCGTCGGCAAGACCACGACGCTGCGCACGATCATGGGCATCCTGCGCGAGCGCAAGGGCCAGATCACCTTCGACGGCAAGGACATGATGAACGTGCCGCTGCACCGGACCGCCCACGTCGGGATCGGTTTTGTGCCGGAGGAACGCGGCATCTTTGCGACGCTGACGGTGGAGGAAAATCTCATGCTGCCGCCGGTGGTGGCCGGCAACGGCATGTCGCTCGACGAGATCTACGACCTTTTCCCGAATCTCCTGGAGCGGCGCAGCAGCCCCGGGACCAAGCTTTCCGGCGGCGAGCAGCAGATGCTGGCGATCGCGCGCATCCTGCGCACCGGCGTCCGGCTGCTGATCCTCGACGAACCGACTGAAGGGCTCGCTCCGGTCATCGTCCAGCGCATCGGCCAGGTGCTGAAGACGCTAAAGGAGCGGGGCATGACGGTGCTGCTCGTGGAGCAGAACTTCCGCTTCGCAAGCCGCGTCGCCGACCGTTTCTACCTGATGGATCACGGGCAGATGGTGGCCGATTTCCCGGTGGCGCAACTGCCGGAGCGGATGGATACGCTGCACAAAGTGTTGGGGGTCTGAACGATGACGATGATCTTCGGTATCCCGATCCAGGCGCTTCTCGGCCAGTTGCTGATCGGCCTGATCAATGGCTCCTTCTATGCGCTCCTGAGCCTTGGCCTTGCGGTCATCTTCGGCCTCTTGCGGGTCATCAACTTCGCCCATGGCGCGCAGTACATGCTCGGGGCCTTCGTGGCGCTGCTGCTGCTGCAATACTTCGGCATCAACTACTGGCTGGCGCTCTTCGTCGCGCCGGCGATTGTCGGGATCGTGGGCGCCGTGGTCGAGCGCACCATGCTGAGCCGCCTCTACAAGCTCGACGCGCTCTACGGCCTGCTCTTCACCTTCGGCCTGGCGCTGACGATCGAGGGCACCTTCCGCTATCTCTATGGTTCGGCCGGACAGCCCTATTCAGTCCCGTCGCTTCTCGCCGGCGGCACCAATCTCGGCTTCATGTTCCTGCCGATCTATCGCGGCTGGGTGGTGGTGATCTCGCTCATCGTCTGCATCGGTACCTGGCTGCTGATCGAGAAGACGAAGCTCGGCTCCTACCTTCGCGCCGCGACGGAAAACGCCGTCCTCGTGCAGGCCTTCGGCGTCAACGTGCCGCTGCTGCTGACGCTCACCTACGGCCTCGGAGCTGCCCTTGCCGCCTTCGCCGGCGTGCTCGCGGCGCCGATCTACCAGGTGTCGCCGCTGATGGGCACCAATCTCATCATCGTCGTCTTCGCGGTCGTCGTGGTGGGCGGCATGGGTTCGATCATGGGCGCCATCGTCACCGGCTACATGCTGGGGATCGCCGAGGGACTGACCAAGGTCTTCTACCCCGAGGCCTCCAACATCGTCATCTTCGTGATCATGGCGATCGTGCTGTTGATCCGGCCGGCGGGCCTCTTTGGACGGGATGCATGACATGAGCGACGCTGTTCACACCACCAAGCAGAAGGCCGAGCTCGCGCAGTCACGGAAGACCTCGACGAGCTATGCCGTCTTCCTTCTCGCAGGGTTTGCCCTGCTGCTGATCGCGCCGATGTTCTTTTACCCGATCTTCCTGATGAAGCTCCTGTGCTTTGCGCTCTTTGCCTGCGCCTTCAACCTGCTGCTCGGCTATACGGGGCTTCTCTCCTTCGGCCATGCCACCTTCTTCGGCGGGGCGGCCTATTTCACGGCGCATGCGGTCAAGGTCTGGGGCTGGACGCCGGAGCTTGGCGTGCTGCTGGGGGTGGCAGGGGCGGCGGTGCTCGGCCTGGTGATGGGTGTGGTGGCGATCCGCCGCCAGGGCATCTATTTCGCGATGATCACGCTGGCCCTGTCGCAGATGTTCTTCTTCTTCTGCCTGCAGTCGGAGTTCACGCAGGGCGAGGACGGCATCCAGCAGGTGCCGCGCGGCCATCTGTTCGGCTTGATCGACCTCTCCGTCTCGACCAACATGTACTACTTCGTGCTGGCGGTCTTCGTGATCGGCATGGTGGTCATCTGGCGCTTCATCAACTCGCCGTTCGGGATGATCCTCAAGTCGATCCGGGAAAACGAGGCGCGTGCCACCTCGCTCGGCTATTCGGTGGCCCGCTACAAGCTCGGTGCCTTCGTGATGTCGGCAGCACTTGCCGGACTGGCCGGTGGGCTGAAGTCGCTGGTGTTCCAGTTCGCGACGCTCACGGATGTCGCCTGGCAGATGTCGGGTGAGGTGATCCTGATGACGTTGCTCGGCGGCATCGGCACGCTGATCGGTCCGATCTTCGGCGCCGGACTGGTGGTGACGCTGCAGAACTATCTGGCGACCTCCGACTTCCCGGTCACCATCATCACCGGCGTCGTCTTCATGGTCTGCGTGCTCGTCTTCCGGCGCGGCATCATCGGCGAATTCTACGCCTCCCGCTTCGGCCGCATGCTCGGGTTCGAGCACCGGCACTAGCAGCTGGCGAATGCCGGAGCGGGTGGGGTCTTGCACAATCGAGGCAGTCCGGATCGCAGACGATGGTCTGCGGCGGCGGACGGCCTTTGGAGACGGACATGGAACGATACGACTACATCGTGGTGGGGGCGGGCAGTGCGGGTTGCGTACTGGCCAACCGCTTGTCGGCCGACGCCCGAAACCGCGTCCTGCTGCTGGAGGCCGGCGGTACCGACAACTATCACTGGGTGCATATCCCCGTCGGCTATCTCTACTGCATCAACAATCCGCGCACCGACTGGTGCTTTGTGACGGAGAAGGAGGATGGGCTGAACGGCCGAGCGCTCTCCTATCCGCGCGGCAAGCTTCTCGGCGGCTGTTCCTCGATCAACGGCATGATCTACATGCGCGGCCAGGCCCGCGACTACGACCTGTGGCGGCAGATGGGCTGCGAAGGCTGGGGCTGGGACGACGTGCTGCCCTATTTCATCAAGTCGCAGGATCACCACGGCGGCGGCGACGAAATGCATGGCAGCGGCGGCGAATGGCGGGTGGAGAAATCACGCGTCCGCTGGGCCGTCCTCGACGCCTTCCAGAAGGCGGCCGAAGAAGCGGGCATTCCGATCACCGAAGATTTCAACCGTGGCTCCAACGAGGGGTCGAGTTATTTCGAGGTCAACCAGCGGTCCGGCATCCGCTGGAACACCACCAAGGCCTTCCTGCGCCCGGCGCGCAACCGGCCCAACCTCACCGTGCTGACGAAGGCGCAGGCGCGCCGGCTGATCGTCGAGGACGGCGAGGTTCGCGGCGTCGAGTTCCAGCACAAGGGCGTTGTCAAACAAGCCTATGCGGCGCGCGAAACCGTCCTCAGCGCCGGGTCGATCGGCTCGCCGCAGATCCTCGAGTTGTCCGGCATCGGCCGCGGCGATGTGCTGCAGCAGGCCGGCATCGAGGTTCTCCGGGAGGTGAAGGGCGTGGGCGAAAACCTGCAGGACCATCTGCAGCTTCGCATGGTCTACAAGGTGACGGGGGTGCCGACGCTGAACGAGAAGGCCTCGCGACTGCTGGGCAAGGCAGCGATCGGTCTCGAATATGCGTTGCGACGGTCCGGCCCGATGTCGATGGCGCCGAGCCAGCTCGGCATCTTCACCCGCTCGGGCCAGGACAAGGAGACGCCGGACCTGCAGTATCACATCCAGCCGGTGTCCCTGGAGAAGTTCGGCGACCCGGTTCACGGCTTTCCGGCGATGACGGCAAGCGTCTGTAACCTGCGGCCGGACAGCCGCGGCTCGGTGCACGTGAAGAGCGGTGATTTCGCCGCCGCACCCGCCATCCGGCCGAACTATCTGTCGACACCCTCTGACCGGGACGTGGCCGTGCGGGCGATCCGGCTCACCCGCCGGATCGTCTCGGAGCCCTCCTTCGCGCGCTATCATCCGGAGGAATACAAGCCCGGGCCAAGCTATGAGACCGACGAGGATCTGGAGCGGGCGGCCGGGGAGATCGGCACCACCATCTTCCATCCGGTTGGGACCGTGCGCATGGGCGCGGATACCGACAGTGTCGTCGATCCCAGGCTGCGGTTGCGGGCGCTGGGGCGGCTCAGGGTCGCGGACGCCTCGATCATGCCGAATATCGTTTCCGGCAACACCAATTCGCCGACTATCATGATCGCCGAGAAGGCGGCGGAAATGATTCTGGCCGACAACCGGTGACAGGGGAGGCCCGCCATGCAGGGACCGACGATGAGCAGCGACGACGTCATCCTTGACCGCGTGGGCTCTGCGGCGGTCATCCGCCTCAACCGGCCGAAGGCGCTCAACAGCATCAACCTTTCTATGGTCCGCGCCATCCGCGCGGCGCTGGATGATGCCGCGGAGGATGTGTCCGTCTCCTGCGTCGTCCTGACCGGGGAGGGGGATCGTGGGCTCTGCGCCGGCGGCGATATCCGCGTGCTGTTCGAGATGGGCAAGGCGGACGACACGGAGGCGACGCGCTTCTGGCGGGAGGAGTTTCCGCTGAACTATGCCATCGCGCATTATCTCAAGCCCTATGTGGCGCTGATGGACGGCATCACCATGGGCGGCGGCGTCGGGCTTGCGTCGCATGGCCGGCACCGGCTGGTGACGGAGCGGACGCGTCTGGCGATGCCGGAAACGGGGATAGGCTATTTCCCCGACGTCGGGACAAGCTGGCTTTTGCCGAAGGCGCCGGGCGAGGTCGGCACCTGGATGGGGCTGACGGGCCTGGAGGTAACGGCCGCAGATGCGATCTTCGCCGGGCTCGCCGATCTCTCCGTTCCCTCCGACGAACTGCCGAAGCTCGTCCAGGCATTGGGAGCGCTTGCCGCAGACGCCGACGATGCGGCGGTGGAAGCTGTCCTCCAGTCGTTTGCAGTCTCGCCGGGTGAGAGCGAGTTGCAGCGGAACCACGCCGTGATCGACCGCTGCTTCGCCCACGACAACGTCGAGGACATCCTCGCCGCGCTGGACGCGGAAGGGGGCGAATTCGCAGGCCGGACGCGCGAGGCCATCCTCAAGCGTTCGCCGACCAGCCTGAAGCTGACCCTGCGCCTGCTGCGGGCCGGTCGCGACAGTTCCGGGCTGGTGGAGTGCCTGGAGCGGGAATTCGCCGCCGGGGTCGAGATCCTGCGCCACCACGACTTCTACGAAGGGGTGCGTGCGGCGATCATCGACAAGGACCGCGATCCGAAATGGTCCCCGGCAAGCTTGCAGGAGGTCGGTCGCGAGGCCATCGAACTCTACTTCGCCGGCCGTCACGGAACGCTGTTTCCCGACCATCGGCTCTAGGACAAATTTTCGCTCGGTCGGGTCCGATTCCGGTGGCGGCGGGAGAACTGTCGCTGAAGCCACTGCAAAACGAACGGAATTTCTAAAGCGATCACACAAACGGGTCGCTGGTTTCTCGCGGGCGGAGGCATCTGCCGCTAGTTTCTGGGCATCAACGAATTCCGGAGACTTTCATGAACCGCCTCCTGCTCCTCGGCACCGCTGTTGCCGCTCTCTTCGCCGCGCCGGCCTTCGCGCAGTCGCCGACCACGCTTCTGAATGCATCCTACGATATCGCGCGCGAAATCTTCGCGGCCGAAAACGAGGCCTTCATCAAGGCCCATCCAGGCGTCACCATCGACCAGTCGCACGCTGGCACGTCCAAGCAGGCGCGCGCCATCGTCGAGGGCCTTGAGGCGGATGTCGTGACCTTCAACCAGGTCACCGACATCGAATTCCTGGTGAAGCAGGGCTTTGTCTCGGACGACTGGCAGCAGGATTTCCCCAACGCCGCGTCGCCCTTCTATTCCTTCCCGTCCTTCCTGGTGCGCGAAGGCAACCCGAAGAACATCAAGGATTGGAACGATCTGGCCCGCGACGACGTGCAGGTGATCTTCCCCAACCCGAAGACATCCGGCAACGCCCGCTATACCTATCTTGCAGCGGTTGCCTACGCCAAGGAAGCCTTCAATGGCGACGAGGAGCAGGTCGAGGAATTCGTCGCCAAGATCTTCGATAACGTGCCGGTGTTCGACACCGGAGGACGTGCCGCGACGACGACCTTCGTCGAACGCGAGCTCGGCGACGTGATCGTCACCTTCGAGGCGGAAACCCGCGCGATCGCCAAGCAGTATGGCGAGGACAAGTTCGACACGCTGGTGCCGTCGGTCAGCCTGCTGGCGGAATTCCCGGTCGCGGTCGTCGACAAGGTGGTCGACAAGCGCGGCTCGCGTGACCTCGCGAAGACCTATCTCGACTTCCTCTATACGGAAGAAGGCCAGCGGATCGCGGCCGAATTCGGCCACCGTGTCCACAACGAAACGGTGTCGGCGGAGTTCAAGGACCAGTTCCCGGAAATCCGCCTGGTGAATGTCGATGACGTCTTCGGCGGCTGGGACAAGATCCAGGAAGAACACTTCGCTTCCGGCGGCACGCTCGACAAGCTTTACGGCAGCCGCTAAGTCTTCGTTATCACCACTGCGATCCCGACGGCTTCCTCGCCGTCGGGTTTTGTGTGCAAGGACAGGGGACCTCGCTTGAGACGCAATGTTCTGCCAGGGCTGTCGCTGTCGCTCGGTGTCACGCTTTTCTATGTCGGCCTGATCGTCGTGCTGCCGCTCGCTGCCTTGATATTCAAGGCTGCCAGCCTCGGCCCGAGCGACTACTGGGCCATCATCTCCTCGCCGCGTGCCGTCGCAAGCTACCGGGTGACGGTGCTGTCGGCGCTGGGCGCGACCGCCTTCAACCTCGTCTTCGGCCTGGCACTCGCCTGGGTGCTGACCCGCTACAAGTTTCCCGGCTGGCGGATCGTCGATGCGATCGTCGATCTGCCCTTTGCCCTGCCGACCGCTGTCGCCGGCATTTCGCTGACGGCGCTGTTTGCGACGAACGGCTGGTTCGGCTCGATCCTCTCCGACCTCGGCATCCGGGTCGCCTACACGCCGCTCGGCATCATGGTGGCGATGTGCTTCACCAGCCTGCCGTTTATCGTGCGGACCGTGCAGCCGGTTCTGGAGGATCTGGATCCGGCACTCGAGGAGGCCGCGCAATCGCTGGGTGGATCCGACTGGACGATCTTCCGCAAGGTGATCCTGCCGCTTCTGGCGCCAGCCCTGCTGGCGGGACTTTCCCTGTCGTTTGCCCGCTCGCTCGGCGAGTTCGGCGCCATCATCTTCATCGCCGGCAACCAGCCGATGTCGACGGAGATCACGGCGCTCCTCGTCTTCATCCGGCTGGAGGAATATGATTATCAGGCGGCCGCGGCGATCGCTTCGGTACTGCTCATCACCGCCTTCCTGATGCTCGCGATCACCAACATCCTGCAGTCGCGTGCCCTGCGCTATACGATGAAGGGCTGACCCATGTCCGCTGTACAATCATCCCGTCGCAAGCCGCCGCGCGTCGGCGACAACCCGATTTTCCGGCGCCTGATGATCGGCATCGTGCTGATCCTCGGCGCGCTTCTGGTGCTCGCGCCGCTCATCGTCATCGGCTTTGAGGCTTTCTCCGAAGGCTGGCGGGTCTATGCCTCGACGCTTGCCGATCCCGACACCCGCCACGCCATCTTCCTGACCGTTGTCACGGCCCTGATCGCCGTGCCGATCAACACCATCTTCGGGGTCGCCGCCGCCTGGGCGATCACCAAGTTCGATTTTCCCGGTCGCCGCCTGTTGCTGGTGGTGATTGAGATCCCGTTCTCCATCTCGCCGATCGTCGCCGGTGTCGCCTATCTCTTCGTCTATGGCCTGCAGGGTTTCTTCGGGCCTCTGTTCGAGGCCTATGACATCAAGGTGCTCTTCGCCCTCCCGGGCATCGTTCTCGCCTCGATGTTCGTCACGGCACCCTTCGTGGCGCGCGAGCTCATTCCGCTGATGCAGGCGCAGGGCCGGGACCTCGAGGAAGCGGCAACCTCCCTCGGTGCCTCGGGCTGGCGGACCTTCTTCTCGGTGACGCTGCCCAACATCAAATGGGCGCTGCTCTACGGCGTCGTGCTCTGCAACGCCCGCGTCATGGGGGAGTTCGGTGCCGTCTCCGTCGTCTCCGGCAATATCCGCGGGCAGACGAACACGCTGCCGCTGCACATCGAGCTTCTCTATCACGACTACCAGGCGGCCGGCGCCTTCGCCTCGGCGTCGATCCTGGCCGTCATCGCCGTCATCACCATCATCGCCAAGGTGGCGCTGGAGCGACAGGGAGCCGGCCGCGTTCGCCGTCCCGCGCTCTCCACCCCGGCCATTCCTGCTGCGGAGCCCAAGCCATGAAGATCCGCCTCGACCACGTGGTCAAGACCTTCGACACCTTCCGTGCCGTGCGCGACGTCTCGCTGGAGATCGAGAGCGGCGAACTTGTGGCGCTGCTCGGTCCTTCCGGTTCTGGCAAGACCACCATCCTGCGGATGGTGGCGGGCCTCGAGTTTGCCGACGGCGGCCATATCTATTTCGGAGACCAGGACGCCACCGACATTCCGGTGCGCGATCGCGGCGTCGGCTTCGTGTTCCAGCACTATGCGCTCTTCCCGCACATGACGGTGCAGGAGAACATCGCCTTCGGCATGAAGGTCTCGAAGGTGAAGCGCGAGAAGTCGGCGATCGCGGCGCGGGTCGACGATCTGCTGCGGCTCGTCCAGCTGGAAGGGCTCGGGGACCGCTTTCCGGCACAGATTTCCGGAGGGCAGCGGCAGCGCGTCGCGCTTGCGCGGGCGCTGGCGGTCGATCCGAAGGTACTGCTGCTCGACGAACCCTTCGGCGCGCTGGATGCCGCGGTCCGGCGCGATCTGCGTCGCTGGCTGCGCGAGATCCACGACGAGCTCGGCATCACCACGCTGTTCGTCACCCACGACCAGGAGGAGGCGCTCGATCTCGCCGACCGGGTGGTGATCCTCAATCAGGGACAGGTGGTGCAGCAGGGGACGCCGGAGCAGGTCTGCCGGGAACCGGGCTCGGCCTTCGTAACGCGCTTCCTCGGGGATACCAATAGGATCTCGGCCGAGGTGCGCGGCGGCGTCGCCTATGCCGACGGTGCGGCGATCGCAGCCGACGGCGTCGCGAACGGCGCGGCGGAAGTCTACGCCCGTCCCGGCGATCTCGCCTGGTCCGAAACCGGACCCGGGATTGCCGCCTCGGTCACCCGCGTTCTGGATCGCCCGGGCGGACGCCGGGTCATCGCCATCACCACCACCGGCGAGCACCTGGAGTTCGACGTCGAGCCGGAGCTTGCGGTGAGGGCCGGCCAGCAGGGCTTTGTGACGCTGCGGCGCGCCCAGGTCTTTGCCGCCGGCTGACGCTCACATCCTGAATAAAAGAAAGCCGGCGGAGTGTGCTCCGCCGGCTTTCTGCTTCTTCTGGTTTTGAGGATCAGTTCATCTGGGTGACGAAACGGGTTTCGAGATAGGCCTCGACCGCTTCCGAACCACCTTCCGTGCCGTAGCCGGAATCCTTGATGCCGCCGAAGGGCACTTCCGGGATCGCCAGGCCGTTGTGGTTGATCGTCAGCATGCCCGCTTCCATCTGGCGGCTCAGCGCATGGGCCGTCTTCACCGAGCCGGTGAAGGCATAAGATGCAAGGCCGAAGGGCAGGCGGTTGGCTTCGCCGATCGCGTCGTCGAGATCGGAGAAGCGGTTGATGATGGCGAGCGGTCCGAAGGGCTCCTCGTTCATCATCTTGGCCGTCGTCGGCACGTCGGTCATCACGGTCGGCTCGAAGAAATAGCCCTTGTTGCCGATGCGCTTGCCGCCGGTGCGCAGTTCAGCGCCCTTGGAGACGGCATCTTGGATCATGTCTTCCATGGCCGGAATGCGGCGCTCGTTGGCAAGCGGCCCCATGGTGACACCGTCTTCCAGGCCGTTGCCGACCTTGATCGCCTGCGACGCCTTGATGAAGCCTTCGACGAAGCGGTCGGCGATGCCATCCTGCACGAGGAAGCGCGTCGGCGCCACGCAGACCTGTCCGGCGTTGCGGAATTTCGCGCCGGCCGTCACTTCGATCGCCTTCTCCAGATCGGCGTCGTTGAAGATGATCGCCGGGGCATGGCCGCCGAGTTCCATCGTCGCACGCTTCATGTGCTTGCCGGCGAGCGCTGCGAGATGCTTGCCGATCGGGGTCGAGCCGGTAAACGAGATCTTGCGGATCACCGGATGCGGGATCAGGTATTCCGAGATCTCGGCCGGGATGCCGTAGACGAGGTTGACGACGCCAGCCGGAACGCCGGCATCGGCGAAGGCGCGGATCAGCTCGGCCGGGGAAGCCGGGGTCTCTTCCGGTGCCTTGACGATGATCGAGCAGCCGGTGCAGAGCGCGGCCGACAGCTTGCGGACGATCTGGTTGATCGGGAAGTTCCAGGGCGTGAAGGCGGCGACCGGGCCGATCGGCAGTTTCACCGTCATCTGCGAGACGCCGCTGAAGCGCGAGGGAATGATCTGGCCGTAGGTGCGGCGGCCTTCTTCCGCAAACCAGTCGATGGTGTCGGCGGCACCAAGGATCTCGCCCTTGGACTGCGCCAGCGGCTTGCCCTGCTCGCGCGTCATCAAATAGGCGATGGTGTCGGCACGCTCGCGCAGCAGGTCGGCGGCCTTGCGCATGATCTTGGAGCGTTCCAACGGCGAGGTTTCGCGCCAGACCTTGAAGCCCTTGTCGGCCGCTTCCAGTGCGAGATCGAGATCGGCGATGCGGGCATGGGCGATCTTGCCGATCACTTCTTCCGTTGCGGGATCGGAGACCGGCAGCGTCTCGCCGCCGATGGCATCGCGCCAGGTGCCGTTGATGAAGAGCTGGACGTCGGGATAGGAATGCATGGCATTGCACCTTCATATTTAGAAGCCGCCGCCGGAACCGGCGCGGACAGGATATCAGCGCTGGCCAGGTCCGGGAGGAGGACGGGTGCCGGTGCTGCGAGAGGCTGGGAGGCTGACGCCGTCGTTCCGGCTTCAGCCCGCAACGAAGATTTCCGTCGCCGCCCCTACATAGGGCTTCCTGACGACCGATCCAAGACAGTGCGTCGCCCAAGCGATAAGCCGGCAGCTTGATGCTGCCGGCGCGAGGATCGGCTCAGAAGAAGGCCTGGATGCCGGTCTGGGCACGGCCGAGGATCAGGGCGTGGACGTCGTGCGTGCCCTCGTAGGTGTTGACCGTCTCCAGGTTCTGCGCGTGGCGCATGACGTGGTATTCGATCTGGATGCCGTTGCCGCCGTGCATGTCGCGGGCCTGGCGGGCGATGTCGAGCGCCTTGCCGCAATTGTTGCGCTTGATGATCGAGACCATCTCCGGCGCCATCCGGTGTTCGTCCATCAGGCGACCGACCCTGAGCGATGCCTGAAGTCCGAGCGCAATCTCGGTCTGCATGTCGGCGAGCTTCTTCTGGTAGAGCTGCATGCCGGCCAAAGGCTTGCCGAACTGTTTGCGGTCGAGTCCGTATTGGCGTGCCCGGAACCAGCAGTCTTCCGCCGCTCCCATGACGCCCCAGGAGATGCCGTAGCGGGCGCGGTTGAGGCAGCCGAAGGGGCCTTTCAAACCGGAGACGTTCGGAAGCAGGGCTTCCTCGCCGACCTCGACGCCTTCCATGACGATCTCGCCGGTGACGGAGGCGCGCAGCGACAGCTTGCCGCCGATCTTCGGGGCCGACAGTCCCTTCATGCCCTTTTCGAGCACGAAGCCGCGGATCTCGTTGTTGTGAGCCTCGGATTTCGCCCAGACGACGAAGACATCGGCGATCGGCGCGTTGGAGATCCAGGTCTTGTTGCCGCTGAGGCGATAGCCGCCTTCGATCTTTTCGGCGCGGGTCTTCATACCGCCCGGATCGGAGCCGGCATCAGGCTCGGTCAGCCCGAAGCAGCCAATCAGTTCGCCGGAGACGAGACCCGGCAGATATTTGTCCTTCTGCTCCTCGGAGCCATAGGCGAAGATCGGATAGATCACGAGCGAGGACTGCACGCTCATCATCGAACGATAGCCGGAGTCGATGCGCTCCACTTCGCGGGCGACGAGGCCATAGGCGACGTAGCCGGCGTCGGCTGCGCCATATTTCTCCGGCAGCGTGACGCCGAGCAGACCGGCCTGGCCCATCAGTCGGAAGAGCTCCGGCGACGTGGTCTCGTTGAGATAGGCTTCCTGGATCCGCGGCAGGAGCTCGGACTTGCCGAAGGCGGCCGCGGCGTCGCGGATCATCCGCTCCTCGTCCGTCAGTTGGTCTTCGAGAAGAAAGGGATCTTCCCAGGAAAATGCCGCGCGTGCGCTCACAATCGTACCTCCGGTTTCATCTCTGGATTATCCGCGAGCCGAGGCCCCGCATCAAGCCGCGTTTACTCATCCTGCCATGATTGATAGTAATAGGCCATGACCAGTCTCAGCCGCCGCCTGCTGCCCTCCACCGCTGCCCTTGCCGCCTTTGAATCGGTGGCGCGGCTGCGCAGTTTTTCGGCTGCCGCGGAGGAGCTGTCCCTGACGCAGGGCGCCATCAGCCGGCAGGTTTCCGGGCTCGAGGAGCAGATCGGCGTGCTGCTGTTCGAGCGCACCAGCCGTGGCGTGGTGCTGACTTCTGCCGGTGCGGACTACGCCAAGGCCGTCGGCGCGGCGCTGTCGCAGATCCGCTCTGCTTCGCTCCAGGCCATGACTAAACGGCATAGCGACACGCTCAACCTCGCGATCCTGCCGACCTTCGGGACGCGCTGGCTGATGCCGCGGATCCCCGGTTTCGTCGCGCGGCATCCGGAGATTACCCTCAACTTCGCCACCCGCATCGGGATCTTCGACTTCGACCGCGACGGCATCGACATGGCGATCCACATCGGACAGGCCGACTGGCCGGGCGCCGATTGCACCTTCCTGATGGAGGAGATGGTGGCGCCGGTGTGCAGTCCCGGCTTTCTCGCCGATCATCCGATCGAAAGGCCGGAGGACATGCTGGCGCTGCCGCTCCTGCACATGGCCTCGCGTCCTGGCGCCTGGAGCCACTGGTTTCAGAGCCTCGGCCTGTCCGGCGCCAGTTCCCAGGGGATGCGGTTCGAGCAGTTCTCCAGCGTGGGGCAGGCCTGCGCGGCGGGGCTGGGCGTGGCGCTGATGCCGCTCTTCCTCGTCGACTCGGAACTGGCAAGCGGGCAGATCGTGCAGGCCTATGCTCATCAGGTGCGGTCGCCCAGCGCCTATTATGCCGTCGCGCCGCTGACGAAGACGGACTTCCGGCCTGTGGTCGCCTTCCGGTCCTGGCTGCTGGAGGAGGTGGAGCGCTATCGGGGCGAGGTCATGGCCTGGTAGGAGGGCGTTGCCTTCGTTTTGCACGCTGAAGAAGGCTGCCTAGAAATGCCGCAGGAGGAGGTGATTTCCCTCTTGCGGTCGGCGAAGCGGGCGCTAGGATCGCGCCATCAATCACTTCAGGCGCTTCCCACCCACATTTAGGACCTGCCCATGGAACTGGTGTTCGACGGCCATAACGACGTGCTCCTGCGGCTCTGGCGGACGATGAAGGCGGGGGGCGATCCGGTCGCTGAATTCATGAACGGCACGAGCGAGGGCCATATCGACGCGCCGCGTGCCAGGAAGGGCGGGCTGGCGGGCGGGTTCTGCGCCATCTACATCCCATCCGGCGAACTGATCCTCAAGGAGCCGGACGAGAGCGGCCACTATGTCACGCCGCTGTCCGACCCTCTGCCGCTTGGGCCGTCGCTGGAGGTCGCCCTGGAAAAGGCGGCGATCGCGCTTCGCCTGGAGCGGGCGGGCGGATGGCGCCTCTGCCGCTCGACGGCGGATGTCCGGGCCGCAATGGACGAAGGCGTCTTCGCCGCCGTCCTCCACATGGAGGGCTGCGAGGCGCTTGACGCGGACCTCGACAATCTCGAGGTCTTCTATGCGGCCGGCCTGCGGTCGCTTGGACCGGTCTGGAGCCGCCACAACATTTTCGGCCACGGCGTGCCGTTCGCCTACCCGATGGATACGGACACGGGGCCGGGACTGACGGATGCGGGCTTCGATCTGGTGCGCGCCTGCAACCGTCTCGGCATCGTGATCGACCTTGCCCATATCACCGAGAAGGGCTTCTGGGACGTGGCGAAGACCACCGACCAGCCGCTGGTCGCCAGCCATTCCAACGTCCATGCGCTGACGCCGGTGGCGCGCAATCTGACGGACAGGCAGCTCGATGCGATCAAGGAGAGCGGCGGCCTCGTCGGGCTCAACTATGCCGTGACGATGCTGCGTCCGGATGGTCGCGACAATGTCGAGACCCCGCTTTCCGACATGGTCCGGCACATGGATTATCTCGTGGAACGGCTCGGGATCGACCATGTCGCGCTCGGCTCGGACTTCGACGGAGCGTCGATCCCGGAGGAGATAAGTGACGCTGCGGGCAATCAAAATCTGGTTGCGGCGCTCCGGGACGCGGGATACGCTGACGCCGACTTGAAGAAGATCTGCCGGGAGAATTGGCTCAGGATCATGGCGTCTGCCTGGCACGAATAGCCGGCAGCCGGAACAACAAGCAAACCACCAAAAGGGGAACAAGAAAATGATCAACTTGCTGAACAAACGCGCGCGCCTGCTGGCATCCGGTGCAGCCTTGTCGCTGCTTCTTGCAACGGCGCCGCAGGCTTTCGCGGAGACTCCGCCCGATACGCTGGTGATTGCCTGGGCCATCGACGACATCATCTCGCTCGATCCGGGCGAGGCGTTCGAAATCTCGGCCGGCGAGATCATGGGCAATGCCTATGACAACCTCGTCAACCTCGACATCAACGACACCTCCAAGGTCACGCCCGGCATTGCGGCGAGCTGGACCGTTTCGGACGATGCGCTGACCTACACGTTCAAACTGAAGCCGGACCTGATGTTTGCCTCGGGCAATCCGATCACCGCCGAGGACGTCGCCTACAGCTTCGAGCGGGCGGTGAAGCTCGACCTCACGCCGGCCTTCATCCTGACCCAGTTCGGGCTGACCAAGGAAAACGTCACGGAGATGGCCAAGGCCACCGATCCTTCGACCTTCGTCTTCACCGTCGACAAGGCCTATGCGCCGAGCTTCGTGCTGAACTGCCTGACCGCCAACGTTGCCTCGATCGTCGACAAGACGCTTCTCATGGAGCACGTGGCCGAGAATGACTTCGGCAACGGCTGGCTGAAGACGAATTATGCCGGCTCCGGCCCGTTCAAGATGATGCAGTGGCGCGCCAACGAGATCCTCGTTCTGGAGCGCAACGACAACTACTACGGCGAGAAGGCGAAGCTGAAGCGCGCCATCTACCGTCACATGAAGGAAAGCTCCGGCCAGCGGCTGGCGCTGGAAGCCGGCGACATCGACGTTGCGCGCAACCTCGAGCCCGGTGACCTGGAAGCCATCTCCGGCAATGCCGATATCGCGACGGATTCTGCTCCGAAGGGCACCGTCTACTACTTCAGCCTCAACCAGAAGAACGAAAATCTGGCGAAGCCCGAAGTGCGTGAAGCACTGAAGTATCTGGTCGATTACGACGCGATCGGCGCGACCTTCATCAAGGGGATCGGCGAAATCCACCAGACCTTCCTGCCGAAGGGCATGCTCGGATCGCTCGACAGCAATCCCTACAACCTGAATGTCGAGAAGGCGAAGGAACTGCTGGCCAAGGCCGGTCTGGCCGACGGCTTCTCGGTCACCATGGACGTGCGCAACACGCAGCCGGTCACCGGCATTGCCGAATCCGTGCAGCAGACCTTTGCACAGGGGGGCGTCAAGCTCGACATCATCCCGGGTGATGGTAAGCAGACGCTGACCAAATACCGCGCCCGCAACCATGACATCTACATCGGCCAGTGGGGCACGGACTACTGGGATCCCCATTCCAACGCCGACACATTCGCGGCCAATGCGGACAATGCCGATGACGCTGCCGCCAAGCCGCTGGCATGGCGCAACGCCTGGGATATCCCGGAGCTGACGCAGCAGACGGCGGCAGCCCTCCTGGAACGCGACGAGACCAAGCGTGCCGACATGTACAAGGACCTGCAGCAGCAGGTGCTCGAGACAGGCCCGTTCGTGATCGTCTTCCAGCAGACGGAAGTGGCGGCGCACCGTGCCAACGTCGAAGGCTACAACCTCGGCCCGACCTTCGACACCAATCTGCTCGCGCCGGTCTCCAAGGAATAGCCTGAGGGGACACGTCCTTGGCTCTCACGGATACATCCGCAGTCACCCGCCGCAACAAGCGGCGGGTGCATCCCGTTGCGTCTGCGCTCCTGCGCTTTCTGGTCATGGCGGTGACGACCCTTTTCGGTCTCCTCGCCGTCACCTTCTTCATCGGCCGGGTCATCCCCATCGATCCGGTGCTGGCCATCGTCGGCGACCGGGCGCCCCAGCATGTGGTCGAGCGCATCCGGCTCGAGCTCGGCCTCGACCTGCCGCTCTACCAGCAGTTCTGGATCTACCTGAAGCAGGTACTGTCGGGTGATTTCGGGACCTCGGTGCTGACCACCAATCCGGTTCTGACTGATATCCTGCGGGTCTTTCCGGCGACCATCGAACTTGCCACGATCGGCACGATCATCGGGGCGGTTCTCGGCATCCCGCTCGGCGTCCTGGCCGCCGTCAAGCGCGGCAGCATCGCCGACCAGGTGGTGCGGGTGATCGGGCTTGTCGGCTATTCCGTGCCGATCTTCTGGCTCGGGCTGCTGGCACTGGTGCTGTTTTACGCCAAGCTCGGCTGGGTCGCCTATCCGGGCCGGATGGACATCGTTTACGAATATACCTTCACGCCAAACTCGGGCTTCTACCTGGTCGATGCCATCCTGCAGCGGGAATGGGCCGTCGTCTGGGACCTCTTCCGGCACATCATCCTGCCCGGATCGCTGCTCGGCTATTTCTCGCTCGCCTACATCAGCCGCATGACACGCTCCTTCATGCTGAACGAGCTTGCCCAAGAGTATATCGTTGCGGCGCGCGCCAAGGGCCTGTCGGAGACCCGCATCATCTGGTTCCATGCGCTGCGCAATGCCGCCGTGCCGCTGGTGACGGTGATTGCGCTCTCCTACGCCGGCCTTCTGGAGGGCTCGGTGCTGACCGAGACCATCTTCTCGTGGCCGGGGCTCGGGCTCTACATCACCAATTCGCTGCAGAACGCCGACATGAATGCGGTGCTCGGCGGCACGGTGGTCATCGGCGCGGTCTTCGTCGCCATCAATCTCCTGTCCGATCTTCTCTACCGGACGCTCGACCCAAGGACGCGCAGCCGATGAGCATCACGGAACCCGCTCCCAAGCCCTACAGCCGGGACTGGCTCCTGTCGGACCGTCCGGCATCGCGCCGGCAGGCCAGCCTCGGCCGCGCCTATGTCGTCTGGCGCCGGTTTTCCGAAAATCGGCTGGCGCTGCTCGGCCTGGTCATCATCCTTGCCCTGATCCTGACGGCGGCCTTTGCCGACGTGCTGGCGCCGCACAATCCGCTGCAGGGCGACCTGCGCAATGCACGCCTCCTGCCGCCCGGGGCGGAGGGCTATATCCTCGGGACCGACGACCAGGGACGCGACATCCTCTCGCGGCTGATCCACGGCTCGCGCCTGACGCTTCTCGTCGTCGTGCTCGTCGCCATCATTGCCGCACCCGTCGGACTGATCGTCGGCACCATCTCCGGTTATGCCGGCGGCTGGGTCGATGCCGTGCTGATGCGCATCACCGACATCTTCCTCGCCTTTCCGAAGCTGGTTCTGGCGCTGGCGCTGGTGGCAGCGCTCGGTCCGGGTATCGAGAACGCCATCCTCGCCATCGCCGTCACCTCATGGCCGCCCTATGCCCGCATCGCGCGGGCCGAGACCATGACCTTCCGAAATTCGGAGTTCATCTCCGCGGTGCAGCTGATGGGCGCCTCGCCGTTTCGCATCGTGCTCAGGCACGTCATGCCGCTCTGCCTGTCGTCGCTGATCGTGCGCGTGACGCTCGACATGGCGGGCATCATCCTGACGGCCGCCGGTCTCGGTTTCCTCGGCCTCGGCGCCCAGCCGCCGCTGCCGGAATGGGGCGCGATGATCGCCTCGGGCCGCCGCTTCATTCTCGACCAGTGGTGGGTCGCGGCCATGCCGGGGTTTGCCATCCTGATCGTCAGCCTCGGCTTCAACCTGCTCGGCGACGGCCTGCGCGATGCGCTCGATCCGAAGGAGGCCGGGCAATGACGGCTCCCGACAAGACGCTGCTGACGGTCGACGACCTGCGCGTCCGCTTCCCGACCCGAACCGGCATGGTGGAGGCCGTGCGCGGCGTTTCCTTCACGCTCGGCCGCGAGCGGCTCGGCATCGTCGGCGAATCCGGTTCCGGCAAGTCGCAGACCGGCCGCGCCATCATGGGGCTGACGCCCTCGCAGGCGCAGGTGACGGCCAGGACGCTCCGCTTCGGCGACCGCGATCTCCTGACCATGCCGGCGAAGGACAGGCGCATGCTGCGCGGCAAGCGCCTGGCGATGATCCTGCAGGACCCGAAATATTCGCTGAACCCGGTGATGACGATCGGGCGCCAGATCGTCGAGACGCTGAAGACCCATGAATCCATCGGCAGAAGCGAAGCGCGAACGCGGGTTCTCGCCATGCTGGAGGCCGTCCAGATCAGCGATCCGGAACGGGTCTTCGATCTCTATCCGCACGAGGTCTCCGGCGGCATGGGCCAGCGCGCGATGATCGCCATGATGCTGGTTTGCGGACCCGACCTCCTGATCGCCGACGAGCCGACATCGGCGCTCGACGTCACCGTGCAGCTGGAGGTGCTCGACATCCTCGACAAGCTGGTCTCGGAGCGCGGCATGGGGCTGATCTTCATCTCCCACGATCTGCGCCTCGTCTCGACCTTCTGCGACCGGGTGCTGGTGATGTATGCGGGCAAGGTGGTGGAGGAGCTTTCCGCCGCCAACCTGCACGACGCGCAGCATCCCTATACGCAGGGGCTCCTGAACTGTCTGCCGCAGATCGGCGGCAACCGCCATCCTCTGCCGGTCCTCGAACGCAAGCCGGAGTGGACGCTGTGACGACGGCTCTCTCGATCGACAACATGCTCGTGCTCTACGAGGACTTTGCGGCGCTGAACCACGTCAGCCTCGACGTGGCCCAAGGCGAATCCTTTGGCATCGTCGGGGAATCCGGCTCCGGGAAATCGACGCTGCTGCGCGCTATCACCGGGCTTGCCGGCTTCCAGGAGGGCAGCCTCACCGTCAACGGCCGGTCCTACGGCGGGCGCCAGCGCGACAAGGAATTCTACCGGACGGTCCAGATGGTCTTCCAGGATCCTTACGGTTCGCTGCACCCGCGGCAGACGGTGGACCGGCTGCTGCTGGAGCCGCTGATCATCCATGGCTTCGACAACGTCGATGCCCGCATCGCGAGGGCTCTCGACGAGGTCGGGCTCGGTTCAGGCTTCCGGTTCCGCTATTCGCACCAGCTTTCGGGCGGCCAACGGCAGCGGGTGGCGATTGCCCGTGCGCTGATCGTCGAGCCGACGATCATGCTGCTGGACGAGCCGACCTCGGCACTCGATGCCTCGATCCAGGCCGAGATCCTCAACCTTCTGGAGCAGGCCCGGCGCGACCGGGATCTGACCTTCGTCATGGTCAGCCACGATCTCGGCGTCATCAGCCACATGTGCGAGCGGCTGGCGGTGATGAAGACAGGCGAGGTGGTCGAGACGGTGCCCGTCGAGGCGCTGGTGAAACGTGAGTTTTCCGCCGAATACACGCGCCAGCTGCTGGTCGCCAGCGAAGGTTTTCGCCGCGACTAGCGCTGCGTGCGATGCGATAGATTTCCATTGTGCATCTGCAATATCGCCGTAAACTGACACGTCATCATCCGGTCACGCACATAACAAGGGGAACATCGGCTATGCGGAAAAAGGGTGTCTTGTGGGCGGCGTCGCGGCATGCTCTGATCGGTGCGGTGGTCGCCCTGGGTGCGGGTTTGTCAGCGGTCCATGCCGTGGCCGCGCCGAAGACCGACGTCAGCATCGGCATGGCCATCGAGCCGGCCGGGCTGGATCCGACGGCTGCGGCCCCGGTCGCGATCGGCCAGGTGACCTGGCAGAACATCTTCGAGGGGCTGACCACAATCGACCGGAACGGCGAGGTTCAGCCACAGCTCGCCGAGAGCTGGGAGATCTCCGAGGACGGCAAGACCTATACCTTCAAGCTCCGCCCGGACGTCACCTTCCACAATGGTGTCGCCTTCGACAGCGCGGTCGCCAAGTTTGCAATCGACCGGGCCCGCGGCAGCGATTCCGTCAATCCGCAGAAGCGTTACTTCGCATCGATCGAGGCCGTGGAGACACCGGATCCGTCGACGCTGGTGCTGAAGCTTAGGCAGCCGGCCGGCAGCCTGCTCTACTGGCTAGGGTGGCCTTCGTCGGTGATGGTCGAACCTCAATCGGCGGACGACAACAAGACAACGCCGGTCGGCACCGGACCGTTCAAATTCGTCAACTGGGCGAAGGGCGCCAGTGTGCAGCTGGAAAGAAATCCGGACTACTGGAACGAGGAAGGGGCGGCCATGCTGGAGGCGGCAACCTTCCGCTTCATCAATGATCCGCAGGCGCAGGCGGCGGCGCTGCAGGCCGGCGATGTCGATGCCTTCCCCGAATTCGGCGCGCCGGAACTCATGTCCTCCTTCGAAAATCACGAGACCCTAGAAACCGTCATCGGCAATACGGAGCTGAAGGTGGTTGCCGGCATGAACAATGCCCGGACGCCATTTTCCGACAAGCGGGTCCGGCAGGCGCTGATGATGGCCGTCGACCGGTCGATGATCGTCGACGGTGCATGGTCGGGCTTTGGGACGCCGATCGGCAGCCACTATACCCCGAACGACCGCGGCTACCAGGACATGACCGGCGTCTATCCCTATGATCCCGAGAAGGCCAAGGCGCTTTTGGCGGAAGCTGGCTACCCTGACGGCTTCTCCTTTACCATCAAGGCGCCGCAGATGGCCTATGCGCAGCGCACCTCGCAGATCCTGCAGGCGCTGTTTGCGCAGGTCGGCGTCACGATGGAGATCGAGACGACCGAATTTCCGGCGAAATGGGTCGCGGACGTGCTCAAGGCGTCCGACTACGACATGACGATTGTCGCCCATGCCGAGCCCATGGACATCGACATCTATGCGCGCGATCCCTACTACTTCAACTACAAGAACCCGGCCTTCAACAATGTCCTGCAGCGGATCGAGGCGACCTCCGATCCTGCCGAGCAGGAAGCGCTCTACGGCGAGGCGCAGAAAATTCTGGCCGAAGACGTTCCGGCGCTCTTCCTGTTCGTCATGCCGAAGCTCGGCGTCTGGAACAAGAAGCTGAACGGTCTCTGGGAAAACGAGCCGATCCCGTCCAATGTGCTGAGCGAGGTGCATTGGGAAGAGTAGGGGCCGCATCGTCTTGATCGCCATCCTCACCCGCCAGGTCGCAAGCCTGTTCGTCACGCTGTTGGTGGTTTCGCTGCTGATCTTCACGGTCATGGATCTCCTGCCGGGCGATCCGGCGGCAATCATGCTGGGCACGTCCGCAACGCCTGAGACGCTCGCCGCCCTGCGGACGCAGATGGGCCTCGACCAGCCGCTTCCGGTCCGCTACCTCGCCTGGCTGGCGGGGGTATTCCAGGGCGACCTCGGCCAGTCCTACACCTATGGCGTACCGGTCGCGGGACTGATGGCGGAGCGGCTCTGGGTGACGCTGCCGCTGGCGCTCATGGCCGTGACGCTGTCCATCGCCATCGCGGTGCCGCTCGGCGTACAGGCGGCATACAGGCACAACGGGCCGTTCGACCTGCTCGCCGGTGCCATCTCCTATGTCAGTATCGCGGTGCCGGCGTTCTGGGTCGGGCTCCTCCTGATCATCCTGTTTTCGACGACGCTCGGCTGGATGCCCGCCGGCGGATTTCCGGGCTGGGACGCGGGCCTCCTCGCTGGGTTTCAGGCCCTGCTCCTGCCGGCGGTGGCGCTGGCGTTGCCGCAGGCCGGCGTCCTCACGCGCGTCTCGCGGGCCGCGGTGCTGGAGGTGATGAACGAGGATTTTGTCCGCACCGCGCGGGCAAAGGGCTTGGGCGAGCGCGGTGCGGTGTGGCGGCACGCGCTGCCCAATGCACTGATCCCGGTCGTCACCATGATCGGGCTGCAGTTCACCTTCCTGATCGCCGGGGCGGTGCTTGTCGAGAACGTCTTCAACCTGCCGGGGCTGGGTCGGCTTGCCTACCAGTCGCTCGCGCAGCGCGACATCATCGTCATGCAGGACGTCGTGCTGTTCTTTTCGGCCCTGGTGATCGTGATGAACTTTGTCGTCGACCTTGCCTATCTCGTCCTCGATCCGAGACTGAGGGTTCCCGCGTGAACGCAAGGATCTTCCGCCGCCCGGTGTTGCTGATCGGCGCCGTGATCACGCTGGCGCTGCTCGCGGTGGCCCTGATGTCCCTGATATGGACGCCGTTGCCGCCGTCGCAGATGAACATCGTGCAGCGACTGAAGCCGCCGCTCGACGCAGGCCTCCTCGGCACGGATCAGTTCGGCCGCGACATCGCGTCGATGCTGATGGTAGGCGCCTGGAATTCCCTGTCGATCTCTTTCGCGGCCGTCGCGATCGGGGCTTTCGCCGGCACGGTCGTCGGCACCACCGCCGCCATGTGGCGCGGCCTGTTCGAACTCTGCGTCATGCGGCTCTGCGACATCGTCTTTGCCGTCCCGCCGATCCTTTCGGCGATGGTGCTCGGCGCCTTCATCGGCGCCGGCCGCTTCACGGTGGTGATCGCCATCGGCGTGTTCATGGTGCCGGTATTCGCCCGCCTGACGCTCGCCGCCGCGCGGCAGATCTGGGCGCGCGACTATGTGACGGCGGCGGTCGGCATCGGCCGATCGAAGAGCAAGATCACGCTCTTTCACATCCTCCCCAACATCGCCAACCAGATCATCGTTCAGGTGGCGATCCAGCTCGGCCTTGCCATCCTGACCGAGGCGGGCCTGTCCTTCCTGGGCCTGGGGCTGTCGCCGCCCGCGCCAAGCTGGGGCCGGATGCTCGCGGACAGCCAGACGTTCTTCGGCCAGGCGCCCTGGCTGGCGATCCTGCCGGGGCTGGCGATCGCCCTTGCGGTGCTGGGCCTCAACATGCTGGGCGACGGCCTTCGCGATATGCTCGACCCTAGAAACAACACCTGATTTTTTGAAAAAGACCTTTGCCATGAATGATCTCCTGAAGCTGACCATCCGCGAAATTCTCGGTCTCTACCGGGAGAAAAGCCTCTCACCCGCGGAATACTGGCAGGCGGTGGAGGCCCGTATTGCGTCTGTCGAGCCCAAGGTGCAGGCGCTCTACCTCTATGACCCGGAGGGCGCGCGGTCGCAGGCGGAGGCGTCGACGCGGCGCTGGGCGTGGGGCGAGCCACTGGGGCCGCTCGACGGGATCCCGGTGACCGTCAAGGAACTGATCGCCACAAGGGGCGATCCGGTACCGATGGGGACAAGAGCCGTGGATCTGGTGCCTGCCGCGGAGGACGCACCGGCCGCCGCCCGGCTGCGGGAAGACGGGGCGATCATCTTTGCCAAGACCACCTGTCCGGACTACGGCATGCTGTCCTCCGGCCTGTCGAGCTTCCATCCCCTGACCCGCAATCCCTGGGACCTCAGCCAGAATCCCGGCGGTTCCAGCGCCGGTGCGTCGGCTGCTGCCGCGGCCTGTTTCGGGCCGCTTCACATCGGCACGGACATCGGCGGCTCGGTTCGCCTCCCGGCCGGCTGGACCGGCATCTTCGGCTTCAAGCCGAGCCATGGGCGCATCCCCGTCGATCCCTACTATCTGGGCCGCTGTGCAGGCCCGATGACGCGCACCGTCGAAGATGCGGCCCTGTCCATGCCGACTCTCTCGCGTCCGGACTGGCGCGACGGAACGGCGCTGGAGCCGAATGATTACGACTGGCTGGACTTCGATCTCGACGTGAAGGGCATGAAGATCGGCCTGATGATGGATGCCGGAACCGGGCTTTCCGTGGATGCGGATGTTCAACAGGCGGTTCTGTCTGCTGCCAGACGCTTCGAGGACGCCGGGGCCGTGGTGGTGCCGGTTGCGCCGGTGCTGACACGGGAAATGCTCGACGGGCTGGACGTGTTCTGGCGGGCGCGCTTCTGGGGCCAGATTGAAAAGCTGCCCGACGCGCGCAAGGCGATGATCCTTCCCTACATCTTCCAATGGGCGGAGGGTGGCAGCAGCGTGTCCGGCGTCGAGGCGGTGCGAGGGTTCGACCGAACGATCGAGATGCGCCGAGCCTGCAGCAAACTGTTTTCGCAGGTTGATGCAGTCCTGTCGCCGACCAATCCGATCGTCTCCTATCCGGCGGACTGGGCGTCGCCGACGAATGATCCCTCGCAACCCTTCGAACACATCGCCTTCACGGTGCCCTGGAACATGTCGGAACAGCCGGCTGCATCGATCAATTGCGGCTTTTCCACCTCCGGCATGCCCATCGGGCTGCAGATCGTCGGACCACGCTTTGGCGACCTTCTGGTCCTGAAGCTCGCACATGCCTTCGAGGAGTGGAGTGGCGGAGTGACGGCATGGCCGGAGCTTGCAAACGAGTGAGATCAAGATGAACCGAACTGGGGTCGGAGCCTTGGAACAAAATCGCGGCGGAAGTGTTAACTGCTTGCAGCGGGCAGGCTGCGGCCATTGCCATGTCGAAAACGGAGATTGCATCATGCATGATATCCTGCCTCGGCTCGTCGGTACCCTATCCCCGTGATTGCCCTGCTCTCGTGGTTCAACTTCCTTTGACCTAGCTCAAGATTTGCCCAGATCCGATCAATACTCTGATCGCGACCAAAACAGGAGAACGATATGGCACCGGTAAACGCCCCAAACGAACCCGCCCGCGCGGCAGCTTCCTCGACGAAGGACGTCGAGATCCAGATCCAGCAGTTGCGTGAAGACATCGCGGCCCTGGCCCGCAGCGTTGCCGCTGTCGGTTCGGAGAAGGCTGACGACTACCGTCTTCGCGTCCGCAAGGCCACGAACGACGCAACCGACGCGTCCATGCAGATGGTCGAGGCCGCCCGCGAACATGCGTTGTCGATGGAGAAGGATCTGGAGCGCAAGATCCGGACGAACCCGCTGCAGTCGGTTGCCATGGCTGCCGGCGTCGGCTTCCTGATCGCGATGCTGGCTCGTCGCTGATGCTGATGCTGACCAGACTGGCGCCGCTTCTGGCCTCGTTCGCCTCCGTGGACGTGGGGCTGTTCATCAACCGCCTGCGTCGCAACCTGGTGATCTATGCTCTGGTGCTGCTGTTCAGCCTGACGGCCTATTTCGCATTGGTCGCAGCCGGTGCAGTGGTGCTCGCTGAAGAACTCGGCGCGGCCGGTGCTCTGCTTGCGGTTGCCGGCGGTGCCGTGTTCCTGGCGCTGGTACTTCTCCTGGCTGCGCGTCTCGGCGCCCGGGCCGAGGAGAAACGGCGGCGGGAAACGGCGGCCAGCAGCGGCAGCAAAGCCTTGCTGGCGACGGCTGCTGTTTCGTTCCTGCCGATCGTTCTGAAGTCGCGCCCGCTTGCCGTCCTGGCGGTCGCCGGTGGGCTCGGCTTTCTCGCCATGCGCAACATGGACGGGATTGTCGCGATGCTTCAGCAGCGCCCCCGCCAGGGTCCGCCTCCGGGTCCTGGCATCGACAATCGACTGTAGTTGATCAGATGAACGGCCGTTCGCTTTCCGCGGGCGGCCGCCATCCCGCGACCCGATAAAGCCCTTCCTGATCGATGACCTGGGTGCCCCGGTCACGCCAGCGGATCAATCCGCCGTCGATGAGTTTTCGCAACGTCTTGTTGGTGTGGACGAGAGACAGCCCCAGCGTATCGGCGACATGTTGTTGCGTGAGCGGCAACTGGTGGTCGCCGGTGTTTCCCTCCATCGCCGCCCGGCTGCGGGTATCCAGAAAAGCCAGCAGATAGGCCGCCCGTTCGCGGGCACTTCGCCGCCCGACGCTCAACAGGTGTTCGTCGAGCATCGATTCCTCGCGCGAGGCGATCCAGGTGATGTCGAATGCCAGTGAGGGGTGGTCGCGGAAGAGGGTGTGGAACTTCTCCCGCTCGAAGGTACAGAGCGTCACGCGCGTCAGAGCCTCGACCGAGTGCTGCATTTCCGCCATCACATTGCCCTGCAGCCCGATCATGTCGCCTGGGAGAACATAGTTCAGGATCTGGCGCCGGCCGTCTTCCAGGATCTTGTGCCGGAACCCCCAGCCGCTGAGCACCGTGTAGAGAGACGGATTCTGCTCTCCCTCGACGATGATCGACATCCCGGGCTCCGCAAGCATCTCCGCGATCTTGAAGCGCGAGACGAACGCCAGTTCCTCGGAGTTGAAGTCGCGGAAGGTCTGCCGCCGTCGTAGCGGGCAGTGCTGACAGGGTATGCGTGGCGGCGCGATCGGTTTCGGATGGGCCATGAGACTCACAAACTGTGGGGCGCGTGCGTTTAGCGCAATTGCCCTACCGTTACTGTGTCTTTTTTAAATGACCAGTTCTGATGGCCCTGTACTAGAGAGTTTTACGAAAGGATTTTCCGATTTCCACGCGCCTTCAAATTCTCGTCGTCGATCGAGAATATCTCATCGCCATGGAAGCAGAGCGGATTCTCACAGATACCTTGCCCTGCACCGTTCATCTTGCCATGCCGCACGACTATATCGCAACGATCGAAGCGGGGCACTTTGATGTGGTGGTGGTTGATGCGGGTGTGGTGGAAAACGGCGGGACCGATATCATCAGGCGCCTGCGGCAATCGGGAACAGCCGTGATCTTCACGACGCTGACCAATGATTCCATGGACAGGGTTCCCGAGTTCAAGGGTTTCGCCAGTGTGGCGAAACCGTTTGTCGATGAGGAACTGCTTTCAGCCGTCACGATGGCGGTGAAGCTCCCGGAGCTGGATATCTAGCTTCCGAACGCCCGCGACGTGATGGCGGCATGGCCGGCATCCGGGCCGTAGTCGCCTTCTCCCGAAACTCCGAGAAGCTCCTGAAGGCGCGTGCGCGCGCGGCTGACGCGGCTCTTGATGGTGCCGACTGCGCAGCCGCAGATCGTCGCCGCTTCCTCGTAGGCAAATCCGGCTGCGCCGACGAGGATAATCGCCTCGCGCTGGTCGTCGGGGAGCTTGTCGAGGGCCTTGCGGAAGTCCTGCAGGTCGAGCCGCCCATACTGTTCGGGATGGACCGAGAAGCGCTCGCTGAACAGTCCGTCCGTGTCCTGAACCTCGCGACCGCGTTTGCGCATCTGGCTGTAGAACTCGTTGCGAAGGATCGTGAACAGCCATGCCCGCATGTTGGTGCCGGCCGTGAAGCTTGTCTGATTGGCCCAGGCCTTCATGATGGTGTCCTGCACGAGGTCGTCAGCCTTGTCGTGGCGCCCCGTCAAGGACACTGCGAAGGCTCGAAGATTGGGCAAGGATGCGAGAAGGTCGCGCTTGAAGCCGCGATCGTCGTTCTCGGTCATCGTCATTTTGATTTCACCGAATTGCTGCTGCGTTCGGCTTCATCGAGCTTCTCGAGAAGGTCCATGAAGCGGTCAGGAATCCCTTCTTCTTGCACCGCGTCATAAAATTCGCGGAGCTTTCTGGAAATCGAGGCGTTTGGCGGCATCGATCCGGGTTTGATTTCATGATGTGAGATGGTCATGTCCTGCTTTTTTCTGGTTTCGTCACTCATCACGCGGGCAGCCTGTTGCGAATTCATCACGACAGAATGCGCCGATAGAAAAAAAGTTCCACCTCTTGCGGAACTTTTTTTCCAGCCCCACGTTCCCTACCTGTCAATTTGCCCGCCGGGCATCAGGGGAGAATACTGAATGTCACTGACCACACGCGTTGCGTCTCACCTTCCATACTTGCGTCGATATGCTCGAGCAGTTACCGGATCCCAGACATCTGGAGATGCCTATGTAGCTGCGGTTCTGGAAGCACTGATCGCGGATGTTTCCATATTTCCTGAAACGTCCAAGGACCGTGTCTCGCTCTACAAACTCTTCGTTGCAATCTTTGGTTCCACCGCCATCGAGATCCGTCCGATCGATTCCCCTTTCGCATGGGAACAGCGCGCGGCGGCCAATCTTTCGTCCCTTCCGTCCATGGCTCGCCATGCCTTCCTTCTGATCTCCGTCGAGGGGTTCACGATCGAGGAAACGGCCGAGGTGCTAGACGTCAGCGTCGAGAAGGCCACGCAGTTGCTGGATGAGGCCTCCAAGGAAATTTCCCGCCAGGTGGCGACAGAGATCATGATCATCGAAGACGAACCGCTGATCGCGCTCGACATCGAGCAGATGGTCCAGGAGCTCGGCCACCGGGTCACGGGCATCGCGCGGACCCACAAGGAAGCCGTACAGCTGTTCCAGACGACCAGCCCCAAGATGGTGCTTGCGGATATCCAGCTTGCCGACGGCAGCTCGGGCATCGATGCCGTCAACGAGATCCTGAAGGCCTCCACAGTGCCGGTGATCTTCATTACCGCATTCCCGGAGCGCCTGCTGACCGGCGAGCGGCCGGAGCCCGCATTCCTCGTCACGAAGCCTTTCAACCCGGACATGGTGAAGGCTCTCATCAGCCAGGCGCTGTTCTTCAACGACTCGGTGAAGGCTGCGGCCTGACACCGGGAAAAGGTGCCAACGGGGGGAGGCCACGTTCCGTGGTGATCCCCGCATCCGGAGACGATCATGCTCTTCCCCTGTTGATCCCCGCCTTTATTGATAGTTGCAGGCCGTAATGTGCAGATCTCGCGTGTTTCCTGTTAAATCCCGCTGATTGTATCGAGCTGTCTTTGGCTGGTTGTTGGGCTCGCTGTGACTCTTTATAAGAAGCCCCATAGGCATTAGGAAAAATCGCACGATTGCCGGTTTTTCTTGCTCGAACGGAACGGAGTGAACACATTGGTGCATCCGCTGACATGGCAGCACGCTAGTCAGAGCGATGGCAGGTTGCGTGAGTTCCTTATGCCGGCGCTGGTCGATCTTGGTGCCAGCATCATCATCCAGGATGCGCGACAGCAGTACCTATTGGTTACGAACCTTCCGGACGTCTGGGCTCAAGACAACCTGGAGGCTCCTTCCGACGAGATCATCTTCGGCGCTGATGTGGCCGCACGTCTTGCCGCGCTGAAGGCCGACATGACGGAGCCTGGGCGCAAGGGTCAGCTCGAGGTTATGGTCGGAGCGGAGCAATTCTTCGAGTTTCGCGTCCAGGCGATCGAATGCGCAGATGGCGGGGTCCATCTGGTGACGACGATCGTCGATCGTTCGGAGGAGCGGCATCGCGAGCGTCTTTTGCGTGCCCTGCTTCGCGAGGTCAGCCATCGTTCAAAGAACCTGCTGGCGATCATCCAGAGCATTGCCCTCCAGACGGCTCGCCATTCCGGCTCGCTCGATCTTTTCCTGCACAAATTCCGGGGGCGGCTCTATTCGCTGTCGCAGTCCCAGGATCTGATCACCGATTCCAGCTGGCGCGGCGCCTATTTCTTCGAACTCGTCCAGCAGCAGACCCAGAAATATCTGCCGGAGAACAGGGAGCTCGTGAAGGTGAGCGGCGACAACCTGCTGCTCAGCCCCAATGCCTCCCTGCACCTCGGGCTTGCCCTGCACGAACTGATCGTGAATGCGGTCAGCCATGGCTCGCTGCTGCGCAATGGCCTGCCGGTCGAGGTCTCCTGCGTCCGCAAGCATACGGACGGGCAGGACACGGTCGAGATGGTGTGGCATGAGCCGCTACAGAGGGCGCTGAGACCCGTCGATGACGCGGACGAGCTGAAGGCTCATTTCGGGAGCACGGTTCTGGAACGCGTGGTGCCGGCTTCCGTCAACGGCAAGGCGCAATATGTGATCGCCCACGACCGCATCGCCTACCATCTGGCGTTTCCGCTGGATGCCGGCGGGCAATAGCTTCGAGACGTCTCCCCCGCAGTCTGACAGATCCCCAAAACTGAATTGGCCCGGTTTCTTGCGAAACCGGGCCAGCTCATCTCTTCGAGGGGGACTGAAGAGTAATGCCTGGAAGCTTAGTAGGGCGGGGGACGGGGGGGTGCTTCCAGACGTGGATATAACGAGGTCATCGTTTTTTCGTTCCAAGAAATAATCCGAAAGCAAGAAAATTGCGATGCCGTCGCCAGACGGCGGCGAACGAGCGCAAATTTGGGGCGCCGTCGTCGGACGGCGCCCGTGCAGATTCTAGCGCTTCAGGGTCCGGGGATCGAGCGCGTCGCGGATCGCGTCACCCATATAGTTGACGCTGAGCACGGTGAGCGAGATCGCCAGGCCCGGCCACAGGACGCGTGACGGGGTCAGCTGCAGGAAGTTGGCGCCGTCGAAGAGAAGGCGCCCCCAGGTGGGAAAGTCCGACGGGAATCCGAGGCCGAGAAAGCTCAGGGCCGACTCCGTGATGATTGCCGAGGCGATGCCGAGAGTGGCGGAGACCATGATCGAACTCATCACGTTCGGCAGGATGTGCCGGATGATGATCCGGTATTCCCGCATGCCGCTGCTTTTGGCAGCGACGATGAACTCCTGGCTCTTCACCGCCAGCACGTCGCCGCGCACGATGCGCGCCGTGTGCATCCAGCTGGTGATGCCGATGACGAAGACGATCAGGATGAAGATTCCCGTCTCCGGACCGAAGGCGGCCCGCAGGGTGTCGCGGAACAGCATGATGATCACCAGCAGCAGCGGCAGCAGCGGCAGGGCCAGGAAGAGGTCGGTGACCCGCATCAGCGGCCCGTCGAGCCTGCGGATATAGCCGGAGAGAACGCCCACCAACGTTCCCAGGAAGAGCGCCAGCAGCATGGCCGTGATGCCGACCGCCAGCGAAATCCTGCCACCGGCAAGAACCTGCGCCAGCATGTCCTTGCCGAGGTTGTCGGTGCCGAACGGGTGCGCCAGCGACGGCCACTGGTTCTTGTCGCGGATGTTGATGGCGTTCGGCGCCACCGTGTGGATGAAGGGGCCGACATAGACGGCCACGACGATGAAGGTGAAGACGACCAGGCCGACGACACCGCCCTTGTGGGCGCGGAACTGGCGCCACATGTCGCCCATGGCGGACCGGGCGGGTGAGGCTGGCGCGGCATTGATGGTGACATCAGTCATAGCGGATCCTCGGGTCGAGAATGCCATAGAGCACATCGGCAATCAGGTTGAAGAGGACGATCAGCACGGCAAAGATGAACGTCAGGGTCTGCACCAGCGGGATGTCGGCGCCCTGGACCGCGACGATCAGCAACTGGCCGAGGCCGTTCACCCGGAAGATCTGCTCGGTGATGATCGCGCCGGAGAAGATCGTCGGAACGCCGAGCGCAATCACCGTCACCACCGGGATCAGGCTGTTGCGCAGGACGTGCACGAGAAGCACGGCCTTTTCCTTCACGCCCTTGGCGCGGGCGGTGCGGACATAATCCTGATGGAGGTTGTCCAGCATGGAGGCGCGTACGAAACGGGTGATCTGCGAGGCGTTGTAGAGCGCCAGCACCGCCACGGGCATCGCCATCTGGCGGATCTGCGCCATCAGGCTGGAGAAGTCGTTGACCACGAGATTGGTGTCATAGACCGAAGGAAACCATTGCAGGTAGGACGAGAAGATGACGATCAGCAGGACGCCGGTGAAGAAGGTCGGCACGGAGTAGCCGACCATCGAGACGAAGGTGCCGATCTGGTCGAAGATGGAATACTGCTTGTAGGCCGAGATCACGCCGATCGGGACCGCCAGCAGGATGCCGAACAGGTAGGCGAGGCCGACGACCCAGAGCGTTTGCGGCATGCGCTGGACGATCAGGTCGACCACCGGGCTGCGGGTGGCCCAGGAGAGGATGCGCATCCGCTCGCCGTCCCCGAACTGCCAGCCGGTCAGGCTTTCCAGGATGTTGAGCGGCTCGTTGATGAAGAACTGCTGCAGCCATTTCAGGTAGCGGATGAGGAAGGGCTGATCCAGGCCGAGCGAAGCCCGGATCTGTTCGCGCACTTCCGGCGGAATGGTGAGGGGCAGGTCGCCGGTCGGGTCGCTCGGAGCGAGATCGAGCAAGGCGAAGATGACGAAGCTTATGACCAGCAGGGTCGGGATTGCAAAAAACAATCGCCGCAGTGTGTATGTGAACATCGAAGCTCCCCAGACTGCAGCGCCGCGCCCGCGGGACGGGTGTTCGCCAGTTCTGCAGGTTTCTGAAACTGCGACCATCGCCGGCAGGACCGGCGATGTGCCAGCGCGGAGAAAGAGTTCCCGGGCCCACGTGTGGCAGGCCCGGGACACTCGTTACTTGGCGCGATACCAGTCGGCGATGTTCCAGACCTGGGAGTCCCAGGAGTTCATGCGAACGCCCTGGAGGGAGTTGGCGAAGGAGGACTGGTCGCCACGATGCACGAGTGCGATATGTGCACCTTCCTCGGTCAGCATGTCGTTGAGCTGCTTGGAAAGTTCGGCACGCTTCTCGAGGTCGGCGGTTCTGGAGAGTTCGCCGACCAGCGCGTCGTATTCAGGGTTGCAGTAGCGCGGGATGTTCTGGCCCTGCCAGCCGTTTGCGGGGCTCGGCATCTTGTCGCACAGCCATTCGGCCAGGTATTTCTCCGGGTCGGTTCCGTCGAAGTTGTTGGTGTACATCTCGACGTCTGCATAGAACTTCTGGAAGGTGTCGGGGCTTGCCGGATCACCGCCGAAGAAGACCGACGCACTGGCGTTGCGCAGTTCGGCATCGACGCCGATCTCCGCCCACATGGCCTTGACCAGTTCCTGGGTCGCCTGGCGCACCGAGTTGGTGGACGTGGCATAGAGGTAGGAAAGGCGGACACCGTCCTTTTCGCGGATGCCGTCGCTGCCCCGTTCCCAGCCGGCTTCGTCGAGCAGCTTGTTGGCCGCTTCGATGTCCTGCGTCAGGCACCAGCTGTCGTTCTTGGTGGAGGCGACTGTCTCCGGCGCAGGAACGATATTGCAGGTCGGCCTGCCGGACTGGCCGTAGCCGGCCTCGACGATGATGTCGCGGTCGATGGCCAGCGACAGGGCACGGCGGACGGCCGGATCGCTCAGCGACGGATGCGGACCGGCTTCGGCCGTCGAGCGCTTGTCACCCAGTGCCGGATCGGCGTTGAAGTGGTTGAGGTTGATGCGCTCGACCTGGGTGCCGAAGGAGATCTCCAGCCTGCCCTTGCCGGCGGCCATCATCGCTGCCAGCACTTCCGGCTCGACCTGGGCGTTCCAGGCGTAGTCGTATTCGCCGGTTTCGAGAACGGCGCGGGCCGCGGATGCCGCATCGCCGCCGCCCTTGAGCGTGGCCGAGGCGAAGGCCGGCTTGGCCGGATCGCGATAGTTCGGGTTGGCTTCGAAGGTGATCACGTCGTTGGGCTTGAAGTCCTTGACGACAAACGGGCCGGTGCCGATCGGGCCGAAGTTGGCCGAGGTGCAACCCGGAGCGGCTGCGCCGAGGCAATCCTTGAACTGGGCGGCCTGGATGACCGGCGACTGGGCGCCGACGAAGGCGCTGTAGGGGTAAGGCTTCGCTTCACTGAAGGTGATCTTCACCGTCAGCGGGTCGACGGCCTCGACGTTGGTGATGCCCTCGTATTGTGCCGCCTGGGCGCAACCGCCGTTGGGGTCGGTGCAATACTTCCAGGTGAAGACGACGTCTTCGGCGGTGAAGTCGGTGCCGTCCGACCATTTGAGATCGGGCTTCAGCTTCCAGGTCAGGCTCAGCATGTCCTCTGAAAAGCCACCGTTTTCGAGGGTTGGAAGCTCGGTCACCAGCCATGGCACGAGTTCACCCGTTTCATCGTAGCGCGCCAGCGGTTCGATGACCATCGACGAGGCAAAAACCTCCTTGGTACCACCCGAGAGGTAGGGATTCATGGTCGATACGGCCTGCCAGAACAGGATCTTCAGGTCGCCGTCAGTGCCCCGCTCGGCGTATGCCATGGAGCTCGAAAGCGCCATGCAGGCTACTGTTCCTGCAAGCAGGATCTTGAACTTCTTCATGCTGCTGTCCCCTTATATTTCTTGTTTAGGGTTGTGTATGCCCGCCGCCAGTTTCTCTTCGGGCGGCGCCAAGGATCTACGAACTGAATTTTAGTAATTCATTGTTTTCGCAGAGTATTTCTTCCCTGTCCTCCTTGAGATGAAGCTGATGGTTACACAGTTAGCCCGGCACTCCCAGTTGTGCCTGACCAAATTTTAGGCCATCTAAGCATAGGCCTATTTTTCGTTCAAGCGGGAAAATTGAAGCTTGCAAAATGTCTCCGCGGCGGCGCAGTATCGGCTCAACCAGAGTGGGAACGACAACAAGAACAACGAGGTTATCGCATGCCAGTGCTCAATCGTGCCGCCGAAATGCAGGAGGAAGTTTCCGGATGGAGACGTCATCTCCACGAGCATCCGGAAATTCTGTACGATGTGCATGAAACCGCGAAATTCGTCGCGGACAAGCTGACGTCCTTCGGCTGCGACATCGTCGAAACCGGCATCGGCCGCACCGGCGTCGTGGCGATCATCAAGGGCCGGCAAGGGGATGGCCCGACGGTCGGCTTCCGCGCCGACATGGATGCCCTGCCGATCTTGGAGACCAGCGGCAAGGAGTGGGCCTCGAAGACCCCCGGCAAGGCCCATTCCTGCGGCCATGACGGGCATACGGCCATGCTGCTCGGCGCCGCGCAGTATCTTGCCGAGACCCGCAACTTCAAGGGGTCCGTCGCGGTGATCTTCCAGCCGGCGGAAGAAGGGGGCGCGGGGGCGCTTGCCATGATCGAGGACGGCTTCATCGAGAAGCATTCGATCAGCCAGGTCTACGGCATGCACAATTCCCCGGGACTGCCGCTCGGAGAATTCGCTATCCGCAAGGGATCGGTGATGGCGGCGGCCGATACCTTCGAGATCATCGTCAACGGCCGGGGCAGCCATGCCGCGCAGCCGCATCTCTCCGTCGATCCCGTGCTGACCGCGGGCCATATCGTGGTCGCGCTGCAGTCCATCGTGTCGCGTCAGACCGATCCGCTGAAATCGCTGGTGGTGACCGTCGCGTCGATCCACGGCGGCGACGCCAACAATGTCATCCCGGACACGGTCAAGATGGGGGGCACGGTGCGCACGCTGCTGCCGGAAACCCGCGATTTCGCCGAGAAGCGGCTGAAGGAAGTGGTGCAGGCAACCGCGCTGGCGCATGGAGCGACCGCGGAGGTCAACTATCGCCGCGGCTATCCGGTGACCTTCAACCACGATTCGGAAACCGATTTCGCCGCCGCGGTGGCCGGAAAGGTGGCCGGGCCGAAGGCGGTGGACATGACGATGGCGCCGCACATGGGGGCCGAGGACTTCTCCTACATGCTGGAGCGCCGGCCGGGCGCCTTCATCTTCATCGGCAACGGCGATACCGCGAGCCTCCACAACCCCGCCTATGACTTCAACGACGAGGCCCTGCCTTATGGCATCAGCTACTGGGTCACGCTGGCCGAAACGGCGCTTGCCGCCTGAGCGTCTCAATCCTTGAAGAGGGAGAATGCCATGTCGCTTTCTGAAACGGCAATGGAAGGGGCGGGCGCAACGGTGGCATCCGCCGTCGAACCGGTGCTGTCGGTCCGCGATCTCACCACATCCTTCCGGGTGGAGGACGAGTGGCGGTCGGTGGTGCGCAAGATCTCCTTCGACGTCGCGCCGCGGGAGACGGTCGCCATCGTCGGCGAATCGGGGTCGGGCAAGAGCGTCACCTCGCTGTCGATCATGCGCCTGCTGCCGAAGGGGTCGAGCCGGATCGAGGGCAGCGTCAAGCTGATGGGCCGCGAACTGCTGACCCTGCCGGACGAGCAGATGCGGCAGGTGCGCGGCAACGAGATCTCGATGATCTTCCAGGAGCCGATGACCTCGCTCAACCCGATCTTCCCGATCGGCAAGCAGATCGCCGAAGCGCTGACCGTCCACCAGGACATCAGCAAGGCGGAGGCCCGGGCGGAGGTGGTGCGGCTTCTGGAAAAGGTTCGCATCCCGAACGCCAAGAGCCGCTTCGACGAGTATCCGCACCAGTTCTCCGGCGGCATGCGCCAGCGCGTGATGATTGCCATGGCGCTCGCATCGAAGCCGAAGCTTCTGATCGCAGACGAGCCGACCACGGCGCTCGACGTGACGATCCAGGGGCAGATCCTCGATCTCATCAAGACGCTGCAGGAGGAGGAGGGGACGTCGGTGCTCTTCATCACCCACGACATGGGCGTCGTGGCGGAAGTCGCCGACCGGACCGTCGTGATGTTTCGCGGGCAGCAGGTGGAGACGGGATCAACGGCGGACATCTTCCATCGCGGCCAGCATCCCTATACCCGCGCGCTTCTGTCGGCGGTTCCCGTGCTCGGCTCGATGAGGGACCATCAGCGCCCCTTGCGCTTTCCACTGGTCGACACGGAGACCGGGCTTTCGGACGTTCCGGTCGAGGTGCCCGATACGGTTTCGAAGGACCGGCCGGTGCTGGAGGTGAAGAACCTCACCAAGCGGTTCGATATCCACTCCGGCCTCTTCGGGCGGGTGAGCGGCCGGGTGCATGCGGTTGAAGACGTTTCCTTCGACCTGCACGCGGGAGAGACATTGTCGCTGGTCGGCGAATCCGGCTGCGGCAAGTCGACGACCGGACGGGCGATCATGCGGCTGATCGAACCGGACGGCGGGTCGGTGATCGCCGACGGACGGGATGTGCTGGCGCTCGGCCGGAAAGACATGCGCGAGATGCGCAAAGCCGTCCAGATGATCTTCCAGGATCCGTTCGCCAGCCTCAATCCCCGGATGACCGTCGGTGCGGCGATCGCCGAGCCCTATATCGAACACGGGATGGGCACGCGCAAACAGGCGCGGGAGGTTGTTGCCGACATGCTGCAGCGGGTGGGGCTTTCTGCCGACATGGTCTCCCGCTATCCGCATGAATTCTCCGGGGGGCAGCGGCAGCGGATCTGCATCGCCCGCGCGCTGGTGCTGGAGCCGAAGGTGATCATTGCAGACGAAAGCGTCTCTGCGCTGGATGTCTCCGTCAAGGCGCAGGTCATCAACCTGATGCTCGACCTGCAGGTGAGCCTCAACCTGGCGTTTCTCTTCATCAGCCATGACATGGCGGTCGTCGAGCGCGTCAGTCATCGCGTTGCCGTCATGTATCTGGGCGAGATCGTCGAGATCGGTCCCCGCGCGTCCGTTTTCGGCAATCCGCAGCACGACTACACCAAGAAGCTGATATCCGCTGTCCCGGTGCCCGATCCCAGCCGTCGCGCCACCAAGAGGGCCATGGCCGTCGAAGAGCTGATGAGCCCTATTCGGCCAGTGGACTACAAGGTCAGTCCCCTCCGTTACCGGGAGGTTGGGCCAAGGCATTTCGTGGCGACCTAGCCGGTCGGTCCGGCTAGAGGCCGCCGGCGGTGCTTAGCCGGGGAAGAATGATGGACAGGCGCCGCATATTACGGTCGGTCGAGAAGATATCATTCGCCGGTGTCGTCCTCGCCAGGTGACTGCTGCAACGGGGGCTGGGCCTGACCACAGGCATTCGCCTGCAGCAGGAACATGCGGACAAGAGGCAGGTGCTTTCGCTCGGCCAGGCAGACCGCATACTCGCTGATGGTGTGGCTCGCATCCGAAATGGGGACGAACCGCAAACGCGTATCATGGCCGAATTCCCGGTCTGCCACGACGCCGATGCCAAACCCGCTCGACACGGCCTCTCTAACGCCTTCGCGTGTGGATACTTCCATGACCTGACCCAGGTCCACGCCGTGCTGCAAGATGTTCTTCTCGAAGGTTTCCCGCGTCAGCGATCCCTTTTCCCGAAGGACGAAAGGCCGGCCGGTCAGTTCCTTCATGGTGATGGAAGGGCGTGCCGCCAGGTCATGCTCCGCCGGCACGCAGAGCCCCAGGTTCATGATGAGGAACTGCTGGGCGTGCAACCGCGTGTCGGTGGGATAGCGTGCGGTGATGCCGACATCGGCACGGTAGTTCATCAGGGCATCGATCACCCGGTCCGAATTGTCGATCGACAGGGAAATCCGCAGTCTCGGCCTGGCGGCGCGCAGGCCGGCGAGAATGGGCAGGGGCAGAACCGGTCCGTCCGCAGCCACGCGAAGATAGCCGCCGGATCTGCCACCCTCGTCCCGCAGGAAATCGCGCACCTCCGCTTCGGCTGTAAACAGCCGCGTTGTCAGTTCCAGCAGGGCTTGTCCCTCCGAGGTCACCGTTGCGCCCCGCGGCTTGCGATCAAACAGGCTGACGCCCGCACTCGCCTCCAGCTGTCCGACCTGCCCCGACAAGGTCGATTGGCTGGTCGCAAATTCGCGTGCGGCCTGCGAGAATCCTCCCGCCAACGCAACATAGTGAAAGGCACGCAGCTGCTTGATGGACATGTATTTATTCCAGGTTTCTCGTCACGCCGGCGTATAGCCGGGGCTTCTGCAGTATCCGCCAGTCCATTTCTCATGTCGTGCCGCCACGACACTGTCATGACACTCGCCTTTGCAGCGCCTGATGTTTGGTCGCAGGCCTCCCATTGTCAAAGTCGATAGCGGCAATTGGTTTTTTGAATGGATTGCTGCCTCGAGCCTTAACGTTTCTTTAAGGAACTGACACAAAGGCCCCCTATTGGTTCAGCGCCGGGAACGAGCGGGAACGCTTTTCTCGGCATCAACCAAAGGCTTTCTACGGCGTCGTGCCGTCGCAGGGCATCCAAGCTGCAATGCTTCACCGATGACCTGCCACTTTCAGACCGAGATTTTTGCCAACGGGACGATCACCGGCGGGTGAGGCCGATTGCGCCCGCATTTGTGATCACCAGGATCAGGGAAAACCACCATGACAAGCTTCACTAAGGCTTCAGAACTCGGCGCGCCGCTTGCCGCACGTGACACGGAATGGGCACTCGCCTTCCCGAAGACGGCGCAGAACCAGGGCCTTCTGGTGCAGCCGGGCGGCGTGACGGGCAAGGTCACCTCGTTCAGCCTTGTCTATGACGTCTATTTCCCCTCCGAGGGCGTCGGCAGCTGGATGACGTTCTTTCAGAGCGATGTCTCCAACACCAGCGACGGCGACCTGTTCGGCGCTGTGCAGCAGAACGCGTTCGGCGTCGGCATCAGCAGCCAGTACCAGGGCGCAGCCAGCCTTGACGCCTGGCATCGCATCGCGTTCACCGTGGAAGCCGGACAGAATGGCTCCACCCTTTCCAAATACATTGACGGCGAACTGGTCGGCACCCAGACGGTGCCGACGGATCGCTTCACCGTCGATGCCGCGACCGGCTTTCTGATCATGGCCGACAACGACGGCGAAACCGCCGCCGGGCATCTCAGCAGCTTCCTCTTCACCGACCAGGCGCTATCGCCGGCAACCATCGCCGGGCTCGGCGCCGCCAAGACCGGCGGCATTCTGGCGGAGGTACCGGCCGATGGCCACGCCCTGCAGTTCGACTTCACCGATGGCGCGCTCACTGCCAGCATCGGTTCGGGAACGCTGACGCCGAAGAACCTGACGGCGGTGATCGAGACGACGGTTGACGCGGAGCTGCCGGATCTCGCCGATACCAATGATTCCGGCCTGCTGGTGGTGCCCGCCTCCGCCGGCACCAAGGGTTTCCGCGTCGCTCCCGGCACGGCCGCCGATGTGTCGAGCTACACGCTGGTCTTTGACCTCTTCGTCAAGGCCGGCGATCTCGGCGGTTTCAATTCGCTGTTCCAGACCGACCTTTCCAACGAGAACGACGGCGATTTCTTCATGCGCGCCGGCGACAACGGCACCTTCAGCCTCGGCATCAGCGGCGACTATGAAGGCACAGCGACGCTCGACGCCTGGCACCGCATCGCCGTGACCATCGACAACAATGGCGATGGCACCTCCACCATGTCGAAATTCATCGATGGCACGCTGGTCGGCGAGCAGTCGGTCGATACCGCCCGCTACACGATTTCCAAGGACGGTTTCCTCATCTTCGCCGACGAGGATGGCGAAAGCGCCGCCGGTCACCTGAACAGCTTCCTGTTTGCCGACGAGGTGATCAGCAAGGCTGATATCGCAGCCCTCGGCGCCACCGATCCGGATGGCATCCTGAGCCAGGCACCGGCGACCGGAAACGCCACGCAGTTCGATTTCGACAACGGCAACCTCAATCCGACCTTCGGCCCGGGTTCCATAACGGACCCGTCCAGTGTCGTGACACCGCCGGTCGAAGAGCCGTCCGAGGGCGTGAAGCGCATCGGCCAGATTCAGGACATGATGGTCACCACGGATGCCGCCAACCAGACGATCGACCTGAAGACGATCTTTTCCGGCAGTAACCTCACCTACAAGGTGGAAGTGGGCGAAAAGACCGTCGTCAACCCGACGATCACGGCCGATGGCAAGCTGGTGCTGGATTTCGGCGAGCTCGGCTTCTCCGACGTGCGCATCACCGCCACCGACGAGAGCGGCACGTCCGTCAGCGACGTCTTCCGCGCCCGCGTGGCCGGCGAGAACGCCTATACGATCGCGGTCTTCCCGGACACGCAGAACTACACCGCCGAAGGCTACATCAACCACATCTTCGGCGACATGACGCAGTGGCTGGTCGACAACAAGGACAGCCACAACATCCAGTTCATGATCCATGTTGGCGACATCACCAACAACAATACGGCCGCCCAGTGGGCAGTCGCCGAAGAGGCACTGCGCAAGCTCGACGGCAAGATCCCCTATTCGCTGCTGCCGGGCAATCACGATCAGGCAAGCGGCGGCTCGGCGGCGGATCACAGCTCGGTCTATCTCGACGACCTGTTCTCGCCGGACAAGCAGGAGGCCGTAGCACCCGACAATTTCGGTGGCACCTACGACCAGGAAACCGACAGCGCGCGCAACACCTATTCGACCTTCACGGCACCCGACGGCACCAAGTGGCTGGTGCTGTCCATGGAATTCGGTCCCCGCGACGACATCCTTCGCTGGGCCGGCGATGTGATCGAGGATCACCTCGATCACCGCGTGATCATCAACAGCCACTCGCTGACCAGCTTTGCCGGTCGCCAGGATCCGACCGAGGCACCGCTCTATGACGAAGGTGCCGGCTATGACTACGGCATCGGCCGCGATCCCGAGGGCGCCAATGACGGCGAGACGATCTACCGTGAACTGCTTGCCAAATATCCCAATATCTCGATGACCTTCTCGGGCCACATCTTCGGTGACGGCGCCGAAACGGATGTCAGCTACACCCAGTACGGCACGCCGGTCTTTGAATTCCTCGTCAACTACCAGAACGGCGTTGCCCGGGAAATCACCGGCAACGGCGACTCGTCGCTCGGCGGCCGCGGCGGCAACGGCGCCATCCGCCTCGTCGTCATCGATCCGGAAAACAACACGGTCTCCACGGAAACCTATTTCACCGAATTCGACGACTATCTCGATGGCTACCGGGTGAAGCCCGAGCTGGATCGTGACGGCCTGACCGGCAAATATAACGGCCATCAGGAAACCTTTACGGGCGTGGATTTCGGCACACCTGAGGTCTTTGCCATGGCCAAGGCCGGCAACGACATCATCGCCACCGCCGAGGACGGCGCGGAAACCTCCAGCGTCAAGCTGGATGCCACCAAGTCGCTCAACCCCAAGAGCGAGGGACTGACCTATAGCTGGAGCGACGAAAACGGTACGGTCATCGCCACCGGCGCATCGCCCTCCGTCGATCTTGCCCAAGGCAAGCACATGCTGACGCTGACGGTGACCGACAGCAAGGGCATCAGCACGACCGACAAGGTTCTGGTCGTGGTCAAGGGCGACGACACGCTGCTGCAGGACGACTTCAACGACGGCAATATCGATGGCTGGAGCGCCGGCGAACTGACCGACATCACCATCGGATTCGGTCAGGCCCAGGATTTTGGCATTCCCGCACTGGGTACCGACCAAGGCATCGCCTCGATCCCGGCGCTCAAGAATGCCGAGCGCCTGTTCATCGCACCGCTGCCCGGCGCGCCGGCCGGCACCAAGGTCACCAGCTACACGCTGATGATGGACATCTACGTGCCAAGCGCAGGCGTCGACCAGTTCGTCGGCCTGTTCCAGACCGACGTGACGAACAAGAGCGACGGTGAGCTGTTCATCAAGAAGACGGGCGCCACGACTGGCGGCATCGGCATCTCCGGCACCTATGAGGGCGAGTTCCACTTCGATGCCTGGCAGCGTCTGGCCTTCGTGGTCACCGATCTCGGCAATGGCAACATGGAGCTGGCAAAATACATCAACGGCGTGAAGGTTGGCACCCAGAGTGTCGATGCCGCGCGCTTCACCATCGATGTGGCCTCGGGCGCCCTGCTGTTTGGCGATGAAGATGGCGAAAATGCCCAGCTCTACACATCAAGCGTGCTACTCAGCGACAAGGCGTTCTCGGCTGCCGAAATCGCCGTGCTGGGCGGTGCCCAGGCCGGCGGCATTCTCAGCAGCCAGCCCACGCCCTACAGCTCGCAGTTCGACTTCAACGGCAATCTGAACGCCACCTTCGGCTATGGCACCATCGGCCTGTCGGACACGGCTGCCACCGGTGCCTTCATGGTCAAGGGCACCGTGTTCTCGCGTCCCGATGCCCAGGCCGGCATCGACGAAGCGCCGGAAGGTGCCGTCTACGACATGAGCGATGCGTCGGGAAACAAGCTGGTCTGGAGCGGCAACAATTCCGAGAGCTGGTCGGACTATATCTATGAGGTCGCGCTCCAATCGACCGACAATGACGCCATCGGCGTCGTCTTCTACCATCAGGACGAGGACAACTATTACCGCTTCTCGATGAACGGCGAGACCAACCGCCGCGAACTGGTGCGGGTCAAGGACGGCGTCGAGACGGTGCTGGCGTCCACCTCCATGGGCTATCGCTTCAACGACGAGATGCTCGTCAAGGTCGCGGTCGTCGGCAATGAGATCACCGTCTTCCTCGACGGCGTCTCCGTCTTCAACGGACCTGTCGTCGACGGCAACGCGCTGACCCATGGCACGATCGGTCTCTATTCCAGCGAGCAGCGCAGCTCGATCTTCGATGATGTGCTGGTTACCAAGGTCAACCTGTCGGCGCATGCCGGCACGGATGCCCGGATCGTCGATCTGGATGCGGATGGCCACGCCAGCGTCGTGCTCAATGCTTCCAGCAGCTTCGGCCCCGACGCGATCGTCAGCTATGTCTGGAAGGACCTCGACGGCAACATCGTCGCCGAAGGCAAGTCTCCCACGGTCGAGCTTGCCGAAGGCATGAACAAGCTCGTGCTGACGGTGACCGACGTGAACGGCAAGACGTCCACCGACCGGGTGGACGTCGAAGTTATCGGCCAGGACCGGGTTCTGGCATCCGACGAGTTCTCCGCAGGCCTGTCGAAATGGACGATCGTCGACGAAGGCGAGCTTGGCGGCATTGGCGCCAACGGCAAGTCTTCCGAATGGCATGTCACCGAGGACGGCAAGCTGATCCAGACCACGGACCTGAAGAGCCGCGAACTGACATGGCAGGGTGCGGACAATCCCGACGTGTGGAAGGAAGGCTGGAGCCCGCTCGGCGATGGCGTCAACGTTCTGCGGCTTGGAACCTACGCGCTGTTCAACGATCCGGTCGCCAAGACCTGGGACAGCTATGCCGTCGAAACCACATTCATGACGCCCGACGACGACGGCCTCGGCCTGCTGTTCCACTACCAGGACAACAAGAACTACTACAAGCTGGAGCTGGATGCCGACGGCACCTATGACCGCAATCCGTCCAATGGCGCGGGATCGGTCTTCAACCTGATCCGCATGCGCAACGGCGTGGAAGAAATCCTTGGCCAGGTGCCGGGCAAATACGAGCCAGGCCTGGCAACCAAGCTCAGGGTCGAGATCATCGACAACAAGATCCAGGCCTATCTCAACGGCGAGGCGATCTTTGCCTATCCGATCGAGGATCACGCCCATGAACAGGGCACGTTCGGCCTCTATTCCTGGGGCAACCAAGGCCTGACCTTCGACGACGTCGTCGTCTACGACCTCGGCCCGAAGGATGACGGCGGCGCTGGCGGCAGCGCCGACGACGATATCCTGATCGGCACTGACGGCAACGACCTAATGGAGGGCGGCGCCGGCAAGGATGCGATCCTGGGCGGTCTCGGCAACGACGTGATCGATGGCGGCAGCGGCGATGACACGCTGATCGGCAACGAGGGCGACGACACTTTGACGGGCGGCGAAGGGGCCGACCTGCTCGACGGCGGCGAAGACGATGACACGCTCTCGGGCGGCGATGGATCGGACACCTATGTCTATGTCCGCGGTTCCGGTTCGGATGTCATCATCGAGGGGGCCGGCAAGACCACGGACCAGGACCGGCTGTATCTTGATGACCTTGGCCGCAACGACGTCGTCATCCACCGCCAGGGCAATGATATCGTCATCACCATCGGTGCCGAGACCATCACGCTGAAGAACCAGCTTTCAGGCGGCGGCGTCGAGGTGATCTCCTTTGCCGACGGTACGGCGCTGGTGGGCGAGCAGATTGCCCAGGCGGCCGTCAATCGCGGACCCGTCGTCACGGCGCCGGCCATCGCCAGCGGTGCCGAGGATACCAGGATCACCGGCAAGGTCATGGCCACCGATGCCGATGGCGATCAGCTGAGCTACACCGTCAAGACGGGCTTCGGGCCTGCCCATGGCACCGTCGTGCTCAATGCCGCCCTGGGCACCTGGACCTATGATCCGGCCGCCAACTACAATGGCACCGACCGCTTCACGGTCGTTGTTGCGGATGGCCATGGTGGGCTGGTGGAGCAGGTGATTGATCTTTCTGTCACCCCGGTCAATGACGCGCCGGTGGCCGTCGACGACGTCGGTTCGGTCGGGGAAGGCCAGACCAAGGTCTTCAACCTTGTCGCCAATGACACCGATGTGGACGGCAACACGCTCAGCCTGACGGGCTTTACGGTGGTCAGCGTCAACGGCATCGCGCTGTCTGCCGATGCAGCCAAGTCCGCCTTCGCGATCGTCGACGGCAAGCTCTCGTTTACCCCCGGCTCGCTGTTTGCCGATCTGACCGACGGCCAGCATGCCACGCTCACTCTCTCCTACACCGTCAGCGACGGTACGCTCACCGATACCGGCAGCTTCAAATTGACGGTCGATGGCGAGGGCGAGCAGCAGAACGTGATCATCGGCACGCAAGGCTCCAATATCCTGCTGGGGACCGACCGCGACGATGCCATCAGCGCCTATGGCGGCAATGACTATGCCTTCGGCCGCGACGGCGCCGATGTCATCGATGGCGGCGACGGCAACGACTACCTCTTCGGCGGCAAGGGTCAGGACGTGATCAACGGCGGGGAAGGCAACGACACGCTGTTCGGCGATGCCGGCGACGACGTGCTGATCGGCGACAAGGGCAATGACCGCATGGTCGGCGGAGAGGGAGCCGACAGCTTCTTCTTCCGCGCAGGCTTCGGCCACGACACCGTAATGGATTTCGGTGGCGATGACGTGATCGATCTGTCGACGGCTGATTTTGCCGATTTCGCCGACGTGGTCGAACACCTCAGCGAAACTGCGCTCGGCACGATGCTGACCCTTGATGACGGCTCGACGTTGACCCTTGCCAACGTCGAGAAGAACCTCCTGACCGCCGATCACTTCCACCTGGTCGCGTAGCGAACCGAACAGACTTGCCCCGCGCCACCGTGGTGCGGGGCAGGTGACGTCAAGGCTTCACGAAGTGTGGCTACGAAGCGCCCGAGCCGGTGTGTAAAGAGTGATGGTGGCAATGATGGGTAAAGACAAAAGCAGATCCGAGATAGCCGCTGCGCTGGGCGCCTGCCGGGGCGCCTTCCTCTGGATCGGCGTGTTCAGCGCTTTCATCAATATCCTCGCCCTGTCGGGCTCGCTGTTCATGATGGAGGTCTATGACCGCGTCATTCCCAGCGGCAGCCTGCCGACACTGGCGGGCCTGTTTACCCTGGTCGCCATCCTCTACCTCTTCCAGGGCCTGCTCGATCTCATGCGCACGCGGCTCCTGACCCGCATCGGGGCGAGCCTCGACCAGTCGCTCGGTTCGCGGGTCTTCGATGCCGTGCTCGGCCTGCAGCTTCGTGCCCCGCGCATCGGCGAGAGCAGCCAGCCGCTGCGCGACCTCGACATCATTCGCAGCTTTCTCTCAAGCTCCGGGCCGGGCGCCTTCTTCGACCTGCCCTGGCTGCCCTTCTATCTCGGCATCTGTTTCATCTTCCATCCGCTGCTGGGGCTTGCGGTGTCGTGCGGGGCGATCTTCCTGGTCTTCCTGACGCTGCTGACGGAGGTCATGTCGCGCCTGCCGACGCGCGAGACCGCGCGCTACAGCGTCTCGCGCAACCGCATGATCGAGATGAGCCGGCGCAATGCCGAGGCGCTGGTGGCCATGGGCATGGCCGGGCGGGTGCGGCAGCGCTTCGAGGAGCTCAGCCGGCGCCACATCGACGCGCAGCAATCGACCAGCGACACTTCGGGCGGCTTCGGCGGATTGAGCAAGGTGTTCCGCATGCTGCTGCAATCGGCCGTGCTCGCGGTCGGCGCCTATCTGGTGATCGGCCAGGAAGCCACGTCGGGCGTCATCATCGCCGGCTCGATCCTGTCGGCGCGTGCGCTTGCCCCGATCGATCTGGTGATTTCCAACTGGAAGGGCTTTTCCGCCTCCCGCCAGGCCAAGGAGCGGCTGGACAAGCTGTTGGCTCTGATACCGGACGCTCGCGATCCGATGCCACTGCCGGCGCCGCAATTTGCCTTTGCGGTCCAGGGCGTCGCGGCGACGCCGCCGGAGGCGCAGAAGGTCGTGGTGCAGGATGTCAATTTCGTGCTGAAGCCGGGCAATGGCCTTGGCATCATTGGGCCGAGCGCGTCGGGCAAATCCTCGCTGGCCCGCCTGCTCGTCGGGATCTGGAGCCCGCAGCGCGGCACCATCAAGCTCGACGGGGCCCCGCTCAGCCAGTGGTCGAGCGAAGCGCTCGGCGCGCATATCGGCTACCTGCCGCAGGCGGTAGAGCTGCTGGAAGGCACCGTTGCGGAGAACATCGCCCGCTTCGACCCTGCGGCCACGCCCGATGCCATCATTGCGGCCGCACAGGCGGCCTTCGTCCACGACATGGTGCTGAGCCTGCCGCAGGGCTATGACACGGTGATCGGCGAACAGGGCGAAAGCCTTTCGGCCGGCCAGCGGCAGCGGCTGGCGCTGGCCCGCGCGCTGTACGGCACCCCCTTCTTGGTCGTCCTGGACGAACCCAATTCCAATCTCGATGCCGAGGGCGAGGAAGCGCTGACCCAGGCCATGCTCGGCATTCGCGCCCGCAACGGTATCGTCATCGTCATCGCCCACCGGCCAAGCGCACTCGGCGCCGTCGACATGGTGCTGGCCATGGCCGGCGGGCGCCAGCAGGCCTTCGGTCCCAAGGACGAGGTGCTGTCGAAGGTGCTGCAGTCTTCGTCCGGGCTGAAGGTCGTCTCCAAGCCGGCGGCGGTGGTGTCATGAGGCTTCCGCTGCCCACCGCCCCGGACAATGCCGGCCGCGTGCTGCGCCGCGACGTGTCGATGACAACAGCGGCCCTGCTGCTCGTCAACGGCACCTTCGTCGCCGCCGCGGCCCTGTCGGCTCCTAAGCCTTCGCCGGATACGCCCGACATGGAGGAGGATGCACCGGCACGCCGCGCCACAAAGGCCAAGACAGTGCCGGTCGACACCCAGGTGCCCGCCCCCGACAAGTTCGTTCCAGCGCCCGCGGCAGAGCCTTTCGACGACGCGGCTTATGCCTCGTCATCGTCCGCCGGCAGCAGCGCAGCGGGACGCGTCTATGCGGCCGCCGAGGACCTTTTTGACCTCTCCGATAGCTTGTTTGCCGATGATGGGGGCTTGTTCGCCGGCCTGCGCGCGGGGTCTGCGTCAGGTACGCCAGGGGCGGGGCAGGCGCCCCATCTCTCCAGCCCGTCCTCCGCCTACTCCCGCGACGTGGAGAAAGAGCAGGACGACGATGATGACAACGAGATGCCGGCCACCAACGGGCAGATAACCGTTCGGCTCGGCAGCGACGGCAATGACGTGATCCAAGGCAATGGCGACAACGACTATATCTTCGGCCGCGACGGCAATGACCTTTTGACGGGCGGTGTCGGCAATGACCGGCTGCTGGGCGGCAAGGGCGACGACGTGCTGCTGGGCGGGGCCGGACGCGACATTCTGGTGGGCGACAAGGGCGACGACACGCTGGCCGGCGGCCTCGGGTCGGATACCTTTGTCTTCCGCTCCGGTTTCGGCGACGATCTGATCGCGGATTTCAACGCCAATGGCGAACATGACGTCATCGACGTAGCGAAAAGCGATTTTGCCAATTTTGCCGCGCTGTCCGCCAGCCTGACGGATACGCCCTATGGCGCGATGCTGACGCTTCCCGACGGATCGACGCTGACGCTCAGCCATGTCGCCAAGGCCAGCCTGACGGCCAGCGATTTTCATTTCGAGGTTTGAGGCGGGTGCGCCTCACGCACGCATACTGACCCAGAGTTTGGTAGAGTCCCATGCAAAACAAAGTCTCCAGCAAGGCCGGAATTGGCAAGTCGATCAACAAGCACATCGTCATCGGTGTCGCGCTGATCCTGCTGCTCAACTGCGGCGTGGCCGGATGGGCAGCGACAACGGAGATCGCCGGCGCCCTGATCTCGCCCGGCACCATCGTCTCGGCCAGCCATCCGAAGAAGGTGCAGCATCCCACCGGGGGCGTGGTCAGCCGCATCCTGGTCGCCAATGACAGCCGGGTGTCATCCGGCGATCTGCTGATCACGCTCGACGATACCGTCATCCGATCAAGCCTTGCCATCGTTACCAAGGGGCTGGACCAGCTGCGGGGACGAAAGGCCAGGCTGCAGGCCGAGCGCGACCTTCTCGCCGCCATCGAATTTCCACTCGAGCTCACCAGTCGCGAAGGAGAGGACCGGGTGCGCCAGCTGATCGCCGCCGAGACGCGCCTGTTCGAGATCCGCAGAACCGTACGCGACGGCCAGCGCCGCCAGCTAAGAGAGCGCATCAGCCAGATGAACGAGGAGATCGCCGGCCTGCAGTCGCAGCGCGATGCCAAGGCCTCCGAAAGCCTCATCGTCGACCGTGAGGCCGGCAGCATGCGCAGGCTCTGGGATCTGAAGCTGATCGAGGCCAGCCGGATCAACGCGCTGGATCGCGATGCCAGCCGTATCACCGGCGAGCAGGGGCAGCTGTCCGCCGCGATCTCCTCGGCGCGCGGCAAGATCGCCGAGATCGAATTGCAGATCATCCAGATCGACCAGGATCTTGCCAGCGAAGTCGCCGACGAGCTGCGCGACATCGATGCCAAGATCGGCGAGCTGGAGGAGCGACAGGTTGCCGAAGAGGATCAGCTGAAGCGCATCGACATCCGCGCGCCCCAGGACGGCTATGTCCACGAGCTGGCGGTCTACACCATCGGCGGCGTGGTGGCGCCGGGCGACGTGCTCATGCAGATCGTGCCTGCTGATGATCTGCTGGCGGTGGAGGCCCGCGTCCGGCCGCAGGATATCGACCAGATGCACCTGGGCCAGCAGGCTACCTTGCGGTTCTCCGCCTTCAGCCAGCGCACCACTCCGGAGGTCCGCGGGACTGTCCGGAGCCTGTCTCCCGACATCTCCAGCGATCGCCGCACCGGTGCCACCTATTACAACGTCCGAATCGACATCGCCAAGGACGAGGTTGCCCGCCTGGGCGAGGTCGTGCTGGTGCCCGGAATGCCGGTGGAGGCCTTCATCCAGACCGGCCAGAGAAGCGTTGCGTCCTATCTGCTCAAACCCTACTACGACCAGATCATGCGCGCATTCCGCGAGAGCTGACGCCCGGCCTGCGGCCCCGGCTGCCAGCACCGCTGCAATTCCTTCAGGGCAGATCACGGTTCGTGAAAGGCTGAACCGTTGAGGGACAGGAACTTGACCGCGACCGGCGACCCGAGCATATCCGTCGATAACGTTCACCGGAGTGAATTGACGCGCATGACCGCCTCGCCCAGCATTCGGACGCTCACTCTCCCCGAGGTTCAGACCCTGATCGACTGGGCGCGCCGCGAGGGCTGGAACCCGGGGCGCGATGACGCGGCACCCATGCACGCTGCCGATCCTGACGGGTTCATCGGGTGTTTCGTCGAAAGTGCAATGGTGGCCGGAATTTCGGCGGTGCGCTACGGCGAAGACTTCGGCTTCATCGGTCTCTATATCTGCCACCCCGAACACCGCGGCAACGGCTACGGTCGGCTCGTCTGGAATGCGGCAATGGCGCATCTCGACGGCCGCATCATCGGTCTGGACGGAGTACCTGAGCAGCAGGACAACTATGCCCGGATGGGCTTCTCGCCGGTCTACCGCACAGTTCGCTGGTCGGGCCTGGCGCCGGCAGGGCTCTCACGGGGGGCAGATATCCGTGATGTGTCAGCAGGCGATCTGGCTGGTATCGAGGCCTTCGACAGCCGGTATTTCCCGGCACCCAGAAAACCGTTTCTCGACCTTTGGCTGCAGCCGCCTCGTGTTTCGGTGGTGGCTGAGCGGGAGGATCGTATCGAGGGCTATGCGGTGCTTCGCGACTGTGCAGATGGGGCGAAGATCGGACCATTGTTTGCGACAAGCGAGGCGCTTGCAGAAGAGATCCTTGCCGCCTGTCTGTCCGCGCGTGCGGGCTCCACCGTCTATCTCGATGTACCGGATCACCAGGGCAGCTTTGCGGACCTTCTGAAGGGGCTCGATTTCCGGCCCGGTTTTACGACGGCACGCATGTATCGCGGCGAGACTCCAGCGACTTCGCTTGCCGGCGTCTTTGCCGTCACCACGCTCGAGCTCGGCTGAACGCCGGAGATGCGCCGGGCCGGTGGTGTTTGACGGTACCCCGGCCGCTGGCGAACATGGTTGATGATCACCGAACGGAACCGATCTTCGGCCGCGGGATTACTGTAGGCGCCGAAACAAGCAGTGGTTCATCCAAAAGGTTGAGCGGACGGTGCCGACGATGGAGATCAGATATGCAGCTTCCCCAGAATACGATCATTGCTGTTGCAGATGGCGAAAAGCTCAGCCTGTTTCAGAATGAAGGCGATGCGGCGAACGTCAGGCTCAAGGCAATGCCATCCGGCGATGTCGACGGCTCGAAAATCTCTTCCGGTGGCCGCCATTCCAGCAGTTCCGCAAACCCGGACGACAGCCAGCAGGACGAAGACGGGTTCGGCAGTGGCGTCACGGACATGCTGAACAAGCATGTGCTGGAGGGCAAGATCAAGAGCCTCGTGATCGTGGCCGCCCCGCGTACGCTCGGCGAGATGCGCAAGAGCTACCACAAGTCGTTGTCGGACGTCCTCATCGGCGAAATCGACAAGGACCTGACGGGCCATTCGATACAGGATATCGAGAAGGCCCTGGCGGCCGCGTAAGACGTTTCAGACGGCGGGGCCTATGGGGCCTTGGGACTGATTGGAAGATCAGGTCTTCCGTACCGTAGCGCAATCAAAAGATCATAAGCGACGAGACAAATGCCCCTGCAACGCAGGGGCATTTGTCGTTCAATGGCTGTCAGCCAGGTCCGGCTGGAGAACCTAGGGTGCCCTTGAGAGGAGACGCGCCACCCGCAGAGATCCGCGGCACCCTGGTGTGCGGGCCGAGCTGCGAGCGAGAAAAAGCGAGGACTAACGCCACTCCACCGGCTACCTGCGAGGAGGTGCGGCCATAAAAAAAGGCCAGGCAATTTGCCTGACCTCGTTTGGTCTCATGCTTTCGACGTTGCCAGTACATCCGTGGTCAGCGGAAAGCAGATCCCAATTAAGCAGCCTGGAGATTGCAGGCAGACATCTTGCCCGACTTGTTGTCGCGCTCCATGTCGTAGCCGATCTTCTGGCCTTCAACGATTTCGCGCATGCCGGCGCGTTCAACGGCCGAGATGTGGACGAAAGCGTCCGGGCCGCCGTTGTCAGGCTGAATGAAGCCGAAGCCCTTGGTGGAATTGAACCATTTTACTGTGCCAGTGGTCATGATGAACCCTTTCTTAGCAATATAGAAGGCCGTAGCGCGTGAGCGCTGCGGATGGTGATAACGATGCTTTAAAGGGAGGGTTCGTCAGATACGCGGTGCTAATCGCGCGGTAAACAAAGCTCAGCAAGAAAATATCGATAAACCCTTGATAGAGGACTTTGGTCTTTCTGTCAACCACTGGTTTTCCCGTTGCGGGTGTGGCGGTCCGGTTGGCCAAGTCTGCGCATCGTATTCCGGCGCGTTGGCGAAGCCATCTCCTAAATGATGATTGCTCCAGACGTCTCATTGCACTTGACCAATCCGATATATCGATTATCCTGGATATATGGATCAGGAAAAAGCAATACTCGCGCTGGCAGCACTGGCGCAGCCCACAAGGCTTCAGGCCTTCAACCTCATCGTGCGGCACGAGCCGGAAGGCGTTCCCGCCGGAGACGTGGCCAAGATGCTGGCCGTGCCTCAGAACACGATGTCGTCACATCTGAGCGTGCTGGCGCGTGCGGGACTGATCCGTGCAGAGCGCCGTAGCCGCTTGATGATCTATCGCGCGGAGCTGGCCGTTCTGCGGGATCTCACTCTCTACCTGGTGAATGACTGCTGCGGCGGCAAGGCTGAACTCTGCGAGCCGCTGATTGCCCAACTCACTCCCTGTTGCCCTCCACAGAAGGTGTCGTCATGACCAAGACCACGTTCAATGTCCTTTTCCTCTGCACCGGAAATTCTGCGCGTTCGATCATTGCCGAGAGCGTGCTGAACAAGGACGGTGCCGGAAAGTTCAAGGCCTATTCCGCGGGCAGCCACCCGAAGGGGGAAGTTCATCCGATGGCGATCGACGTCTTGCGAGGCCGTGGCTATCCGGTCGAAGGACTCCGGTCCAAGAGCTGGGACGAGTTCGCCGCTGAAGGTGCTCCCGAATTCGATTTCGTCTTCACCGTCTGTGATAATGCCGCTGGGGAAGCGTGCCCGGCCTGGCCCGGCCAGCCGATGACGGCGCACTGGGGCCTTGAAGATCCGGCAGCCGTGGAGGGGACGGATACCGAGAAGCATTTCGCCTTCGGGGAGACGCTTCGCTACATGAAGCTTCGCCTGGCGGCCTTTGCAGCACTTCCCGTGGAAAGCCTCGGGCGCCTGAGCCTGAGCGCGAAGCTCAAGGAAATCGGCGAGATGGAAGGTTCCACCATGAAGAGGCCCGACGTAGCATGACGGCACCCGTTGACATCATCATCTACCACAATCCGGACTGCGGGACCTCGCGCAATACTCTTGCGATGATCCGCAATGCTGGCCTGGAGCCGCATGTCGTCGAGTATCTGAAGACGCCGCCAAGTCGTGAACTGCTGATCCAGTTGATCGGCCGCATGGGCATTTCCGTGCGGGCGCTCCTGCGCGAAAAGGGTACGCCCTTTGCCGAACTCGGGCTGCAGGACCAAACGCTCAGCGACGATCAGCTTCTGGATGCGATGATGGAGCATCCGATCCTTATCAACCGGCCGATCGTGGTGTCGCCGATGGGGGTGAAGCTCTGCAGGCCTTCGGAGGCCGTTCTCGATCTCCTGCCGGCACCGCAACGGGGCGCCTTCACCAAGGAAGACGGTGAAGCCGTTGTCGATGCGCAGGGCCGCCGGCTGTCCTGACATTGTCCCTTCGGGGATGCCACTGAATCAGAAATGGAGCCTGCCATGCAGCCCGCCCAAGCGTCGCTTCGCCTGTCGTTCCTGGACCGATATCTGACCGTCTGGATCTTTGCCGCCATGGCGCTCGGGCTCATCCTGGGCACGGTGTTCGAGGGTTTCCCGGGCTGGCTGAACAGCCTGTCGATCGGCAGCACGAACATCCCGATCGGCATCGGCCTGATCCTGATGATGTATCCGCCGCTCGCGAAGGTGCGCTACGAGGAACTGCATCTGGTCTTTTCCGACAAGAAGATCCTGATGATCTCGCTCCTGCAGAACTGGATCATCGGCCCGGTCCTCATGTTTGGGCTGGCGGTCATCTTCCTGCGGGACTATCCGGAATACATGACGGGGCTGATCCTGATCGGCCTGGCGCGCTGCATCGCCATGGTGCTGGTCTGGAACCAGCTGGCGCGCGGCGACAACCAGTATGTGGCTGGCCTCGTCGCCTTCAATTCGATCTTCCAGATCCTCTTCTTCAGTGTCTATGCCTGGTTCTTCCTGACCTTCCTGCCGCCGCTGTTCGGTCTCGAAGGGAGCGTCATCGACGTGTCCTTCTGGACGATCGCGGAAGCCGTCCTGATCTACCTCGGCATTCCCTTCCTGGCCGGCTACCTTTCGCGCCGCATCCTGACGAGAACCAAGGGCACGGACTGGTACGAAACCAAGTTCCTTCCCGCGATCAGCCCCATCACGCTCGGTGCCCTGCTGTTCACGATCGCTGCGATGTTCAGCCTGAAGGGCGGCGAGGTGGTTCGCCTGCCGTTCGATGTCGTGATGATCGCGATCCCCCTGACGATCTACTTCCTGATCATGTTCTTCGTCAGCTTCCTGATGGCGCGCGCCATCGGTACCGACTATCCGAGGACGACGGCTGTCGCTTTCACCGCTGCCGGCAACAACTTCGAGCTCGCCATTGCCGTGGCCATTGCCGCCTTCGGTCTGGCCTCGCCCGTCGCCTTTGCGGCCGTCATCGGACCGCTTGTGGAGGTGCCTGTCCTGATCATCCTTGTCCAGTTCGCCCTGTGGATGGGGCGACGGCTCTACGGTGGCAGGCTCGAACGCGCGCCGGCGGAGTGAGATAACGCGGTGGCAGAGCCGCATGATGTCGTCGTCATCGGAGCAGGGCAGGCGGGGCTGGCGACAGCCTATTACCTTCGACGAGCCGGGGTGGACTTCATCCTTCTCGACGCCTCCGACGAAGCCGGAGGAGCATGGCGCCATGGGTGGGATTCGCTCACCCTGTTCTCACCGGCATCCTATAGCTCGCTTCCCGGCTGGATGATGCCCTCCTCATCGCCCACCCGGTATCCGGGGCGCGACGATGTGGTGGATTATCTTGCCCGCTATGAAAAGAGGTACGGTTTCCGGATCGAGAGACCTGTAACGGTCTGCGACGTGCGCGAGACACCGGATGGGCTGGAGGTTTGCGCGGACGGGGAAACCCACCACGCCAAGGTGGTGGTCAGCGCCACGGGAACCTGGTCTGCGCCCTATGTTCCGGTCTACGAGGGGCAGGGGCTATTCGAAGGCATTCAGCTCCATTCCGCCCACTATCGCTCGGCTTCCGACCTCGTCGGCAAGTCCGTCATCGTCGTCGGCGGCGGGAATTCAGGCGCGCAGATTGCAGCCGAAGTGTCCGAGGTCGCAAAGCTCATATGGGTGACGCCACAGCTTCCGGTGTTCCTGCCGGACGATGTGGATGGACGGGTACTCTTTGAACGAGCCAATGCCAGGGTGCTCGGCAATGACGGCGCTTCCGTCGGCAGTCTCGGCGATATCGTGATGGTGCCTCCCGTGAAGAAGGCTCGGGACGAGGGGCGTCTGCAGTCGGTTCGGCCTTTTGCAACGATCGGAAAGAATTCGGTGGTGTGGGAGGACGGGAGCTCGACAGCAGCCCACGCGATCATCTGGTGCACCGGCTTCAGGCCGGCGCTCGGTCATCTTCAAGGCCTCGGCGTGCTTGACGAGGATGGACGTGTGGCCAACGAGAACGGCAGATCCCTGAAGCAACCGAGATTGTGGCTGGCGGGATATGGCAACTGGACGGGCGCCGCATCCGCTACGCTGCTCGGCGCAGGGCGGATGGCACGGGATGTCGTGCCATCCATCGTAGACTTTCTAGCTGCGCGCGGGGAACGCTGAACAGATCCGCGGCCAATCTTGGTGGGCCGACCATTTCGTCGCCGAAGCTCTGCGCGCCAAACTGGTGGCCTCAGGAGCCGGTGGCTTCGCGCAGGTTGACGCGCTTCGACAGTTCCTCCGCCGTCTCCTTGCGCTCGCTGTAGCGGTCGGTGAGATAGGGAGAGGCATCTCTCGTCAGAAGCGTGAATTTCACCAGCTCCTCGCAGACATCGACGACGCGGTCGTAGTAGGCCGACGACTTCATCCGGCCATCCTGATCGAACTCAAGGAAGGCCTTGGCGACGGAGGACTGGTTGGGAATGGTGATCATGCGCATCCATCGACCCAGCACCCGCAGCTGGTTGATGGCATTGAAGGACTGCGAGCCGCCGGAGACCTGCATGACCGCCAGCGTCTTTCCCTGCGTCGGGCGAACGGACCCGATGGCGAGCGGAATCCAGTCGATCTGGCACTTCATGATGCCCGTCATGGCCCCATGCCGTTCCGGGCTCACCCAGACCTGTCCCTCGGACCATTCGGAGAGCGAGCGAAGCTCCTGAACCTTGGGATGCGTGGCCGGCTCCTCGTCGGGAAGCGGCAGGCCGCGTGGGTCGAAGATGCGAACCTCGCAGCCGAAGCGCTCCAGCAGTCGCCGCGCCTCCTGCGCGAGAAGGCGGCTGTAGGATGTCTCCCGCAGGGACCCGTAGAGGATGAGGATGCGCGGGCGGTGGGTCGAGGCTTTGGGGCGCAAGGCCTCGAGGTCGGGCATCCGAAGGTGTTCGGCAACCGCTGCGGGCAGTTCATCCATTTCAGTCTCCATGCTGTTTTCCTGGCCACCCGGGGCCGGTGGCGGGATCGGCGCCAGAAGCAGGACGATCCCTGTGATGCTCACATATATCTGTGCTCGCAGATATCCACAAATAAAGATATATTGAGGTGCAACATCACGAACCGAGCAAAGACCCTGTTCCTTGCCAGCGTATATGACGGGCGGCGGGATTGGTGCTCTTCTCAAGGAGCGATGGCGTCGCCCTGCTGCAACTGGTCCTCGATATAGATCTCCAGCAGGCGGCGGCTGGTAGGGCCGACGGTGCCATCGCCGATCTTGTGGCCATCGAGGCTTACCACCGGCATGACGAAACTCGATGCCGAGGTGATGAAGGCTTCCGCGGCGGATCTGGTTTCGTCAACCGTGAACGAACGTTCCTCTGCTTTCAGGCCAGCGCGCTGCGCGAGGTCGAGAATCGAGCCGCGGGTAATGCCGTGCAGCAGCGCGTTCGACAGGTCGCGGGTCACGAGAGTGCCGTCCGTGGTGATGATGTGGAAGTTGGCCGAACTCGCCTCGGTGATATAGCCGTCCTCGACGAAGAGGACGTCGTCGTAACCCTTGCGCGCGGCCTCCGTCTTCATCAGCGAGGAATAGAGGAGCTGTACCGTCTTGATCTGTCGCTGCGCCCAGCGGCCTTCCGGAACGGTTTGAAGCGAGAGACCCGTCTTCCACTTCGGATTGTCCAGGACGCGCTTGGCCTGGGTGAACATGACCAGTGTCGGGGCCAGATCCTGCGGGAAAACGAAATCCCGATCCTGTGCGCCGCGGGAGATCTGCAGGTAGATGAGGCCTTCCTGGATAGTATTGCGGCGCGCTATTTCCTTGTGCAGCGCCAGCAGCTCGTCGTCACCGACCGGCATAGGAATGCCGAGAGCATCCAGCGACCGGCGTAATCGGGCAGCATGGCCGGGATAGGCGATGAGCTTGCCGTCGATCACGGCGGTCACCTCGTAGATCGCATCGGCAAAGAGGAAGCCTCGATCGAAGACCGAAACCTTCGCATCCGCCTCCGGGAGCCATTCGCCGTTAAGATAGACGGTCCGATCCACCATTGTCTGCATGTCCTTGTTTTCGCTGAACGTGGCGCAGTTTTTGCACCGCGCTCCCGCGGAGGCAAGAGGAGGAGGCGAAGCTGCAACTTCGACCAGCGAGCGCGCAGCGTGAAAGGCGCGCGAGAGATTTTTGACTAAAGCATTGGTTTTCCAACGAACGGCTGTGTCTGCGGCCCGTCGCAAGCCCCGATGTGGAGTTCGCAAAACGAATAATTCAATACGTTTTATAATACGAGATTATATTGCGGTGCAGCGTCGGGCGTGAAATCATTCTCCGAATAACAAGCCGGAAAACCGGCACTTCCAGTGGAGAACGGAAAATGAAGACCCTGTTGAAATCCGGCATTGCCGGACTATCGCTATTTATCGTCGTCTCATCTGCACATGCCGAAGGCACCATCAAGACTGCTCTGGACGGTACTTTTGCACCCCATGCCATGCCCACCCTCGACGGCAAGGTCGAGGGGTTCAACGTCGACCTCGTCAACCTGATCGGCGAGCGGCTCGGAAAAGAGGTCGAACTGACGTCGGCACAGTTCTCGGGCCTCATCCCCGCACTTCAGGCCAAGACCTACGATTTTCTTGCGGCTCCCGTGACAGTGAATGCAGAGCGGGCCGCCAACCTGCTCTTCACCGAAGGCTTCATGGACACGAACTTTGCCTTCGTCGTCCCGGCCGATGCTCCCGAATACGCCTCGCTCGACGACCTCAAGGGCAAGACGATCGCGGTCAACAAGGGCTCTGCCTATGACAGCTACCTGCGCGAGCGCGAGGCTGAATTCGGCTGGACCGTCGAAAGCTACGGCACCAATACGGACGCCGTTGCAGCCGTTCTCGCGGGCCGGGCGGACGCCAACCTCGCCGGCGCGACCGTTGCGGCCTGGGCCGCCAAACAGAATCCCCAGATCAAGCTGTCCTATGAAATCCAGACCGGTCTCGTCTGGGGCCTCGCCTTCCGCAAGGACGACGAGGAGGGCCGCAACCTGATCGACAAGGCCCTCGAATGCCTGAAGGTCGACGGCTCCATGGCGATGCTCTCGGAGAAGTGGTTCGGCGTGGTGCCGGCAGCCGGCACCACCATCGTGACGCCCTCCAAGGGTTATGGCGTTCCCGGGCTGGAAGGCTACGTCGAAGACGATCACCAGCCATCCTGCGAACTGAACTGAGCAGGGATACCGGTGGCAGGGAGATCCCCTGCCACCGGTATCTGCAGGAGCACCTCATGAACAACCGGCCCATGCTGGAGATTGTTTCGCTGCAGAAGCGCTTCGGCGAAAATCTCATCCTGCGCGACATCAACCTCAAGGTCGCCCGCGGCGAACTCGTCTTCATCATCGGACCATCGGGGTCCGGCAAAAGCACCATGCTGCGGTGCTGCAACCGACTGGAGGAGCCGTCCGAGGGCGACATCATCCTCGACGGCCGCAACATCATGAGCGGCACCAGCCGCGACCTCGACCAGATGCGTCTCAAGGTCGGCATGGTCTTCCAGGGCTTCCACCTCTATCCGCACATGAGCGTGCTGAAGAACGTGACGCTGGCGCAGCGCAAGGCTCTCGGTCGTTCGGCCGACGAGGCGAATGCGCGGGCGATGGACATGCTCGACAGGGTGGGGCTTGCCGAGAAGGCGAACGCCATGCCCTCGGAGCTTTCCGGCGGGCAACAGCAGCGGGTGGCGATTGCAAGATCGCTGGCGCTCGATCCGCTCGTGATGCTGTTCGACGAGCCGACCTCGGCGCTCGATCCGGAACTGGTCGGCTCCGTGCTGGCGGTGATGAAGGACCTGAAGTCCAAGGGCATGACCATGCTGGTCGTCAGCCACGAGATGGAGTTTGCGCGGGAGACCGCGGACCGCGTCGTCTTCATGGATGGTGGCGTCATCGTGGAGGAGGGCGCGCCCGAGGAGATCTTCGGCGCCCCCAAGGCGGACCGGACCCGCGCCTTCCTGTCACGCGTGAGACGGTGACGGGCCGTGCAGAATTTCCTTCAGACCTTCTTCAACACGAAAGTCATGGCACAGTACCTGCCGGACATCCTGTCTGGCATGCTGGTCGCGATCTGGATCGGACTGGCGGTTGTCGTCGCGGGGATCGCCGGAGGCCTCGCGCTCGCCTGCCTGCGCACCTACCGGATCCGGGCCTGCAACGTCTTCATCATCTGCTTTGCCGATATCTTCCGCGCACTGCCGCCCCTGGTGCTGATCCTACTCCTCTATTTCGGCCTGCCGGGTGCCGGTATCCGGCTGTCGGGTCCGATGGTGCTGTTCATCGTGCTGGCCCTGACTCTGGCGGCCTTCGCCGAAGAGATCTTCTGGGCGGGCTTCGCTTCCATCGAGAAGGGACAATGGGAAGCGGGGATTTCCACCGGTCTCGGCTTCAGCCGGACGCTGATCTACGTGGCACTGCCGCAGGCGGTGCGTCTTGCCATGCCGCCGCTCGTCAACCGGGTCCTGGCCATCACCAAGATGACGGCGCTCGGTTCGGTGATCGGCGTGTCTGAAATCCTGTCGGCGGCGACGACCGCTCAGAGCTTCTCGGGCAGCGCCACGCCGCTGTCGATGGCGGCGATCGCCTATCTCATTCTCTTCCTGCCCCTGGTGTTCGTGGCCCGAATGGTCGAACGCCGGCAGGACATGCGGCGGGGGCGGTAGTCATGCAAAGCATTACCGACCAGTTCTTCAACCTGACGATCATGGCCAAGACCCTGCCGCTGATGCTGTCGGGACTGTGGATGACCGCCCAGCTCTGCGCTGCCGTCATCCTGCTGGGGCTCGTCGGCGGGCTGCTGGTGGCACTCGCCAACATCAGCCCGCGGGCCTGGCTCAGGATCCCGTCGATCGTCTTCACCGACATCTTCCGGGCGCTTCCGCCGCTCGTGCTGCTCATCTTCATCTATTCCGGCTTGCCCTTTGCGGGCGTCGAGATCTCGCCGTTCGCGGCGGTGGCGCTCGCCTTCCTGCTCAACAACTCCTCCTACTACGCGGAGGTCTATCGGGCCGGCATCCTCTCCGTCGGCAAGGGCCAGTGGGAGGCCGCCCGCTCGACGGGGCTGACGAAGGCGCAGACACTGAGCTCGGTGGTGCTGCCCCAGGCGATCCGCAACGTCCTGCCGGACCTTTTGTCGAACACGGTGGAGGTGGTGAAGCTGACGTCGCTCGCCTCGGTCGTCTCGCTCTCCGAGCTCCTCTACAACGCCAACATGGCGCGCTCGATCACCTACAACGCCTCGCCGCTGGTTCTGGCGGCGCTCATCTATCTCGTCATCCTCTGGCCCGTGGTGCGGCTCGTCAGCCGCTTCCAGCGCAAGCTTGCGGCATGACGGGGGACAACAGAAGGACAGTTCCATGACGCGAATGATCATTGCCGGTGCACAACTTGGCCCCATCCAGAAGGCGGACAGCCGCGAAGCCGTTGTCGCGCGGATGATAGACCTGATGAACATGGCAGCCGACAAGGGCGCCGGCCTCATCGTCTATCCGGAACTGGCGCTCACCACCTTCTTTCCACGCTGGTACATGCCGGACTGGAACGAGGTCGATACCTGGTTCGAGCGCGAAATGCCCAATGGCGCAACAATGCCGCTCTTCGAACGGGCCCGCGAGCTGGGAATGGCGATGACGTTCGGCTATGCCGAGCTGACCCCCGAAGGCCGCCGCTTCAACACCTCGATCCTCACCAACCGCAAGGCGGAGATCGTCGGCAAGTACCGCAAGGTGCATCTGCCGGGGCATGACGAATACGACACGGAGCGGGCGTTCCAGCACCTGGAAAAGCGATACTTCGAACCGGGCGACCTTGGCTTCAACGTCTGGCGCAACGAGGGCGCCATCATGGGGATGGCGATCTGCAACGACCGCCGCTGGCCGGAGACCTACCGCTGCCTCGGCCTGCAGGGCGTCGAGCTCGTCACCATCGGCTACAACACGCCGGCCGTGAACAGCCAGATGAACGCCGAGGGCCTGGAGAAGCGGCTGTTCCACTCCGACCTCTCGCTGCAGTCGGGCGCCTACCAGAACGCCACCTATGTGGTCGGCGTCGCCAAGGCGGGGCTGGAGGATGGGCATCCGCTGATCGGCGGCTCGATCATCGTCGATCCGGACGGCTTCGTGCTGGCGCGCGCCGAGACGGAGGAGGACGAGTTGATCTGGGCCGACTGCGACTTCGACAAATGCGCGTTCGGCAAGACGACGATCTTCGACTTTGCGCGGCACCGTCGCGTCGAGCACTATGGTCGCATAACATCGCAGACCGGAGCGATCGTCGAGGTCTGAGAGACAGGGAAAGCATGATGCAGTTCGAAACAGTCATCCACGACGGCACCGTCGTCACGCCGTCCGAGACCTTCAAGGCGGACATCGGCATCAATGGCGGCGTGATCGCCGCCGTGGCCGAACGCATTGCCGGCGGCGAACGGCGGATCGATGCGGGGGGAAGACTGGTGATGCCGGGCGGCATCGAGGGACATTGCCATATCGCGCAGGAAAGCTCCTCGGGCGTCATGGCGGCCGACGACTATTATTCCGGTTCGGTTTCGGCAGCCTTCGGCGGCAATTCGACCTTCATCCCGTTCGCCGCCCAGCATCGGGGGCAGTCGATCGCCGATGTCATCGCCACCTATGACGGCCGCGCGGCGCCGAACTCGGTGCTGGACTACTCCTACCATCTGATCATCTCCGATCCGTCGCCGGCCGTGCTGGAGGAATTGCCGGGCGTCTTTGCCCGCGGCATCACCTCCTTCAAGGTGTTCATGACCTATGACCTGATGAACATCGGCGATGCGGGCATGCTCGACATCCTGACGATCGCCAAGACGCATGGCGCGCTGACCATGGTGCATGCGGAAAACAACGAGATGGTCAAATGGATGAACCGGCGCTTCGCCGCTGCCGGCCTGACCGAGCCGAAGTATCACGCGCTCAGCCGTCCGGAGCTTGCCGAGGAGGAGGCGATCCATCGGGCGGTTTCGCTTGCCAAGCTCGTGGATGCGGCGCTCTTCATCGTGCATGTCTCGACCCGCGGCGGCGCCGAGATCGTGCGCCGGGAAAAGCTCGCCGGCACGAAGCTCTTTGCCGAGACCTGTCCGCAGTATCTCGCCCTGACCCGCGACGATCTCGACCGTCCCGGCATGGAAGGTGCCAAATACATCTGCTCGCCGCCGCTTCGCGATCATGCGACGCAGGAGGGGCTGTGGCAGCATATCCGCGCCGGCACCTTCGAAAGCGTCTCGTCGGACCACGCGCCCTATCGCGCCGATGCCACGGGCAAGTTCATGAACGGCGCGGATGCGCCCTATCCGAAGATCGCCAACGGCATGCCGGGAATCGCCATGCGGCTTCCCTATCTGTTTTCCGAGGGCGTGGCGAAGGGCCGGATCACGCTCGGTGACTTCGTGCGTCTCTCCAGCACCAATGCTGCCCGCGTCTTCGGCCTCGATCGCAAGGGCGCCATCGTGCCTGGCTTCGATGCCGACATCGCGATCTGGAACCCGGACGAGAAGCGCACCGTCACGCTCGAGGCGCAGCACGACAACATGGACTACAGCCCGTTTGAGGGCATGGAGATCACCGGCTGGCCGGAGCTCGTCATGAACCACGGCCGCACCGTGGTGGAAAAGGGCGAACTGAAGGCCGGTCGGGGCGATGGCCGTTTCATCGCCCGCAAGCCCGTCGACACCGGCGCCATGCCCGGCCACCGTGCCGTGGAGTTCGAGGTTGCCGCGAGATACGGCAAGGAGATTGCACCGTGACCAGTACTGCTTCGGGTCCCATCCTCGTCATCAACCCCAATAGCTCGGAAACCGTTACCGAGGGACTGCGCCAGGCTCTGTCCGGCTTTTTCTTCGCCGGCGGCCCGGCGATCGAATGCGTGACGATCGAACACGGTCCTCCCGGCGTCGTCACCCAACGGCATGTCGACGAGGCGGCGCTTCACACGGCGGCCGTGATCGAGGCTCGGCCGGATGCGGCAGCCTATGTGCTCGCCTGCTATTCCCAGCCCGGCCTTGATCTCGCCCGCTCGATCACCCGCCGTCCGGTCTACGGCATCCAGGACGCCGGCGTCCTCTCGGCACTCGCCTTGGCTGACCTCTTCGGCGTGATTGCGGTGGCGGAAGGCTCCATTCCCCGGCACCTGCGCAATCTGCGGCGTCTGGGCGTCGATCAGCGGCTCGCCGGTGAGGTGGCGCTCGAAGGCTCCGTCAGCGTGGCGGAAAGCGGACATGGCGAGGAAAGCTACGGGCTGCTGCTGCGGGCGGCCGAAAAGCTGAAGACGCTCGGCGCAGGCGCGATCGTGCTGGGATGTGCCGGCATGTCCGGGCACCGCCGGCGGCTCGAGGACGAGACGGGCGTTGCCATCATCGATCCGACGCAGGCGGCAGTCGCCATGGCCTTCGGCAATCTGGTGACCGGTTCGGCATGAGCGGTTCACCTCCCAAGCCGGAGATTTCCCTACGCTTGCTGGAGATCTTCGACGCGATGATGCGCTCCGGCACGACCGTGGAAGCTGCCGAACAGCTCGGCATCTCGCAGCCCGCCGTTTCCAACGGAATTCGCCAGCTGGAAGCCCAGACCGGCGTCACGCTCTTCGAGCGGCTGCACCGGCGGCTGCAGCCGACGGAGGAGGCGGTGGCGCTGCACGAGGACATCAAGCCGGTGTTCGGACTGTTGCGGGGCTTTGCCTCGCGGGCGCAGGACATGCGCCAGGGCATTTCCGGGCGGCTGCGGGTGATCTCGACCCCGCCGCTTGGTCACACGGTCGCGCCGCTTGCCATGCGGCGGTTCCTGAAGGACAGGAAGGGCGTGTCGGTCGCCTACGACGTGCGGCGGCTCGAGCATGTTGTGGAGGCGGTGCAGAGCGGCAACGCCGACATCGGCCTGGCGCTCGGGCTGGAGCGACATCTCGCCGTCAACATAGAAGTCATCGCCCGGACCCATATGGTCGCCGTCCTGCCGAAGACGGAGAAGTCCGTGGGGAGCACGGTGAGCGCCCAGACGCTTTCCAGGGGCGACTTCATCGGGCTGGAGATTGAATCGCGACTGGGTCAGCTGGTGCGTGCCGCTTTCGAGCGCGATGGCGCGCCCTATAATCCGCGGGTGGAAGTGCGCTACTGCGCAACGGCTGCCGTGCTGGTGACCGCCGGCATCGGCACCGCCGTCATCGACCCCTATACAGCGGCCTTCAACCGTTCGATCGGGATTGTCGAGCGGTCCTTCCTGCCGCCGATCGAAGTGCCGGCGGTGCTGATCACCCGCAAGGGGGTGCCGCGCTCGCGACTGCAGCATGCCTTCATTTCCGAGATGCGCAGGGCGCTGTCGGATTTCCAGGCTTCGGGCCTGCAGACCGGCTCTGAGGGGAGTTTGCGCGATGAAGGATGATATCGGTCACACCCATTTCGACTTTGCCCAGTTGAACGAGCGGGAGCGCTACAAGCTGCTGATCGGCACCGTCGTGCCGCGACCCATCGCTCTGGTCACCACGGTGAGCAAGGCCGGGCAGGCGAACGCCGGTCCGTTCAGCTTCTTCAACGTGCTGACGCATGATCCGGCGCTCGTGGCGATCGGGGTGGAGAACCATGCGGACAGAAGCTTCAAGGATACCGCCCGCAACATCCACGAGACCGGCGATTTCACCGTCCATATCATCGACACGGGGCTGGTGAACCAGATGGAGATCTGCGCCATCAAGTTCGGTCCCGAGGTCGACGAGCTGCACGAGGCGGGACTGGCAACCGTGCCGGGCGAGATGGTGCAAAGCCCTCGCATCCTGGCGGCCCCCGCCGCACTCGAATGCCGTCTTCATACGACGCTCGAAGTCGGGCCGGCGCGGGAAATCATCATCGGAGAAGTCCTGGGCGTCTTCATCCGCCGCGATGCCGTCAACACCGATAACCTGCACGTCGACCAGGTCCTGATGGATGCCGTCGGGCGGCTCGGCGGCTTCCGCTACACGCGCACGCAGGACCAGTTCGAGGTCCGGACACCGACCGTCGAAGAGTTTCGCAAGGGACAAGAAATCACCCGGGACTGAGGACCGGACACCCTGCCGGCGCAGCGTTTATCACCAAGCGGCAGGGTCTCCATTCAATACATCTGACAAGGAACGACAAGAATGACATTCAGCGTCACATCCAAGGGCGTCTACGCCATCGCCACGACGCCCTTCCTGCCGGACGGGTCGATCGACAGGGTCTCGCTCGACCGGCTGACGGATTTCTATCAGGAGAGCGGCTGCACCGGCATCACCATCCTCGGGATCATGGGCGAAGCGCCGAAGCTGGAGCCGGAGGAGAGCCGTGCGATCATCCAGCAGGTGGTCGGGCGCTCGAAGATCCCGGTGATCGTCGGCGTCTCGGCGCCGGGCCTTGCGGCGATGCGCTCGCTGTCCCGCAGCGCCATGGACATGG